>NZ_JBHOQR010000013.1:0-57253 GCF_042408815.1 Thermoflexus sp. | reverse complement strand
CGGGCGCAGCGCCTCCCACGAAGCCTCCGGGGAAAACAACGAGCCGTCCGGAAGCCGAAAACCCGTCGAGGAATCAAACTCCACCCCCAGACCAGTCCGCCGATTCCACTCCCGAAGCTGCCCAAAAACCTCCCCGCCGCGCCGCCCGCTTTCCAGGCCGGGAGGGGTCACGATCAGCCTCCCGTCCGCTCGAATGGATACCCCGGGTTCCGCTCCGACAGCTCCCGCAGCTCCTCATCCGTCACCCAATGCAGCAAGTCCAGCCGGATCCCCATCCCCCACCTCCCCCGAATCCGGGATCTCCTGATACGGGAGAATCGACGGGCGAGCGGCAAGATGACTCCCATCCTGCATGGACGCGGGAGTTCTCACTGGCCGTATCCCGCTCTGAAATCCCGGTGAGCAGGCTCTTCCTGGGCTACAATATCATCGGCAAAAGCCATGGGAAGGCAATGAACCTGGTTCCAAGCAGCGGAGGTAAATCTCGGATGAGCGTACGCGTTCGCTTTGCCCCAAGCCCGACCGGGTTCCTGCATGTCGGAGGGGCCCGCACGGCGTTGTTCAACTGGCTCTTCGCCCGCCACCATGGCGGGCAGTTCATCCTGCGGATCGAGGACACAGATCGCAAGCGGCTTATCCCCGGCGCGCTGGAGGATATCCTGGACTCCCTCCGGTGGCTGGGCCTGGATTGGGATGAGGGGCCCGATGTCGGAGGGCCTTACGGTCCTTACATCCAATCCCAGCGGCTGGAGATCTACCAGGAGCATGCCCATCGCCTGGTTGCGATGGGACACGCTTACTACTGCTTCTGCTCCGAGGAGCGCCTGGAGCGGTTGCGCCGCGAGCAGGAGGCCCGCAAACAGCCTACCGGTTACGACCGGTTCTGCCGTTACAACGTCTCGCCCGAGGAAGCCCAGCACCGTATCGCCGCCGGAGAGCCTTACGTGATCCGCCTGAAGGCCCCCTTGGAAGGGACCACCACCTTTCGCGACCTGGTGCATGGCGAGATATCGGTGCAGAACCGGACGCAGGATGACTTTGTGCTGTTGAAGTCAGACGGCTACCCGACCTATCATCTGGCGAACGTAGTGGACGATCACCTCATGCGCATCACCCATGTGATGCGGGCGGACGAGTGGATCCCCAGCACCCCGCGGCATATCCTGCTCTATCGGGCCTTCGGCTGGGAGCCTCCGCAGTTCGCCCATCTGCCTATCATCCTGAGCCCCACCGGCAAAGGGAAGATGAGCAAGCGGATGCTGCAGGAGCAGGGGCGCTGGGAGACGGCAGTCTTCGTCCGGGATTTCCGGGAGGAAGGCTATCTGCCGGAGGCCTTGGTGAATTTCCTGGCGCTGACCGGCTGGGCCTACGACGACAAGACCGAGCTGTTCACGGTGGAGGAACTGATCGAAAAGTTCGACATCTCCGGCATCAACCCCAAACCGGCGGCCTTCAACTACGAGAAGCTGGAGTGGATGAACGGCGTCTACATCCGCCGCCTGACGGTGGAGGCGCTGGCGGATCGCTTGCGTCCCTACCTGGAGGCCCTGGACCTGCGCCCGGACCCCGAGACGCTCCGCAGGGCGATCCCGCTGATCCAGGAGCGCATTAAGACCCTCCGAGAGGGCGCGGAGATGCTGGAGTTCCTCTGGCGGGAGGAGATCTCCCCCACGCTGGAGGATCTGGTGCCGAAGGGAAACACTCCAGAGGAGGTCCGGACCTGGCTGGCGGAAGCCTCGCAGGTGCTGGAGCGCCTTCCGGAATTCACCCATGAGGCGATCGAGGCCGCCCTGCGCGGGCTAGCGGATCGCCTGGGGGTGAAGGCGGGCACACTGTTCATGGCGATCCGGGTGGCGGTGACCGGCCGGCGAGTCACCCCACCGCTTTTTGAGTCCATCGCTTTGCTGGGCCGCCCGCGGACGCTGGCTCGCCTAGAAGGAGCGATCCGCCTGCTGGAACGGGTTCCTTCGTCTTGATCGGGGGAAGTGGGCAGTCGGCTGATCCAGCATCCTGGAGCGCACCCGAAAAAAGGGGGAGCCGTTGAAACCCCGTTCCTTCACCCTGCACCTGTTCACGCTCGCCGGGACGCCGGTCCGGATCCACTGGAGCCTGATCGCGGTGCTGGCCCTTGCCATGCTGGGCGCGGGCGCGCTGGGAGGATGGCGAGCTGCTCTCCGTCAGGGGCTCTGGTGGGGTCTCCTGTTCGGTCTTGTGCTGTTGCACGAGATCGGCCATCTAATGGCCGCTCGCTTGCTCCGCATCCCTGTTTCCTCAATCCTCCTATGGCCGCTGGGAGGGTTCACGGCGGTGCGGTTGCCGGCCGGCCGCTTCGGCACGGAGTTCGTCATCGCCCTGGCTGGCCCGGCGGTGAACCTCCTGATCGCCGTGAGCCTCAGCGTAATGGGCATGGGGGGAAGTGCCATCAGGAGCCCGGGGGAGCACTGGAGCCTCGGGTCCATCCTATGGATGTTCAATCTCCTCCTGGGGGTTTTCAATCTGCTGCCGGTGTTTCCGCTGGACGGCGGGCGGATTCTGCGCAGCCTGCTGGCCATGGGGTTTGGGGAAGGACGAGGGACCCAGCTCGCGTTGCGGGTGAGCCAAGCCAGCACAATGGGCATCGGCGGGCTAGCAGTCTGGCAGTTCATGCATCAGGATCCCGGAGGGTTGGTGACGATGACAGTGGCGATGTGGCTATTCGGTCAGACGCTGCAGGAAACGCGCCTGCTTCGCCGCCACGAGCATCTCCAGCGGACCCCCGTGGCCCCCTATCTACAGCCGATCCGGATCGCCATCAACGATCGCCTCGCCCTTCCGGCAGCCCGTCGTTTGCTGGCCCATAGCGGGCAGCCGCTCCTCCCGGTGGAATCCGCTGGTCGGTGGGCGGAGGGCCTCTTCCGGGATCCAGAAGGGATTCGACGGCGAAAACTGGCGATCGTGGATGGGGAGAGCTCCATCGCCTTCGCCTGGTCCTGCCTAGTCCAAGGCGAAGAGCCAGGCCTGCTGGTGCTTCGCAATGGTCGGCCCATCGGCTGGCTTGCCCGGGAGCGGGTGGAATCTCTCCTTCAGGACAGCCTATAAGCGGGGGTTCTTCTCCGCCGCGATCCCTGGCCCCAGAGTGGGTGCAAGGAGTTCGAGAGAAGAAGATCGATCTAGCACGATGAAGCGGATCCTCCGGTGGGTTTACCGAGCGAAATATCGCCTCCTGGGTCGGCGGATGGGACAGCCAGAGGCCCTGCCGACCCTCGAGCGGGGCCTGGTGCTGATCCAGATCGATGGGCTCTCTTTCCTTCATTTGCAACGTGCCCTGCAGGAGGGCCGCATGCCGTATCTGGCCCGCCAGATCCGCAAGGGGCGTTTTCAAGTCGCGCCGTGGTTCGCCGGTTTCCCCACCACAACCCCGGTGGTGACCGCCGCGCTGCTCTACGGCCAGCTGGATGCGATCCCGGGGTTCCGATGGTATGAGCGGATGCGAAGGGAGCCGGTGGTGATGAAGCGGCCAGCGCACGTCCGTCGAGTCGCCGCACGATTGCGGTCCGGAGGGGGGAGCGGGTTGCTCCGGGGCGGCGCCTGTTACGCCAGCTTGTTCGATGGAGGGGCGGAGCGCACCGTTTTCACTTTGAGCACGATGGGTCTGCCCGGACTGCTGAGCGGTGTGCAGGGACTGGGCCTTTTCCTGATGGTGCTGCTGAACCCGGGGCGGATCTGGCGGATCCTCCGGATGGTGGCCCGGGACATCCTGGACGAATTGTGGTATGGGATCCGCTCCTGGGAAGCCGGGTGGCGGTTCCTGCGAGACCCGACCGGGCTGTTTCGGACCGCGTTTCTGGCCTTGGGAAGCGCCCTGCTCCACGAGCTATTGACCTTCAGCCTCAGCATGGATATCCATCGGGGGATCTCCCCCCTGTATGCGATTTACGTCCTGTATGACGAGGCTGCGCATCGCTACGGCCCGGACCATCCGGTGGCCTTCCGAGCCCTGCGCCGGCTGGACGCTTATCTGCGGGAGATCGATCGGATGGCCGGGTTCGCCCGGCGCCCCTACGATCTTTACATCTTCTCCGACCATGGCATGACTCCTTCGGAGCCCTTCGCCCGACGCTTCGGACGAAGCCTGGGAGATTTTGTCCGAGAGTATATGGTTCAACCGGTAACCCTGGATGAGAGGGTGGAACCGGATGATCGGCGCTGGCGGTCGTGGCGATACTTGATGGTGGAGATGCGCGGCCTGGAGCGAACCCTCTCCCCCCGCGGCGCTCAGGTGGTCCGGGCAGCTCGGGCCTATGTGCAGCGACAGGCTCCACGCCCCCACGAGGGAGAGGGCGGCCCCTTCGGGCGTCGGGCGGACGTCGTGGTTCGGGCCTCTGGACCCCTGGCCCATCTTTACATCACAGCCGCCCCGCACCCTCTGTCGTTGAGCGAGATCGCCGTTCAATGGCCGCGCCTGCTCGATGCCTTGATCGAGCATCCAGGGATCGGCCTGGTCATCGGGCGGGAAGGCGAAGACGTGTTTCTGATGGGCCGGTATGGAGCGCACGTCATCCGCGCCGATGGCCGGTCCTCGATCTACGGCCAGGATCCCTTAACGGATCCGGAGCGCATGGCGCCGGAGGGACGCTGGCTGGATGGGGAACGGATCGTTCAGGAGCTGGCCCGCCTGGCACGGTTGCCCGATAGCGGCGATCTCATCCTCCTGGGAGCCTGGGATGGCCAGGCGGTGATCACCTTTGAGGATCAGCGCGGAACGCACGGGGGGTTGGGCGGGGCGCAAGAGATTGCCTTCCTGGTTTTCCCCGCGGATCGACCGCTGCGCCCTCAGGGATGGCGCGATGCTCGGGATTTTCACGCTTATCTGAGCGAAACATATCAGAGGACGTCCCTGCCGGATTAAGGAGGAGAGCGCATGAAAAAATCGACGGTGATGCTTCTAACGCTCATTGCGGCGGCCTGCACGCCCGCTCCGGCGCTCACGCCGACCCTTTCGCCGCCGGCCGCCGCAACGCCAACCCCTGCGCTGGCGGCCCGCGTGAACGGCACGCCGATTTTCCTTCAGGAGTTCGAGAAGCGAGTGGCTGCATATGAACGCGAGTGGATCCGCAATGGTCTGGATCCCCAGTCCGGGGAGGGACGACAGCGCCTGGCCCAGCTTCCCCGCCAGATCCTGGAGGGGATGATTGAGGAGATTCTGATCCAGCAGCATGCCGCGGCGCTGGGGATCACGGTATCCCCGGCGGAGGTCGAGGCCACCATGCGCCAGTTAACCGAGGAAAGCGGCGGGGTCGAATCGTTCCGCCAGCGGCTGGCCTCCATGGGGATGACTGAGGAGGAATTCCGGCGCAATCAGGAGACGGCCATCCTGGCTCAGAAAGTCTTCGAGCGCCTGACCGCCGATATCCCGGCGGCGGCCGAGCAGGTTCACGCCCGACATATCCAGGTGGCCCGGGAGGACATCGCCCGTCAGCTGCTGGCCCGCCTACAACATGGGGAAGATTTCATCGAGCTGGCTCGACAATATTCCGAGAACGAAGCTACCCGGGATCTGGGAGGCGACCTGGGGTGGTTCGCCCGGGGAACCCTGGCGATCCCAGAGCTGGAGGAGGCGGCTTTTGCCATTCCTCCGGGTCAGGTTGTGCTGGTAAAAACCCCCCATGGCTATCACTTGCTCCTGGTGGTGGAGAAAGATCCCGCCCGACCGCTCTCCGAAGATCAGAAGGATCTGCTCCGCCAGAGGCGGATCCGGGAACAGCTCCAGGCCTGGCGGGCCGAAGCACGGGTGGAGATCTTTATCCCCCTTTCCCCTTGAGGGATCCCTCCGGTTGTCATTCCAGGCAATTGAGGGCATGCCGTTATCCGGCATGCCCTTTTCGCCTGGATCGGCGGAACCGGGAGGTGCGGATGGGGACGCTGTATGTGGTGGGCACGCCCATCGGCAACTTGGAGGATATCACGCTGCGCGCCCTGCGGGTGCTGCGGGAATGCGCCCTGATCGCTGCGGAGGACACGCGCCGGACCCGCATCTTGCTGGAGCATTACGGGATCCATACCCCGATGATCAGCTATTTCGAACACAACGAGCCGGTGCGCATCCCCCAGGTTCTGGAGGCCCTGACTCGGGGCGACGTGGCGTTGGTTTCGGAGGCCGGGATGCCCGGCCTTTCGGATCCGGGCTTCGCGCTGATCCGCGCCGCGCTGGATCGGGGCTTCCCCGTGGTGCCCGTCCCCGGACCCTCCGCCCCGGTGACAGCCCTGGTGATCTCCGGACTCCCGGCGGATCGCTTCGTTTTCCTCGGCTTTCTGCCACGCAAGCCCGGAGCACGACGGCGGCTGCTCGCGGAAGTCGCCGCTCTTCCCTGGACCCTGGTGGCCTTTGAAGCCCCTCACCGCCTCCAGGAGTCCCTTCGGGATATCCTGGAGATTCTGGGGGATCGCCCCATGGCGGCGGCCCGCGAGCTGACCAAGCTCCATGAGGAAATTCGCCGGGGCACCGTGCGGGAGATCCTGGAGCACTTCACCCAGGTGGAGCCCCGGGGGGAGTTCACCCTGGTCATCGCCGGAGCGCCCGAGGAGGTCCCACGGTGGGAGGAAGAGGAAGTGCGAAGCCGCCTTCAGGAGCTGCTCGCCGCCGGAATGCCACCGGCGCAGGCGGCCCGAGAGCTCGCGCGGGCTTCCGGATGGCCGCGCCCGGTGATCTATCGGATGGCCCTGGCCCTTCGAGGGGCATCCCACCGATCCGACATCTGACAAAAGGGAAGAACCACCGGTCCGAGGGGTCAAGGGGGAAGAGAGAACCCGCTTTTTGAGGATCCTAGGTGTCCTGCAAGGTCCCAACCAGCCCGCCAGGCCTTCACCGGAACGGAGTTTTCTCCCATGGAGCCTGCCTCCTCCACATCGTGGCGGATGATCCGGCTATTGATGCTCTCGGAAATCCTCTGGGCGCTGGGGGAGGGCCTCTTTTTCTATCTGATCCCCGTATATCTGCAGGAACTGGGAGCCACCCCGTCCGAGATCGGGATGGCCGTGGGGATCGGGGAGCTGATCCTGACCGCGATCTACCTCCCGGTCGGCTGGGTAACGGACCGCTTCCCCCACAAGCCGTTGATGCTGGGCGGATGGCTCGCCGGGCTGATGGGGGTCCTGACGATGGCGGGGGCCGCCGACTGGCGTACATTCGTCCCGGGCCTGACGCTCTACCTGATATCGGGCTACTGCCTTCCCATTATCAACGCCTATGTCGCCCGCATGGCCGGCCCGATCCCGCTGGAGCGCGCCTTCCCGCTGCTGAGCGCCAGCTATGCGCTGGGCGGCGTTCTGGCGCCCGCCATGGGCGGATGGCTGACTCCGCAATGGGGAATGCGCCGGGTGCTCCTGGTGAGCGCGGGGCTGTTTTCCCTCTCCACCCTCGCCGCCATACGCCTCCCTGCCGATCCTCCCCCTCAACGCCCCGGTCATCGAAGCCCGGGGGAGTTCCGGCGAGGGATCCCCTGGCCGTTCGGCCTGGCCCTGTTCACGCTCTTCACCGCCGGCCAGCTGGGGCTGGTTCTGCTGCCGAATTTTCTGCAACAGCAGGGAGGATGGGCCCGGACCCATCTGGGCCTCTTCGCCTCGCTGCAAGCCCTCGGGGCCATTGTGCTGGGCCCCATACTGGGCCGATGGGATGAAAGGCGCGCCCGGCCCATCGGGTTGCTGAGCGCATGGGGAATGGGCTGGATCGCTTTCGCGCTGCTCCAGATCGGATTCCGGCATCTTCCGATCGTGAGCGGGGCGATGTTCCTTCTGGGAGGCATGTATGCGGGCTATTCCCTGGCCGCGGCCCGCATCCTGCGCTTGGCTTCCCAGGAGACCCGGGCCACGTCCTCCGCGCTGGTTCATACCGCTCGCAGCCTGGCCATGACGCTGGCGGCCCCACTGGCTGGGCTCATGTTCACGCTGGAGCCCGCCTATCCGCTGCGAGCCGCCGGGCTGGCGATCCCCCTGGCGATGGGCGCCGTCTTTTGGACAGGAAGGCTGATCCCAGGGGAGGAGGCGGTTTCACCCGGACAAGCTTGGGAGGAAGGAAGGCCTCGCCTATAATACAGGCGCACGGGTTTCCGCCGCCGGCCCTCCCTCGAAACCCCACTCGGAAGGAGGCGAACGTGAAGGAGCTCCTGGAGCGGGCATTGAACGCCGCGCAGCTGAAAGGCGCATCCTACGCGGATGTCCGCCTGGTCCACCGCACCGAGCAATCCCTGCTGGTCCGCAACGGCGTGGTCCAGGGCATCAGCCAGCTCGAAGACATGGGCTTGGGGGTCCGGGTGATCGCGGACGGCGCGTGGGGGTTCGCCTCCAGCGCCCGGCTGACGCTGGAGGAAGCCGAGCGGATCGCCGAGCGGGCAGTTCAGATCGCGAAGGCCAGCGCCCTCTTTAAGAAGGAAGACGCGGACATCGGCCCTCCGGTCGTCCAGCGAGGGACCTATCGGACGCCGGTGCAGATCGATCCGTTCACCATCCCCATGGAGAAGAAGCTGGAGGTCCTAATGGCCGCCGACGCGGCGATGCAAGCGGTGAAGGGGATCGCCGCCACCGAGGCAGAGATGGTGTTCCTCCGCGAGCGCAAGATCTTCGCCAGCACCGAGGGATCATGGATTGAGCAGGAGATCATCGAGTCGGGCTGTGGCATTGAGGCTCTCGCCGTGGGGCCCGATGAGGTCCAGCGCCGATCCTATCCGAACTCCGTGGGCCGTCATCAAATGACCCGGGGGTGGGAGTTCATCGAGGAATGCGACCTGCCAGGCCACGCGCCGCGCATCGCGGAGGAAGCAGTCGCGTTGCTCAGCGCCGATCCATGCCCCGACACCGTGACCACGGTGATCCTGGGAGGCTCCCAAGTGGCCCTGCAGATCCATGAGTCATGCGGGCATCCCATCGAGCTGGATCGCGTTTTCGGGACAGAGGCGGCTTATGCGGGGACCTCCTTCCTAACCCCGGAGAAACTGGGGACCTTCCGCTACGGCTCGGAGGTGGTGAACATCACGGCGGACGCCACACTACCCGGGGGCCTGGGGACCTTCGGGTGGGACGATGAAGGAGTTCCGGCCCAGCGCGTGGATATTGTGAAGGAGGGCCTCTTCGTCGGCTACATGACCTCCCGGGAGACCGCCCGACAGCTGTTGAAGCTGTTGGGCCCTTCCCCTTACGTGACCGGCCTCTCGAACGGAACCATGCGGGCTTCTGGATGGAACCGCATCCCCCTGATCCGCATGACGAACGTGAACCTTCTTCCAGGGACATGGCGCCTGGAGGATCTGATCGCAGACACTGAGGAAGGGATCTTCATGGACACCAATCGCTCCTGGAGCATCGATGACAAGCGATTGAATTTCCAGTTCGGCTGCGAGATCGCCTGGGAGATCAAAGGGGGGAAGTTGACTCGCATGCTGAAGAACCCGATTTACACCGGGATCACGCCGGAGTTCTGGCGCTCCTGCGATGCGGTATGCAACGCCGATCATTGGGTGATCTGGGGGACGCCAAACTGTGGCAAGGGGCAGCCTTCGCAGCTGGCCCACACCGGCCACGGGGCCGCCCCCGCCCGCTTTCGGAACGTGCGGGTGTTCAGCCGCAAGTAGGAAGCGAGACGGCCGGTCCCCAGACGATGAGGATCCACAGGGAGGTGACAATGCTGGGCGAGTCCCAGATCCGCGAGCTTCTGGAGAAGGCCTTAACGATCTCCCCAGCGGATGAGACGGAGATCGTCTTGGAAGCCCACGATAGCGCCCTGACCCGCTTCGCGAACAACATCATCCATCAGAACGTGGCGGAAGTGAACGCGGAGATCGCCGTCCGCGTGGTGGTGGGGAAACGGGTGGGCTCGGCGATCACCAACCGTCTGACGGAGGAAGCCCTCGAGCGGGCAATCGAGGAGGCAGTGGCCATCGCCCGGCTGCAGCCGGAAAACCCGGCGTTCCCGGGCCTTCCAGACCCGGCGCCCATTGAGCCGGTTCTCGCCTTCGATGAGGCGGTGGCGGGCGCCACGCCGGAATGGCGGGCGCGCGCCGTCGGGGCCGTCTGTCGCATGGCGGAATCCGTGGGAGCCAGCGCGGCGGGCGCGCTCTCCACCGAGATCTACGAGCTGGCTGTGGCGAACTCCCGGGGGGTGTTCGCCTACCACGTTGGCACCGAGGCCCATTTCACCACCGTCGTGATGTGCGATGAGGGGTCCGGGTATGCCCATCGGGCCGCCTGGCGTCTGACCGATCTGCATGTGGAAGCCCTGGGCCGCTCCGCGATCGAAAAGGCCCTGCGAAGCCGGAACCCCCGCCCGATTGAGCCGGGGGTGTATCCGGTTGTCCTGGAGCCCTACGCGGTGGATGATATCCTCTCCTGGCTGGGCTACGCGGGCGCCGGCGCGTTGGCCGTCCAGGAAGGCCGATCGTGGATGAACGATCGGATCGGCCGCCCGCTGATGTCCCCCTTGGTGACCATCTGGGACGACGGTCGAGATCCGGCAGGGTTACCGCTTCCGTTCGATTTTGAGGGAGTCCCTCGCCAGCGCGTGGTCATCGTGGAGAAGGGCGTTCCCCAGAGCCCGGTCTACGATACCATCACCGCCGCCCGGGAGGGCCGGCATTCCACCGGTCACGCCCTCCCCCGCTCCCGCCCCCAGACGGCCAGCCTGGGGCCCATTCCCCTTCACCTGTTTATGGCCCCCGGTGAGGCGACGCTGGAAGAGATGATCCGCCAGGTGGATCACGGCCTTTATATCACCCGGTTCTGGTATACCCGCCTGGTCCATCCGCGAGATTGCGTCCTGACCGGGATGACCCGGGATGGAGTGTTCTGGATCGAGAAAGGAGAGATCGCCTACCCGGTGCAGAACCTGCGATTCACCCAGGGCTACGTGCCGGCCCTGGCTCAAGTGCGGGCTGTGGGGAAGGAGCGCTGGGTGCTTTCTGAAGGGTTCGGGTTCACCTGCGTTCCGGCCCTCCTGTTGGAGGCGTTCACATTCACCGGGGTGACCGAGATGCCCGGGCGTTAAACGGGGTGCGTTCCCATCGCTACGGGGAGCGTAGGATCGCAGCGTCCCCCTGTCGATATCCGACCTGGCTGCACTTCTTCGCGTGCGGAGGTTTCCGGTGAGCGAATCGACAGCGCGGCTGGCCGTGCACGGGCATTTCTATCAGCCCCCCCGGGAGGACCCGTGGACCGGGGAGGTCCCCCCGGAGCCTGGGGCGGAGCCGTATCACGATTTCAACGAGAAGATCACGGCGGAGTGCTACCGGCCGCTGGCGGAGCGCTGCCTTTTCGAGCGGCTCAGCTTCAATATAGGGCCCACCCTGATCGCCTGGCTGGCCCGACATGATCCGGAGACCTATCGGAGGATCCTGGAGGCGGATCGGGCGAACGTGGCCCGCGGCGTGGGGAACGCCATCGCCCAATCGGCCCATCACACGATCCTCCCCCTCGCCCGACGCCGCGATCGGATCACCCAGGTCTACTGGGGAATTCAATCCTTCCAGCACCGCTTTGGCCGGCATCCCCGAGGGATGTGGCTGCCAGAGATGGCCGTGGATCTCACCACCCTGGAGGTGCTGGCCGAGGCCGGCCTGACCTTTACCATCCTTTCATCCGAGCAGGTGCGAGGGGAACTCACCCAGGGCGCCGGGCCATATCGGGTCCGCCTGGAAGCCAACGCGTATTTCACGGTTTTCGTCCGGGATCGCGACCTCTCGAATCAGGTCTCCTTCGCGATGCCCTCCCTGGGGCCAGCGGACCGCTGGGCGCAGGAGGTCCTGCGAGGCCGGCGCGATCTGACATTGCTGGCAATGGATGGGGAGACCTTCGGCCATCATCACCGGGAAGGGGTGGGCTTCCTGGAACGCCTGCTCCACCCGCAGGCCGCTGCCTATGAAGTCGTAACCCTCACTGAGTATCTGCGGGCGCATCCGCCCGTGGAGGAAATCGAGGTGATCCAGAACACGGCCTGGAGCTGTTCCCATGGCCTGGCTCGCTGGAGCACGGGATGCAACTGCACCCCCGGGGATTCGCGGTGGAAGGCGATCCTCCGGGCAGCGATGGATCTGCTTTCGGAGGAGATCGACGCCGCCTATCTGGACCTGGCCCACGGGCGCGTTGAGAATCCGTGGCGGCTGCGGGACGAGTATATCCATGTGGTCCTGGGGGTGATGGACGCCGGCTCGCTCCTGCGGGGATTCGCCGATCGCCCCCTTTCCACCGAGGTTGAGCAGCGCCTGCTGTGGGCCCTTCAGGCCCAGGTCCACCGCCAACGTATGTTTGCCAGCTGCGGCTGGTTCTATGCGGATCTGGACAGCCTGGAGCCCCGCCTGGTGATCCGCCAGGCAGCCCGGGCCATCGAGCTGATCCATGAAGCGACCGGGATCGATCTGAGCGAGGGATTCCGCCGGGCCCTGGCGCTAGCCCGAAGCGAGCGCACCGGCAAGACCGGCGCCCAGATCTTCGATGAGATCTGGAACAGCCGGCCTTCGGGGCTTCGGAGCGAAAGCCCCCCATCGGGGCTCTCCCTATGACGCAAAGGCGAGGGATGAAGCTCCCAGCTTCCTCGCCCGCCCTGTCCACAAGAGAATGCCCTCCCCCCAGCTCAGGGATCCGGAGGCCGATCCAGGTCCGAGGCGATCTTCAGATCCAGAATCGGAGAGCCGTCCAACGCATCCAGCCCCCGCACCCGCACAATGTGGCCTTCGATGGCCACCACCCGCACCCCCGTGAGCCCGATGGGATTGGGTCGATACGGGGAGCGGGTGGCGAAGACCCCTTTCATAGGCTGGGTGGGATCGCCTCGGGGATGCACTTTCAGGCGGATCTCCTTCACCCGGTCCAGAACGTAAATGACCATCAGCCCATCGCCCGGCTGCAAACCCTCCAGACCTTCCACGAACGCCGGATCCAGGACCAGCTCGCTCTCCTCCTGGCGCATCCCCTTCGTTTCCGTCCCCTCTGAGAAGGGGCTCCGAACATAACCAATGGCCCGGAACACCCATTCTTTCTGGCTCATGACCGCTCTCTATCGAACTGCGGCGAATTGGGTAAGAGCGGGCCATCGGCCCAAGGCCCTTGAGGTCAAATTCCTTTGACATCCCTTCACACCCCGCGTCGACGATCGCCTCGCGTGTTGCATCTTGAATCCCGGAACCGGGTCATAGGCTCCCCGGCGGGCGACGCAGGGGACCAGGTAAGCTAAAAAAAGAGGCTGGACCGATGGCCCATCGCCGTTGATCCACCCCCCTGGAAGTTTTGGCTCCCCAGAGGAGTGGAGCAGGCACCGAAGGCGACTCCTCGACTTCCGGAGCTCCTTCTTCACTGCCCCGATCCGGAAGCTGGAGCTCCTGCGAGCTCCGGCACCTCCCGCTTGCTCTGCCAGACCACCCAGAGGAGCACCGCCAGGAGCACTCCCACTGCGGCGCTGATGGCCAGCAGGGTTCCCAGGGTGAGCACGCCCCGGAACTGAACGATGATCGGCGCGGCCAGCACGGAGACCAGATTCACCGCCTTGATCATTGGGTTGATGGCCGGGCCGGCGGTGTCCTTCAACGGATCCCCGACGGTGTCGCCGACCACGCTGGCCTTGTGGCGTTCGCTTCCTTTGCCCAGGTTGCGGGCAGGATCGCGGGGCTCGTTCTCCACACGCTTTTTGGCATTATCCCAGGCTGCCCCGGCGTTGGCCATGAAGACCGCCAGCAGCTGCCCCACCAGGATGGACCCCGCCAGGAAGGCACCGAGGGCCTCCACCTGGAGCACCAAGCCCACCACCAGCGGGGTAGCCACCGAGAGCAGCGCCAAGGAGAGGAGCTCCTTCTGGGCTGCCAGGGTGCAAATCGAAACCACCCGGGCGTAGTCGGGTTTCACCGTTCCCTCCAGGACCCCCGGGATGCGGAACTGACGTCGCACCTCCTCCACGATCAGAGTAGCCGCACGGCTTACGGCCCGGATCGCAAAGGAGGAGAAGAGCCACGGCAGCGCCCCGCCCAGCAGCAGGCCCACGAACACCAGGGGATAATCGATCCGGATCCCGACATCCTGCAGGGTGGGCTTCTGCCCGAGCTGGGCCTGGACCTTACTGACATCCGTGAGGTAAGAGCCGAAGAGGGCCACGGCGGCGATCACGGCGGTTGCAATCGCCAGGCCCTTGGTGGTGGCCTTCGTGGTGTTGCCCACCGCATCCAGATCCGCCAGCACCTCCTGGGCCGATTCCTCGAGCCCGGCCATCTCCGCGATCCCGCCGGCGTTGTCGGTCACCGGGCCGTAGGAATCCATCCCCACCACGTTGCCGGTGAGCATCAGCAGCCCGATGCCGGTAAGGGAGATCCCATAGAGCACATAGACCGGCGGCAGGCCCCAGTAGATCAGTGTGGAGGTAGCGATGGTGAGGGCGATGACCCCAATCGACCACACCGTGGATTCATAGCCCACGGCCAGGCCACTGAGGATCGTGGTGGCCGGACCCGCGCGGGTGGCCTTCTCGATCTCGCCCACCGGAGCCCGCTCGGTGCTGGTGAAGTAATCCGTCAGCCGCTCAATGACGATGGAGAGAATCAACCCCACCGTCGTTGAAGCCACCACCCGCCAGTCCTTCGCGTAGAGCAGGCCGATCGTTCCGAAGCCCAGGAAGGAGAGAACGGCTCCAATGAAGAAGCCCCGGCTGATGGCCCGCAGCGCGTCCCCCCGGCGGCCGGCCACGCCCCCCACCGCGTATGTGCTGAGGATAGAGGCGATCACCCCCACCGCGCGGGCCAGCAGCGGGAAGATGATCCACACCATCGAGTGGTTCGGATCGACTGCGCGGACGGCCAGGCCGAGGATCATCGCCGAGACCATGGTGACCTCATAGGACTCGAAGATGTCCGCGGCCATTCCGGCGCAGTCGCCCACGTTATCGCCCACCAGATCCGCCACCACCGCCGCGTTGCGAGGGTCATCCTCCGGGACGTCCATTTCCACCTTGCCGACCAGGTCTGCCCCCACGTCCGCGGCTTTGGTATAGATGCCGCCGCCCACCCGCATGAACAGGGCCAGCAGCGTCCCGCCGAACCCAAAGCCCAGGAGGGCATCCGGCGCGGCGATCCCGAAAATCAGAAAGATGATGGAGCCACCCAGCAGCCCTAGGCCGTTGGTCAGCATCCCCGTAATGGTGCCGGCTCGATAGGCCAAGCGCAGGGCCGCCTCATACCCACGGGTCCGCGCGGCCTCAGCCACGCGAATGTTCCCCTGGACAGCCATCCGCATCCCCAGCTGCCCGACGGCGAGGGAGAACCCAGCGCCCAGCAGGAAAGCGACCGCCCGGCCCAGTCCCATCACCAGTCGCAAGGTGTTCTCATCCAGCTGGGGGAAGACCTCTCGCGCTTCCGGTGAAGGGGGAACGATGTAAACACTGAGGAAGAGCAACACGCTCAGGAGGCCCATGAACGGAAGGATGCTCATAAGCTGCCGGCGCAGATAGGCCTCGGCCCCCTCCCGGATGGCCCCCCAGACCTCCTGCATCTTCGGCGTGCCCTTCGGGTGGCCCATGACCTCCGTCCGGAGGATCCAGGCGAAGATCAGGCTCACCACGGCCACCCCAAGCACGGCCAGCACCGCATAGAACTCAAACGGTGTGAGCCCATGCCAGGTCATCCGCGCACCTCCCTAAGGGTTTCTACCAGCGGGGAAATGTGAGGAAAGACGCAAACCCATTCTACAAGCTTTATAAGGAAGGGTCAAGGGGAAGGGGGACCGAAAGGAAGCCACCGTCCAGCGCATCTTCGCGGAGGGTCGAGGGATCCTCCTCACGGACCGGTACACGCGGGCTGAACAGCCCCTGGCCTCCCCTTATGCGGAGGGAGAAGTCGCCCACGTGCTTTCGGTGGCTCCTTTCTCCCCCAGGTTCACGATGAGCACGTTGGCCCCCACGCGATGGCGCACACCCTCGATGGTCGTGCCATGGACCATGTCGGCCAGCCCGGCATGGCCGTGGCTCCCCATGATGAGCAAGTCCACAGCCGTCTCGTTCACCAGGCGAGCAATTTCCGGCACCGGGTGCCCCATGCCCAGGAGGCACGTGACCTCAAACCCCTGCTCCCGCAGCACCCGGGCATACATCTGCAGCCGCGCCTCGTCGCGCGCCACTTCGGAATCCGCGGCCTGAGGGCCCACGGCCCGCGCGGTCGGGCTTTCCACCACGTGGATCAGGTAGACATGCGGCCGGCTTTCCCCGGCCACCCGGACCACCTCGCGCAGCAGGCGCTCCTCCCCGCCGCTGAAGTCCAGCGCCACCGCGATGCGGCGGTAGGGGGTCGGCGGCGTCACCTGCGATGGGACCGGCACTTCGCGGTGGACGGGCGTCCACGATGGCACCCCCGCGCGGCCCAGGTAGGGATCCAGCCAGGGGCGCGCGGTGATGTAGGTGAGGAGCGCCGCCAGCGCCACAGCGGCCAGGAGGACCAAAGCCCGGACCCACCACGCTTCCGGTCCGACTGTGGCCATCCAGGCGCCGACCTCATCCACCAGCAGCTTGACATTCAGGGCCACAATCACACCGGCCACAGTCCAGGCAACGCCCTGCATCCGCCTTCCGAGGGCAAACTCCCCCATCCGCTCCCGATCCGAGACCATGTGGATGAGAGGAATCACCGCGAAGGGCAGTTGCAGAGAGAGGATCACCTGGCTGAGGACCAGCAGATCGCTGGTGGCATGTTCCCCGAAGAGGGAGATGGCGATGATTGCGGGCGTGATGGCCAGCAGGCGGGTGATGAGCCGGCGCAGCCAGGGGCGAAGGCGCAGGCTGAGATACCCTTCCATGACCACCTGGCCGGCCAGCGTGCCCGTGATCGTTGAGCTTTGCCCTGAGGCCAGGAGCCCGATGCCGAAGGCCAGTGGTGCCAGAGTCGTGCCCAGGAGGGGTTCCAGCAGGCGATAGGCCTCCTGGATCTCCGCCACTTCGCGCAGCCCGTTTCGGTAGAACACAGCCGCGGCCATGACCAGAATGGACGAGTTCACGAAGAAGGCCAGGCTTAGCGACACCGCCGAATCGATCGTGTTCCAGCGGATGGCATCCCGCAAGGACGCCTTATCGCGCTTCACCCGCCGCGTCTGGACCAGGGCCGAGTGCAGATACAGGTTGTGGGGCATGACCGTGGCGCCCAACATGCCGACGGCAATGTAGAGCGCCGTCGTATCGGGAATGGAAGGCACAAAGCCCGAGGCGAGGTCCGGCCAATCGGGCCGCGCCAGGAAGATCTCCACCAGCAGTGCCAAACCGATGGTCCCCACCAGCGACGCGACAACTGCCTCCAGCTTACGGATTCCATAGCGGGACAAGAACAAGAGGAGCAGCGTGTCGAAGGCCGTGATAAGAACTCCATACAGAAGGGGGATGCCGAACAGGAGCTGCAGGGCAATGGCGGACCCCAGCACTTCGGCCAGGTCCGTGGCGGTGATGGCGATCTCTGCCAGGAGATACAACGGGATGTTCACGAGGGGTGGATACTCCTCCCGGCAGGCCTGGGCCAGGTCCCGCCGGCTGACAATGCCTAAGCGGGCGGCCAGGCTCTGGAGAAGCACCGCCATCAGGTTGGACATGAGCAAGACCCAGATCAGGGTGTAGTTGTAGCGGCTCCCCGCCGCCAGGTCCGTCGCCCAGTTCCCCGGGTCCATGTACCCCACGGCCACCATGATCGCCGGGCCGGCCACGGCAAACCAGCGGCGCCACCAGCGGACATCCTGGAGGAGATCCACGCTTTCGTGCACCTCTTCCAGGGACACATGGGCCTTGCGCACGATCGCCTCCCGATTTCCCGGCCTCGCCTGGACCAGATATATCAGGGTATATCCCGAAGATCACCCGCTCGGAATAGAGTTGTGTTTCTCCCCTGTAAATTTAGTCGAACCTAAAAATGATGTCAAATCGTTAGCGGGTTCTCCGCTCCTCCCGGCGATCGGAGCGCTGGCTGCGCTGCTCTCTGAGCGCGGGAGGGGACGCAAGCCGGATGGCTCTCGCGGTCTCTCCTTCGGGAGCAGATCCCAGGTTGCGTTAAAATGAGGCTATGTAGATCACGCATTGATTCGAAGCCTGAGGGGAGGGAAGGAGATGTCGAGTGTGCATGGAGGGCGGCTGGTGGCCAAGGCCCTGAAGGCCGCAGGGGTGGAGGTGGTTTTCACGCTGTGTGGCGGCCATATTCTGCCCATCTACGACGGATGCCTCGACGAGGGGATCCGCATCATCGACGTCCGCCACGAGCAGGCCGCTGTCCACGCCGCCGATGCATGGGCCCGCCTGACCGGCCGGCCGGGGGTCGCAGTGGTGACCGCGGGCCCTGGGGTCACCGACAGCGTCACCGGGGTGGCCAACGCCTTCCGGGCCAACAGCCCGGTGCTGGTCATCGGCGGCCAGGGGCCCTTCGCACAGCTCGGCCGGGGCTCCTTGCAGGAGATGGATCACGTGGCGGTGATGCGGCCGATCACCAAGTGGGCCGGGGCCGTCTATGAGACCGAACGGATCCCGGAGTTCGTGGAGATCGCCCTTCGCCATGCGGTAAGCGGCCGCCCCGGCCCCGTCTTCCTGGAGATCCCCCTGGATGTCCTCTTCCGGTTCGTGGATGAGCGCCACGTGGCCTTCCCGGGTTTCGAGCGAAATGTGCCGCGGCCCGGCCCGACGAAGTCGGCGCTGGAGCACGCGGTGGCGATGCTCTCCGAAGCGGAACGACCCGTGGTGATGGCGGGGAGCGGGATCCGCTGGTGCAATGCCTATGGCACCCTCGCCCGATTCGTGGAGACGCTGGATCTTCCTTTGTTCACAAACGGGATGGCCCGAGGAACCCTCCCCCCGGATTCGCGGCAGTTTTTCCAGCACGCCCGGCGCAAGGCCTTCGCTCAGACGGACCTCCTCATCCTGGTTGGTGGGGAATTCGACTTCCGTCTGAAATTCGGGCAGGAGATCGCCTCAACAGCGCGGATCATCCACGTGGACCTGGAGCCCACGGTGATCGGGCATAACCGGCCGGTGGATCTGGGACTGGTGGGGGATATCGGGATCATCCTGGAGGAGTGGCGGCAGGCCATGCAGGCCCGCCATCCAGGCCGGCGGTGGACGGCGTGGCGGGAGGCGCTGCGGGAGATCGAGGAGACCGAGGCGGCCTTCTGGGCCCAGGGGAAGGACGCCGCGGATATCCCCATCCATCCGCTGCGATTGTGTCATGAGCTGGCCCGTTTCATAGATGACCGAACCATCGTCATCGGTGATGGGGGAGATATCGTGGCGGCCGCTTCCCGCATCCTCCCGGTTTACCGGCCGGAGAACTGGATGGATCCCGGGCCTTTCGGATGTCTGGGGATCGGGGTACCCTTCGCGATCGCGGCTCAGCTGGCTTATCCGGATCGGCGGGTGCTGGTGCTCTTCGGCGATGGGGCCTTCGGATTCAATGGTTTTGAGTTCGATACGGCAGTGCGCTTTCGCCTTCCCATCATGAGCGTGGTGGCCAACGATGCGGCGTGGAGCCAGATCCGCCGGCCCCAGCTTGAAATGGTAGGGGAAGCTCGCGCGGTGGCGACTGCCCTGGCTCCCACCCGCTATGATCGGATCGTGGAAGCCTTCGGAGGTTACGGCGAGCTGGTGGAGCGCCCGGAGGACATCCAGCCCGCTCTAACCCGAATGGCCGCTGCCGGGCGACCGGCCTGCCTGAACGTCCGCACCCAGCCACTGCCGCCTGGCCTCCTGTCGGCGCGGTATTTTTAGTCGAGGGGGAGCTACCTGCCTCCCCTTCCCCTCTTCCTCTATCGTGGAGAAGGCGCGATGCGGGTGCTTCTCACCGGTGGAACCGGGATGCTGGGGCGAGCCCTTCGGGAAATCTGGAGCTCGCAACATGAAGTGATCGCGCCACCCCATGCGGAGCTGGATCTCACCCGGCCGCCCCAGATCTTCGAAGCGGTCCGGCAGCTCCATCCGCAGCTCATCCTCCACGCCGCCGCGATTGCGGACGTGGACCGTTGCGAGTCGGATCCGGATCTCGCGTTTCGGGTGAACACGGTAGGCACCGCCTGCCTGGCCGCAGCCGCTCATGAAATTGGGGCTACCCTCATCTTCATCAGCACGGACTATGTGTTCGACGGCACGAAGGGAACTCCTTACACCGAGTTCGACACTCCCAACCCGATCAATATCTACGGACGGAGCAAATGGATGGCCGAGGAGGCCGTGCGAACCCTCTGCCCGCGGCATTTCATCGTGCGGACGGCGTGGCTCTTCGCCCCATGGGGCCGTCATTTCGTGACCCAAACCGTGGAACGCATCCAGCGCGGAGAACCCGTGGGGGGGATCGCTCAGACCAGCTCCCCTACTTCTGTGCTGGATCTCGCCCGGGGTCTTCTGTGCCTTCTGGAATATCCCGCCTATGGGGTCTATCATATGGTAAATCACGGCGCGGTCTCCCGATACGAGATGGCCCGGGTGATCCTGTCCATGCTGGGGCGAAGCCCGGAGGAGGCCGTCCGGCTGTCCGCGGTGTCCGGCCGGCGCGCCCCACGGCCGGACCGGACACCGCTGCGGAACTATGTGCTGGAGCTGCAGGGCCGCGATCCCATGCGGCCATGGACGGAAGCTCTCGCGGAATGCCTGGAACGGATGGGGCTGTCTATCGTCCTTTAGGATTCAGGATTTACGCGCCTTCGCCAGCCTCCTCCAGCTCCAGCTCCTCGAGGGAAACCATCGCCTCGCACTTCAGGCAGCGGGCGCTCTCCCGATCATCCTGCACCAGGACGCCGCCGCAGTGCGGGCAACGCACAGTCAATGGTCGCTTCCAGGTGGTGAAGTTGCACGCGGGCCAGTTGCTGCATCCATAGAAGGTGCGGCCCCGCCTGGTCTTCTTTTCCAGAAGCTCTCCGCCACACTGAGGGCATGGGATGCCCAGCTTGTTGTAGAAGGGCCGGGTGTAACGGCACTCCGGGAAGCGCGTGCAGCCCACGAACTTCCCGAAGCGGCCATAGCGGATCTGCAGCGGCGCGCCGCACTCGGGGCACTGTTCGTCCAGAAGCTCATGATCCAGGGAGATCTTCTGGATCCCGGCCAGGGCAGCCTGGAGCCGCTGTTCGAAGGGCCCATAGAACGCTCGCAGCACCTCCACCCAGTCCACTTCGCCGGCGGCGATGCGATCCAGATCCTCCTCCATCCGGGCCGTGAAGTTCACATCCATGATGTCCGGGAAATGCTGGACCAGGAGATCGGTCACCGTGATCCCCAATGGGGTGGGCACCAGGCGTTTGTCCACCCGTTCCACATACCCTCGCTGGAAGAGGGTGGAGATGATCGGGGCATATGTGCTGGGCCGGCCGATGCCATATTCCTCCAGCGCTTTGATCAGCGAGGCTTCGGTGTAGCGCGGCGGCGGCTGGGTGAAATGTTGTTCCGGCAGCACCTGCCAGAGCCGCAACCGCTCGTTAGGCTCCAGCGGCGGCAGAAGCCCGCCGCCCTCCTCTTCCTCTTCAGACCGGACATCTTCCTCACGTGCTTCCTCGTAAACCACCAGGAAGCCCGGGAAGCGGATCGCGGAACCGGTGGCCCGGAAGAGATAGCGGGGGCTCTCCAGGGCTTCCGCAGGGATCTCTCCGTTGGCGATCAGCGAGCGGGGCACCGCCACGATCTCCACCGCCATGGTGTCCAGGATGGCGGGGGCCATCTGGCTGGCCACGAACCGTTTCCAGATCAGCTCGTAGAGGCGATATTGATCGCGATCCAGATAGGGCTTCACAGACTCCGGCGTCCGGAACACCGAAGTGGGGCGAATGGCCTCATGGGCCTCCTGGGCAATCCGGGCTCGGGTCTTGTAGACCGGAGGCTCGGGAGGGAGCAGCTGCTCCCCATAGGTCTGGGCGATGAAACGGCGGGCCTCCTCTTGAGCGAGAGGGGAGATGTTCGTGGAGTCCGTGCGCATATAGGTGATGAGGCCGACGGAACCCTCCTCGCCCAGGGGCAGGCCCTCGTAAAGCTGCTGGGCGACGGCCATCGTGCGCCGGGCCGTGAAGCCCAGGCGTCGGGAGGCCTCCTGCTGCATCGTGCTGGTGGTGAACGGGGCAGCCGGCCGCCGCCGGCGCTCGCCCTTCTTGACACTGATCACCACGTAGAGAGCATCCCTCAGCTCCTCCACCAGCGGGCGCACCTGCTCCTCGTTCTGGAGCTCAGGCTCGGCCCCCCGATAGCGAACCAGGCGGGCGCGGAAGGTCCGATCCTCATTGAGTTTGCTCAACTCCACGGCGATGGTCCAGTATTCCTCCGGGACGAAGGCCTGGATCTCCCGCTCCCGCTCGACGATGAGTCGCAGGGCCACCGACTGTACCCGGCCGGCGGAAAGGCGCCCGCGAACTTTCTCCCAGAGCAGCGGGCTCAGCTTATAGCCCACCAGGCGGTCCAAGATGCGCCGGGCCTGCTGGGCGTTCACCAGCTGCATATCGATGCCCCGGGGATGGGCGAAGGCCTCTCGGATCGCCGGCTCCGTAATCTCGTGGAAGACCACCCGGCGCAGCTTCGAGGCCGGGATGTTCGCCACCTCGGTCAGATGCCAGGCGATGGCCTCCCCCTCGCGATCCGGGTCGGTGGCCAGATAGACTTCCGCCGCCTCCTTCACGGCCTCCCGCAGCTCCCGGACCACCGCCTGCTTCTCCTTCGGCACCCGATAAGTGGGCTTGAATTCGTTCTCGATATCCACCGCCAGCTGGGATTTCAGCAGGTCCCGCACGTGTCCGATGGACGCTTTCACTACGAAACCCCGGCCCAGGATGCGGCCTACCGTGCGGGCCTTGGCAGGGGATTCCACGATGACCAGCCGTGTGCCTTTCTCCGCCATTTTCTTCCCTCCAAACCTTATCCCTGCAGGTAAAAGAATATGGGCCATTTATCCGGACGAAACGCTACAGATATTCCTGCCGTCCCTCCCGTTTTAGGGTTTCCACCAGCAGACGGACATCCTGGGCGCGCTCGCGATGGCAGACCAGGAGGACATCTTCGGTGTCCACAATGATGAGATCCTGGATCCCCACGGTGGCCACCAGCCGGCCATTTCCGAAGATTAACGAACCGGAGGTATCCAGACCCAGGTGTTCTGTCCCCAGAACCACGTTGCTCTGGTCATCGGCGGCCAGGATGTCCAGCAGCGCCGCCCAGCTGCCGATATCGCTCCACCCGAACTCCGCCGGGATCACGGCAACCTCCTGCGCCTTCTCCATCACCCCGTAGTCAATGCTGATGTTCGGCATCTCCGGCCATATCCGGCGCAGGGCGGCCGCCTCCTCGGGGGTCCCGAGGGCCGCCTCCAGCGCCCGGAGCCCGGCGGCGAGCTCCGGCATGCTTCGTTCAATCTCCTCCAGGATGCGATCCGCCCGCCAGATGAACATGCCGCTGTTCCAGGAATGGCGACCGTCGGCCACAAAGCGTTCAGCGGTCGCCAGATCCGGCTTCTCCCGGAAGGCCAGGACACGGTAGGCCATGAAGCCGCCGAAGCGGCCCAGGGGCTCCCCGCGCTCGATATAGCCGAAGCCCGTGGCGGGGTAAGTGGGGCGAATGCCCAGGGTGACCAGGAACCCTCTCTCCGCCACCTGGAAGGCAGCGCGGAGCACGGCCCGGAAGCGGGCTTCATCCCGGATGTAATGGTCGGCAGGCAGGACGGCCATGAGGGCATGCGGCGCTCGCCGGCGAAGGTGCAGGGCGACGAGGCCGATGGCGGGCGCCGTGTTGCGCCCCACCGGCTCCACCAGGAAGTTCTCCTGGGGGATCTCCGGAGCCTGGTGGATCAATTCCTCCGCGTGCTCCTGGCCGGTGATGACTAGGATTTGCTCCGGTCGGAACATCGGAAGCAGACGATCCACCGTCAGTTGAAACATAGTCCGCTCCCCCAGCAGCCGGAGCATCTGCTTGGGGCGGCTCTGCCGGCTCAGCGGCCACAGACGCGTGCCGCTTCCCCCCGCCAGTATCACGGCAAAAGGCTCCGCCCTCATCTCCGTGCCTCCCACGCCCCCAAGATCCCGCTTTCCACTGTGAGGGTTCTGGCGGAAAATAACGATACGCAGAACCGGACGGTTTCGCAACTTCCAATAGATAGGGGATGGGCGATCCGCTTCTGATGCTCGGGGAGGTCGCGGATGAACATCCTGGTGCTGCACGGCCCGAACCTGGATCTGCTGGGAACCCGGGAGCCCCATATTTACGGGACGATGACCCTGGAGGAGATCAACGCCCGGATGGCAGAGTGGGCGGCGACCCACGGGGTCAGCTTGCGCATCGTCCAGTCCAATCATGAGGGAGCTCTGATCGATGCCCTCCATGAAGCCCGGGGGTGGGCGGATGGGATCCTCATCAATCCCGGCGCTCTACATATCTACGGCTATGCCCTGCGTGACGCCATCGCCGCAGTGAACCTGCCAACGGTGGAGGTCCATATCTCCAACACGCAGGCTCGGGAGGAATGGCGGCGGGCCTCGGTGATCGCTCCGGTTTGCCGCGGGGTGGTGCTGGGCTTCGGATGGCGGAGCTACATCCTGGGGCTCGAGGGACTGTATGCACTGCTCCAGGAGGCTCAGGGTCGTTAATCGGCCCCCGGGGGATGCCTCAGGGGTCCGGTCTGTCCTTCGATATAATGAGAACCGACCTCCCGAAAGGGGATCCCAGCGGCGGATCTCTTACCATCAGAAAAGCTGAGGAAGCGATGGCCGAAACGCTATTCGCGGGACGATATCGCATTCTGAGCACGCTGGAACGCAGCGGGGCGGCCGTGGTTCATCGGGCGTTCGACACGGTCCTCCTGCGCACGGTGGCCATTAAGGTTCTCCGCAACGATCGCCTGCAGGATGCGGCGCTGCGCCCGCGGCTGGAGGCTGAGGCTCGTCTGCTGGCCAGCCTATCCCACCCGAACCTGGTGACCGTATATGATTTCGGATGGGAGAACGGCCAGCCTTACTGGGTGATGGAGTATGTGGACGGTTGGGATCTCAAAACCCTGATCCGTCACAGCGCTCCCCTCCCGGTGGAGCGGGCGCTGGAGCTCTTCCTCCAGATCTGTGCCGGGGTGGGTTATGCTCACCGGAACAATCTGGTACACGGCAATCTTAAGCCCCAGAACGTCCTGGTATCCCGATCCGGCGAGGTCAAGGTGGTGGACTTTGGCATCGCGGCCCTCCTGTGGTCCCGGGATCCCGATCCAACGACCTGGGCCACCCCGCAGTATCTCTCTCCGGAGCAGGCCGCCGGCCAGCCGCCCACCCCGGCCTCCGATGTGTATAGCCTGGGCCTCATTCTTTATGAAATGCTCACAGGGCGTCTTCCTTTTGAGGCGTCTACTCCCACGGAATGGCTTCAAGCCCATCGGATGCAGGCCCCTCTTTCTCCGAACACTTTCCAGCCGACGCTGCCGGACGATCTCATTGCGATCCTCCTCACCTGTCTGGAAAAGGAGCCCGCCCGGCGCTACCGGAACGCAGATCAGCTGGCCCGGGTGCTGCTCCAGCATCATCCGATGCCATCCCCTATGGGCCTCCCGGAGCAACCGGCTGAGCGAACCATCCCGGACGTTTCCCCGCCGGCTTCAGCCCCTCCCTCGTCCCCAACAGCCCCCCCTATCCCAGAGGAACGGGACTGGATGGTCTGGCTCCTGGGGGCGCTGGCGGCCCTGGCCATCCTGGGCTTGATTCCCCTCTGGCTGCTGGTCTATCGGGCGTGGCTGGGCGGCCCAGCGGGCCTTCCGACCCCCACTCCGCCGCCGACCATCGCGCCGACCATCCAGGTTCCCGACCTCCGAGGATTGCCCATCGTCGATGCGCAGGCACGGGCAATGGGGCTCGGATTGGGACTCTCGGTTGTCGGCGAGACGGAAAATCCTCAGCAGCCTGCAGGCGTGGTGATCACCCAGGAGCCTCCGCCAGGGGCGACGCTGCATCCGGGCGAAACCATCCGGGTCACCGTCAACCGTGGCGCACCGGTCTTTCCAGTCGTCAACGTCCTGGGATATACCCTGGACGAGAACATCCTGAACGGCCTGCGCTCATATGGATGGGATGTGCGGGTGGAACGGGTGTGGAGCCCAGAACCTCCCGGGCGGATCCTGGGTCAGATCCCCCCGCCAGGGGCTCTTCTGGGCGTGGGCCAGCCCCTCACGTTGACGGTGAGCGCGGGGACGCGGGTCGAGATCGGGGCGAACTTTGCCAACTGGGTGGTGCTGGATGCCGTGGACCTGCCCCAGCGAGATTTCCGGCCTGGGGAAACCCTGGTTGCCACCCTGGAGTGGCGCTCCCTGCAGCGGGTGGATCAGCCGCTGGTGATCTTCGTCCATCTGATCGGCCCGAACGGCCAGCTGATCGCCCAGCGGGATGCCCCACCAACCCCTCCCATCCCAGCCTGGCAGCCTGGGCAGATCGTGCGGGATCCGCTGGCCCTGCCCATCCCGGGTGGGGCTCCGCCTGGGATCTATCAGCTCCGAACCGGCCTCTACCCGGAGGGCAATCCGGCCGCCCGGGTGGTCGTCTTGACCCCCGGGTACTCCAGCGCGGTCAACAACAGCGTGCTGATCAGCGAGCTGACCGTGCGGCCATGAGGGAGGCCGGGGTAACGCCGCTGACCTCGAGATCGCGGCTCCATCGAGCGGTCACCCCGCTCAAGGCGGAAGAGGTTCCCCGCAAGCCTCCACGGGGCGGCCGCGGAGGGTTGTTGAGCCGTTCGAACCGTTCATGGGCGATGGACGCCGGAGGATCATTCCCCTGTTCCCACCTTGAAGACGGCCTGCCAGGGCTGATAACGGGTAAACACTCGATCCTCATACAGGATCTGCCCATCCTTCTCGACTTTCCGCTTGACCAGCACATCGGCCCCATCGACCGCCCAATCCACCTGGATGATCTTCCCTTTCGGCAAAGTAGGATCTTCCTCGTAGATCGGAGGGCCATGGGGGACGATGTTGGAAACGAAGGGGCCTTCCACCGTCACCCTTCGCCCATCGTTCGCACCGTAGATCTTGAAGGTTAACGTCCCCGCTTCCGGATCGACTTCTGCCACAATCAGGATCGGCGTCTGGCGATCGTTCCGGAACTTGAAATCCGCATAAGGGGAGAAGATGGCAGCGTCGAGGCCAGGCCCGAAGGTTCGCTCATACCATCCTACCCGATAGGCATGAGGCCAACGCTCCTCGATGGGAAAGCCTCCGAAGAAGGCAGCCCGGAACAAGGTGGTGGAGACCTGGCAAAGCCCCCCGCCCACCCCTCGAACGGTCCGCCCATTGAAGATGATCAGCGCCTCTTCGAACCCAGT
This sequence comes from Thermoflexus sp., assembly GCF_042408815.1. GTDB lineage: Bacteria > Chloroflexota > Anaerolineae > Thermoflexales > Thermoflexaceae > Thermoflexus. The sequence goes on along the minus strand of NZ_JBHOQR010000013.1, from coordinate 29,991 downwards.
GTCCACACTGACATCCCCCAGGTAGGCATTGAAGGAGAACACCTCCCCGGGTGGAACCACCACGCCGTGCATCCGGGAGGCCCCGAGGGTGATGTTCCGCACCCGCGGGGGAGGCGAACCTTTGAAGCTGGTGGTCGCCGCAGCGAGGCGCTCGGTGATCCCGAGCGCCTCCGCGGTCACTGTTTCCGGATAGCGCGGGGGGACCAGCGTCAGGGCGATCGGGACCTCCCGGGTCGGCCCAGAAAGGCTTTCCCGGATGCGGGCCACGGTGGTTGTGACCGCTACCCGATAGCCCCATTGGGAAGGCGCGATGGGAAGCAATCGCCGTTGCGCTTCATCAAAGATGAACCGCGCATCCACCGGATCTGCGCGGAGCGTCTGGGTGATCGGGGTCAGCCATTCCAGCAGGCGGGCTTCCTCCAGCCGAGCCTCCAAATGCGGCGCCGGGGAATCCACGCGGACCACGGTGATCATCCGAGCCAGGTCCGCGGGGGAGAGCTCCCAGGGGCCGGCTTTTGGAAGGGGAAGAGGAACCGTCAGGGTTTCGGTGGGCACGAGGAGGCGGATCGGCGCCTGGAGCCACTGGCTCAACTGGGTCCGCGCTGGCTCCACCTCGGCCACCGCAGGGGGCACGGTCTCCACCGGCAGGTCGATGATCTGAGGCTGTAGAGCGGACAACGCCTCCAGGAGGCGTGCCTGAAGCGCCGCCTGGTTCAGGCGGGCTCCGGCCTCCGCCGGGTGAACGATCACCTGATCCCCCCGGATCTCCAGAAAGGCATCCCGGGGAGGACGATCAATGATCTCCGCGATCGCGGCGATTCGTTCCTCTAGGAGCGCAGCGTCGACCTCCACCCGTGGGGACACCGTCCGGCCGAACCACCAGATCCAGAACCGATCGAGCCCATCGGCAAGGCCCCTCCCGCGGCCGGCCTGCATAGCCTCCTGGAGAGTCCCCAGGATGTCCACGCGAGCCCCCAGGTCGGCCAGGGAAAGTGTCTGCTCGAATCCCGGCCCCCGGAGGGTGAAAAGGGGACGCTGGGGATCAGGCAGCGTGGCCTCCCACCGGGTCCGGGCTTCCGCTTCGCTCAACCCCCCCACATCCACGTCGCCGATGAAAACCCCTGGCCAGATCCGGTCGGCATAGATCCACTCCAGGGCACCAGCCGTCAGAAGTCCAAGCCCGGCCATAAAAAGCAGGAGGGCCGGGATATAAGAGAGCGTCCATCGGGTGGAGCGGATCGAGGTCGCTTCGCCAGCCATTTATTTCCCTCCCAGGCGGCGGGCAGCCCAGGTCAAGGCCACGATGCTCTTCGCATCCCGCAGGCGGCCTTCCTCGATCGCCTCCCAGATCTCTGACCAAGACATACAGGTTACACTGAGCGCCTCATCGAACTCCGGCCGCGCGGGGCCAGGCGTCAGATCGTGGGCCATGAAGAGGATGATCTCCTCGGTGCTGTAACCGGGGGTGGGCCAGATCGTTCCCAGCCGTTCCCAGCGGGCGGCCTGATAGCCCGTTTCCTCCTCCAGCTCCCGACGGGCGCATGCCAGGGGATCCTCTCCAGGCTCCAGAGTGCCCGCTGGGATCTCCAGAGAAACCTGACCAACCGCGTAACGGAACTGCCGCACGAACACCACTTGTCCATCCGTCAAGACGGGGACGATGGCCACAGCCCCACGGTGCTCCACGATCTCTCGCAACGCCGTCCCGCCCGAGGGCAGGCGGACTGTATCCACCCGCAGATTCAGGACGCGGCCCTCATAGACCCGCCGGCTTTCCAGCGGAATCTCCGCTATGACGGGATCCAACATAAAGACCTCCACCGAGATCGCCGATACGGCTTCCGGCCTGATGGCGGACTGGGCGCTGTGGGCGGTGGCCCCTTCCTGCTAGGCCTCCCCTCAAGGCACCCATAGCCCCCGGGATGAGATTTTCATGGGCTTGGGATAATCAGACGCTGCCCTGGATAGATCGCATTCGGGTTCGTGATCCCGTTGCGAGCTGCGATCACTGTCCAGAGCATGTTAAATTTCAGCCCGATGCGGAACAGGTTATCCCCGGGCTGCACAATGTAGATCCGTTCGCCGCCGGCAGGAGTGGGAGCAGGTGCCCCCGCCGTGGGAATCACCAGCCGCTGGCCAGGCACGATGAAATCCGGGTTGATTAGATCATTGGCTTGGACGATGGCCTCCACAGTGGTCCCATAGCGAAGGGCAATACGGAAGAGAGTCTCCCCGGGCTGGACCACATGGGTGATCCCCGACGGAGGCGCGGAGGTCGGCGCCGGGACGACAGCAGGCATCGTCGGCGTCGGGAGCGGGGAGAGGAACGGCGTCGGCGTGGGAGCGCCCTGGGGAAACACTGGGAGCGGCGTCCAGGTGGGAGTAGGCAGCAAGGTCGGCGTCGGCTGACCCAGAAGCAATCCCGGGGGGGTTGCTGTGGGCGCAGGACCAGAACGGGAGCGCACGGGGCGACATCCAACCAGAAGGATCACCCAAATCAAGCCCAACCTGGACAGCGCGCGGATCCAGCGATGACGAACCATGGGCACCTCCTGCGAGCATCCATCGCTCAGAGAACGATTTTCCATCCTTCCGAACAGGTAATCAAAGACTAACACAAGGGAAGTCGGAGAGCAAGAGATCTGGCGCTTGCCAATCCTCTTCCTGAACGCGCAGGGCCATGCATGCACAACACCGGATTCATGGCTTACGCGCCATCCCGCTTAGAATGGAAAGGGGCGAGACGCTATAGCGCATATCCAGAGTCCGTGCGCTTACGCCCTCCCATTCCTCGGGTTGCGGGATTCTATCTCGCCAGGAGGTGGCGATGATCGCCGGCGTGGAGCTCAAGGAGCTGATCACCCACGTGGATGAGCGGGGGTTCTTTCGGGAGATCCTACGAGTCACCGACCCCATCTTCACCGAGGGGTTCGCGCAATGGAGCCACTCGTTGATGTATCCCGGTGTGATCAAGGCATGGCACATCCACTGGAAGCAGACCGACTGGTGGTATGTGGCGATCGGGACGCTGAAGGTGGCCCTGCATGATCTCCGGCCGGATTCGCCAACATATCGGCAGACGATGGAGCTCTACCTGGGGGATCATGCGCCACCGCGGGTATTGAAGATCCCGCCCGGCGTAGCCCATGGATGCAAGGTGATTAGCCCCACGCCGGTGCACCTGTTTTACATCACCTCCAGGACCTATGATCCCGAGGACGAAGGGCGCATCCCCCATAATGATCCGACGATCGGCTACGACTGGTTGGCGCCGCCGCCGATCCGATAACGTCATTCCTACCGGGTTGGAGGAGAAGCCCCTCCTGCCCGAAGTTACCGGCTGTGACCGGCAGAAGCTGATTCAGAGGTGACATCCACAGCATGTCGCAACGGAACCTGGTGATCACTGGTTTTGTGGGGGCCGGGAAAACAACGATCGGTCGGCAGCTCGCGGCCCGGCTGGGATGGCCATTCCTGGACTTCGATGAGGAGATCGTCCGACGGACCGGGCGATCGATCGCGGAGATCTTTGAGCGCGATGGCGAGGAGGCGTTCCGTGCGATGGAGGCGGCCCTCTGTCAGGAATGGTCCCATCCCCGGGGATGGGTGTTGGCGACCGGCGGGGGCACATGCATAAGCCCCACCAATCGGGCCGCCTTGGAGGCGGGAGGCCATTTGTTCTTTCTATATGCCGATCTGGAGGAAATCGCCCGCCGGCTGACCGGAGCAGCTGATCGACCGCTCCTCCGCCTTCGCCCGGGGGAAACCCTCGTGGAGCGCCTGAGGAGCCTCTGGAAGGCCCGGGAAGACGCTTACCGGGAGATCCCCCACTGGGTAGATACCACGGGGCGCTCCCCCGATGCGGTGGTCGAGGAGATCCTCCAACGCTACAGGTCGCTCGAGAGGGAAGGGAAATGATCCGCGTTGAGCATCTGACCAAACATTATGATGGGATCCTGGCCCTGGACGGGCTGACCCTGGAGGTCCAGGCAGGGGAATTGCTCGTCCTTCTGGGTCCTAACGGCGCCGGCAAAACCACCACCCTTCGTCTCCTTATAGGGTTGATTTCCCCTACATCTGGACAGGTGTGGATTGCAGGGGAGCGCATGACACCGGAGTCCCATTGGTTGCGCCGGCAGATTGGGTATCTGCCGGAAACCCCCGGGTTCTGGGAGCGCCTCCCGGCGTGGAAGAACCTAGAGATCTATGCGCGCCTGTATGAGGTCCCCGCCCCTCGTTCCCGGGTCATGGAGCTTCTGGAGCAGTTCGATCTGGCAGATCGGGCCCGCGATCCGGTGGCCACCTTTTCTAAAGGGATGCGCCAGCGCCTGGCCCTGGCTCGGGCTCTGATTCATGATCCGCCGATCCTCCTGTTGGATGAGCCCACGGCAGGCCTGGATCCAGAAGCCGCCCTGGAGGTCCGGGAGCTATTGCGTTCATGGAAAGGCCAGGGGCGAACGATCCTCCTATGCACCCACGATCTGGAGGAAGCCGAACGCCTGGGGGATCGGGTGGCGATCCTGCGCACCCGTTTGCTGGCCCTGGATACCCCCGATCGGCTGCGGGCCCAGCGGTTTGGGGAGGTGGTCGCGATCGAGATCGATGGAGACCCTACGCCTTATCTAGCTCGGATCCAGGAGCAACCCGGAGTGATCCAGGCGGTCCTCCGGAACGGCCGCTTGGAGATCCAGGTCAGGAACTCGCGGACAGTGACCCCCGCTTTGGTCCGCCGCCTGGTGGAGGCGGGAGCGCCGATCCTGAGCGTGACGCCTGTAAAAGCCTCCCTGGAGGAGCTCTATTTGCAGATCATCCGGGAGAGCAGCGGGTCTGCGGAATCCTGAGGGAAGGGAAAGGCAAGCCGGTTTCGAAACCCCAATGCCCTATCAACCCTCCCTCAAGGCCATATCCGGAAAGATGAGAAGGCCTCCGCCTGGCGAAGGCCATCGGAGGCGATCCCATGGACTTCCACCAGCGATCCGGACGGAAAGGGGCCCACTGGGAAATGCACAATCGCCTTGCCGGTTTCATCCGTCTCCAGAAGCCATGGGCCCTGGCCGGTGATCTGAATGCGAACCCGGGCCCGGAAGACGGGCTGGCCATTTTCTTCGGTTACGAACACCGTGATCGTCTGCCAATCGCCAGACGCCAGGACCGGGCGGTGCACGGCGATATAGATCCGGAGAGGGGATGGCGTCTGGAGGATGCGAGCAGGAACCCTCGGGTTGAACCCCCGGATATGCGCATAGGATTCCCCCAGATTCATCGGCCGCACGGTCTGCTCCACCGGATCCCATTCCACTTTCATCCGCTGGAAGGTCTGAACCACCCGCCCGTTTTCAACATACGGCTCTGTGATCGGATTGCCCATGATCGGTGCGCCGCCATGTCGTAACCAAAAGGCGAGGAACATCCCGCTCACCGTGTGTCCGGTCTCCGGGATAAACCGTCGGAAGGGACGGCCCAGCGGGATCCGCTGCGGGGCGATGGGCGGGGCTCCTAACCCTAAGGCTTCCGCAATGGGAAGCAACTGCACCATTCGATCTGAAGGCGCTAAGGGATCCCCGCGTAAACAGGCGTGCTGGAAGCACTGAATGGAGTAAGGGGGCTCCGGGATGGCGGGGGTAATCGGGTAACCGAAGAAGCTCACCCCGCCATGAGCCTCAAAGAACCCCAGAAAGGGCTCCCGGACCGTATAGCCGGTCTCTGGGAAAAACCGTTCCCCCGTTCCCTGGGCAAGCCCTCCTCCGAGAACGGCCAGCGCAAGAAGCATCGCTCCGGATGCGGCATATGGGGTGAACCGGGAGGATCGGCTCATTATCTATTCCATCGGGACTTGAGGGATCACCCGACCACGCAGGCGCTTTAGGATGTCATCCAGATCGCGACCGGTCACCGTGATCCCATGATTGCGCAGCCCGATCACCGCCTGTGCGGGATCCGGGGAGCGGCGCACCAGCTCCGCCACTTCCGCCGCTAGCTCCCACGTCCCACAGGGATAGTTGACCGTCGTCACCGGGATGCCCTCCATCCAGGCGTGGACATGGATGATGGCCCCCACCTGGGGATGCTCCCGGTAAATCATCCAGTGCTCAATCGCATCCACGGAGACACGGCGGGGCTCGATGTGCGGAGGGACGCTCAGGAGGATCACATTGCGCTGGGCATCGTAGCCTTTCACCAGGAGGATGTCCCGGCCGATCACCTGCAGGTTCCCTTTGTCCACCCCACTGGCACTCATCCAGAAGCGCTCGGCATCCTCCCGCACGCTGAGATTGCCGTAGCTCAGGCCGCCCAGCCCATACAGCCTTTTCACATGCTGGAAATCCCGGGGTGGGAGGATTTCCTCCAGCGGAAAGGGCGCGGGCAGCAGATTCAGGGAGGCCAGGAAGCGGCCCGCCTCCTTTAATTTCTCGGTCCGCTCGTTTCCGTTCCAAAGCTCCGGCGGCAGATCGGGGTGGAACTCATTGTTGATCACCAGACGGGCCTGGGCCAGAGGGGCCAAGCGCCGGTAGATCCGCTCGAAGAAATCCCCCTCATCTTCCCGACAGGTCTCTACATAATGGCCGAGCTCCAGGGTGACGAAGTGTGCCTCCCAGCGGATCCCATTGGATGAGGAGATGTGAGTTCCCGGGATCAGCACGATGAGGAGATTAGAGAGGGAGCGGACCAAGATGGGATAACACGTCTTCAGGAAATCGACGGGCGGCTCTGGGAGCTCCACAATCGATGTGACAAACGTCCCCTGGGATTTCCGTCGGAAGGGACGAGGTCGGGATGGATGGGTGAAGTTAAGAACCAGGCGAATATCCGGCGTGGGTTCCTCTTGGAAGGTATGCCCTTGCGCCCGCAGGGTTCGCCACAGCCCATCCCGGAACCATCGAAGCCCTGCAGTGTCCGCTGGTCCGGTGATGACAAAATCCATGGTTCCCTCCTTGACGATCACGATCGCCCGTTGAGCTTTGCTGGGGCTGCCCTCCGACCTTAGGAAGCATCCGGCTCCATGGAGGACCCCATGCGTCGTTTTATCTCTTCCTTATGGCCCTCGGGCCACGGCGAGGATAGCGAGCAAATCCCATTCGGAAGAGAGAAAGCGCGAGAATCCGTCATTAATACGCCCTCGCGAAGACCGCCATTTCCGCGGCGGGCTCGCCGCACACAATGCATCGACCGCGCCCATCGGGTTGCTCCAGGGGGATGCAGCGGTTGGTTGCCGTTGTATCCGCCTTAACCCGGGCCTCGCACTCCGGGCTTCCGCACCACCAGGCCCACGCGAACCCATCGGCCACGGCTTCCCGAAGCTGATTGTAGGTCTCGGGGTAATGGGTATGGGCCTTATGAAAGGCCAGGGCCCGCTGATAGAGATCCGCCTGGATGGTGCTCAGGGCCTCGTGCACCGCGCCCAGAAGCCCCTCCATCGGGACAGCCCATTTCCCTTGAGGGCCCGGCTGATCCCGACGGGCCAGCACCACCTGTCGCTCCGCCACGTCCCGCGGGCCGATCTCGATCCGCAAGGGAACCCCGCGCAGCTCCCACTCGTTGAATTTCCAACCCGGGGTATATTCTTCCCGCGCATCCACCTCCACTCGGATCTCCGGTTCCAGCATCCGCCGGACCTGCGCACAGGCCTCCAGCACCCGGGAGCGCTCCTCCTCGCTCTTCCAGATGGGCACCACAATCACCTGAACAGGCGCGAGGCGAGGTGGGAGGATTAACCCCCGGTCATCCCCGTGCACCATGATCACCGCCCCCACCATCCGCGTGGATAGGCCATGGGAGGTGGTCCAGGCGTATTGCATCTGGTTCCCGGCGTCCAGGAATCGGATTTCAAAAGCCCGGGAGAAGTTCTGCCCCAGATTGTGAGAGGTGGCGGATTGCAGCGCGCGCCCATCGCCCATCATCGCCTCGATGGTATAGCTGCGCAGCGCGCCAGCGAACTTTTCCGACTCGCTTTTACGGCCCTGGATCACCGGGATGGCGGCGTCCTCCACAGCGAAGTCCGTGTAGAGATCGAGCACCCGCCGGGCTTCCTCTTCGGCTTCCTCGTAGGTGGCGAAGACGGAATGAGCCTCCTGCCACAGGAACTCCAGCGTCCGCAGGAAGGGCCGGGTCCGCTTCTCCCAGCGCACCACGTTGCACCACTGATTGATCCGCAGTGGCAGATCCCGGTAGGACTGGATCCACTGGGCATACATGTAGCCGATGATGGTCTCGGAGGTCGGGCGCACCACCAGCGGCTCCTCCAGGGTCTCCCCGCCTCCAATGGTCACCACCGCCAGCTCCGGGGAGAAGCCGCTCACGTGTTCCCTTTCCTTCTGGATGAACGAGTAAGGGATGAAGAGAGGGAAATAGGCGTTCCGATAGCCATGGGCTTTAAACCGCCGATCCACAGCCGCCTGGATGTTTTCCCAGATCGCGTAACCGTAAGGTCGGAAGACGATGCACCCCCGAACCGGGGCGTAATCGGCGAGTTCCGCTTCCCGGATGACATCCAGATACCACTGGCTGTAATCCTCATGACGCGACGTGATACGACCCATCATCCGGCCTCCTGTTCCTCCCCGGATGGAATGGAGCTTCCTGTATGCCAGGGCCATCGGTGAGAGTTATTGTAGCCACGCTGGAGAGCCCTTTCAAGCCGATCCAGACCGGTTAGGGAAGCGACTCTGAGGGAACCCATCCTCCTTCCTCGTTTAATGCTATACTTGCACTTTGAGGCATCCAACGGGTGGGAGCCCAGTTATGGAAAGGGATCGCCTGCGCTATGAACAGGCGCTGAGACGCGGGCACGAAGCCCTCTGGCAAAAGCAATGGGCGGTGGCCATCACGGCCTATCGGGAGGCGCTGCAGGCTCTTCCGGATCAGCCAGAGGCTCTGACAGGATTGGGCCTGGCGTGCCTGGAAGCCGGCCATTATGAGGAGGCCATCGCAGCCTTCCAGCAGTTGATAGGGCTTCGCCCGGGCGATCCCACGCCGGTGCTCCGCCTCGCAGAGGTTTACCAGCGCGCCGGCCGTGTCGCGGAGGCCGCATCCCATTACCACCAGGCCGGCCAGCTGTTCGCGGCGCAGGCGGATCTCCGACGGGCGGTCCAGGCATGGGTGCAGGCCGTCCGATTGGAGCCGAATCGGGTGGATACCCTGGACGCCCTATCCCATGCGTATCGTCAGCTCCACCAGCCGGAAGCCGCGATCCGGGCTGATCTCGCCCGGGCTCGTGCCTGGGTCCAGCAGGGGGATCTGCAGCGGGCGCTGGAAGCGGTCAGCGCCGCCCTGGCTCTGGATCCCGATCACCCCCAGGCACTCCAGGCCCGGGACTGGCTGCGGAGGCAGCTGGCCCATCGAACCGGCACCGGCCCCTTGCCTACCCTTCCCACTCGGGGAATGGAAGCCGAGGCGGAGCAGGCCCGGGCGGAAGCTTTCTGGATGCTGCCGCTGGAAGAGGCCGAAGCCCCCACGGATTTGATCCGTCAGGCCCTTTCCCGGGCCCTTCATGCGCTGGCCGATCTGGTGTTCTCCGAGGATCGCGGAACGTTCTCCGAAGAAGAATGGTTCCGAATCCACGCGGGATTAGGGCGGGCGGTGGATGCCCATTCCCATGGGCAGTGGCGGGAGGCCCTGGCCCTTTACGAGCAGGTTCTGGCAGCCGGACTCCAGCATCCCGCTCTCATGTTTGCCACCGGGGCGATCCTGACGGAATTGAGGCGTTGCGATGAGGCCCTCTCGTGGCTTCAGCGAGCGCTGGCCGCTTCTGATTATCATCTGGCCAGCCTGCTTTTGATGGCCCGTTGTGAAGAGCGCCAAGGAAACCTGGAGCGGGCGGCGGAGCGATATCTGGAAGCCTTAGAGCACATCGAACAGGAGCTGCTCCATCAGGATCCAGCGGCGGGATTGCGCGATCGGTATCGCTTCCTGCGGACCTGGATCCAGCGGCATCCTGAGCAGCAGGCGGCTCTCCAGAGGGAGGCTTCGCAGATCCTGGAAAGTCCTACCTGGCTGGATCGCGTAACCCTGATCCGGCGGGCTTTGGATCAGTGGACGGAGAAGACGCCATTCCGCCTTACCCTGGCGGATGCGCTGATGTATCCAGAGGGGGAACGCCTCCTGATCGAGCTGGGGCAAGCATACACCTGGGCGCAGCACAATCTGTTCTACAGCGCCCTGGAGGAGGCCATGCGGGTCATCGCGGGGATGCCTTTCGCGCCGCTGGCCCATCTCGCCTTGGGCCAACTGCTCATCTGGGGCCATCGCAGTGAGGCGGCAGTGGGGAAATTCCGGACCCTGGGCGAGTATTTTCTGTTTATGGGAGATCTATATATGGCAATGGCGGCTTTTGAGCAGACGCTTCAGCTCGCCCCCCTCGATCTGCCCGCCCTGCAACGATTGCTTCAGCTCTCTCAGGAGCTGGGGGATCCTGCCCATACCATCCAGGCGTTCACAGGCATAGCGGACGCGTATTTGCAGATGGCAAATCTGGAACAGGCGGAGCGGATCGGCCAGGAAGCGCTGAATTGGGCTTCGCGGCGGGGAATCTCCGGCGCAGCGCTCCGGCCTCTCCTGCTCCGGCTGGTGGAGATCGCTGTCCAGCGCCTGGATTGGGCCCGGGCCGTGGAGTATTTGGAACAACTCCGGGCGATCGATCCCCAGGATCTCGAGATCCGCTGGGATCTGGCGGAGGCCTATCTGCGCGCCCGTCGGGTCGAGCTGGCGCTGGAAGAGATCCGCAATGTGGTCGATCAGGCGCGCGCGACAGGCCAGCTGGCGGAGGCGGCCTCGAACCTTGAGGAGCTGATCGCCCTCTTCCCGGAAGAGCCGGTTTTGCGACAGCTGGCCGCTCAGGTGCATCTGGAGCTGGGCCAGACGGAACAGGCCATCGTACATCTGGAACGGATCGGGGAGCATTATTTCCGGCAGGGGCGCCGGAGGGAGGCCCGGGCTGTCTATCAGTCCCTGATCCAGCTGAACCCGGACCGCGCTGCGGATTATCGAGCCCTGATGGGCTGACGCTCCCATCCCGTAGCAAGGGGTCTCGGGACAGCGGCCGGACTCTCCCCCCTTCCCGGGGACCCCGAGGCCTGGCATCCGGTCAGGCCGCAAGGCCCTTGTCCCTCCCCTTCCCGGCGGTCGACAGGGCCGCAGGGAGGGGGCCCTTCCGCCTTCCCGCTGGGAGCCCAGCGGCGCGGGTCCAAATCTCTGAATCCTCCTGAGATCTATGCATGGCTATGGATAGGGAGAAGATCCATCAGACGGGTGAGCCTTCGTGCGGGATCTGGTCTATCTGCTGGATCAGCTGAACTGGATCAGCCTGATCGATATCGGGTTGGTGGCTCTCCTCTTTTTCGGGATCCTGTATTCCCTGAAAGGGACACCAGCCGTTACGTTGATCCGGGGCCTGTTCATCCTGATCCTGCTGGTCCTGATCCTGAGCGGGCCCTTGAGTTCCCTTCGGGCGATGCGCTGGCTTCTACAGCGAACCCTGCCGGCCCTCCTGATCGCCATCCCCATCATCTTCCAGCCGGAACTCCGTCGAGCCCTGGAGCGGTTAGGCCGCCTGGGGCTCTGGCTGCAGCGAGACCCTCAGGGGGCGCGAGTCGATGAAGTGATCGAGGCCCTGGTGCAAGCGTGCCCCCGCCTGGCGGAGCGCCGGCACGGTGCCCTGATCGTTCTGGAGCGCACCACGGGCCTTGAGAACTACATCGAAACGGGAATCCGGCTGGATGCCCGGGTGACCCCGGAGCTGTTGATGACGATCTTCGCGCCGAACACGATCCTGCATGATGGCGCAGTGATCATCCGGGATGGGCGGGTAGTGGCCGCCGGTTGTATCCTACCCCTCACCACTGGATGGGTGGGGGATCCGCAGCTGGGCCTGCGCCATCGCGCGGCCATTGGGATCACGGAAGTGAGTGACGCCCTGGCGATCGTGATCTCCGAGGAGCGGGGGACGATCTCGGTGGCTCTGAATGGACGGATCGTGCGCCGCCTGGACGCGCGGCGCCTGGAACTCGTGTTGCGGAACTTTTATAGCCCCCCGCCGGAGATCGAGCGGACCCGGCGGTGGTTCCAGGAGTTACGGGAGCTTGGGCGACGGGCATGGATCCTCTTCTTCCCCCATTAGGGAAGTTGAGGATAAGTCGAAGGGATCGCCATGCCAAGATGACTAGACTCTCATCCGGTGAAGGAGATGCGGGGAACCCGATGGATGCGGGAGAATCTGGGCCTGGCCCTGCTGGCCTTCGGGCTGGCTTTCGCCCTCTGGGCGGCCGCGGTATGGGAAGAGAACCCGCCGGTGGAACGGACGTTGACGGATCTGCCGCTGGCGTTCCACGGGCTGGGATCGGATCAAGTGGTTTTCGAGGCCTCGGCGGAACGGATCCGCCTCCGCCTCCGGGCGCCGCGCGCGATAGAAGGGAGCCTTTCTCCTCAGGACGTCGAGGCCTTCGTCGATGTCCAGGGGCTGGGAGAAGGCACTTATGAGCGACCTGTCCAGATCCAGATCCGGCAGCGGGGGATTCAGATTCTGAGCGTGGATCCTCCACGGGTTCGCTTCCGCCTGGAGCATGTAGAGAGCCGGGAGGTTCCAGTATCCATCCAGATCCTGGGACAACCCGCGATCGGCTACCAGGCGGGGATCCCTCTCCCGGCGCTCTCCAAGGTGCAGGTGCGCGGCCCGCGCTCGCGGGTGGCGGTGGCGGCGATGGCCGTGGGGAGGATCCAAATCGACGGCGTTCGACAGTCTGTGGAAACCCAGATCCGGCTGGCCGCGGTTGACCCGCAGGGGGAGCTGCTGCCGGAGTTGAAAGTCGAGCCGGAGCAAATCACGGTCACGGTCCCGGTGGAGCCGCGTCTGGGCTTCCGCGAGCTGCCGGTTCGCGTGGCGCTGCAGGGGCGCCCAGCCCGAGGCTATCAGCTCACCGAGATCTCCGTGGATCCGCCGACGGTGACCCTCACCGGGGATCCCCGGCGGCTGGAGGCGATCGGGAGCTTCATCTCGACAGAACCCATCGACCTCTCGGAGGCCCGCGGGGAGCTCATCGCGGAAGTCCCCCTGGTCCTTCCCGCCGGGGTGACCCTGATAGGCAGCCCCACTACGGTGGAGGTTCGCCTTCGGGTGGAACCGATCCTCAGCACCCAGGTCTTCCAGCAGGTTCCGATCGTCGTGGAAGGCCTTCGGCCGGGGATGATCGCCCGGCTCTCGCCCGAGACGGTGGATGTCATCCTCCGGGGCCCGCTGCCGTATGTGGAGAACCTGCGCCCGAACGAGCTGCGGGTGTGGATTGATGTGGGAGATCTGGAGCGGGGAACCTATACGCTCACGCCTACGGTCACCCTCAGCGCCACAGTGGCCAATCTCTCATGGACGCTGATCCCGCCGAACATCCAGGTGTCCCTCGCGCCGGCGCCCACGCCCACCCGATCGCGTTAGCACGCGTCTGCCTGCAGCTCCGGGCGTTCGTAGACCCAGACCGCCTCTTTCATCAGGGTCTGATAAAACCGCCCTCCTCGATCCAGCGTTTCCCACTCCTCCTGCGTGTAAATCAACAAATCCGCCGGAACAGGGATGCGCGAGGTGTCCCAGCCTGTGGCGCGCCGTTCGAAAGGGACCGGGGAGGAGCGGACGATCACAATGAGATCCACATCGCTGCCCACACCCCAATCCCCTCGGGCGTAGGAACCGAAATAGCCGATGCGGATCACCTCAGGACGCTCCCGGGCGATCTGCCGCGCCCACTCCCGCACCGCCTGATCCACGGCTTCCCGCCCCGGCCATTTGAGCACGGACGAACGCAAGGATTTCACGGGCATAGCGGATCGCTTCCTCGCTCTGAAGAGGCCCGTAATGTTCGAAGGGTGCACCCGCCGGATGACTGTTCGGATAGCGGGGGGGGATGTAGAAATTATCCAGCACCCGCGCCTTCTCCATTAGATCCGGGGGAACGGAAATCGTCTCTGGAAGCTCCTGAAGCAGGCGGGCAATCACATGTCCCCAGGCTTCCTGCCCGCAGGACAGGTGCAACGCTTTCACCGCCTTCTCCGCCGCCTGCTGGGCGGCGAAGCACGCCCATTCATGCCGTCCGGCCCGGCGCGAATCCTCCGCCTGCTCCAGATCGCGCTCCGCCTGTCGGAACCAGTCCATCGCCCGGTTACCCATCGCCGGGTCGCCCCTCCGGATGGCTTACGGTCGATACCGGTAAAGCATCCGCGGGAAAGCGATTGCTTCGCGGATGTGATCGAGATGGCAGATCCAGGCGACTGTCCGTTCGATTCCCAGCCCGAAGCCGCTATGGGGCACGGACCCGTAACGCCGGAGATCCAGATACCACTGGTATTCCTCCAGCGGGAGGTTGTGTTCCCGGATCCGCTGGAGCAGGAGATCGTAATCGGCGATCCGTTCGCTGCCCCCGATGATCTCCCCATAGCCTTCCGGGGCCAGCAGATCCGCGCAGCGCACCACTTCCGGCCGCTGGGGATCCGGTTGCATGTAAAAGGCTTTAATGGCGGCAGGGTAGTGGGTGACGAAGACCGGCTTCTCGAAATGAAGGGAGAGGGCGGTCTCATGAGGAGCCCCGAAATCCTCCCCCCATTCGATCCGCAGGGCGGCTTTCCGCTCTGGATCCGCTTCCTCCTCCGCCCATTCATTCAGCAGACGGACCGCCTCATCATATGGGATGCGCGGGAAGGGCGGCGTCACTTTCTCCAGAGGCGCGCTGTCGCGCTCCAGCACCCGGAGCTCGTTGCGGCGCTCTTCCAGCACACGGGCGACCACATACGAGACCAGCTGCTCAGCAATCTCCAGCATCTCCTCAAAGGTGCAGAAGGCCATCTCCGGCTCCACCATCCAGAACTCCAGCAGATGCCGCCGGGTCTTGGAGCGCTCCGCCCGGAAGGCTGGCCCAAAGCAGTAGACACGGCCGAAGGCGAAGATGTTGGCCTCATTATAGAGCTGCCCGGTCTGGGCCAAATACAGCCGCTCCCCGAAGTAATCCACCGGGAAAAGGGTGGTGGTTCCTTCCGCCGCCGTCGCCGTGAGCAGCGGCGTGTCCACGTTCAGAAACCCGTGCCCATCCAGCCAGTCCCGGATGGCCCGGATCACGGTCGCGCGGATACGCTGGATCGCCCACTGGCGGGAGGAGCGGAGCCATAAATGCCGGTGGTCCAGCAGGAACTCCACCCCATGTTCCTTGGGGCCGATGGGATAATCCTGCGCCAGGTGGATGATCCGGATCTCCCGGACGGCGATCTCATAGCCTCCGGGGATCCCCGGCGCCCGGGCGTCCTGGCGGACGATGCCGGTGACGATGAGGGAGGATTCCTGGGTCACGCGGCGGGCGGCCTCAAAGGTTTCCGGGGGAACATCCCGCATGGACACCACGCACTGGGCAATGCCGGTTCCATCCCGCACCAGCAGGAAGTAAAGGCGGCCCTTGTCGGTCTTGTGATAGAGCCAGCCCCGGACGGTGACCTCTTGCCCCACATATTCGGCGATCCGCTCGATCCGCATAATCGGCGCCGTCATTCGGATCCCTCCGGCGTATCCTCTCAGGAAGGCAGGCGGTTCCCCAGCCTCTCTGCGGCCCGAGGGGTGATCGTTATCCCATCTCCTGACGGCCCTGAAGGGCGCGGACCAGGGTGATCTCGTCGGCGTATTCCAGGTCGCCCCCCACCGGCAGGCCCCGGGCCAAGCGGGTGATGCGCATCCCCAACGGGGCCAGCAATCGATGGATGTAAACCGCAGTGTTCTCGCCTTCCAGGCTGGGGTTGGTGGCCAGGATCACCTCCCGCGGGGCGTCGCGCTGCACCCGTTCCACCAGCTCCCGGATCCGGAGGTGCTCCGGCCCGATGCCATCCATAGGGGAGATCACCCCATGGAGGACGTGGTAGACCCCCCTGTATTCCCCGGTACGCTCGATGGCCAGCACATCCAGGGGCTCCTCCACCACGCAGATCACCCCGTGATCGCGGCGTTCATCCCGGCAGATCGCGCATGGACTTTCATCGGTGATGTTGAAACAGACCTCACACAGGCGAGTCTGCTGCTTCAGCTCCCGCAGCGCCTCCGCCAGGGCCATCACCTCCTCGTCTGGCGCTCGCAGCAAATAAAAGGCCAGACGGGAGGCTGTCTTCGGCCCGATCCCGGGCAGTTTAACCAGGGCCTCAATTAAGCGGGCAACGGGAGGCGGGGTAATCGTCGGTAACGGGCGCATATGGACTCACTCATCCGATCGAATGAGAAAATCGGCGTCTCTCCACCCACCACCTCATTTTCATCATAGCACAGCCATGGACCCCAGGCTTTATCCTTCGACACAGACAGGAGGTGTGAGGAAGAAGGCAGGGACACCCCCCGCAGCCCCCCGGCCGGGGGCTTTTGCCCCCTGCACCGAGCGCCGCCCCTTATCGGAGCGTTCCCAGGGCCTGATCCAGATCTTCGATGAGATCGTCCGGATGCTCCAAGCCGATGGACAGTCGAAGGAGATTATCCGGAGTAGTGGTCTCGGGGCCTTCGATGGAGGCCCGATGCTCGATGAGGCTCTCCGGGCCGCCGAAGCTGGTGGCCCGGGTGAACAGCCGCACCCGGGTTGCCACCTGGAACGCGGCGTCCCGTCCTCCCCGGACCTGAAAGGAAACCATGCCGCCAAACAAGGCCATCTGCCGGGCGGCTACGGCATGGCCGGGATGCCCGGGCAGGCCCGGATAATGCACGGCCTCCACCGCGGGGTGCTGCGTGAGGAAAGCGGCGACCCGCATCGCGTTCTCGCAGTGCGCTCGCATTCGATAAGGCAATGTGCGCAGGCCCCGCAGGATCAGCCAGCTCTCGAAGGGCGACAGAACCGCACCGCCGGTGATCTGGATCTCCCGCAGGCGTCGCGCGAAATCGCTGTCTTCTTTCAGTACCACAACCCCGCCCATCGCATCGCCGTGTCCCCCCAGGTATTTGGTGGCCGAGTGCACCACGCCATCCGCTCCGAGGGCCAGAGGGCGCTGAAGGACTGGGGTAGCCAGGGTGTTATCGCAGATGCAGAGGGCGCCGACCGCATGGGCCATGGCGGCCACCCGGGCGATATCGGTGATGCGCAGCATGGGATTGGATGGCGTTTCCACCCAGATCAGACGGGTATTCGACCGGATGGCGGCTTCTACAGCCGAGGGATCTGTCAGATCCACAAACGAGATGGAAATCCCCCAACCGTTGGCGATCTCGCGGAACAGGCGGGCGAGGCCGTGATAGAGATCCCGAGGGGCGATCCCATGATCCCCGGGAGAGAGGGTTTGCAGAACCGCAAAGGCCGCTGCGGAGCCGGAGGCGAAAGCCACCGCCACCGCGCCTCCTTCCAGGGCGGCCATGGCCTCCTCCAGAGCCTCGCGGTTGGGATTCCCATGACGGGTGTAGATATAGCCGCGGGGATAGCTTCCATCGGCCGCCCGCTCGAAGGTGGTGGAAAGATAAAGCGGCGGCGCGATCGCCCCGGTGGTTGGATCGGGGCGAGCGCCCGCATGGATCGCCAGGGTCTCCAGACGCATACCCGTGCTCCGGGCTCCCGTTGGCCATCGGTGTGAGAGGCGGCGGAGGAAACCGCCTGCTACACTCACCCCTCTGACCCCGGGCCACAGCGGATTGCACTCGCTCTACAGCAACCCGCTCAGGCCCATCTGGCCTGCGAGGGCATTCAGCCGCTCCGCCGCATAGGTCTGGGACTGCTCGATCGCCTGATTGATGGCGGCCACCAGCAGATCCTGAAACATCTCGATGTCTCCGGAGGCGAGGAGCGCCGGATCGATCGTGATGGAACGGACGCGCTGATCCCCCGTGATGACCACGGTGATCGCCCCGCCGCCGGCAGTCACAGTCAGCGTCTCCTGAGCGAGCGCCTCCTTGGTCTTTACCATCTCCTCCTGAAGTCGCTGGATCTGCTGGAGGAGTTGCATCGGATTGCTGGGCAAATGTCCTTTTGCCATGGAGGAGCTCCTGAAGTCGGGGATGGATTAGAAGCCGGTTTCGCCCTTCACTCCTCCTCAACCTGTGCCCCGAGGTCTTCCACCGCCCGACGGATCAGCGGATCCTCCAGGGCGGGGCGACTCCGACGGGTTTTCCGCGCCACAATGTTTTGAATGACTACAGGGAACCCAAATGTGTGGCTTAGGATATCTTCCACCAGAGCCTGGGCCCTGGTCCGGGGGTCCTGGAATTTGTCCCGCAACAGTTCGGAGGGCCAGGCCAGAATCACAGTGTTCCCCTCCACGCCGTGCAGGGCACACGATTTCAGCAGCGCTTCAGTAGGCAGGCTTTGGGCTCGAACTGCCTTCAGGATGCTGGCCCAGCGCTCCCGGAGGGCCTCCAAGGTCAGAGTCCCAACTCCCGCTCCGGTTGCCGGAGCGGGGGAAGAGGGCGGCGGAGATGACGTCCCGGCGGCCGGAAGGGAGGGAGCCACCCGGGCAGCCCGAGCTTGCTGACATGCCAACGTCGCTTCGATGAAGGCCAGCTCCAAGGCCAGCTGGGGCTGCCACGCTGTGCGCATGTCCGAGGCCGCCCCGGTGAACAAACGGATGAGACGGGGGAGGGCCTCCGGGGGTAACGCACGGGCATGCCGCTGCGCCGCCGCCACCTGCTCGGCGGGGAGATCCAGAGCCCCGGTATTTCCCCACTGGATCCACATCACCGTTCGTAGGTGTTCCACCAGTTGACGGGCCAGCTGCTGCGGGTGGGCGCCTTCCTCCACCGCCTGGGCGATCAGTGTCAAGCCCCGGGCTGTCTCGTTCTCCCCCAAGGCCTCCACAATCTGCCCAACCAAATCCCAGCGTCCGGCTCCCAGGGCGCGCTGGACCCGTTCCACAGTAATCGGCTCCTCGTCAGCCGCCAGCTGGTCCAGCAAGGTGACCGCGTCCCGAAGGCTGCCGGCGGCCTGACGGGCGATCCAGGTCAGGGCTTCCACCTCCGCCCTCAGCCCCTCGGCGGCTACAATCGCCTCCAGGCGCCCGGCGATCTCCGCGGTGCTCAGCCGGCGGAAATCGAACCGCTGGCAGCGCGAGAGGATCGTGGCCGGGATCCGGTGGGGTTCCGTCGTCGCCAGGACAAAGATCACATGCGGCGGGGGCTCCTCCAGGGTCTTGAGGAGGGCGTTGAACGCCTCGGTGGTGAGCATGTGGGCCTCGTCGATGACGTAAACTTTGTAGCGGGCCTCGTTGGGGGAGAACCGAACCCGCTCCCGGAGATCCCGGATCTCATCAATGCCCCGATTGGAGGCAGCGTCGATCTCAATGAGGTCGATGAGACGGCCCTCGTTAACGGCCTGGCAGATCCGGCAGTGATCGCAGGGACGCTCCTCAACAGACTCGGCCAGGCAATTCACCGCCTTCGCCAGGAGGCGCGCCGTGGTCGTCTTGCCAGTCCCTCGTGGACCGGCAAAGAGATAGGCGTGAGCGATGCGGCCCAGGCGCAGGGCGTTGCGCAGGGTGCGGGTCACATGCTCCTGGCCGACCACCTCTTCGAAGCGTCGGGGGCGCCACTTGCGGTAGAGGGCGAACGGCATCAGCGGTCCCACTCCGGAGTTCTGCCGGTCTGGCCGGGATTATAGCCGAGGCCCCCGAAATGGGCAATGATCCGGCGCAGGGAAGGGATCGAATCCGGGCATCCCGGGGGACAGCCGCTGCCGGATGCAAGCCTGGCCGATGTCCTGAGAGCCCGGGGAAGATCGGGCCCTCGTGACCGGCCTTGAGCCTTCGGGGCATTTGCGCTAACATTGAACCCCAGCTAAGGAGAGGGCGGGAGCAAAGCCCATCGCGCGCCATGCCCTCTGGGCGCTATGGCCTCCATACGCCCTGGGGTCGGCCGGACCCAAGCGCCTCCGGGAACAGCGGGACTTCGGTCTGTGCGCTCACGCCGTGAAGCGGCGAGGGACAGGCAACAACTGGAGCTGGAAGCACTCTGAAACGGGTGGACGATCGACTATGGCGCTGGAGGAGAAGCCCCCCCTTTCGCTGGAATCCCGTATATTTGTTGAAGATCGACTGTATTGCTCCACCGTAGGGGCTGTGCGGACAGAGCAAGGATGGATTTGCATCGATACGCCGGCCGATCCGTTGCATGCCGCCTGGTGGCGGCAGACCCTAAAGACCATTGCTCCTCTTCCGATCCTCGCCGTGATCTATACCGACGCAAACCGGGATCGGGTTCTTGGGACCGCTGTTCTCCTGGAGGGGCGCCCGGGCTTGGTCATCGCGCATCATCAGGCCTTCGATCGGATCAAAAGCCACGGGGAGGTGGGGCGCCAGCAGGTCATTGACACGTTGATCAACCTGGGTCAGAGCGAAGCGGCAGGGCTTTTGAATCGAACCCCCCTCGTGCTGCCGAACTTGACTTTCGCAGATCGCCTGATCCTGCACTTCGGCTCACCGACGCTGATCCTGGAACATGTGGATGGAGCCTCGCCGGGTCAGATCTGGGTTCGAATCCCAGAGCATGATGTGGTGTTCGTCGGTGATACCGTGACGCTGAACGCGCATCCCAATCTGAGCGAAGCGGATCTGGAACGCTGGATGGAACAGATCCGGCAGCTACATGCCGGACGGGTGGCTCGTCACATCGTTCCCGGGCGAGGCCCGTTGGTGGAACCGAAAGGAGTCTCGCCCCTCCTCAATTATCTCAGGACCCTGCTGAAACGAGTGAAGGCCCTGGCGGGAAGCCGTCGGAAGGTCGAGCTGGGTCCGCTTGTGAATGAATTTATGAATTACTTCCCCGTTCCCGAGCATGAGCGAGAGCGGATCCAGCGTCGGATTCGCCTTTCGATCGAGCGCCTGCTAGACCTTTACGCCGAGGAGAAGAGGGTGAAAACCAGGAAAGCGGCAACAGCGAAGGCCGGATCGCGGAAGAAACCGTGATCCGCCGAAGTGGCCCCAGGGTTGTTCAGCCCTCTATCGGCTCCAGCCATGGCGATGCGGATCCTTCCACCTGACGCTGGGCCGCCTTCAGGGTGTTCACCAGCAGCATCGCCACGGTCATCGGCCCCACCCCTCCCGGGACGGGAGTGAGGGCAGCGGCGACGGCGGACACCTCCTCAAAGACCACATCGCCGACCAGCCGGTAACCCCGCGGGACCTGGGGATCCTCGACCCGGTTGATTCCCACATCGATCACCACCGCGCCGGGCCGCACCATTTCTCCCCGGATAAGACCCGGGCGCCCGGCCGCGGCGATGAGAAGGTCGGCCTGGCGCGTCAGCGCGCCCAGATCCGGCGTCCGGGAGTGACAGATCGTCACCGTGGCGTCCAGGCGGAGGAGCAAGAGGGCCATAGGCAGCCCCACAATCCGGCTGCGCCCCAGGATCACCGCCCGGCGGCCGGCAATCGGGATCCGAGCTTCCTGAAGCATGGCCAGGATCCCCAGCGGCGTGCAGGGGATAAAGTAAGGATCCCGCCCCTTCAGCCCCAGACGGCCGATGTTCAGCGGATGAAAACCGTCCACATCCTTCTCCAGTGGGATCGCGCTCAGGATCTCCTCTTCGTCCAGGTGGGACGGCAACGGCAGCTGTATCAGGATCCCGTGGACTTCCGGGTTGCGAGCCAGCGTTCCCAGCAGTTCCAAAACGGTCTCCCGCTCCACATCCGCCGGCAGATCGTAACGGAAGGTGCGGATGCCCACTGCGGCGCAGGCGCTTTGTTTCGCCTGCACATAGGTGAGGGAGGCCGGATGATCGCCGATGAGGACCGTCGCCAGGCCCGGGACCTGACCCGTGCGCGCTCGGAACGCTTCCACCTGAGCCTTCACCCATTCCCGCCATCGAGCCGCCATGGCCCGCCCGTCCAGGATGCGCGCCGCCATGAGTAGATCCCCTCCCTCCGTTGGGACTTTAGGACCGGTGGGCCCGGCCCCAGGGAACCTTCTTCCTGGGCGAGTGGAGCATAGAAAAACCCTTCGGCTGTCCATGCTCCCGTCGAACGCTCTCAACGGGAGGGCTCGCTGTTCTCCGGGGAACGCGGGGAGCCTGCATTCCCAACCAGGTTCGAGAGCGGCGTGATCAGTCGGGTGAATTCCATGGGGAAGACGAACTTGGTGGCCGGGCTGGCCCCCAGCGCTTTGAGGGCTTCCAGGTATTGCAGGGTCATGGTGTTGGCATCGAGGGTGCGGGCGACGCTGAAGATGCGCTCCAGCGCCATCGCGAAGCCCTCGGCGCGCAGGATCTGGGCCTGGCGCTCGCCCTCCGCCCGCAGGATAGCCGCTTCCTTCTCCCCCTCCGCCTTCAGGATGGCGGCCTGCTTTTCGCCCTCCGCGACCTTCACCGCCGCCTCCCGCTTCCCGTCGGCCTCGGTCACCAGGGCGCGGCGGTTGCGCTCTGCCGACATCTGCCGGGTCATCGCCTCCAGCACATCCCGTGGCGGCTGGATCTCCCGGATCTCCACCGCGGTGACTTTCACCCCCCAGCGCTCGGTCACCTCGTCCAGCTTCACCCGCAGGGCCTGGTTGATGTATTCCCGCTTCGCCAGCACATCATCCAGCAGGATGTCGCCGATGACCGCCCGCAGGGTGGTGGTGGCGATCCCTACAGCGGCAGAGACAAAATCCCGCACCTGCACCACGCTCTGGACCGGATCCACTACCCGCCAGTAGATCAGGAAGTCAATGCCGATGGGGGCATTGTCCTTCGTGATGGAAGTCTGCTGAGGGATCTCCCGGAACTGCTCCCGCAGATCCACGGTGATCGCCCGATCGACGATGGGGATCAGCAACACCAGCCCTGGCCCCTTCGCCCCGATCACCTTCCCCAGGCGGAGCACCACCAGCCGCTGGTATTCTGGAACGATCCGGATCATGGAGCCGAGAAGGGCCAGCAGGATCAGGCCGCCACAGACCAGAAGCAACAGGAGAGAGACAAAGGTCCCCATCATAACCTCCTTTATTGCGATTCTGGATTAGAATCCATGCGCAGGCACCGGCGATCCCCGAAAGAGGAGAGCCGGTCTGGAAGCCAGTCCCGTACCAGAGCGATCATCCGGAAGATCCGCGACGGGATTGGCCGGGTTGCTTACCAGTTTAATTGAAATCCCTTCCCTTCATAGCTCTCTGGGCCTGGAGAGGAGAGGGCCGGCCGCTTCCGGCAGCTGGCCCCGCTCCAAAACCCCTTCGGAGGGGATAAAGGGTGTGCTTCCTGCCGGAATCGCTGGATCAGATCGCCCGGGATGTGATTCAGTGCCGCCGGTGTCCCCGCCTGGTGGCCTATCGGGAAGCCGTCGCCCGGATGAGGCGGCGGCCGTTCCCGGATTGGGACTACTGGGGCCGTCCAGTCCCCGGGTTCGGGGATCCCCAGGCCCGCCTGCTGGTGGTCGGGCTGGCGCCTGCCGCCCATGGGGCGAATCGGACCGGGCGGATGTTCACCGGGGACAGCTCGGGGGATTTCTTGATGGCGGCCCTTTATCGGGCAGGCTTCGCCAATCAGCCCACCTCCATCCATCGGGAGGACGGGCTGGTTTTGCAGGATGTCTATCTCACAGCGGTAGTACGTTGCGCACCCCCGGGCAATCGCCCCTCCCGCGAGGAGTTGGCCAACTGCCGGCCCTACCTGATCCGCGAGCTCCAGGCCCTTCCCCGAATCCAGGTCGTGGTCGCTTTGGGACAGATCGCCACCGAGGGCCTTCTGGCCGCCCTTCGCGCCCTGGGGTACGATGGGCCCCGCCCGGCCTTCCGCCACGGGGGGCTCTATCCGCTGGGCGCCGGATGGCCTGTTCTGATCACGTCCTACCATCCCAGCCGCCAGAACACTCAAACCGGGCGGCTCACACCGGAGATGTTCGATGCGATCTGGGCGCTCGCCAGACAGGTTTTACATGAGTGAGGAAGCACGGCGGGGGCCACGACGCGCCGCCCCTGCAGCGCCTTGGCCATCCTATCCTTCCCGGTGGAAATCGAACACGATGGGTGAGCGCTGGCTGCATCCGAGCGGAGATGCCTACGAAACCACCGGCGGGCGGGGGTCTGGGTGGGATCGCCCCCATCGGATCCCTCCGCAGCCACCAGCGGGGGGGCCGCCTCGGCTTCCCCTGCGACCTCCGCAGCCTTCGGCCCCGGCGCGGCGTCGCCCCTGGAGCCGGATGATCCTTTCTGCCCTGCTGATGCTGTGGCTCCTGGGGATGGCAGGGGGCGTGGCAGGCCTGGCCGGCTACGTCTACGTCGCCATGCAATTACCCCCTCCGGAAACCCTTCAGGAGCGGGCGCTGAATCTCTCCACTTCCTTGGTGCTGGTGGATCGGAACGGAGAACTGCTCGGGGAGATCGCCGATCCTCAGAGCGGCCGCCGGCAGCTGGTCCGTCTCTCAGACATCTCGCCGTGGCTGATCCAGGCTACCGTGGCAACGGAGGATCCCCGGTTCTGGCAGCATCCCGGATTCGATCCGATCGCCATCGCCCGCGCGATCTACCAGGCTGTCCGGGAAGGGGAGGTAGTGAGCGGCGCCAGCACCATCCCGCAGCAGCTGGTGCGGAACCTGCTGATCTCCCCCGAGCGCACCCTGCGGCGCAAAATCAAAGAGGCCGTGCTGGCCGCGGAGATCACCCGGCGTTACCCCCGGGAGCAGATCCTGGAGATTTATCTTAATACGATTTATTACGGAAACCTGGCTTACGGTGTAGAGGCCGCCGCCCGCACCTATTTCGGGAAATCGGCGAAGGACCTCAATCTGGCGGAGGCTTCTTTCCTGGCTGGTCTCCCCCAGGCCCCGGCGCTCTACGATCCCTTCACGCCGGAGGGCCGGGAGCGGGCCCTGCGGCGCCAGCGGGATGTCCTGCGCCTGATGGTCGAAGCGGGGCTCATCACGCCTGAGCAGGCAGAGGCGGCCGCGCGGGAGATGGCAGTCCGGGAGTTCGCGAAACCTCCCCTCGCGTCGCCGGCGCCCGAGGCTCCCCACTTCGCCCTCTATGTGCAGCAATGGCTGGAGCAGACCTTCGGCCTCAACGCCCAGGCCCTTCATCGGGGCGGCCTGCGGGTGGAAACCACCTTGGACCTCCGCCTCCAGCGGATGGCCACTCAGGCCCTACGGGCACACCTGGAAAAGCTAAAGGACAAAAACGTCCATAACGGCGCGATCGTGATCCTGAATCCCCACACCGGCGAGATCCTGGCCATGGTGGGGAGCCCAGATTACAACGACGCCGAGCATGGTGGCCAGATCAATATGGCCCTCATCCCCCGCCAGCCCGGCTCCTCGATTAAGCCGCTGACCTATCTGGTGGCCTTTGAAAAGGGCTGGACCCCCGCCACGTTGATCTGGGATGTGCCCACGCGCTTCCCCGACGGGCCGGGCCGGTTCTATGAGCCGGTCAACTACGATCGCCGCTTCCACGGCCCGGTGACGGTTCGCTATGCCCTGGGGAATTCCTACAACATCCCGGCGGTGAAAGCGCTGGCCTTCGTCGGGCTTCCGGCCTTCCTCCAGCGCGCTCGCGACCTGGGCATCACGACCCTGACCCGGCCGGATTACGGCCTCTCCCTCACCCTGGGGGGCGGGGAGGTGCCGCTTCTGGAGATGGCCGGCCTTTACGCGGCCTTCGCCAACGGAGGCCGCCGCATCCCGCCGGTCCCGGTCCGGAAGATCACCGACGCCTTCGGCCACGTGCTCTACGCCTACACGCCGCCGCCGGGCCAGCCGGTGATGCGGCCGGAGCATGCGTACCTGATCACCCACATCCTCTCCGACAACGAGGCCCGCCGGGCGGCCTTCGGGCCCAATAGCCCACTGAAACTCTCCCGGCCCGCGGCCGCCAAGACCGGGACGACCAACGACTTCCGGGACAACTGGACATTGGGCTACACGCCGGACCTGGTGGTCGGGGTCTGGGTGGGGAACACGGACAATTCCGAGATGAAAGGGGTCACCGGCATCACCGGCGCGGCCCCGGTTTGGCATGATGTGATGGAGGAAGCCCACCGCATCCTGAACCTGCCCCCCCGAGAATTCCAGCGGCCCCCGGGGATCATCGAGCGGGAAATCTGCCTGGATTCCGGCACCCAGCCCTCCCCTTATTGCCCGCCGGATCGACGGCGGATCGAGCTCTTCGCCGCTGACCAGCCTCCGCCCGGGCCCGAGCACGACCTGTGGAAGAAAGTGGTGATCGATGGGGCCACCGGGCTGCTCTACACCGAAGGCTGCCCCGGCCCGCCAATCGAACGGGTCTTCTATGTGATCCCGGAGGAGGGACGCTGGTGGGCGGAACAGCGTCAGATCCCCCAGCCCCCTACCGAGGTCTGCACGGTCGCGATCCCCGAGGTGATCATCCGGTGGCCGAACGAAAGCACCGTGGTGCGCGGGATAGTCCCAGTGCAGGGGACCGTGTGGATCCCCGATTTCGCATATTACAACGTGGAATGGGGAATCGTGGGGCCGGAGGGCGTGTCCTGGCAATGGTTAAGCGGACCGCACCTGGCGCCAGTGCGGGATGGCCAGATCACAATTTGGGATGCCTCTCATCTCCCCACCGGATGGTATGCCCTGCGAGTGACGGCCTTCAATCATTCCGGACAGGCGTTTGTGGGGGAAGTCCGAACGTATGTGGACAATGGGATCGTGCCCACCTCCACACCGATCCCAACGGTGACCCCCAGCCCGACGCCGGAGCCTGTCCTGCCCACGCCCACGCCAGTTCCCACGCCGTTGCTTCCCCTCTTGCCTACGATTCCGCTGCCCCAGCCATAGAAGAACCTTCTGTTTTCCGGATGAACCAGGGCTCACAGAGATCTTCCCTGGCGGAGCGCCACACCGGTTGTATTCCCCTGCGCTTCCGCGTTATGCTTAGAGGGGTACTGGCCCTCAATTTCCAGAAGGCAGGGGGGTTATTATGCCGGATCTCGGATTTATTTTGTTGGGTTATCTCCTCGGTTCGATCCCCACAGCTTACCTCGCAGGTCGTCTCCTGCGCGGAGTGGATCTGCGGCATTGGGGCAGCCGCACCGTTAGCGGGACCGCAGTGTATTACCACGTGGCCCGCTGGGCCCTCTTCCCGGTCGGCCTCTTCGATGTCCTCAAAGCCGCCCTCCCCACCCTCGGAGCGCTGTCCCTGGGCCATCCGCGCGGGGTGGCGGTGGCAGCGGGGCTGGCCGCCGTCATCGGTCATAACTGGCCGGTCTGGCTGGGCTTCCATGGAGGACGCGGCATCGGCCCGTTCCTGGGGATGCTGGCCGTGACCTTCCCGGCCGGGGCCCTCTGGCTCCTTGGCGCGCTGGCCATCGGGCGTCTGTTGGGTGCCACCGCGATCATGGCCTTGCTGGCCATCGCCGGATTGCCCGCGCTGGTATGGCTGGCCGACGGACCCTCCGAGGTGGCATTCGGGGGGCTGGCCATGCTGGGGATCACGGTGATCAAACGCCTGGAGGCCAACCGGGAACCGCTCCCCCCAGATCCGGTGAAACGCCGGCAGGTGCTCTGGCGACGCCTCTGGCTGGACCGGGATACGGCTTCCTGGGAGGCCTGGATGTTCCGGCATCCAGGCGACCAGCACCGAATGTCCGCCGGGTGAGCGCTCCGTCGGTGGGCGGGTCCCGTAAGAAGGGGAGGAAGGGCCCTTTCTCAGGGATTCCTGAGGAACCCAGAGGACTCCTCCCGGGGGAAAGAAGGGCCTGCTCGCCAGCCGGCCGCGAGCGCGAGCACAAGGGTCGCGTGGAAAGATCCGGTCAAGCTCCCCACGCGTTCGCCTGCAGGGAGAAGCGCCATGGCGAAGATCGCAGTGGTTACCGATAGCGTGGCGTGCCTGCCCCCCGAGCTGGTGGAAGCCTATCGCATCCGCGTGGTCCCTGTTCGCATCCTCCTGGGGGAGCGGGTGTTCCGGGATGGCATCGATGTGACCGCCGAGCAGATCTACGAGTGGCAGCGCACAGGGCTCATCGCGACCTCTTCCCAGCCCTCCGTCGGGGATTTCCTGGAGACCTACCGGGAGCTGGCGAAGGAGGCCGAAGGAATTGTCTCCATTCATGTTTCAGCGGCGATGACGGGAACCTACAACGCGGCCCTCCTGGCCGCTCAGATGGTCCCCGAGGTGCCCATTCGAGTCATTGACAGTCAGGCCGCCACCATGGCTCAGGGGTTCCTCGTCCTGGAAGCGGCGCGGGCCGCCGGAGCCGGGGCATCGCTGGAGGAGATCGTCGCCCGGGTTGAGGCTCTCCGCCCCCGCCTTCGGTTCTTCGCCGTCCTGGAGACGGTGACCTATCTCATCCGGAGCGGGCGAGCGCCTGCCCTGGCCTCCCTGGCGGTGGACGTGCTGCAGATCAAGCCGATCCTGACCCTGCAAAACGGCCGCATCGAGGTGCTGGCGAAAGTTCGCACGCGACGCCGAGCGATCGAAGCCATGCTGGAGCGGATGGCCCAGGATGTGGGGGATCGTCCGGTCCATGCCTCGGTCTTCCACGCGGCCGCGCTGGAGGAGGCCGAGGCCCTGCGGCAGCAACTCCTCGAGCGGTTCGATTGCCGGGAGTGTTATCTCACCGTTTTCTCGCCGGTGATGGGCCTCTATGCTGGGCCGGGCGTGCTGGGGCTGGCATATTACACCGAATAGGGAGCGCATGAACCGATGGGGGCGGGCAGGGAAACCGCCCGCCCCCATCCGCCTTCAACTCATCCGCTAATCCGCCTCGGCCGCGCTGCCATCCCCGCCCGCGATGGCGGGATGGGGCTCGGGCAGGGGCTCCCAGCGGCCTACCAGGCGCTCGGCCACCTCGGGCAGCGTGGTGTATTCCATCTCCTCCATCGGCAGGCGGTGGGGCTCAAAAGGCCCGTGACGTCGGAAGTGATCCGCGATCACATTGCATAGCCGCCGCGCCTCATCGAAGGCGGGATCGTCGAACATATCCCGCGGCCCGATCAGCCGGCCATCGGCCAGCTGAAAGCCCAGGGCCACCACCCGTGGCGGACCATCGAAGCGGGTGCACTTAGCATATTGCAAAGGCACAGGCATCAGCGGTCCGTAGTGGGAGCCCCGCATCCAGCCCTCCACGATGTGCGGCATCGTGAAGGGCTCCAGGATCTCCCCCACCGCCGGGAAGATCCCCTGCGCCCGCACGATGCACACGGGGTCGTCCTTCCCCACGTAATGCCCGGCGATCAGAGAGAGGCGTTCGGTGGAAGAGACCGCCGCCATCTCCCCCTTCTTGGTGTAAACGGCCTTGATCATATACCGGCCCGGAGCCCCAATGAAGACCAGAAGATCATACATCTCCTCGGGGCAATTGAAGAAAATCCGCTTGTGACCCTTGACATCGTGAACCTCAAAGCGGAACCCTTCGTGGAGGGCAGGAGAGATCACCAGACCGGCCGTGTTGAAGGGATCTGCGAACATGCGGAACAGGGGTAAATTCCAGGCGCCGGCGGAGGTTTTGTCGGCCATGAAGACGATGATGGGCTCCGAGGGGCGCTCAACGAAGGACATCTCCGCCACCCCCGGCCCCATCCCCCGCACGTTCCCTGAGAAGGCGTCGGCGATGAGATCCTGGCCGGCTCCGTAAAGCTTCATTTCCTTGGCTTTCACAGTGCAGCGCTCAAACGTTTCCCAGGCCAGGCCGTGGACGATGGGGCTGTCGGTCCCATGGCGATGGGTCATGATGAGCTGCAGGTCGTCCCCGCACCAAGTCACATAGTAATCGATGATCACGCCCCGGCGCTGGGCCTCCTCCAGATGCTGGCGGGCCAGGGCCACCAGATCCGTGTGGATCCCGGAGTGGCCCACCATGCCCCCGATATCGGCTTTGATCACACTGATCGTGATCTCCCGGCTCATCGCGCACCCCCTATTCGAGATGTTCGGGAACCCATCGGGGATCGCCGGCGTCGCCGGCAGCCCCGGGGCTATCGCCTCCGGTATCCCTTCTCCCGAAGCAGAGTGGCGGCCCATTCGGCGAAGGGGGGTTCAAGAGGAGGGACCGGCTCCTCCTCATAGCGAACCCGGAGATCGTAAGCCGCCCGTTCATAAACAGTTTGAAGCAGGCGCCCCAGATCCACCTCCGGCTCCTCATCCCCAGGCAGCAG
>NZ_JBHOQR010000012.1:0-61580 GCF_042408815.1 Thermoflexus sp. | reverse complement strand
CTGTATCTCCCCCTGGCCGTGCGGGAAGGGCAGGGAGCCGTGACCCGATAAGGGCGGAGACACAGCGGATGAAGCGTCCAGCGCCGCGAAGAGATGGCTATCATCTTAATGGACGAGAAGCACGTCCTCTGGAGGGCCAGCGATGATACGGTGTGGCGGGTGCATCCTGAGCAGATCCGATGGCGGATCCCGCGGTTGCGGACGTGGGGGAGGCATGGCGGCGGGTGGCTCTGACGCTATTGTGGGTCCACGCTGTGATCGGAGGGGTGAGATCATGAGCCGGCGGCATCGATGGATACTCATCGCCTGGCTGATGGTGGTTACGAGCCTTCCCCGGGGATCCATCGAGGCCTCCCCGGCCGCTTCCAGCTCGCAGCCGAGCATTCCCCTCTCCATTGCGGCGGAGGGGGCAGTGATCGTAGAACCCGTTGGCTACATCGGTGGGCCCATCCAAGTCCTCACCATCCACAGTTCCTATGCCTATGTCGGCGTTGGGAGGAACCTGCTGGTCATGAGCCTCGCGGATCCCCGCCGCCCGAAGGTGGTGGGCTACGTCCGTCTGCCCGACATGGTGAACGGAGTGACAGTCGCTGGAGGCCTCGCCTACGTGACAGCGCGCGATGGGGTGTGGATCCTGGATGTGAGCGACCCAAGCCGCCCGCGCATCGCCGGCCGCGCGCCGGGAGGCGCGACCCGGAGCGCTATCGCCGGGAATTATCTGTATGTGACCTATGCGACTGTGACATATCAGGATGGATTGTTGTTCGGGTTCGGTGGGTTGCGGATCCTGGATGTGAGCAACCCCGCGGCCCCGCGGGAACTCGGGCGCTACCAGGAGGAGATGCTCCTCGCCGGAAACGTGGCGTTAGCTGGGAGCTACGCCTATGTGGAGGACACCTTCACCCATCAGACTGTGGTCTTCGATGTAAGCTCTCCCACATCCCCTCGCAAGATCGGTACCGTGAATCCTTCCCCCAATCGAGTCGACATGGTAATCGGAAATTACGCCTATGGGGTGGCCAGCGACTGGGGGGTCCCACCCAGCCTGGTGATCATGGATGTCCGCGACCCATCCGCCCCCCAGGTGATCGGCTCCCTGAGCCTGACGGAGTTATCGGATGCGAGCCGCATGACGGTGGTGGGGAACTATGCCTATGTGGTGGGCATTACGGAGACGCTGGGAAGCCCCCGAGGGAGCCTGCAGGTCGCCGACGTGAGCGACCCTCGTCATCCCCGCTGGGCGGGCAGTTCCCTCCTTCCCCCTTCCAGCGAGGCCACGGATGTGGCCGCGAACGGCCGGTATATCTATGTCACAGATCGATGGATCGGCCTGCGAACGTTCGATGGGAACGATCCGCGAAACCCTCAGGAGATCACCACTCTGGCCTTCCCGGGATCAGCGACGCGGATCGCGACGGATGGAAGTTACCTCTACGGAATCGGCATGGGGAACAAGTTGTGGATCTTCAATGCCCCCAATCCACCCCCACCTTGGCTGGCAGGTTATCAGGATCTATCTACGCAGGGGTTCGATACTGAGGCTCTGGATATCGCGGCGTCTATGAACCGGGTTTATATCGCCATAGGCGGCCGGCTGGAGATCATCGACGCCCGCAACCCCGCCGCCCCTACGGTGTTCCGGCCCACTATCCTCGCCTGGGGCGTGGATGCCATCGGAAACCAGCTCTATGTGGCCAACTATACCGGCCTGGAGATCTACGATATGAGCAATCTCGCAAGTCCCCAACGGATCGGCTTCCTCTCAGGGGATATGGAGAGGGTCACGGTGGTCGGGAATTATGCATATGCCCGCAGCTTCAACCAGCTGCTGATCATCGATGTCCGCAACCCGACGAGCCCCCGCCTGGTTGGGCGGTATACCGTGCCCACCCCAAGCAACAATGCAGGGCTGCTGATTCGGGATGTGGCGGTGGATCATAACCGCGCCTATATCCTTTATCCGACGGACGGAGGCGGCGATCGCCTCGAGGTCCTCGACGTGAGTCAGCCGGAATCCCCGCGGCGGATGGGCATCTATGACCTGCCCCGGGATTGGCATGCAGTGGGCGTAGAAGCGGAGGGAGCTTACGTTTATCTGCTCCGTGCGAAATGCTCTCTAAGCTCCTTAGAGCCCTACAGGAGCACCTTGCAAATCCTGGACGTCCATGATCCATCCTCTCTCCGCGTGACGGGCTCCTATGAGATCCCGGGCTGTGCAGAGGACATCGAGAAGGAAGCCGACTACATTTACATCGCCAAATGGGATGAACTGATGGTTATGCGGATCCACCAGCTGGACCGCTCGGTTTACCTGCCCCTGGTGTTGCGCAATCGTTGATCGGACTCCCGGTCACCTCTTCGCAAAAGAAACCGGTGGATCGCTGGCGCGCAACACCTGGAGGCCGATTTCCCATCGACGCAAAGGCACCGCCCCTTGCTTGAGGCGATATCCCACGAACCTCAGCGTTGAAGGTCCCACTGCCCGTGGAATCCCATGGATCCTTCGAAGGACAACAACCGGCGATGCCGGATCTTCACGGCGCGCCACTCTTCCTGCCCGCTCTGGCGTGGCTGATAGGGCTGTTCCTCGCCCGGAACCTCCTGCCCGGCGAGGATCTATTCCCACGCTGGACCCTGTTTTTCCTGATCTGGATGCTCCCGGCCGTGACAGCCATCGGGCTCCGCTTCCCCGATTCCGGAGGCCGGCGTCTCCCCTTTCTTTTTCTGATCCTTCTCCTCGGCGCGCTCCGGGAAACCCTGCGCCCGATCCCATCCCTCCCCCCGCCGGTGGCCACAGCCGTGGAGGAGGGGGCAGAGCTCACCCTGGAGGGGGTCGTGGTCAATGACCCGGCTGAACGCGGCGCGGGATCCCGCTTCCGCTTCCGCCCAGACGGCGGGGACGGCCTCCTTCAGGTAGATCTCCCTCAGGGCCGCCCGGAGTATGGAGATCGGATCCGCTTGACCGGACGCGCGGGCCCCCTTCCGGTCAGCGCTGGCGTCGATCGACGGGCTGTTCTGGCCCGGCAGGGGGTCCTGGGCATCTTCCGAGCCCGGGAATGGACCCGCCTGCGATCCAGCGAGGGAAATCCCCTGCTCGGACTGCTCTACCGGGCGCGCGGATATGCCCGGACACGCCTGCGGGAGATCCTCCCGGATCCGGAGGCGGGGTTGCTCATCGGCATCCTGCTGGGGGATGAAAGCAGCATTCCGTGGGAGGTCGAACAGGCCTTCGCCCGCTCCGGCCTCAGTCACATCGTCGCGATCTCCGGTTATAACATCACCCTGCTCACCGCTCTCTCCTTAACGATCTTCACCCGGCTCCTGGGTCGACGGATCGCCCTCTGGGCAACCCTGGTTCTGATCCCCGTATATGCCCTTTTCGTCGGCGCTTCGGCCTCCGTGGTGCGCGCCTCGATTATGGGATCCCTCACCGTGATCGCCTGGATGTTGGGGCGCAGCAGCGACGCCCTCAACGCCCTGAGCCTCTCCGCTTTCCTGATGACCCTCTGGGATCCAGCGGCAATGGAGGATATCGGCTTCCAGCTAAGCTTCGCCGCGACCTTGGGATTGCTCTTCCTGGCCCCGCTGCTGGAGCAATGGGCCCACGTTCAAACCGCCCATTTGTTCCGGGATCCCCAGGCCGCGACGCTGGTGGAGATCTTCCGAGAGGCCCTCCTGGTCTCCCTGGCAGCCCAGATCGCCACCGCGCCCCTGATGCTGTATCATTTCCGGGAGCTCTCCCTGATCGCTCCTCTCGCCAATCTCCTGACCCTCCCCATGCAACCCTTCGTGATGGCCTTGGGGATCCCCGCCGCCATTGGCGCGGCGCTGGTCGGCCGCCTGGCCGCGCCCCTGGGCTGGGCCGTCTGGTGGCCTCTCGCCTGGACGATCCGCATCGCCGATCTGACCGCCCGATGGCCCCTGGCAACGGTGCGCGTCGCCCCCGGTTACCTGGCAGGGATGCTGCTTTTCTATGGAAGCGCGCTGGCGTTCCTGCTTCTTCGCGCCTGGGGCGTTCCCTGGACCGATCTGATCGCCCGTCTCCAGCCCTATCAACCGGCTCTGCGCATCCTCGGCCTCATCGGGGCGCTGACCAGCATCGCGTTCACCTACTTGCCGGACGGTCGGACGCGGTTGGTGCTCTTTGAGGGAGGTCATGCCCTCCTTCTGGAGACCCCGGAGGGGCATCGGGTGCTATGGCTGGATGGCTCCGGGGATCCTCCCGTTGGGGAGTTGGGGCGCTGGCTGGGACCGTTCGACCGTCGCCTGGATCTTGTCATCCTCCAGGGGGAGGGAGCAATGCGCAGCGTGAACACTCTGAAAGGCCGTTATCCGGTTCGCCATGTCCTGGGAGGAGAAACACCCATCCCGCCGGGATTACAGGTCGGGATGGGAAGGGTAACCCTGCGCACGATCGATGGCGGATGGATCCTGGAGATGGGAGGGCAGCGGGCGCTGATCACCGACCACCGCAGGGTTGAAGAAGGGACCTTCGCCGATTTGGTTTTTGTGATGGGGGAAGAGCGCCGAGGGCTGGCCGTGGCCCGGCAGGTGAACGCTTGGGGGCTTCTGGTGGGGGGAACGCCTGCTGGGGGAGCGGCCGGCGCGGTCTCCGGGTTACGTCACGTCTGGCGCGCCCAGGACCACCGGTGGATCGCCGCCGCAACGGATGGAAGGATCTGGTGGATAGGGGCAGGCCCATGAGATCCCGGACTGTGCCGACTAAAGAAGGGAAGGAGCCGCTTTAGCGGCGACATTTGTCGGGACGAAAGCCCCTGCTCCTACCGGCGTGCCCCAGGTTCCATAAGCGGCCCTCGGCACCCTCATCCTCCCATCGGGCGCATGACATAAAGCGAACCTTCCCGGGGCCATCGATGGCCCGCCGGGCAGACCACCGCTCCCTCCTCCTCGGGAGCCGGGAGCCGGCAAAGGGGGCAGCGCCAGAACCCATCCCCGGTCACATGCTCTCCAGATCCTGCCTCCGCCTGAACGAAGATGCTGGGCGTCAGCTTCCAGAGGGCGCCGATCTCCTGCACCCAGCCGTCCATTCGGGCCAGCCAAGGGGCAGGGATCAGGCGCTTCAGCCACGGATGCCGGAAGTGCGACACCGCCCGTTCCCGCCGGATCCGGAAGCCCGCCTCTTCCAGCCGGGCGCGCATCCAGGCAGGATGGAAATCGAAATGGAGCGGGGCGAACTCCACGGGCTCCAGCGAGAAGGGCGACCAAGACTGAGCGCCCAGGGCGTAACGGAGGATGGCCTTCAGGTGACGCTTGTTGGCAAACTCCAGAACGAACGCGCCTCCCGGCTGCAGGATTTCGTGGATCCCCTTGAGGGCGCGGGGCACATCCTGGACATGATGAATCACCCGGACCATCACAATGGTATCGAAGGAGCCAGGCATGAAAGGCAGGCGGTATAGATCGCCCACCACGAAGCGGAACCGCGGGTCGTGCCCCCAGCGCCGCCGGGCGGCTTCCACCTGCGTCCGCGCGTAATCCAGGAGATACACCTCTTCGTAGCCGCCGTATAAATCGGCCAGCCGTCCAAAGCCCGCGCCGATCTCCACCAGCCGATGGCCCCGCGGCGGCAAGAGCGCCCGCAGTGCGATCCGCTCCGCCAGGTCCTCATAGGTGCGGCCCGCCTGCCAGAAGGCCTCGTAGTCGGTCGCTTCATAATCGCAGATCGGAGGGGAGCTCGTCACCTTCACGCCATTTCCCCCCTATCATCCGTTCAGCAGATGCCAGCCCAGGAGCCCCAACCCGGCGATCCCGCTGAGCAACAGGATCCCATGATCCCACAACGATCCGGTCCGCCAGCATGCCAGGCGCAGGCGCCTGGTGGAGAGCGGCCACAGCCAGGGGATCCCCTGGGGCGTGAGCGCATCCAGCAACAGATGGGAGAGATATCCCGCAGCCCATGCCCCGGCCAGCCGGGGTTCCTTCCAGAGCAGCGCGCCCAGAAGGCTCCAGAGGACCGCCAGAGCAAGGGAATGCGTGGGCCCCCGATGGGGGAGGCGGATCAACATCCACAGCAGGAAACCACTTCCCAGGCCGATCCCGGCTATCCATGGAGATCGCAGCAGATACCCCCCCAGCGCGCCTCCGACGATGGCCAGCGCCCCCAGCCTCCGTGCCCCGCGCGCCACAGAGCCCACATCCAGATCCACATCCGGGATCGCGCCGGAGAAGGCCCCCAGCGCACCTCCCAGGGGTCCGCCGATCCAGAAGCCGATCACACCTCCCGTGACAATATGGGTGCGCAACTGCATCCCATTAGACCCTGAGTGATGAAGGATATGAGCTTCTATCGCTCCCCGCCTCGGCCACCACACCCCTCGCCCGCCCCTATGGCCCTGGGATCATGTCCAGCAACGCCTTGAGATCCTTCAGGAGCAGGAGCAGCTTCCCCACCACCGGGTCCAGCCCTGAAGCGCCCAGGGCGATGTCCACCGGCTGATCGAAGCTCACCCCGATTTGCGTGCGAACCGGAACCGTCATATTCAACCGCACCGGAAGACGGGTGCCTGCAGGCAGATGGATAAAGACCGTCCCGTTGATCGTGCCCCCGCCCCCGGGCAGCTGGAACGTCGCCACCGTGGTGATGGGCACCGGCGCCAGCGTCACCACCACCGTATCCTGCTGAACCGGGAGTTCAAAGGCCACAGGGACCGATTGCCGGATGGGGATGGTGGTGGAGATGTGGGTGCTTCCAAGATCCTGCGCGATCTCCTCCAGACGCCCCACCGTTTGGTTCACCGTGGACTTCAGGGAGGACAGCTGCAAGTAGAGCAGAGCCAACACGATGACCAGAATCAGGTTTACGGTGAAGGAGAACAGAATGGCGATGTTCTTGAACGCTCCCCACAGCCGTCTGAGAAATCCCATCGCTTTTCCCTCCGATTGAGCTGATGGGGTATATGAAAACTCTCAGCGCCCGACCCCACCCTCCCCTTCCCCGTGCTGTAAAGCAGGGTTCGATCCGCTATTCCCCCGGCTCGACCTCCACCTGAACCCCATCCCCATCGACTTCCACCACCCAGGTGCGCGCCGGGATGCCGGCCTCTGCAAACGCAGCCGCCATCGCCGCGGCGATCGCCTCATGGCCCTCCGGAGCGAACGCGGCGAGGGCTGGGCCCGACCCGCTGATGCATACCGCCGCCGCTCCCGCGGCCCGCGCGGCCGCCACCGCCCGCTCATAACCTGGGATCAGCTGCGCCCGGTAGGGCTCATGCAGCCGATCCCGCATCGCTCGGCCCAGCAACCCCCAATCGCCCTCCCGAAAGGCGTGGACCAGGAGCGCCACATGGCCGATCTGGAAGACCACATCGGCTAAAGACACGTGAGCGGGAAGCAGGCGGCGAGCCATCTCGGTGGATACGGTAACGCCCGGGAGAGCCAGCGCCACCCGCATGGGGGGGATGGGAACGCGGGCCGCGATCAGCCCATCCTCATCCCGCGCAACCAGCGCCAGCCCTCCCAACAGCGCCGGCGCCACGTTATCCGGGTGACCCTCCAGCACGGTCGCTATCTCCAGCAGGACCTCCGGCGGATCCAGCCGTCCCATCCAGGCCTGAGCCAGGGCCAGCCCCCCGACTACGGCCGCCGCGCTGGATCCGAGGCCGGACATGAGGGGGATCCGGTTGCGGCAACGCAGACGCATCGGCGGAAGCGCGGATCCCATCCGCTCGAACAGCGCCGCCGCCGCGCGCACCACCCGATTGGCCCCATCACGGGGAAGGAGATCCGCGCCCTCCCCTTCCACAATGACCTCCAGGGCGGAGGCCGGCTCGGCTTCGATCTCGTTATAGAGACCCAGCGCCAGCCCCATCCCATCAAAACCCGGGCCCAGGTTCGCGGTGGTCGCTGGAACACGCACCCGAATCCGCATTGGATCCTTCCACCTCTACAGGTTGATGATCCAGAGAAACCTGCTTCCTCGATTCCCCTGTTCCTGAGCCTTCAGAGGCTTCGCTCCGACTCCACAATCTCCCGAAAGCGCTCCCAGATCCGGGGCGCATGGGCGCGGGCCTCCGCGGCGATCCGTTCCTCGTCGAGCGTCAGCAACTGCCGATCTTTCATCAGAATCCGCCCTCCGCAAATGGTCGTGGTCACATGGGAGCCATCCACGCCGAAGATCAGATGCCAGGGCAGATTCTCCTTTGTGAAAGGCGTGTAAGGCCGGTAGTCCAGAAGGATGATATCTGCATAGGCGCCCGGCGCCAGAATCCCTACGGGATGAGGCCAGAAAAGGGAGGCGATGCGGGCGTTCTCCCGGTATGCCATGGCCACCACTTCCTCTGCTCCCATGGCCCGGGGGTCGCGGGCGTGAACTTTATGGACCAGGTAAGCGGTCTTCATCTCCGCAAACATATTGTTGGAGAACCCATCGTTCCCCAATCCGACCGTCACGCCCGCCTTCCGCATCGCTCCCACCGGCGCCACCCCGACCGCGTTGTTCATGTTCGAACGGGGCTGATGGCTGACTTTGCTCTCCGTGCGAGCCAACAGATCAATCTCCGAGGCGTCGACATGCACGCAGTGCGCACATAGCGTCTGCGGGCCCAGCACCCCATCGCGGGCCAGCCGTTCCACTGTTCGCACCCCGTAGACCGTCAGGCTGTGCCCCTCATCCACCGCATCCTCGGCCACATGAATATGGAAACCCGTCCCCAGTGCCCGAGCTTCCGCAACCGCCTGCTCCATGGTCTCGGGACCGATGGTGAAGGCGGCGTGAAGTCCGAAGGAGGCCGCCAGGAAGGCACCCCGAGGATCCCCGCTGGCCCGCCATTCTCGAACCCGCCGGAGGAAACGGACGTTCTCCCGGATCCCCGCTCTCGCCCCTTCCGGGCCGTTGCGATCGGACACCTCATAGCAGAGGCAAACCCGTAGGCCGGCCTCTATCACCGCCTCCGCGATGATGTCCAGAGAGCCATCGATGCAGGAAGGGCTGGCATGATGATCGATCAGTGTGGTGGTGCCGTGACGGATCGCATCGATCAGACAAACCATGGCGGAAAGGCGGACTGCCTTCTCATCCAGGGCTCGATCCAGACGCCACCAGAGCCGGCGGAGGATCTGAGGGAAATTCGATGGGGGCTCATCATAGAGAGGCATCCCTCGTGCAAAGGCCCCATAGAAATGCGTGTGGGCACACAGGCTCCCTGGAAGGATCAACTGCCCGCGGGCATCCATGGCCTCCGCATCCGGATAGCGCGCTCGCACCTCCGCCGTAGTCCCGATCATCCCCACACGATCTCCCTCGATCGCCACTGCCCCGTCCTCGATCACCCGGGGCGGATCTTCCATGGTACAAACGGTCCCATGGATGATAAGCCAGGTCATGGGATCCCTCCTCCTAGAAGCAGCAGTCGTGCGATGCGCCGTTCTTCCGGTTGGATCTCCGCAGGAAATGAAAGATCGCCAAAAACGGCCCCAGCACCCGGATGATTTTCCCTGTTCCTCATGGCTGGATTCCGATGCAGCTGATTGATTTTCTCATGGACGCTTTAGACGTGGAAACCTCCCAGGCATGATGCAGCCGGCCTCTTCCTGTTGGAAGAGGAGCCCG
Organism: Thermoflexus sp.; assembly: GCF_042408815.1. GTDB lineage: Bacteria > Chloroflexota > Anaerolineae > Thermoflexales > Thermoflexaceae > Thermoflexus. The sequence goes on along the minus strand of NZ_JBHOQR010000012.1, from coordinate 52,012 downwards.
GTGGCGGATATCCTGTTCCTCACGTTGGGGAAGCCAGTACTTCCCGCACGATGGCCCGGAATTCGGCCAGGATCATCGCGGTGGCCCCCCAGATCGTGTGATCCCCCAGACGAAATACCGGGATCCGCCAGCGCACCCCATCGACTTCCCGCTCCTCCTCCCCCTGATGACGGGGATCCAGGAGCCAGGAGAGGGTAGCCTCCAGCACTTCGGCTACCTCGATCGGAGCGGGACGAAATATGGGGCGCCTGGGGAGACAGCCGATCACCGGATGCACCATGAAGCCGCTGGGGGGGACAAAAAGGGGTGTGAGGGAACCCAGAAGCTCCACCGGATCGTCTAGGGGGCCCAGCTCCTCCTCGGTCTCTCGAAGGGCAGCCTCCGCCGGAGATTCTCCCGGCTCACATGCTCCCCCGGGGAGGGAAATCTGGCCCTTGTGATAAGCCACATGGAAGGTCCGCCGGGTAAGCGGGAAGGCCAGATCCGGACCATTCGGGTAGAGCAGGATCAGCACCGCAGCCGCGCGGGCCCGTGATAGCTCCTCACTCAGACGCTCCGTCCATGCCCGTCGATACGGAGGGGCCATCTCCCACTGGGCAGGAGCGCCAGGAAGCGGCCGGGCCAGCCGCTCCCGAAGCTTTTGAATGAGTTCTTGGAGAGAGGGTTTCGTGCGTTCCGCCATCTATTTCCGTCCCCAGGCAATCGCTTCTTCCAGGAGAGCCACCACCTCTTCATCCGGCACCTGGTCGAATTGTTCATAGAAAGCACCGACGGCCCAGAACAGCGCCGGCGTGTAAAGCACAACCACCGCGTCCGCCTCGGTCTCCACCCGCGGGAGTATCTCCGGCGGGGCCACCGGAGCGGCCACTATCAGACGCCTGGCCCCTCGGTTCCGCAGAGAGCGCAGGCTGACTCGCATCGTCGCTCCCGTCGCAATCCCATCATCGACCACCACCACCGTCCGACCCTCCACCGGGATCGGCGGCCGGGCGCCACGAAAGAGGGCAGACCGCCGCCGGAGCTCCTCCTGTTGACGGCGGACTTCTTCCTCCATGTAAGCCGGCGAGACCTCCAGCTCCGCGATCGCCCGAGGATCCACCCAGAGGGTTCCATCTTCCGCCACGGCGCCAATGGCCAGCTCCGGGTTCCCAGGGGCGCCCAGCTTATGGGAGAGAACCACATCCAGGGGCGCCTGAAGGGCGCGGGCCACCTCATAGGCCACCACCACGCCCCCCCGGGGGATCCCCATCACCACCACCTGACCCGCTCGAGCCTCCGGCTCCAGATCTCGCAGCGCCTCCGCCAGCCGCTGTCCCGCATCTTTCCGATCTCGGAATCGCATCCAGGCCTCCATCTCTTTTCCAGATCACCGCCATCCCTTTAGAAACCATCTTAACGCAAATGGGCGCTCAGCCACCAGGGGTGCCCTCATGGTTTTGCTGAAACTGCGGGAGGGGCACCACGGGCTTTCCGAACAGGGAGAAGTCATCAAAGTGCAGCGAAAGGAGGGCCATCCTCGCTCCCCCCTCCACGCCGAACAGGGGAAGACCAGAGGGCACCGAAAAGCCCGGCCTGGATCCGCCAGAACACTTGATACCACCTCAGGATCCCCCTAAAATGGGTGTGAAAGTTCATGGAACTTCAAGCTCAAGAGGAGGCTCCCCATGAAACGCGCTGGTTTGTTCCTCGTGATCGGGACGATCGTCTTCAGCCTGGCGCTGGGAGCCTGCGCGCCCCCAAAGCCCCCATTGGGAAGCGAACAGAACCCCTTGGTCATGGTCTTTGTGCCCTCCGGAGAGTCCGAAGAAATCAAGCGGGGTGGGGAGCAGCTCGCTCAGCTGCTGGGACAGAAACTGAACATGAAAGTGACCCTGAAACTGGCCAGCAGTTACGCTGCCGCGGTGGAAGCGATGGGGGCCGGCCAGGCCCAGATCGGCTGGCTCAACACCCTCAGCTACCTCCTGGCCCATGAGAAATACGGCGTGGAGGTGATCCTGGCCACCGTGCGCTTCGAGCAGACCTACTACACAGGCCAGATCATCGTGCGCGCGAACTCCGGCATCCAGAGCATCGCCGATCTTAAGGGCAAGACCATGTGCTGGGTCGACCCCCTCTCCACTTCCGGTTACCTGATGCCCCGTATCCTGCTGAAGGCGAACGGGGTGGACCCGGATAAGGATTTCGCCAAGACAGTGAACGCGGGCTCCCACCCCAATGTGGTGAAGGCGGTTTACAACGGCGACTGCGATGCCGGGGCCACTTATGTGGATGCCCGGAGCACAGTGGAGAAAGACCTCCCGGATGTGAAACAGAAGGTGGTCGTCCTGGCAACCACAGCGAAAATCCCCAATGATAACGTCAGCGTGGTGAAAGATCTCCCTTCGGATTTGAAAGCGAAGATCCGCCAGGCGTTGCTGGAGATCGCCCAGTCCGAGGAAGGCAAGAAGGCGTTGCAGACCGTCTATCAGATCGAGGGTCTGCAGGCGGTCGATGATTCCTTCTATGATGAATTCCGAGCCCAGCTGAGCGCCTCCGGATATAAGCTGGAAGATCTGGTGAAACCGGCGAAATGAAGGGTATCGGGGTGGGGGCCATGCCTCCACCCCCCGGTCGAGGATTGCCCAGCGGACTCCCTCCCGGGAATTCCGGGATCTTTTTCTCCCTCCGCCCAGCTGCGCACATCCTGTTCATGAGGATAATCCTCCATGCCGTTGATCGTGGATCGCCTCACCAAGATCTATCCGGATGGGACGCGGGCGCTGCACGAGGTCAGTTTCACCGTTGAGGACGGAGAATTTGTGGCCATCATCGGGCTCAGCGGGGCGGGAAAAAGCACCCTTCTGCGCTGTATCAACCGCCTGATCGAGCCGACCTCCGGACGGGTGATCTGGAACGGGGTCGACATCACCGCGGCTTCACCCCGAGAGCTCCGAAAAATCCGTCGTCAGATCGGAATGATCTTTCAGCAGTTCAATCTGGTCAAGCGCGCCACCGTCCTCACCAATGTCCTCACCGGCCGTCTGGGGTATGTGAACCCCTGGCTCAGCCTCCTGGGCTATTTCCCCCCTTCGGAAGTGCAACGGGCGATGCGAGCTCTGGAACGCGTCGGGCTGGCGGATCTGGCGGATAAGCGGGCGGATGAGCTCTCCGGCGGGCAGCAACAACGGGTGGGCATCGCCCGGGCGCTGATGCAGGAGCCCCGTCTCCTGCTGGCCGATGAACCGGTCGCCAGCCTGGATCCGGTCCTCGCCCACTCCATCCTCCGCTATATCGAGGAGCTTAACCGCAAGGACGGCGTCACCGTGCTCTGTAGCCTCCACTTCCTGGATCTCGTCCATCGCTATGCAACCCGGGTGATCGGTTTGAAGGACGGCATTAAGGTATTCGATGGGCGTCCGGATGAGATCGATGACCGTCGCTTTAAGGAAATCTACGGACAGGAGGCGGAGCGCATTGGCAGCTGAGCGCCAGCCCCCCCGAGGTTACCTGATCCTTCCCGGTCTGGCCTATTCCGCCATGGGGCTGCGCACCCTGGCCGGGATCTGGCTAGGAGTTTCCCTGACGCTGGTCGGCCTCGCCCTGTGGCGGGGCCATCCCTGGCTATGGATCTCGGCCGGATTGTGGTGGATGGGCACTGGCTACGATGCCTGGCGCCGATGGAAAGGCCGCCGATCCCGTCTGTGGCCGGCCACGCTGGTCGCCCTCGCCGCAATTTACGGGGTGGGCTGGGAGGTTACAGAGATCCACCCCCTGGCTCCCTTCGAGCGCTTCGATAAAATGCGGCCATATCTGATCGCCCTCACACAGCCCGATCTCTTGACCTACCCCACGGAACGGCAGGTATATCGGATCCCCGTGGAAGTCCCTTGCACGCGCCCGCCCTCCCCCAGGGAAATACGGAGGGAGGCCCATTTATGGCTCTCCGCAGACTGCGCCCAAGCGGGGGATCTTCTCACCCTTCAGGGAGAAGGATTCCCGACAGGCCCCGCCCTGGAGCTTTGGTGGGTGAATCCCATCGGGGAGCGCCAGCAGATCCTCTGGGAGGGCCGTCCGCTTTCCCTGCAGGCAGATGCCTCCGGTCGATTCCGCACGGCTTTCACTGCCCCCCGGGCGGTTCCGCTGGGGTTCGAGCCGCCTCCCGGCCAATCCCAGACCCACTTCCTGGAACTCCACGTCGTGCAGGTGATCGGAGGACCCCGCCCCAGCGAGGCATTGCTGGAGGTTGTGGAAAAGATGGGAGAGACAGTGGCCATCGCGCTGCTGGCCACCACCTTTGCCGTGCTGATCGCTGCCCCTCTCTCCTTTCTGGCCGCCCGGAATCTGATGAGCGGCTCCCTGCCCGCTCGAGCGATCTACTATGCGATGCGTGGTTTTTTTAATATCATCCGCTCCGTGGAGCCCCTGATCTTCGGAATCGTGTTCGTGGTGTGGGTGGGGCTGGGATCCTTCGCTGGGATGCTCGCTTTAATGGTGCACTCGATCGCTGCGCTGGGGAAGCTCTTCTCCGAGGTCATCGAGCATATCGATCCGGGACCGATGGAGGCGTTAACGGCTACCGGAGCCAACCGCCTTCAGGTCATCCGCTACGCCGTCGTTCCCCAGGTCGTGCCGGAGTTCGTCTCCTTCGCAGTCTATCGCTGGGACATCAATGTCCGCATGTCGACAATCATCGGTTTCGTTGGCGGCGGAGGGATCGGGTTCCGGTTAAGCGAGTGGATCCGGCTGAGCGCCTACCGGCAAGTCGCGACGGCGGTGATCGGCATCGCCCTGGTGGTGATGACGCTGGATTACGTCAGCGCCCGGGTGCGGCGCCGGATCGTATGAAAACAGCTGGAGTTTCCCTAGAGGCTCCGGGAAGGGAGAGGAGCCGTTTGGCCTTCCTGAACGCGAGCCCAACGGTGTAAATGCTACCCATAATGAAAGGCTCTTCCAGGATGCGCCGACATCGCCGGTGGCTTCAAATCATCGGGGCACTGCTCGTCCTCGGCATCTACGCCGGATCCTGGCGCGTGGTGGGCATTGACCTGAGGAAACTGGTGGAGCCCCAAGCCGCCCAGCGCGCTCAGGAGATCTTCACCGCCTTCCTCACGCCGGAGATCCTGGTTCCTGAACGGGGGATCCAGCGTGTGGAGGCGCCGGTGAAAGTCCCATGCGAATCGGGAAACACCCCTGAAGTCATAGAGGTAGGCGAAGGCTCCCGCTTGTTCCTCCCACCATGCGCCTCGACGGGGACGTGGATCCGGATTCGGGGGGAAGGGTTTCGCCCGGGGAGCGAGCTGGTGCTGCGATGGGTCTTCGCGCCCAGCCCGCAATTGCCGCTGGGCGGCGAATTGCTGGCCGGTCGGACCCGGACGGATGCCGCCGGCCGTTTTGAGCTCGATGTGGAGATCCGGCCCCTCCTCGCTCGGGAAGGCGGCGCCCGCCTACAGGCGGAAGCCCGCTGGGGGGGGCGATGGGAAATCAGCCCGGCGCTGACCCGCACGCTGGAGCTCACGGTGCAAACGATCTTCTTGGCACTGATGGCCACTACCTTAGCCACAGGGATTGCCACGCCTCTCTCTTTCCTGGCCGCTCGTAACCTCACTGCCCGGAGCCCTGTGGGGACCGCTATTTATTACCTCATCCGCACGATCTTCAATGTGGTGCGCTCTATCGAGCCCCTCGTAGTGGCAGCGATCTTCGCCACGTGGGTCGGCTTCGGCCCCTTCGCCGGCGTGCTGGCCCTGACCGTAGCCACCGTGGTCAACCTGGGCAAGCTATTCTCCGAAGTCATCGAGACCATCGACCCGGGGCCGGTGGAAGCCATTACGGCTACTGGGGCAAACACCCTCCAGGTCATCCGCTACGCCGTGATCCCTCAAATCACCTTGCCGTTCCTGGCGTTCATCATTTATCACTGGGATATCAATGTCCGGATCTCCACGGTTGTGGGATTTGTGGGCGGCGGAGGGATCGGCTATCAGCTGAAGCTGTGGATCGATCAGACGGATTATCATAAGGCCGGGACGGCCGTGTGGGCGATCATTGCGGTGGTCTCGGCGATGGATTATGTCAGCGCACGGTTGCGCGAGGCCATCCGATAAGGTCGCCGGGAAAGCGGCTCCTACCGGTGGCTCTTACCGGCCCTAACCGGTAGCCCAAGAGGGTCTACGCTGAAGCGCTATCGCGCGGGGCGAGCGAAATAACTCAGAGCAAGGCGGATTTTCTCTTCCAGAGGCAGGTTGGGGTCCGGCGGCACATGCGCCAGGGCGGCCTGGGCTTCCACCACGCTGTAGCCCAGCGCCGTGAGCGCCGCAATGATCTCCGTATCCTCCGCCCGCGGAATCGGAGCCCCTGGTGTTGGCCCCACCCCGATGCGATCTTTCAGATGAAGAATGATCGCCCGCGCGGTTTTAGGTCCGATGCCAGGCACCCGACGGAGTACATCCACCTGCTCCTGGGCGATGGCTGCCCGCAGGGCAGGAGCGGAAAGGCTCAGCAGCGCAAGAGCAGCACGCGGGCCCACACCGCTCACGGCGAGCAGCTGTTCGAAGAGCTCCCGCTCATCCTCGTCGGCGAACCCATAAAGGGTGAAGACTAGCCCATGGCCTTCCAGACGGATCACCACGGCCGTATGCAGCGTGATGGGCTCCCCAATCCGCGCACGGGCCAACACGCTGGGGGGAACATAGGCCTGGATCACCCAGCCGTTCAGATCCATCCGGATCCAATCCTTCCCAATGGCCTCCACGATCCCACGCACCTGAACCAGCATCGCGCCTCATCCATTCCTGGAGTCCATAGCAGGTCCTCTCTTCAGATCAGAGATCACCGCCGATGCATTCGCCGGATTTTTGAAGCTCCCGCGCGGGAACCCCCACGATCTCAGCGGCCGGCGGCGTGGGGAGCGCTGCACAGGCCGGATCGGTGATCCGCCCCATGCCCGCCGGAAGCAGATAGGCCAGCCGGATCGCTTCCTCAACCGCCTTACCGAACATCGCCCCTGCGGCCAGCCCCGGGCCTTCCAGCCTTCCCACCGATACAGATCCAATGTGGAGCGCTGCCCTCCATGGGGATGCCTCCGGATTTGAATGCCGAAGGGCATCCAGCGCCCGCGCCACGCTGGGAAACAGGGCCAGCATACCTCCATATGCTGCTCCGGCGAGGTTTTCCCGAATCCGATCTGTGTCACCCATGCCTCCGGTGGCGACCGTTAAAGGATCGCCGAAAGGCGAGCGTGATTCAGATGGCAGATCGCAACCGCGAGGGCATCCGCCACATCATCCGGGCTGGGGATCTGAGGCAGACGCAGGAGCATGCGGACCATAGCCTGAATTTGGGTTTTGGGGGCGTTCCCATATCCGACCAGCGCCTGTTTCACATCCGCCGGCGTGTATTCGTAGACCGGGATCTCCGCCTGGGCCAGCGCCAGCAGCGCCACGCCGCGCGCCTGGCCGACCGCGAAAGCAGTGGTCACATTGCGACCGAAAAAAACGCGCTCGATGGCAGCGACATCCGGACGGTAACTCTGAATCAGTGAGCGAAGGGCCTCGTAAAGCTCCCGGAGACGCACAGGAAGGGGATCCCCCGCCGGCGTCCGGATATCCCCATAAGCCAGGGCCTCGAGATCCCCCCCCCGGTCCTCAATCAGGCCATATCCCGTAATGGCGATCCCCGGATCGATCCCCAGCACCCGCATCAGGCGGCCTGAGCCTCGTATTTGCGGATCAGCTCGTCCGAGATTTCCAGGTTCGAGTAAACCTGCTGCACGTCGTCCAGCTCCTCCAGGGCGTCCACCAGCGACATCACGGACATGGTCGCGTGGTCATCGAGGGTCACCCGAGTCTTGGGTCGCATGGTCAGCTCCGCGTTGTCGATGGTCAGGCCGGCCTGCAGCAGGCTCTGGCGGACCGCCTGGAGGTCCTCCGGCGCGGTGTAGATCTCCACCAGATCCTCGCTGATCTCCACGTCTTCCGCTCCGGCCTCGATAGCCAGCTCGAAGATCTTCTCCGGGTCCTGGCCATCCGGTCGAATGGCAATGTATCCTTTCTTCTCAAAGTTCCACATCACCGCGCCGGATTCCGCGAGGCTGCCACCGTGGCGGGAGAAGATCCGGCGGAGCTCGGCCACTGTCCGGTTTCGATTGTCTGTCAGCACCCGCACAATAATCGCCACCCCATGGGGGCCATATCCCTCGTAAAGCAATTCTTCGAATTGCTCCGCCCCCTTCTCAAGGCCCGCCCCGCGCCGGATGGCCCGTTCGATGTTCTCCTTGGGCATATTGGCGGCGCGCGCCCGCTCGATCGCTAGCCGCAGGCGCAGGTTCGTCTCTGGATCCGGCCCTCCCTCCCGGGCCGCGACGATCAGCTCCCGGGTCAGGCGACTGAAGAGCTGCCCTCGCTTGGCATCCATGGCCGCCTTGCGATGCTTGATATTCGCCCATTTGCTGTGTCCGGCCATCGAGATTCCCTCCTCTTCCGATGAGGTTCAAGTAATAAGCCGGCCCGATCATTCGGGCGACAGGTGAAGCGATCTCCGGCCGCCCGATTGCCGTCGGAATCCCCCCATGAGAGGTCAGCACGCTCGCCCGAAACCCGATGCTATCGCAATTCTATCATAGGAACGGCCCATAGGATATTCCCCAGAAATAAAAAGGGGATGGCGGCCCGATCAGGTGCCATCCCCTTTCAGCTATAACGAGGCAGGGAAAACGTTCTAAGGGGCGCTGATCGCTCGGTAGGCGTTGATGCGCCCCCAATACCAGTAGCGCCCGGTGCCCGGAATCGGATCGGCGGTGGTCTCGATCCGCTGGCGGACACAGGTGTTGGTAGTGCACCGGCCGCTCGCCCACACCAGCCCTGCCAGCCCCGCCACATGGGGAGTTGCCATAGAGGTGCCGTTCAAGGCATCATACGTCGTCCGGTAACCATACTGCGTGGTCAAATAGACAGGCGTGTCCGGCATGGTGGAAAGGATCCGAACCCCTGGTGCGGCGACATCGACCCACTTGGCGCCGTAATTGGAGAACGAGGCTTTGTTGTCGTTCTCATCCGTGGCGGCAACAGCGATACAGTTCGTGTAAGCCGCCGGGTAAGTCTTGGCACTGGAACCACTGTTGCCGGCGGCGCAGGCCAGCACCGCCCCCTTATTCCATGCGTAATCCACCGCATTCTGTAAGGTGAGCGAGCCAATCGAACCGCCCAGGCTGAGGTTGATGACCTTCGCGCCGTTATCCGCGGCCCACACGATGCCATCCGCCACCTGCGCGTAGGTCCCCGACCCACTGGCATCCAGGACCTTGGCGGCCAGCAGACTGACCTGCCAGTTCATGCCCGCCACCCCAATCCCGTTGTTCGTCAACGCCCCGATGGTCCCCGCCACGTGGGTGCCGTGGCCGTTATCATCCTCCGCGTTGTTGTCGTTGTTCACGAAATCCCGCTGCGCAACCACAGCGGGAAGATCCGGATGGCTATTGTCGATCCCTGTATCCACCACCGCGATGCGGATCGCGCTGGAACCGGTTGTGAGATCCCAGGCAGCATAGGCCTGGATCTTCCCCCATGCCCACTGAGACACGCATCCGGACTTCGAGGAATTATAACAGGTAGTGTTGTCATAAGGATCGTTGGGATCCAGCGCGATGCTCGCTATGCCATTGGGCTCTACATATTCGACGTGAGGGTGACGGCTCAACGCGGCCAGCAAGGCATCGATGGCTTGAGGAGGAACCTTCACCACCCAGACGCCCAGGAGGGTCTGATGATGAAGGCGGAAACCAAAGGCCCGCGCCAGCGCCCCCGGATCCGCACCCGGTGTGAACTTCACCAGAAGCTCATCGGACACATAGCTGCCTGGCGGAAGCCCCTGCGTGGTCGGAGTGCGAGGGACCCAGCCGGTTAAGCCCGCGACCAGGACCATCAGAAGAATCAGCCATCGCCGCCCCATGGGTCTCCTCCATCATAGTGGATTTCCCTATATGATTACATCGCATGAACCACCTATAGAGATATGGGTTAGATCGAAAGGAAGGCTACCCTTCCCACGCTTCCTGCCCCTCTCCCGGGAAGTCAAGGGAGAGCACCCAACCCCGGGTTCCGCCGGTGCCGAGATCGATCCGCTCATACCGCAAATCCGTCGGGCTCACATGGAGCAGACCCACCGCTGGCCCCTGCTGGACATAATAATCCGGGGCCACCGGGCCCGGGTTCACCAGCCAGACCCCGTTCACGCGAACCAGATGGGGTCGGTGCGTATGCCCAGAGACAATCACATGCACTGGATCCCGGAAAGCGAAACGCGCGTACCGAAGATACCGCAACGGCTCGAAGCCGAGGGCCATTTCCCGGATTTTATTCTTCAGGTAGACGGGCCATCCGCCGTGGCCATGCACCAGCCCGATCCGGACCCCATTGATCTCTACGACCTCCCGCCACGGCAGGCGGAGCCCCAGATCGGCGTTCCCCCTGACCGCCACCACCGGAGCCAGGCGAGCCAGCTCATCCAGCACCGGCCAGCGATTCAGATCCCCTGCGTGTAGGATCAGGGCAACACCCCGAAACACCTCGATCACTTGGGGAGGAAGACGCTCCAGCCGCTGGGGAACGTGAGTGTCTGCAATCAGGCCTATGGTCATGGTCCGCATAACGCTCCCCTCAGCGCTCCGCGACCCCGCGCGCCTTCTGCTTCACCACGCGCTGAATAAAGCGCTCGATTTGCTCGAAAGCCTCCTCCCGCTCGATATCCTCAGGAATGACATGGCCGCTGCGAACCAGCCAGTGGATCGTCTTATCGCGGCTTCCCAACCGGTGATAAACCGCCCATCCCTGGTCTGGAGGGACCGTGCGGTCGGATTGGGAGTAGATCAGCAGGGCTGGACATTGCACCTGATGGAGGCAAGCGGCCGCCGCTCGAACGGTCCGAACCACCTCTCCCACCGCTGTCATCGGATACCACGCGTATGAAACCCGCTCCGCATGCGCCTCGGGATCGCGGAGATCCGATGATCGCTTCCCGACATGGGGGATCAGCCATTTCAACAGCCAGAGAAAACGAAGGCGAATATCCCGGATCCGGTAAGGGGAGGCCATAACGATCAGGCCATCCGGAGGTTGGTGGGCCGCCTCATAGAGAGCGAGGACGCCACCCAGCGAGAGGCCGCACAGGAACACATGCTCGCATTGCTCCCGCAAGATCTTCACGCCTATGGCCACCGCCTCCGCCCAATCCCGCCAGGTCACCCCGCGCAGATCCTCCGGCCGCGTCCCATGGCCAGGCAACCGGATCCCCAGCGCCGTCCGTCCGCGATCGGCCAGGAAAGCCCCGAGCCGCCGCATCTCCTGAGGGGCGCCCGTGAACCCGTGGATCAGCAATACGCCGACGGATCCGCCGGGAAAGAAGAACGGCTCACCGCCCGGACGCAGCGGCCCTTCCCCCGGGCGGGGTCCCCAGCGGGCCAGGATGTTCGCTTCCGGAAGCAGAGCAGCATCCCTGCGATTCCCCAAGGTCATCGGCATTCTCTCCCTATGTAAAATAAGCCAGGGCAGAGCCGGATCACGAGGCCAGGCGGGGCGTCGAAAGCGCCCCGCCTCAACCCCCGCCTGAATGGTACAGGCCCGGCTCCAATCTGCTTTTCTCGAGCGATCCCATGATCGCAACCCCCCGGAAACCGGAACAGATTCGGGCGATGTTCGCCCGCATCGCCCATCGCTATGATCTGATGAACCGCCTGATGACCGGCGGCCTGGATCTCCGCTGGCGTCGACAGGCCATCCGGGCCTGCGCGCTGCCGCCGGATGCCCGCGCCCTGGATGTCGGGGCCGGAACCGGCGATCTGGCGGCGGAAGCGCTGCGACAGCGCCCGGGGGCACTGGTGGTGGGCTGCGACTTCACCCTCCCGATGATGCTTCGCGGACGCATGAAGCCTGGTCGTGAGCGCATCCAGTGGGTCGGCGGGGATGCTCTGCGCCTGCCCTTTCCGGACGAACAGTTCGACGCCGTGTTCTCCGGCTTTGTAATGCGCAACGTCGCAAACCTGGATCTCGCTATCCGGGAACAAGCCCGTGTCGTCCGCCCGGGCGGTCGCGTGGCCTGCCTGGAGGCGATCCGCCCACCTCGCCGATGGTGGACGCCCTTCTATCGCTTTTATTTTCATCGCGTGGTTCCATGGCTGGGAGCGATCGTGGCCGGCGATCGGGCCGCCTATACGTATTTGCCGCAATCCGTGGAGGCCTTTTTTACGCTGGAGGAACTGGCCCACGCTATGACCCAGGCCGGATTGATCCTGCTTGAAGCCCGCACGTTCATGCTGGGAACGGTAGCCCTGTTAGTTGGCATGAAGCCATTGAAGCGCTGAAGGAGAAGTCAGGAACATCCCCCCATTCTTCCCGGAGCTCTTAACCCCAGGCGCGCCCTGCCGGGAATGACACCCGCGCTCGCATCCGCTGAAGACGCGCTTCACTCATTGGCTGTCCGAATGAAAGGAAGCCGGCCAGCCGGAAGCCGTGTTTCTCCGCCAGGCGGGCGATCTCCTCGACCTGCTCGATGGAAAGACGACGGCCCAGGCTGTAGGATTCCCAGCGGTCCTCCAGGGCTAGGGCGATGGTCTCGGCCATACATGCGTAGGCCATCCGCGGAGGGAGCCCGAAATCGAAGCCGAAATCCACCTCCCCGGGAACCTCCACAATACCTCCGTCAATGACCAGGACGTCGTCCCGTTGCGCAGCCACAAGGGGAGAGACGTTGCGGGGCTGAGCCACATCGCAGACGACCGCGCCGGGCTTGAGATGTTCCGGCCCGATGATCGCCACTGGAGAGCTGCTCACCACCAAGACCAGATCCGCCTCGCGAAGGGCCTGGAGACTCCTCGCGATCTCGGCTCGTGCCCCCTCGGCCTCCACCAGCGGTCGAATGTTTTCCAGACGCTCCGCCCGGCGTCCGGCCAGGATCAGGCGGGGGACCTCCCGGGCCAGCAGCCGGGCGGCCACCCGGCCGATGGCGCCTGCAGCTCCGACGACGGCCGCGGTGGCCCCCGCGAGCGGGATCCCCACCTGTCGGGCTGCTTCGCGCAGGGCCTGCAACGCGACAGCCACGGTGTAGCTGTTTCCGGTCGTGACCGGGATGCGAAGATGCCGGGCCACCGTGACCCCTGCATCCCCCACCACCGCCGTAAAGGCCCCCAGGCCCAGAATCTGCGCCCCCAGCCGCTCCGCCAACCGTCCGGTCTCGATGATCTTGCGGTAAACCCGTTCCAGAGGCAGCGAGAGCATACGCTGCGGCGTCAGCGGGCAGGCCACCAGCCAGCCCTCGATCTCCTTCCCGGTCGCCGCGGAGCGGATCCCAGTGACGTGGGAGAGATAGACCGGGGGAAAATAAGCGGAGAAGAAATGGATGGCTGGCTCTGGCAGCAAACGGCCCAGCAGCGGGAACTTGCGCTGGACATCCCGTCGGGGATCAATCGGATGGATCATAAAGGCGAATCCGCCCATACTCGATGCCTGGCACCGATCGAGAGCTCGGGAATCCCGGGAAAGATAACCGCCGACCCCCTCTCCCTCGCCGCCGATGAAGTCTCTCTCCCCCGCTTCTCCTCAATGGGAGCTTCGCCCTTCCAGAACGGGGGCAGCCTCTAGCCGATGGACTTCCCCTTCCCGGGGATACAGCCGCGGATGCATGGCTGCCCCGCCGGGGATGCGCAGATGATCGCTGTCCTCATAATAGACGTTCTTCGTAATGACGTGACGGTCAGAGGTAGCGAAGAGGACGACATCCGACTCGATCATGCGAGCGGGATAGATCACCAGACCAGATCCCAATCGACAATGGTGGCCCACGCATCCTCCCAGGACCGGCATCCCTGCTTCCATCAGCTCACCGCGGAAATAGGTACGGATCGGCTTGGGGAGCAGGTTGAAATCCGTGAAGGTGGTTCCCGCCCCGATGAACGTATCGCGCCCTACCACGCACAACTGCAGGCAGGTGTTCTGGGCCACCATGGAATGCTCCATCATCGTGGTCATGAAGAGGGCCGCCCGGAAGGGAAGGAAACAACCATCCCCTACCACGCTCAGCAGAACCTGGACCCCCTGGCCGATGTTCACATTGTTGCCGATGACACTGTTGGCGATCACCGCCCCTGCCCCAATGGTCACGTTATCTCCGATGATCGTCGGACCCTGTAGAATGGCCGTCGGATCAATCTGCACATTGCGCCCGACGCGGATCATGGCGGAAGAGGAGAGAACCTGTCGGCGCTCCAGCATCGCCCGCCAGAGAATCCGAAGCTTGACATCCAGTCGGTGGATCTGAGCTTCCATCCGCGCGCCTTCAGCAAAGATCCCAAAGGGAGAATTGGCCATGAAGATGTGAACCCAGTGCTCCACCGAAAGGAACGCCCGCAGGGGTACCCAGAACGTGAGATCCCCCTGGTTCGGGGCCATGTAGCGAGGCACTCGATAATAGCCAATCTCCCGGGCCAGGGTTTCGATGACCAGGGGGCGCGCATAGGGCTCTTTCCCATAGGGGAAGTACCACATATCGGCGACATAGACGTCTCCCTCTCTTCGGATGCCCCGCTGCAGAGGAAGTGCATGATGGACAATCGCCGGATCGTTCAGGGCGAAGGCCACTCGGCATGCTTTCCCCAACCGCCGCGCCCGCTCCAGAAACGTCCGGAGGAAGGGCTCATCGAAGAACAGATTGTCCCGATACACCAGAGTCGGAACCCGATCCTCCGGGACCTCATCCAGGGAATGGACTTCCAGCTCCTCGTCGCAATAGGGAGCCAGGAGATCCCGTTGATGGAGCCAGAGCGGCTTGTTCATCACCATGAGATCCCTCGCCGGCTCATTGAAGGGCGGGATCAGCCGGCGATCCCGAAGGATTACCTTGCGCAACTTCCCGCTCATCTGATCCCCCTTCGCGTCCTATGGGCTGGAATCCATCCCCTCCGCCTCGAGTCCCATAACGAACCGAAGCAACCTAAAGTTATTGTATCTTAACTGAGGGGAGGAACTCGGAGGTCATCCATCCCAGCCCTTTACGAATTCTGAAGAAGGAAATCAGCCAGGGCCTGCCGGAAGCGCTCCGGCTCGTCCAGCATAGGGAAATGGCCTGCCTCGGGCATCCAGAGGATCTGCGCCCGGGGAGCTCCCCGCGCCAGGAGAAACGCCTGGTTCGGGTTCACGATATTATCGCGAGCTCCATAGATCCCCAGGACCGGAGGACGCATCTGGGGGAGCAACGGCCGCAGATCGGTGCGATGGAGGCTGCCGATGCTCTGGAAAAAGGAACGAAGCGTGGTCCGGGAGAGATCCCGTTCCCACATCCGATACCATGTTCGCCAGGCCCGGGTGATGGTGGGCGAGGCCAAATAGGTCCCCGCCTTCACCACTGCTGGGAACGTATACGCCAGAAAAGCCCAGAAAGGCCGACCGGCCATCTTAAGGAAGAAATTCAACGACGTCCCCACAATCGGGGAACCCACCACCGCCACCCGTGTTACCCGGTCCGGGTGTGCGAGGGCCACCCCCAGGGCCACTGTCCCCCCCATGGAATGACCCACCAGCGCCGCCGAGGCGATTCCCAGGCGGTCCATGAACTGGACCACGAGGGCGATGAAATCGGGGACGGTGAAGCTGACCCGTTTCCGATCCGACTCTCCGAATCCCCAGAAATCCAGCGCGTAGGAGCGACAGTGGGGGGCTAGGGCACTCATGGTGTCGATCCAGTAAGCCCAGGATCCCAGCCACCCATGGAGGAAGATCACCGGCCGCCCTCGCCCGATCGCCTCGTAATGGACAATCCCCTGCTCGGTGACAATCGAGCTCATTCCGCTTCAAAAGTCCAATCCGGGATCGGAAACCCTCTGTGGCACGCTGATGGGAAATCGACCTCGGGAGGCGCTTCCGCGCCCCGCGTCGGCGAAGGCCGACGTGAAAGCCCCTTGGCCGGCGCCGGCCAGCCATTGATCAGAGGCCTATCCAGGTCGAATTCCTTCGACACCCCAAGGCTGGCCAGTGGCCAAAGGCCCCTCAGGTCGAATACATCGACGCATCTCGCTCGGTCGCCGCTCCAGCGGCCTCTACGGACCCACGCTAACGCTGGGAAGCCGACAGCTCCTCAAGGATCGAATAGAGCAGCTCCAGGACGACCGTTTTCACGCTGTCTCGCCGGGTGGCGATGCAAGGAAGGACTTTGGCTTGACTATCCAGGCGCAGCGCGATGCGAAGATCCTCCGGATCCCACGCGTCCTCGAGGTCCTGCTTGTTGGCGGCAACCACAAAGGGGGTTTGGGCGTAGCGACGAAACGTGTCGAGGATGTTACGAGCCTCGCGGAACGTCTCCGGTCTTGTGCTGTCGACCATTACAATGAATCCCAGCATCCCCTCCGCCAGGATCTCCCACATAAAATCAAACCGCCGCTGACCGGGGGTTCCAAACAAATACAGCACCAGATCCCTATCGATCGTGATCCGCCCGAAATCCATCGCCACTGTGGTCTGATCCTTGATCGCCCGCTCCGCCGCTGTGGAGATCCGCCGCTCCGTGGAGACCACCTCGATCTCGCTAATTGTGCGGATGAATTGAGTCTTCCCCGAGGCGAAAGGTCCGGTCACCACGATTTTCACCGCTTGCATAGGGTTGCTATCCTCCCAGGGAGTCTGCCCGAAAGAGACGAACCTTTCAACCCTTGATGGGCCGAGAGCCCGCCGTCCGGATCGAATCGGGAGAGAAAGCCGTTTTGCGACATCGGGTTGCCTTCCACGATGGAACCGTCCTCAAAAACGTTACAGCCGGCGGAAGTAATTGATCAGCTTCTCCACCACGGAGCGGGAGACTCCACTCCCCGGCCCGCGGGCCGGCATGCCCGGCGGCAGGGCGACGGGTGGCGGAGCCCCCAACTCGATCAACCCAGCCTGGAGGAGCCCGTAGATAATACGCCGGATCTGGATTTCATCCATATTCAAACGGCGCATGATCTGCTCGATGGTGTTCCGGCCGTTGACCTGGCTGATCACCCGCCACTCCTCCGCGCTCAGCTGCACCTTGCGTATGGCCTCCGGGCGGCTGGTCAGCCGGACCGGGATGTCCAGATCCGGGAGCTCCTCCTTCAGGCGCTCCACCTCCCGAAGGCGCCGGGCTCCCTCCATGATGATGTTCTCCAGGTCCAGGGGAACCGGAATGCGATTTTGTAACACCTGAAGATCGGGCTCGAAACGGAAAACCCCCTCGTTCCACGAGAACAGCCGATAAACCACATCCAGCATCTGGGCTCGCAGGCTGTTCAGGATGTCCTGTTGCGTGACGTAGCCCGCTTCGATCAGCTTGAGGCCCAGCACCTTATCATCCTGAAGGCGGGCGAGGTCCAACCCCTTCAGCTGTTCCGGCTGAAGCTTGCCGGCCCGGATCAGGACATCCACCAGGCGCCCATCCTGGCGATCCAGCGCTGCATAAATCAGCTTGCCGTCTTTAAAACACAAACGGGCCGTGCCGCTCCGGCTTTCCACGGTCAGAGTCCCGGTCTTCCGGGCCAGATGGATCAGGTTGAGGAGCTGCGTGGTATTGAAATCTCGAAGGTTTCCCTTCAACGCCATTCAGGATCCTCCCCAATGGCTTAAGTCCTAAAGATCTCACGGGATGGGACGATGCGGGAAATCGCCCGACCTCCTTCCGCTGATGGCTTCGCGCTCCCCGATCGGGATCCATGGGCGCTCCGAATTCCCAACCGTTCGGTGGCTCATTCCGGGCGGATCGCTGAAGCGGGAGTCTCCGCCGGTCCCAACACTTGGTCCACCAGTCGCGGGAGGACCTCCGCGACATCGCCGTGGATCCGGAGATCCGCATAGCGATCCGCCGCCGTGGGGGAGAGGTTGATGATGATCAGGCGGGCGCCATGCTCTTTCGCCAGGATCGGCAGATCCCCCGCGGGGGCGACCTCCAGCGAGGAGCCGGCCACCAAGAACACATCGGCCCGCCGGGCTTCCTGCTGGGCCGATAGGAACGCCCGGGCGGGCAGCGGCTCGCCAAACAGGATGATGTCCGGCTTCAGCACCCCTCCGCACTGCCCACAGCGGGGGATGGTCCCATCCCGCAGGAAGGCCTCCAGATAGGGTTCCGCGGGGACCTTATGATAGCAACGAATGCATGTGGCTTCCCGGAGATGGCCATGCACCTCGATGACGTGGCGAGAGCCGGCTTTTTGATGGAGCTCATCGATGTTCTGGGTGATCAACGCCTTGAGGATGCCGGCGGCCTCCAGGCGGGCGAGGGCATAGTGGGCGGGGTTCGGGCGGGCCTCCCGGATCATGCGAGCCAGCGGGCGCACCCATTCGAAAAACGCTTCCGGGCGCCTGGAGAAAGCCCAGATCGAGGCCACCTCCATCGGGTCATAGATCGTCCACAACCCCGAACCCTCGCTCCGGAAATCCGGGATGCCGGATGGCGTGCTGATCCCTGCGCCGGTCAGGGCGACCAGGTAGCGAGCGCCTCGGATCAGTTCAACGGCGCGAGCCCATTCGCCGTGCATCGCATGACATTGCCCCGAACCGGAAGCTTCACAATCGGCAAAACCTAATCCAATCATCGAGGGAGGTTCGCTTTCAACTATAATACCGTCCATCGAGCCAGCAAAGCGGCGACCAGGGCGGCCCGCTGAGGGAGGGAATCGATGTGCACGTGCTCATCCAGGGCATGGGCGCCGTTCCCGATGGCCCCCAGGCCGTCCAGGGTGGGGATGCCCAGCGCCGCGGTGAAATTCGCATCGCTCCCCCCTCCGGTTCCCCCCTCGGTCAGGGCCAGCCCCAACGCCGCGGCGATGGCGCGGGCCCGCTCGAAGGTCGTCACCATGAGCGCGTTGCGCTCCATAGGGGGCCGGTTGAACCCGCCCCGGACTTCCAGGCGAGCGCCATCCAAAACCGGCCGCAGATTCCGGAAAGCCTTCTCGATCCGATCCATCTCCGCCCGCGTGGCCACCCGCACATCCACCACCATCTCCGCATACTCCGGCACCACATTCGGGCGGGTCCCACCCCGGATCACCCCCACGGTCACCGTAGTGCCCCGCCGGGGGTCTGCCAGCCCCCGCAAGCGCATGATCTGATAGGCCAGCTCCTCAATGGCGTTGACCCCGCGCTGAGGGTCGGCCCCGGCATGAGCCGATCGACCATAGGCCGCCACCACAAAATCCCCCACCCCCTTCCGGAAGGTCTTCAAGCTTCCATCCGGAAGCGCGGGCTCCAGACAGAGCACCAGATGGCTGCGCCGGGCCTCCTCCTCGATCAGAGGGCGAGAGGTCTCGCTACCGGTTTCCTCATCACTGGTGAAGAGCATGCGGATCCGGTGGGGAGGGCAAACAGCCAGGGCCTGGAGTCCCTGCAGGGCCCCCAGGAGGATGGCGATCCCGCCTTTCATGTCGAAGACGCCGGGCCCGTAGAGCCGGCCGTTCTCCTCCCGGATGGGCATCCGGGCCAGGGTTCCCAGAGGCCATACCGTATCCAGATGGCAGAGGGTGAGAATCTGGGTGGAGGATTCCGGATCCCCCCAGGTGGCAATCCAGTGATCGCCCACCGTCTCCTGGGGGATGCGCTCCACCCGGGCCCCGAGATCCCGCAGGCGATCCGCCACAAACTCCCCGAGTCGATCCACAGCCCCCTTTTCCGTGGTGGGCGATTCCCGAAGGGCGAGCTCACGCAACAAAGAGACCAACTCCTCCCGAAGCGCGAAGAATCGTTCCATCCAGGTTATGAACGATGTCATGATCGTTCTCCCGGCGAGTGGCACTCGCTGAGGACATCCGCCGCTGGGCTTCGATCTGGGGAGACCGAAGGACTCCTCCCCGCTTTAGGGCCAGGCCGGCCCCGAAATCCCCCAATGCGGTTGATCAAATCACCAGCTGCTCATACAGCTGCTCCAGGCTGAGATCCGGGGAAACGGTCTCCTGGGAGCGAAGGGTCAGAGCGGCTGCTGCAATCCCCAGGCGAACCGCTTCCTCGATCGGGATGCCGTGAAGGAGCGCGAAGATCACCGCGGCTGTGAGAGCATCCCCCGCCCCGGTGAAATCCACGATCTCTGTCCGCAAAGCCGGGATGTGCCCGCTGAGATCCCCGGCTGCGTAGACCAGGCCCAGCTCGGCCATGGTGATGATAGCGATCTGCACGCCCAGCGCGGCAAGATAGCGGGCCGCGAAGAGCGCTTCATCCACGCCGGAAACCGGCAGCCCGGTTAACGCTTCGGCCTCCGCCGTATTGGGCGTCACCAGGTGCAGCTCGGGAAGGATCGGCCGGAGGCGCATGGCCAGGGTCGGCGAGGTTGGATCCGCAGCGACAGGGACACCGAAGCGACGGGCGAGGCGAACCGCCATCCGCAAAGCGGCCGGGGAGAGATTCGCATCCAGCACCACCATGGCGGCCTGCTCAAACAGGGTCCGGCATGTCTGGAGATAACGCGGCGTGATCGCCTCGAGGATCCCCATGTCATCCACCGCGACCACCAGATTACCTTGTTCGTCCAGGACCGCAAGGTAAATCCCGGTTCGCCCATCGGGGACCACCATCACATGCGTGACGTCAACCCCTGCGCCCCGAGTTCGCTCCAGCACCCACTGCCCCGCCTCATCGTTCCCGACTGCCGAGATCAGGAGGACCGGATGACCCAGTCGGGCCAGGTTCTCCGCAATGTTGCGGGCCACGCCGCCCACGCTCCGGCGCACGTGGCCCGGATTGGTAGCGGCCAGCCGGATTGCCCCGGCCGAGTAACCCTTGAGATCCAGACCGGCGGCTCCGATCACCAGAACCGGTCGCTCCTCCAGCCCCTCCCTGGCCCGCCACATCCCTCGCCTCCCCCCATCGATCCTTACTCTGTTCCTTGACAGGACTTCCCTTTTCTACGATAACGAAGGCCCTTCGACCTCTCGAGGTCAAAGACCCCCTTTCCCCCAAACGCTCCTGCAGGGCTCCTTCATCCGCTCAATCGGGAAGCCCTTGTCGCAGGATCCGCAACCAGTTTCCGCCCATCACGGCTTCAATGTCTGCCTCCGCGAAGCCGGCTTCCCGGAGCGCCTGGGCGATTTTCGGGAGATCGGCCACCGTGTCGAATTCCGCCGGTGCGGACTCCGCGCCGAACCCCCCATCGAAATCGCTTCCGATCCCCACGTGGCGCGCATCCCCGACTCGCTGACAGACGTAATCGATGGCCCGCACCACATCCCAGATGGTCACCGCTTCCTTGGGATCCCCTCGTGTCCACCCTCTCTTCAGCATCCGATTACAAAGCACCACTCCCACCACGCCATCCCGTTCCGCCAAGGCCCGGATCATCGCATCAGAAAGGTGACGATCTCCCGGCACCAGCGCCCGGGGGTTCGAGTGGCTGGCGATCACCGGGCCCTCATAGCGGTCCAGGGCCTCGAAGAAGCTCTGCTCCGCCATATGGCTGAGGTCCAGGATGAGAGGGAACTCCTGCATCGCCTTCAGGAGACGACGGCCCTCATCGGTCAGAGGGCCAGGCTCCCCGGTTCCGCCGGCATAGCGAGTGGCCCCCCAGGACAGGCCGATGATCCGCACACCCCGTTCATACCAGACCTCTACCTCCTCCGGCCGTCGGATCGGATCCGCGCCCTCCATCAGCCGGACGATCCCAATGCGCCGGGCATCGGCCTCCAGATGAGGCTCCTTCCAAGTTTCCAGCACGACCTCGAGATCTTTTCGCGTGTTGATCAGGTGAAAGCGCGGCTGAGTGTCCGCCAGGCGCTCGTAGTAATCCAGCTGGGCCATCCCCTCCGCATAGGCCTCCTCGGGCGTTCGATAGGTCCGTTCCCGAGGAGAACGGGCTCGGCGCGCGGGCATCACAAAGATCGTCCCAAAGATCACCGCCACCCCGCCGGCTAGCCATTCGGGGAAACCCAGCATGCACCGCCCGTTCAAACTCGGGATCTCCGTCCCCTCCTCCTGCTCCCGGATAGCATAGGCGGATTGGGTGTAATCCCGGCCGAACGACCGGGCATTCCAAGCCAGATCTTCATGAGCGTCGACAATGCTCATAGCACGCGGAACCCTCCTTCTTCGCCGCTGGACTTCGATGCAGAGGATGACCTTTCACTTTCAAGCCATAAGGGGCACGAAAAAACGTGCTTTGAGTGTTACATCGTGCCCGCTTCGAATTGAAGGAACCGCTCGCGCCAGGGCTCCGGGATCGGCACAGGGACTCCCTGCGCATAATCGTAAGCCACCTGCACCGAGCGCCCCAGGGCCATTATCTGGCCGCTGTCGCAGCGCTCGATCTTATACAGGAAGACGAAGCTCCGCTGACGCACTTCAGCGACCCGGATCCAGACCTGAATCGGCATCCCCATGGTGATCGGGGCTCGATATTGACACAAGGCCTCTGCTACGATCATCCCAAAGGGTTCCAGAGGAGGAGGAAGCCCGGCCAGCTGGCGGATGTAATGGAGGCGCGCCTGCTCAAAGTAAGTGAAATAGACCGCGTTGTTGACATGGCCCATCGCGTCCATATCCCGGAAGCGGACCTCGATAGGCACGGCCATGCGGAACGACAGATCCGGCGGGAAGAGCTCCTCCCTCATGGCTCAACCTCGATGAAGCGAAGCTCATCGGTCTCCAGATCCAGGATGCAGAAAGAGCGGCTTTCATGCCGGATCCCTCCCAGGGCGCCCGGGTTGATGACCCGGGTCCGACCGACCCGTTCATCCCGACGCCGATGGGTATGGCCATGGAAAATATAGTCAAACTCCCCTGATGCAATCGCCTGTTTCAAGCGCTCCGTATCATCGCCATGGAGGATGAGGATGCGACGGCCAGCCATTGTGGTGCTCAACTCATCGCCCAGGAAGGGCTGGCGCCCCAGGGCGACCACGGCCGGCTCGAGCGTATCCAGGCGATCCAGATTGCCCCGGACGAACAGCACATCCCAGCCTTCGAACAGGGAGACAACCTCCGGCGAGGTAACATCGCCGCAGTGGAAAAGACGCTCAACCTGTTCCTGACGAAGGAGCTCCAGGACCCGACGGGTGTTTTCGATATGGTCATGGGTATCGCTCAGGATCCCGATTCGCATGGATGCCCCTCCGGGGTCTGGTTCTCTTTAAGGGCGGTGATCCCCCTGGCGCGAGGCCAGCGGCTACGAGCCTAAAGTGGCAAGAGCCCGCCGGTAAGCCTCCAGGGCCTTCTGAAGCTTCCCGGCCCCCTGATAGGCATCTCCCAGAACCTGCCAGAGCCGCGAGTCGGTGGGCCGCAATTGCACGGCCTGCTCCAGATCCGTGATCACCGTATCGCGCATCGAGGCGACCCGCAGGAGGCGCTGATATTCCCGAACCGCGCGCGCCGTGTCGCCCAGATTGAAGAGCAGCCGGGCCATCGCCAAGCGGGTCTCATGGTCGCGCGGCTGCTCCTTGAGCCGGACCTCATATTCCGCCAGGATCCCCAACAGCGGTCCGGCCATCGTTTCCGCGATCGGAACCGCCTGCAGACGCTCCAGCCAACGGAGATCCACGGGAGGAAGGACCTCCGGCACCTTCCCTGCGGGCGGAACCCCCTCATCCACTGCCAGCAGATCCCAGATCGGTGCTGCCACAGCAGGCGGGGTTCCAGCCATCGGCGGGGCAGGTTCTTCTTCCAACCCCGCTTCCCTAACCTCCTCCCTCCCCGGCGGGGTTTCCGTCAGAAGCTCTGGGGGCATGGACTCGACGGGCAATGCTTCCCTACCCGATAGCACTTCCGCAGGCGCTGGTTCCTGGAACAGCCCGAGCTCCGCCATCCACTCCGGGGGGATCTCCAGCGGCTGCGCCGCGGCCTCCTCCAGCAGCGCCTGGAATTGGGCCTCCTCGGAAGGAGTCGCCTCCAGCGCTTCCTCCGGCGGCTTAAGGGCCAGCAGCCATTCCGGGAGCACCGCTTTCTCTTCCGCAGCCACCTCCTCCATCTCCACGCTGGATGGGAGCTCCGGGAGTTCCGGCGAAGGCGCTGCCTCCACGGGTTCCGAAGGAAGAGCGGGCTCCTGTGCTTCCGGTGGACGACGGCCCAGGATCTCCGCCATCCGGGCCTCCGCCTCCCGCTCCGCCTGGGCGCGCAGCATTTCCTCTTTCCCCTCCGCAATCCGAGCCAGCCAGGCCAGGGCCTCCTCGGGGCTCAAGGACTCCGGAAGTGGAGGAAGACCAACGAACTCCGGGGTCGGGCCCCCAGAAGGTTCCTGCACCCGCTGGATTCCCTCGACCTCTGCAGGAAGCTCGGTTCCAGGAACCTCCTCTGCCTGATGGGCTTCAAGCGCTGCTTCCTCCGCGGACCGGATCTCCTCAGGCGGTGCGACGATCTCTGGGGCCTCCGCCGGAGGAGGCCCTGGCCACTCCAGGCCCGGGAATCCCTCCTCTTCCCACGGGACCTCCCGTGGGGGCGGAAGCTCTTCCTCCGGCGGCAGGGCGAAATCCGCCTTCAACCACTCCGGCAATTCGGCTTCCGGGATGGCCTCCTCCATCCCAGGTGGGGCTGGCGCTTCCACCGCGCGAAGCCATTCGGGCCCCTCTTCCGCGACTGTGGTAGGCCCCTCCTCTTCGGGGAACGGAGCCCCTTCTAGCGCGCGAAGCCATTCCAGCGGCTCGGGGATCGGCTCTGGAGGCGCTTCCTGCGGGATCTCCACGGGGGGAGGAGTTTCCGGAGCCATCTCGGGAACCTCCTCCTGCCCCACCGGGGCAGGGGCTTCCGCGGATGGGATCGCCTCACCCAGGGGAAGGCCTAAGGCCTGCAGCCACTCCGGGATCTCCTCCTCTTCCACCGGAGGTCGGGCATAGGCAGGAGTGGGCGGCACATATATCAGCCGTTCAATCCGCACAGAAGCCGGCTGGATGGAGGCCGTGGGGCCAAGGAGATCCGGGACCAGGGTGAGCTCCGGATCCACGGCCGCGGCCCGTCGGAACAGCTCCCGGGCATCCGCCTCGCGGCCGCTGGCTATCCAGAACTCTCCCAGGATCAGATTGGCCTTCAGGCAGTAGGGCAGCTCCTGCAGCAGGCTCTGAGCGGACCGGGCAGCTTCCAGGCGACGTCCATCCCGCCATAGCACCTCCAGGTAAAGAGCCCGCAGATCATAGCGGCGGGGCGCTTCCTGAAGAAGGCTCTCCAGCTCCGCGATGGCCGCGGCGTATAAATGGCCCCGGGCATAGAGACGGGCCAGCGCGCCCCGGGTAAGGGGGAGGAACTCCGGCGGCGCTCCGTCGCGGCGGGCATAGAGCTTGGCCAGCTCCTCGCGAATGAACTCATTATAGGGGAGGATCTCATAGGCTCGTTCCATCTGCCAGGCAGCCTCGGCAATCTTCCCCTGTCGCTCGTAGAGCACACTGAGGCCAATACGAGGAAGGAAATCCTCGGGGTCCGCGCCAAGCGACCGGGCGAAGAGATCCATCGCCGCTTCATCCTGGCCTTTCTCCAGATAAGCCTGGCCCAGCAGGCGATAGACCCTGTAATACTTCGGATAGCGCTTCAGGATATGGAAACAATGGGCGATGGCCTCATCGTAGGCCTCATCCTGAAGAAGGCGCTCAATCTCTGCACAATACTGGGAAAGCGCGATCTCCTGCATCCGGATCCCCCTTCCCCTTGGGTCAATTCGATTATAACGGAGATTGAGGGAGAGGGGGCCGTGCAAGAGCGGACGCTCGCGGGCCGGTTGGAGCCGGTTCCCCATCTCCCGGCGTCAGCGTGCTCTGGTCAAATGTCCAGATTCAGCGGGAACATGGGCAAGCTCCCAGACCCCACCCGGTCTTTACAATGCCTTCGGCCGGTGGCGATTCCGGAGTCGATAAACCGCGAAGGCGATCGCCCCGGCCGGGAGCACAAAGGGGCCGCCCCGCACCAGCATCCAGATGCTGATATCCACCAGGCCCCGCAACAGGATCCCCAGCACACCGGTGGCCTCACGGAACGTTTCCCCAGGATTCCAGACGAGGGGCGTCGGTGTGGGGGTCGGTGTCGGACGCAGCGGTTCCAGGATGACCGTGATCAGCGAGTAAGCGGAGCGCCCCTTCAGGAAGTTCATGCGGCCTTTCACCTGGGCGATCTCTCCCTCCAGCTCTCGCAATCGCGCTTCGACCTGAAGGGCTTCTTCTACCGACTTCGCCTCTTTCAGGAACTCCCGGAGCCGGGCCGCCGCCGCCTCCAGGTTGGCCAGCCGGGCCTCCAGATCCACATACTCCTGGCTAACATCCTGGCCGGAGGTGTTTTCATCCACGACTTTCACCCACCGAGGCGATCACCACAATGCCGAAATAGGCCATGCCAAACTCCCCAAGGATCACCTCGAGGGCGAAGATAACACCGGCGATGGGCGCGTTAAACGTGGCCGCAATCCCGCCAGCCGCGCCTGCCGCCACCAAGATCTTGATCCGCTCCTCCGAAAACGCGAGCAGCTGGCCAATCGTAGACCCCAAGGAGGCCCCAATTTGCACGATAGGCCCCTCACGTCCCGCCGAGCCGCCCGCGCCGATGGTGAACATGGCTCCAGGATAGAGCGGGCATTGGAGCAGGGCCGAGGGTATGCCACACGGGCACAGAAAACACGGGGACCTCCTCCCTCTTTCTGTGGAGCTCATCCAAAAGACGTCGGGCCCCCGATGAAGGCTCCCCGTGGGGCAGCCCCTTCCGGATCCCTAAGAGCTTTAGAGAGTCGGTCAAGCCACCGAAGGCGACCGGCCCTCTGCGAAAGCTCCGCCAGAAAACCCATCGGTGCCGGAGAGAGGCACGACCTGAGCCCTCGAACCCAATGGTAGCCGGTTAAGCCCAATCCCTCTAAAATCAGAAATCAGAGGGCGTGTCACCTTTTCAGGGGTAGACGCATCGAATTTAAAGGGTGAAGGAGGAGGGGGCCATCCATGGCTGTGCGACCGATCGTCCTGGCGGATCAACCGATCCTGCGGCAGCAGGCGGAGCCCGTCACGCGGATCACGCCGGCCCTCCGGCGCCTGATCGATGACATGGTTGAAACCATGCGGGCGGCGGAGGGGATCGGCCTCGCCGCGCCCCAGGTGGGGGAATCCCTCCGCGTGATCATCGTGGAGGTCCCGGAGGATGAGGAGGTCCCCGGGAGCGGTGTGCTGTATGTGGTGATCAACCCGGAGATCGTGGAGGCTTCCCCCGAGATCGTCGAAGGGGTGGAGGGATGCCTCTCCATCCCTGGATGGTATGGATGGGTCCCCCGTGCCCGTTCCGTCACGGTGCGGGGCCTGAATCGGGATGGGCGAAGGGTTCGGATCCGGGCAGAAGGCCTGGTGGCCCGCGTGTTCCAACATGAGATCGATCATCTGGATGGCATCCTCTTCCCGGACCGGATTATGGATCCGACCCGCATCTGGCGCGTTCAGCCAGCCCGGGAGGCCATTCCGGAGCCCGTCCCGGCCCGTGCTTCCCCCGGCTCGCGTCATTAAGGGGCGCATGGCCAGGCGTCGCTCAGGGGATGGATCCTCTCCAGGTTTGAGGGCACTCGGCCCCCAAGCATCTTTTTCCTCCCTTCTCTGGTGCTCGCAGGGCTCCGAGAGGGGAAAAGCGCATCCCACCATCCTGCATGCGATCTCAATGGGATACCCTATGAGTCCATTTCGGAGGGAAGCTCGAATGGAGAACCTGATCATTCTGGGAGCCGGGCCTGCCGGGTTGACGGCGGCCCTCTACGCTGCACGGGCGAACCTCTCGCCGTTGGTCATCACCGGCAACAGCGTCGGCGGCCAGATCGCCACCACAGATGTGGTGGAGAACTTCCCGGGTTTCCCGGAGCCCATCGGCGGCGCCGAGCTGGCCGAACGCATGAAGCAACAGGCGGAACGCTTCGGCGCCCGCTTCGAGTTTGATGAGGCGATAGAGGTCGACCTCCGGCGTCATCCTTTCCGGGTGCGCACCTATAGCGAGGAATACGAGGCGAAGGCGGTGATCGTGGCCACAGGGGCAACCCCTCGCCGCCTGAACGTCCCTGGCGAGCAGGAGTTCTGGGGGCGAGGTGTCTCTGTATGCGCCACCTGCGATGGCTTTTTCTTCACCGACAAAGAAGTGGTGGTGGTCGGCGGGGGCGATAGCGCCTTCCAGGAAGGGCTGTTCCTCACCCGCTATGCCCGGAAGGTCACCATAGTCCATCGGCGGGATCAGTTCCGCGCCCAACCCATCCTTCAGGAGCGCGCCCGGAGCAACCCCAAGATCTCCTTCCTGATGAACACCGTCGTCACCGCCATCCTGGGCGACGGCAAGGTGCAGGCGGTGCGGCTGAGGAACGTGAAGACCGGGGAGGAATGGGAATTCCCCACGGATGGCGTATTTATCTTCATCGGTTACGAGCCCAACACCGCGCTGTTCCGGGGGCAGCTGGAGATGGACGAGGCGGGCTATATCAAAGTCAACGAGCGGCTGCACACCAGCGTTCCGGGGGTTTTCGCCGCCGGCGAAGTGCATGATCGATGGTTCCGTCAGGCCATCACCTCGGCCGGATTCGGGGCCATGGCGGCCATGGAGGCGGAGAAATTCCTGGCCGAGCTGGAACACCAGGGTTACCCGGCCCTGACCGCCACGGGGGAATTGTCCCGTTAAATCTGCAGGGGCCGCTTCAGCGGCGACGGGACAAGATGCGTCAAATGCATGCAACCTGGGGACCTTCAGCCGGTGACCGGCCTTTGTGTCGAATGAATTCGACCTTATAGGCCTCCGGCCCATGGCCGGCCTGCGCCGGCGTAGGCCGATTTCCAATCGGCGCACTGGTTATGTCGGGATGCCCTGCGGCTAAGACCTTTGGGGAACGGGGGGACGTCTTCCGCGCCCTCGCGGCTCACTCCTCCGAATCCGACACCGGGAGGACCCGCCGGAGCGCTTCCTGGAGATCTCGGGGGAGAGCGCTTTGGCGGGCCTCCTTCCGCAGCCACTCCTTGAGTTTCCGCGCGTGAACGACCGGGATGCTGCTGCCTTCCACATCCAGGCGCGCTTCCGGATGAGTGAAGACAATCACCGGCTGAATGGGAACCTCCTTCCCATCCAGCCGACGGACGAAATAGCGACGCAGGGCTTCGGCCTCCAGCTGGGCTTCCCGGGTCGGGTTCCCCAGGGTATCCTGAGCCATCCAGCGCAGGAAACGCCGGAAAAGCCCCATCGGCTGGGACCACCGGTCGTTCCGACAGCGAATCTCCCCCTGTTGCCATTTGACGACAAAGGTCCGCACCCCATCCGGGCCCACTAGGACGTGCTCTGCGGGGAGCATATAGTGATAGAGCACGTATCGATCATCTAGGCCTTTGAGCGCCTGGGTCAACGCTGCCTCCGGCCGGTCCGGACGCACGAAGCGATGGATGTAATAGATCCCGATCTGGGTCAGCCCGAATCCCACGAAAAAGGCGATGACCGGGATGAATGCGAGCTGAGGATACAGCAAAGAGGTCACCAATCCGAGGATCAGGATGATATAGCCGATGGGGAAGGCCCAGTTGCCAATCGCCGCCCGACGCTGGATATACCGTTCGTTGCGCACGACTTTCATCGGTTTCAGGCCTCCCGGTTGAAGTCAGGGATCGAAGGAGCGCCAGCCCTCACCCCGAAATGGAAACCGATCCTCCCATCCACCGTTCGATGCGTTTGGAGGAGTAGGCAACGCGCGCTTCACGCGCCGCGCAGCTGATGATACTCCTCGGGGGTCAGGAAGCGCCCTCCCTCAATGGTTCGTTCCACCACGCGATAACGGCCATCCAGATGCACTTCCGCTCGCATTAGCTGGAAACAGCGGTCGTCCATGATCTCCTTAATCAGCACATAGCCGGTTCCGGCTTCCTCAGGATTCAGGTCATACCGGCGGTCGGCCCGGACAGCAACCGGAGCCCCGCATCGCTCACACTGCACGTAGAGCCAGATTGCATCGGGATCCAGCTCGGTGATCTCCCCGCCCAGGAGCTCCCGAATCCTGCGCCAGATCATGGCCGGACCTCCCTTTCCAAATCCCGAGCTCGCTATTGGAACCGTATTGTATCCTGATCCAGACGGATGGGGTTAAACGTGAACGGCGGGGGCCGGATGCCGATCTCCGTTTCATCCATGGGCTTCCCTCTCCGGGCCCTCCCAACGCCCGAGGATCAGCGAGACGTTGTGCCCCCCGAAACCGAAGGCATTCACCAGCGCCCGGCGCACCCGGGCGCGGCGGGCCACATTGGGGACGTAATCCAGATCGCATTCGGGATCCGGGGTTTCATAGTTGATAGTAGGATGGATGATTTGGTGAACCAGTGTCAGCGCCGTGGCGATGGCGCCCAGTGCCCCCGCCGCGCCCATCGTGTGACCGATCATGGATTTGGTGGCGCTGATCGGGATCCGGTAAGCGGTCTCCCCAAACACCTGCTTGATCGCCATCGTCTCGATCGGATCATTTAACCGGGTGGAGGTTCCATGGGCGTTGATGTAGTCGATCTCCTCCGGCCTGAGCCCCGCATCCTGGAGGGCCCAGCGCATCGCCCGAGCCGCTCCGGCCCCCTCCGGCTCAGGGACGGCGACGTGATGGGCATCGGCGGCGTTGCCGTAACCCAGGACCTCCGCATAGATGCGGGCGCCTCGGGCGCGGGCGTGGGAGAGCCGTTCCAGCACCAGGATCCCAGCGCCCTCGGCGTAAACGAAGCCATCCCGATGGGCGTCGAAGGGACGGCTGGCCCGCTCAGGCTCCTCGTTCCGGGTGGAAAGGGCCCGCATGGCCGCAAAGCCGGCGATGGCGAAATCGGTGATCAGGGCCTCCACCCCGCCACAGATCACCACATCCGCAATGCCCCGGCGGATCCACTCGGCCGCCTCGCCGATCGCCTGGGCGCCGGTGGCACAGGCGGCAGCGACCGTGGCGATCGGGCCCTTGGCCCCGAAGTAAACGCTCACGTGGTGGCTCGGCATGTTGGGGATCGAAGCGACGAGGGCGAAGGGGCTTACCCGAGCCAGCCCCTGGGTGCGGAAGATCTGGATCTGACGGTCCGCCACCTCATACCCCCCCATCCCGACCCCAATCAGCGTCCCCACCCGCTCAGGATCCGGGAACCCATCGAACCCGGCGTCCCGCACGGCTTCCAGCGCCGCCACCACGGCGAACTGGGAACAGCGGGCCATGCGCCGGGCCTCTTTCGAGGGGAGGGCGACGGTCGGATCGAAGCCCTTCACTTCGCCGGCGATGCGGACCGGGAGACCCGAGGCATCGAACTGGGTGATGGGGCCAATGCCGGAGCGGCCGGCGATCAGGCCCTCCCAGAACGCCCGCACGTTCAGGCCCAGGGGGGAGAGGGCCCCCATCCCGGTGATCACCACCCGCTGGTTTTCCGAACGGGAACACAGCATCTGACTCATCCAGGGCAATCCACGGAGCTTTCTCATCCATCCCCGAACCGCAAAGCTTCATCCAGGAAGGCGAAACATCGTTTTGAGGCCGGTCGGGTCGCCGGGGGCGATCCCCATGGCCTCAAAAATCCGGGAACATCCCCAGCGATGGCATCCCCGCTCAGATGATCCCCACCTGACTGTAGTCCCCCAGGGTGAATTTATACGCCTTCGGCTTCATCGGCGAGTGGGTGATCACCACACGGCGGCCGATCAGGCTGTCGGCGATCCGCGGGATGTCCTCAATGCGGCAATGCTCCAGCACAATGCTATGCTCGATCTCGCTGTTGATGATCTCGCAGTGATGATAGATGCTGGTGAAGGGGCCGATATAGCTGTTCACAATGCGGGTGTGTTCGCCGATGATCGCCGGGCCACGGATCCGGCTGTTAATAATCTCCGCGCCCTTCTCGATGACCACCTTCCCCTCCAGCATGGAATCCCGATCCACATAGCCCTCCACCCGCGGCTCCAGCTCCTCCAGCACCAGACTGTTGGCGGCAAGCATATCGATGGGCTTCCCGGTATCGATCCACCACCCGGTGTGAAGATAGGGGTAAACCCGGTAGCCTTTCTCCACCAGATATTGAATGGCATCCGTGATCTCCAATTCGCCCCGCCAGCTGGGGCGGATGGCTTCCACGGCCTCGAAGATCGGCGGCCGGAAGAGATAGATCCCTACCAGCGCCAGGTTGCTCCGCGGCTCCCGGGGCTTCTCCACCAGCCGCACGATGCGGCCGTTTTCCAGCTCCGCTACCCCATAATGCTGAGGGTCAGGGACCTCCTTCAGGACGATCTGGGCATCGTAGTCGCTCTCCAGGAACATCTGCACCAGATGGCGGATTCCCCCCTGGATCACGTTATCGCCCAGGAACATCACGAAGGGCGTGTCCCCCAGATAGCTCCGGGAGATCTTCACGGCATGGGCCAGGCCCAGGGGAGCCTCCTGACGGATATAGGTCACCTTCACCCCCCAGCGGCTCCCATCCCCCACCGCCGCCATCACCTCGGGGGCCGTATCCCCCACCACGATCCCGATATCTGTGATGCCTGCGTCTCTGACCGTTTCGATAACCCGGAAGAGAACCGGCTTGTTGGCGATGGGGATGAGCTGCTTGGCGCTGGTGAAGGTCAGAGGATACAGGCGAGTTCCCTTCCCTCCGCTCAGGATCAGCGCCTTCATGGATCTCCCGCTCCTTTTTGGGTGTTCGGGATAGGAGGAATCCACCCTCCCACTTGCGCCCCTTCAGGCACTGGCAAGCAGGATCCGGCCGACCGAACCCCGCCGTGCCTCCAGCGCTTTCCATTCTATCCGACTCCCGGGCAGCTGGCTCCCCCTTACCAGCGCCTTCTCCCTCACTTTTTCCGGGTCGCCAACCGCCTCATGCGGCCCTCCCACGTCAGCCCGCAGGCTGCCCTTGCCCATCACGGCCTTATCCCGGAAGCCGTCCATGTCATCCCCAGCGTGACAACCGCTCACCCTGGGAAGCGACAAACGCCCCTGGGTGCTTTCCTCGACCACCACGTGCGCTCCGATCTCTTGTTCGGTTACCGACCGGAAGTGGATCTCATTCTTGCCCTGCAAGCGAAGAGGCAATCCACGAAGCTCTCTGAAAAGATGACCTGGTAGCCTTGCTGACGAGGGAAAGCCTGGCGCGGGCGCTAAGATCCGATCGGTGACGGGAAAACCTATCCGAGGATCTCATCCCGCCCAGAGGATCACTCCCAACACGGTGGCGTGGACCCGTTCCAGGGCCTCGCGGGCCTGGAGGAGATGGGCCCGGTGAGTGCGACGGACACGCGCGATGAGGAGCGCGCCATCGCTATGCTCCGCCAGCGTCAGGGTCCAGCTCACGGTTTGCGCCGGCGGAGCATAAATCAGGACCCGCTCCGCCCGTCGTCGGAGAGCCTGGAGGAGCTCCCCTACCCTCCGCGGGCTGGGAGGCTGTCGATCCGGCTCCGGCAAGCCGGCGGGCAACAGGATGAACCCGGGGATCCCGGTCTCGACCAGGGCCGCATCGATCGATCCTCCCTTCCCGGTGAGCAGGCCGCGAAGACCGGGCGAAGGGGAAACCCCCAGCTCCTCATGGAGCCGGGGCCGTTCCAGATCTGCATCGACCAGGAGGGTTTGCCGACCTGCCTCTACGAAGGCGATGCCCAGATCCCGCGCCACCTCCGCCGCCGGCTCTCCTGGGGATGCCGGCATGAGAAGGAGGACCTGAAGCGGGTGCTCCAGGCGCAGCGCCTCCAGGTTGGCTCGCAGGATCCGGCAGGCTTCGGATATCATCGGCCAGGATCGGGATTCCATCGCCGCTGTTGGATGCGCAGTTCACGAAAGGACTTCCGGGATTTCCTCCCGCCGCGGGGTTCCGGAAGGAGCTTCCACCCATCGGCGGAGGTTCGCCAGGCCTTCCTCAAAGAACAGCACGATCAGCCCGATCAGCAGCCCTCCCAGGCCACCTAGGGCGACGTTCAAGCGGGTCTGAGGGCGGAACCGGGTATACGTGGGCTCGTCCACCAGCAGTGCGTCGATCCGGTCCTCCCGCCGGAGCCGCTCGTTCTCCTTCTGTCGCCACTCCACAAACTGCTGCGCCCACCGTTTGGCGATCTGTCGAGCCAGCTCTCCATCCAGCGCGCGCACTTCCAGGCGGATCACCATGCTGCGCTCATCCAGGGAAAGGGACATGTTCCGACGCAACTGCTCCGGGGCCATCGCCAGGCCCAGCTCCCGGATCACCCGGCGGGCAGAGGGCTGCGCGGGATCATCCCCGCCATAGACGCTGGAGAGGATCTGGAGGTAACTGTTGAGGAGGGTTTTGGCGGCCTGGCTCTGGCCGAAATCCGGCCGCGCCGGCTGCACGGCGATCGTCGCCACCGCCCGATACACCGGTGTCTGCAGCCGGCTGTAGACGAAGGCCAGGCCCGCAGCGGCCAGCGGGAAGAGGATCAGCGCCCACCCCCGCCGTCGCAGGAGCCAAAGGTAATGCCGGAGGAGCAACCATTGTTCCGTCGCCCGGGTTGCCCCCAGTTCCATCCAGCCGATCAGCAGGGCCAGCGCGCCTCCCAGTACCATCCCCATCAGTGCCCCGGCCGCCACATTGAAGGCCGTCTGGGGGCGAAATCGCCCGGCGACCGGTTGATCCACCAGGAGCGCATCGATCTGGTCCTCCTGACGCAGCGTCTGGTTTTCCGTCCGGCGCCATTCGATGAAAAGCTCCGCCCACGTCCGGGCGATCCGCTGCGCCATCTCCGGATCGTAAGATCGGATCTCCAGCTCGATCAGGAGACTGCGCTCATCCGCCGAGAAGATCGCGCTGTGCCGCAGCTGCTCGGGCGTCATATCCAGCTGCAGGGCCTGGATCACCCGGCTGGCCGAGGGCTGATGGAGATCCCCGCCCCCATATGCGCTGGACATGATCTGCACGTAGCTGCTGAGGAGGGTTTTGGCAGCCTGGCTCTGACCGAAATCCGGCCGCGCCGGCTGCACCGCGATCGTCGCCACCGCCCGATACACCGGCGTCTGCAGCCGGCTATAGACGAAGGCGCTCAGGGCGGTGGCAACAGCCAGGACCGGGATCAGCCACCCCCATCGCCGCAGAATTAGTATGAGATCCCAGAGGCTCATCGGGCTCCCTCACAGGGCTTAGGCCATTGGGCCCGGGTTTGAGGAGGCTTTCTCCCCTTTATTTTCCCCGGCGTCGAGGGATCTCCCCCAGCACCCGGAAGCCCAGGCGCTCCACATCCGTTCGATCCCAGATGCGGGGATCCAGGAAATCGGCCAGGAAGGCCAGGGTGAATCCCCCCAGGAGGCCCAAGGCAATCCGGAAGAGCGGTTCCAGCCGGGCACGCAGGGAAGGCGCAGTAGGCGAGGCGGTGGGGACATCCAGCGGCGTCAGCACGGCCATCCCCTCCCCCGACTGGGGCCAGACCTGATCAACCTCCCGACGCGCCACCGCCACCGCCGCCCGGGCGATCGCCTCCGTCACCCCTGGATCCGAAGCGGTGACATAGAGAACCACCAGGGACCGCTGATAATCCGAAGCCATGGCCCCCTGAACCGCGGGGGGTGGGAGGGTAAGACCCTCCGCCTGCAACTGCGCCGCCACCCGTTCCGCGAAGTCCCGGCTTCGAACCCAAGCGGAAACGGCCGCGGCCAGGTATTCGCTGGAGAGCCAGCGGTAGTATCCTTCGTAGTCGTAATCCCCGCGGCCCTCCGGCCGAATCCCCACCGCCAGACGAATGGAGGTCTGATAGGCAGGCGCTGGGGGACGATCCAGCACGGCCGCGAAGAACCCCAGCGCGGTGGGAATCAGGGCCAGCCACCCCCATCGCTTCAGCACCCGCAGCAGTTCCTCAAACGTCATCGGACCTTCCGTCAGGAAAGCGAAGCTCCCCAGCGATCCAGCAGGGCCTGTTCCACATCCTGGCCCTGACGGGCAACTTCCCACGCCAGCTCCACGATTTTCTTTATTTTTTCCTGGAACACCCCTTTGTCAAACTGCTCCGCATGACGTCGGATCACCCCGGGATCAAACCGCAAGCCTTCGAGGCGGCGCACCGCCTCTGCCAGGCTCTCCGGCGTAGACGCATGGAAGAAGACCCCGGTCACGCCCTCCACCACTGTATCCAGCGCCCCGCCGGCCGCGAAGGCGATCACCGGCCGCCCGGCGGCCATCGCCTCCACCGGTGCGATCCCGAAATCCTCCACCCCCGGGAACACAAAAGCCCGGCACCGGGCGTAAAGCTCCGTCAGCTGCTCCGCCGGAACCCTCCCCAGGAACGTGATGGTCGGCCCGGCCATCCGCTGGAGACGCCAACGGTCCCGGCCGTCCCCTACGATCACCAGGGGCAGTCCCAGTCGGTTGAACGCCTCGATAGCCAAGTCGATTCGCTTGTAGGGGATCAGGCGAGAGACGATCAGAAAGTAATCCTCGGTGCGGGTGGTAGGCTGAAAGCGCTGCACATCCACGGGCGGGTGGAGAAGGATTGAGGGACGTCGATAGAACTTGCGGATGCGGCGAGCGACTTCCCGCGAGATGGCGATGAAGGCATCCACCCGATCCGCGGCCATCCGATCCCAGACCCGCAGAACGGCAATCAGCGGCCGCAGCAGGCGTCGCAGCGGTCCCGGCAGGCCCTCGCGGGCGATGTATTCCTCGTAGGCCCAGACATAGCGGGTTGGCGTCAGGCAGTAGCAGAGGTGAACCGTGGAAGGCCCCGTGACCACCCCGTGGCAGAACCCGCTTTTATTCGAGATCACGACGTCGTATCCGGAGAGGTTCAGCCCATCGAACGCCAAAGGATAAAGGGGGAGGTAAAGCTGGTGATGCCGGTGGATGAAGGGCATGGCGTCCAGCCAGGTGGTGTGGATCTCCCAGCCCCGATAGTGAGCGGGCATCCGATCCCGAGCGTAGATGCTGGTGTAGATGGGGGCGCCAGGGAAGGCCTCCACCAGGGCCTCCAGCACCGCCTCCGCCCCTCCCATCTGATTGAGCCAATCGTGGACCAGCGCGACGCGCATGGATTTCCTGTGTGGTGCGGATAGGATCTCCCCAGCTAAAGCCGGGAAGACGAACGAACCGGGGCGAAGGACCGGCGGTGGATGGGGCTGGGTCCGTAAATCCGAAGCGCCCGACGGTGGCCCGGGGTGCCGTAGCCTTTATGCCCTGCGAAGCCGTATCCCGGATAGATCCGATCCATTTCCGTCATCCATCGATCCCGGGTGACCTTGGCCACAATGGACGCCGCCGCCGCGGACAGGCAGCGAGCGTCCGCCTGAAAAAGAACCCGCTGGGGCAGCGGGACGGGCAGGGTCAGGGCGTCCACGATCAGCGCCTCAGGGGGGATCGGCAGCGCCCCCAGGGCCCGCAGCATCGCCAGGCGGGTCGCCGGGACGATACCCAGCGCATCGATCTCCTCCGGGCTCGCCATCCCGATGCCTACCCCCCGGGCGATCTGAAGGATCTCCGGAAAGAGAGCCTCCCGTTGCTCAGGGGTCATGGTTTTGGAATCCCGCACCCCCGCCAACCCATGGCGCAAGCCTTTGGGATCCGGCGGGAGGATCACCGCCGCCGCCACCACCGGACCCGCCCATGCCCCCCGCCCGGCCTCATCCAGACCGGCCACGCTCTGAACGCCCCGACGCCAGAAGGCCATCTCCTCCGTGAGCGTCGGCCGGGGAAGGCGAGACCGACTCCGACCGGACATAGCGCCCCCTCCACGCATTCCAGCGGATCAGAAGCAGCTCGCGGAACATGTTCAGGCTGTCCCGGAACAGCCGGACGCGGCTTTCCGGGTTGAAATACCAGATCACCGGGACCTCTACGATCCGGTAGCCGCGCAGGCGAGCGATGAACAGCACCTCCACATCGAAGCTCATGCCATCCAGCCGCTGCGCCCGGAAGAGGTCTTCCGCCGCCTCGGCGCGGAACATCTTGAAGCCGCACTGGGTATCCTGGAAGCCGGGAACCGCCAGGATGCGGACGATGGTGTTGAAGACACGGCCGATCAAGTGGCGGTGGAGGGGCTCCCCGATCCGTCGGGCTCCTGGCGCCTCACGGCTGCCGATGGCCACATCAAAGTTGTCCAGCTGGGGCGGGAGGAACTTCACCACCTCCTCGATAGGCGTGGAAAGGTCCGCATCGCAGATGTAGCGGTAGCGGCCGCGGGCGGCCAGCATCCCCTGGCGGACCGCCCGCCCCTTCCCCCGATGGGGATCACAGATCAGGCGGACATACGGATGATCCCGCGCGAAGGCCTCCACGATCTCCGCCGTTCGATCGGTGCTGCCGTTCTCGACGACGATCACCTCGGCTGGCTGGCCCCAAGACCGCAGGAAGCGGTCGATGGCCTCCAGGGCACGGGGCAGCCTTCGCTCTTCGTTGTGAGCAGGGATGATGATGGAGAGCAATGGTTCGTCCATCACTGGCCTCAACGACCCCGGGTTCCCTCCGCCTTGGCGGAAAGCAGCATATCACAAAGACGGCCTTCCGGACAAGCCACCTGGCTTCCCAACCCATGGCCTTATCCCATCATCGAGAGGGCCTCTATAGACCAATCGTGGGACTTCCCATAAGCGGTATCCCCAGGATGTCGTGGCAGCCACCAGCGCCGGGCAGATGCGGGTGTGGAGCTTGTGGGGTCTGGAGATCCAGGGATGATGGATCCCCAGAGCCGATGCGCCTCGAAATGAAAGCAGGGAAGAGCCCAGAGGGGGAGGCCATGGTGCTTCCTCAAGGGGAATCCGAAAGGCCGCATGGCCTCACCCCGAACCCGGACAGGGATTTGACGGAGCACCTCCGATCCCCCTAAAATGATGGGCGAGCCGATTCTCGGAGCCCCAAACGGGGCGGCGGGCTTTCTCCTGGGGGAATCGATTGCGGAAAAGGAAATCGTGGTGCATTCCCCCGTCTGGACTTCGAAAGGGTCAAGCGGATCCTCGCCCTGGGGCCTCCCGGATTCCAATGGGAAGGATGTAGGAATGCGCGGGATGCGATATTACATCCATACCTTCGGCTGCCAGATGAATGTAGCCGACAGCGAGCGGCTGGCCTCGGCCCTGGAGAAGCTCGGCTATCAGATGGCCGAGCGCCCGGAACAGGCCGACGTGCTGGTCGTCAACACCTGTGTGGTGCGCCAGTCGGCAGAGGAGAAGGCCTACGGGTGGCTCCATATGGTCCGCCCCCTCAAAGAGCGGCGGCCGGAGCGCGTGGTGGCGGTCATGGGTTGCCTGGTGGGCGTGAAGGGCAACGAGGGGCTCCGCCGGGCTTTCCCCTGGGTCGATGTCTTCATGCCCCCCGCAGATCCCCGCCCGCTGGTGGATTTCCTGGCGCGGCGGATCGATGAGGGTCGGGCGGTGGCGGACCTGGAGCGCATGATCCGTTACGCCCTCCAGGACGAGGAGCTGGTGCTGCCGCCCTCCGAGCGAGGCCGCAAGGTGACCGCTTATGTCCCGGTGGTCCATGGCTGTTCCTTCGGCTGCACCTTCTGCATCATCCCCTACCGCCGTGGCCCGGAGCGGAGCCGACCGGTGGGTCAGATCGTCGCGGAGGTGCGTGCCCTGGCCGAACAGGGCGTCCGGGAAGTCACTCTGCTGGGTCAGATCGTCGACCGTTATGGGAAGGACATCCCCGACGGCCCGGATCTGGCAGACCTGCTCCGGGCGGTCCACGAGGTGGAGGGCATCCAGCGCATCCGTTTCCTGACCTCCCATCCCCGTTTCATGACCGACCGCATTATCGAGGCGGTGGCAGAGCTGCCCAAGGTCTGCGAGCACATCGAGATCCCGGTTCAGGCCGGCAACGATGAGGTGCTGGCCCGCATGCGCCGGGGCTACACGGTGGCCGATTATAAGCGCGTGGTGGAAAAGATCCGCCAGCGCATCCCCAACGCCTCTATCGCCACGGACATCATCGTCGGTTTCTGCGGTGAGACTGAAGAGCAATTCATGGACACTTATCGGCTGGTGGAAGAGCTGGAGTTCGACGTGGTGCACATCGCCAAATACTCCCCGCGGCCGGGGACAGTAGCCTGGCGCACGATGGCCGATGATGTGCCGCCTGAGGAGAAAGAGCGCCGCTTCCGCATGCTAGAGGAGCTCTATGAGCGGATCTCCCGCCGCAAGAACGAGGCCCTCATCGGGCAAGCGGTGGAAATCCTGGTGGAAGACCGCAACGAGAAGGGCAAGTGGTTCGGGCGGACCCGTAACAACAAGCTGGTGTTCTTTGAAGACGGCGACCGAGATTGGCGGGGGCAGCTGATCCAGGTCCGCATCACCTCAGCGGGTGCCTGGTCCCTCCAGGGGACCCCCATCTCCGCGGTGTGAGGATCCGCACTGCCCTCCGAGAACGCTCAGGGGTGGGGCAGCGGCCCAGTCGCTGCCCCACCGGTTTTTCATTCCACCACGATATTGATCAGGCGCCCCGGCACGTAGATGATCCGCTGAGGCTGTCGATCGCCCAGATGTCGGCGGACATTCGCTCGATCCAGGGCGATTCGCTTCGCCTCCTCCTCGGTGATTGAGGCCGGCACGTCCACCCGATCGCGCACTCGCCCGTTGATCTGGATCACCAGGGTGATGGTGTCGGCCTTCGCCAGATCCTCATCCCACTGCGGCCAGGGCTGCTGATGCACGCTGTACGGATAGCCCAGCCGTTCCCACAGCTCCTCGGCCAGATGCGGCACAAACGGCGCCAGCAGCAGCACCAGCGTCTGGATGGCCTCCATCCATGCCTGGTGGCGGACCACCGGGGTGTTCCGAGCGTCCTGCAGGTAATTGGTGAACTCCATGAGCGCGGCGATAGCCGTATTGAACTCGAAATCCTCCAGGTCCTGCGTCACCCGCTTGATGGTCCGATGGGTCCACCGCCTCAGCGCGGCCACCTGCTCTGGAGCGGGCTCTCCCTCCCCTTCCACCGGCTCCAGCACCAGATTCCACACCCGGTGCAGCCACCGGTGCACGCCTTCGATGCCGGTGGAGCTCCACGGTCCACCCACATCCCAGCGGAAGCCGAACATCAGGTAAGCCCGCACCGTGTCCGCCCCATAGCGCATCACCAGCTCATCCGGCGCCACCACGTTCCCCCGGGACTTGGACATCTTCTCCCGGTCCTCGCCCAGGATGACGCCCTGGTTCCGCAGGCGGATCATCGGCTCATCAAACCAGACCATCCCCATATCCCGCAGCGCCTTAGTCCAAAACCGGGTGTAGAGCAGGTGCATGGTGGCATGCTCCACCCCGCCGGTATACAGGTCCACTGGCAGCCAGTAGCGGGCCTCCTCCTCATCCCACGGCGCGTCGTCTTTGTGTGGACTCAGATAGCGATACTGATACCATGAGGAATCGACGAAGGTGTCCATGGTGTCCGTCTCCCGCTCAGCCGGCCCGCCGCACTGGGGGCAGGTGGTCTTCACGAAGTCCTCCAGGTATTTCAGTGGCGACTCGCCGGTGGGGAGCACGTTGACGCTCTCCGGCAACAGGACCGGCAGCTGGTCCTCGGGCACGGGGACGGTGCCGCATGTTGGGCAGTAGATGATGGGGATGGGGGTGCCCCAGTAGCGTTGTCGGCTGATACACCAATCCCGCAGCCGGTAGGAGACGGCCGGGCGGCCCAGGCCGCGCCGTTCCAGCTCGGCCACCACCGCCTTTTTGCCCTCCTCGCTGGGCAGGCCATCGAAGGGGCCGGAGTTCACCATCGTCCCGGGCCCTTCATAGGCAGCCGACAAGGGCTGCCCCTGCCAGCCCGGCGGGGCGATCACCACCCGGATGGGCAGGTTAAACTTCACCGCGAACTCAAAGTCCCGTTGATCGTGGGCCGGCACGCCCATCACCGCCCCCGTCCCGTATTCCATCAGCACGTAATCAGAGATCCAGATGGGCAGCCGTTCGTCGGTCAGGGGATGGCGAGCGTAGGCCCCAATGAAGACGCCGGTCTTCTCCCGCTCCAGGGACAATCGTTCGATCTCGGTGCGGCGCTGGGCCTCCTGGATATAGGCCTCCACCTCCGCCCGGCGCGCCGGCGCGGTCAGCTTCGGCACCAGGGGATGCTCGGGAGCCAGCACGACGAACGTGGCCCCGAACAGGGTGTCCGGGCGGGTGGTGAAGACCACAATGGAATCCTCCCCTTCGGTGGGGAAGAGGATCTCGGCGCCCTCGCTGCGCCCGATCCAGTTCCGCTGCATCGTGCACACCCGCTCCGGCCAGTCCAGCTGGCTGTGATCCAGGAGCTCATCGGCATAGGCGGTGATGCGCAGGAACCACTGCTCCAGCTCCTTCTTGATCACCGGCGTGCCGCACCGCTCGCAGACCCGCTCGCCGTCCTGGCTGACCACCTGCTCCCGGGCCAGGGTGGTGTTGCATTTCGGACAGAAATCGACCGCCGAGCGCTTGCGGTAGGCCAGCCCCCGTTTGTAGAACTGGATGAAGAACCACTGGTTCCACTTGTAGTATTCCGGCTCGCAGGTGATCACCTCCCGCGTCCAGTCGAAGGAGGCCCCCATGCTGCGCAGCTGGCGGCGCATCCGCTCGATGTTGGCATAGGTCCAGGTCTTCGGGTGGGTGTTGTGTTTGATGGCCGCGTTCTCCGCAGGCAGGCCGAAGGCGTCGAAGCCGATGGGGAAGAGGACGTTGTAGCCCTTCATGCGCAGATAGCGGGCCACCGCATCGCTGGGGGCCATGGCGAACCAGTGGCCCATATGGAGATCGCCCGAGGGATAAGGGAACATGGTCAGGAAATAGAATTTGGGACGGCTCGGGTCGCGGACCGCCCGGTAGATCCCGGTCTCCTCCCAGCGCTCCTGCCACTTCGGCTCGATCACCTGAGGATCATAGCGCTCCATCCCCCACCTCCTTCTGCATCCCATCCGGTCAAGCCGCGCATCTCATGACGAAGGCTCTAATGGCCGGGCCGGCCACCGAGGGCAGTCGGCCCGACTCCCCCGAATTTCCATCTTCCATCCCGACAGCCCCTCAAGCCACCGCCACAGGCGTCAGCCACCCATACACATCCGGCGCCCGGCCCGTCACGATGGCGAAGAACCGTTCCTGGAGGCGGCGGGTGATCGGGCCGGGCTGCCCGCATCCAACAGGGATGCGATCCACGGATCGCACCGGGGTGATCTCCGCTGCGGTTCCGGTCATAAAGATCTCATCGGCTGCATACAGCCACTCCCGGGGGATGGGCTGCTCCCGGACCTCAATCCCCTGCTCCCGGGCCAGCGTCAGCACCGCGTCACGGGTGACGCCGAGCAGGATCGAATTATGGAAGGGCGGCGTATAGAGCACGCCATCCTTGATCAGGAAGAGGTTCTCCCCACTCCCCTCCGCCACATAGCCATAGGCGTCCAGCATGATCGCCTCCGCATACCCCAGATCATGGGCCTCCATAGCCGCGAACTGTGAGTTGACATACTGGCCGCCGATCTTGCCCAGCGCCGGGAAAGTATCCGGCGCCATGCGTCGCCACGAGGAGACGATGACATCCACCCCCTTCTCCAGCGCCTCCTGGCCGAGATACTTCCCCCACTCGAAGGTGATGATCACCACCTCCACCGGGCACGAGCGGCCATCCACCCCCAGGGGCCCCGCGCCCCGAAAGACCAGGGGGCGGATATAGCAAGAAGAATGCCCGTTGGCCCGCACCGTCTCCACGACCGCCTGCGCGAGCTGTTCCTCCGTGTAAGGGATCTCCAGGCGGAGAAGGCGGGCGGAGAAAAGCAGCCGGGCCAGGTGCGGTCGAAGCCGGAAGATCGCCGCCCCTTGGGGGGTCTCGTAGGCCCGCATCCCTTCGAACACGCTTGTTCCATAATGCAAGGCATGGGCCGTGACGTGGATCGTC
Organism: Thermoflexus sp.; assembly: GCF_042408815.1. Classification (GTDB taxonomy): domain Bacteria; phylum Chloroflexota; class Anaerolineae; order Thermoflexales; family Thermoflexaceae; genus Thermoflexus. The sequence continues at coordinate 8,340 of NZ_JBHOQR010000012.1, read as the reverse complement.
GCCTGATCCCAGGGCACCAGCCGCCCGTTCCACCAGATCCATTCGCTTCTCGGCGCCATCGGGCCTTCCCTCCTAAAAGGATCGAAGGATCTCTGCGCCCAGGATCCAGAGAGCGATGAGCAACAGCGATAGCTCGAGCAGGAGCAATAAGGGCTGCCGATAGTATCGGCGGTAGAAGGCCAGCCCACGGACACCGGCGGCGTGGAGGTCCCGGGGCCACAGAGCATACTGGCGCTGGCGCCATGGCCAGAGCCACATAATCCCATCATCCGTCCCGATGCTATCCAGCCCGAGATGTATCAGGGCCAATCCGACCACCAGACCCGGCGGCAGATGGAACCCCCAGGCCAGGATCCCGCCCCAGAACATCCAGAACAGCGGGGTATGGGTCCAGAGGGCATGATGGGGGTTATGACCCTCTCCGCCCATTCGCTGCCGATACCACCAGCCCCATAGAAGATCCAGATCCGGCAGCCCGCTGAGCAACACGGCCAGCCCAGCGATCCCAAGGTGGAAGGGCTGATGGGTCACCCGCTGGATCATATAGGCGGCGACCACCCCGGCCGCCGCATGGGCCATTACCGTCATCCACGCCTCCGGCCTGAGGGGATTTCCGGCAGGACGGACGCGATGGAGTTCCCCTTGCGGGCCGCGGGGGCGCCTCTGTTCCCCAGACCGGGCTCTGAAGCCCGCTATGGGAGCCGCCGGGCCGCTCCCGTGGAAACAAGGAGCCCCCCTCCGTCAGGGACGAAGGGGGGCTCCTCCGCGGTCCCACCCTGCTTCACCGGAAGGGCATGCCTATGCTTCCGGTGCGCTCTGGCGCGATAACGGGCGCGACCCGGCCGGAGCTACAGCCGGAACAGCTTTCACCCCGGCGGCTCCAGGGCGAGTTCGACCTTTGGGAGCTCTGTGCCCCTGGCCCTCCCCATAGGCCTGCGGCCTCGCACCTCCCGGCCGCTCGCTGGGGGATGGTCTACTACTCCCCTTCTTCGCCTTTCCGGCTTTTCCCTGAACCCAGCGACCGGATAAAAACAAGGCGCTTGCGCGCCCGGAAGCAATAGGTGGACCCGACGGGATTCGAACCCGTGACCTCCTCAATGCCATTGAGGCGCGCTCCCAGCTGCGCTACGGGCCCACAGCAGTGGAGCCGACCGGATTCGAACCGGCGACCTCTCCCGTGCGAGAGGAGCGCTCTCCCAGCTGAGCTACGGCCCCACCAGCACGTTTATTTTATTCGTTCCGCATGCGATCGTCAAGGCTTGGGAAGGGTCCGCTGGCTCGTCCACCCCCATTACGCCCCTCCGGATCTCCTTTGATCCCAGCCCCGGCTCTCTAGGCCCGGCTGTCGGGTTTCGCTATGGATGGGCCGAGCCCGAGAAGGAGGCAACCGGCAGCGGAGCTCCCTCCTGGGCTGTTCAGCCTAGCCATCCGATCCCCCTTCCATCGCCTTCAGAAGAGCTCCCTCACCGGCACCCGCATGCCTGCGGGGAAGGACAGTCGCACACCTCGGCCACCGCCTCGATCTCCACCCGGGCGCCCATAGGGAGCGTGGCCACGCCCACCGCCGAGCGGGCCGGCGGCGCCTCGGGGAAGAACTCGGCATAAACAGCATTCATCCGGGGCCACTCGGAGAGATCCACCAGAAAGACCGTAGTCTTGACCACATGGCGCAGGCAGGATCCCGCCGCCTCCAGGATTGCCCGCAGGTTCTCGAGGGCCTGCCGGGTCTGGCTCTCGATATCCGGCCCAGCCAGCTGGCGGGTGTCGGGGACCAGACCCAATTGCCCTGCGGTGAAGATGAGGTTCCCGATCCGGATCGCCTGAGAATAGGGGCCAACCGCTGCCGGAGCCTTTTCCGTCATAATCACTTCTCGGGCCATGGAAATCCCCTCCCGAAGATGGGTTCATGAGGGGGCGTGGACCGCTATGCGCATCCTGGGAAGGTTTCACCCCAACTGGGGTTACGCCGTGCGGGATCCATACAGCACATGCTGTCGGACCGCGTGGCAGAGCAGGCAAAGGGGATCCTCACAGAGCAGGGCCATCGGATCCCGACGCAGGAGATCCAGCAGGAGCTGGACCATCCGTTCCAGCGGCCATCCCTGGATGGCCCAATCCCCCAGGTGGACCCGACGGGTGGCCGGTTCCAGCACCGGGGCGGCCGCTCCAAAGCCCCGCCGGCACCCTGGAAAGCCTGGCAATTCCACTACCCGTCGATCCATCAACGCCCAGCGGACGAAGGTCTTCCGGCCGGCCAGGGCTTCCACGTAATGGACGGCCACGTTCATGGTGTGATCCGCCCCTATCAGGAGCACATCGCCATCCTCCGCATGCAGCCAGCGAATGGGTCCCCATGGATCCAGAAGGGATTGCGCTGCGACGGCGGCCTCTGCCTGGAGGCCCACCGCCAGGAATGAGAGGACGGGATGCTCACTGCGTCGCGCTCCGGGGAGCCGACGAACCCCCTCTGGGAACGGCCCCCATTCTGGATCCGCCGGCAAATCGTTATGAAAGAACGTAGCCCGAGCGTTGACCGCCTGCATGGCCAGATAGACCACACCGTTATCCGGCGGCCCCACCCGCGGGTAAACCATGGTCCGCGAGGTGAAGGCGGGGGTGATCCAGGTGTTCCCTCGCATCGCCGCCTGGACCGCGCCGAGGATGGTGGCAAGGCCTCCCCGCACCCGATGCTCCACATCTGGAGCCACCAGGATCAAGGCGGGGCCGCTCGAATTCCAGCGCACCGCCTCCAGGGCCAGTGTAAGGGTCCGGAAACCGATCGATGAGCCCACCCGCCTCAGCGTCCTTTCCATTCCGGCTTTCGCTTCTCGATGAAGGCTCGCATGCCTTCCTTCTGATCTTCTGTGGCAAACAGGAAGTAGAACAACCGCCGCTCGTATTCCAGACCATCCCGCAGGCTGGTCTCAAAGGCCCGGTTCACCGCCTCTTTCGCCAGCCGTACGGCGATGGGGGGACGAGCGGCGATCTCCTTCGCCAGACGAATGGCTTCATCCAGGTAGGTTTCCACCGGGACCACGCGGGAGACCAGCCCGGCGGCCTCGGCTTCGCGGGCGTTCATGTAGCGCCCGGTGAGGATCATCTCCATTGCCTTCGATTTGCCGATCGCCCGGGTCAGGCGCTGGGTTCCCCCGGCGCCCGGCATCACACCGATATTGATCTCCGGCTGGCCGAAGACGGCCGTCTCGGAAGCGATGATGATGTCACAGGCCATCGCCAGCTCGCACCCTCCGCCCAGACACCAGCCGGACACCGCGGCGATGATCGGCTTCCGAATCCGCTGGATTCGATCCCATCGGGAGATGTTGTCCCGGAGCAACATCTCCACCGCGCTGGCCTCCGCCATCTCTTTGATATCTGCGCCTGCCGCGAAGGCCCGTTCGTTGCCGGTGATCACGATACACCGGATCTGATCCTCTCGGTCGAAATCCTCCAGGGCGGTAGCCAGCTCCTCCATCAGGACGCTGTTGAGGGCATTGAGCTGCTGAGGCCGATTCAGGCGGATCAACCCGACGTTTTCCACGGTCTCCACCAGGATCGAGGTATATGCCATAGGCTCCTCCTATACGCGGGAGGTGGACTAGAAGGGAGCGCGATCGGCTCACCGGAAGTTGAGCAGGAAAATCGCTTCGAGGGTGGCGTAAAGGTTCAACGTCATATGCATCACGAGGGGAGGCCACAGGGAACGGGTGCGAGCCCGCAGGCCGGTCAGCGCCAGGCCCACCAGGAACGCCTGGGCAATCCAGAACCACTGGTCTGCCGTGCCGCCATAAGTGAAAAGATGAAAGAGAGCGAAAATCAAGGAGACCAGATAAATGGAAAACATGGGGCCCACCCGCGCCGCCAGGGCCGGATACAGTAGGCCCCGGAAGAGCAGCTCCTCGGTGGGCGGCCCGACCACCACGGTGAGGAACCCCATCGCAGCCCATCCCAGCGGATCCCGCCCTTGAAATAGGGGGACGAGGGTTTCCGGGATCACTGGGCGACCCAGGACCATCGTCACGGCATCCAACGCGACCCCCAGGCCCAGGGCCAGGAACGGCGTCGCCCACAAGGGGATCCGGACCGGGGGAACGAGGCGGAGCGCCGGGCCCAGAGGCCCGCGCACCCACAGACGCAGACCAGCCGTTACCGTGAGCAGAACGAACAGATAGATCAGGCTGTTGGCCAACCCCATGAAGCGCCCGCTGGCGGCTGCCCGCTGGAACGCGGCGGCAAAGGGCTGACCAGGCTCCAGCAGCGCCCAGTAGATTAGAAATACGAGAACACCCAGCATGAACTGGACCATCAGGAAATACGCCAGGGCCGTCAAGGCCAAGCCGATTCCCCATGGCGGGGCGGGCTCCAACTCTTCCGATGACGAGGGATGGGAGGGACGTGTCGCAGCCATCGCCGAAATGCTCCTGAGCATTGAGGTTACCGAAACGCGAAAGCCCGTTCCACCGTCAGCCATCCCGCGCGGGGTGGGCTCAGCGCCTGCTCATAAACCCGTGCGAACTCTCCCTCAAAGCGCGCCGCCATCGCCGGATCCGTCACGATCAGGAAATTCTCGTCATTATCCTCTGCCGCGTTGCGGGAAAAATTATACGATCCGAAGATCACCACCCGCCGATCAATGACAAAGACCTTGTGGTGCATGGTATAAGGGTTGCCGTCTTTCAGCACGTCGATCCCCGCCCGCCGCAGACGGTTGAACTGGCTAACTGACGCCTCCGCGCCGCTGCGTTCCATCACGCCGTGGATTTCCACCCCCGCCTGCGCTCGCTCCAGCAGCACATCGCCGATGCGGGGATGGGTGAAGGAGAAGGCCATAAACACAATCCGCTCCCGAGCGCTGCGGAGCGCCGCCCGGATAGCTTCCACCGTCGGATCCTCCGGCGCGAAGTAATTTTCCACGGGGGTCCCTTGGATGGTCAATCGAGGAACCGTGTTCCCAGAGGAGCGGGCCGGGCCGAAGGCGCGGCGCTCGAACATGGCCGCGAACTTGACCGCATAGTTGTGGGCCAGCTCCGGCGATCGGAGAAGCGCCGCGTTGTTGTTGTTCTGATAGGCGTCGTTGTCCGTGAAGTTCATCGAGCCTGTCCACACCCGCTCGCCGTCGATGACCATGAACTTGTTGTGCATATAGCCGTTCCGCTCGTCGGTGACCACCGGGATGCCCCCCGCCCGCAGGCGGGCGATGGCTTTCGTGCCCGCGTTGTCGGTTTCGGTGACTACCCGAACCCGAACCCCACGATCGCGGGCCCGTAGCAGCGCCTCCGCTACCGGCATTAGGTCGATGTCGTAAACTGCCACATCTAGGGTTTGGCGCGCGCCCTCAATGGCCGCAATCAGGGAATCGACCACTCCCCCCCGGTGGAACTCCGGAGCATCCGGGAAACGAGGAGTGGTGAAGAACACCTCATACCAGCTTCCCGACTCTACCGGGGGAGAAGGAGAAGGGGAAACGCCCGGTCGGCCCAGACGATACATGACGGCCAGCACGAGCAGCACCAGGACGGCCAGACCGATCAGCCTGGTGAAGGGAGGCGTTCCCCAGGGCACGGGCAACGCGGCTTTTCGTGTCCGCCGTGAGCGGGAGGCTGTCATAGTTTTCCCCTCCTACCGGATGGATGCTTCAGCGAACCGGCTATGGCTGCCAGGGGGCCAGCGCTTCCAGCACCCATACCAGGCGATCTTCCACCGTCCAGTTCTTCCACCCCGGCGGCACGTGAAGCCCCCATTCGGCGAGTAAGGCTCTGGCCTCCTCTTCCGAAGCCTGAACGGCTCGCCGGATCCGGCGCATGGCCCGACGCAGGATCCCCCCTGTCTCTTCCGGATGCGGACCGAGCCGGGCGAGGGCCCACCGGAGCAGGCGCTCCGCCTGATCGTCGGTCAAGCCGCTCCGCCAGCTTTCATCCTCCAGCACCCCCTCCAGCCAGGCATCCCACCCCGACCTCATCTCCTTTGCTTCCCGTTCCCCACTCAATGCCGTCCTCCTGTGACCTCTGGAAGCGCCACCCGCACCGCATAGGGAGCAGACTCCGTGGTGAACCGCGCCAGGGCCGCGATCGCCAGCACCGCCCGCCGATCGGGTCCGGTTTCGACAAGCCATGCCCCGCTTCCATCCGTCCCCAGGGGCAATCGCTCCACCTGCGCTTCCCCATCCTTCCGGAAGTGGAGGACCTGAAGAGCAAAGCGAACCGGCACCCGGGAGGATACGCGGGCCCATCCCTTGGCCTCCCATCCGGCCTCCCCTTCGGCTCCATCCCAGAACCCGATCTCGGGGATCTCGATGGCATCCAGGGCCACTCCGGGACGGTTGACGGCATCGTCGGTGACCACCTCAAAGCGCAGGTGAATCACCCGGCCCGCGTAGGGCGTGAGATCCACCGTCTCAGTGATCCAGCGGGGCTGTTCCCCGCCGCCACTCACGCCCGTGTAGCCCCACCCCAGGTTGTTGTGATTTGGGTTCGCACCGGTCCCGGCGGGCACCTGCAGCAGCGTCCAACGGCGTCCTCCATCGGTGGAGACGCTGACATAAGCGTAATCCCAGTCCTTTTCCAGATCATACCAGATCCGATAGCGCAGGGTGGCTCGGGATACCCCCCGCAGGTCCACCTGGCGGGTTAGCCGGGGGTTGCTGTCATCTCCCCGCACCGCATACCAGAAACGCTGTCCTTCGAAGGGAGAAGTGGCGATCAGAGGAAGAGTAATGGCGCCCTGGAAAGCGAGGGACAAGCTTTGCCCAGCTGGGAGCTCGATGTAATCGGCGGCGTAAGGGAGCACCGTGCCCTGGATCTCCTCGGGAAGACGGCTCACCCGTGCGGCCAGGCGGGGCTCCGGAAGCCACAAGGCCCGGTAGCGCGGTCCGGAAGGAAGCTCCGCGTGATCCAGGAAGTTCGCTGCGACCCACTCCAGGAAGAGGGTGTCGGCATCCTCTTCGGCTCCGATCTCCCGCAGCACTGCGTCCACCGCGGCCAAGCCGTTCTCCGGGTGGGCCACCAGGCGCCGGGTGGCTTCCTCCCCGAAACGTTCCAGGAAATATTCGAGGAAGAGAAAAGCGGCGCCGTAATGCTCGGCGTTCCCTTCCTCCTGCGTCCCCCAGGTATTCAGCTGCGTGTCCGGATGATCGAGGAAAGCCACGTCAAAGCCGCCTACATCGTAGCCGCTGAGGAAGGCTGCCAGCTCCGAGGCGCCCTCGTTCAACCAGGTCTCCTCGTTGCGATCTTGGTGCCAGTGGATCATGTGCTGGAACTCGTGGGCCAGAACCCCGTGATAGAAGCCTGAGTTGACGCGCACCGCATCGAGGTTGATGTAGAACATCTCCGCCTCGTTGGAGTCGGGCCGCACCGCTTGGGGGAACTCGTCCTTGCTGGCATAGTAACCAGCGACATCCCCCAACCCCCTCACGTGAAGGATGAACAGATGGGGATCGCAATCCACACCGGGCGTCCATTCGCTGCCGAAGAATTCGCGGACGGTGGGATAGATCCGCCCCTCGAAGGTCTCAGCCGCCGCCCGCAGGTCCGTCGGATCCACCGCCTGATCCTCTTCCACCCAGAGGTAGGCATGAGGGGTCTTCTCCTGCAAGACCGCGGTCACCGTGAAGGTCTCGTTCGTGTCATTGTTGGAGACCAGGAAGGACCGTCGGGCGCCGAGGGGGAGATCCCGCTCCGGCCGACAGGCTGTCTCCGGCGTATCGGTGGGAAGGCCGAAATATCGCACCGCCAGATCCCGAAGATCCCGCACCGGAGGATCCGCCTGCTGGAGGGCCTGGAGGGTCTCCTCCGCGCGGACATCCCCCGAAGGGGACAGCCTCCGCGTCGGTGTAGCGGCCGGGCTCTCTGGGGAGGGGATCCCGCCGGGCATCTCCTGGCGCCCGCACAGCCCGCCCAGGACCAGCGCGAGAAGAACCCATCGGAATACTCCGGTTCGCATCATCAGAGGCTCCAGGGGAACGTCCAGCCATGCCTCTATTATCATAACGCCGCCCCCACCGACATGGGAGGACCCCAGGCACCCATTCGGGGAACTCCGCCCACCCCGGCCTGACGGCGAGCCCCCCCCACAACCTTCCAACGGAAGCCACGGACGGTAGCGTCAAGTTTTTTTGTGTAAACGGGGGATAACGTTGCGCAAACAAGTGCGGCCGCTCTTCCCGCGCCGCCAAAAAGCCGCGCACGGTGCGCTCGCCCCAACGGGCGTTCAACCGCGCCAGGTGCCCATAGGTCATCCGCTCCAACGCCTCCACCACCTTAAACCGCCGCCGCAGCTCCTGGAAGGTCCGTTCCAGCCGACCGGTCGTATCGGCTCCGGATAGCGCAAAACGGTCATCCACTG
>NZ_JBHOQR010000010.1:0-9003 GCF_042408815.1 Thermoflexus sp. | reverse complement strand
GATCCTCCGGGATGGATGGGGGACACGCCGGGAACCGGACTCGTTGAGGCGATAAGGGGGCTCACCACGCGCGTCCATAAAAATGATAGCAAGTCCTCCCCCTCGAAAACCACGACCCCAATGAAAAACGGGAAAACCCCTCTGAGGGCCCCGAGGCAGGAGACGGAGAGGATTTCACCTGGTGCCAAGGGGGCAGGAGCCTCCAGGATCGGGATCAGGGTGCAAGCGAAATCTCGGATCGGGACCTCGTAGATCCAGGGCATGTCACTACACAGGGACAGCCTGGGCATTTGGATCGATTTTCCGGCCCTCGGGCCCATTCGATTCGCGAAGATAGGCATTTGGGTCCACACCCAGGGATCCTCTGAGGTTGAGGTTCCGATCAGCACTTCCGCTCGGGCGGTGGCCATAGGTAGACAGGTTGGGTGCTGGCCGCTTGGCGGGACAGTCTGTTCGCCTGGCAGAACCGATTCACTGGCCCTCTCGCGTGATCCCCTCCAGCACATTTGCTTCCACCGCGATGCGGGCAGAGAGAGTTCCCAGCAACCCCCGGGTGGTCACCCGAACTCGGGCATGACATGTCGGCGGAGCAGGCGTGCAGGAAACCTCCTCTAGGACCGCGCCCGGGATCCGGGCACCGGCCCAGATCTCCCACACTCGGGCCTCCATCGCGGCAGGATCCCCGACCAGATGCCCTCGGGCGTCCGGGGCGCTTACCTGCGCCCCATCCCGCAGAGCCAGGTTCAGGACCGCCCGCGTTCGTTCGATCCGGATTTGATGGACCATGAGGTCCCGGATCGCCGCCGTCAGCGGGGCGAAGACGATGGCGATATAAAGGGCCAGGAACGGCAAGAGGCTCATGGCGAAAGCTCCCGCCAGTCAGACTTCCAGCGCTCTACATAGGTCTCCTGTCGGACCCGGACGTCCCGCCCCAGGAAGGGGAGAGCGGGGACGAACAGGGTCGGCCGGGCGATCACCGTGCACACCACCCGGCCGCCCCAGGCCCCATCATGCTGGACGGTTACGTCCACCAGGCGCCGCCCTAAGACGGCTCGGGCCGCCGCCTCCCCCTGGTGCAATCCCTGAGCCTCATCCGGGGTCTGGGACGCCTGGGCGGCGCAGGCATACGCCGCCCAGACCGCCAGACTCGCCGTCCGTCCCCGCTCCATCAGGCCTAGGACTCCCCAGAACATCAGGGCCAGGACCGGCAGGACCAGGGCCAGCTCCGTGAGGGCCTCTCCCCGCGTCCGCTTCGGTCGCTGCATCCTGGCCTCCTCACCACCAGCCCGCAGGCGGCCCATCCCAGAACCGCCATTTCCGGAAGAGCAGGGACAGGGCCACCCGCCAGCGGATCGGGATGCCGTAGAAGCGCCCGCCCGTGTCCTGAACCTCGTCGGCACGGGCCTCCAGAGATCGCCGGGTTGGATCGATGGTCGAGACGATCGCCCCGGAGGTCGCCCCAGGGTAGGCGGAGGTCCGGAAGGCAGCCTCCGCCATCTCCCGGGAGCGAACGGTCCAACGGATGGCATAGGCACCCGCGTAGAGCATATAGAGAAGCACTAAGAAGAAGGGGACCATCACGAGGGCGAAAGAGACCAGGCTCTGGCCCTGCTGGTCCCGCCGACGACGTCCGCGTCCCATCGGCTCCCCCTCACTCGCCGCCGCTGGCTGCGCCAGTGGCCTCATCCATCTTCTGGCCACCGATCCGGAAAGCGTTCAGGATCCGCTGGCGCACCCCGGGCAGGGCCAGCGCCGCCACCACGGCGATGAACAGAAAGAGCAGCGCGAACTCCACCAGCGAAGCCCCCTCCTCGTCCAGCAGGAACCGTCGGATCTCCGCGAACATTGCACACCTCCCTATATGGAGTTAAAGATGCCGGACAGATGCAGCTGGGCATGGATGCCCACCGGCCAGCGTCCTTCCTCTAGTTCTTGTTAGTTCTTGTGTTCTCGGAGCCCCTAATTCGGCGGGGCACCTTTCGCATACTTGCTGAAAGGGGCCCTAACGCTCTTTTATGAAGAGGCTTGATCTTCAGAACCCTAGGAAAGCCTCGCTGCCCAAGAACACCGGCATCAGGATTGCCAGCACATACCCGGCGATTGCCAGGATCCCTGCCCCTAGCACCAGGGGCTCCACCGTAGTAACCATCTCGGAGATCCCCTGTTCCATATCCACTGCCAGATCCTGCACGATCCCCTCTAGGAGGGTGTCCATCCCCGAACCGCCTGTCCATGCCAGCCGGGCCATATCCAGGAACCGAACCACATAGGGGTCCCGGGGATCCGGGGTATGGCGATACCCTTCTTCGATGGCGGCCAGCCCCACTGTGTTGTGTCGGGCGATGAGAAACCGTACCCAGTTGGCGAACACCCCATCCCCCTGGGCTGCTCGGGAGAAGGCTTCATCGAAGGACCGCCCCGCCCGGAGAAAGCCCCGGGCGGTTGCCACTACCAGCAGCATATTGGCTCGGAACCGGCGCCGTCGATCAGCGATCGCTCGCGTCATCTCCCGATCCGGGGCAGTCAGCCCATACAGTCCCACCGCCAGCCCAGCGATCACCCCGGGAAGGGGGGTCTCCAACAGCATCCCGGACAGCCCCATGCCGATCACCATCGCCGCCAGGCCCAGCGCCATCCCCCGCAGCCGCGCCGCCCATACGGCTGAGATGGTGGCGTAAGGCGCATAACCGGAGCGGGCGATCCGCTCCGCCAGGTCTCCTTTCATCACCCCGACCTCATCCAGGGTTCTCAGGACGGGCCAGAACAGGGGGTAGAGGGGAGCCATCCAATCCGGCAACATCACCCCCCGATCCAGGGGATCTCGATCCGCACCCTCCAGGCGGATCCGGATTCGAGGCCGCAGGAAGGCGGCCCAGAATCCCCCCAAGGTGAGTGCCGCTGCGCCGACCATCGCCAGCTCCACGTTGCCCATCTCCTCCTCCTGCATCGGCGATGCGAAGTTCGCCCGTTACGGTATCCCGGTCCTGACGCTGATTGCCGGGCTACCCCTCCGGCAGGATGGGATTCCCATAGCGATCCAGGGGGATGAGCCCAGCCTTTCCCCGAGCAATGCCTACGGTCTCCTCCATCGAGAAGTAGCGATCCATGATGTATTCCGAAACCAGCAACGATCCGAACCATCCCCCCACGACCAGGATCGGGTTGAGGGGGTTCGCCAGCAGAAGATCGCGAAACTCAGGGGCGGCAGACGAAAGGATCACCAGTCCTCCGGCGCTCATCGCGATGATCATATAGATCTGGTTCTGCATCCCCCGCCCCCGGGCCCGGGCCACCTGGAGGATCCGCCGGATCCGATCCAGACTTTCGGAGACAGCTCCTACCAGATCCTGAATCCCGGTCCCACCGGTGGCCAGCACCCCCAGCACCTGAGCAGTGGCGGTCACCACCGGATGGCCGTAATCCCGGGCCCAGGCCCAGATGGCCTCCTCTCGCCCCTCGGGGCTGGCCCCCGCCCGCTCCAGCCGCCGCTCCAGGTCGGATACGGCCTCCCGGGCCAGGGGCCCAGCGAGCTCTTTCGCCCGGGCCACTGCCTCCGACCGGGGAAGGCCGGCCCGTAGCCCTCCGGCCACTCCCCGCAAGAATACCATCAGCTCCATCGCCAGCCGGAGCCGCCGCTCCGCCGCCTGCTCCCGAGCCCGGATGTAGTAAAACGTCGCCCCGAAGACCGCCAGCATAATGGCGGAAACCAACCCCAGGCCAGCCACCAGACCCAGGAAGAAGCCTCCTGCCGCCCAAAGGGTGGCGAACTGTAGGAAGAGAAGAGGCGGCATATCGATGCCCGCCGCCCGCAGGGTTCTTTCCAGCCCCAGTCGACCCCGGATCTCCCGGAGTCCCCGGAGGGCCAGCAGCTGCTCCTGGGGCCGGGCGATCGCCGTTAGCGCCCCGGCACCCACGAGCGCACCAATCAGGATGGCAATTCCATCCCCCATCTTTCCCCCCTCGCTACGGTTGCCTTTGAAACAGCAAGGAGGCCCCGATCGCACTGGCCCTCGCCAGCGGTGGGAGCTGGGAGGAAAACACGATGGTGCTCGAGAGGAGGACCCAGGCGATCATGGGCTTCGGTCGCCAGCTCACCACACGTGGGCACCGCCCCGCCAGGGCAGGCGTTCCAACCCCAGTGCCTCGGCCGAGAACCCAGGCCGGATCGGCCGGGAAACCGGGGTCAGCCGCCTATCCTCCCGCAGGAAGATGGTCCGCAACACCGGGCGTTCGCTATCTCCTTCCAGCTCCGGCATCACCTCGGCGATGGCCTCCACAAACCGGCGCATCTCCCCGCTTTCCTCCCGATAGGCCAACACCGCCACGGCCGTCACTGCCTCCGCGAACATCATCGCCAGCGTCCGGGTCGGCAGGTCCCGAGCCTCCGGATGGCTCTGGGCCATCTGGAGATATCGGGACCACACCCGCTCGATGCTGTCGGTGTGGAGCGTGGTCACCTGGGGGCCGTGGCCGGTATTGGCCGCCCGCAGGATCTCGAAGGCCTCCGGGCCCCGGGCTTCCCCAACCACGATCCCGTCCGGTCGCTCTCGCAGAGCCATTACCAGAAGATCGAAGGCTGTGAACGGCACGATATCCTCCCCGGGAAGCCTCGGGCGGGTGAGCTTGTGCACCACGTTGCCTGGATCGCTCTCCGGGCGGCCGTCCCAGAAGATCATCAGCTCATAGGAATCCTCAATGACCACCAGGCGGAACCGGCGGGCGGCCACCCGCAGCAGCGCCCGGGCCAAGGTGGTCTTCCCACAGCCCGTGGGCCCGGCGATGATGAGCGTCCCCTTGCGGTCCAGCACGCCCATGAGATAATCTGCGGCTTCCGAGGACAGCACTCCTTCCCCAATTAGGCGCTCCAGATCGGGTGCCCGGCCGGGCCGGGCGAGCCGGAGGGTGAGACAGCTGGAGGGGACAATGGGCGGCTCGCTCCAGGAGACGCGGATGGTGAGGAAGCCGATGGGATCGGGAAAGTCGAGGGAGAAGGCGCCCTCTGCCGCCGGCTTGATGTCGCTGGGGGTTCGGAGGCCGAAGGCCTCGCACAATCTGCGGATCCCGCCCCACAGGCGGTCGGGGTCCCGGATCTCTCCATGCCGCATCCATCGGCCCTCTCGGAAGGCATAGACGTAGCGACGGTGCTGGATGGCAATGTCTTCCACCCGGGGATCCGTGAGCAGCTCGCAAAGCTCCCCCCAGTCGAGCAGCTCCATGGCCGCTCGGGCCAGGATCTCCGGGTCCACCGAGGGGCCCAGGCGCTCCCGGGCCGCCCGCAGGGCATCGGCCGGCCGTGCCGGCCTCCCTCCGGTCAGCCGCGCCAGATGCGCCCGCATCTCTTCCAGCATATGGGCGTGGAGCAGCTCCTTTGTGAAGGCCTGCCCTTCGATCGCTTCCACCCGGGGCTCAGGAAACATAGACGCTTCTCCTGTGGAGGCTCCATCCGCTGTCGGTAGGCTGAAGGATAGGAAATCCAGGGCCCGTCTGGGATGCGGATTCCAGCCGGCCTGCGGATTTCGCCCGGCTCACTGGCCCTCCCGCTCCGGCCAGACCCATCGGGCCTCTGGCCCGGGGAGCGGGTAAAGGGCGCCATCCTCGATGCGCAGGATCCATACCGAATCCGTGCTGTCTCCCATTCCACCCCCAAAATGGATCAGGTAGAATCGGGTATCCGGCGAGCACATCTCTGGTTCCAGCCTCTCGGGGTCATAGGCCCAAGAGATCCATTCCGGGAGAATCCCGTGGCGCCGAAAGGCCCTGATCCGCTCCGCTCGGGCTTCCTCGTCTCCGGAAACCCGCTCGTAGAGGCCCCTCGCCATGTCCAGGCGATATACCATTGGCACAGGTTCTGCCTCTTCCCCTTCGATCCTTGCGAAGACTTCCACAATCACCCATCGGTCCCGAGAGACACAGAGGGGCAGCGCTTGCCAGTCTTCGATGAGATCCGCCGGGAGTGGGAACTCCCGGGTGGCGCCATCCGGCCCGGTCACGCAGATGGCCTGCCCATTCCGGCACGCTTCCGCGCGGATAGAGGATGGCTCGGGAGCGCTGAAGGAGATCCCGGGCGGGCTCGGGATGCAGATCGAACGGGTTTTAAGTGTCGCGCACAGCTCGAACGCTTCCCCCTGCCGCCGCCAGAAGGCCCTTTGAAGGCTCCAGGCTTCGTCTTCCCGGAGCGGGATCGGCCCCAGCCACCGCTGGCCATCTGTGAACCACAAGTCCGAACGCTCCCGCTTCTCTATTTCGTCCCGCCGATAGGTGTCCACCTGCAACACAATCCAGTTCCCCTCTGTCTGGAAGCCCTCTGGAAGCGGTTGAGGCATAAAGGCCTGCGCCTTCGTGGCCGTGGGCCGAGCAGTTGGGGAGGCCACGGCAGGGGCCTGCTTCGTCGGGGTCCATGTCGAAGTGGGAGTCGTTGTCCTCGTCGACGTGGCCGTGGGCGAGATAGGGGTCGATGTGGCCGTGGGCGAGATAGGGGCAGGGCTCTCCGGCGTTGCTGGTGTGAGGCGGGCCGGGGGCGAGCCGCAGCCGGCCCATCCTAACAGGAACAGCAGGGCCCATCGCCGAAAGCGCCCAACGCTCATGGACTCCCCCCGGTTCCCGGTTTTCGAACGCTCAAGGCCCACCAGTTCCTCCCACGGGCCTGTCCGTCGATGCTGGCCACGAATTCCTCCCATCGGTAACGCTCCCGGGTGTTGTGGTAGGGGTTATAAAGGGTGACATAGCGGCCGTCCGCTCCCTCTTCCAGCTCGCCCAGCGTCACCCAGTGGGGCTGCGTATTGGGATCCTCCGGGGTGGTATACGAAACCAGCTTGCCATCTCCGAGCTGGGCGCCTGGCCTCTCCTGGATCCGCACCAGCATCATGAGCTGTTCCCCGCGTTCCATACGCTGCCGGAGGCCGCGCCACAGCGCCTCCGGATCGCGCTGGCCATCCGGCAGGTGCGCCCGTTCCATTTCTACTCCATAGAAGCGGGCGATCGCTTGCAGGTCTTTTTCCCCTGTGAAAAAGCCCAGGCCGCGCCGGCCATTCTGCAGACGGAATGCCACATCCTTCTGAATCCGCTCTCGGAAGCCATCGTCGGCCATCCGCTCTACGAGCATCCGATCCACCGCTTCCTGGGCTGGGACGGGCTGGCCTAGCGCCTGTAACGCCACGCTCAGCGCCACCGGCCCGCACGCGGCATACCACCGGATCCGCCCATCCGGCTCCTGTAACCGCGCGATCTGATCCTCGGAAACACCTGCCCGGCGCAGGATCTCCGCGTCCACGCGCATCTCAAACTGACTGGCGATCGGGCGCCCGTTCGCATCCACCGCTAGGGGGATCTCAGGCAATGACCCGGAGGGCGTCCCAGAGAGGGACCGGAGCCCCTGGGCAGCCTCCTGGAAGGCCTGTTCCAGGCGGGCGATCCCGGTTTCCAGGGCCCGAGCCAGCCCAAGGCTTCGCTCAGCGATCTGCGCCCGGCGAGACGCCTGCGCCGCCCAGGCCCTTTCGAAGCCCTCCCCGGGGACGGACCGCACGGTTTCCGATAGCTGGCGGTTCACCGCCAGCGCTTGCTGTTCCAGCTCCAGCCATCGTTGCGCCCACTGGCGCAACGCCTGGGCATATGAGCGGACCGCCTCGGGATGAACCTGCAGTCGATGTCCGTTTTCCATCCCCATATTTTTCTCCTCCTATGTCGTGGGAAGGGGCTAGGGGCCTAGGGCATTCCAGGTCCCATAGCCGCTCAAAGCGGATCAGCCCCTTTCCAACACTGGGGCCCGGGTCAGATGGCCTGCCCCATTCCGGCTTACGGCTCGGGTAGCGCCTGGAGCATCTGGCTGACTCCCGCGATCGCCTCAGCGATCCGCGCCTCGCCCGCTCCGATCCGTTCGTCCAGCTGTCGGCGTGCCTCCAGCCAGCGCTGAAACTCCTCCAGCCGTCGCCCTGCCTCCTCGAAGTAGCCCTGGGCTGCCTCCCCCGACCACAGCGTCGGGAGCTCGCTCTGAATGGCCGCCATTAGGCCAGCGAGGAGCTGCTCCGGCCGTTCATCCATCAGCAGGCGCCGGTAACTCTGGATCGCCTCCGGTTCGTGGACCAACCATCCCCCCAAACCGCGCGGATCCACGCTCATCGCTACCTCCGAATTTCAGGTTTTGAATGAGAAAGGCGGCACACAAGCGGGGGCTTCATTCGCCCTCCTCCCTTCATTCGGGAAGATGAGCGAAGCGCGCCCCCTCCTGCTCCTCCGCCGTCCGTTGGGCTTCCACGATGCGGGCCAGATCGACCCCAAGCGCTTTCAGGCTGCGGGCAATCTCCATTCCCGCCCGAACCCACTCCGCACTCCGGGCCTGCAGGGCCTCAGCGAAGGGTGAGCGACATTGCTCCTCCAGCCCTTGGGCCGCTGCCTGGACCCGTTCCAGATAGGCCTCAAGGTCCGCCCCGCCCTGTTCAATCCTCCGGGCGATGGCTAACATCGCATCGTAATCAAAGCGGCTGATCGGCATCGGGCACCTCCATCTATGGACTTAGTAAGGATGAGGACGAGCGGAGCGCATCCGTCGGGCCTGTTCCTCCTCCAGTGCTTTCAGGGAAAGCAACGCCTGCCGGAGGGAGGCAATGCTGGCCCGGCTCTCGCTCAGCGATCCCCGGATCCGACGGCTCATCTCTTCCCCATAGGCGCGCACGATTGCCCCATGGGGAAGCCAGCGGGACACCACCGCCTCCAGAAGTCCGTGGAGCTGAATCCCCTGCCCTTCCATCGCCTCGAAAACCCGTTCCATCTCCGCACAGAGGGCGAAAGCGCGTTCATAATCCACCTGATAGATCCGACCCATGTCGGCCTCCCGAAGCATCAGGTTCCATTAACATGATAGACACTAGGGGTTTTCCCGTTTTTCATTGGGGTCGTGGTTTTCGAGGGGGAGGACTTGCTATCATTTTTATGGACGCGCGTGGTGAGCCCCCTTATCGCCTCAACGAGTCCGGTTCCCGGCGTGTCCCCCATCCATCCCGGAGGATC
>NZ_JBHOQR010000011.1:0-27867 GCF_042408815.1 Thermoflexus sp. | reverse complement strand
TTCGGATGGGTGAAGCGATGGCCACTGGATCGCGTTCCACAAAGGAGTTTCGAAAACGGGCCCGATCACCGATGGCGTATCCTCGCTCAACCGGCAGGGTTCGAGGGCCCTCGAGGTTGCCTTTGCGAACGCTCATCCTGTTGCTGTTTCCTGGGCTGCTGATCGCGGCATTTCTCAGTGGACGGGAAAGCTACCGGAGGCTTTCTGCAGCTCTATCTGGCCATCCGGTGTATATCACGGCTCAGCCGTCGTCTCCCTCCCGGTCGCCCCGGGTGGGCCTGGTCGCCGGGCATCTGGGGCACGATAGCGGGACGGTTTGCGCGGATGGGCTCACGGAGGTGGAGGTGAACACCGCGATCGCCCGGGAGGTGGCCCGTCGTCTGGAGGCGCTGGGATACACAGTGGATATCCTGGAAGAGTTCGACACGCGACTTCATGGATACCGCGCGGCCGCTCTGCTCTCGATCCATGCCGATTCCTGTGAATACATCAATGAGCTGGCGACCGGCTTCAAAGTCGCGCGGGCCCAGGCCGATATGGTGCCGGAGCAGAGCGATCGCCTGGTGACCTGTCTGGTCTCCGCTTACGGTCGGAGCACCGGGTTGCGTTTCCATGCGGACAGCATCACCTACGATATGACGGACTACCACGCGTTCCGGGAGATCGCGCCGGAGACCCCCGCGGCGATTATGGAGACCGGTTTCCTTTACCTGGATCGGGAGCTTCTCACCCGGGGGCGGGAGCGCGTGGTGGAGGGGATTGTGGAGGGATTGCGGTGCTTTCTGGAGGAGGGGCGGGGGAGCTGAAGGGCATGGGGAGGGAATCCCCGGCTTTCCGATCGGAGGCCAGGCCGCGCCAGCTCCTCAAAACGGGGGGATCAGACGGCCCGGAGGGAGCGCCTGCTGTGCCCCCTCCAGGCCCCGGATGCCCCGCCCGATGCTACGGAACCGGTTGCTCCGCCGGGCGGCGGAACCAGGTCCGCCACTCCCGTTTCTCCCAGACCACCAGGATGGGCGCTGCGTTAAAGATGGAGGAATAGGTTCCGCTGATCATCCCGATCAGCAGCGTGGCGATGAACTGGCGGATGGTTGTCCCCCCGAAGAGGAGCAAGGCGACCAGGGTGAAGATCAACGTGAGCTGGGTGTTGATCGATCGATCCAGGGTTTGCAGGATGCTGTGGTTGACGATTCGCTCATAGGGTTCGCCGCGATAGCGGATGAGGTTCTCACGGATGCGGTCGAACACCACGATGGAGTCGTGGACGGAGAAGCCGATCACCGTCAGCACGGCGGTGAGGAAGAGGGCATCCACCTCCCAGCCAAAGACCTTGCCGAAGATGGAGGCGGTGCCCACCACCACGGCCACATCGTGCAGCAGGGCCAAGACGGCCGCGACGCCGTAGCGGAAGGCGTGGGGGACCTGGCGGAAGGCAAAGGTGAGATAGAGCATGATGGCTAAGGAGGCCATGGCCACTGCCACCAAGGCGCCTCGGGTCACCTCAGCGCCCACTGTGGGCCCCACCGATTCGAAACGCTCCATGGTGATCTCCCCATAACGGGAGCGCAGGGCCTCCTCCAGGCGGGTCTTGGTTGGCGCGTCGATTTCCCGGGTGCGGATGATCAGGGTGCCCTGGAGGGATGGCTGGACCCGGATGTCGGCGACGTTGAACCCGGTGATCTTCCCGACCACCCCGATGACTTCCTCGCTGGATGCGGCGACGCCCGGCGGAAGCCGGATCTCCATCAGTGAGCCGCCGGTGTAATCGATGGCCAGTGGTAGCCCGTAAAGGGCCAGAGAGATCAGGCCCGGAAGGATGACCATAAGCGAAAGGGCGAAATACCAGTAGCGCTTGCCGATGATGTCGATCATTCCCTGCCTCCCGGAATCTTTTCCCCTCACGGAGAGCACAAAGGTGAAGTGTGCTTTTCAGATCCCGAACCAGCGCTTCTGGCCCTGAGCGCTGAGGCGATCCAGCAATGCGTGGAGGAAGGCCCGTGTGACCCAGATGCCGGTGAACAGACTGGCCGCCACCCCGATCGCCAGGGTGAGGGCGAATCCCCGCACCATGCTCGCCCCGAAGTTCAGGCCGAACACATACAGGATGGCGCAGGTGATCAGGGTGGAGATGTTGGAATCCCGGATGGAGGGCCAGGCGCGCTCGAAGCCATAATCGATGGCCATGGCGAGGGCGCGGCCGGCGCGAAGCTCCTCTTTCAACCGCTCGAAGATCAGGATATTGGCATCCACTGCCATCCCAATGGAGAGCACAAACCCGGCGATCCCGGGCAGGGTTAAGGTAACTGGGAGGAGCTTGAAGATTGCGAACACCATAGCGGTGTAAAGGCTGAGGGCGAGAACAGCCAGGATCCCTGGCACCCGATAGTAAAGGATCATGAAGAGGGCGACGGTGGCGAACCCCACTATCCCGGCGATCAGGCTGCGGTGGATCGATTCCCGGCCCAGGGTCGGCCCGATGTTCCGAGTGTCCACGATCTTTAACGGCACCGGCAGGGCGCCATAGCGCAGGGTCACCGCTAGGGCCTCGGCATCCGCCAGGGTGCTCCCTGAGCCCATGCGGATCACCCCCTGCCCTTGTGGGATCGGCTCCTGGATCACCGGGCAGGAGATCACTTTCTTGTCGAGCACAATGCAAAGATAGCGCCCCACATTCCGGGATGTGTATTCCGCGAAGAGCCGGGTGCCCTCGGCATCCAGGGTGAAAGCCACCTCCGGCTGGCGGAACTGATCCAGCTGCGGCCGGGCGCTGCGTAGATTCCGACCGGTCATAACCGTCGGATACACCCGCTCGGTCGGGCTCACCGGGCTCGTTCCGGTGATCGGCGCGGTTTCCGTCAGCGCCGGGGTGAGGGTCAGCGTCGGCGTCCCCGTGAGGGGAACGGTCTCCGTCGGGGAGACATCCAGGGTGGTGCGGATGACGGTGCCCTCCGGGATCGGGGCAGCCCCGGCGTCCACGAATTCGAGCAGGCCGGTTTGCTTGATGGTGTTGACCGCCTGCTCCAGGTTTGTGACCCCAGGGAGCTCCACCACAATCCGTCGGTTCCCAGCGATCTGCACCACCGGCTCGCTCACCCCCAGGGCGTTGACCCGGTTCTCAATAATGCGCCGGGTATCCTCCAGGTTCCCCCGATCCACCGGCTGGTTAGGCGGGACATCGGCTTCCAGGAGGATCTGGATCCCTCCCTGAAGATCCAGCCCGAGCACGGTACGGATCTCCCGGCGAATGCCCAGGAAATCGATCGCGATCTGTGTTTCCGAGAAATCCACCCAGAGGGCGAAAACTGCCAGAAGGCCGATGAGGACCAGCCAAAGGTTTCGGTTCCGCATTGGCCGCTCATCCTCAAAAATGGATCTGGGTAAAGCGGTTTGATTATAGGAAGCGGAAGGGTGGAAGGCAAGCCCTCCCCGGCTGGTCCTGCGTTGGAACGAGGGCTGAAGGCGGTCCACCCCCTGTGAAGGCGCGATCGGTGGAAAGCGTATGACCCGGCGATGGAGCCGCCGAGAAAGGCTTCCCTGCGCTAAAATGATTCGGGTTTTACCGGGCTCAGCGGGCCCCGGAGGCGGGTCTAGATAGGGGTCACAGGCCCATGGGGCTCCCGGGAAGGAGAGATCCCCAGGCGGAAGGCGCCTCCTCTTGACCTTCAGGCTCTTAATCATTCATGGCGGGGAGCATAACCGATGCGGCGCTTCTTCGGGGCATTCATCCCGATCCGTGTGGCCCTGAGCGGGGCAGACATCGGGATTCTACTGCTGCTGATTGCTGTGCTGGTGCTGGGGATGACCCTAGCCCTTCGAGCCCCGGCGGCCATCTCCGGGCCTGTGATCCGGTTGTCCCCGCAGGTCCTTCCCTATTATGCCGTTCGCTCGCTTTTGCGCATGGCGGCTGCCTACGCGCTATCCCTCCTGTTTTCGCTCATCGTTGGATATGTGGCGGCCACACAACGCTGGGCAGGAGCCGTGATCCTCCCGGTGCTGGACGTCCTACAATCTGTTCCCATTCTCTCGTTCCTGCCGGTGGTCGCCCTCTCCCTCACCGCGATCCTGCCCGAGGATGTCGCCGTCGAGCTGGCTTCCATCGTCCTGATTTTCACCAGCCAGGTCTGGAACCTGACCTTCAGCTTCTATCAGTCCATGATCACCATCCCGGCCGATCTCCGGGAGGCCGCCCAGATCTTCCGGCTGAACCCCTGGTTGCGTTTCCGGCACCTGGAGCTTCCCCACGCGGCCATTGCTTTGATCTGGAACAGCATGATGAGCTGGGCCGGGGGCTGGTTCTTCCTGATGGCGGCCGAGACCTTCACTGTGGGCGCCCGGGACTTCCGATTGATCGGTTTGGGAACTTATCTTCAATTCGCTGCGGAGCAGGGGGATCTGCAAGCTCTGGCCTGGGGGCTGGTGACCCTGGTGGGGATCATTGTGGGGATGGATCAGTTGCTCTGGCGCCCCTTGCTGGCTTGGGCGGATAAATTCCGGCTGGAAATGGTGGAGAGCGACGAGGCTGCCTCCTCCTGGCTTTACGACCTGTGGCAGCGGGCCACCGTGTCCGAGTGGTTCATCGAGCGGATCTGGAACCCTTTGCTGGAACGGGTGGATGCCGTGCTGGGATGCTGGAGCGCGCGGCTTGTTGCCCGTCCGGCGCTGAACCCGATCCCGGCCTGGGTTTTCCTGATCCCGCTGGTAACCATCGCCAGCCTCGGATTCGCCTATGGGGTCCATGCGGCGCTCCGTCTCCTGAGCGCTCTTCCGCTGTCCATCCTGCCTCTGCTTGGGCTTGCCACTCTTTCCTCGATGGCTCGCGTCCTCCTCGCTCAGCTGATCGCTATGGCCTGGACGGTTCCTCTGGGGGTGGCCATTGGGATGAATCGATCGCTGGCGGCACGGGTTCAACCTCTCATCCAGGTTGTCGCCTCCATTCCGGCAACCGCTCTGTTCCCGGTGATCCTGCTCTTCCTGCTCCGCCTCCCGATGGGCCTCGAGCTGGCCGCGGTTGCCCTTATGCTGATGGGGACGCAGTGGTATCTCCTCTTCAATATCATTGCGGGTGCCTCTGCGATCCCGCGGGATCTGATCTTCACCACGGAGATCCTAGGGATTCGGGGTCTGGAACGCTGGCGGGTGCTGATCCTGCCAGCCGTTTTTCCCTATCTCGTCACCGGCTTAATCACGGCCGGTGGGGGGGCCTGGAACGCGACGATCGTGGCGGAGTATGTGGAGTTCGCCGGGCAGGCCCATGCCACACTGGGGCTGGGGGCGCTGATCGCCCAGGCGACTGGGCGTGGAGACTACCCCATGCTGCTGGCCGCCACGCTGATGATGATCCTGACCGTCGTCGCTTTCAACCGCGTGGTCTGGCGGCGTCTGTATGCGCTGGCCTCGGAGCGCTTCCGGTTCGATTGACGTGGGGCGCCTCCGAAGTAAATTATGCGATCGATAAGGTCGCCATATCAACGGGAAACCCGCCGCTCTCCAAGACGGGAGGGGAAGCGGTGGGAGCCGGAGAGCGAGGCGAGCATGCGTCTGTTGCTGGTGGAGGACGATCCGTCGTTGCAGGAGACCCTGGCGGATCAGCTTCGGCGGGAGGGTTTTGAGGTGATCGCCACCGGGGATGGCGGGGAGGCGCTGGAGCTGGCCCGCGCGCTCCAGCCCGATCTGATCATTCTCGACCTCATGCTGCCCACGCTGGATGGCCTTTCGGTCTGCCGGATCCTCCGACGGGAAAGCGATGTCCCCATCCTGATGCTCACAGCGCGCAGCGGGCCAGTGGATCGGATCATCGGGCTGGAGGTAGGGGCCGACGATTATGTGGTGAAGCCCTTCCACGTCGGGGAGCTGATCGCTCGCGTCCGGGCTCTTCTGCGTCGGGTTCGGGGTCGCCCAGCGACGACGCTGACGGCGGGGGATCTGACTCTGGATCTGCTGGCCCGCAAGGCGTATAAGGGCGGCCAGGAGCTCCGCCTCACCCTCAAGGAGTTCGACCTCCTGGCCACTCTGATTCAGAACCGCGGCCGTGTTCTAAGCCGCGCCTTCCTGCTCGAACGGGTCTGGGGGGTGGAACACCCGGTGGATACCCGAACGGTGGATACCCATATCCGCTGGCTTCGGGAGAAGATCGAGGAAGACCCCGCCCATCCCCGGCGGATCGTCACGGTGCGAGGGATCGGTTATCGCTTTGAAGGTTGATCCGGCGGGAGGAGGGGCAGGCGGCCAGAACCGCTTGCCTTGTTCTCCTTGATGAATGGCTTCGCGATGATGATCGGGATTACACTTCTCATAGGGATCCTCCTGCTGGGGGCGCTGGCCGGTTTGCTTGTCCTCCATCGCCGGCAGCGCCAGCTGGAAGAGGCGGTCCGGGAAGCGCAACGAACGCGGCGGGCGCTGGCCGCCGAGCGCGATCGCATAGCGTCCTGGCTGGAAGGGTTAAAGCCAGGCGGGGTGGAGGCGCTCCTTCTGCTCGATCAGGACCAGCGGATCCTATGGGCGAACCGTCCGGCGATGGAGCAGCTGAACGCTCGGCCGGGCCGCGCCCTGCTGGAAGCGATCCCCTCCCCCGATCTGGAGACGCTCCTGAACGCGACGGGGACCGCCGAGATCCGGTGGAGGGATCGCTGGTGGCTGGGCACCAGCTGGGCGTGGTCCGAGGGCTGGGGGCTGGCGCTGATCGATATCACCCGCCAGCGGGAAGCGGAACGGGCGCGGCGGGAGCTCACGGCCAATGTCGCCCATGACCTGCGAACGCCCCTCGCCACGATCCGTCTGTTGCTGGACGAGCTGAAGCCGGCG
Source organism: Thermoflexus sp. (assembly GCF_042408815.1). Classification (GTDB taxonomy): domain Bacteria; phylum Chloroflexota; class Anaerolineae; order Thermoflexales; family Thermoflexaceae; genus Thermoflexus. Next base: position 21,069 of record NZ_JBHOQR010000011.1, on the reverse strand, counting down.
GATCCTCTTCCGGCCTCCTGGGAGCGCCTGATCGGGGAGCTGGACCGGCTGATCCGCCTGGTCAACACGTTGCTGGATCTGGCCCGTCTGGAGGCAGGGGAATGGCCTCTGGCATATGAAGCCCTGGAGATCCGCCCCTGGGTGCAGAGCTGGATCGAGCGGTTCGCTCCCTTATGGCAGGCCAAGGGCTTAACGATTCAACTGGACCTTCCCGAAGGCCTGTGGGTGTGGGCGGATCCAGAATGGGCGGGACGGGCGCTGGGGAATCTCTTAGACAATGCCATCCGGTTCACGCCACCCGGGGGCGAGGTGCGGGTGCGGGCCTGGTCGGATGGGGAATGGGTGGCGATTGAGGTGTCGGATACCGGGCCCGGGATCCCGCCGGAGGATCTCCCCCGGATCTTCGAGCGCTTCTATCGCCGGGACCGCCATCGGGGAGGGGGCGGCAGCGGCCTCGGGCTGGCCATCGCCCGCCACGCGGTGGAGGCCCACGGCGGCCGCATTCAGGCCTTCAGCGAGCCCGGGCGGGGCGCCCGCTTGGTGTTCACCCTGCCTGCGGTTTCGGAAGGGGTCTGAACCCCTCTAATCCTTTTTAGGTTGCCAGGTTTTTCGGGGGAGGGCACGCAGGCGGATTGCTCCCCACACGGAAGCTCCGCTCTTCTGAATAGGAGGCGGGGATGGAGCAAGCGAAAGCCTGGATCTCCCGGAAGCGGGGGGCGCTGGGCGCCGGGGAGTCGATCTGGATCGGCATGCTCTTGGTCAACCTGGCCACCTTCACCTGGGCCACCAATATGACCCTGGCGCGATGGCTGCGGGAGAGCATCGGACCGCTGACGTTATCGGCCCTTCGGTTTCTCATTGCCACACTTTGCTTTGCCTGGCTGCTCCGGTCCCGCCCGCTGGAGGACCGACGCCCGGGCGCGGATGCCCCCCTTCTTCTCGCGATGGCCCTGACCGGCGTGGCGCTTTTCGCCCCTACGCTCTACTGGGGGCTGCGTTACACCACAGCGGTGAACGCCACCCTGATCAACGGCCTGGGCCCGCTGATCACCGGCCTTCTCGCCGCCCTCCTCATCCGGGAGCCCCTGACTCCCCGCCAGCTGGCGGCTGCCCTTTTGGGGCTTCTCGGGGTGATCATGGTGATCTCCAACGGCGAAGGGACGTTCTGGGGAACCTTCCATAGCTATCTCGGGGATCTGCTGGTGCTGATGGCGCTCACGCTGTGGGGGATCTACTCGGTGCTGGGGCGGAAGGTGATGGCCCGGCGCTCTGCGATCTCCACCACCGCTATGTCGATGGCCCTGGCTCTGCCGCTCTTAATCCCCGCCGCGTTGGTGGAGCAGCTCTCCCTCCCGCTCCGCTGGCGCCCGGAGGTCGCGCTGGCCGTGCTCTATATCGGGATCGCCCCGACGGTGCTGGGCTTTCTCGCCTGGAACGAAGGGGTGCGCCGTCTGGGCCCCGGCGGTGCCATGATGTTCTACAACACCCTTCCGATCTATGGGGCGCTGTTAGGACACTTCCTGCTGGGGGAACCGCTGGGGCTCTCCCGTTTCCTCGGGGGGGCTCTGATCATCGGCGCCGGCCTGTGGGCTGCTCGCGCCGGTCGCTAGAGAGGGGGAGCGGGTGGGCAGCAAAGCTGCCCACCCCATTGCCCTGAAACCCGGTTAATCCGCCAGGCCTTCTACTTCCTCGTGAGAGGGGCGGGGCCCTGGGGTTGCCGGCATGGCCCGGGGGAAGGGAACGGCTCGCACCCATTGGGCGACCAGCTCCCGCGTGCCGGCCACCGCCAGCCGCTCAAAAAGCAACGCGAAACGGGTTTCAAGGGCCTCACGGATCGGACCCCGGACTTCCTCGGGCAGCTCCCAGAACGCTTGTTTGAACGGCCCCCATGCCCGTTTGCGGGCCTTGTAATAGAACTGCTCCTCGGTCTCCCCGGGCTTCCACTCATCCGCGTGATGCGCCCGCAGGTAGGCGTAGATCTCCTCCCGGAAGGCCGCGGGCAGCAGATCGAAGACCAAGTTCTGGAAGCCGGTGGCCAGATGGACTTCGCAGGCCTCGCATTCCACGAACTTGTGGAAAGCTTCCTCCGGGAGGGTGCTGGCCCCATGCTGCACCGCCCCGGCCAGCCCGTATTCCAGACGCGCTGCTCGGGAAAGGGCCCGGAGCGCCTCAAAGTCGATGGCCACCTGGGCCAGCCGCCCGTCCGGCAGCACCACCCCACCGTGGGTGGTGCCCGTCTGCACGCTGATCTTGCTGATCCCCACCGCATCTCCCAGATGCCGGCGGTAGCCGTCCATGAAGGCCCGCAGCTCTTCCACGGTGCTGTTCTTCCCCCCCACTTCCCCGATCTCCCCGCCCACGGAGATCGTAACACCGGGCGGTTCGATGGAGCGGATATAGCGGGTCAGCTCGGCGCACAGGGTGTAATTCAGCCGCTGCTGTTCATCCAGCGTGGGCTTCGAGAGATCCACCAGCGTGGAAGTGTCGATATCGATATTGAAGAAACCGGCCGCGACTGCCTCCGCGGTGAGATCCCGCACGGCCTGGAGTTCCCCCTCGGGGTCTTTGGCGTAAGCCTTTGCGGAGACCTGGAAGTGGTCGCCCTGGAGGAAGAGCGGCCCGTGGAACCCTTCCTTAATGGCTGCGGCGGCGATCACGGCGGCGTATTCCTCCGGCCGTTGATCGGTGTAATGGATTTCGCTGCGGGCGATCTCGAAAATGAGGGCTCCGGCATCCAGGCGGAGGGCGGCCCGGAAGGCGGCCCGGGCCATCTCATAGGTCATCCCTCGTAGATTCATGGCGGGCACGGTGAAATGGGGAGGGACCTCGCCCCGACCCCGGGCGGCGTAAAGCGTATGGATGGATGCTGGCATGATCCCCAGCGCCTCGCCGATGCGGAAGATCCATCGACGGGCCTCCGCTTTCTCCGCCGGGCTTCCGAAGACGGCCTGGCGGACCAGGATGTCGATCCCCTCCTGCCGGATCCAGGCGGGATCCCGCACTTCCACCCGGTCGCCCTTCAGGGCCATGGCCTCGCTCCACCCTGGATGCTGGAGCAGACTTCGCATCTCGCGCATTCGCTCGCCTCCTTCGGATCGGGATCATCGACGCAGGCTCTCTGGCTGCTTCCTCGGGTGCGGATATGGGCATATCACCTGGCCTTCGCTTTCCCCCTTTTCGTCCGCTTTCCACGCTGCCGGCCGGAGGGTTCGATCGATCCCTCCAGGGCTGGAGTCTCCCCGGTCGAGGGAGCGACCGGTTCCAGAGCTCCGGGTTCCTCCATGGTCTCCCCTCGGGGAGCCGGCGCGGGGGAGGGGGCTGGGGCTTCCGAGCCTACCTCCGCTCCGACAGGGGCTTCGACCGGAACCGGTGCGGCCCGGCGGAGTTCCATCAGCCCGATCTTGACCATACGGCGGCAGAAGGGGCAGTCGCGGGTGCCGTAGCGGGCGTTCGCTGCCAGCGCCTGGGCCAGGATCGCCCCCGCCTCCTCCCGGGAGATGGAGAAGGGCCGACCACAATACGGACATCGGGTGCGCAACATGGAGGCCTCCCGATGGATCTGAAAAAAGGGCGATATCCGATCGGACAACGTCCGTCTTACGCCTATTTTAGCCCGAACCCTTCCGGCCAGCTCCTGGCGATCCTTTCGACCTTCCTTCCACCCGAAGGCTCCGGTAGCAGCGGGAGATCGGCGCTCGAAAATAGGGATGGCGCTCCCCGGCGATCGGAGAGGCTGAGGCTATAATGGGGGAGATGCAGTCGATCCGACGCATGCGGGGAGGTCCCTATGTTCTGTCCGCCAGGAACCACGGGAGCGATCCTCTGTGTGGGCAACTTCGCCCTCCGGGCTTATGGTCTCCTGCTGATGATCGGGATCCTGCTTGGCGCATGGCTAGCCGCCGCGGAGGCCCGCCGGCGTGGGGAGAATCCCGATCATGTGTGGGATGGCCTGCTGGTCGTCTTCCTCCTGGGTCTGATCGGCGCCCGCCTTTACCATGTGTTCTCCAACCCCGAGGGCGCCGTCGGATGGTCCTATTACCGGGAGAACCCGATCAAGATCCTTTACATCTGGGAAGGGGGGCTGGCCATTTATGGGGCCCTTATCGGGGGATTGATCGGCTTCTTCCTTTACGCTTACCGCCACCGGCTGGCCATCTGGCGTTGGCTGGACATCGTGGCGCCCTCGATCCTGGTAGGGCAGGCCATCGGCCGCTGGGGGAACTTCTTTAATCAGGAGCTCTACGGCCCGCCCACTACGCTGCCCTGGGGGATTCCCATCGCCCTGGAGCGCCGATTGCCCCAGCATTTGACCCTGCCGCCGGAGACGCGCTTCCATCCGGTGTTCCTCTATGAGTCGCTGTGGAACACCATCGGGTTCCTCATCCTGTTCAACATAAGCCGGCGGCTGGGGCACCGCCTTCGGGATGGAGATCTGTTCGCCCTTTATCTGGTCTGGTATCCGGTGGGCCGTCTCTGGATTGAGAACCTGCGGCCGGACGCCTGGAAGCTAGGGAACATCGCTGCGGCTCAGGTCTTCTCCCTGATCGCCCTCGCGGTGGGGCTGGCCCTCTTGATCCGAAACCGGCTTCCGGGGCGGCTCCCTGGGACGAAGACCCCCACCGGGATGTCCGAAGCCTGAGCCCTCCTCGGGGCCCGGCGGTGCGCAGCCCCCAGCCTCGTCTCGGCGGTGGAACATGAAACCGCTCCCCCTCCCGGCCGGATGGATGGGCCTTGGGCGAGGAGCTGGGCTCCTCGGCGCGATCCTCGTAGCCCTCCTCCTCGCCGTCTTGGGGACCGCTTGGACGGTCTCCCACTGGGAGGAGCGCGATCCCTTCTGCGGGGGCTGCCATCTGCGACCGGAGACCACTTATGTGGGGCGGGCGATGGCGGCCCGGAAAGGGCGGCCCGTGGACCTCGCCGCCGCCCACGCGGCCGCCGGGATCTCCTGCGTGGGATGTCATCGGGGGGATCAATCTCTTCCCCATCGCGCCCTGGCGCTCGCCCTGGGCGCGTGGAATACGGCCCGCACGCCGCTCGTGCTTCCAGATACGCCCCGCCACCCGGTCCGCCTGACCTTCCTTCCGGAGGCGGGATGCCGGCTCTGCCATATCCGCGAGCCAGAACGGGGGGGTGTGCCGCGTGGAGAACCGAACCCGGTGACTGTTCCGACCTTCGAGAACCACTTCCACACGGACCTGCTCCGCCCGGACCTTCGGACTTCGGTGGGCTGCGTGGATTGCCATCCTTCTCATATAGAGAGCCTAGAGCCTTTCTTCACGGTTCGGGAAGCCGTGATCCCGGCCTGCGAGCGCTGCCATCGGGAGGTCGGCCGGGGACCTCTTCGAATGGGACCATGAAGCCCCAACGCTGGCTCTTCCTCTCGATCCCTTTATGGGGCCACCTGGATTATGGGGGCTACCTGGATCTGGCGGTGGCGCTGGCTCGACAGGGCCATCGGGTGCTCTGGGCCAGCGGGTCCCTAATACAGGAAGCAGTGGTCCGTCGGGGTCTTCCCTTTGCCCTGTTGCCCTCAGCGGGCTGGCGATGGCTGCCCCCGCTCCCGCCGGATGTTCCTCCCACGGAGCGGGCGCGACGGCGGCGGGAGCGGGCGCTGGAGGCCTGGCTTCAGCCTGAAGAGCATGTGCGGGCGCTGCGCGCCCTAAGCTCCCTGATTGAATCCTGGCGCCCGGATTGGATCGTGGCGGAGCCTTTCGCCGGCGTCGCGGCCTGGGCGGCGGAGCGCTACGAACTTCCTCTGATCGTTGTGGGGTTCCCCGCCGGGCGCTGGCCGGCCCCGGCCACCCCGGAGGCCCGAATCGAGGTGGAAGCGGCCCAAGCCCGGCTGGCGGAGATCGCCGCGCGCCTCGGGTTAACCGCCCGTTTCTGGCGGGCGGATCCTTTTCCCCAGATCACCTCCCCTTATGCGCACATTGTCTTCTTCCCGGTTAGCTGGTTTATCGATCTGGACCACCTGGATCCCCAGAACCGGTTCTTCGGGGGACGTCGGAGGGCCTCGACGGTTCCACCTCCCCCCCGCTCGCGTCCCCGCGTCCTGATCACCCTGGGCAGCACCTTCACCGGGGATCCCGCTTTCTTCATTGGGGCGGCTCGCGCTGTGCAGGCCCTGGGCGGCGAGCCCCTCCTGGTTCTCGGGAGGAGCCCCTTTGCCCTCGGGCTTCCGGAGGCTGTGGCGCGGGCGCTTCCCGATCTCCCGCTCTGGGATTGGGTGGATTACCCAACCCTGTTCCCGCAACTGGATCTGGTGATCCACCATGGGGGAATGGGGACCACCCATGCCGCCCTGGTTTACGGTGTCCCCCAGCTGGTGGTTCCACATGCAGGGGAACAGCACCTGCAGGCCCGTCGAGTGGCGGCGGCAGGGGTTGGCCTGGTGCTATGGCCTTCCGAGGCCACACCCCGTCGATGGCAGGAACACATTGCCGTCCTGCTTCGGGAACCTGCCTTTCGAGAGCGGGCGCGGGACTGGGCACACCGTATGGAAGCCGCCGGCGGCGTAGAGGAAGCAGCGGCCTGGTTGATGGAGTGGGCGCATCGTGCCGACTGAAAGCGGCCTGATGAGGCGCTTGGCGCCGGGTGTCGGCCGGTGCCCACGCGAAGATGCTTTTTGGCCAGCGGAGGCCTATGAGGTCGAATTCCTTCGATACCCGAAGGCCTGAAGGCCGATGGAATCCAGGGCCTCCGGCTCGCTCCACGACCCCTCATCGCCCGGCCAGGAACACCCCGGCCAGGATGAGCGCCATGCCGCCGAGGAGCCAGCCGGAGAGGGGTTCCCCAAGTCCGATCGCTCCCCAGAGCACCGCAAAGATTGGGTTGAGATACACCACCAGGGAAACCCCCACCACCCCCACCCCCTGGAGCAGCCGGTAATACAGCCCATAGGCGATCGCGGTGCCCAGGACCGCGAGGAGGATCAGGGCAGCGAGAGACTCCGGCGCTGGGGAGAGCCTCCAGGGCTGATCCAGGACCAGGCTGAAAGGCAGCAACAGCGCCCCACCCCAGCCCAGCTGACCGATGGTCGCGTCCACCGGTGAGACCCCCCGAAGGGCTCGCCGGGCGTAAACCGTGGCCGCGGCGTAGGAAAGGGCGGCCGCCACCACAGCTCCCTCGCTGATCAGGTGGGCATGGGCCGCCCGCTGGAGATCCGGAAACAGCAGGATCAGGATCCCCAGGAAGCCGAGGAGCAGCCCGGCCAGTTGGCGCCGGGACGGTCGTTCCTCCCGGAGCCCGAGGGCCGTGAACCCTGCCGCCCAGAGAGGCATGGTGGCCACCAGCATCCCGGCCAGCCCGCTGGGGATGGTCTGCTCACTCCAGGCGATCAGCGTATGGGGCAGCGCGGCGTTGAACAGCCCCATCATTAGGTAAGCGCCCCCCGGCGGATCCGCCCGGGGGCCGGGACGGATCCGTCGGAACAACCCGAGGAGGGCGGCGGCGATCAGCAGCCGCCCCGTCACGAAGGTCAGAGGCGGGATCGTCCGCACCCCCAGAGCGAAAAACAGATACGAAGCGCCCCAGATCGTCCCCAAGGAGAGCAATATGAACACGTCTCCCGCGCGCATCCTTCCTCCCTGGGATCCCCGGTCGGAACTCATGGTCCCTATCATAACTCCCAAGGCGCTGCAGATGCTTCTAAGAGGAGGTGTTGCGAGGGGGTGACAGCAGTTAGCGCTTGACGGGGTGAGGCCTGCCAGCGGCTGCTCGTCCCCCGCGGTGAAATCGGGAAGGGGGCTCCCGGGGATCGGGGGTCATCGAAGGTCGTTCCCCCATCCCCGGGAAGCCCATGCCGTTATACCCGTCCCATCCAGCGCAGGGCGGCTTCGGCGTTGAAGAGGGCGGCGCCGGCGGCGCCCCGGATGGTGTTATGGGTGAGGGCCACGAATTTCAGAGTGAAGACCGGACATGGCTGCACCCGCCCCACCACCACGCTCATCCCGCCGCCTGTCATGCGATCCAGGCGGGGCTGGGGCCGATCCGGCTCTGTCCGCACCACGATCGGCTGGGCCACCGCGCTCGGGAGATCCGCCACTTCCTCCGGCGGACGGTAGCCGTTCATTGCCTTCACGGCTTCCTCGGGGCGGATCGATTCCTCGAGTTCCACCGACAGACAGATCAGATGTCCATCCAGGGTGGGAACCCGATTCGTCTGCGCGCTCAGGCGCACCGGCGCTGCCTCCACCCTCCCGTCCTGCAGTTCCCCCAACAGCTTGCGAGGTTCCGTTTCCAGCTTCTCTTCTTCCCCCGGAATATAGGGGAGGACATTGTCTGCGATCTCAACGGCGGAAACGCCGGGATAGCCGGCGCCGGAGAGGGCCTGCAGGCTTACGAGATGCACCCGCCGGACGCCATAGGGCATCAGAGCTTTGAGGGGGAGGACCGCCGCGGTGGTCGTGCAGTTGGGGTTCGTGATCAGGGCGCCGGACCAGCCTCGGGTCTTCTGCTGGTGTGGGAGCAGTCCCATGTGATTGAAATTGACATCCGGCATCACCAGGGGCACATCCGGTGCCATCCGGTAGGCGGAAGCGTTGCTGGCCACCAGATAGCCCGCGGCGGCGAACCGGGGTTCCACCTCCCGAGCGATGTCGGAGGGGAGGGCGGAGATCACGATCTCCGCATCGAACCCTGGCTCTGTGGGCTGCACGACCATGCCGGCGGCCCAGTCTGGCATCGGGGCGCTCAGCAGCCAGCGACACGCCTGGCCATACGGGCGGCCCACGGAGCGATCGGACCCCGTCAGCGCGACCACCCGAAACCATGGATGACGGTCCAGTAGGTGCACCAGCCACTGGCCGACCATCCCCGTCGCGCCCAGCACTGCGACTCGAAAGGAAGGTTTCGCGCTCATCGAGTTCTGCCCCGTGCGGATACCGTTCTTTGGAGGTCCAAGGGATTGGCGTCTGGCTTTCCGGATTTATCCCTCGCAAATGGCTCCCCGGGCAGCGGAGGAGACCAGGCGGGCGTATTTGGCGAAAAGCCCTCGGGTATACTTTGGCGGCGGCGGGGTCCAAGCCGCCCGGCGGCGGGCGAGTTCCTCTTCGGAAAGCTCCACATTCACCCTGCGGCGATCCACATCGATCTCGATGATGTCGCCATCCTGGAGCAGCGCCAGTGGGCCTCCCACCGCGGCCTCCGGCGAGATATGGCCGATCATCAGCCCGTGGGTGGCTCCGGAGAACCGACCATCGGTGAGGAGGGCCACCTCGTCTTTCAGGCCCTGCCCCACCAGAGCGGCGGTGATCACCAGCATTTCCCGCATCCCCGGCCCGCCCTTCGGGCCTTCATAACGCACCACGACGACATCGCCCGGCCGGATCTGGCCCGTGTTGACCGCCTGGAAGGCGTCCTCTTCCCGATCGAAAACACGCGCCGGGCCGCGGTGATAGCGCTTGGTGGTCCCCGTGATCTTCAGAACGCCGCCCTCCGGGGCCAGGTTGCCGCGCAGGATGACATAGCCGCCGGTGGGATGCAGGGGGCGGTCGACCGGGCGGACAACATCCTGATCCTCCGGGAAGACCACGTCGGCCAGGCGTTCGGCGATGGTCTCGCCGGTGACGGTGCGACAGTCCCCGTGCAGCAACCCGGCATTTAGCAGCGCCTTCATCACCACGGGCACGCCGCCGATGCGATCCACGTCAGCCATCACGTAACGGCCCGCAGGTTTTAGGTCCGCCAGATGGGGCGTTCGCTCGCTGACCCGCTCGAAGTCCTCTAGGGTGAGGGGAACCCCGGCCTCGTGGGCGATGGCCAGCAGGTGCAGGATCAGGTTTGTGGATCCACCCATTGCGGCGGCCACAGCAATAGCGTTTTCGAAAGCTTCACGGGTCATGACGTCCCGGGGCCGGATGCCGGCCTCCAGGATGCGGACGATCGCCCGGCCGGTCTCGTAGGCCAGCTCCTCCCGGGCCCGGCTGGGGGCGACCGGCGCGGCCCCATTGGGGAGGGTCAACCCCATCGCCTCGAAGGCGGAGGCCATCGTGTTGGCCGTGAACATCCCCCCGCAGGCGCCATAAGTGGGCACCGCGGCTTCCTCCAGATCCCGCAGCTCCTCGATGGTCATCCGGCCGCGGCTCACTGCCCCCACCGCCTCGAAGACGTCCTGGATAGTCACCGCCTGTCCCCGCCAGTTCCCCGGGGGAACGCTTCCCCCATACAGGTAGATCGCAGGCAGGTTCAGACGGGCCATGGCCATCACACAGGCGGGCTGCGTTTTATCACAGCCCCCGATGGTCACCAGGGCATCCAGCTGATAGGCGATGGCGGCGAGCTCGATGGAATCCGCGATCAGCTCCCGGCTGACCAGAGAGGCTTTCATGCCCTCATGGCCCATCCCAATGGCGTCGTTGGCCGGGACGGCATTGAACTCAATGGGCGTTCCCCCGGCATCCCGGATCCCCTGTTTGACGAGCTCAGCGAGGCGATGCAGATGATGATTGCAGGGCTGCGCTTCGAACCAGGTATTGGCGACCCCGATGAAAGGCCGGCGGAAGTCCTCGTCCCGGAATCCGACGGCCCGCAGCATGGCCCGATGGGGCGCGCGCTCCAGGCCCTCCGTCACCTGCGCGCTCCGATGCTTGCGACCATTCGAGGAAATGGGCATCGCAGAACCTCCGGATCCGATATGGATTAGAGATGGGATGGGAACCGAAGCCCCGGATGGTTACGACCCGTTCCGAACATATCGAGCGATGACCTCGCCCATCTCGCGCGTCCCGACAACACAGGTTTCGCCGTCCGCGATATCCCGGGTGCGGTAGCCCGCCTCCAGGGCCGCTTCCACCGCCTCTTCGATCGCCCGGGCCTCGGCCTCCAGGCCGAAGCCGTAGCGCAACATCAACGCCCCGCTCAGGATCGCCCCGATCGGGTTGGCTAGGTTGCGCCCGGCGATATCCGGGGCGGAACCGTGAACCGGCTCGAAGAGGCCGGGCGGTTCTTCCCCCAGTGAGGCGGAGGGCAGCATCCCCATGGATCCCGCCAGCACCGCCGCTTCATCGGTCAGAATGTCTCCGAACATATTTTCCGTCACCACGACATCGAAAACCGCTGGACGCCGGATCAGGTGCATGGCGAAGGCGTCCACCAAGAGGTGTTCCAGGGCGAGATCCGGGAATTCCCGTCGGACCACCGCTTCGGTCACCCGCCGCCAGAGGCGGGAGGCGGCCAGCACATTGGCCTTATCCACCGAGGTCAGCTTCTTCCGGCGGCCCTGAGCGAGGCGGGCGGCCAGCCGGACCACTCGCTCGATCTCCGGCCGGGTGTAGCGCATCGTATCATAGGCCTCATCGCCCTCCGGTCCGGCTTCCTGGCGGGGACCGAAATATAAGCCCCCGGTCAGCTCTCGGACGAAGAGGATGTCCACTCCTCGCACGATCCCCTCTTTCAATGGGGTCGCATGGGTGAGAGCCGGGAACACCCGAACCGGGCGGAGATTGGCGAACAGATCGAAGGCCTTGCGCAAGCCTAGGAGGCCCTGCTCCGGCCGTACCGGCGCGGTAGGGTCATCCCACCGGGGCCCGCCAACGGCGCCCAGGAGGATCGCATCCGAGCGGCGACAGCGCTCCAGCGTTTCGGGGGGAAGGGGAGATCCCGTCGCGTCGATGGCGGCCCCGCCGATCACCGCCTCGTGGAACTCAAAGCGATGCCCAAACCGATGCCCCACGGCCTCCAGGACCCGCAGGGCCTCTGTGGTGACCTCCGGTCCGACTCCATCTCCTGGCAGCACGGCGATCACAAAGCGTCCCATGGGATGCTTCCCCAAGAGCGTTTCTCGGGAATATCCAGAGGGGCGAGGGCCTGGTGCGGCCGGCCACCCTTTCGGATTGGCCTGGCGCCGTGCGGAGACGGGCACCGCCGCTATCCGATCCCGAACTCCAGGCTGTCCTCCAAAGCCAGGCGGCTGGCCTCCAGGATGTTCGTGGAGGCCCCGACCGTCCGCCACACCCGCTGGCCATCCGTGCTCTCGATCCACACCCGCACCCGGGCCGCCGTTCCGGCGTCTCCGTTCAGGATATGAACCCGATAGTTGGTGAGGTGGATGCGGGAGAGAACCGGATAGCGAGGGAGGAGGGCCTTGCGCAGCGCCGCGTCGAGGGCGTTGACCGGGCCGTTGCCCTCCGCGGCCGTGTGCACCGTCTCCCCGTCCACCCGGACTTTCACCGCCGCCTCCGCGACCGGCTCCCGACCGTCCCGTCGTTCCACCATGACGACGTAATCGAGGACCTCAAAAGGCGGGATGTAATCCGGCTGTGCACGCCGCAGCATCAGGATCACGGAGGCCTCCGCATCTTCGAAATAGAAGCCCTCGTTTTCCAGGGCCTTGATGCGGCGCACCACCGCCTGCACGGCCGGATCATCGGGATCCACTCGCAGTCCGAACTCCAGGGCCTTGGCCACGATGTTCCCGCGCCCGGAGAGCTCGGAGACCAGGACTCGTTTGACGTTGCCCACGCGGGCCGGATCGATGTGCTGATAGCTTTCTTCGACCTTGAGGATCGCCGCCACGTGGATGCCGCCCTTGTGGGCGAAGGCGCTGGCCCCCACATACGGTTGATGGGAATCGTGGGGCAGGTTCGCCACCTCGGCCACGAAGCGGGAGACCTCCGTCAGGCGGGCCAGCTGCTCGTCGGTCACGCAGTCGATCCCCATCTTGAGCTTGAGGTTGGCGATGATGGAGATCAGGTTGGCGTTGCCGACCCGTTCCCCGTACCCGTTGATGGTCCCCTGCACCTGACGAACGCCCCGGCGGATGGCCGCCAGGGAATTGGCCACGGCCAGCTCGCAGTCGTTATGCGTATGGATGCCCAGGGGGACGGAGACCGCGCGCTTCGCCGCATCGACTCCCTCTTCGATCTCCCAGGGCATCGATCCCCCGTTGGTGTCGCAGAGGACGATCCAGTCCGCCCCACCCTCCTGGGCAGCTCGAAGGGTCGCCAGGGCGTAATCTGGATTTCGCTTCCACCCATCGAAGAAATGTTCGGCGTCGTAGATCACCTCCCGCCCGTGGGCCTTCAGGAAGGCCACGCTCTCCCGGATCATCGCCAAGTTCTCCTCCAGCGTGGTCTCCAGCACCTGATGGACGTGGAGATCCCACGACTTACCGACCACGGTCACCACGGGGGTCTCCGCCTCCAGCAAAGCCTGGAGGTTTTCGTCCTCCTCCGCTCGCCGGCCCGGGCGCCGGGTCATGCCAAAGGCGGCGATCCGGGCGTAGCGGAGCGACCGATGACGGACCCGGCGGAAGTATTCCGCGTCTTTCGGATTGGAGCCGGGCCAGCCCCCTTCAATGTAATGGATGCCCAGCTCGTCCAGCTTCTCAGTGATCCGGAGCTTGTCCTCAACGGTGAACGAAATCCCTTCGCGCTGGCTTCCATCGCGCAGCGTCGTATCGTAAAGCCAGACGGCTTCCATCGCACACCTCCTCGACCGGTATGGGGTGGAAATACGGATATGAGATCCGGCCGAACGCGGCGGCGATGGCGCGGGTGGCCCCGCTCAGGACCTTCATCCAGCGGTCCCTGCGCAGGGCAACCCGGGTCCACCTCCTTTCTTGACGGGGCATACGGACCTCCTCTGCATCCTGAAATGGGTGCAGCGCGATTCCTGTTCCGCGAGGCCACCGAAGGCAGCGAAAGCCTCAGGTGGGCCTACGTGCGCTCCTGCTGCAGGCGAGCACGGGTGTAAGGGATCAGCCCGCCGGCGCGGATCAGCTCCAGCATGAAGGGCGGGTAGGGCTTGGCGCGAAAGGTCTGGCCGGTCCGATGGTTGCGGATCTCCCCGGTGTCCAGATGGACTTCCAGCTCATCCCCCGGCGAGATAGCCTCCACGGCCTCCGGGCATTCCAGCACCGGGAGGCCGATGTTGATGGCGTTCCGGAAGAAGATGCGGGCGAAAGATTTGGCGATCACACAGGAGACCCCCGCCGCCTTCAGGCTGATCGGCGCGTGCTCTCGGGAGGAGCCGCTCCCGAAGTTGCGTCCTGCCACCACGATGTCCCCTGGCTGCACTTTATGGGGAAACTCCGGATCGATCCCCTCCATGCAATGCGCGGCCAGCTCTTTCGGGTCCGTGGTGTTCAGGTAACGCCCCGGGATAATCACATCGGTGTCGATGTTGTCCCCGAAAACCCAGGCGCGCCCGTGGAAGCGCATGGCTTCCCTCCTCAATCCTCTTCGGGTTCGGTGAAGTTATAGCAGCCCATCATGCAATCCACCACCCAGCTCATCGGATGGGCGCTGCGTGCGGGATCCTCCTCCGGATCTGCCTCCCAGGAGGGGATCGCTTCCTCCAGAAATTCCTCCCAGACCGAGCGTGGGTCCTTCATGGGATCTTCCTCCTTGTGTGTCGGGAATTCCGCAAGGTGGGTTCGGAACGCCTCGTGAAGCCGAAAGCCCCTCATGGTCTGGATCGCGGGAGGGAATCCCTCGAGCTTCCGGGGCCTTACACCGCCATGGTCGGAGCCATCACCTCCTCGGGGCTGGCGATGCGCCCCAGGATGGCGCTGGCCGCGGCCACTGCCGGATTGGCCAGATACACCTCGCTGGTCGGATGGCCCATGCGGCCGATGAAGTTGCGATTGGTGGTGGAGACGCAGCGCTCCCCCGGCCCCAGCACGCCGGAGTATCCGCCCATGCATGGGCCGCATGAGGGCAGGCCCACCACCGCGCCGGCTTCCACAAAGATATCGATCAGGCCCTCCTCCAAGGCCTGCCGGTAAGTCGGCCCGCTGCCCGGGATGATGATGCAGCGAACCTCGGGATGCACCCGCTGGCCCTGGAGGATCCGGGCGGCCAGCCGGAGGTCCTCGATGCGACCGTTCGTGCACGAGCCGATAAACACCTGATCGATCCGGATGTCAGCAAGCTCGCTCACCGGCCGCACGTTCGAGGGCAGGTGGGGCACCGCGACTACCGGCTCCCAGTCGCTGACGTTGAAATCCAGATCGATCTCATACCGGGCATCCGGGTCATCCCGATAAACCGTGAAGGGGCGCTTCGCCCGGGGGCGGACGTAATCCAGAGTCTTCTCATCCACCTCGATCAGCCCAGCCTTCCCCCCCGCCTCAATCGCCATGTTCGTGATGGTGAACCGTCCATCCATGCTGAGGCTCCGGATCACGGGCCCGGTGAAGAACATGGCCATGTAGAGCGCCCCATCGACCCCGATATGGCCGATGGTGTGGAGGATGAGGTCCTTCGCTGTGACCCAGGGGCGGAGCGTCCCGTGGTAGAACAGGCGCATGGTAGGAGGCACTTTAAGCCAGAGCCGGCCGGTGGCCATGGCCACGGCCGCGTCGGTGGAGCCCACGCCGGTCGAGAAGGCGCCCAGGGCTCCATAGGTGCAGGTGTGGGAATCGGCCCCGATGATCAGCTCCCCGGGCAGCACCAGGCCCTGCTCGGGCAGCACGATGTGCTCAATGCCACCATCCCGCCCCCCTTCAAAGTAGAGGATCCCCTTGCGTCGGGCCCAGGTGCGGACGGTCATGCACTGCTCCGCGGCCTTGATGTTAGGGGGCGGGACGAAGTGGTCGGCCACGAAGGCGACCCGCTCCCGGTCGAATACCTCTTCCACGCCCAGTTTCTCGAACTCCCGGATGGCCAGGGCGGCGGTGATGTCGTTGGCCATCACGAAATCGACTCGGGCCTCCACCAGATCCCCAGGCTCCACGTGATCCAGGCCTGCGTGGGCGGCGATGATCTTCTCGGCCATCGTCATACCCATCGGTGAACCTCCGGATGATGTTTCTACGCTTGAGTGTATGGAACCGGGACCGACATCCTTTCCACCGGAGCGGCCCGAGGGGCATGGCCCAGCCGCAGGAGGGCGTGCAGATAGGCCTTGGCGGCGGCCACCACGATGTCGGTATCGGCGCCGAAGCCGCTGGCCAGGCGGCCGGTATGCGGATCTTCCACCTGGATGAAGACACGCCCCATCGCATGGTGCCCTGGGGTCACCGCGTGGACGTTGAACTCCAGCAGGCGGGCCTGCATCCTCAGAGCGGCCTCGATGGCCCGGTAAGCCGCGTCAATCGGCTCGTTCCCCGTCCCCGTGCCGACGCGGACCTCCCCGTTGGGCCCCACCAGGCGGACGGTGGCGGTGGCGATCAGCGGCGTGCCGCAGGTCACCTGCAGCGTATCCAGGCGCCAGTTCTGGCCGCTGTTCGAAGTGAAATCAGCCATCATCGCTTCCAGGTCGAAGTCGGTGACGTATTTCTTGCGATCGCATAGCGCCTTGAACCGGCGGAACGCTTCCTCGAAGGCGTCCGGCGGGAGGTGATAGCCCATTTGCTCCAGGCGGACCCGGAAGGCATGTCGTCCGGAGTGCTTCCCCAGGACCAGGCGGGATTCCGGCACCCCCACCGTCTCCGGCCGCATGATTTCATAAGTCAGCGGGTTCTTCAGCATCCCATCCTGATGGATGCCGGCCTCGTGGGCGAAAGCGTTGGCGCCCACGATGGCCTTGTTGGGCTGGACCGGGATACCGGTGAGGGCGCTCACCAGACGGCTGGTGCGATAGATTTGGGTGGTGTCGATATGCGTGCGCACCCCGAAGACATCCCGCCGGGTGTGGAGGGCCATGACCACCTCTTCGAGGGCCGTGTTGCCCGCCCGTTCGCCGATGCCATTGACGGTGACCTCCACTTGGCGGGCGCCGTTCCGGATAGCGGCCAGGGTATTGGCGGTGGCCAGGCCCAGATCATTGTGGCAGTGGGCGGAAAGGATCACCCGTTCCACCCCCGGAACCCGGCGGCGGATCTCCGCGAAGAGGGCCCCGAACTCCTCGGGCGTGGTGTAGCCCACCGTGTCCGGGATGTTCAGGGTGGTCGCTCCCGCCTCCACGGCTGCCGTCAGCGCCTGCATCAGGAAATCGCGATCGGTTCGTCCCGCGTCTTCCGGGGAGAACTCCACGTCGTCGCAACGGCGTCGGGCATACGCCACCATCTCCCGGATCCGGGCCAGGCACTCCTCACGGGTCATCCGCAGCTTGTATTGCAGGTGAATATCGGAGGTGGCCAGGAAGACATGGATCCGCGGGCGGGGGGCCTCCCGCACCGCCTCCCAGCAGGCGTCGATGTCCTCCGGGTTCGCCCGGGCCAGCCCGGCGATCACCGGCGGGCCGTTCGGACGGTCCTTCCCCAGGGGGCCGATCTCCCGGGCGATCCGCCGCACCGCTTCGAAATCCCCTGGCGAGGCGATCGGGAAGCCGGCTTCGATGATATCCACCCCCAGGCGGACCAGCTGGCGGGCGATCTCCAGCTTCTCCTCCACGGTGAGGGTCGCTCCTGGCGATTGCTCGCCGTCCCGCAACGTGGTATCAAAAATCCGAACGACATCATCCCCCATGTGGACCTCCTTTCCCGCTGGCTGGGAACGGTGGCTCTGCCTCACACCTCTTTCGGATTCAGCCAAGGCATCATCGCCCGCAGCCGGCGGCCCACTTCCTCAATCGGGTGTTGGCGCTCCTCCTCGCGTTTGGCGTTGAACCATGGACGGCCCTTCGCGTTCTCCTCGATCCATTCCTCGGCAAACGCCCCGCTGCGGATCTCTTCCAGGATCTGTTTCATGGTGGCTCGCACATGGTCGTCGATCACCCGGGGCCCGCTGCGGTAATCCCCGTATTCCGCTGTGTCGCTGACCGAATAGCGCATGTAAGAAAGGCCGCCCTGATACATCAGATCCACGATCAGCTTCAGCTCGTTGAGGCACTCAAAATACGCAATCTCCGGCTGGTAGCCGGCCTCCACCAGGATCTCGAAGGCCGCCTTGATCAGATGGGTGACTCCACCACACAGCACCACCTGCTCGCCGAAGAGATCGGTCTCGGTTTCCTCCGCGAAGGTGGTCTCGATCACCCCGGCGCGGGTGCATCCGAGGCCCTTCGCGTAGGCGAGAGCGGTCGGCAGCGCCTTCCCCGTCGCATCCTGATGGACGGCGACCAGCGCCGGAACCCCTCCTCCTTCCTTGAAAACCTCTCGCATCCGGTGCCCGGGGGATTTCGGGGCCACCATGCTCACGTCCACGTCGGGGGGCGGGACGATCTGGCCGAACCGGATGTTGAAGCCGTGGGCGAACATGAGGGTCTTGCCCGAGGAGAGATTCGGCGCCACGGCCTCCCGGTAGAGGGCGGGCTGGGCCGGATCCGGTACCAGCATCACGATGATGTCGGATCGCCGCACCGCCTCCGGAACCTCGTAGACGGGCAATCCGTCCGCCTCGGCCTTCGCCCAGGACTTGCTCCCCCGGTAGAGGCCCACACACACATCACAGCCGCTGTCTTTGAGATTCAGGGCATGGGCATGGCCCTGGCTGCCGTAACCCAGAACGGCGATCCGACGGCCGTTCAGCAGGCTGAGATCGGCATCCGCGTCATAGTAAATGCGCGCCATCGGAATACCTCCGGTTGCGGGATTTGCGCGGTAGACTGGCTGTTCCTCCCTCAGAGCAAGGGAAGGCGACTATGCAGCGGCCTCCGCCACCCGCTCGGCCGGCGCGGCCTCCCCCTGGCCCCGGATCATCGCCATCGGGCCGGAGCGGGTCACCTCCACGACGCCGAACCGTTGCAAACGGGCGATGCAGGAATCCACCTTCTCCGCCGAGCCGGTGACTTCCACGATCAGGGTCTCCGGGCCGACATCGACGATCCGGGCTCGGTAGAACTCCGCCAGCTGGGCGATCTCCACCCACGCCTCCGCCGGAGCCCGGACCTTCACCAGAGCCATATCCCGGATCACCAGGGGGCGTTCCCCCCAATCCTCCACTGCCTTCACACAGAGGAGCTTCTCCAGATTGGCCCGGACCCGCTGGGGATCCACCCGGGCCGGGTCCACCGGGATCAGCAGCCGGAGATCCTGCGGATCCTCCGTCCGGCACATGGAGATCGCGCCCACCGGAAGGTGACGTCGGCGCAGCAGATGGAACACCCGGTTCAGGCTCTCCACGGAGTTTTCAATGGTCACCGCCAGCCAGCGTGGCATCCTCGCCTCCTCTTTCGGTTTTCCCCTGAGGAATCACGGCACGGCCTTCACGCCGGGGGCGATCATCATATCGAACACCGTCATCCCGGAGGGGATCATCGGGAAGCAGTTCTCCTCCGGATCCACGAGGATGTCGACCACCACCGGCCGATCCGTGATCGCCAGGGCTTGTCGGATGGCCGGCTCGACCTGATCCGGCCGCTCCACCCGGATCCCGGCCGCGCCCACCGCTTCGGCCATGCGGGCGAAGTCCGGGTTAGCCAGATAGACGGCGGAGTAACGCCGGTTGTAGAACAGCTCCTGCCACTGGCGGACCATGCCCAGATACTGGTTGTTGATGATGAACACCTTGATGGGCAGCCGCCATTCCACAGCCGTGATCAGGGCCTGGAAGGTCATTTGGAAGGACCCATCGCCGTTGATGTTGATCACCAGCCGATCCGGGCAGCCGAATTGGGCACCGACCGCCGCCGGCAGGCTGAAGCCCATCGTCCCCAGCCCACCGGAGGTGATGCAGGTCCGCGGCTCCTTCCATACGAAGAACTGAGCGGCCCACATCTGGTGCTGACCCACATCGAGGGTGACGATCGGCCGGTGATCCTTCGTCAGCTCGTAGATCATCTGAATGGCGAACTGGGGCTTGATGACCTCATCCCCTTGCCGGTAGCGCAGCGGGTAACGGGCCTTCCAGTCCTCGATCTGACGCCACCAGGCCTCGGTATCCGGGGGACGCACCAGCGGGAGCAGGGCGCGCAGGATCTGCTTGGCGTCGCCGATGAGGGCCACATCGGCCCGGCGGTTCTTGTTGATCTCCGCCGGATCGATGTCGATGTGGATCACCTTCGCATGGGGGGCGAAGGCGGAGAGCTTGCCGGTCACCCGATCATCGAAACGGGCGCCGACGGCGATGATCAGGTCGGAGAAGTTGATGGCGAAGTTCGCGTAAACCGTTCCATGCATCCCCAGCATCTTGAGCGCATAGGGGTGATCCTCGGGGAAAGCCCCCAAGCCCATCAGCGTGGTGGTCACCGGGATGCGGGCCTTCTCCGCCAGGGCCCGGACCTCCGGGGCTGCGCCGGAATGGATGACCCCCCCGCCGACATAGAGGATGGGGCGCTGGGATTGGGCGATGAGATCGGCCGCCTGTCGGAGCGTTCTCTCGTCCGGGAAAGGCGGTCGCGGGCGTGAGAGCGAGAAGGCCGCCGGGTCCTCGAGGACGAAATCCGCTTCGGTGAGCAGCACATCCCGGGGGAGATCCACCAAGGTGGGGCCGGGCCGTCCGTCGGTGGCCAGCCGGAAGGCCAGGTGGACGGCCTCGAGGGCCTGGGCTGGCTTGCGCACCAGCCAATTGTGTTTGGTGACGGACATCGTAAGGCCGATGACATCGGCTTCCTGGAAGGCATCGCCCCCCATGAAGAACGTGGGGACCTGGCCGGTGATCGCCACCACCGGTGTGGAATCCATCATGGCGTCCGTGAGGCCTGTGACCAGGTTCGTCGCACCGGGGCCGGAGGTGGTGAAGCACACCCCAGGCTTCCCGGTCGCCCGGGCGTAACCCTCCGCCATGTGGATGGCGCACTGTTCGTGTCGGACGAGGACATGGCGGATCTGGGGGTAATCGCAGAGGGCGTCATAAAGGGGCAGGGAGGCACCCCCGGGAACGCCGAAGATCACCTCCACGCCTTCGCGGACCAGAGCTTCCATCACGGCCCATGCCGTCTTCATCCGACGGCGCTCCCGTCGAAGCAGGCGGGGAGTCGTCGCAGCCTGGGTCATCGTCATCGTTTCCATCGGATCCCTCCTTTCGCCAGGCGGGGATAAAAAGGGAGGGGCCTCCCGTTTGGGAGGCCCCTCCCGATGTGCGGATAGGAAAACTGTGAACGGCGATCCGGCTAACCGGGGGTGGTTCCCTCCCAAACGGGCATCGCCTCTCCGAGGCGAAGGATGCCCCGAAGGATGAGGACGATAAGGACGAGGGAGAGAACCACCAGACCGAAGGCCATGGGCTTCCGTTCCCACCGGTTCAGAGTTTGACCGTGTTTATAGCACAGATCCAGGATTTTGTCAAGCGCTTCCCGGTAAGACCT
>NZ_JBHOQR010000008.1:0-55237 GCF_042408815.1 Thermoflexus sp. | reverse complement strand
ATGGATGTCTTGGAAGCGATCATGACCCGCCATATGGTGGGGAAGGTGCGGCCGGAGCGGCCAACGCGGGAGGAGATCGAGACGTTGCTCCGGGCGGCGGTGCGCGCACCCAACCACCGCCTGACTGAGCCATGGCGCTTCGTGGTGATCACCGGCCCGGCCCTCGATGAGCTCGGGGAGGTCTTCGCCCAGATCCTCCAGGCCGTCAAGCCCGACGCCACCGAAGAGGAATTGAAACGGGAACGGGCGAAACCCCAGCGGGCCCCAGTGATCATCGCGGTGGCCTGCCTCAAAGGCCGCGACCCCATTGAAACCCACGAAAACATTGTGGCCACCGCTGCCGCCATCCAGAACCTCCTCCTCGCCGCCCACGGCCTGGGCCTCGGCGCTTACCTCCGCACCGGCGACACCGCTTACCATCCGCTCCTACTGCGCTGGCTGGGAGTCCCGGAGGACGCCCAGTTCATGGGCTTCATCTATCTGGGCTACCCAGCCCCAGATGCCCCACCCCGACAAACCCCCCGCCGTCCCATCGAAGAAGTTACTCAGTGGCGGGGATGGTCCTGAAGGCCATCGTCTACCCTCGCCCGCAAAGCCGGGGGCCGGGCGAAGAGCCCAACCCCCTCGCCTTCCGGGAAAACCAGACGATCGTTTGTTTCCTCAACCTATCTCTGCGTATAATGACGACGAGCCTTATCCTCTGGGTCCCGGACAACAACAGAGCGAATTCCAGCCACCCCGGGACAGACTCCAGGCAGGAGGGCGCCATGTTCGATCGGGAGAAGCTTCAGGAGCTGGCCGCGGCGCGGGATCGATGGGAGGAGACGACGCTGCCGCAATGGCTGGCCCGCATGCCGGAGCGCCAGGAGGCCTTCACCACGGTCTCCGGGGAGGTGGTGAACCGTCTCTATACGCCCCTCGACATCCCAGACTTCGACTACCTCCGCGACCTCGGGTTCCCCGGCGAATATCCGTTCACCCGCGGTATCCACGCCACGATGTATCGGGGCCGCCTCTGGACGATGCGCCTCTTCGCCGGATACGGCACCGCTGAGGAGACCAACGCCCGATTCAAATATCTGCTGGAGCACGGCCAGACCGGCCTCTCGATCGCCTTCGACCTTCCTACCCTTTACGGCTATGACACCGACGATCCCATGGCGGAAGGGGAATTCGGCAAGTGCGGCGTAGCGGTCTCCTCGCTGCTGGATATGGAGATCCTCCTGGACGGCATCCCCCTGGATCAGATCACGACGTCGATGACCATCAATGGACCCGCGGCGATCATCTGGGCGATGTATCTGGCAGTGGCAGAGAAGCGCGGCATCCCATGGGATCAGATCGGCGGCACCACCCAGACGGATATCCTCAAGGAATACATCGCCCAAAAGGAATGGATCTTCCCGCCCGAGCCCTCCATGCGCCTGGTGGTGGATATGATCGAATTCGGCTCTAAACATGTGCCGAAGTGGAACCCGATCAGCATCAGCGGCTATCACATCCGGGAGGCAGGGGCGACGGCGGCCCAGGAGCTGGCTTTCACCCTGGCCGACGGCTTCGAATACGTCCGCTGGTGTCTGCGACGAGGGCTGGACATCGATGCCTTCGCCCCGCGGCTTTCGTTCTTCTTCAATTGCCACAACGACTTTTTCGAGGAGATCGCCAAGTTCCGGGCGGCCCGCCGGATCTGGGCCCGGGAGATGAAGGAGACCTTCGGCGCGAAGAACCCGCGCTCCTGGTGGCTGCGCTTCCACACCCAGACCGCCGGCTGCACCCTCACCGCCCAGCAGCCTTACGTGAATGTGGTCCGGGTGGCCCTCCAGGCCCTGGCCGCTGTCCTCGGCGGCACCCAGTCCCTGCACACCAACGCCCTCGACGAGGCCATCGCCCTCCCCAGCGAGTTCGCCGCTAAGCTGGCCCTGCGCACCCAACAGGTCATCGCCTACGAGAGCGGGGTGACGAACACGGTCGACCCCCTCGGGGGCAGCTACTATGTGGAATACCTGACCAACCGCCTGGAACAGCAGGCCTACGAATACTTCCGCAAGATCGAGGAGCTGGGCGGGGTGATCCCAGCGATCGAAGCCGGTTTCTTCCAGCGGGAGATCGCGGAGGCTGCCTATCGCTATCAGAGGGAGATCGATGAGAAGCGCCGGATCATCGTCGGGGTCAATGAATTTGTGGAGGAAGAGGAGGTGAAACCGCCGATCCTCCAGATGGACCCTGAGGGGGAGCACCGGCAGCGGGCGCGCCTGCAGAAGCTCCGCATGGAACGTGATAACGAGCGCGTAGGACAGGCCCTGGCCGCCCTCCAGGAGGCCGCTCGCCGGGAGAACGGGAATCTCATGCCCTACATCCTGGACGCCGTGAAGGCCTATGCAACCCTGGGGGAGATCACCCGGGCGCTCAAGGCTGTATGGGGAACCTGGCAGGAGCCGCTGATTATCTGAGCGAGGAGCTAAGCCCCCATCCCTCCTTCCGGGGCGGGTGGGCGCATCCATTCGCCCCCCATCCGAGATCGGCTCCCCATGCGGCGCGGCGCCCTCCTGCAACGTCCTGTCGGATTTGGAGACGCCCTCTTCCGTTAAGGCAGAGGAGATGAGAGGCTGTCGCCTTCCGCTCCAACTACCCCCATCCTTTCGAATCCATCGATGAGGCCGGGAACCTTCCAAAAGATCGATCCGCACCTGCAGCGAGGACGGAATGGCCTCCTCATCGGCCTGCTCGCTCTCAGCCTGTCCGCCTCGCAACCCCTCCTTTCCTTCGAAGATCGCCTGAGCCTGCATGTGGCTGGGCGAAGATTCCACTTCGCTACCTGGCTCCTCTCAGTCTGGTGGGAGAAGCTGATCCTCAACACCGCCGCCCCGCAGGCCTTTCTGGATGAGGCGGCCCAGGGTCGGGCGCTTCGAGGTTTTTTGCGCCATTTGGAGGCCGCCCAGCAAACGGCGGCCGATCTGGAACACCGGTTGGCCGGCCTCGAGCCCACCGATCCCACTATTCTGGAGGATCTCCGGCGTCGCTGGGAGACGGAACATCGGAAGCAGGAAGCGCTGCGTCCCCTGGCGGAGGGCATTCTCGCGGAGCAGCTCGCTGTTCTCCTCCGCGGGGAGGGATTAACTCTCCTGGGCTATCCGATCCCTCCGGTTAGCCTCCGCCTGACGGCCATGCCCAACCTGCTGGTGGTATCGCCCCGGGATCGGATCGTTCAGTGGGCCTCCCTCCCCTTGCAGGCCGACCTCACCGCCGATGAGATGGATCGAATCGAACGGCGCGTCGATGGTGCTTTCAACGTGTCTTCCCTGGTCGTTCCCCTGGGCGGCCTGGCCCTCTACCCAGCGATGATCGAGGAAACCTCATCCATCTCTGATTTGACCGAGATCATCGCCCATGAATGGACCCACCACTGGCTCTTCCTGTGGCCTCTGGGATGGTTCTACGAGCACCCGGAAGCTCGCACCATTAACGAGACCGCCGCGGATCTGGTGGGAAAGGCCCTGGGACGGGCATGGCTGGCCCGCTTCTATCCCGAGGATCTCCCCTCACCCCCCTCCCCTGCAAACTCGCCCCATGTTCCAGAGGAACAGCCGGTCTTCCATTTCGGACGGGAGCTGTCGAAAACCCGAACGGTAGTGGAGCGATGGCTGGCGCGGGGGGAGATCCGTCGGGCGGAGCAGTATATGGAGGCCCGACGCCGGGTCTTCCTGGAACACGGCTACATGATCCGCAAGCTGAACCAGGCCTTCTTCGCTTTCTATGGCGCCTATGCGGCGGAGGAAGGGGCAGCAGGCATGGAGGATCCCATCGGCCCGCGCGTGCGTCGCCTGTGGGAGCAGAGCCCATCATTGCGGGCCTTTCTGTTCCGGATCGCCTTCATCACCGACCTGGCCGGCCTCCGCCGGGCGCTGGGGGAACCATAAACCGTCCGGCCTTCCTCGCGACGCTCTAAGCCACGGGGGAAGAGAAAACCAGCCGCCTGACCTCTATCCTCTCAATCCCCCCCTCACGTCAGCAAGTTGACAAGATGCCTTCTCTGACTTAAAACAAACAGAGGTAGGAATTGCATGGCGCGGGTCCGTTGGGGGAGTCCGGGCGAGCCGGGCTGAGAGGACGGCCTTATCCGCCGTCGACCCCTGGAACCTGATCCGGATCATGCCGGCGGAGGGAAGACGGGCGCGCCACGGCGATCTCGCATCACCTCCCTGTGATCCCGCCCTCTCCTCCTGGCTCCGCCTCATATGGAAACCGGGTTCACACAGCCAGATTTCTCCGGGAAGCCGAGCGCCCTCATGACGAATGCCAATGAAATCGTGATCATCGGCGGCGGGATCTGCGGGCTCTCCATCGGCTGGTTCCTGGCCCGCTCCGGATACCCGGTGACGATCCTGGAACGGGGCGGCGCCGGACTGGGCGCGACCTGGGCGGCCGCCGGGATGCTGGCCCCTCACGCGGAGGCGGAGCCCGGTGAGGAGGGGCTCCTGCCGCTGTTGCGCGCCAGCCGCGATATGTGGGCCGACTTCGCCCGGGAGCTGGAGGCCGCCTCTGGAATCCCCGTGGACTATCGGGACGAAGGCACGCTGGTGGTCGCCCTCGATCGGGACGATGCGGAACGATTGAGGTTCCTCTATGAATTCCAGCGCAGCCAGAACCTCCCCACTGAGTGGCTTTCCGGCTATGAGGCCCGACGAATGGAGCCACATCTCTCTCGGCACGTGGTAGCCGCCATCTACAGCCCGCAGGATCATCAGGTGGATAACCGGAAGGTGGCCCGGGCGTTAATCGAAGCCTTTCGAAAGGCCGGCGGAGGTCTACGGGAACACACGGAGGTGACCGGGATCGTGATAGATGAGAACCGCGTCCTCGGGGTCCGCCTTGCCCGTGGATTCCTGGAGGCCCACACGGTGATCCTGGCCGCCGGAGCCTGGTCCGCCCAGATCCCCGGGCTCCCCCCCGAGGCCCGCCCGCCTGTCCGGCCGGTGAAGGGTCAGATGCTGGCGGTGCAGATGCCTCCCGAGGCACCTCTGTTGCAACATGTGGTGTGGGGGCCGGATGCCTACCTGGTTCCCCGGCGGGATGGTCGGTTGTTGATTGGGGCGACGGTGGAGGAAAAAGGATTCGATGCCCACCTGACCGCCGGCGGGATCTTCCGGCTGCTGCGAGGGGCCTGGGAGATCCTGCCCGGGATTGATGAGCTGCCCATCGTGGAGATGTGGGTAGGCTTCCGGCCGGGAAGCCGGGATGACGCACCAATCCTGGGACCGACGGCGGTGGAGGGGCTCATCCTGGCGACTGGCCACTACCGCAACGGTATCTTGCTGGCCCCGATCACCGCTTACGCCATCCATCACCTGATCGTCCATGGCGACCTCCCTGAGGTCGCGAAACCCTTCACCCTCGCCCGATTCTGCCACCGGTAGGGGCAGGCCCTTGGGCCTGTCTCCCCGGAGTGAAGGGGGGAAATCCGATGGAGGCCATCCTGATCGTCAACGGACAGCCCCATCCGTATCAGCCGCATACGGTTCGGGAGCTCCTGGCCGCCCTGGGCCTGGATCCCGATCGCCCAGGCATTGCGGTGGCGATCAACGCCACCGTGATCCCCCGACCGGAATGGGGAAACATCCGGCTCCAGCCCGGGGACCGGGTGGAGATCGTCCATGCGGTCGCAGGGGGATGAACTGGCACGGAGGAGGGAAGGCCCCACGCGGTTCCCCGTCGGGAGAAAGGATCCGTTCTTTCCTCCCGGATTCATAACGCAGGTTTCTGTAGATCTTCAAGGAGGCCTACGATGAGCGAAGGACTGGTGATCGCCGGGCGGGCATTCCGCTCACGTCTGATCCTCGGAACAGCTCGATATCCTAACCTCCAGGTGATGCTGGATGCCCTGGAGGCCAGCGGAACCGAAATCGTGACCGTGGCCATCCGCCGGGTCCGCTTCGGGGCCGACGGAGAGAACCTCTACGACCTGTTGCGGGATCGGTATTTCATCCTGCCGAACACCGCCGGATGCTACACCGCCCGGGATGCGGTACTCACCGCTCACTTGGCCCGCGAAGCCCTGGGCACGAACTGGATCAAGCTGGAAGTGATCGGCGATGAGGAGACCCTCTACCCCGATGCCGAGCAGCTGCTGGAGGCCGCGCGCCAGCTGGTGAAGGATGGCTTTGTGGTCCTCCCCTACTGCACCGATGATCCCATCCTGTGCCGGAAGCTGGAGGACATCGGTTGCGCGGCGGTGATGCCGCTGGGGGCGCCCATCGGATCCGGGATGGGGATCCTGAACCCATATAACATCCGGCTGATCCGTCAGATGTGCACGGTGCCGGTGATCGTGGACGCCGGGGTGGGGACCGCATCGGATGTGGCGATCGCGATGGAGCTGGGATGTGATGGGGTGCTGCTGAACACCGCGGTGGCCCAGGCGCGGGATCCGGTGAAGATGGCCCGGGCGATGCGCCTGGCCGTGGAGGCCGGACGGCTGGCCTATGAGGCTGGCCGCATCCCCCGCCGCTTGTATGCCGTGCCCTCCAGCCCGATGGAGGATCGCATCGAGGTATGAACCTCCCCCAGCCGCCGCTTCTGGTGATCACCGACCGCCGCCTGGCCCGTCAGCCGCTGCTTGTTGTGATCGAGGCGATCCTAACCGCTGGCGGGCGCTGGGTGATGGTGCGGGAGAAAGACCTCCCCGAAGATGAGCTGGCTTGCCTGGTTCAGGCAGTTGTCCGGTTGGCCCGACCCATGGGAGGGGTTGTGGTGGTCAACACCCGGGCATCGGTTGCCGCGGCCTGTGAGGCCGATGGGGTGCATTTGCCTCAAGGCCTTTCTGTCACCGAAGCCCGACGCATCGTCGGCCCGGGGCGCTGGATAGGGGTTTCCACCCACAACCTGGAAGAAGCCCTACGAGCGGTGGAGGAAGGAGCGGACTATATCACCTTGAGCCCCATCTTCCCTTCCGTCAGCAAGCCGGGCTATGGACCGGCGCTGGGGTTGGAGACGCTCCGCGTGGTAGCCCAAGCGGTACCCATCCCAGTGGTGGCCCTGGGGGGAATTACCCCCGAGAACGCCCGCGCATGCCGGCAAGCCGGCGCGGCGGGAATCGCGGTCCTGGGCTCCGTGATGACAGCGGAAGATCCAGGGGCGATCGTTCGCGCCTATCTCTCGGCCTGGGGGAGTTGAATCGATCGAAAACATGCGGTTCACGGCCCGGGGAAGCGGAGCGCCCGACGCCGGGCCGAGAGGTGCTCCCATTCCAGAGGCAACACCGGTGGGGATGCGCGTAAATCCTCCCGCCAGCGGAGGAGGATCTGGCAGAGGGCCTCTAGAGCGGCGCCGAGCTCATCGGCGTTGCTTCGCACCACCT
The DNA here is from genome assembly GCF_042408815.1 of Thermoflexus sp. Lineage (GTDB taxonomy): Bacteria > Chloroflexota > Anaerolineae > Thermoflexales > Thermoflexaceae > Thermoflexus. Next base: position 47,883 of record NZ_JBHOQR010000008.1, on the reverse strand, counting down.
CGCCCATCATCCGCGGATCGCTGGCCGCCACCCGGGTGGCATCCCGGAATCCAGAAGCCGCGATCTCCCACATGGCCGGATCCCCCGCGGCTTCGACAGCGGCCATCAGCGCCATGGCGGTCATGTAGGGGAGATGGCTCACCCAGGCCACCCGCCGATCGTGGATCTCCGCCTCCATCCAGATGGGGCGCGCCCCCAGAAGGGTGACCAGCTCCTCCGCCTGTACCGCCGCCTCCGGCGTCGTCCGGGAGGTCGGCACCAGAATAAACGGTTTCCCGAGAAAGAGCTCTGGATCGGAGGCCAGGAAGCCCGAGCGCTCCCTGCCCGCCATGGGATGCCCCCCTACTGCCCTCACCCCTTCCGGCAACCGGGCCATCGCCGCCACAATCCGCCGCTTGGTGCTCCCCGTGTCCAGGATCAGCTGGCCGGGTCGCCAGGGGAGGGCCTCCAGGAGCTCCTCAATGACGCCCACCGGCGTGGCCAGGATCACCCCATCCGCCGCAGCAACCAGCGCAGGGGGATCCAGCAAGGCCTCGAAAACCCCGGAAGCCTGGGCCTCTGTCCGTGTAGCCGGATCGCGATCCGCTCCCAGAACCGGGATGCCCTGTTGCGCCAACCGCCGGGCGATAGAACCACCGATCAGGCCCAGCCCGATGACACCCCAGCGAAAGTTCTCCATCGCCACAACCCGAACAGAGAGTAGGCGAGCACCCACCAGTACGTCCGGGAAATCCCAGATCCCTCAGGGAGGCCGCTTGCTCGGGCCCCAACCCCCAATCCCCTCAGCGAGGAGGTCCGCGGCGCGCCCCCCCGAACCCAGCGTGCTTTACGGCAATGCCCGTAGGGCAAGAGCCACGGCTCGCGCCTCCCGGACCAGGCGGGCGAAGGCCTCGGGGGTCAGGGATTGACGCCCATCCGACCAGGCCTCCTCCGGGCGGATGTGAACTTCTGTCAACAAGCCATCCGCCCCTGCGGCGATGGCCGCGCGAGCGATGGGGATCACATACGCCGCCTCCCCTGTGCCGTGGCTGGGGTCCACCAGCACTGGCAGATGACTGAGCTGTTTCACGACTGGCACGGCGTTGATATCCAGGGTGTTTCGGGTCATCCGCTCAAAAGTGCGGATCCCCCGCTCGCAAAGGATCACGCGGAAATTCCCATAGGCCATCACGTATTCCGCCGCCAGCAGCCACTCTTCAATAGTTGCGCTCATCCCCCGCTTGAGCAGCACCGGCTTCGGCTGTCGGCCCACCGCCTTCAGTAGGCTGAAGTTCTGCATATTGCGCGCGCCGACCTGCAAAACGTCCGCCACCTCCGCAACCAAGGGAACCTCCTCCGGGGCCATTACCTCTGTTACGACCGGGAGCCCGGTTTCAGCCCGCGCCTCCGCCAGCAATTCCAGCCCCTCAAAGCCCAGGCCCTGGAAGGAATAGGGGGAGGTGCGAGGTTTGAAAGCGCCGGCCCGCAGCATATGGGCTCCGGCTTCCCGAACGGCATGGGCGGTTTCCAGCAGCTGGGAACGGGATTCGACCGCGCAGGGCCCCGCAATAAAGACCGGCTCCTCGCCTCCGATGAGGACCTCTCCCACTTGGATCTGGGTGCCCTCCGGCCGGTAATCCCGAGCGGCCAGCTGAAACGCGTGACGGACCGGGATCACCCGCCGGACCCCCGGCCAGGACTGGAGCTCGCGGGGATCCAGGTCGCGCTCATCGGGGCAAACCAGCACGGGTTGCGGCCCGTGAACCCAATGGACAGGCTTCCCCCGGGATTGAAGGTGGTCCACCAGGCGCTGGATCATACGGGGATCCACATCGGCAGCGCATTCCACAATCATCGTTCCCCTCCTTCCTCCACGGATGCAGTGGGTGTTCCTTCCGCAGCCGGATAGGATCCCAGCAGTTTCACAAAAGAGGCCCGCTGGAGAAGCCCCAGGAGGGCCTCCCGACACGCGGGGTCCTGCCAGTGACCCTCAAAGTCCACATAGAACACGTATTCCCAGGGCCGTCCGCGCCGGGGCCGGGATTCCAGCTTGGTGAGATTGATCCCCCGCATGGCGAATTCCCCTAGGCAGGCGTGCAGAGCCCCTGGAACATGTCGAGTGCTGAACACAATCGATGTCTTGTTGCGCTCCGCACGGGGCGGCTCCCGGGTGCTGACAATGAAGAAGCGGGTGGCGTTTTCCGAGTCATCCTCAATCCCCTCGGCAAGGATCGCCAGGCCATAGCGCTCCGCAGCCAGGCGGCTAGCAATGACCGCGACCCCGGGTTCCGGGCGTTCGGCCAGCATCCGGGCGCTGCCAGCTGTGTCATGGGCGGCCAGAGCTTCCCAGCCATGCCGCTCAATGAAACGCGCACACTGCTCCAGAGCCTGCGGATGAGAGCGCACCACACGGATCTCCGAAAGCATCGTCCCGGGCGGCGCCAGCAGACAATGGCGCACCCGCAAGATCACCTCCCCCCAGATCCGGAGATCTCGATCCAGTAACAGGTCATAGACCGCATGGATGGAGCCCGCCGTGGAATTCTCCACCGGCAGAACGCCGAAATCCGCTCGGCCGACCTCCACGGCATGGGCCACCTCGGCAAAGGTACGGCATGGGAGCAACACCAGATCCGATCCGAAAAAGCGTAGCGCTGCTTCATGGGAATAAGCGCCCGCCTCTCCCTGAAAGGCCACCCGGGGGCGCGTCGGAGTCTGCTCCGGGGGATCTGCCTCCTCGGGAGAAGCAGAGCCATTTAAAAGATCAGGGCGAAGTTGCTGGGCTTCTCCCAGGTAAACGGGAACGGGTCGGAAGGGGCGCTGGGGGTGAACCAGAAGCAGAACGCGAATACAACGGGGAAGGGCATCCGGGACTGGGATCTCCTGGGCGCACAACATGGGAACGTGCGTCCAGCCCATCTCCCGGGCGACCGAGGCCGGAAAAGCCGCTGTGAGATCCGGGGTGGTCGTGAACCAAGCGGCCACGATTTCCCCCGGGGCCAGCCGGTTGGCCCGGACGATGGATTCGAGCAACCGTCGGGTTGCCGAGGCGATCGCTTCGGGGGTGTTGGCTTCGGCAGTGACCGCACCGCGGATGCCGTATAGCATGCGTCCCCCACAAAAAACCATCGGCGCGGGGGCTCTGGGGAGCCGCTCCGCGCCGATGGTAAAAATTACGGGAATTTGGAATAGGACGTCAGGTGGCATACGCGAGCGGCCCCGCCGGACACGCGGCAAAGAAGTAATAAAAGTAATACCACCAGTAGGCATGGAGGGCGCTCGCGAAATGCCGGACTTGCATGCTCAGGAGTCCCTGTTTCCTCGAGTTTGGTTCCACATTATACAGACCTGAACGGATTTGTCAAGACCCGGCCGGAGGCTGTTCGAACGAATTCGGCTTCATAGGCCTTCGGTCCATGGCCGGCCTCTGCCGGTCACATCTTTCACGCGACATCCCGGGCAGCCCAGCGGAGGGGAGAGACGCCCCGAACGGTCTCCGAACGCGGGAGCGTGAAAAAGAAACAGGTGCCTTCTCCGGGCGTGCTCTCCACCCCAATGCGCCCCCCGTGGGCTTCGATCAGATGCTTGGCGATCGCCAGGCCCAGGCCCGATCCCCCATCGGCACGCGACCGGGACCTCTCGGCTCGATAGAAGCGATCAAAAACATGCGGGAGATCCTCCGGAGCGATCCCGATACCGGTATCTCGCACGCTCACCTGCACTCCGTCCCCCAAATCCTGAGCCCTCACCACGATCTGCCCCCCCGAAGGCGTATAACGAACGGCATTGGTCAGCAGGTTCATCAGAACCTGTCGAACACGGGTTGGATCTGCCAGGATCGGTGGCAGCTCCGCGGGCAGCTCGACTTCCAGATGGAGTCCTTTCTCTGCCGCCTGAAAGGCGATGCCATCCACCGTCTCCTCGATCAGACGCTTCAGATCCACTATCTCCCGGTCCAGCCGCAATTGCCCCGCCTCCGCCAGGGTCAGCAAGCGCAGATCTTCCACCAGACGGGCGAGATGACGGACCTCGTCATGGATCTGAGCAACCTGCTCCAGCTCCAGGGGAAGCACGCCGTCGATGAGGGCTTCCAGGTGGCCCTGCAGGATCCCCAAGGGAGTGCGTAACTCATGGGCGATGTCCGCCAGCATCTGGCGCCGCTGCTGCTCGGCCCGGGCCAGCGCTTCGGCCATTCGGTTAAACGCTTGGGCAACCTCTCCCAGCTCCCCCGCGTCCTGGGCCGGGATCCGTGTCCCCAGATCTCCGGTGGCGATCCGGCGAGCGGCCTGCTGGAGCGCCCGTAACGGTCGCACCAGACGGGAGAAAACCAGCGTGCCCGCCCCCAGGGCCATGACGATCCCCACAAAGGTGCTCCAGCCGATCGCCCACCCCACCCGCCCCAAGAACTGTGTGGAAGGATCGGACAGGCTTCCAGTGTCCTCAATCACCAACCATCCGACGATCCGGTCTCCTACTCGGATAGGAGCCCCCACATTCCGAACGGCTTCTGGCAGAAGAGTGCCCATCCATGTCCCTTCGGAATCCCATCGGACCCGCCCCGCTTCATCCGCCATGATGAAACGGTGGCCCATCATCCGCCACATAGCCGCACCGCCCATCCCCATCGGGGGATGCATCGGACCCCTCCCCGGCATCATCGGGTTTGATGGCTCCAAGAAAGACTCCACCCCATCCCATCCCCTGTTCTGGAGATAGTAATTCGCAAGGGCAGGTGCCAGAGCCTCCGCCCAGCGTCGGTTCCCCTGGGCCACATATATCCTGAACTCGCCCGCGGTCGCCAGGCCGATCATAAGAGATGTGGCAAGCAGGCTCAGGATGACCACCCCGGCAAAGGTCAGGCTCAGCTTCACCCATAGACCTCGCATGGCGATCCATCCGGATGAAATCTTCAGGTTGGCTTCTTAATCAGCCTCTTGAAGCTTATACCCCACCCCATATACTGTCAGCAGATACCGGGGATTCTTCGGATCCGGCTCGATCTTCTGCCGGAGGTTTTTGATGTGGGCGTCAATGGTCCGTTCATACCCTTCATAGGCGACTCCCTGAACCTGCTCCAGCAACTGCAATCGGGTGAAAACGCGGCCAGGATGGCGGGCCATGGTGGCCAGCAGTTCGAATTCCGTTGGCGTCAGGTGCACCTCCCGCTCCCCCACTCGCACCTCCCGCCGCTCCAGATCGATGGTGAGATCGCCGATCCGGATCACCGCCGGTGGGGCTACCTCCCCCTGGGCTCGGCGCAGGACCGCGCGCACTCGAGCCACAAGCTCGCGGGGGCTGAAGGGCTTGGTGATATAATCATCCGCCCCCAGCTCCAGGCCTACCACGCGATCCTCCTCCTCGACGCGCGCTGTCAGAATGATGATCGGAACCCCAGATTCCCGCCGGATCGTGCGGCAGACCTCGAACCCATCCATGCCTGGCAACATCAGATCAAGAACGATGAGATCGGGCGGCTCCCGGCGAAAGGCATGGAGCGCTGAGGGACCATCCCCCACTGCGATGACCCGGAACCCTGCCTGCTCCAAGTAAGCCCGAACCACCTGACGCATCCGGGGCTCGTCCTCAACCAGTAAAATCGTCTTCACCACTCCCGCTCCCCTCCCAGGATCGAAGAGGTGGGCCTGGGGTGTAACCGGTTCTTCCATAGGATGGGAGAAAACCGCTCAGGGGTAGGGGCATCCTTCCGTGGCCCCTACCCCCAGAGATTCTTCAGGTCGAGAGGCTCTCTACGCACCCACTCCTGCCCAAAGTTCGAGAAGGTCCCGGCACCCCACTGGCGCTTCGTAAAGTTGATTCAGCCTTCAGCCGCCCATACGGCCCCTCGCCCCCAACTATGGTGAGGATGGGCTCCCGGTCAGCGAAGCCCCGCAATAGGGACAGTGCCGCCAGTCCGGCTGGACAGGTCGACCGCACTGAGGGCAGCGGGTGGATGGGGTCACCGATGCGGAGGGGCTGCCCGAGCGCGCGACCTGCTGCACCAGCCAGACCACGGCGGCAATGCCTACGCCTAGGAGCAACAGGGGGATCAGTAGGCCCAGCAGCATCAGCAGCAATCCGATTCCCCAGCCCATGCCACCGAACCTCCAGCCCCACCGCCCCATCATCGGGCAGCCCGGGCATCCCCATCCCCAGCCCCAGGCGGGGCCTGTCAAGAAACCCAGCGCCCCGATGCCCAGCACCAGGATCACAACCCCAACCAGCACCCAGATCCAGTTCCGGCTCATAATTACCTCCTTTAATCAGAGTGATGCGCCGAGGCTTCTACACAGGGAGCTCGATGCTCCCTCCCGATGAAAGAGAGCGGCGACCGCTTCATCGATCCGGAGTCGAGCCCATACTCCCATGCCCCCGAAACCCCAGTGGGGGACTCGATGAGCAGCGGCGAGCGATATCCCAGCAGGGATCGAATAGGCTGCAATGATTCATCATGGCCTCCTACCTCATAGGGTTTTCAAAGCCATGTTGCCAGGAGCTTTTGAAGATCTGGTGGAGATCTACTGAAGAAATCATGAAGGTTCTGGGATTCACGGAAGCGCCGATAGGGAAAGCCAGCGCTCCATGACATTCTTCACATCAAAACCTTGCCAGAGATCACTGAAGCATTTGAACTGCTTCTCTATCGTGTAAAAATGTGGCCCGCCGCAGATCCGGTGGGAACATTGAGACTGGACGCGCTGTCGAGCGCGATGGGCCAATTCGCTCAAGGAATAGGGGGAGATCTGGATTGGCCCCGATTGGGAGGGGGCCACAACTGGGGATCATTACGAACCGGGATCTGTGTTTAGCCATATGCCCGCGGTCCTTCGCCTAGTACAGGATCGGAAATTCGAGGGTGCATGCGCCCGAGGAAACAGTTATGGGGATCTCACAGAGCACGGGGTCGACGAAGCCCACTGAACGCAAATCCGGCGAGACAGAAATCGTCATGAGCTTTCCATTCACCCTTAGGAGCATCCATAACCGGGAGGATGGAGCCCATCGCCTGGCCGATCGCTCCACCCCCCCGGCCTCTTTTTCTGTCCCCGGTGGAACCCGATTCGACCCGCTCATAGCGGGCGCGCGCTTACTCCTCGATCTGGAGCTCCTCAGGTTCTCCATAAAGTTCCCATCCCCACCGACGAGCGATCGCATCTGCACCGGGCTCATACCAGGGGGTGATCAGGATCCTCCGGTCCACTTTCCGGCCGGTCTGTTGCTCATAGAATTTCACCTTCCGCTCCATTGTAGGAATCATTTCCCGACTCACCGATGTTCGCAACTCCACAATAATGATTTTTCCATCCCGGATGATCACATCCAGCTCGACATCGGAAGGGGCGTCGAACACCATCCCACGGGCATCAAAGGCCACCCACCGTTCGACATCAAAGCCGGTCGCCTCCAGCACAGCGCGCATTCCCTCCCGCCAGGCCCTCTCGCTGCGCAGCCCCCAGCGCGCCCCGAAGGCCGTCAGGCGGCGCATCAGGCGTTCCTCCATCCGAACCATGCGCGCCTCCAGACGGCCTACCCGCTCCACCAGCTGCGCCATCGCCTCCTCCAGACGGGCCACCCGCTCCGCCAGCTGCGCCATCGCCTCCTCCAGACGGGCCACCCGCTCCGCCAGCTGCGCCACCACCTCCTCCAGACGGGTTACCCGCTCCTCCAGACCCGCCTGCGCCTCCACCAGGCGGGCTTGCGACTCCGCCAGCTGTGCCACCACCTCCTCCAGACGGGCTACCCGCTCCTCCAGACCCACCTGCGCCTCCACCAGGCGGGCTTGCGACTCCGCCAGCTGCGCCATCGCCTCCTCCAGACGGGCCACCCGCTCCGCCAGCTGCGCCACCACCTCCTCCAGACGGGCCACCCGCTCCGCCAGTCCCGCCTGCGCCTCGATCAAGCGGGTTTGCGCCTCCATCGAACGAGTAAGCGCTTCCGCCAGCTCGGCAAACCGACGATAGACCTCCGCTCGGAATCCCTCAAACTCCTGAGGCATTTGCAGCAGCCCTTCGGAAAGCAGAAGAGCTCGCAGCGCTTCCCGCCACTCTGGATGCTGTTCCAGCAATTTCAGGAGGACAGGCAAATCCCTGGGTGCGATCGACATCTGGGCCTCCGGAGCACAAATCTATTCTCAATTATATGATAGAAATTGCGCATTGCACGGCAGGCTTTCCTCCCCCATCGTCCAGGGCGATGGAGATGGGAGCTTCGCTTTCCCTGAGACCTGTTTTGCAACATTGATTCGCCAGCGGAATAGACCGGAGATCGCGGAGGTTTACATGCACATCGGGATCCCCAAGGAACGTCGGCCAGAGGAATATCGGGTGAGCCTCACCCCTGCGGGGGTGGAGATGCTGGTTCAGGCTGGCCACACCGTATGGGTGGAGAGCGGGGCTGGCCTCGGCGCGGGTTTCACCGATGAGGACTATCGCCATGCGGGGGCTCAAGTTGTATATTCCGGCTTGGAGGTCTATGGACGGGCAGATCTGGTGGTGAAGGTGGCCCGGCCGACTCCAGAGGAGTTTGAATGGCTCCGCGAGGGGCAGGCCCTGATGGGCTTCCTTCATCTAGCGGCTGCCCGCCGGGATAAGATCGACCTCCTCCTCCAGCGGCGGGTCACCGCCATCGCTTACGAAACCGTGCAGGCCGATGACGGAAGCCTTCCGATCCTCGCCCCGATCAGCACGATCGCCGGACGGATGGCTGCCCATGTCGCCGCAACGCTCCTTCAGAACGATCGCGGCGGCAAAGGGATTCTGCTGGGCGGCGCTCCCGGCATCCCCCCCGCTGAAGTGGTGATCCTGGGAGCGGGGGTAGTTGGATCGAATGCCGCACGGGCTTTCGCCGGCATGGGGGCCAGCGTCTACGTGCTGGATAAGGACATTCGCCGGCTCCAGCGTCTGGAAGAGCTGTTCGGCGGCCATGTTGTGACTATGATCTCACACCCCTACAACCTGCGTAAGGTCGTCCGCTTCGCGGATGTGCTGATCGGCGCGGTGCTGGTGCCCGGTGCCCGCGCTCCCATCCTCATCACCCGGGAGATGGTCCGGACGATGAAGCCGCGCGCGCTCATTATGGACATCTCTATCGATCAGGGCGGATGCGTCGAAACCAGCCATCCAACCACCCATCGGGACCCAATCTTTTTGGAGGAAGAAGTGATCCACTATGCAGTGCCGAACATGACCGGCGTGCTGGGGCGGACGGCAACCCATGCGCTGACGAACGCCCTGTGGCCGTTCCTGGAGGAGATCGCCCGGCTGGGCCTGGAGGAGGCCCTGGCCCGCAACCCGGCCCTGGCCCGCGGCGTCAACACCCGGGAGGGCCGGGTGGTGCATCCGGAGCTGGCCCGTGTTCTGGAACTGGAAGCCTCGGTCCGTCAATGACGTCAATGAAGAATCCCTCTCCGGGAGGCCTCGGATGTCGTGGATGGAGATCTATCGGGAAAAACTGATGACCGCGGAAGAGGCGATCCGCCACTACATCCGATCCGGGATGCGGATCTTCCTGTCTGGAAACTGTGGCGTCCCCCAGCGATTGCTGGCTGCCTTAGTGGAATACGCCACCAACCTGGAGAACGTGGAGATCGTGCAGGTCCTCACAGTAGGCCCTGCGGATTACGTCGCCCCCGGGATGGAGCGACACATCCGGGTGAACACCCTCTTCATCAGTGATAACGTCCGCCGGGCCGTCCAGGAAGGCCGGGCCGATTTCACCCCCTGTTTCCTTTCGGAGATCCCCGGCCTGTTCCGCAGCGGCCGCCTTCCCCTGGATGTCGCCCTGATCCAGGTCTCGCCACCGGATGATCATGGGTTCTGCTCTTTCGGGGTGGAGGTGGGGATCACCAAGCCAGCGGCTCACTCCGCTCGTATAGTGATCGCCGAGGTGAATGAGCACATGCCCCGAACCCTGGGCGATAGTTTCATCCATATCTCCCGGCTCACCGCTATCGTCCCCGTATCGTATCCTCTCCCCGAAGTCCATATGGCCGAGCAGTCCGAGGTCGCCCAGCGTATCGCGGAACACATCGCCGCCATGATCCCGGATGGCGCCACGCTGCAGACCGGGATCGGAGCCATTCCAGACGCAGTGCTCCGGTCCCTCATCCACCACAAGGACCTGGGGATCCACACCGAGTTGTTCTCGGATGGGATCATCGACCTGGTGGAGAGAGGAGTGATCACCGGGGAGCGGAAAACCCTTCATCCCGGGAAGATTGTGGCGGGCTTTATGCTGGGAACACGGCGACTGTATGAGTTCGTTCACGATAACCCGATCATCGAACTGCATCCCACCGACTATGTGAACGATCCGTTCATTATCGCCCAGAACGAGCGCATGGTGGCCATCAACTCCGCCATTGAGGTGGACCTGACCGGCCAGGTCTGCGCGGACAGCATCGGCCATCTGTTCTACAGTGGTGTGGGAGGACAGCTGGATTTCATCTATGGTGCCTCCCGATCCCGAGGGGGGTTGCCGATCATCGCCCTTCCCAGCACCACCCGCCTGAAGGACGGCACGGTGATCAGCCGCATTGTGCCTATGCTGAAACCCGGCGCCGGGGTCACTACCACCCGCAACCACGTTCGCTTCGTGGTCACCGAGTGGGGAGTCGCAGACCTCTACGGCAAGACCATCCGCCAGCGGGCCCGCGCCTTGATCGGGATTGCCCATCCGGATTTTCGGGAAGAATTGGAGCGCAAAGCGCGCGAGCTCCGTTATCTGCGTGAAGATGATGATCGCCTTCCCGATTCGCGCTAAAATCTCCCATGCACCAGGCGTTCCATTCCTCACCGCCTCAGCCGACTCCCAACCTGATCCCGGAGGGCCTTATGAAGGAGTTCAACCTTCAGATCACCTGGCGTCCCGATCCCCAGACCGTGGAACGCAGCAACATCCTGGCTCAGATGCGCCGTCTGGGTTTTCCATCCTATGAAGCCTTCCTCGAGTGGTCCTTCACCGACCCCGCAGGGTTCTGGAAAGCGTTCTTCGAAGATACCGGTTTCCGCTGGCGGATCCCCTATCGTGAGACTGTGGATCTCAGCCGTGGGGCCCCGTGGGCGCAGTGGTTTGTGGGCGGAACCCTGAACGCCACGGAGAACGCGCTGGATCGCCACCTGGAGGATGGGCGAGGGGATCGGCTGGCGCTGATCTGGGAAGGGGAAGAAGGGGAGATCCGTCGCTACACCTATCGCCAGGTTTTCGAGGAGGTCACCCGACTGGCGAGGGCACTTCAGGCGATGGGGGTGCAGCCCGGGGATCGAATCGGTCTGTTCCTCCCGATGATCCCCGAGGTCGCTTTCGCCCTGCTGGCCGCCATGCGGATCGGCGCTATCGTCATCCCTCTGTTCTCCGGCTTCGGCCCTGAAGCGGTGGCGGTGCGCTTGAGGGATGCGGGAGCTCGTTTTTTGATCACCGCCGACGGATTCCCCCGGCGGGGGCGAATCGTGCCGATGAAGGAGATCGCGGATGAAGCCCTTCAGGGGGCCCCAGGCGTGGAAAAGGCCCTGATCGTCCGCCGGGCCGGGAATCCGATCCCATGGCATGAGGGTCGGGATCAGTGGCTCCATGAGATCACCGCCCCTCATTCGCCCGGCGGTGAAGCCCCTGCGTTCCCCAGCGAAACGCCGTTCATGATCATCTACACCTCCGGGACCACTGGCCGGCCCAAAGGCACCGTCCACGTCCACGGCGGGGCGCCGATCAAAGCGGCCCAAGATATGTATCACCTCTTCGACCTCAAGCCCGACGACCTCATCTACTGGGTGACCGACATCGGTTGGATGATGGGGCCCTGGCTGATCCTGGGCAGCCTCACCCTGGGCGCCACCTGTTTCCTGTATGACGGGGCGCCAGATTACCCGGAGCCGGACCGGCTGTGGTCCATGGTGGAGCGCCACGGGGTGACGATCCTCGGGATCTCCCCCACCCTGATCCGGGCGATGATGCGATATGGGGAGGAATGGCCCGACCGACATCCCATGCCCTCCCTGCGGCTTATCGGATCTACCGGGGAGCCGTGGAATCCGGAGCCATGGCTGTGGACATTCCGCCATGTCGGCAAAGAGCGCTGTCCCATCATCAACTACTCTGGCGGGACCGAAGTCTTCGGCGGCATCCTCGGCTGCATCGTGATCCGTCCGCTGAAGCCATGTTCATTTAACACAGTGGTCCCTGGTGTCCAGGCGGACTGCGTGGACGAAGAAGGGAAGCCGGTGCGAGGGGAGGTAGGCCTCCTGGTGATCCGCAATGTCAACCCCGGAATGACCCGGGGCTTCTGGGAAGACCCGGATCGTTATCTGGAGACCTACTGGTCGCGATTGGAAGGAATGTGGTATCACGGGGATCTGGTCTACATCGATGAGGATGGCTTCTGGTATATTCTGGGGCGGGCGGATGACACGTTGAAGGTGGGCGGCAAACGGCTGGGGCCGGCGGAGATGGAATCGGTGCTCGTGGAGCATCCGGCCGTCGCCGAGGCGGCGGTGATCGGCATTCCGGATGAGATCAAGGGCGAGGTCCCGGTGGCTTTCGTGGTGCTGCGAACCGGCCATGAGCCGGATGAAACCCTGCGAGCGGCCCTGATCGAGCACGTGGCGCATCGGATGGGGAAGGCCCTGGCGCCGAAAGAGGTTCACTTCGTTCGGGAGATCCCGAAGACGCGCAACGCCAAGCTGATGCGCCGGGTGATCCGTGCCATCTATCTCGGACGGGACCCCGGCGATCTCTCCGCCTTAGAGAACCCCCAGGCCGTGGAGGAAATCCGCCGCGCCCGGTGATGGGAGGAACGGCCAGCGTGCGCGCCCGCACCGTGTGGGAAAGCTTTGGATTCGCCTTCGCTGGGCTGCGATATGCCTGGCGAACGCAGCGGAACCTGCGGATCCACACAGTCATCACAGCGATGGTGGTGGCCCTGGCCGGATTGTTTCGCTTCGACGCACTCCGTTGGGCCATCCTGGTTCTGACCATCGCCATGGTCTGGGCGGCGGAGCTGCTCAACACCGCGCTGGAGGCCGTGGTGGACCTGACCAGCCCGCATCCTCATCCGCTGGCCCGGATCGCCAAGGACGTGTCCGCCGGGATGGTCCTGCTATGCGCGATCGCTGCCGTCCTGGTCGGCCTGGCCCTCTTCGGGCCGGCGCTATGGATGCTCCTGAGCCCATAAGAGGGCACGTCCATGTCCCGGCTACCGATACTCCCTTATCCCATGGAAAAAGTTCGGAAAGAATCGCCGATGCAGCGGGCTCCACTCGTCTTCCCACCTTTGATAGAACGCCCCTTCCGGATCCGCAGAGCCTGGAGTGGGAGCATTCTCTTCCTTTTGATCTTCGCCCTTTACATGCCCGTGCTTTCCGTCGGCTTCTTCTCCGACGATCTCCTCTTCTCCGTCCTCGCCCGTCGAGATCCCCGCACCCTTTTTCAGAGCGCTCAGGGTTTCCTCCACTACCGGCCGCTCTCGATGTCAGTGTTCTGGCTAGTCCAGCGGGGGTTCGGTTACGACGGCGCCGTTTTCCACTTTCTCACCCTGGGCACGCACATGCTGAACACGGCCATGGGCTATGTGATCCTCCGGCGTCTGGGAGCCTCGCCCGCCCTCGCCTGGAGCGCGACGGCACTGTTCGGCCTCTTCCCCTTCGCCCACGAACCCATCGCCTTCGTGATGGGATCCGTCCACAGCCTCGCCCTGTTCTGGATGCTGATCGCCACCCTGGCGATCCTCCGCCCCGGCTCCCGGGGGACCATGGGAAGCGTCCTCGCAGGCCTGGGAGCTTATCTGGCCGCCATCCTCTCCCACGAGACCGGCATTGTCTGGCCGGCATGGCTGGTGGGGATCGCGGTGACGCGCCCGGGCCGGTTCCCCGTTTTGGGTCGCGCCATCCCGATGGGCTTCGCCCTGGGAGCCGGTTACATGCTGTTCTGGCGCACCCTTCCCCGGGGCGACCCGGGCGTCCTGGCCCTGCCTATCTTCACCCTAGAAAGCAGCCTCTATGCTATGCAGGGCTGGCTGTATCCTCTGGGGCCGATCTTGGGGGCCCTGTGGAAGGCCCTGTTCGCACCCCGACCGATCCTCCTGCGGGCGCTGCGACCCGAGGATTGGGCCTTCCTGGGGCTGGGCTTGGGAATCACGGTGGGAATGGCCCGGTGGGCTCGGCCCCGATGGACAGTCCCCCTGGGGTTCTGGGGATTTGGGGTCAGCATAGCCCCGGCACTGATCTTCTGGGGCCCCGCTTCCGGCATGATGAACTATCCGCGAATGCTGCTTATCCCCGGTCTCTGGAGCGCCCTAGCCTGGGCCGGCGTCCTGGAGGGCATCCGGCGGCGGGGAATATGGGGTCGTATCGCCGCCGGAGCGATCATGGGAGGTACGCTGACCATTGCCCTTCTGTTCCTCACCAGCTCGCTGGGCTATTATCAGGATGCAACCACGATCCTCCGGGGAATGGCCCAGGCCGCCCGAGCAGCGGAAGCGCATCCCATGATCTTCGTGAACCTGCCTTATAACGTGGGCTATCGCTGGTTCCGGGCCCGTTACGATCCTTATCCCTATGGAGGAGCAGGGGCCGTGCTGATCACGGACGATCGGCAGCTGGCCTGGTATATCCGGATCAACGGCGGGCCGGATCTGACGGATCGGCCGGCAGGGTGGGTGCGGAGCGCACGAGTGGAGGCGCTCTATCCGAACTGGTTCACGCCAGCGCCCCCCATGGGCTTCAACGAGCTTCGGGACGCGCTGCAGGATCACGCCATCTATGTGTTCCGGGAGGATCTGAGCTGGATCCCGCTGCATCGCATCTGGCTGGTGAGAGAGGCTTCCACGTGGGAGGAGGAATTCAACCAACTGGATCCAGCCCCGCGCTTGGATGGGGGGATTGTGCTCCGAGGCTGGCGGGTGGAGAGATCCACCGGAGAGCTGATCCTGCTCTGGGAAGCGGAAGCCATACCGGACCGTCGATGGCAGGTGTTTGTTCACTTCCTTGACCCGGAGGGACGGATGATCGGTCAAGCCGATGGACCGATGGCCGGCGGGCTCGCGCCGGCCGATGCCTGGCGCCCAGGGGATCAGATCATCGATCGCCACCCGATCCCCGCCGGCCTACGACCCGCTGCCCTTCGGATTGGGCTCTACGACCTGGAGAGCGGAGAACGGGCAATAGTGGAGTGGGATGGAAAACAGCCGGAGGATCACAGCGTGATCCTTCCGGCCCCCTGAGAGCGTGTTGGGAAAGAGGTCCGCTCCCTCCGGCTATCCCTTCCCTACCACAATCCCCACTCCGCCAGCGCTTCCTCTTCCATCATAGAGGGATCCCACATCTCCATGCTCAGCGTCACCTTCGTCGGCCGGCCCGTGACTTGCTCGGTCACATAACGCACCTGCTCCAGAAGATAGGGGCCTGCCGGGCAGAAGGGGGTGGTGAGGATCATGGTAATCTGAATGAGATCCGGCTGGATTTCAATATTCCGAATCAGGCCCAGCTGGACTACATTCATGCCGATCTCGGGATCCACCACCGTGCGGAGGGCCTCCCGGATTTTCTGGACCAGCTCCTCATGGGATGCCGAGGATGGGGAGGGAGAGGCAGCATTCGGATTCATCTCGCTCATTGGCATCCTCCTCAAAGGTAGGCTTGGGATGTTCCCCTGGGAGTCTGAAGGAGCGGGGCGGATGGCCCCTCCAAGCCGTTATGGAAGGCGCGAACGCGCATGCAAGGCCACCCGCCTTCCCTCCCGCTTATCCGTGGGTCCCTGAGGGAAGCTCCACAGAGAGCGGGCCGGACTGCGGCTTGATGATAAAGGTGCAGCACACATCCCCGCTTAAAATGCAACTGGAGCGCTCCACATCAGCTCCCAGCGTCATGGCGATCAGGGTGCGGTCCAGATCGCACACTTCCGGATGGTGATGGACCACATAGTTATATGGGCAGTTATATTGATGCAAGCGCAGCTCATTGCCCAGCTGCTCCCAGCGGGCCAGGAAGCCCTCCTCCCCCAGCAGCT
Organism: Thermoflexus sp.; assembly: GCF_042408815.1. Classification (GTDB taxonomy): domain Bacteria; phylum Chloroflexota; class Anaerolineae; order Thermoflexales; family Thermoflexaceae; genus Thermoflexus. The sequence continues at coordinate 31,911 of NZ_JBHOQR010000008.1, read as the reverse complement.
CGACCAGCGCCTCCAGCTTCTCCTCCAGAGTCTTACAGGCCCGCACCCGTTCTCCGTGTTCCACTGCGATCTCCCGGGCCATCGCGATGAACAGGCGGTGGATTTCTTCCTCTGGCAAACGGGCTTTCAATTCGTTCAGGAGACGGGCAGCCAGTCGATGATAGCCATGGGGAAACTGGGAAAGGGCCTCCTCCCGCAGGAAGAAGATCAACCGGGGCCGCCCTACACCCCGACGCTCCAGCTGGGCATCCACCAGCCCTTGACGCTGCAGGATATTTAAGTGATAATGAACAGTAACTGGCGTCAGGCCCAGCTCTTCCGCGAGCTGAGCGACAGTCATCCGCCCCCGTTCCTTTAAACGCTGCAGGATTTGCTGACGGGTCTGGCTCATCGACCGCTCCTTTTTCCTAACCCCATCGCCTGACCATGAGTCTCCAGCCCCAGGCCCTCTATCCGCCCCCCGGCAGCTTCCCCCTTTATCTTACCGAACCGTGCTCCGATTGTCAATTTTTCTGATTTCTATGAAAAGTATTGACAAACACAGGTTGGCGTGGTAAGATAAGGCCGGAGTCCAGAAGCGGGAGAGGGAGCCCTCCCTACCCCGGGAGATGGATCGCCGGCTTCGGTTTCTCCTCTCCTCTTTTGTGCTGACGAAGGCGTGGCAAGAGCGTGGGAAATCCCACACCTATCGATCGGGAGGTCAGGCGACGATGGAAGATGCGCTGATCATTCGGGACCTGCACGTTCGGGTAGAGGGCAAACCTGTCCTACGGGGGGTGAACCTGACGGTTCGCAAGGGGGAGATCCATGCCTTGATGGGCCCGAACGGTTCCGGCAAGACCACTCTCGCGTATGTTCTGATGGGGCATCCCGCTTATGCCGTGGAGCAGGGAGAGGTGCTCTGGAAGGGACAGAACATTCTGGAGCTTCCCCCGGATGAGCGGGCGCATCTGGGCCTGTTTCTAGCCTTCCAGTATCCGGTGGCAGTGCCCGGGGTCACAGTGGCGAACTTCCTGCGCACCGCCCTCAATGAGCGCCGCAAGCGCCTGAACCCTGAAGACAAAGGGATCCCGATCCCAGAGTTCCGGAAGCTCCTCCGGGAGAAGCTGGCCCTACTCGGGCTGGAGGATTCCTTCGCGGCTCGCTATGTCAACGACGGCTTCTCCGGCGGCGAGAAGAAGCGCCTGGAGATCCTCCAGATGGCCGTGCTCCAGCCGGAGATGGCCATCCTGGATGAGACGGACTCGGGGTTGGACATTGACGGGGTGCGCACGGTGGCCGAGGGGATCAACCGGATCTTCGGCCCTCACATGGGGATCCTGTTGATCACCCACTACCAGCGGATCCTGAACTATGTTAAGCCCCATTTCGTCCACGTGATGTATAACGGCCAAATCGTGGCCTCCGGCGGGCCGGAGCTGGCCCTGGAGCTGGAGGAGAAAGGCTACGAGTGGCTGCGGGAACAATTCGCCGAGCAATCCACGGCATAAGGAAGGGAGGGATCATGGCGACGGAGACCTTCGATCTGAGCGAGCTGGGCACGTATAAATACGGGTTCTCGATGCCCGAGCGCTACGTCTACAAGGCCCGCAAGGGCCTCTCCCGGGAGATCGTGGAGGAGATCTCCTGGCTTAAGGGGGAGCCGGACTGGATGCGGGAGTTCCGCCTGCAGGCCCTGGAGATCTTCCTCGCCAAGCCCATGCCCTCATGGGGCGCGGATCTCTCGGGGATCAATTTCGATGACATCTACTACTACATCAAGCCCACGGACAAAAAGAGCCGCTCCTGGGACGAAGTGCCCGAGGAGATCCGGCGCACCTTCGAGCTCCTCGGGATCCCCGAGGCGGAGCGCAAGTTCCTGGCGGGGGTGGGAGCGCAGTATGAGTCCGAGGTCGTGTATCACAACCTCCAGGAGCATCTGCGCAAGCTGGGCGTGATCTTCGTGGACACCGATACGGCCGTGCGGGAGTATCCGGACCTGGTGCGGGAGTATTTCGGTACAGTGGTCCCACCCGATGACAACAAGTTCGCCGCCTTGAACTCCGCGGTCTGGTCCGGCGGCTCTTTCATTTATGTGCCGCCCGGGGTCCACGTGGATTTGCCCCTCCAGGCCTACTTCCGCATCAACGCCCAGAACGTGGGGCAGTTCGAGCGGACGCTGATCATCGCGGAGGAAGGGGCATTCGTGCATTATGTGGAGGGCTGCACTGCGCCTATCTACACCACGGACTCCCTGCACAGTGCGGTGGTGGAGATCATCGTCAAGCCAGGCGCTCGCGTCCGCTACACCACGATTCAGAACTGGTCCACCAATGTCTACAACTTGGTGACCAAGCGGGCGGTGGTTTACCGCGACGCGGTGATGGAATGGGTGGATTGTAATCTGGGCTCTAAGGTGACGATGAAGTATCCAAGCGTTTACCTGATGGAGCCGGGGGCCCGTGGGGAGATTCTCTCCATCGCTTTTGCGGGCCGCGGCCAGCATCAGGACGCAGGTGGGAAGGCAATCCACGCGGCGCCCCACACCCGCTCTCGCATCATCTCCAAATCCATCAGCAAGGATGGAGGGCGCACCTCCTATCGAGGCCTAGTGCGGGTCTACCCTGGCGCAGAAGGCTCCGTGGTTAGCGTCAACTGTGATGCCCTGATCCTGGACGAGATCTCGCGCTCGGACACGTATCCGTATATGGAGATCGAGGAGGACAACGTCACCATCGGCCACGAGGCCACGGTGAGCAAGATCAGCGACGAGCAGCTGTTCTACCTGATGAGCCGGGGTATCCCTCAGGAGGAGGCAGCGGCGATGATCGTCACTGGCTTCGTCGAGCCTTTGGTGAAGGAGCTGCCGATGGAATACGCAGTGGAAATGAACCGGCTCATCCGCCTGCAGATGTCCGGCTCGGTAGGTTAATCCTGCCGAGGTTGCAGGAGGAGGTCGGGCGATCGGTGGCGCTCCGGCCTACGGAAAGATGGGCCGGGGCGCCCCGCGCCCAGCAAACGCCGGCTTCGCTTGCCCTCCACATCCTGCGCGCCTATCCACCTTAGGGCGCAAGCCTCGAGGAGGTTCCAGTATCCCATGGCGGAAATTCATCTTCTTCGAGAGGCCCGGGGCATTGGCCCCGAAGCGTTCAAAGCGTTTCTGGAGACCCGCGAGGAACCTGAATGGCTCCGTCAGGCCCGCCGGGAGGCCTGGCAGATCCTGCGCGAGACCCCCAAACCGGGGCCCAGTGATGAGGCATGGCGGCGCACCGATATCCGGGCTCTAGCCATCGAAGAGCTGGCGACGGTGATCGTGAGCGATGGGGCAACCCCGCCGGAGGAAATGCGGCAGATCCCAGAGCGGCGGGACGATCTGGCCGGAGGGTTATTGCTGTTCAACGGTCGTCCTCTGCTTCGCTGGGCAGACGAACAGCTGGAGCGCCGGGGATTGATCTTCACGGATCTGCTGACCGCGATCCGGGAGCATCCCGATCGGGTCGCCCCCTATCTGGGCCAGGTTGTGCGGCCGGGGGATGGATTTTTCGCGGCGATGAACGCCGCGTTCTGGCGTAACGGGATCTTCCTCTATGTGCCCCGGGATCTGGAGATCCCACTGCCTTTGCGCGCCGTGATCGGGTTGCACGGCGCGCCCACGGATCTCTCCCGCATCCTGCTCGTGGTGGAGCCCGGCGCGCAGGTGACCTTTATCGATGAGCGCCTGGCCGACGATGCGGTGGGGGACGCCTTCCATAACGGAACTGTGGAGATCCACCTGAAGGAGAACGCACGGCTGACCTACATCGCCCTCCAGAACTGGGGACGCTATATGTGGAATTTCACCCACGAACGAGCCTTCGTGGACCGCGATAGCACCCTGGATTGGGTAGTGATCGGGATGGGTGGAGGGATCACCAAGACGTTCCTGGAGGTCGCCCTGATCGGCCGCGGCGCTACAGCTTATATGTCGGGCATCTTCTTCCTGGACGGCCAGCAACATGCGGATTACGACACGGAGCAGGATCACATCGCCCCTTATACCAAGAGCGATCTGCTTTACAAGGTCGCCCTTAAAGATCGCGCCCGCTCTGTATGGCAGGGGATGATCCGGGCGCACCCGGGGGCTCAGAAAACCGACGCCTATCAGGCGAACCGCAATCTCATCCTTTCCCCACACGCCCGCGCGGATTCCATCCCGGGCCTGGAAATTATGGCCAACGACCTGCGGTGCACCCATGGCGCGACCGTGGGGCAGATCAATGAAGAGGAACTTTTCTATCTGATGTCCCGCGGGCTCTCTCGTGCCGTCGCTACCCGCCTGATTGTGGAAGGATTTTTCGCTCCGGTTCTGGATCGCATTCCGGTGCCCGATATCCGACGCCAGGCAGATGCCATTATTCACCGCAAGCTGGGCGTCCCACCTGAGGAAGAGTTCTGAAGATCCCAGAATCGCCAGGAGGGCCTTCCGCATCCGCAGGTGAGGATCTGGAATGAATGGGGTGGGTGGCCAAGCCCCCTGCCCGATCTACCCTGGCCGGAAGAAGAGGATTCGAGAACGAGTCGCGTTAAAATGAGGGTTGGTGCGAACCTTCGCGGAGGGCCATATGAAGAGCGTGGCGTTGCGAACAGAACTGGATGTCGAACGCATCCGGTCGGATTTCCCCATCCTCCAGCAGACGATCCATGGGAAACCTCTGGTCTTCCTGGACAGCGCGGCCAGCTCCCAGAAGCCGCTCCCGGTGATCGAGGCGATGAACGAATACTATCGGACCACCCATGCGAACGTTCACCGGGGAGTTTACATGCTGAGTGAACGGGCGACGGCCCTTTATGAGGAAGCCCGCCGTAAGATCGCTGCCTTCATCGGCGCCGCCTCTCCCAAGGAGATCATCTTCACCCGGAACACCACGGAAGCCATCAACCTGGTCGCCTACGCCTGGGCCCGTCCTTCTCTCCGGGAGGGCGATGAGATCCTCCTCACCGAAATGGAGCATCACAGCAACCTGGTCCCCTGGTTCCTGATCGCTCAGGAAAAGGGGCTTCGCATCCGCTACATCCCGATCGATGAGGAGGGCCGTCTGCGGCTGGATCTCTTGGATGCGCTGATCACTGAACGGACCCGCCTGGTGGCGGTGACGATGATGTCCAATGTTCTGGGGACCATCAATCCGCTGCGACCGATTATAGAGAAGGCCCATGCCGCGGGGGCGATCGTGCTGGTCGATGGGGCCCAGGGAGTGCCCCACATCCCGGTGAACGTGCAGGAACTGGGATGCGATTTCCTGGCTTTCTCCGGTCACAAGATGTGTGGGCCGACGGGCATCGGCGTGCTGTGGGGACGACGGGAGCTCCTGGAGGCCATGCCGCCCTTCCTGGGCGGCGGTGATATGATCCGCCGGGTCACCTTTGCAGGCGCGGAGTGGAATGACCTCCCCTATAAGTTCGAGGCTGGAACCCCAGCGATCGCCGAGGCCATCGGCCTGGGCGCGGCGGTGGATTACCTGAGCCGCATCGGCCTGGAGGCCATTCACCGCCACGAGCAGATGCTGGCAGCCTATGCGATGGAACGGCTGAGCGAAATCCCAGGCGTCCGGATCGTTGGCCCTCCCCCGGCCGAGCGCGGGGGCGTGGTGTCCTTTGCGATGGATCGGGTGCACCCCCACGACATCGCGACGATCCTGGATCGAGAAGGGATCTGTATCCGGGCCGGCCATCACTGCGCCATGCCCCTGCACGAGCGCCTGGGGCTCACCGCGACCGCCCGGGCCAGCTTCTATCTTTACAACACGCTTGAGGAAGTGGATCGCCTCATCGAGGGGTTGGAGGTTGTGCGGAGGACCTTTTATCGGACGGCCTGAAGGCGCGGGGTTGCGCGGTCGGGCAGGGGCGCTCACGGGCGGCTTTGTCCGGCCTCCGGATTCCCCCTACGCCGCCCGGCGCAACTCCACCAGCTGACCGGCTTCGTTCAGCAACAGCGGCATCTGCTGCCCCCGGATGGCCTCAGCGGTGACGATACAGCGGCGGATCTGAGGGTGGGAAGGAATCTCATACATCACATCCAACAGGGTTCGCTCCAGGATCGAGCGCAAAGCCCGCGCGCCCGTCCCAAGACGCATCGCTTCCTCCGCGGCCGCCTCGATCGCATCCGGCGTGAAGATCAGCTCCACATGATCCAGAGCGAACAGCCTCTGGAACTGTTTCACCAGCGCATTGCGCGGCCTCGTCAGCACCGCTTTTAACGATTCCCGATCCAGCGGGTCCACCGGGATCACCACCGGCAGCCGCCCGACCAACTCGGGGATCAACCCGAACTTGATGAGATCCTCGGGAGCCACCTGCTGTAACAGCTCAGCCTCCGATAGCGAGACCCGACCCCGAACTCTGGCCTCGCCCGGGAACCCAATATGTCCCCGCAACCCCAGGCGCTCGGCGATGATCTTCGAGAGCCCCTCGAAGGCGCCGCCGCAGATGAAGAGGATATTAGTGGTATCGATCTGGATGAACTCCTGATGCGGGTGCTTGCGGCCGCCCTGAGGGGGGACGTTGGCAACTGTGCCCTCGATGATCTTCAACAGGGCCTGCTGCACGCCCTCGCCGGAGACGTCGCGGGTGATGGAGGGATTATCGCCGGATTTGCGGGCGATCTTGTCGATCTCATCGATATAGACAATGCCCTTCTCCGCTCGCTTCACATCGTAATCCGCTGCCTGGATCAGCCTGAGGAGGATGTTCTCCACATCCTCCCCTACATAACCAGCTTCCGTCAACGAAGTGGCGTCGGCAATGGCGAAGGGGACATCCAGAAAACGGGCCAAGGTGCGGGCCAGCAAGGTCTTGCCGCATCCGGTGGGGCCAATGAGCAGGATGTTGCTTTTCTCGATCTCCACATCCTCCCATCGTCCTCCACTGGCGATCCGCTTGTAGTGGTTGTAAACCGCCACAGAAAGGACCCGCTTGGCCCGGTCCTGGCCCACCACATACTGATCCAGATAGGCGTAGATCTCGCGCGGGGAAGGAAGGCGATGGGAGGAACCCGGGGAGGGGCCGGTCTCCTTGCCCTCTTCCCGGAGGAGGCGATAACTCGTCTCCACGCAGCCCTCACAGATGTAAACCCCCTCCGGGCCTGCGAGGAGCCGGCCCGTTTCCTCCGGATCCCGTCGGCAGAAGGAGCAACGGGGCGCTTCCCTGCGCGCGCGTTGCATCCCTCACTCCTTGCGGCCATCCGGAGTGGTGACCGCCTGGGTCGGCAGCGGTGGGAGCTCCTTGTGTGGCGGGGGCTTGAGCACCTCATCGATGATCCCGTATTTGACGGCCTCTTCCGCCGACATGTAGTAATCCCGGTCGAAATCATCGGCAATGCGCTCCACCGACTGGCCAGTATGACGGGCCAGCAGCTCAAAGATCAGGTTCTGCATGCGCATCAATTCTTTATACTGGATCTCCACATCTGGAGCATAGCCATGGGCACCGCCGCCGGCCGGATGCATATGGATCGTCGCATGCGGCAGGGCAAAGCGCCGGCCCTTCGTCCCCGCCGCCAGGAGCACAGTAGCCATGCTGGCAGTCCAACCCACAGCGATCGTGGAGATCGGCGCACGCACTTGCTGCATCGTATCATAGATCGCCAAGCCCGGATAGATCAACCCACCGGGCGAATTGATGTAAAGCCGGATCTCCTCCTCGGGGTCTTCCCGATCTAGATAGAGCAGCTGAGCAACCACCAGGTTGGCCACCTGATCCGTGATCGGCGTTCCCAGGAAGATAATCCGCTCCTTCAGGAGCAGCGAATAAATATCATAAACGCGCTCGCCGCGCCCCGTGTTCTCGATCACCATCGGAATTAGCATCTCCGGCCATCCCTCTCGGGCCATCACCAGCCTCCTTTCAGTTTCCCGCGCTGCATGGAACCCAAAGAGCTGCTCAACCATCCCCCCGGGCTCAGACCCACCAAGCGACCTGACCCGCCCCAATCCCATGGCCTATTGGGGGGCTCCCGAAGGGGAGGCCCCTTCCACCACAGGGGCTTCCGCTTCGCCTGTGGGCCTGGCTTCCGCCGTGACCTCCACGTCCCCCCGGACGATCTCCACCAGACGCTCCAGCGCTCGGCGGGCCAGAAGCCGGGATCGAATCGTCGCAGAGACCTGCGCCTCCAGGGGCTTCCAGGCCTCCTCCGAAGCTTGGAAGCGCTGGCGCAATACCTGGGCCTCCTGTTCCACCGCTTCTTCGGGGACAGAAAGCCCCTCCTCCCGGGCCAGCTGGTAGAGGACCAGCCCTCGGCGAATCCGATGCTCGGCCTGAGGGCGGAGCTCCTCCCGCAGCGCCTCCATCGTCTGATTCCGCTCTTTCAGATAGCTCTCCAGATCCTTCCCCCTCCGTCGGAGGGATCGTTCCAGATCCTCGAGCAGATCGTTAATCTCCTCCTCCAGCATCTGCGGAGGGAACTCCACCTCCGCCTGACCCACCAGCGCCTCCAGGGCGCGCTCGGCATACTCCGCATCGTATTGGCGGCGCTTGTGGGCCGCGAGATCCTGACGGATCTTCGCCTTCAATTCCTCCAGGGTTTCGAACTCGCCAATGGTCTGGGCCAGGGCATCATCAAGATCCGGCAGAACATACTGTGCGATCCCGGTGAGGACAACCTCCACCTGGAGAACATGGGACTCATCCCCTGGCCAGGGCAGCTCAAACTGCCGCCTCTCATTTAAGGCCATGCCCACGATCCGCTCCGCCAGCCCGGGCAGAGGAGGATCCTCCTGACCCAGCAGAAATGAGACCTCATCCTCCAGAACGATCTTTCCCTCTGTATCCCGCGCCTGCAAGGCCACCGTGACCATCATCCCCGGCTCCGCCACTCCCTCGGAGAGCGGCTCGATAATCGCGTGATCCCGGCGCAACCGCTCGAGGACCTCCACGACCTCTTCATCGGTTGGCTCCGGAGGTTCGTAGGGCAGGCGCATGGATCGATAATCCCCCAGCCGAACCTCCGGCTTCAAAGGGACGATCACGCGGAACGTCAGGGGCTCCGGATCGACCCGTTCCAGCTGGCCCGGCCCATAGGGATCCAGACCCAGCTGATCCAGAGCCTCCCGGTAGACTTCCCGGCCCAGGACCTCCACTGCCTCCTCAAAGATCACCTCACGACCGAAGGTCCGGACCACGATTTCATATGGAGCTTTGCCACGGCGGAAACCGGGGATGTCATACCGTTCGGCGAAGCGCCGGGCCACCTGGCGCATCGCCTTCTCCAGGCGCTCCGGGTCGACCTCAATGGTTAACGCCACCTGGCGCTGCGGAAGGGTCTCCGTTGTGATTCGCACCGATCATTCCCCCCAGAACCAGAATCGCCGGCCTCCCCGATCCCTGCCCGAAGCAACTCCTTCAAGCGATGGATCTTCTCTGCCCATCGCCGGAACCGGAGGCTTCCGAAGGGTTTTCCAGGCCAGAACCGGTCACGTGGAATTATAACGGGCTCATGGAGGCATCGCAACAAAAGGCGACCGTTTAAATAAAGGCCGCCTATTTTAAGCCCTATTGAGGGCCTCCCGCACGACATGAAGAACAGCGCCCCCGGCCACCAGCCGGTAAGCCTGCTCCATCCACGGCGCCATCACCGTATCCCCGGCCAGGAAAGGGATATGCTGACGGAGAACCCGGTAGGCGGCCTCCGTCCCCTTGCCCATGCGCAGGGAACGCCCGGCCTGTTGCCGGCGCAGATCGATGGCCTGGCCTGCGGCGAACCATTCGGCCGCCACCACCCGTTGCGCATTGCGCAGCACCAGCTCCGCGTGGCGCACCGCCGTGGCTCCCATGCTCACATGGTCCTCCGTGCCCGCCGAGGAAGGAATCGTGTCCACGCTGGCCGGATGGGCCAGCACCTTGTTCTCCGAAGCCAGGGCCGCTGCCGTATACTGCACCAGCATGAACCCGGAATGCAGGCCCGGCTCCAGGGTCAGAAAAGGCGGATAGCGGCCCTCGTTTTCCGCCGGATCCAGCAACCGGTTCAGCCGCCGCTCGGAGATGTTGGCCAGCTCCGCCAGCCCGATGGCCAGGTAGTCCATCGCCAGGGCGATCAGCTCCCCATGGAAGTTGCCGCCGGAAAGCACGGTCGGCTCCTCCTCTCCTTCCTCCCAGAAGATCAGCGGGTTGTCCGTAGCGCTGTTCAACTCGATTTCCAGGGCCCAACGGGCATACGCCACCACATCCCGCACGGCGCCATGCACCTGCGGCATACAGCGCAAGGAATAGGCGTCCTGTACCCGAGAGGGGTTTCGAGGATCGCTCAGCAATTCGCTCCCTTCCACCAGCTGCCGCAGGAAAGCCGCACAATCCATCTGCCGGGGATGCGGGCGCACGCGATGGAGGCGCTCGTCGAAGGGTATGGCGGATCCTTCCAGCGCCTCAAGGGTCATCGCCCCTACGATATCCGCAGTCTGCACAAGGACCTCCGCATCATAGGTGATCAGCGCGCCCAGCCCGGCCATGAAGGCTGTCCCGTTGATCAGCGCTAATCCCTCCTTGGCCTCCAGGCGCAACGGCTGCAATCCCACAGCGGATAGCGCATCCGCCCCTGGCATGCGATGGCCGTTCACCATCGCCTCTCCTAGCCCAATCATGGGCAACGCCATATGGGCCAACGGGGCCAGATCGCCACTCGCCCCGAGAGAACCTTGGGCGGGGACCACCGGGTGGACCCCTCGATTTAACATTTCCACCAGCAGCTGAAGGACTTCGGGGCGAACTCCAGAGTAGCCTCGAGCCAGGGTGTTCAAGCGGGCTACCATCATCGCTCGAACCTGCTCTTCGGAGAGCTCAGGGCCTACCCCCACCGCATGGCTCTGGAGCAGGTTGTTCTGAAGCTGAGATGCTTGCTCGGGGGAGATTCGAACGTTTCGCAGATGTCCGAACCCCGTGGTCACGCCATAAATCACGGCGCCCCGTTCGAGGAGCCGCTCCACGGCCTCCCGGCTGCGTCGGACCCGCGCCACGGCGCTTGGGGCCAGCGCCACCGGGCACCGCTCCCGGGCGACCGCAACCACATCCTCCAACGTCAAATGCTCACCATCCAATTCCAAAACGGACATCGTGCTCCGCCTCCTCAGATAGATCCTCTGTCTCTAAGTGTGTGATACGTCCGCCTTGACGGCAAAGTCTGGGGGAAGATCCCCCCGCCTCGACCAAAGCTGCCGCTGGCGATACGCGACGCTTGACCTCGGTGGTATAATCAAGGGTAAGAAACCGGACGGCGTCGGTGGATGGAACCGGGGGAGGCTCCGATGATTGAAGTGGTGATCGACAGCATCCGCGCCAGCCTGATGTCCCAGCACCGGGTGATCATCCTGCGGGAACGGGAGAGCGACCGCTACCTTCCGATCTGGATCGGTCCTTATGAGGCAGAGGCCATCAATATCGAACTGCAACAGATCGAAGTCGCCCGCCCCCTGACCCACGATTTGCTGAAGAACGTGATCACCGAAATGGGGGGGACCGTCCTCTACGTGGTGGTCAACGACCTCCGCAACGACACCTTTTACGCCCGTATTGTGATCCAGATGGATTCCCGGCGTCTGGAGATCGACTCCCGACCCAGCGACGCCATCGCCCTCGCAGTCCGGGCCAGGGTCCCCATCTACGTTGATGAAGATGTAATGGAACGGGCGGGAGTCAACCCGCGCGAAGAGGAAATCGAGAGCGAAAGCCTCGAAAGCCCCGAGGCCAAGCTTGAGGAATCCCCCTTCCGCGACTTGATTGAATCCCTCGACTTGGATGATCTGGGGGAAGCCGGGGAGGAATAAAATTCGCCATGCCGCCCGGATAGGGTCTGAAGAACCTTCATCCCCATATCCGGACGCGGCGGGCCTCCGCCTGAGGGCTTCGGGAATCGGTTGACCCCAGGGAAAAAGCCCGTGTTCTCCCCGTGGCGGGGAGGGCCCATTTCGAATCCGCAACCAGCCAGACCCTTCCCACTGGGAAAACGGGGTTCCCCCTCCTCGCTTCCCCACCCCTACCCTCCCCGCGCCGTCCAGGCTCAGCCCGACCCCATGAGCAAATCCATCCAGACTCCTGCCGGGCGAAGCGGTCATCTCCCCTTTAAGGCCATTGGCAGGGAGGCGGGGGCGGTGGCGACTGCCGAGATGATAATGGTATATTTCAGAGTGACGCCACCGCAGGCCTTCAGGCAGCCTGTGACCCCCACGGCCATCTGCTCCTGCCGATGGGGTCTCCGGTGCCCGGCGCATCATTAGCACGCAGCAGCGGGGTGCCGGGAACCAGCTGGCTGTCATCACCCTCGCCAGGCAACAGGAATGATCTTCCACGAAATCCTGGAAGGAGGCATCGCGGATGCCTGATCTCGAGCAAGGGGAACAGGTTCCCCTGGCGCCTCATAACCTGGAGGCGGAAGAGGCGGTCCTGGGCGCTGTGCTCCTGGATCCAGAGCTCATGCATACGCTGGCGACGATGTTGCGGCCGGAGGACTTCTTCCTGGAAAAACACCGCTGGATCTGGGAGGCTTATTTGGCCTTGCATGATCGCCGAGAGGCGATCGACCCGGTCACGGTGGCCGATGAGCTGGAGCGCCAGGGACGCCTCCAGGAAGCCGGTGGGCGAGGCTTCCTGATCGGCCTGGCCGCGCGGGTTCCCACCACGGTGCACGCGATGGACTACGCTCGCCTGGTGGAACGGGATTCGATCCGCCGACGTCTGCTGGAGGCCGCAGCCCAGATCGCCCGGATGGCCTATGAGGACGCCCACGGCGACGTGGATGAGTTGTTGGACCGGGCGGAAGCCGCCCTCTTCGCCGTGGCCCAGCGTCGCCTGATCCGCGATGTCCAATCCATTCGGGATCTCCTGCGAACCTATTACGAGCACATCGAGTATCTCTATGAACATCGTGGGGAGCCCCTGGGGATTCCCACCGGGTTCCGGGATCTGGATCGATTGCTGGGGGGCCTGCAGCGTTCGGATCTGGTGATCGTGGCCGCCCGGCCGGGAGTGGGCAAAACCTCCCTTCTGCTCTCCTTCGCCCTGAACGCCGCCAAACGTTACCGGCAACGGGTCGCCATCTTCTCCTTGGAGATGTCCGCTGAACAGGTCGTCCATCGCCTGGTGGCTCAGGAGACCGGGATCGAGGGGCAGCGCCTGCGCCTGGGAGAGCTACGGGAGGACGAGTGGCCGCGCTTTGTCCACGCCGTGAGCACGCTATCGGAGCTGCCCATCTGGATCGATGATACGCCGGCCATCTCCGCCATGCAGCTGCGGGCGAAAGCGCGCCGGCTTTACGCTGAGCACGGACTGGATATGCTAATTGTGGACTACCTGCAGCTGATGACCGCCGATATCCGGGCAGAGAACCGGGTGCAGGAGATCTCCTACATTTCCCGCGCGCTGAAGAGCCTGGCCCGGGAGCTCAACATCCCGGTGGTGGCGGCCTCCCAGCTCTCCCGCGCTGTCGAACAGCGCCACGATAAGCGCCCGATACTGGCGGATCTCCGCGAAAGCGGCAGCATTGAGCAGGATTCGGATGTGGTGATCTTCATCTACCGGGATGAGATTTATAATCCGGATACGGACCGCAAGAACATCGCGGAGATCATTGTGGCTAAACACCGGAACGGCCCGCTGGGGACCATTGAGCTGTATTTCCGGCCCTCCCAGGCCCAGTTCATCGATCTGCATAAGCAGGAGATCCGGCTGTGAAGACTCGGAGGGAACAGAAACCGTTCTCCGGCTTTCCCTCGGGCAGGGCCCGCATGGTGCCGATCCCAGAAGTCTTCTTCACGGAATTGCTCCCCCAGATCGAGCACCCAGGGGAACTGCGGGTCACGCTGGTCTGCTTCTACCACCTGGCTCGCCGGAGCGGGCCCCTGCGCTACGTCCGGCGATCGGAACTGGAAACGGATCCCGCCCTCACAAGCGCGCTCTCCGCCGCTGAGATCCGGGAGAGCCTGAACCAGGCAGTGGCTCGAGGGACGCTCCTGCACGTCCGCCTGGAGGAGGACGGGCGGACCGATGATCTGTATTTCCTCAACACCCCCAGGGGGCGCATGGCTTACGAAGCCATCCGCCGGGGGGATCGTCCTTCCAGCCTGGATCTGGGGGAGTCAGCAGTGCTGGTGGCTGATCGCCTCAATCTCTTCGCGCTTTATGAGCAGAATATCGGGCTGCTGACCCCGTTGATCGCACAGGAGCTGGAAGAAGCCGCGAAGACCTACCCGGCAGAATGGATCGAGGAAGCTATCCGGATCGCGGTCTCCCACAATGTCCGCCGCTGGTCCTATGTCCGCCGGATCCTGGAGCGATGGGCCGCGGAAGGTCGAGATACTGGAGGGATGGATGAAACACATCGGCGACGTGTTGTCGAGTCATGGAAAAGGCTCCGGCGTTGAGGGAAAGCCACAGAAGTCCCAGGGGGAGGAGGGGACACGCCACGAACCCTCCCCTCCTGTTTCGAGGACCTCCACCCTCGTATCGTCAGCTCCTGGAGCGACCCGCGCGGAAGCGGGGGCTATCCCCCCCGCTGAGACAGGCCCGGAGGCCTGTCCCTACTGCGGGGGGCTGGGATATGTCTCTTACGATGTGCCCCCCGGCCATCCGTTGTTCGGTCGAGCGGTGCCCTGCGCGTGTCAGGCGGAGCGGCAGGCGGCGGAGCTCCGCCAGCGGATCCGCTCCGCTGGTCCCCTGCGGGTGCTCCAGGACAAGCGCTTTGAGACCTTCCTCCCCGATGGGCTGGGGCTGCCTCCGGACCAGGCTCGAAGCGTCCGACGGGCCTGGGAACGGGCGCGAGCCTTTGCAGAACACCCCGAGGGTTGGCTGGTGCTGCGCGGGGGAACTGGATGCGGCAAAACCCACCTGGCCGCGGCCATCGCCCATCGCCTCCTGGAACGAGGGGTGCCCGCCCTCTTCATCCATGTGCCGGATCTCCTGGACGAGCTGCGAGCGACTTTCCATCCAGAATCCGAAAGCTCCTATGAGAAGCGGTTCTGGGAGCTGCGGGAAGCCCCTGTGCTGATCCTGGATGACCTGGGCGCTCAGCAAAGCACGCCCTGGGCTCAGGAGAAGCTGTTCCAACTTCTGGACTGGCGCTACAACGCTCGTCTCCCGACCGTGATCACAACCAACCTTTCTATGGAAGCCTTCGAGCCCCGCCTGCGCTCTCGGCTTCAGGATCCCCGCTTAGTGGAGGTCATCGCGATCCTGGCCCCGGATTTCCGGCGGGGCACGCCCTCCACGGGGCCGGATCTGAATCTTCTTCCACTGCTCCGGGGAATGACCTTCGAAACCTTCCGCGATCGACCGGAACTCTCTCCCCGCGAGCGGGATAATTTGCGGGAAGCCGTCCGGATCGCCCGGGCGTACGCCGAGGACCCCCATGGCTGGCTGGTCCTGGCCGGCCCCTATGGCTCCGGCAAGACCCATCTGGCCGCTGCCATCGCCCACGTCATCGCCGCTCGGGGGATCCATGCCCTTTTCGTGGGGGTGCCGGATCTTCTGGACTGGCTGCGGGCCGCTTTCCACCCGAAAAGCGATCAGCCCTACGACCAGCGCTTTGACGAGGTGAAACTGGCGCCGTTCCTGGTGCTGGATGATCTGGGAACCGAGAGCGCCACCCCATGGGCGCGGGAGAAACTGTATCAGCTCCTGAACTATCGCTATCTGGCAGGCGCGCCCACGGTGATCACCACAGCGACTCCGCTGGAACATCTGGACGCGCGGATCGCCGCGCGACTGAGCGATGAGACGCGGGTGACTGTGATCACCCTGGATCTCCCCCCCTACCGCACCCCTCTCCGGGGTCGCGCGCCCCGCCGTGCGGGACGGGAGTCATGAGTATCTTCTTGAAGCCACCTCAGTGAGGAGGGGGGAAGTAGCGGTGGACCTGGCTGCCCCCTATCCCCTAGAACCCCACCCATACGGGGAGCCATGGATAGCATCTCGCAAGCCGGTTTAAAATAGGAGAGACGCAATGGATCCCTTGAGGACGCTTGAGGATGCAGGGCGCACCGAAGGGGCCCCATACTGCTCTCAAAGAGGGTGGAGAAAAGGGCGACGAGGCTAGGCGGGTTGCCTTCAGCGGCCCATCCGGCCTCCACCCCCTCCATCGTTGGCTACTCCCACTCCACCAGGAGGTTAGGCCGAATGACACTTGCACGTCCGAGAACGCACCTTTCCCCGGGCGGATCTCCCCCGTGGAAATGGATTCTTGGGTTGGGCGCTGTGGTGATCCTGGCCTTGCTCGGAGTGGGTCTGTGGCGGGCTCAGTCCACCCAGGCGGCCTGTGAAACCGCCACGGCCCAGCAGCCTTTCCGGAGCCCCATCTTCCAGCTCGCCCCCACAGATCCCGCTCAGCGCGTGCGGGTGGCCGTTTGGCCGCTGACGGAGCCGGACGCTCCGTTGCGGGAAGCGTTGACCCGCCTGCCGCCAACTCTGAAGCCGGCCGCGCCGTATTACCGGCTGCGCTTCTGCGGCGAGGTCCGCACGCCACTGCGCCTGACGGTGTATATCCCGGATGGTCTCGAGCCGTGGACGATCGCGGATCTATGGGGCTGGACTGGGCAGGGGTGGACATGGCTGGGCGGGGAGCGAGAGGAATCCCAGGGGCTTCTGAGCGGCGAAACTCGCGCCATCCCCCAGTATGTTCTTGTCACGGCCGCTCAGATTCCCGTTCCTGCCTTCGGAGCGATTCAGGAAGCGGGGATCGCCCCAGATGCCCGGATCCTGGAGGTTGTGAACGAGGTGAGCGTGGCGGGATTCACCCTGGGCCTGGGCGGCCGCCTGATGGGAGATGGAAAGGCCCTTCCACCGCCGGATCCCCAGGGGCGCTATGTCACGTGGCTGCTGGTGCGGAACTACCTCCCGGGCGGAGCGCCTAACACGGCAGCTCTCGCCGCCCTGCTGACGGATCCCGCTGTCTATCAGGCGCATATTGCGGAAATCCTGAACATCCTCCAGGCCCACAACTATAACGGCGTCCTGATCGATTATCGGGGCCTCACGGCGGATCAGCAGCACGCTTTCATGGACTTCCTCCGCCGGCTCGGCCAGGCCCTCCATGAACAGGGAAAGGTGCTGGCCGTCGCGGCTCCCCTCCCCCTGCCCGGGGAGCGAGGGCATTTCCTCACTGGTGGCTACGATTGGAAGCAACTAGGCCGCCTCGCGGATGTCCTCTACGTGGAAGCCCCGGATGACCCCATCGCCTATGTCCCGGGCGGGCTGGTCGAGCAAGGCTTGCGATGGCTGATCGGCCAGGTGAACCGTTACCAGCTGCAACTGGTGGGGCCGGGCCTGGCCGTGGATCTGGGTCCTTCGGGCGCGCGGTTCGTTTCCTTTGACGAAGCGCTCGCCCATCTGGGCCGTCTGGAGCCCGCCGGGCCGCTGACCCTCACCGCGGGCATCACCCTCACCCTCGCTCCCGTCACCACCGCTCAGGATCTTCAGTTCCTGGCCGAGGCAGGGGTGTATCGGTATCAATACATCGACGAAGCGGGGCAGCCCCACACGGTCTGGATGCCTACCACCGGCCTTCTCGATCGCCAACTGTCCCTCCTCCAGACGTATCGGCTCCGGGGGCTGACCTTGCGGGGGCTGCTGGGCGGAGGCACCGCGCCGGGCACTATAGAGGCCCTGCAAGCCTATCGCCAGAGCGGCCAGGCTCCGGGTCTCTCAGCGATGGAATGGGTCTGGCGGATCACCGGACCGGACGGCCAGGTGGTGGCCGAGATCACCCGCCCCCTGGCCGATGGACGCGCGGAATGGTCCCCGCCCCAGGAGACGACAGGCCCCTTCCATATCGCATTGATCCTGCGGGCAGGCCCCAACGAGAAGGCGCAGGGGGAGGCCACCGGCATGGTCGCGACCGGGACCCCCGTGCCCACCCCGACCCCGACCCGCACGCCAGGGCCTAGCCCTACACCGGGTCCCACCCCGACGCCTCGCCCCACCAGCACACCGCGTCCTCGCCCCATCGGCGGCGGCTTTGAGCTGGGCGGCCATGTGGACAGCTTCTCCCGGCCGGATCTCATGCGCTATGCCGGCATGACCTGGATCAAACGCCAGGTCCGCTGGTCCCCGGGCCAGGATCCGAGTAGCGTCGCCGGGCTGATCCAGCAGGCCCACGCCAATGGCTTTAAGATCCTCCTGGGGATTGTCGGCTTCCCCGAACAGATGGGAGCCCCCAATCCGGGTTACTTCGACGCCTTCGCCCAGTTCCTAGGTGGCGTAGCCGCCCTGGGAGCCGACGGGATCGAAGTCTGGAATGAGCAGAACATCGACCGGGAGTGGCCGACCGGCCACATCGATCCCGTGAGCTACACCGATATGCTGCGGCGAGCTTACAGCGCCATCAAGAGCCGCAACCCGGGGACCATGGTGATCAGCGGGGCGCCGGCTCCGACCGGCGCGGAGGGCGCTTTCGGCTCCCATCGGGTGTGGAACGATGATCGGTATGTGGCGGGGATGGCGGCCGCGGGCGCGGCGAATTACGCCGACTGCATCGGCATCCACTACAACGAGGGAATCGTCCCGCCAGATTGGACCAGCGGAGATCCCCGGGATAATTACTACACCCGTTACTTCTGGGGAATGGTGAACACATACTGGAACGCCTTCGGAGGCGCTCGACGTTTATGCTTCACCGAGCTGGGCTATCTCTCGGATGATGGATATCCGCCTCTGGAAGCCGTAGCGCCTTCCTTCGCCTGGGCGAAGAACGTAACGGTTCAGCAACAGGCGGAATGGCTGGCCCGGGCTGCGCAGCTATCGGCTCAAAGCGGGAAGGTACGATTGATGATCATCTGGAATGTGGACTTCAAGAACTACGGGGCGGATCCCATGGCTGGCTACGCGATCATCCGACCGGACGGCTCCTGCCCCGCCTGTGAGACGCTGCATCAGGTGATGGGAGGGCGTTAAACCGTTCCACGCCGCCGGGCATGGCGGAGGCACGAACGGAGCCTGCCACCGGCATGGCTTGCGCGCATAGAGCTTCGGGGTCGTGGGCGGGCGGCCCAGCCGCTCTTCCCACGGCCCCAGCCTCTTGATCCTTACAGCCCGAGGAGGACTCGCGGTTGAATCGAGCGATCCGTCGCTGGATCCTACAACTGGCCGTCATCCTGATCACTCTGGAGATGGGCATCCTGGGTTTTGCGCTCTGGCGCTCCACCATGCCTCAGCCGGAGACCTCTCCCACCCCTTCTGCCCCTCCTACAGCCTCTCGCCGCCCATCACCGACTTCACGCTCTAACCCTGAGCCTTTTCTCATCGGAGTTCAGGTGCACGGATATGTGGGAGATCCACGGGATACCCTTCGCGTGGTCCGTCAGGTGGGATTCCCATGGGTGAAACAGCAGGTCCTCTGGTCGATGCACGAGCCGGAGCCCGGCCGCTATGATTGGGGCATCCTGGAGGGATTTCTGATCGTCGCCGAGCGGGAGCGCGTGAACGTTGTGCTCAGCGTAGTCACGGCTCCAGAGTGGAGCCGTCGGGAAGGCGGGATCCACGGACCGCCGGACCGGCCGGAGGATCTCGCCCGCTTTCTCCGGACACTGATCCGCCGGCATCACGGGCGAATCCACGCCATCGAGGTCTGGAACGAACAGAACCTGCGACGGGAATGGCAAACCTCCCGGGGATTACGCCCAGAGGATTATGTGGAGCTGCTCCGGGCTGCCTACACAGCGATTAAGGCTGAGGACCCCGGGATTATGGTGATCAGCGGGGCGCTTTCCCCCACCGGGATCGACGACGGGGTGAATGGGGTGGATGATTTTCGCTACCTGCAGGGCATGATGCAGGCGGGTTTTTTGAACTACGCGGATTGCGTGGGGGTTCACCACAACGGTTACAACATTGGTCCGGATGTGTTGGCGGAAGAGGCCCCGCTCCTGCCGAAAGCCCGGACCGCCCGGTTTCGAGGCCCTTTTGACAACCCCCATCATAGCTGGAGTTTCAAGTCGACCCTTTGGGGCTATCGAGAGATCATTGGGAACGCAAAGCCGCTGTGCGTCACAGAGTTCGGATGGGCATCCGCAGAAGAATATGGAACCACACCGCCGGGGTTTGAATTCGCCCTGGATAATTCCCTGGAGGAACAGGCTCGCTGGATCGTGGAAGGGTTTGAGCGGATGCGCACCTGGGGATTTGTTCGAATGGCGATCCTATGGAACCTGGATTTTGGGCCAAAGGGATTCGGACCGAAACAGGACGATAATGTGCTCTATAGCATTCTGGACACACGCGGGGTTCCACGTCCCGCCTTCAGCGCCCTCCAGGCTTACCTCGCTGAGCTTCGCACCGGGAATCAGTAAAGCCTACGCGTTAAAATTAATTAGGAGACACTTGAATAGGTCCGTGGAAGCTTGAGGGGGTCTACAAGGCGCCAGAAGCGTCTTACCAGCCTCCTAACAGCTTCTTCAAGGCCCCTGAGCGAAGGAGCAATTCGCAAAAAGAGAGGAGGATCTGGATGCCATCCGTGAAGACCTTAATAGATCATCTGAAGGATGAGGGGACCCCGCTTGCGATCGCCCGCCTCTACTGGCTCTCCGATTTAAGCGATGAGGAGTTCGCCCGAGTTGCCCAGGCCTGGCTGACGCTATCGCCATCCCGGCGTCGGGCGATCATAAGCCACCTGGTGGATATCAGCGAAGAGAACACAGAAGTGGATTTCGGGCGTGTCTTCCGCATGGCCTTGAGCGATCCGGATCCGGAAGTGCGAGCGATGGCTATCGATGGGCTATGGTATGAGGATCATGATCTTCATCTCATGCGCCGATTTTTCGAGCTCTTTGAACAAGATCCTGCACCGGAGGTCCGCGCCCGCGCCGCTATCGGCCTGGGGCGTTACTTTTATAACGCCTGCATTATGGAACAAATCCCGCTCTCCGCTGTGCAGCCAGCCATTGAGGCGCTACGTCAGGCCTTCTATAACCCAGAAGAGCCCCTGGAAGTGCGACGACGTGCCCTGGAGGCGCTGGGGAACACCCTGGAGCCCGACCTCCCGCAGATGATTGAACGGGCCTATATGGATCCAGATGAACGGATGAGGATCAGCGCAGTCTTTGCGATGGGTCGAACCGGCGAGGCCCGATGGACACCTTATGTGATGGAAGCACTGCGCAGCCCCAGCCCGGCCGTGCGCTATGAAGCGGTAGTCGCAGCGGGCGAGATCGGGATCCGGCAGGCTGTTCCCCTTCTGGAGCGATTGATTCAGGAGGGGGATGCAGAGATCCAAGAAGCGGCGATCTGGGCGCTGGGGGAGATCGGAGGCCCGCGGGCTCGCGAGATCCTGACGGGGATCGCCCAGGGTGAGGATGAGGATTTGGCCATGCTGGCCGAGGAGGCCCTCGAAGAGCTGGAGCTGCTGGAGGGCGGAGAGACCCTCATGCCCCTCCTGGAGCTGGATCTGGAGGCCGAAGAGGAGGAAGCGGAAGACTGGCTGATGGAGTGGGAGAGGGAACATCTGGGCCTGGAGGAGTTAGAAGGAGAGGAAGAGAAGGAAGATCCCGATCAGGAAGACCGAGATCACGAGCAGCGCAATCGGCGCTGACCATAGGGGGATTGGCCAGTGAGCCTTCGCCTCGTCGCCGAGATCTTTTTTCATGATCTGATGCCAGTCCTCCTGGTGATCGCGGCAGGCTGGCTGGCAGGGCGGTGGCTGAAGATCCCCCCGCATCCCTTGGCGCGTGTTTCCTTCTACATTCTCAACCCTGCTCTGGTGTATATCTCCCTCATCCGTTCCGATATTACCGGGTTGGAGCTGGTGCGTTTCCTGGGGTTCTCGATCTCCATCCCCCTCCTCGCTGGCGGTCTGGGGCTTCTACTCAGCCTTGCCCTGAGGCTCTCCCCATCGGAGCGGACGGCCCTGATGCTGACGGCGATGTTTGTCAACGCTGGGAGCTATGGGTTGGGAGTGATCCAGCGCGCCTTCGGCGAAGCCGCCCTGGCCCGGGCTGTGCTTTATTTCATGACCAACAATATCCTATTGAACACGCTTGGGGTACTGATGGCTGTGCACACCGGTGGCCGAACGGGATGGAGATCCGTGCTGATCCTTCCCAGCTTCTACGCCGCGTTGCTGGCCGCCATGGCGCGCCTCAGTGGATGGATGCTCCCAGAGCCCGTGAAAGCCGGGATTGCCCTCCTCAGCCAGGGTGCGATCCCCGTCCTCCTGCTTGTGCTTGGCCTGGAGCTGGCCCATATTCAGCTGGAGGATCGGTGGATTTTAATGGGTCTGGGAGCCTTCCTGCGTCTAATGGGAATTCCGCTGATGGCCATCTCCCTGGCTACTGTCTGGGGGCTGGAGGGCCCAGCTCGACAGGCCGGGCTGTTGGAGAGCGCCATGCCCGCCGCCATCTCCAGCGTGGTCATGGCGGCGGAATTCGGGGTTTACCCCCGCACCATCGCCGGGATTATTTTCCTGTCCACCCTGCTCAGCCCGCTCACCCTCAGCCTGTGGATCGCCTGGCTGCGGGGATGAGCGCAATCCGTTCCCTTCCAGGGGGCTTTCCGGATTGGCCCGCCTCCCGGATGAGAGCCGATGCGATTCCGAAACCATGCTGATAAAGATGATCGTGAGCGTTCCGGATTTTCCCAGAAAGTTCGGGTTTTCTGCATCTGGGTTCCTAGGATGGATCGCGATGGGGCTTCTGGGGCTGCTAGCGATCGCTCCCTCCCTCGAGGTTCCGGGCCTGCTTCCAGCCCGCGTGGAGCTGGATTACACCTTCGGTCAGCGCATGCAGTTTATCCTGGAGCTCGAAAACCCTCTCCCCATTATGGAAGCCATTCTTTACTACACCCTCCCTGACACCGAACTCCCCCAGCGGGTACGTGTGGTTCCGGGATCCCAGATTCCGTCTCGAATCACCTATGAGCGGGATCTCCGCCGGGACCCTCTGCCGCCTTTTGTGCCGCTCACATTCTGGTGGGAAGTTCAAGATCGCGAGGGGCACTGGTGGTCTACAGAGCGGCGGACGGTTCGATATCTGGATAACCGGGTGGCCTGGCGCACGATCTCCTCAGGTCCTCTCCATCTTTACTGGCATGCGGGGGATCCCGGGCTGGCCCGGGCGGTGCTGGAGCTGGCCCGTCAGAGCCTGGATCGAATCAGCGAGCCCCTGGGCTATCGAACATCGGAGCCCATCGAGCTGTTCTGGTATACCGATCGCGAACTGGCCCAGGCGGCGTTTCGCCTGGCAGGGCTGGAGATCGGGGGGGAGGCTCGCCCTCGCTGGCGAGCCGTGATCCTGATCGCCTCCGCAGACGGAGCTGGTCTGGAAATCCTCCGCCGCCTGATTCCCCATGAACTCACCCATGTGATCCTGGACGATCTATCCGGGGGGCAGCCCCTGCCCGCGTGGCTGGATGAAGGCTGGGCGTTGCTGAACGAAGGCTGGCCGGATCCCGCCCTGCTACAGGCTCTCCAGGAGCCTCGCCTGGAGGGCGTCTCACTGGCGAGCTTATGTGGGGATTTCCCCTCCGATCCTTTGCGAGCCTCCCAGGCTTACGCCCTTTCCTGGGCAACGGTTCGCTATATCCGTGATCAGGAGGGCTTCGGAGGCCTCCGGCGGTTGCTGGAGGCCTACGTGGGAGGGGTCTCCTGCGAGAACGGAGTGCGCCGGGTCCTGGGGCGCTCTCTGGCCCGCCTGGAGGATGAGGCGGAAGCCGCCCTGCAACCCCAACCGCTCTGGCAGCCCCTGACGGAGCGCCTTGGGCCGTGGCTTCTTCTGTTCCTCTTGCTCAGCTTGGGCCCCGTTTTCCTTTCCCTCAGCCAGCGCGAGGAAGCCCCATCCCACCGGGCTCGCCATCTGACCAGAGCAGGAGGCTTTCGGGAATGGGAAGGCCGCTGAAGACAGCCCTCCCCCCTTGGATGTTCCTGGGTTAACCTCCTTCCTAAAATCGCCTCTCTAAAAATCCCTTCTGGCGCCGCCATCGCCAGAGGGCCCGGCGGGTGCTGGCGAAAACCAGTGGGGACGGAAGACCATCGGGGGGGAAGAAACCGGCCTCCAGCGCGTCATCCCCGGGCTGAAGGGAACCCCCGATGGGGCTCCCCTGATATACGATGAGGACCGCGGGACCCCGCGGATCCATAGACACAGCGAAGACATCCAGCAGGCCGCAGATACGGATGAGGAGCCCGGTCTCCTCACGGCATTCCCGAATCGCGGCCGCCACCGGCCCCTCATCGATCTCCACAAACCCAGCGGGAAGCGCCCATCCCCCCTTCCCCGGATCATAGCGCCGCCGCACCAGCAGGACCTTCCCATCCTGTTCCACCAGCACGCCGACAGCGACCTTTGGATCATAGAAAACGACATACCCGCAGGCCGGACAAAACGGACGCTCCCGGCCGAACAGGAACCGATGCGTCAGGCGGGCACCACAACGAGGGCAGAAGAGAAAGGACTCGGAACCCATTCCCAGATTTTTCACCCCGAGCGCGGGGATGATCCGTTCGTATGGGCCACCGCAGTTACCGGAACAGGTAGGAAATATTACTCAAACCGCAACACGGGACCCTCCAGGCACAGCACCACGCCCTCCCGCTCGCATGAACCGCACAGCCCGATGCCGCACCGCATGAAGGCCTCATAGCTAAGTTGCGCCGGGATACCGAACGCAGCAGCCAGTGCTCGGAGCCCCTCCAGCATCCCCTCAGGTCCGCACCCGTAAAGGGCATCATAGGAGCCCGAGCGCAGCACACGAGCCGCCACCTCCGGAGCCCGCCCGGGCTCCCCGGCGGAGCCGTCTTCCGTAGCCACCACCACCGATGCGCCCAGAGCCCGAAAACGATCCCTATAGAGCACATCCTCGGCGCGCCGGGCGGCCGTCAGGGCAGTCACCTGGATCCCCCGCGCGATGGCCTCACGGGCCAGGAAAGCCAATGGGGCGACTCCGTATCCTCCACCGACCAGGAGGATCCGCCGGCCCTCGATCGTGAACCCACAGCCCAGCGGACCTCGGATCCATAACTGGTCGCCGGGATGCAGGGCATGCAGGGCGGTGGAAAACGGGCCTACCCGGGCCACCGTCAGGGTCACCGGATCGGCGTCCGCCAGGCTGAATGGCTTTTCCTCATAGCCGGGAAGCCACACCATCACGAACTGACCCGGTTGAGCTTCGATGCGCGTCTCCAGAATCAGCGTGCGCACCCGCGGGCTCTCCTGAAGGATCCGCATCACCCGGATCGCTCGAGGACGCCCCCCTGCCCACCCGACGCAGCAACTCGACTGGGAAAGGATCTCCCTCGCCATGCCAGAGGCCTTTACCCGGTTTGCCTTGGGATCATCGGGTCAGATCTTGCGTTTTCGCAAGACACTTCCTTTGAAAGCCCCATCATGAGGGGCGAAGGATCGCCGGCGCGGCAGCCACCTGTTCGGCCAGGGAGCGGATCGCCGCGATCCGCTCCGCGATCTCCGCCCGGCCTTCCTCCCGCATCCGGTCCTCCATTTGTTGCAACCACTGCTGAAACTGCGGCGTCAACATCCGGCGATTTCGCTCCAGAATCTGCCGGCGGTGCTCCTCCGAGCGGGCGTTCAGCAGAGCATTCAGCAGCCGGAGCTCCGGCGGCAGCGTCTGCTGGAGGATCGCCATAGCGATCTGGCCCAGCAGGTTCAACGCCTGAGCCAGCTGGGTATCGCCTGCCTCCAGAGCCGCTTCCACATTCATCTGAAGGACATCGAAGAACACGTCATCGATCTCCGCAATGCGTTGGATCAGGCGCTCCTGCAACTCCCGCTCCGAGGGAGCGCTCAGGAGCTCCCGGATCAGACGCGCCCGTTCCTCGTAAACCCGCCGGATCTCCTGGTCGACCGCTTCCCGGGCTTCCAAAATCTCCCGACGCAGAGCGATCAGGCGCTCGGCTTCTTCCTGCCGGCCGGCCGCCTCCGCCTCCTCAATCCGACGGGTCAGATTCTGGAAGAACCGATAATCCAGGAAGGGACGGCCCAGCGCCACCAGCGTCTGACGGGTCTCGGGATCCGGAGCTTCCAGAAGAGCCTCCAGCAAGGCCTCCGCGCTGGGGGCATGGGTGAACTTCTCAATGATCTGTGTCCGGGAACGAAGGGTCCGCCCGTAAGGCGTCAACTCAAGCAGACGGTCTCGAATCGCCATGATCCGGGCGAACTCCTCCGCCGATCCCTCCTCCTGAACGGTCGCCAGCGCTTCATGGAAGAGCCGGAAGAACTCCGCATCGATTTTCTCCGCGTTCTCCCGGATCAACTCCTCTGCATCCTCTATGCGCCGGGCGTTCAGGATCCGTTGCAGGAGGAGCGTCCGCTCCTTCATCGCCTTCAGATCTTCATCTGTGTAGCCATCGGCCCGCAGGATCGCCTCCAGGAGGCTCTGGATGGTGAAGAACTCTTTCGGTTGAAGGAGATAGGCTTTGCGCTTCTCCCGGGGGAGCTGCCGCAGGATCATATCCATGAGCTGCCCGACAATCCGCTGGCGATCCACCTCCTTCAGATCCGCTTGGATCGGGATGAACACGAGGGCAAGCTCCTTCTCCGGGTCGTGATAAAGGAAAGGCGCCGCGAAACTCACCCGGTTTCCGCACCGAGGGCAGATAAAGACATTCAGACGACCGGTGAGAAGCAGCCGCTTCAGATGGGGCTCTTCGGAAACGTCGATGACCTGGCGAACCTGCACCTGAACGGGTTGGCCGCAGAAGGGACAACGAATGGTCATGGGAGTGGGTGGAAAGGGCATGCCATTCCTCCTGATCCGAATAAATAGTCGAGTTAATTTTAACGCAACCCGCCCCCGCCTAGACCCCAGCAAATGGAGCGCTCCGAAAGGAGAATCGGGGAATGGGAGGCATACACCCGGGGCCCTCCGGCGCCCCGACCAGCCTCCGGCGACCTCACCCCAGGATCCCCAGAGCGGTGGGGGCTATGATCTCATGCACCACAAACCCGTGAGGAATGACACTACCCATGGGCGCCCAAGGAGGCTTACCCTCAAAGCGGATCATATGGGTCCACAATGTCTGAATTTTGCAGGAGGGGCGATGGAGATCAGCCGGCGGGCCGATTACGCGATGCGGGTGATTCTGGATCTGGCGATGCTCCCGCCGGGGATGCGCGCCCGGGCCCGGGATATCGCCCGGCGACAAGCGATCCCTTATGCGTTTTTGCAGAAGATCATCCGGGATCTCTGCACAGCAGGTTTCATTGAGGCCAGGCGGGGCCGGCGGGGTGGGGTGCGGCTGGCCCGACCAGCGGAATCCATCACCCTGTTGGAAGTCCTAGAGGCCATGGAAGGTCCCATCCGCCTGAACCGCTGCTCCCGGGAACCCCACCTCTGCCCCCGCTGGAGCTTCTGCGCCATCCACCCCATCTGGGCCCAGGCGCAGGCCTATCTGGAGCAGCTTCTGGGCTCCACGACGTTCGCCCAGGTGGCGGAGCGAGGACGCCAGATCCGAGCGATGCCATCCCGTAACGGGGCTAACGGCGCCACCGTCCCATCTCTTCCAGAGGCTCTCACGGCTAACAACCTGGAGATCCGATGAGTGCCGCCCGTTCCAGGATCCCGGGGAAGGAGGTGAAGGATGCACGAGATGTTCCAGCCCCGAGCGGCCTTGCTCCTGTTCCTTGGCATGATTGTGTTGTTTGCGGCCATGTGGTTCGGCCTGTATCTCACCATCCTGCTTCCTCGAGGGATGACGGCGTTCTGAACCCTCGGTGTGTCGCACCACCGCCATCAGGAGGTTCCACATGGTGAAAGATCCCTTCGAACGGACAGCGATCTTTGGGGCTGGTTTCTTGATGACCGCTTTCTTTGCCGCCATTGTCATCAGCGCCTTCGGCCTGGGGATCCGCGTCCCCACCTGTGTCACCGACATCCCCCCCTTCGATCAGCCCGCTGTAGTGGAAGCCGCCCCGGGCCAGTATGTGGTGAACGTGGTCGCTCAGATGTGGGCGTTCAACCCTCGTGAGATCCGAATCCCCGCCGGCTCCATCGTAACCTTCAACCTCACCAGCAAAGATGTCCAGCATGGCTTCAAGATCCTCAACACCAACGTCAACCTGATGGCCATACCGGGCGTGGTGAATCGGGCCCAGGCCCGATTCGATCAACCCGGGGAATATCTGATTGTCTGCCATGAGTATTGCGGGCTGGGTCATCACGCCATGTCAGCGAAGGTGATCGTCGAGCCGCGGACAGCGAAGGGGCCCTCTCTCCCAACGCCCCGGACGATGGCCTCGGCCCTGGCATGCTGGGCCCGTTAAGATACCCACACGGGGGTGCGCCATGGGGTTGAAGGCAAAGGACATCATGACCACCGAGGTCGTGACCATTGAGCCATCGGCCACGGTGGCCGAGGCGGTGGCGCTGATGAAGGAGAAGGGCCTACGGGCCCTCATCGTCGAGCGGGCCAATGAGGAGGACGCTTACGGCATCGTCACAGAGACCGACATCGTTTATAAGGTAATCGCCCAGGGCCTGAGCCCGCAGTCGGTATTGGTGCGGGAGATCATGACCAAGCCGTGCATTGTGGTGAACCCGGATCTCTCTGTGGAGAACGTGGCCCGTCTCTTCGCCCTGGCCAGGATCCGACGCGCGCCGGTGATCCGGGAGCGGCTGCTGGGGGTGATCTCGGTGACCGATATCCTCCGTAAAGCTCTGTAAGCAGGGCGCCCCGGGTCAGCGAGGGGATGTCAACGAAAGCCGGGGTGGGCAGGTCGGGAAGCAGCGCGGGCTGCTTCCCCAGCGACAGGATCTCGGAAAAGCCATCGGGCGGATCCGATCACCAGCCTCTATGGGGAGGTCACCATGGGAGCCCTCACGATGTTTGAGAGCGAGAAACGATTGATCCGCTGGCACCTTTACATCGCTTATATCGCCATCGCGGTCGGCATCTTCTTCGGCCTGCTTCAGGCCCTGAGCCGGGCGAAGCTGTTACCACCCCTGCCCTGGTATGATTACTATCAGGGCCTGACGTTCCACGGTGTGCTGAACGCCCTGGTGTGGACCACCTTCAACATCGTGGCCCTACTCGCCGTGGCCGTGCGGGCTTCCCTGGGGCGGCCTCTTTACAGCCTAGCCCTGGGGTGGACCGGCTTCGGGTTGATGAGCGTGGGGGTTGCCGCCGCCGGCTACGCCATCCTCACCCGTCAGGCGAACGTCCTCTACACGTTCTACCCGCCCCTGATGGCCCACCCGGCCTTCTACCTGGGTGCCACCATGCTCATCGTGGGCTCCTGGGTCAGCGGGGCCAACCTGATCCTCACCTATATCGCCTGGCGGCGGGAGAACCCAGGGCAACGCACGCCACTGATGACCTTCGGCTCCATCGTCACTTTCACCCTGTGGTATATCGCCACTCTGGGAGTGGCGATCGAGGTCCTTTTCCTGTTGCTCCCATGGTCCCTGGGCCTGGTCAAGCAGACCAACCCGATACTGGCCCGCACCCTGTTCTGGTATTTCGGACATCCCCTGGTTTACTTCTGGCTCCTGCCGGCCTACGTGGCGTGGTATACCATGGTCCCCCGGCTGGCGGGCGGCAAGCTGTATAGCGACCCCATGGCCCGGCTAGCCTTCCTTATGCTACTGATCTTCTCCACCCCTATCGGCCTGCACCACCAGTACACGGATCCCGCCATCGGCCAGGAATGGAAGCTGCTGCACGCTTTCGGAACGTTCCTGGTGGCCATCCCCAGTTTGTTGACCGCGTTCAACCTGATGGCCTCCCTGGAGCATGCCGGACGGCAGCGGGGCGGACAGGGATGGATCGACTGGATCTTCCGGCTTCCGTGGGGTGAGCCAGCCTTCGCCGGCGCCGCCCTTTCGATGATCGCTTTCGTCTTCGGCGGGATCAGCGGGATCGTCAACGCCTCCTACAACGTCAACCTGGTGGTCCACAACACCTCCTGGGTCCCCGGCCACCTGCACCTCACCGTGGGCACCGCAGTGACCCTGACCTTCATGGCCATGGCCACCTGGATGGTCCCCTATCTAACCGGCCGAGCCCTGTGGAGCCGGAAGGTGGCCCTGGCGAATATGTACCTGTGGTTCATCGGCGTGATGATCTTTGCGGTGGGAATGATGCGCGGCGGGCTGGAAGGGGAACCCCGACGGACGAATCTGGGATTCTCGCCCTATCTGTTGCCGGAGTGGAGGCCCTTCCTGATCATGGCGGCAGTGGGTGGGACTCTGATGTTCATCGCCGGCATGCTGTTCCTGCTGAACATGGCGATGACCCTATGGTTCTCCCGACAACCAGCTCGGGTGGAGGTGCCGATCGCCGAGGCTCTGCATACGGCTGTGGACGCACCTATTGCCTTCGAGCGCTGGCGGGTGTGGCTGGCCGTAGCTGCCGTCCTGATTGTGATCGCTTATACGCCAGTGTTCATCCAGGTGCTGCAGACTTCACCCTTCTCCGCTTACGGCTTCCTGCCTTCCAATCCAGCGCCGATCCGGTAGAATCCAGGTGATACGGAAAGCAGGGGAAATAGAATGCCACGCTGGTTCTGGTGGGGAATAGGCATCGGCCTGCTCTTTGTCGCCGCTGCAGGGGCGGTGAAGATCGCCCTGGACGTCCGGGCGGAATCCCTTCCGGTCTACATGACCATCCCGGACTGGCCGTTCACAGATCAGGAGGGCCGCACCTTCTGGCTGGGCCAGACACGGGGCAAGGTGGTGGTCCTGGGGATGATCTACACCCATTGCCCGGATGTCTGCCCTCTAATCACCGCCCGAATGCGGGAGATCCAGGAACAGGTGGCCGTAGAGGGCCTGTCGGATCAGGTTTTCTTCGTCACCATCACCTTTGATCCAGAGCGGGATACGCCAGAGGTCCTGCGCCGCTACGCTCAGGCTCGCAAGGTGGATTTCACAAACTGGGCTTTCCTCACCGGCGATCCCTCCACCATCCGCCATCTGACGGAGATCCTGGGGATCTACACGGAGCGGGTGTATATCATCAACGGCACGCCTGCCGCGGAGGCGCCACAAGCCTCGGGCGGCGCCGTGACTTATTTCATCAACCACACCGATCGCATCTTCTTAGTGGACCGCCAGGGGCGGGTGCGGGCGCTCCTGCCAGGCAGCCGGACTGAACTCAAGGATGCGATGGGGAAGATCCGTCGGCTGGTGCGAGAACGCTCCGTCTCGTGATTGGCCTCTCCTCATGGGATGATCCGGAGACCCATTTCGGAAGGAATCAACCATGTCAAAGATCGTTCGTTCAACTAGGATCTTGCTTGCTCTTCTCGTCGCTGCATGTGCCGCTCCGGCAGCCACCAACCCGAAGATTCACATTCAGGACGCCTGGGCTCGCCCCGGAGCCATGGGCATGGGGATGGAGCATGGGATGAGCCATGGAGGGGAGAGCACCAGCGCTGTCTATTTCGTGGTGGTGAACGATGGTGACCAGCCCGATGCGCTGATCGGCGCTGTTTCCGACGTGGCCGAAAAGGTGGAGCTTCACGAAACGCGCATGGAAGGGGATGTGGCAAAGATGCAGCCGGTCCCCCGCGTAGAGATTCCGGCCCGGGGGCGGGTGGAGTTTAAGCCCCGCGGCCTGCATGTTATGTTGATCGGCCTGAAGCGGGAGCTCCAGGTAGGGGACACCTTCACCCTTACGCTTCGTTTTGAGAAAAGCGGAGAGATCCCCATAACAGTGACGGTGAGGGAGATGAACCCATAATGAACCGGTGGCTGCCTTGGATTCTCATGCTCTCTTCGCTCCTGATGGGAGCCAGCGCGTGTGGAGGCGGCGCGCCTGCATCCCGCTCCCCCAGCGCAGGAGAGGCCGCACCGGTCGCTCTGAAGGGGAACGCAGAGCGGGGGAAAGAGCTGTTTTTGGGCACGTGCGCCTCGTGCCACGGGCCGGACGCCAAAGGATTGCCCGGCCTGGGGAAGGATCTGACCACAAGTGCCTTCGTGCGGCAGCAGACCGACGCTCAGCTGCTGGAGTTCATCAAGAGGGGACGGCCGGCGACGGAT
>NZ_JBHOQR010000006.1:0-21267 GCF_042408815.1 Thermoflexus sp. | reverse complement strand
GGAGAGGGATTCATTCCGGATCATCGGATGGGCTACGCGATGAGCCGCTATCGCTTTCTCACGTTGGATTGTTATGGCACACTGATCGACTGGCGGGCGGGGATCGCCGAACATCTGGGGAGCATCCTGCGCCGGCATGGGGTGGATCCCGCGCCCGAGGCGCTCCTTCGGATCTATGTGGAGGAAGAACATCGCCTGGAGTCCGGCCCCTACCGGCGGTATCGGGAGATCCTGGCCGAGAGCGCTCGAGCGGTGGCTTCCCGTTTCGCTGTTCGGATCTCCGATGAAGAGGCCTGGGCGTTTGCGGATTCCCTGCCGGGTTGGCCTCCCTTCCCGGATACGGTGGATGGCCTCAAAGCCTTGGGTGGGATGGGCTTCCGGCGGGTGATTCTCTCCAATGTGGATCGTGACCTGCTGGCGGAAACCATCCGGCGCCATGGTCTGGAGGTCGATGGAGCGGTCACGGCGGAGGACACCCGTACTTATAAGCCGAATCCCCGCCACTGGCTGGCGTTCTGTTCCCGCTATACCGTCCGGCGGGAGGAGGTGTTGCACATCGCCCAGAGCCTCCTGCACGATATCCGCCCGGCCATCCGCCTCCAGCTGGATTGCGTCTGGCTGAACCGGTATCGGGAGCCCATCCCGGAGGATGTGCGACCCACTCCGATGTTTTACGATCTGGATGCGCTGGCGGGGTGGTTGCTGACCTCTTAAAGGGCGTCCGACAGTTCGACAGGGAGGGATCGGGATGAATCTGCACCGAATCGCTGCAGTGATCGATAAGGAGATTCACGACGCCTTACGGAATCGTTACATCGTGATGTTGATGATCCTGCTTCCCATCCTCTTCGCGGCTATTCCTATCCTCAGCCTGATCGGCATCCGTCAGATCCCGCCCTCCCGGGCCTCTTCGGGGGGGCTGCCCCCTGCGCTGGCCCGCCGGCTGGCGGGGCTGCCGCCTCAGGCTCAGCTGGAAGTCTTCCTGGCCTCCCAGTTCATGCTGCTCTTCTGGGTCGCCCCGCTGGCGATCCCGATGACCATCGCGGCCTACAGCGTGGTGGGGGAGAAGCGGGAGAAGGCCCTGGAGCCGTTGCTGGCTACACCGGTGACCACCGGGGAGCTGCTCGTCGGGAAGGCCCTCGCCGCCGCATGCCCTGGGATCGCCTTAAGCTGGGCGGCCTATCTGCTCACTGTGGCAGCCGCCCATGGGATCCGCCTCTCCCCGCCTGCCCGGGAAACCTTCTGGGGCCCTGTGGCCTGGGCCCAGATCTTCGGGCTGGGCCCCCTGATCACCCTGCTGGCTACCCTCACTGGCCTGATGGTCTCCTCCCGGGTGAACGATCCCCGCCTGGCGGAGCAGATCGGCATGGTGGTGATCCTCCCCCTGATGGGGCTCATCCTGGCCCAGAGCTTCGGGTTCCTCTGGCTGAGCGGCTCTCTCCTCGGCCTCATCGCCCTCTTCCTACTGGGGGTGGATGCCCTTCTCATCGCCCTGGCGGTCACGGTGTTCGAGCGGGAGACGATTTTGACCCGGTGGCGATAGCGGCGATCGGAGGCGCGTACCGTTGGATCCCCCAGGGATGTTTCACGTGAAACATCCCCATCAGGGCCAGAAACCGTGGGGCTCGCCGTCCAGGGGGAGATCCTCCAGCCGGGCCTTCCGGAGGGTTTCGAAGCGGCGCCGGCATTCTTCCATCGTATCGCCTCCCAGCTTCTCCAGTAGGGCATCGGCCAGGACGAAGGCCATCATGGCCTCGACGATGGGGCAGGCTCGGGGGACAGGGCAGAAGTCCGAGCGCTCGTAGCGGGTCTCTGTCGGCTCGCCGGTTCGGAGATCGACCGAAGGCTGGGGGGTGAGGGTGGTCGCAATGGGTTTCAAGGCCACCCGGACCACAATGGGAGCTCCGTTCGAGATCCCGCCCTCGATCCCGCCCGCCCGATTGGTGCGCCGGACCAAGGCCTCGCCTTCCCGAAAGATCCCATCCTGCGCCTCGGTGCCCCGGCGGCTGGCGAGGGTGAAGCCTTCCCCGATCTCCACGCCTTTGACGGCTGGGATGCTCCCCAGGGCCATCATCAGCCGGGCATTCAGCCGCCGATCCCAGTGCACATGAGAGCCCAGGCCAGGGGGCACCCCTAGGGCCACCCCTTCGATCACCCCACCCAGGGTGTCCTTTTCCCGAATCACCTGCTCGATGGCGGCCTGCATGCGGGCCGAGGCTTCCGGATCCGGGCACCGGACCGGATCCGCTTCGGCCCGCTCCAGACGAAGGGGATACGGGAGATCCTCAGGAAGCATGGCGCGGACCGGCCCGATCTGCACGACGTAGCTTCCGACGGTAATGCCGAAGGCCCGCAGGAACTGCTTGCATAGCGCCCCGACCGCCACTCGGGCGGCAGTTTCCCGCGCGGAGGCCCGCTCCAGGCCGGGCCGGAGATCCCGGTAGCCGTATTTCAACGCCGCGGCTAGGTCCACATGGCCGGGCCGGGGCACCGTCATGGGCTCGACCGCCCGCCCTCGCCATTTGACGTGATCCCGGTTTTCGATCAGAAAGGCCACCGGGGCTCCTGTTGTGATGCCTTCCAGGACCCCGCTCAGGATCACCGCCTGATCCGCTTCAATCTTCATCCGGGGACCTGACCCCAGGCCCTGCTGGCGCCGAGCCAGCTCCCGGTTCACGGCCTCCAGGTCCACGGGAAGCCCTGCCGGAAGGCCCTCCAGGATGGCCACGAGCGCCGGGCCGTGGGATTCCCCTGCGGTTAGGAATCGCAACGGCATCGCCGATTGTCCTTTATCCCTTTGCGACGCGGAGCACTCCCAGAAGCAGCGTCATGCCATCGATGGTCGCCCGTTCGATCGCCTCTACGGAGGGGGGCGGGGTCATAGCCAGGAGCTGCTCGGAGAGGGTCTCCGCCTGAATATAAGCAGCGTGCGCCGCGATGGCCTCCGCCAGCCCGGGATCCGCCTGATAGTAGGTCACGATGCGGTCCGCCACATCGAAATCCGCCCGCTTGCGCAGCTCCTGGATCCGCCGCACCACCTCCCGGGCCAGACCCTCCTTGCGCAGCTCATCGGTGAGCTCCGTCCACACCGCCGCGATATAGTCGTTTTCCTCCACGAAGACCCATCCGGGTTTCGGCCGGTAGCGGATCTCCACATCCTCCAGGCCGACCTCCACGATCTCCCCATCCACCTGCACGGCGACCGTCTCCCCCCGGCGCAGCGCCCGGATGATCGCCGAGGCGGGAAGCCCGTGGAGGGCCTCCCGGACCAGAGGGAGCCGAGCCCCCAGGCGTGGCCCCAGCCGGTCCGGCCGGAGATGGAGCTCCGGATCCGCGACCTCGGTGAGCTCTCGGAGGAACGTCAGACGCTTGATGTTCAGCTCATCCAGGAGGATATCCGCGAGGCGTCGGACGGCTTCTTCCTCCTCCGGGCTGCGCACCCGGAAGGCGATCTGAGCCAGAGGCTGGCGGACACGAATCCGGGCGGCGTTCCGGGCAGCCAGGCCCAGGCTGGCCAACCGCATGACGAGGCGCATCTCCTCCCGCAGCCGCTCATCGATCCGCGCGGGATCGGGCTCCGGCCAGCGGGAGAGATGGACGCTCTCGGGAGCCTCTGGGTCGACCCGGGCCACGAGATTGCGGTAGAGGGCTTCGGCCGTGAAGGGGATGAAGGGGGCCAACAGGTGGCTCAGGGTCACCAAGCACTCATACAACGTATGATACACGGCCGCCTTGTCCGCGTCGTTCTCGTTCTTCCAGAACCGGCGCCGGCTGCGGCGCACATACCAGTTCGACAGATCGTCCACAAAGGCCGCGATCCGCCGCCCTGCGGTTGCCGGGTCGTAATCCTCCAGCGCCTCCGTGACCTCATGGATCAGCGCGTGAAGCTCCGCCAGGACCCAGCGGTCCAGCGGTGGGCGCTCCGCCACCGGAGGGGCCGGGACCGTCCGGGGATCGAAGCCGTCCAGCCGGGCGTAGGTGACGAAAAACCGATGGGTGTTCCAGAGGGTCAGGAGGAAGGTGCGCACCACATCTCCGACCAGGCTCACCGAGATGCGCCGCTCCTGGCCGGGGGGAGAGATGGTATAGAAATACCAGCGAAGGGCATCGGCCCCATGGACGTTGATGACTTCCCAAGGATCTACCACGTTGCCCCGGGATTTGGACATCTTCTGGCCCTTCTCATCCAGGACCAGCCCCAGGGAGATCACGTTCCTGAAAGCCACCGAATCGAACAGCAGCGTGGCGATGGCGTGCAGGGAATAGAACCAGCCCCGCGTCTGGTCCACCCCTTCGCAGATGAAGTCGGCCGGGAACTGCTCTCGGAAGATCTCCTGGTTCTCGAAGGGATAATGCCACTGGGCCACCGGCATCGCCCCAGAGTCGAACCAGACGTCGATGACCTCCGGCACCCGCTGCATCCAGTCCCCGCATCGCTCACAGCGATAGCGAACCTCATCCACATATGGCTTGTGGGGATCCCAAGGGTCTGGCCATCGGCGGCCTGCGGCTTCCACTTTCTGACGCAGCTCGGCGTAAGATCCGATGCACTCCCGGTGGCCACAGCGCCCGCACTCCCAGATGGGCAGCGGGATCCCCCAGTAACGCTCCCGGCTGAGGGCCCAGTCCACGTTGTTCTCCAGCCAGTTGCCAAAGCGCCCTTCACCGATCTGTGGGGGATACCAGTGGATGGTTCGATTGAGCGCCACCAGCCGGTCCTTGAAGCGAGTGGTTTCAATAAACCAGGAGGCACGGGCGTAATAAAGGAGCGGGGTTCCGCAACGCCAGCAGAACGGATAGGTATGCAAATACGTGCCGGCGAAATACAACAGCCCGCGCCGCCGCAGATCCTCGATGATCAGGGGATCTGCGTCCTTGACGAACATCCCCCGCCATGGCGTCACCTCGTCCACAAAGCGCCCCCGCGGATCCACCGTCACCAGGATGGGGAGGTCATGTTCCCGGCCGAGCTGCATATCTTCCGCGCCGAAGGCGGGGGCGATGTGTACGATGCCGGTCCCCTCGTCCAGGCTGACAAAGGGCGCGGGGATCACATAGTGCGCTTCCTTCTCCAGAGGTAGGAACGAGTAGAGGGGGCGATATCGCAGCCCAGCCAGCTCCCGCCCGGGCATCCGGGCCACCACCCGGTATTCCCCTTTCAGCGCCTTCGCCAAAAGGGCCTCCGCCAGGATCAGCCGCTCCCTCGTTTCATCAAGTTCCTGTTCCACCATTACATAGGTGGCTTCGGGATGGACTGCCAGGGCAACGTTCCCGGGCAATGTCCAGGGCGTGGTGGTCCAGACCAGAAAGTAGGTTCCTTCCTCATCCCGGAGAGGGAACTTCACATATACAGAGGGATCCTCGGTGTCCTCTCGGTAGCCTAGGGCCACCTCGTGATCGGAGAGGGGCGTGCCACAGCGAGGGCAATAAGGAACCACCTTATAGCTCTGATAGAGCAAGCCCCGATCCCAGAACTGGCGCAGGATCCACCAGACGGACTCGATGTATTCGTTGCTCAGGGTGATGTAAGCGTTCTGCAGGTCGATCCAGAACGCGATGCGCTCGGTGAGGGTTTCCCACTCCTTGACATAACGGAACACGCTCTCTCGGCAGCGGCGGTTGAACTCCGCGACCCCGTAGCGCTCGATATCCGCTTTCGAGGTGAAGCCCAGCTCCTTCTCCACCTCCAGCTCCACCGGGAGCCCGTGGGTGTCCCATCCGCCCCGCCGGAGGCAGTAATATCCCCGCATGGTCTTATAGCGGGGGAACAGATCCTTGAACGCGCGGGCCAGGACGTGATGGATGCCGGGCAGGCCATTGGCCGTCGGCGGCCCCTCGTAGAATACGTAGCGGGGCCCTCCTTTCGTCTGCTCCATGGAGCGCTCAAAGATCCGGCGCTCTTTCCAGAACCTCAGGATCTCTTCTTCCAGTTGTGGGAAATGGACCCGTGCCGGAACCGGTTCGAACATGATCACCTCCGCTTACGGATGGGGTTTCCCTGGAAGAAGCCAGGGGCGGAACCTCTATCCCTCTGAGAGTTCGATCTCAATCCGTTTATTGATCCGGCCCTTGCTCTTGTAATCTACTACGCGGATCCGGCCGACTTCCCGCGTGTTCGCCACATGCGTGCCGCCGTCAGCCTGAAGATCTAGCCCCTCGATCTCCACCACCCGGACCACCCGGATATCCGACGGGAGGAGGTTGACTTTGGTGCGGATCAAATCGGGGTGGCGATCGGCCTCCTCGCGGGGGAGGAAGTGGACCCGCACCGGGCGGGCGGCTGCGACCTCCGCGTTGATTTTCTCCTCGATCTCCCGCACCAGCTCTCCCCGCAAGGTCTCGAACTCGAAATCCATGCGCCCCCGCAGGGGCTCCATGTTCCCTCCGGTCACCTTGGCCCCATAGTCCCGCCAGACCACCCCGCACAGGATATGAAGGGCGGTGTGGGTGCGCATCAGGGCGTAACGGCGCCCCCAGTCGATCTCCCCCTGCACCCGCTGTCCCGGCGCGGGAGGCTCTCCTTCCACCTCATGCCAGACCAGCGGCCCCTGACGGCGAACGGCGATCACCTGCCACACGCGAGCGCCATCGGTGAGCCAGCCCCGATCGTAGGGCTGTCCCCCGCCGCCGGGATAGAAAGCCGTCCTGTCCAGGGCCACGGCTCGCCCCTCCACCGCCACCACCGTCGCCTCAAAACTCCGCCGGTAGGCATCGGTCTGATACAGCAGTTCGGTCTCCATGATCGACTTCCTCCATAGGGGCGCTATGACCGCATTTGCAGGCGTCCGGCTAAAAAAATCGGCTCTCGCCCCATAGGGACGAGAGCCGATCGCTCCCGCGGTACCACCCTGCTTCCCGGTTCCACCGGGCCACTCCTTACGGGGACAGGAACCGTTCCATGGCTCATCGTCATTTATTTCCCCCAACGGGGTGAACCGAATGACCGGTCCCTTCCGGCTTCCTCGACCCGTGGTAAACTGGCTCTCCGCCGTTCCGCCGCCGGAGGGATCTCCACAGGCGTCCCTTCCCGGGGAACTCCCGGTAGGGCCCGTCAGGTGGGCCCGCCCGTGCTGTCACCCCTACAGCGGCTCTGAACCCAGGGTGAGCGTTCGAACCGCCTCTTCCGATTCCGATCCCCGCGCCCTGGATAACGGGAGGGCGAGCCCCGGGTGAGCCTACTGACCCGTTCAGAAGGGGCGTTCGGTCACCGGCTCGGGAGGGATCTTCAGCCCGACGTCGGCATCCGGCTTCCACCAGGCCCGGACTCGCTGGGCGCGA
The DNA here is from genome assembly GCF_042408815.1 of Thermoflexus sp. Classification (GTDB taxonomy): domain Bacteria; phylum Chloroflexota; class Anaerolineae; order Thermoflexales; family Thermoflexaceae; genus Thermoflexus. The sequence goes on along the minus strand of NZ_JBHOQR010000006.1, from coordinate 13,989 downwards.
CGGCTCGGGCCTACTCGTCTCCGTCATCGCCGTTTCCGGTGATTCGGTTTGGAGCTCCCTTCTGCTCTGCTATTCTCTAAAAACTATAGCGGAACCTCTTTTAGGTGTCAATGAGCGAATTGGAAACCCGGTGCCGTTGAAGGTGAAACCGTGAAACCTCTCACTCCGACTTGTTTTGATGCATCCCCCAGGTTACTCCGTCCTGCTGAACAGCCACACCGCCGGGATCAGGAACAGCATCCAGAAGGCGACCAGGACGATCAGGTTGACTTCCAGCGGATGAAGGATCAACGCCTTGAGAATCGGTTCCGGAAGCATCCCGCGTAACACGGTCTGACGCATGGCGTCTACCCCATAGGTCACTGGATCGACCCGGGCCAGCCATTCCATCCAGAGGGGAACATCTCGGAGCGGGAAGAAAGCGCCGCTCACGAAGAACATGGGCATCAGCAGGAAGTTCATCATCATGTGAAAGCCTTCCATCGACCGCATGCGGACGGCGATGAGGATCCCGAAGGAGGTCATGGTCGCCGCCGTCATCATCATCATCACGATCAGTGTGAGGATCTGGGGAACCGTGAATCGCACGCCCACCATAGGGGCCAGGATCATGATCAGAAGCCCCTGGATCAGCGCGGTGGTGCTGCCTCCGGCCACCTTCCCGAGGGCGACCGCTGCGCGCGAGACCGGGGCCACCAGCACCTCCTTCAGAAAGCCGAACTCCCGGTCCCACACGATGGAAACGGCGGAGAAGACCGCCGTGAAGAGCACTGCCATGCTCAGGATCCCCGGGAACAGGAAGGTGCGGAAATCCACCCCGCCCATCCCGGCCGCTACCGCCGGAGCCAGCCCGTTCCCGAACACCACCAGGAAAAGCAGGGGCTGGCCCAGGGAGCTGAAGATCCGGGCGCGATCCCGCAGGAAACGCAGCAGATCTCGATACCAGATCGTGTAAACCGCTTTCAGAAAGGCCATATCGCTTACCTCCGCCTCCAGAGTCGCTGGCGCAGACGCATCATCTCCAGGGGTGAGGCCTCTTCATCCCGGATGGCGCGGCCGGTCAGTTTGATGAACACATCCTCCAGGCTAGGCCGCCGCAGGCTGATGCTGTGAACGATCAGTGGAGGCTCCCGACCGTTCTGCAGGACTCCCAACAGCCGGGGGATGAGCTGATCGCCCCGTGCAGCTTCGATGAGCAACCCTTCTTCGGTCAGGCGGGGCTCCAGCGCCAGCGCCTCCCGCAACCGCTCGGCCGCGTGGGCATCGTTGCTGGTTCGCATCAGGATCACATCTCCGCCGATCATGGCTTTCAGGTTATCAGGGGTGTCCAGGGCGATGATGCGCCCGTGGTCGATGATGGCGATGCGATCCGCCCGCTCCGCTTCGTCCATATAATGCGTGGTGAAGAAGACGGTAGTCCCCTCGGTATCGCGCAAGCGGATAATGTAATCCCAGATGTGACGCCGCGTCTGAGGATCCAGCCCCAGCGTGGGTTCGTCCAGGAAAAGGACCTTGGGTTGATGAAGCAGGCCGCGGGCGAGCTCCAGCCGACGTTTCATCCCTCCGGAGAAGGTGCGCACTTCCTGGTGGGCATGATCCAGGAGATCCACCAGCTCCAGCAGGCGCCTCGCCCGTTCCTCGAAGGCCCAACGGGGGACATCATACAGCCTGGCGTGAAACTGGAGGTTCTGCCACGCCGTCAGCCGATCGTCCAGACTGGGATCCTGGAACACTAACCCGATGCGTCGGCGCACTTCATGGGGCTCCTTCACGATGTCATGGCCCCCCACCCGGGCTGTGCCGGATGTCGGCCGCAGCAGCGTGCAGAGCATATTCATGGTGGTGGTCTTGCCGGCCCCGTTGGGGCCCAGGAACGCGAATAGCTCTCCCTCCTGTACGGTGAAAGAAACCTCTCGAACGGCCACGAAGTCGCCGAACCGCCGGGTCAGGCGCTCCGCCTCAATGGCGTTCATGCTTTCCTCCTCCTGATCTATAGTCCCTCTGAGAAGCAAGAGGGATCATCGGGAATTGATGCGCGTTGGCTGCCTCCAGCGGCTCGCGCCCCCTGAAAGCTCCGCCGGAGACGGAGAAATGCCCGGGCATCGATCACCCGGCCGAAGGAGGCCCCGGGCCGCTCCCCAGGGTTCGCTGCAAGAGATCCATCGCCTGGGCCAGGATCGCGCGTTCCTCCGGACGGAGGGCGGCCAGCCGTCGCCCCAGACGGACGGCCGCTCGCAGCTGAAGCCGACGCAGCGCCTTTCGCCCCTTTGGCGTGAGCCGGATCCACACCCGCCGCCGGTCGGTGGGATCCCGCTCCACATCCACCCAGCCCTGAGCGGCGAGGGAACGAACCGCCCGCGAGACCGTGGAGGGACGAACAGCCTGCGCACGGGCCAGCTCCGTCAGGGTATACGAACGCTGAGCCAGCATCCCCAGCAGCCGATAGGATTGCGCCGGGAAACTTTCCGGACGATCCCCTTTCACCTCTGCCCAGATCTTTCGCATCACCAGGTGAAGGGTCTCTAGGATCCGACGGGCCAGGACACGTTCAGGGATCAAGCTCCGGCCCCCCAAGATTTTTGCGTGTGCTAAAATTTAGCATTGCTCATTATATTCGCCTTCCCCCGTCGTGTCAAGAACGAGCCAACGGCTGGCTCGCCATGGTTTCCATAGCGCCTCAGCGGCGGGTTGGGGATCTGCCCCTCCTTTTTTATCTGCCCCAACGAATGGGTTATAAAACGGATAAATTAGTCCAAAAAAATTGGGGTGGGTGTTCCATTTTGACAATTTGGGTTAATTGGATCATCATTAATAAAAGGGAGATGGGAGCTGGGAATGCCGGGGAAGGGGGTTGTCCAGCCATAATCCTGGCTGCCGTCTCTCCGAGGCGCGCCGATGATCCCAGATCCGGATGGAGGGATCTCTTGTGGGGGGAAGGTCCGCTCCATAGAGAAAGTCCTATTGTGCCCCTGTTTCCCGATCCCTCCGATCCACGTCGGGAGTTGGCCTTGACAGTTTGAGTAAAACTCTTCATCATTTCATGCGATTTCATGCAAACAGGGGTCCATAGTGGGCGTTGTGTCCCTTGGCGTGGGAGCTATGCGGGAAGAGGCAAAAGCGTGGGGCAGGCTGCTGCGTCGCCTGCCCTATATCTCCCTTCGATCGATGAGCGAGGAGCGCGCAAAGCCAACGTTAACAAGGGAGGCGTATGGATGGCGCGAACCGGCGATGGGATCCGCGGATGGACCTGGGGGGGCGCAGCTGGGCTGGTGATCCTGGGCGCTGGGCTTGCCGGGTGTTCTGCTCAGAGCCCGGCGATCCTGGCTCCTGTATCCCCGAAGGGCCGGGCGGAGGCGGAGCTGTTCTGGTTCATCCTGGCGATCACAGCTTTTGTCTTTGTGGTGGTGGAAGCGTTGTTGCTCTACGCGGTCATTCGTTTCCGGGCCCGGGATCCGCGGGCCATTCCCCCCCAGATCCACGGGAACCGGGCCCTTGAGGTCTCATGGACCACGGTGACTGCCCTGGGCCTGGCGGTGATTTTCGCCATGACCTGGCGGACGATGGCCGCGACCTCCACGCCGCCGGCGGGGGCTATTCCGGTGAAGGTCATTGGCCATCAATGGTGGTGGGAGTTTCAATATCCGACGCTGGGGATCACCACGGCCAACGAGCTGGTGATCCCCGTGGGCCGACCGATCCGGCTCACTGTTACCGCAGCGGACGTCATTCATAGCTTCTGGGTTCCTCAGCTGGGTGGCAAGATGGATGCCATCCCCGGGCGGGAAAATCTCCTGTGGTTGCAGGCGGATGTGGAGGGGATATATTACGGGCAGTGCGCAGAGTTATGCGGCGTTTCCCATGCGAACATGCGCCTGCGGGTCCGGGTGGTCTCGGACTCCGAGTTCCAGCGATGGGTGGAAGCTCAGCGGGCGCCCGCCGTGCAGCCCGGGACGCCCCTCGCGCAGCAGGGATATCAGGTGTTCATGAGCAAGGCCTGCGTGGGCTGTCATACGATCGACGGAACGCCTGCTCAAGGGAAGGTAGGTCCGAACCTCACTCATGTGGGTAGTCGGACGACGATTGCGGCGGGCCTGCTGGAGAACACCCCGGAGAACCTGGCCCGCTGGCTGGATAACCCTCCGGCCATCAAGCCGGGCTCCCTGATGCCCCGCCTGGGCCTGACGCCGGAGGAGATCCAGGCCCTGGTGGCCTATCTCTCGTCCTTGAAGTGAAAAGGAGGCGGCGGATGGCTAGCTCGACGGTCACGCTCCCCCGCGTGTATGCGGAACGCGGGTTGCTCTCGTGGCTGACCACGGTCGACCACAAGCGCATCGGTATCCTCTACATCTTGGGTGCCGGGTTCTTCGCCCTGATCGGCGGCTTGGAGGCTCTGCTCATCCGAACCCAGCTGGCGGTCCCCAACAACCGGGTGCTGGTGGGCGAGGCCTACAACCAGGTTCTGACCATGCACGGCACCACCATGATCTTCTTGGTGGTGATGCCGGTGCTGACGGGGCTGGGGAACTATATCGTCCCTCTGATGATCGGGGCCCGGGACATGGCCTATCCTCGCCTGAATGCCTTCGGGGTTTGGATGTTCCTGCTGGGTGGGCTCTTCCTGAACCTGAGCTTCCTACTGGGTGGGGCGCCTGACGCGGGATGGTTCGGCTATGCGCCGTTGACGGCGAAAACCTTCTCCAAAGGCACCGGCATCGACTTCTGGATCCTGGGCCTGCAGCTGCTGGGGATCTCCTCGATTACTTCCTCTATCAACTTTGTCTCCACCATCCTGCTGTTGCGGGCGCCCGGTCTCACCCTGAACCGGCTGCCGCTTTTCGCCTGGACCACGCTGGTGACCGCCTTCCTTATTCTCTTTGCGATGCCCAGCATCTCGGCGGCCCTGTTCCTCCTGTTCTTGGATCGCCATCTGGGAACGCATTTCTTCAACCCGGCGGCGGGCGGGGATCCGCTGCTCTGGCAGCATCTCTTCTGGTTCTTCGGCCACCCGGAGGTCTACATCATGATCCTGCCCGCTATGGGGATCGTCTCAGAGGTGCTGCCGGTCTTCTCTCGCAAGCCTATCTTCGGCTACACGGCGGTGGCCTACTCCAGCGTGGCCATCGGCTTCATCGGGTTCACGGTTTGGGCACATCATATGTTCGCGGTGGGGCTGCCTCCGGTGGTGAATGCCTTTTTCTCGGCTGCCAGCATGTTGGTGGCGGTGCCCACGGCCATCAAGGTCTTCAACTGGATTGCCACCATCTGGGGTGGAGCCGTGCGGTATCGCACGCCATTCCTTTTCGCTGTCGCCTTTGTTGCCCTCTTCGTCATCGGCGGACTCAGCGGTCTGTTCCTGGCTGCTGTCCCGGTGGACTGGCAGGTGACGGACACCTACTTCGTGGTCGCCCATTTCCATTACACGCTCTTCGGCGGCTCGATGTTCGCCATCGTGGCCGGTATCTATTATTGGTTTCCTAAGATCACCGGGCGCTTCCTGGATGAGCGGCTGGGCCGCCTGCATTTCGCCCTGCAGTTCATCGGATTCAACCTCACGTTTTTCCCGATGCATTTCCTGGGGCTGTCCGGGATGCCCCGACGGGTTTACACTTATGCCCCCGGCCTGGGCTGGGAAGGCCTGAACCTTCTGGCCACGGTCGGTGCCTTTATCCTGGCTTTGGGCTTCGTGGTCTTCTTCGTGAACGTCGCCCGCAGTCTGGTCGCCGGGGAGCGTGCTTCGGATGACCCGTGGGATGGGCACACCCTGGAGTGGCTGACCTCCTCGCCGCCGCCGCCGTATAATTTCGCGCGTATCCCAGTGGTCCACAGCCGCCGGCCGGCATGGGATCGCAAATATACCGGCAACCCGCATTCGCATCCTATCGTCGAGATGGTAGGGGGAAACGATCGGACCGAGGAGGCGGAGACGCCGGAGGAGCCCAATCATCTGCCCTCCCCCAGCCTGTGGCCGCTGATCCTGGCAGCCGGGTTGACGGTCTTCGCCTTGGGGTTGGTGACCCACTGGATCTTTATCCCCATGGGCCTTCTTCTCTTCGCGCTGGGGCTCGTGCGCTGGGTCCAGCAGCCTCTGTTCCCGGGAGCCCACGGGCCGTCATCGTAAGGGCCCAGGGGCTTCCCGGATCCAGCCCCAGGAGGGGAGGGAATCTGGAGCGTTCCACCCGGAGTGGCGGAGGAGCAGACGATGGCCAGCCATCATCCAACGGTCGAATCCGAGATCGCGGTGGATAGCCGCAAGCTGGGGGTCTGGGTCTTCCTGGCCTCGGAGGTGATTTTCTTCGCCTCTCTGATCGTCTCTTATCTGGTGTTGCATAACCGGGTGACCAGCGGCCCCACCGCCCATGAGGCCCTCACCCTGACCATCCCCACCCTCAACACGATGATCCTGCTTACCAGCAGCGTGGCGATGGTGCTGGCCCTGTCCCACCTGCGGGATGGAAACCGGCGGGCCTCCATCGCCTGGTTGCTCACCACGGCCTGGCTGGGCATTTGTTTTCTGGTTCTGAAGGGGGTGGAGTACAGCCAGCATCTCCACGAGGGCCTCACCCCCAGCGTCAACGTCTTCGGCTCCGCTTACTATACGGTCACCGGCTTCCATGCCGCGCACGTAGCCGTGGGGGTGATCTGGATCCTCAGCGTGGCCCTGGGGCTCCGCCGCCGCCTCTCGCCTCAGAACGATGTCCTGGTGGAGACGGTAGGGCTTTACTGGCACTTCGTGGATCTGGTGTGGGTGGCGATCTTCATGGTGGTGTATCTCCTGCGCTAAGGGAGGATCGGCCGTGAGGGGGACTTCCATGAGCACCGATCGACCGGAAGGGACCATGGGGGCCAAGGCCCATCGGCATCCGAACTATGTCCTGGTGGGGATCGTCTTAATTCTCCTCACTATTCTAGAGGTGAGCGTCATCAGCTTGCCGGTGCCCCAGCTGCCCTTCCTGTTGGGGTTCGCCATTGCCAAGGCCCTTTTGATCCTAATGTATTTCATGCATCTGAAATTCGACTCCCGACTCTACGCGGTGCTCTTCGCCTACCCCTGGCCGCTGGCGCTTCTGTTGGTGGGGATGCTGATCTGGGTGTATTTCGGGTTCCGGGCCTAATGATCATTAAAACATCGGGGGGCGCCCTACGAGCGCCCCCCGATGTTTTTGTGGACACGCTGGGGCCTTATTCCCCACCCCCGCCGGCCGGGGCCGGGCGCGCCGGCGCCATCCGCCAGCGGTTGAAGGCCACCCATCCCTCGTAGGCGATGAAGGCGGCCGCGATGAAGAGCAGAGCGGCCAAGACCAGCATGGTGATGGCCCCGATGATGGCCACAACGTTCCCCTTGGCCATGGCTGCGTTCAGCGCTGGGAGCTGGTTGTAGAAGGTGACCAGGATAGCGGCCATCGTCGTGACATACATGAAGACCCCGGGCACCCCGGCATACCATGCCGGCCGTCGCTCCGAGACCAGCCAGACGGTGACGATGAGCAGGGCCAGACCGGCCATCAGCTGGTTGGCCGCGCCGAACAGCTGCCAGAGGTAGATCCAGGTCCCGGTGAGCACCAGGAAGGCCGCCAGGGCCATGGAGATCAGGCTGGCCACGTGCATGTTCTTGAAGATCGGCTGGGTCTCCCCCACCCACTCCCCCAGGGTAACCCGCATCAGGCGGAAGACCAGCTGGACCACGGTGATGACGATGACCACGAAGGCCGCAAAGCCCAGGGCCGTCCCGTAGGGTCGAAAGCCCGGCCCGAAGACCTGGGAGAGCAACGTCCCCACACCGCTGGCGAAGGCCGCTGCCCCGGTGCCCTGCCCGGCGATGGAGATGGCGATCAGAGAAAGCAACCCCAGGGTGTTCTCGCCGAAGAGCATCGCCCCGCCGCCCACGGGGAGGGCGTCCGTCTCATACTCCAGCTGCCGGGCCGTGCCCACCGATCCGAAGAGGGCGTGCCAACCGGAGATCGCACCGCAGGCGATGGTCACAAAGAGCATCGGCCATAGGGGCTGGATGCCGATGGCCGCGGGCTGGAAGCCGCGGAACGCCGGCAGCTTGAAGGAGACTGCCTCCGGGTTGGTGAAGAAGCCCACAATGCCGCCGACGTAGCTCAGGAGGATGACCAGGGCGGTCACCCAGAACCCCAAATAGTTGACCGGCTGGGCGAAACGCCAGATGGGGAGGTTCGCACCCAGATAACAGAAGACCAGGGTGAAGAGCATCCAGAAGATATAGGAGAGGTGGACCGGACGGTCGGCCCCTAGCAGGCGGCCGGTCTTGGGATCCGGATTGGCGGTGGGATCAAAGTAGGTATACAGCGGCTTGCCCCCAGCCAGGCCGTCGATGGCCGCGTTGAAGCGGGCGAAGACCTGCCCCACCGGCCCCTGGATGGTCTTGACCTGATCCCCCTCTTTCACCTGCTGCAGCCCCAGCGGCCCGATCCCCATGGCGATCAGGGTGACGATCAGGGTGAGGGCGGTGACAGCCACCAGGTCCATCTTCCAGCGATAGAGCATCTGGCCCATCAGCAGCCCCATCAGGGCCAGGGCGATGATGCCCAAGGGCACCGTCGGATCCAACAAGACGCCGGCGATCAGGTTCACAAAAGCCCCGGCGATGAGCAGCAGATAGAAGAAGATGAACACGAAGAGGAGGGTGCGGGTGCGGGGGCTGATCAGGCGGTAGGCCACAGCGCTCAGGGAGTTGCCGTCGTTGCGCACAGAGAGCATGATGGCGCTGTAGTCGCTGGCCCATCCGATGAAGGAGACCCCCAGGATCAGCCAGAGGAGGGCGGGCAGCCAGCCCCACAACCCCGCCGCCGTGATGGGCCCCACGATGGGCCCCGCAGCGGCGATCGACTTGAAGTGATAGCCGATCAGAATGTTGCGGCTGGTGGGGACGAAGTCCACGCCGTCCATATACATCCGGGCCGGGGTCGCTCGCTTCGGGTCCGACTGGATGATCTCCCGGTCGACCCGCTTGGCGTAGAGGTTCCAGATCAGCAATTGGACGAGGATACCGATGATAATAACCCAGAAGGCGCTCATGGCTTTCCCTCCAGGATGAGATCAGAAGGTGGTGAAGCCTCGCCCGGGAGCACGCGCTGGAAAGCGCGGCAGCCTGATGACCGAAAGTCCTACACTTCCTCGCGTTCCACCTGCCTCCTTTCTAGGGGTGGAGGATCTGTACCATCGGACTTCAATACCGGGAGGCCAGATGACCTCAAGGACCGGAAAAGGCCTTCCGGGATCGATTTGCCCCCCAGGTCTCCGTCTCATGAAACGAACAGGCGACAGCCGGCATCTCAGGCTGTCGCCTGGGGGACTCCCAATCGCTGGGCGATGGCCGCCTCAGCGGCCGCGAAATCACCGCCGGTGAACACCTGACCATCCACGATCACAGCCGGGTAGCGACGGGCACCGTAACGAAGGGATTTCCACCAGCCTTCGAGGGAGACGGCATCGATCACCTTGATCGCGATCCGGTCACAGTAAGTCGCCAGCAGGCGGGCGATCCAGGCCGCAAGATCCTGATAGGCCTTCTGGAGGTCCTCCGGTAGGCCCGAGGCGAGCTGTTCCGCGTGCAGGGCCTGACCGACGCCGGCCTGTTGCCAGACCAGCTCACAATGGAGGCAATGATAAAAGGCGGTGGGCGCGTACGCGATCACCTCAATCTGCAAGGGCCGTCCCATCCCAGGCCCCTCCGTGCTTCCGGAGGAATCCGAAACATCCTTATTTACAATACTACAATCATCCGCTTCTGTCAAGCTTTCCCCCCCAATATCGTTACTGAAAGCACTATATTGTTGTTTTTATCACAATATGCCGATAGGATTTCGGAGAAGAGGCACGCGTTTCTCTCCGGCGTGCCATTCCGGGAACGGTGTTCTGGTTCTGGGGGATCGCTCGAGGCTCAGCGGTCCATCCGGCTATCGGATGAGACGGTTTGGGATGCTCATTGGAGTTTGGAGGGCTTGGGGGCTGGGCGGGAGGAAGGGTGAGGCCCTCCGCCTGGAGAAGTGGTGACCTTGACGTTCTCCTTTCTCCTCACGTAAGATAGAGGCGAAAGCGGCTCCCTATCCCGGCGGGGATGAGGAAGCCGGGTAAGTCGTCGAAAGCCGCCGCGGGCCTCCCAGCCCGGCTTCCCCAAGGGGGGGAGCGCTCTTTTATCCTCTGTTCGAACCCAATGGCGTGGGTCCCGGAGATTCAGCATAAGGAGAAGCCCATGCGGGATTTCCTGTTTCGGGGTTCGCTAGCGGAAGTGGATCCGGATGTGGCTGCCCTGATCCGCTATGAGCACGAACGTCAGATCCGCAAGCTGATCCTCATCCCCTCGGAATCCTACGCCCCGGCGGCCGTCCGCGAAGCCCTAGGCTCGGTGTTCCAGAACATCTATGCGGAGGGCTATCCCCATGAGCGCACTCGAACCCAGACGGAAGCCGAGCTGCTGGATTATGAGGACCAACTAGGGTTCTACCGGCGATACAGCGATCAGCGGTATTACAAGGGTGTGGAATACGCGGACATTGTAGAGGCTCTGGCCCGGCGCCGCTGCGCCGAAGCCTTTGCCACCCCGGAGATCCCCCCCGAGCGGATCTTCGTTAACGTCCAGCCTCTCTCGGGCGCCCCGGCCAACAATGCGGTCTATGAGGCGCTGCTTCAGCCTGGCGATACGGTGATGGGCATGTCCCTGATCCACGGTGGCCATCTGACCCACGGCTCGCCGGTCAACCGCTCGGGCAAGCATTACCGGATCGTTTGGTATACCGTGGATCCGCAGACGGAGCGACTGGACTACGATCAGATCCGCGATCTGGCCCGGCAGCACCGGCCGAAGCTGATCATCGCAGGTTACACGTCGTATCCGTGGGCGCCGGATTGGAAGCGCTTCCGGGAGATCGCCGACGAGGTAGGGGCTTATCTCTTGGCGGATATCGCCCACACGGCCGGGATGGTGATCGCGGGCGCTTACCCCAACCCCCTGGGCTATGCCCACGTCGTCACCTTTACCACGCATAAGACGATCATGGGCCCGCGCGGGGCCTGTATCCTCACCACGGACCCCGGCTTGGCGAAGCGAATCGATCGCGCGGTGTTCCCCGGCGAACAGGGCGGGCCGCACGTGAACGTTTTCGCTGCCCTGGCGGTGGCCTTCAAGCTGGCCCGCACGGAGGCCTTCCGCGAGTTGCAACATCAGATCGTGCGGAACGCCCAGGCCATGGCCCGGCGCCTGGCTGAACGTGGCCTGCGGATCCCTTATGGAGGCACCAATACCCATCTGCTCCTGGTGGATTGCAAGTCGGTGCGAGGCCCGGATGGAACGCCGCTCATGGGCGATCCAGCCGCTCGGGTGCTGGACTTGGCCGGGATCGTGGTGAACCGCAACACGATCCCGGGGGACACCGGCGCGGGGGCCGCCAGCGGGATCCGTCTCGGGACCCCATGGATCACGCAGCGGGGGTTTCGGGAGGCAGAGGTGGAGGCCCTGGCGGACATCATCGCCGATGTGCTGTGGGCCTGCCGGCCGCACCGTTACTATGTGGGCCGCGACCTGGTTTACCGAACTAAGGTGGAATTCGATGTCCTGGAGGAGGCGAAACTCCGGGTGGCGGAGCTGGCCGCCCGGGCGGGCGCCGATGTGGAGCTGCCGAGGAGTGGCTATCCCCATTACTGGTTTCTCACCGATCGCCTCCCCGCGGCGGAAGGGAAGGTCGTGCTGGAGATCCAAGGGGATCGGGCCGCAGAGTTCCTGGACGCCGCCCTGACGCAGCAAGTGGTGGGTCTGAAGGCCCATGAGGGGGCTCCGACTTTCGTGCTGGAAGGGGACGGCCGGATTATGAGCTCCGCTTATGTGATCCGGGATGGCCCGCAGGCCTTCCGGCTGGTGATCCCCGAGGAAAGGGCGGGGCGGGTCGCGGCGTGGCTGCGGGATCTCTCGGATGGTTACGTGCGTTTCGATGAAGATATCTGGGCAAAGCTTCCCGGCCCGCTGCGGGTGCGGGAGATCCCGGCGGAGGATCCGCGGGCGGCCTCGGCACGCGCCCAGGCGCGCTTCCCGCAGGATCTGGCCGAGGCCGCCGCGGTAGCGCCGCACAAGCCCTTCTTTATCGGCTATCGGACGGTGGATTCGGTGCATCGCGACCGCCTGGGATCGTTGCCGGCCTTCTCCTACGCGGAGCCCGAAGGCGCGCCCCTCAAGCGGACGCCCCTCTACGAGCTGCACCGGGAGCTGAGGGCGAAGATGATCCCCTTCGCCGGCTGGGAGATGCCGGTCTGGTATACCAGCGTGAGCGAGGAACACCGGGCGGTGCGCACCGCCGCCGGCCTCTTCGATGTCTCCCATATGGGCGTTCTGGAGGTCAGCGGGCCCGGCGCTCGTGCCTTCCTGGAGCGGGTGACCACCAACGACGTGATGGCCCTTCGAGTCGGGGAATCCCAATACACGTATCTCCTGGATCCCGACGGGCATGTGCTGGATGATCTGATCCTTTACGCCCTGGCGCCGGACCGGTATATGCTCGTGGTCAACGCGGCCAATAACGATCGGGACTGGGCCTGGCTGAACGCCGTGGCCCGCGGCGAGGTCCAGATCGATCGGGAGCGCCCATGGGCAATGCTTACGGATGAAGTGATCCTGCGGGATCTGCGGGACCGTCGCTGGGGGGAGGATTGCCGGGTGGATATCGCCCTTCAAGGCCCCCAGGCGCTGAAGATCCTCCAGTCCTTGGCGGATGAAGGGACGGGAGCGCGCTTGGCCGCCCTGCAGCGGGGTCAGGTCCTGCGCGCCGAGATCCAGGGATTCGATCTGATCATCTCCCGCACCGGCTATACCGGCGAGCGCATCGGCTATGAACTGTTCGTGCACCCGGATCGGGCGCCAGCCCTCTTCGAGCGCTTGCTGGATGCCGGCAAGCCCTTCGGCCTCCAGCCGTGTGGCCTGGGCGCCCGCGACAGCACCCGCACGGAAGCGGGCCTCCCGCTCTACGGCCACGAGCTGGCCGGGCCCTTCGATCTCACCCCGGGCGACGCTGGCTTCGCTTCCTTCGTCAAGCTCTACAAGCCCTTCTTCATCGGGCGGAAGGCCTACATGGCCCGCGAGGCGAAGCGAACGATGGAAGTCGTTCGCTTTCGGATCATCGAAAAGGGGGTGCGGCTGCCCAAACTGGGAGACGCCGTGGTGGATCGCCGAGGTCGGGTGATCGGCTATGTCACCAGCTGCGCGATGGATACCGAGGGGCTTCTCACCGGCATGGCCTGGATCGAGCGGAGCTATCAGGCGGAGGGGACGCCCATTGGGATCGTGGTGGGAAGTGGGAGCCTGCCGGAGCGGCCGAAGGTCGGCGACCGGCTGAACGTGCCGATCCCCGCCAAGGTGGTGAGCCGCTTCATAAGCCGCTGAAGGAGCCGGGGATGCCCTCACCGTTTCCCGGGATGGATCCGTATCTGGAACATCCGGCCCTGTGGCCTGGACTTCACAGTCGGCTGATCGTCGGGCTGGCGGATGACCTGGGGCCGCTCCTGCGCCCTCGCTACTACGTGGAGGTGGAGGAGCGGGTGTATCTCCTCACCCCCGAGGGGACCTTTCCCTTCCCGGCTCGCCCTGATGTGATGGTCGCCACTGCCCCGGGTGTCGGACCTTCCACCCCCGTGCGCTCGATCCTGGCCGGCGGCGCGCGCATCGTGGAGATCCCCGTGCCGGAGGAGGTGCGGGAACGCTATCTGGTCGTGCGGGAGGCGGGGACCCACCAGGTGGTGACCTGGCTGGAGCTCCTCTCCCCGGCGAACAAGATCCCCGGGGAGGGCCGACAAGTTTACCTTAGGAAGCGAGAGGAGGTGCTTCGAAGCCGGGTGCATCTAGTGGAGATCGATTTGCTGCGGGCGGGGGAGCCGATGCCGGTGATGGGGGACGGGCGGGATGGGCATTACCGCATCCTGATCAGCCGGTGGGAGCAACGGCCCCGGGCGCTGTTGTATGTTTTCACTGTGCGCGATCCGATT
>NZ_JBHOQR010000005.1:0-83351 GCF_042408815.1 Thermoflexus sp. | reverse complement strand
CCGGGTCTTCCGCTGCGCGACGTGCGGGGTGGTGCTGGATCGGGACCTGAACGCGGCGCTCAACCTGGAACACTACGGGCGGGCCCACCTGACGGGCCCTACCGGGAGTTCCCCGGGAAGGGACGCCTGTGGAGATCCCTCTGGCGGCGGAACGGCGGAGAGCCGGTCTACGAGCCACGGGTCGAGGAAGCCGGAAGTGGCTGGTCATTCGCTTCCCCCTGTTGGGGGAAATAAATGACGATGAGTCACAGAACGGTAGCAGTCCATGCATATCGGGGATCCCGACTCGGGTCAGGAACGCTCCAAACCTTGAGCGGAGCGAATTTGATGGTCTCGCCCCATCTGTTGTAGCATGGGAATGTCCCCGAAGCGGGGCCCAGCTTATGAATGAGGAGGAGAAGCCATGAAACACAACCGCCCGCCCTATTTCCTGTTGATCTCCGCTGTGCTCGGCCTGGTGGCCCTGAGCGCATGCCGTCCGGCGACTCCAGTACCTCTGACGCCTACGACTGCCCCTGCTCCGACTCCCACCTCAGCTCCTGTGCCCTCTCCGACCGCGGCCCCTGTGGGCGTTCAGGAACTCGTCCTTTCCACGGTTGCCTCCCAGGAGGCGGGGATCCAGTCACTCCAGGCGGGTCAGATTGATATCTACGCGGAGACAGTATCGAATCCCCAGCTGTTCAAGACGGTGCGCAGCGATGCCAAGTTGGGTTATAACTTGGCCTGGGGTGCTTACACAGAGCTCACCTTCAACCCCGTGTTGAACTTCAAGGACGGTCGGCTGAATCCCTTCGGGGACCCGCAGATTCGGGAGGCGATGAATTGGCTGATCGATCGCAACTACATTGCCCAGGAGATCTATGGAGGCTTGGCCACACCCAAGTGGTTGCCCCTAAGTTCTGCCTTCCCCGACTATGCCCGATATGTGGATGTGGCGCGTGCCCTGGAGCGTCAATACGCGCACAATCCAGACAAGGCGAAGCAGGTCATTGCGGATCGCATGAAGGCGCTGGGGGCCACCCTCGGGCCGGATGGAAAGTGGCTGTATAAAGGCAAGCCGGTCACCTTGATCTTCATTATTCGGACGGAGGATGAGCGCAAAGCCATCGGTGACTATGTGGCAGGCCTGCTGGAGCAGGTCGGGTTTACTGTGGATCGGCAGTATAAGACCCGAAAGGAAGCCTCGCCGATCTGGGTCCGGAGCGATCCCGCCGAAGGCAAGTGGCACCTCTACACGGGTGGATGGATCAACACAGCGATCTCCCGGGACGATTCCACTGTTTTCGCGGATTTCTATACCCCGCAAACTAGTGCCCTGGCGGGCACTCCTCTGGCCGCCGCCTACAAGCCTTCTCCAGAGTTCCTGGATGTGGCCACGAAGCTGCAGAACCGACAGTATCGCACCCTGGAGGAACGGGCCCAGCTGTTCCGCCGGGCCATGGAGCTGGCGCTGAAGGATTCCGTCCGGGTATGGCTGGTCGATCAGCAATCCTTTAACGCCCGCAAGGCCGATCTGACGGCAGCCTACGATCTGGCCGGTGGCATCGGCGGATCCCGATTGGTTCCCTATACCCTTCGCTGGCTCAAGAACCCTGCCCCCCAGGTGCGCATCGCCTTCAACGGGATCTTGATTGATCCCTACAACCCGGTGGCCGGCTCCAACTGGGTCTCTGACGCCTTCGCCTATCGGGCCACCAGTGACCCGGCGGCTATGCCGGATCCTTACACGGGGCTTTACTGGCCTCAGCGGCTCGAGCGGGCAGAGGTGGTGGTCCGGGAAGGGCTACCGGTAACTCGGACTCTGGATTGGGTCTCCCTGCAGACGGCGAAGGAGATCCAGGTCCCTGCCGATGCCTGGGTGGATTGGGACGCGAAGGCTCAGCGGTTCGTTCGCGCCAGCGAGCGTTACACCCAGCCGGTGAGCGTTCAGGCCAAGGTCACGGTGTATTACCCGGCAGACCTGTTCCAGAAGGTGAAGTGGCATGACGGTTCGCCCCTCTCCCTGGGGGATTTCATCTTGAACATGATCCTGACCTTCGATCGGGCCAAGCCGGACAGCCCGATTTACGACGAATCTTACGTCCCGAGCTTCGAGTCGTTCATGCAACGATTCAAAGGCGTCCGCATCGTCTCGACGAACCCGCTGGTGATCGAGAGCTACGTCGACGCTTTCGAGCTGGACGCGGAGGTCCTGGCCGCCGGCTGGACGTGGTTCCCTGATTACGGCTCCGGTCCAGGCCCGTGGCACACCCTGGCCCTGGGGATCCGAGCGGAGGCGGAGAAGAAGCTGACGTTCTCCTCCGATAAGGCTGAGAAGCTGAAGGTCGAGTGGATGAACATGGTGGCCGGACCCAGCCTGGATGTGCTGAAGGCCACGCTGAATCAGGCCGCGCAAGAGGGGTATCTCCCCTATGCTCCGACGATGGGGGAGTATGTGAAGACGGAGGAGATCCAGAGCCGTTATGCCAACCTGAAGAAGTGGGTGGAAGCCCATAACCATTTCTGGGTTGGCATGGGTCCGTTCTATTTGGATAAGGTGTTCCCCACGGAGAAGACGGTCAGCCTGAAGCGCTTCGCCGACTTCCCCGATCCGGCGGAGAAGTGGGCCCGGTTCAGCGAGCCGCGCCTGGCGAGCGTGAGCGTGGAAGGGCCCAGCCAGGTGACGGCCGGAAGCGAGGCCACCTTCGAGGTCAGCGTGAAGGAGAAGGATCGCCCCTATCCGGCGGCGGAGGTCCAAAGCGTCCGCTACCTGGTCTTCGATGCTCAGGGTCAGGTGGCCGCCAGTGGCCAGGCCGCTCCCGTCGCGGAAGGGCGCTATCAGGTTCGCCTGACGGGGGATGTGACCCAGAAGCTGGGGGCGGGCAGTAACCGGCTGGAGGTGATCGTGACGGTCAAGCCGGTGAGCCTGCCGGCCTTTGCCTCTCTGGAATTCATCAGCACGAAATAAGCGAGAGCTACCTCTGGATCTGGGGCGAGGGCGAGGCGCTCTCCAGCCTCGCCCTCGCCCGGCAAGGGGGGTAGACAGAGGAATGGAACAGGGCGCCCTGCTAGTAACCCCGAAGCCGGAGGCTGTGGCTTCCGCCTCGCCCTTGCTCGAAGCCGCCCGGCGAGTTTTTCTCTTTGTGTCCTTCCGGATCCTTGTTCTGGCGATCACGGTCGTCATTGCTGTCTATCTCACGATCCTTGTCGCGAACATGGGCGGGTATGTCGATGAGATCCGCCGCGCCGAGATCCGGGAGCGGGTCGGTCAGGAGCTGTTGGCCAATCCGTCCTTCCGAACCCTCTCCCCGGATGCGCGGGCTCGCTTACAGCAGCAGCGGGTGCAGCAGTTGGAACAGTATTTCGGGCTGGATCGGCCCTTTCTCGTTCGGAGTTTGATTTACTTGAGGGATGCCTTGCTCCTGGATCTGGGACGCTCCTATCAGATCTCCAGCGATACCGGATCCCGACAGGTCCGTCTGATCCTCGCCGAACGGCTGCCTCCCACGCTCCTTCTCTTGAGCACGAGCAATGTCCTGATCTTCTTCTTGACCCTATGGGCTGGCCTGGCCCTCTCCCGGCGTTATGGTCATCTGGCGGATCGTTTGCTCATCGCTCTGACTCCTCTCTCGGCCGCACCGGCCTGGTTCTATGGGGTTTTTCTGATCCTGATTTTCGCCGCTACCCTCCGCTGGCTCCCGTTCGGAGGCATGGTGGACGTCCCCCCGCCCTCGGATTCCACGAGTTACGCTCTTAGCGTGCTGCGTCACCTGATCCTGCCTACCCTGGCCCTCACGCTGAGCAACTTCTTTATCAACGCTTATGCCAACCGCACCTTCTTTTTGATTTACGCCGGTGAGGATTATGTGGAAATGGCGCGGGCCAAGGGTCTGAAAGGCCGTGACATCGAGCGGCGGTATATCCTCCGGCCTACCATGCCGAACATCCTTACGAGTTTCGCCATCGTATTGATCACCTCGTGGACCGGTGCGCCCATCCTGGAGACGGTGTTCAATTGGCCCGGGCTGGGTCGGGTGATCTATGAGGCCATCGGATTGGTGGACACTCCCGTGATTGTGGGAGCGACCGTTATTTTCGCGTATCTGCTGGCCCTGACGGTGCTGATCCTGGACCTCCTCTATGCCCTCGTGGATCCCCGGGTGCGGATTGGCGGGCCGGGAGTGGAGCAGGGGGCCCCATGAGGTTCTGGCTAAAAGATTTCCTGAAGGATCTGCGCTATTATCCCTCGGCCCTTCTCGGGGGGATCGTCATCGGGATCATGCTGATGATCTCCCTCGTCGTGCCTCTTTGGATCCCCTACTCGGAGGCTGTCCGCTTGTGGCGAGGAGGAGAGGAGGTCTGGTATCGATCGCCCCGTCAGGTCCCTCCTGCGTGGGTGAACTGGTTCCGGCGGGATAAGCTGGCGGATACCCTGATCTTCAGCACGCGGGATCAGCCCTCCTGGAAGCACAGCCAGCCCGCCGGCGAGGGGCGGCGCATCGAGGTGGATTTCGTTTTCAATTATCCCTACGACACCTTCCCTCAGGAGCTCGCTCTCTACATCTGGTCCCGCTTTCGCGAGAAGGCACCGTTCCTCGTGGCGACCTGGAAAACACCGGATGGGCGATCGATCCGGGTCGCGGAGCTCCGCGTCGAGGGGATCAAACAGGGGTTCCGATTCTCTCAGGATCGCCGGCTGCTCCAACGTCTGGAAGGAGTTCCCCCTGAGGAAGCCCTTTTCTCCACGCCGGGGGAGAGCCAGCCTCGGGTGTTGAAGGGAACCTATCGATTGCACATCGAGGCGATTACCTTCGAGCCGGACGCGGATGTCGATGTGGAATTCATCGCCTACGGGCAGGTATACGGCTGGGCGGGAACCGACCGGTATCGCCGCGATCTGGGGGTGGCTCTGCTCTGGGGTTTCCCGGTGGCCATGGCCTTTGGGGTGCTGGGCTCCGTCGGGACTACCCTGATCGCCATGGGGCTGGCCGCCGTGGGGGTGTGGTTCCGGGGATGGGTGGACGAGCTGATCCAGCGCCTGGTGGAGATCTTCTCCATCATCCCCTTCCTTCCTGTCCTCATCCTGGTGGGCACCTTTTACTCGCGCAGCCTGATCGTGATCCTGGGAGTCGCCATCGTCCTTTCGGTCTTCAGCATCACCATCAAGAACTATCGGGCGATCTTCCTCCAGATCCGGGAACTGCCCTATATCGAAGCCGCACAAGCCTATGGGGCGGGAAGCGGACGGATCATCCTCCGCTATCTGTTGCCCCGCATTCTTCCCCTGATGATCCCGAATCTGGTTATCGGAGTGCCCAGCTTTGTCTTTCTGGAAGCTTCCCTCGCCGTGCTCGGGTTAGGGGATCCCGTTCTGCCTACGTGGGGGAAGGTGTTGGACGAGGCGATCTTCAGCGGGAGTCTCCTTCAGGGCTCTTACTACTGGGTGCTGGAGCCCGCCCTCCTGCTGATGGTGGCAGGCCTTTCGTTCTCCACTGTTGGCTTCGCCCTGGATCGGGTGTTCAACCCTCGTCTGCGGGAGATCTGAGACCAGCTATGACCCCGAAGACCCTCCTGGCGATATCGGACTTGATCCTCCACTTCCGAACCCGGGCAGGGATCGTGCGCGCGGTGGACGGGGTGGATCTGACGGTGGGAGATAACGAGGCCCTGGTGATCCTGGGCGAATCCGGATGCGGCAAATCCTCCCTGGTCCGTGCGATCCTGCGCCTGTTGCCTCGCAACGTGGCCGCTTATCGCGGCGCGATCCTCATGGATGGGCTCGATCTGATGCGCCTGGATGATGAAAGCTTCCGCCGGGAAGTGCGCTGGAAGCTGATCTCTCTAGTCCCCCAGGCAGCGATGAACGCCTTCAACCCGGTATTGCGGATGGGCGATCAGATCATCGAGCCGGCCGTGAACCAGCTGGGGATGAGCCGAGGCGAGGCGATGGACCGAGCTCGAGCCCTCTTCCGGCTGGTGGGGATTCCGGAGGCCTTCCTCCAGCGCTATCCTTTTGAGCTCAGCGGGGGGATGCGCCAGCGGGCCGCTATCGCCATGGCCATGATCACCTCTCCCCGCCTCCTTCTCCTGGATGAGCCGACTTCTGCGTTGGATGTGCTCACCCAGGCCAGTATCTTCAACAAATTGAAGCAAATCAAATGGGAGACCGGGATCGCTTTCATCCTGATCACCCATGACATCGCGGTGTCCAGCGAGTTGGCCGATCGGGTGGCCGTTATGTACGCAGGTCAGATCGTCGAGTTCAGCGATGCGCAACGGTTCTTCCGCGAGCCTCTCCATCCGTATTCAAAGGGCTTGCTGGCCAGTGTGCCTCGTCTCCGCCATCGGGGGGAAATCACGTTCATCCCGGGCCGGCCTCCGGGCCTGATCCAGCTCCCCCCAGGCTGTCGCTTCGCGGATCGTTGTCCTTTCCGGTTTGAGAAGTGTTCCCAGGATCCGCCGATGATCCATCGGGATGGTCGTATGGTGCGTTGCTGGCTTTATGAATGACGCGGGGGCTTCCAAGCGGTTCCCCGATCGCTCGGAGGAAAATGCCCATGGCTGGGGAGACTGGGATCTCCCCGATGTGAGGAGGAAAATGGCAGATATGGAGCCTCAGACCCACCTGGTCTCCGATCAAGTCATGGCCCATGCGACCCAGGGGCCCCTCCTGACCGTGCGAGATCTATGCGTATGGTTTGAGTTGCGCCGCTGGGTCTTCAGCCGCGCCGGCTATGTGCGCGCGGTCGATGGGATCTCCTTCGATCTGTATCCAGGGGAGATCCTCGCGGTGGTCGGGGAGAGCGGATCAGGCAAATCCACCCTCATCCGAACCCTCCTGGGGCTGCATCGGCCGATCCGGGGCACGGTGAGTTACCTGGGAAGGGATCTTCGCACCTTCACCTCCCAGGAGATGCGTTGGTATCGGAACACGCAGGTGGGCTATGTGCAACAGGACCCTTACGGAGCCCTTCCCCCGTTCATGAGCATCCGTCAGATCCTGGAAGAGCCCTTGATCGTCGGCGGGATTCGGGATCGGCGCCAGCGCCTGGAGCGCGTTTGCGAGGTCATGGAAGAGGTAAAGTTGACTCCAGTTGAGGATTTTCTTTTTAAGTTCCCGCACATGCTCAGCGGTGGGCAGCAACAGCGGGTGGTCATCGCCCGGGCGATCCTGATGCGCCCCCGCTTGCTCATTGCCGATGAGCCCGTCTCTATGCTGGATGCCTCTATCCGTGTGGAGATCCTGAAGTTGATTCAGGCATTGCAACAGCGTTATCACCTGTCGGTCATTTACGTAACCCACGATCTGGCGACGGCCAGCTATTTCGCCGACCGCATCTTGGTGATGTATGCCGGCAGGGTCGTCGAGCAAGCCCCTATTGCGGAGCTGCTCGCCCATCCGGCTCACCCATACACAGCAGCTCTGCTCACCGCGCTCCCGGACCCCGATCCGGAGAATGCCCGACTGCTGAAGGAGATCCCACCCGGGGAGCCCCCCAGCCTGATCGCTCCGCCTCCCGGCTGTCGCTTCCACCCCCGCTGCCCTCGCATCCTTCAGGGCTTGTGTGACCGGGAGGAGCCTCCAGATTTCGAGGTGGGGCCGCAGCATCATGTCGCCTGCTGGCTGTATCGCCCATGAACCCTAAGCGCTGGATCACAGCAGGCCTCTTCCTCATGCTGCTCGGGTGGGCGATCGCTTTCCTGATGGTCGTCCGCTATCTTCCCCCCTCTCTTCTACTCTCTCTTTTCTCCTACGTTGCATCCGCCGCGGGGTTCCTGATCGGGATGCTCGGTCTGCTCTTCGCCTGGCGTTCCGGTCGGGAATGATGAGCGCGTGGAGAGCGCCCTCCCCCGGATCCATGACACAGCCATGGTATACTCGGGGAGGAACCTCCTTGGGGAGCCAAGGATGCGCATTACCATTGTCGGTCTGGGAAAAATCGGAATCTCCCTGGGGCTGGCGCTGCGGGAGGCGACGCCCCAGGCCCAGCGGATCGGCCACGATCCGGACCCCGGGCGGGCGCGGGAGGCATTGCGACGACAGGCCGTGGACCGTATAGACGGGAACCTTCCTGGAGCCTGTGAGGGATCCGAACTGATCCTCCTCGCGCTCCCTCTGGCCGAAATGGAGCAGGCCATGCGGGCGATCGCTCCCGTCCTTGCCGAAGGCACCCTGGTGCTGGATACAGCGGAGCTCAAGGCCCCGGTCTTGGCCTGGGCCCGGCACTACCTCCCTCCCACCATCCCATTCATCGGCGGCCATCCGATTCTCCGTCCGGATGTCGGGGAGGAACCCGGACCGGATTTGTTCCGGGATGCCCTGTTCTGTCTGAGCCCGCCGGCTCAGGCTCCTGCCTGGGCCGTGGAGGCGGCCGCCGGGCTGGCCCAGCGGATCGGCGCGCGCCCTTTCTTCATCGACCCCGTCGAGCATGACGGTTGGATGGCGGCTCTCGAGCAATTGCCGTCTCTGCTCAGCGCCGCCCTCCTGTCGGTGTGGTCCGCCGCCCCCGCCCGACGGGAAATGCCCCAGGCGATCGGAAGCCGCTTTGCCCGGATGACCGCAGATCTCCCGGATGCTCCCGATGGGCGGCTGGCGGCAATGGCCAATCGGGAATCCCTGCTCTACTGGCTGGATCGCCTGCTGGAAGCACTGGGGCGTTTGCGGGAGGCGCTGACAGATGTGGAGAATGAGGCCGCTCTGGAGGACGTTTTCCGCGCCGCCCGCCAGATCCGGGAAGCCTGGTTGAAGTCCCGGCGCGAGCGTCTGCAGGCGTTGCCTACGCCGGCGGATCCGCCCAGCCTTCTGGAAACCATGTTGGGGATCCACTCCCTTCGTTCCTCTCGGAAGCAATAAGCCCGGGCGGAGCTTTCGCGAGCTGGGCCTCGTTCTGGACGGCTCGAATCTGATCCTTCGGAGGGCCTCATCGGATGCGGGTATTGATGATCGCGCCGACTTCGTTCTTCAACGACTATGGATGTCACGTGCGTATCCTGGAGGAAGCCAGAGCCCTCCAGTCCCTCGGGCTCCAGGTGAAGATTGTAACCTACTACAAAGGCCGCGATCTCCCGGGTCTGGACATCGTCCGCACCCCTCCTCTGCCGTGGCGTTCCCACTATGAGGTCGGATCCTCTCGACATAAGATCGCTTTCGATCTCTATCTCTCCGCCACGGCGCTGGTCACGGCGCTGCGCTGGCGCCCCCATCTGTTGCACGCGCATCTCCACGAGGGCGCACTCATCGGGAGCGTCCTTCGGATGCTGTTACGGGTTCCGCTGATTTTCGATTTCCAGGGCAGCCTGACCGGGGAGATGATCGATCACCGCTTCCTGAACCCGGATGGGCCCTGGTATCCCCTGATGCGGCGGCTGGAGGTCTGGATCGATCGGCAGCCCGATCGGATCCTCACCAGCACGGTTCACGGGGCCCGTCTCTTGATCGAGGCCTTCGGCGCGCCCCCGGAGCGGGTGATCCCGTTCCCGGATGCGGTCAATACGGAGATCTTCCGCCCTCCGCTCCCCGAGGAGCTGCCGGAGCTCCAGCGCTTGCAGGAGGAATGGGGGATCCCCCGGGGACGCCGCCGGGTGATCTACCTGGGATTGCTGGCTCCCTATCAGGGCACGGATCTGCTGCTGGAGGCGGCCGCTCACGTGATTCATCAGGATCCCCAGGTTCATTTCATAATCATGGGATTTCCGGGGGAAACCTTCTACATGGCCCGGGCCGCCGCCCTGGGGATCTCAGCGCATGTGACGTTTACGGGGAAGCTGCCTTACGAGCACGCCCCGATTTATCTTCGGTTAGGCGAACTGGCGGTGGCGCCCAAAATGTCGGCCACAGAGGGGAGTGGGAAGCTGTTAAACTATATGGCCACCGGCCTTCCGGTGGTGGCCTTTGATACCCCGGTCAGCCGGGAGTTTCTGGGCCGGGACGGCTATTACGCCCGATTGGGGGATGCGGGAAGCTTGGCGGAGTGGATTCTGTATGCCCTCCGTCATCCGGAGGAATCGGTGGAGCGCGGCCGCCGGCTTCGCGCCCGCGCTACGGCCCATTACAGCTGGAGGACCGCCGGTCAGAGGTTATTGGAAATCTATCAGGCTGTTCGACAGGGCAGGCATCTCCCCGCATGGGCCAGCATTTCGCCTCGAAGAGGCGCGGATCCCTCCGCAGCCCGGAAGTCCGCGCGAGAAGAGGCGGGGAGGGCGGCTCCAGATAGCTCCACCCGTATCCGGAAGATGGAAGAATGATCCGGATCTCGCTCGATGGGCGGATACGGGGAAGGCTCCAACCCCGAGCTTCTATGGGGATCAACCTCCAATGGCTATGGCTTGGCTTTATTCCTTGGGGGATTCCTGGGGAAACTGCGGGAAGGGGATCTCCCGTGATCTGGATCCAACCGGGCGATGAGGCGGGGATCGGATGCTTCGCGGGGTTGTTGAATTGTGGCATTATCGGGATCTGCTCTGGCTGCTCACCTGGCGGGATCTCAAGGTCCGATACCGGAATTCGGTCCTCGGCGTGGCCTGGTCATGGATGAACCCCCTGCTGATGATGACCGTATTCACAGTGGTTTTCACTGTGATGAACCGGGGGCCGGCCAGCCTTCCACACTTTCACGCCTTTGTGCTGATCGGCATCCTGGCATGGAACGCCTTCGCCCTCTCTGTGCAGGGAGCTGCGGAGAGCGTCACCGCCAACGCCTCCCTGGTGCGCAAGGTCTATTTCCCCCGCGAGATTCTTCCCCTCTCGGTCGTCCTTTCGAATATGCTGAATTTCCTGATCTCCCTGCCTATCTATTTCGCCATCGCATGGCTCTCCGGGATCCGGCCGACGCCCTGGCTGCTGCTGCTGCCGCTGACGCTGCTGGCCCATGGGTTGTTCACCGCGGGCGTGGCCCTGGCTGTCTCGGCTTTGAATGTGTTCTACCGGGACACCGGGCATATCCTCCAGGTGTTGTTGCTGGCTTGGTTCTTCCTGACCCCGATCTTCTATCCGATATCGGTTTTGCCTCGAAATGCCTCGTTCCTGGGGATCTCGGTGGACGTCTGGCTCTGGACCCGGCGCCTGAACCCCATGGCCTCGATCATCGCTTCTTATCACGATCTCTTTTACTATGGGACGTATACAGCGCCGGAGTTCCTCATTCGGACCCTGGTCACGGCCGGGCTGGTAGGGTTTCTGGGTTATGTGCTGTTCCGCCGGCTCAGCCCCCGCTTCGCCGAGGAAGTTTGAGGGGAGGAGATCTGGCGGCGATCACCCGGCAGAGCTCAGCCGTTCCAGGGCGAAGGCGAAGGGCTCTTCAGCCCGGATCACGGCGGCTGGGATGCCGGCGTTTTTCAGCATGGGAAGAACGCGAGGGGCGGTCTCCGCCCCGCCGAAGGAGGCGGTCTCCAGTACGATGGCGACCACCCGCATGCCTTGAGAGACCAGGCTCCGAGCGGTCATCGCCCATCGCGGATCGCCGGAGGGGGTGATCAGGATGAGGATGGAGCCGCGGGCGATACGGAGGGCATGGGATTGTAAGGCCTGGTGGAAGGGGATCTCGCCATGCGCCCGCAGCAGCGCCAGCCCCTCCAGGAGACGCTCTAACTGGTTTTCCCCGCGATGAGGCGGCAGAAGGAGGCGGCGGGAGCCATACGCCAGGATCCCCACCATCCGCCCGTGTCGCAAAAAGTAGGCGGCCAGGGAAGCGGCGAGGGCGACCGCATATTCTTCCGTGGAAAGAGGGGGAAGCCGGGGCTTCTCGGCCAGCCATTCCTCTTCATCTTGAATCGGCCGATGGACGTGGACATCGGCCATCATATCGAGGACGATCCATACCTCTGCGGCGGGCTCCTGATCGAATTCCTTCACCATCAGGCGCTCCCGCCGGGCCGTGGAAGGCCAGTGGATCCGCTGAAAGGCGTCCCCCGGCTGATATTCCCGCACGCCTCCGGCATTAGGGGTCACCTCCGGGGTCCGCTGCCGGGCGGACTCCCGTTCTCGCCAGAAACCCGGCGGCAGGCCCAGCCGCCTGATCGGCAGGATCGGCGGATAAACCAGCACCTCCTCGGTTTCCGTCAGCTGCAGGGTGGCCTCAAAAAGGCCGAACGGATCGGTTCCGATGAGGGTCAGCGGCCCGAGGCGATACAGCCCCCGACGGCGACAGCGCGTCCGCACCGTCCACAGGCGCTTCCCCCCTCGCCCCAGGTTGTCCAGCACGAAACTGGCGCGGTGGCCGGGCAACGTGGAGCCATCCCGCACCTCCAGCCAGATCTTGGGGAAGAAACCGGTGTTCTGGAGAATGAGGGTTTCTTCAAAGAACCCCCCCACGGCGCTCCGCCGGGAGCGGGGGATCCGTCGGATCTCCAGATCCCGCACGGCGCTCCAGGCCCAGGCGAAGGAGAGGATCAGCAGGGCGAGGAGCAGGTAAGTGAGGTGGTAGAGGATCGAGCGGCCGGTAATCATCGCCGCCAGGCCGGTGATAAGCGTCAGTAGCAGGAGACCCCGCGCCCGTGGCCGCAGAGTCCATCGGGGGATCGGCCGCTCCGGGGAAGCGGGTTGGGAGGGTGGCCAGGAGGGAAGCGCGGTCATGGGGATCGAACCTCCCACGGCACCGTGGGAATGAGCTGGAGCTCTCCTCGATAGACGCGGACCTGCCCGACGATCTCCACCTTTGCTCCTTTTGCTTTCCATCGTTCGGGAACCATGGCGGCGACGTTCTCCCACAGGATCACCGGGAGCATCCCGCTCTCGTCGCGCACGATCAGGCGCAGGCCGGCGGAGAAGCTCCTCGCCTCCACGATGTCCCCGCGGATCTGCACCCGCGTGCCCTGGTCGCCGGGCGTCAGGCTTCCGATGGAACGAAGGGGCGCCTCCGGTCGGATCCCCTTTCTCACGATGATGTCACGACCCTGCTGGGGAAGCAACTCCAGCTCCCCGCGATATGACGTCAGCACCCCGGTGGCCCGGATGGTCGCCCCCAGGTAGAGCCCCTCCCGCCCCGGCACCTCCGCCATCTGCCGGTTCGGGATGAACAGGCGGAGGCGATGCCCCTCCTGTTCCAGGATCACCGCCCATCCGGCGGAGAACCCCTGGAGGTCCATCACCGTCCCCTCTACCGTGAGGCGGGCTCCTGGAGATAGCGTGGACAGCTCGGGAAGTGGGAACGGCGTGGCCGTCGGCCGCGGGCGAGGGGTGGGAGACGGGTGAGGTGAAGGAGAGGGTGTGGGGAGTGGGGTGGGGGTGGGGGAAGGGGAAGGCGTGGACGTCGCGGCCGGAGGCTCCCAGTGTATGTCCAGGGAAAGCTCGGGGAAGAGCACCGGTTCCCCGCGGGCCCGCCGCAGTCTGCCCCAGGCTTGCAGCTGGACGCCCACCGAGGGGGTGGCGGTGAGGGCGGCCTGAAGCTCCCGGGAAAGCCCGATCTCGATCGTCCCCGTATCATCCTGGACCGTCCATCGGCCCTCGGAGCGCTGGATCAGACGGCCGGCGATCCCCACCCAGGCGCCGTCCGGGAGGTCAATCGCCTGAGCGATCGGCCGGGGGCTGGGTGCCCAGGGGATCATCGCCCATCCTTCCGGGTCATCCAGCACCACCTGGAGCGTGTCCTGGTAAAGCCCCAGCGCGCCGGTGATCTGAAGCCCGACGCCCGGGGGGAGCTCCGGCCGTCCGGCCAGATCTTCATACCAAGCTACCTCGACCGCCCCCGTTTCATCCTGAAGCCGGACCAGGGTCAGGTTCGCATAGGGACGACGCACCCTTCGGATCTGGCCGGCGATCCGGATCCGCGTCCCAATGGGAGCGGTCGACAGCGCGCTCAGAGCGAGGGGAAGCGGCTCCGGCCGTTCGATCGTCATGGCGCTGGGAGAGAGAACCTCCAGCATGGGGGGATCCGAATCTTCCCGCACCCGCCCCTCCACCGTCACGATATCTGCGGTTCGGGGGATGCGTCCCTGATGCTGCAACGCCGTAGCGATGGGGCCAGAAGCGAGAACCAGAAGGTTGGCCATCTCATCGCTCAGAGGGAAGAGGAGGCGGGGCCCCTCAGGATCCCAGCGGGGCGGCTCCGCGACCACGCCTCGCACCCGAACATATCCGGCGAGGCCTTTGGAGTGGATTTCGGAAGGCGAGCGGGTGGGCACTGGCTGGAGCCGGATCTGCCACCAGAGGGCCAGCAGCCCGGCGAACGCCAACGCCAGAGCCCCCAGGATTCGGCCCCGGGGGAGGCCCGGGGGGAGGTAACGGGTCCGCATCGTAAGGTCTCCGGATCCGAGGGATTCGTCCATAGATAATGATAGATAGGCGGATCCTTGAAAGGTGCGGCCGCGCGGAGCAGGACGATCGCCAAGCCCACGCCATAGGCTCTTCCCCTTGACAAATGCTCCGGTTGGTGCTTTCATGGGCATAGGGTTAAACGTTTAACTTCGTGGATGATATGGTGACATTACGGGATGTAGCGCGACGTGCTGGGGTATCGATTGCGACGGTTTCCTACGTGTTGAATGGCACGCGCCCGGTGAGCCCGGAGGTGGAGGCCCGGGTGCGGGAAGCGGCTGCGGCCTTGCAGTATCGTCCCAACCGGCTGGCTCGGGGTCTTCGTCGCAAGCGAACCCATGTGCTGGGTCTGATTGTGCCGGACAGTGCGAACCCCTTCTTTGCGGAGGTCGCCCGCGGGCTGGAGGATCTCAGTTTCGCCCATGATTACAGTCTGATCCTCTGCAACTCCGATGGCGATCCGATCAAGGAGCAACGGTATCTGGGGGTTCTGATCGAGCAACAGGTGGATGGGATTGCCCTGGTCTCGGCCAGCGCGACGCCTGCGCATCTGGCTATCCTTCAGGAACGTGGGATCCCCTTCGTCGTGGTGGATCGCGATCTCCCGGGTCTGGAAGCGGATTGCGTGCTGGCGGACAATTTCCAGGGCGGTTATTGGGCCACGCGGCATCTGCTGGATCGGGGCCATCGGCGCATTGCATGCATCACAGGCCCTTCGGATCTCACGCCGAGCGCCGATCGGGTGCGCGGCTATCGAAAGGCCATGGAGGAAGCGGGGGTCGAGCCCCTGGATGTCTGGATCCGTCGGGGGGATTTCCGAGCGCAAAGCGGATATCACGCGGCGCGTTTTTTCTTAAGCCTCCCCCCTGCGATCCGCCCGACAGCGATTTTCGCCTGCAACGATCTGATGGCGATCGGGGCAATGCGGGCGATCGGCGAGGCAGGCCTGCGGATCCCTCAGGATATCGCTCTGGTCGGCTTCGATGATATCGTCCTGGCGGCCTATGTCATCCCACCCCTGACCACTGTGGCCCAGCCCACCTATGAGATGGGCCGGCTGGCGGGGGAGCTCCTCCTTCGCCGGATCCAGGCGGGGGGACGCCCACCGGCCCGTTATCTGCTGCCGGTTCGCATGGTCGTTCGGCATTCCACCTGAGCGGGGAGGTTCTCGATGAAAAAACGGGGGTTACTCAACGCTCCTTTGAGCCGGGTGGTGGCTCAGATGGGTCATGGGGATCTGCTGGTGATCGCCGACGCGGGTCTGCCCATCCCTCCAACGGTCCAGCGGATTGACCTGGCGGTTCGTCCGGGGCTCCCCCCTTTTCTGGATGTCCTCGATGCAGTCCTGGAGGAACTTCACGTAGAGAAGGCGATTATGGCCGTTGAGATGATGGACCGCAGCCCCACATTGTATGCCGCCTTACGGGAGCGACTGGCCTCGATCCCCCTTGAGCACGTGCCCCATGAGGTCTTCAAGGCGATGACGGCGACTGCGCGCGCGGTGGTCCGGACCGGCGAATGCACCCCTTATGCCAATGTGATCTTGGTGTCGGGCGTGATCTTTTAAGTGACTGTGTGTTTTTTCGCTGGCTTTGCCAGGCATTTTCTCTTCGAGGCGGGCAGGGATGGATCACCCTTCGGCGGAGCGGATGAGGAGGCTGGAGCAACCTGCGAATCTGATGTCGGGTCTGGGGGCGTGGGAGGCTCGGGAGCGCTGGACACGGCTGGGGCTGGTTCTAACGTTGGGGATGCTTTGTCTGGTGCTGAGCGTGCTCTCCCCGCGTTTTCTGACGCCAAGCAACCTGATCAATGTGGTCCGTCAGGCCTCTATCAACGGCATCATCGCGGTGGGGATGACACTGGTAATCCTCACCGGGGGGATCGATCTTTCCGTGGGCTCGGTCCTGGCGTTTACAGGGGTGGTGGCGGCCAGCTTGGTGACAGCAGGTCAGTCGCCGGCGCTGGCAATGGTCAGCGCGCTGATCCTGGGATCTCTGATGGGCATGCTGAGCGGAGCCGCTGTGGCCTATTTGCGAATCCCGCCCTTCATCGCCACGCTGGGGATGATGACGGTTGCCCGGGGGCTGGCCCTCAGCTACACCCAGGGGCGGCCGATCACCGGCTTTCCCGAGTCTTTTCGATGGCTGGGGGCGGGATGGGTAGGGCCCCTGCCCGTGCCGGTTCTCGGGATGGCGCTGGTGTTTGGGTTTGGAGGATTTCTGTTGAGCTACACCGTTTTTGGGGAGCACCTGCTGGCCATCGGAAACAACCCGGCTGCAGCGCAGGCGGCCGGGATCCCGCTCCGGCGACATCTGGTGATCACCTATGGCCTGAGCGGGCTCCTGGCCGCTCTGGCCGGGCTGGTCCTGATCGGCCGTCTGGATTCTGCCCCGCCGACCCTGGGGATTGGCTACGAGTTTGATGCCATCGCGGCGGTGGTCATCGGCGGGACTCGCCTGACCGGTGGAGAGGGATGGTTGGGGGGCACGCTGATCGGCGCGCTGATCATCGGGGTGCTCAATAACGGGATCAATCTGCTGAACATCCCGTCCTTTTATGAGCAGGTATTCAAAGGGGGTGTGATCGCCGCGGCACTGCTGCTTCACCGGGCGCTGCGGCGGGAATAGATACGAGCCTTTCCCTCCTCCGGTTAAAGAGGAGAAATCAAGGAGGGACATCCAGCCTTCCCGCTTGGAGCTTCCTTGCGCAGGTCCAAACTTCACAAAAGGAGGAGAAGCGATGCGTATCCGTTCCTTCTGGCCTCTGCTGATGGTTCTGGTTCTGATCGCCGGCGCGTGCGCGCCCGCCACGCCGGCAGCGCCAAGGGCAACGGCCACGCCCGCGGCCGCCCAGCCTCAGGAGGTTGTTCTGGGCCTTTCCCTCTCCACGCTCAACAATCCCTTCTTCGTCACGCTGAAGGAAGGGGCGGAGAAAGCCGCCGCTCAGTATGGCGTGCGGTTGATCGTGGTCGACGCTCAGGATGACCCCGCGAAGGAAGCCGCCAACATTGAAGACCTGATCCAGAAGAAGGTCTCCGCGCTGCTGATCAATCCCACCGACACCAAAGCGGTGGTGCCCAGCATCCAGAAGGCCAATCAGGCGGGAATCCCTGTCTTCACCGTGGACCGCGCGGCGGAGGGCGGGGAGATCGTCTCCCATATCGCCTCGGACAACGTCGCCGGCGGGCGGATGGCAGCGGAGTTCCTTTGCCAGGCCCTGAAGGGTAAGGGCAAGGTGGTGGAACTGGAGGGCATCCCTGGCACTTCGGCTGCCCGGGATCGGGGCAAGGGGTTCAACGAATACCTGAAGGAGAAATGTCCAGGCCTCGAGGTGATCGCCCGCCAGCCCGCGGATTTCAATCGCGCGAAGGGCTTGCAGGTGTTTGAGAACATCCTCCAGGCCCAGCCGCAGATCGATGGCGTCTTCGCCCACAACGACGAGATGGTGCTTGGGGCGATCCAGGCAGCGGAGGCCGCCGGGCGCACTGGGATCATTTTTGTGGGCTTCGACGCGATCGACGATGCGGTGAAGGCAGTGAAGGAAGGCAAGCTGGCGGCCACCGTGGCCCAGCAGCCGGCGGAGATGGGTCGCCTCGCCGTGGAGATGGCCGTCAAGTATCTGCGGGGCGAGAAGGTGGAGAAGTTCATCCCGGTCCCGCTTTCCCTGGTGACCAAGGAGACGGTGAAGTAACCGGGCGGAAGAGGAGCGCTGAGGAAGTGCGTCCCTTGTCAGGGACGCGGATGGCCTCTCCCCGATGCGGGATGGGGCCTGGGGGCGCCTTTGGAGCCCCCAGGCCCCAGAAGCCCAGCGGCAGAGCTCCTCTCCATCGGCGCCAAGATAACCCCCGATAACCGGGGAACATCTCGGAAAGGGAGACCCAGATGGGAGAGCCTTTGCTTCGAGCGGAGGGGATCTCCAAAGCTTTCCCGGGCGTGCAGGCGCTCGATCGAGTCACCCTGGAGATTTTCCCGGGGGAAATCCATGGTCTGGTAGGGGAAAACGGTGCTGGGAAAAGCACCCTCATCCGGATCCTGGCGGGAGCTATCCCGCGGGACACCGGGCGGATCTTCTGGCAGGGCCAGCCGGTGGAGATCGTGGATCCCCGACACGCCCGTCGGCTGGGGATTGCGGTGATCCATCAGGAGCTCAGTCTGCTCCCGAACCTGACGGTGGCCCAGAACTTGCTCCTGGGCCGGGAGCCCCGAACCCCGTGGGGAGGCCTAGATCGACGGGCTATGGAGCAACAGGCCCGCCAGATCCTGCGGGAGCTGGGCCTGGATCTGGACCCTCAAGCTCCGGCGGGAAGCCTGCCCTTCGCCCAGCGCCAGATGCTGGAGATCGCCCGCGCGCTTTCTGAAAAGGCTCGCCTGTTGATTATGGATGAGCCGACCTCGGCGCTGAGCGATCGGGAGATCCATCGCCTGTTCGGACTGTTGCGGGATCTGAAGGGGCGCGGGGTGGCCGTCCTCTTCATTTCCCATCGCCTGGAAGAGGTGTTCCAGATCGCGGATCGGATCACGATCTTGCGGGATGGTCGTCATATTGGGACTTTCTCCATCGCCGAGGTTACGCCCGCGGCGGTGGTTCGAATGATGGTGGGTCGGGAGATGGGTGAGATGTTCGTGAAAACCGCCACCCCGGGTGCGGAGGCGATCCTGGAGGTCCGGGATCTCACCCGTGGGGGCGTGTTCCATGAAGTTTCGTTCGAGGTCCATCGGGGGGAGATCGTAGGCCTGGCCGGCCTGGTGGGGGCGGGCCGGACGGAGGTGGCGCGCGCCATCTTCGGCCTGGACCCGGTGGATCGCGGGGAGATCCGGGTCGAGGGGAAGGCGGTTCGCATCCGCTCCCCGGTGGAGGCGATCCGGCTGGGGATGGCGTTCATCCCAGAGGATCGCAAGGCTCAGGCCCTGTTCCTGAGCATGGCTTTGCGATCGAACATCGCCATCTCCGCTTTGCCCCGCATTGCTCCCCTGGGCTTGCTTTCCAGGCGACAGCTGGATGCCGTGAGCCAGCCCTACATCCGCCACCTGAATATCCGGCCGCCACGCCCCGGCGTGCCCGTGCGCTATCTGTCCGGCGGGAACCAACAGAAAGCGGTGATCGCGCGCTGGCTTCTCCTGCAACCCCGGATCCTGATCATGGACGAGCCCACGCGGGGGATCGATGTGGGGGCCAAAGCCGAGATCCACGCGTTGATGGATCGCCTGGCCCGCGAGGGAAAGGCGATCCTGATGATCTCTTCGGAGCTCCCGGAGATCCTCGGCATCAGCGATCGGATCCTGGTAATGCGAGAGGGGCGGATCGTGGGGGAGTTGAAACGCGAGGAGGCCACAGCGGATCGGGTGTTGGCGCTGGCAATGGGAGGGATGCATGGGCAGGCTGCGTGATGTCCTCGGGCGATGGAGCGGCGTGCTGGTTCTTTTGGCGCTCTGGATGACCCTGACCCTGATGACTCCCCGGTTTCTCACTCCGTCAAATTTGCTGAACGTGGCCCTTCAGTCCTCCATCCTGGCGGTGGTCGCGCTGGGCATGACCCTGACGATTATCAGTGGAGGGATTGATCTATCGGTGGGATCGGTGGTCGCTTTCACCGGGGCGATGACGGCGGGATTGATGGTTCGGAACGGGTGGCCAGTTGGCGGGGCGATCCTCGCTGGGCTGGTCGCCGGGCTGGCCCTCGGTCTCCTGAATGGGGCGCTGGTGGTTTACGGCCGGCTGGTCCCCTTCATCGCTACCCTCTCCACTATGGCCATCGCCCGCGGGTTGACCCTCGTCTATACAAGGGGTTACCCCATCTCCGGATTGCCGGAGGCGTTCACTTTCCTGGGCACTGGGGACTTGCTCGGGATCCCTATGCCGGTCCTCCTGATGGGCGCGGTGGCGCTGGGGGTCAGCCTGCTGTTGAACCACACGCCATGGGGGTTGCATCTGTATGCCGTAGGTGGTGGGGAGGATCTCGCCTGGCTATCCGGTGTTCGGGTGAAGCGGGTGAAAGGGGTTGTATATGGGATGAGCGGTCTTCTAGCTGGGCTGGGCGGGATCCTGCTGACAGCTCGCCTCTGGTCTGCTCAGCCCAATGTGGGCGTCGGCCTGGAGCTGGAGGCCATCGCGGCTTCCGTGCTGGGCGGCGCCAGCCTGAGCGGGGGCTACGGCAGCGTCAGCGGCACCCTGGTGGGGGCACTGGTGATGGGGACGGTCGGAAACGGGCTGAACCTGCTGGAGGTTCCCTCCTACCATCAGCAGATCATTAAAGGCCTTGTCTTTATCTTCGCGGTGGGCCTGGATCGACTGCTGAAGACGGGCCTATGGCCTGTGCCTTCCACACCCGTTCGCCCGAGGGGAACTTCATGAGCGTCCTGGTGCTGGGGAGCATCAATATGGATCTGGTGGCGGTGGCCCCGCGATTTCCCCGACCGGGGGAGACGCTGCGGGGTCATCGGTTTTTCACCGCTCCTGGAGGGAAAGGTGCCAATCAGGCGGTGGCGGCGGCGCGGCTACAGGTCCCTACCCGGATGATCGGCCGAGTAGGGAATGATGTGTTCGGCCCCGCGCTCCGGCAGGCGCTGGCGGGGGCTGGAGTGGATGTGGAGGGAGTGACCATCGATCCCGAAACCAGCTCTGGGACGGCATTGATTGTGGTGGAGGAGGGAGGGCAGAATGCTATCGTGGTGATCCCAGGAGCGAACGGCCGGGTGGGGGCCACGGAGTTGACCCGGCTGGAGCAGTGGCTGCCGGAAGCCCGAGTGCTGCTGCTGCAGCTGGAGGTGCCCCTAGAGGCAGTGATGCGGGCGGCCGAGCAGGCGGCGCGGGCTGGGGTGACGGTGATCCTGAACCCTGCGCCGGTGACGCCGCTGCCGGAGGAGATCTACCCATGGTGTACCTGGCTGACGCCGAACGAGGTGGAGGCGGAGGGGCTGGTGGGGTTCTCCCTGGATGATACCCGGGCGATCGAAGAGGCCGCCCGGATCCTGGTGGGGAAAGGGTGTGCGCATGTGGTGATCACCCTGGGGGAACGAGGATGTGTGTATGCGGATCGCCATGAAGTGCGCTGGGTGTCCTCCTATCGGGTGCCCGTGGTCGATACGGTGGCGGCGGGGGACGCCTTCAACGGGGCACTGGCGGCGGCGCTCTGGGAGGGGCGATCCGTGGCCGAGGCCCTGCGCTGGGCGAATGCTGCGGGCGCTCTCAGCGTAACCCGTTACGGCGCGCAGCCCTCTATGCCCTATCGGGAGGAGCTCCTGGCCTTCCTCGCGCAAAACCCGGAACCGGATGGGGATCCTCCCCCACTGAGCGAGTCCAGGGCGGCCTGAAAACTGAGCATCTGTTCGCCCGAAAGCAAGCTTTTCAGAGGGCGCTTTCACGGGTGGGGTCATGGCCCCATAGGGCGCTCCACCATCCCCACCTCGTAGGGGGAAGCAAAACCCATCGCCCCTTCTCACTTCCCCGGAATGGCCTCGTCGCTTGATCCCCGCTAAACTCCTCTCAGGAAGCCCGCATGCCGGAGGGCGCGATGGTGGTCGCCTATGCCTTCGATCCGATCTTCCTGGAGCATGATGATCCCCAACATGTTGAGCGCCGCGATCGCCTGGAGCGGATCCTCGACGTCCTGCGAGCCCACGGCATTCTGGACCAGACCATGGCGCTTCCGGTTGAGCCGATCCCCCTGCAGCGGCTCAACCGGGTGCATCAGGCCAACTACGTGGAGCGGGTGCGCCGTCTGGCGGAACGCGGCGGGGGTGGCCTGAATTTCCCGGGCGATGAAACGTATGTGACTCCACGCTCTTTTGAGGCGGCGCTGCGAGCGGCCGGGGCTGTCGAGACCGCCGTCGCCGCTGTCTGGGAAGGCCGGGCCGGCCGGGCCTTCGCCCTGGTCCGCCCTCCGGGCCATCACGCCTTCCCTGATCACGGCGAGGGCTTCTGTATTTTCAACAACATCGCCCTGGGCGCTCGCTTCGCCCGGGAGGAGCTGGGGGCTCGCCGGGTGATGATCGTGGACTTCGATCTCCACCACGGCAATGGCACCCAGGCCATCTTCTATACGGATCCCTCCGTTCTCTATCTGTCCACTCATCAGTGGGGGATCTATCCGGGGACCGGGCACTGGCGGGAGATCGGGGCGGGGCCCGGGGAAGGGGCTACGATCAATCTCCCCCTGCCGATGGGCGTGGGGGATCGGGGGTTCGAACGGATTTTCGAGGCGGTGATCGCCCCGGCTGCCCGCCGCTTCGAACCGGAGATCCTGCTGGTCTCCGCCGGCTATGATCCTCACTGGGGGGATCCTCTGGGAGGGTTGACCATGACGGTCTCTGGGTTTGCGGCCTTGACCCGGCGGCTCACGGAGCTGGCGGACACCCTCTGCCAGGGGCGCCTGGTCTTTGTGCTGGAGGGCGGATACCATCGGGACGCCCTGGCCTATGGGGTGCTGGCCGCGTTCCGCCTCTGGCTGGGCCATGAAGAGGTCGTGGACCCTCTGGGTCCGCCCCCTCGGACCGATGAGCCTTCAGTGGAAGGGCTCATCGCGAACGTCCGCCGCCTCCATCGGCTGGAGTAGATCGGGCAGGCCGTTGGATCCTGGAGGGGAAGGGCGATGCGGGATTCCGGCGAACGGGTTTTCATCAAGCTGGGCGGCTCGCTGATCACGGATAAGCGCCGGGAGCGACGGGCTCGCCTCCGGGTCATCCGCCGGCTGGCGAAGGAGATCCGCGAAGCGATGACGGAACGCCCGGGGTTGCGGATCCTGGTGGGCCATGGCAGTGGATCCTTCGGCCACGCCGCAGCTGCCCGCACCCGTATCCACGAGGGGATCTCCCGGCTAGAGGACTGGTGGGGGTTCGCCGAGGTGGCCCTCGCGGCAGCGGAGCTCCACATGCAGGTCCGTCGGGCCTTCCATGCTGCCGGCTTGCCGACCCTCAGCATCCCACCCTCCGCCGTCGCGGAGGCGGCCGGAGGGCGCCCGGCGGCCTTTGAAGTCCGGGCCTTCCAGCGGGCCTGGGAGGTCGGCCTCATCCCCCTGACGGGGGGCGATGTGGTCTTCGATCGGGAACGGGGAGCGGCGATCCTGTCCACTGAGCAGGTGTTCGACGCGCTCCTGGAAT
Organism: Thermoflexus sp.; assembly: GCF_042408815.1. Lineage (GTDB taxonomy): Bacteria > Chloroflexota > Anaerolineae > Thermoflexales > Thermoflexaceae > Thermoflexus. The sequence continues at coordinate 60,026 of NZ_JBHOQR010000005.1, read as the reverse complement.
CCCTTCGGCCCACCCGCGTTTTGCTGGTGGGGGATGTGGCCGGCGTCCTCGCGGATGGGCCGGATGGACATCAGGTGATCCCCCATTTGACCCCAGAAGGGTTCCGAGAGATCCAGGGCGCGGTCGGCGCATCCCGGGGGATCGATGTCACCGGGGGGATGCGTGCCAAGCTGGAAATGGCCCTGCGCTGGGTGGAACGGGATCCCGAGCTTGAGGTCTGGATCTTCTCCGGGCGACGCCCCGGGGCGCTCCGGGATGCCTTGCGGGATCCCCCACGGATCCGGGGGACCCGGATCACAAGGGTGTGAACTCGGGCGGAACGGCCGCTCGATTCCAGGTTATACTTTTCCAGGGCAATGCCTGCGAGCTCCTGCTCAGCGTTCCTCCAGATCCTTCAGGAGCCGATCGGTGGACAATAAGACGATTCGCCTGACGGCGCTGGCTTCGTGCGCAGGTTGAGCCAGCAAGATGGCCCCGGAGGCCCTGGCGCACGTGCTGCGCCGGCTCCACGAGGAAATCCCGCCCCTGCCCCATCCGGCGGTCCTGATCGGGATCGAGGCGCCGGATGATGCGGCCGTCTATCAGCTGGACGAGGAGACGGCCCTCGTCCAGAGCGCCGACTTTTTCCCGCCGGTGGTGGATGACCCATACGCCTATGGCGCCATCGCTGCGGCCAACGCGATGAGCGATATCTACGCCATGGGCGGGGAGGTCCGTTTCGCCCTCAATCTGGTGGCGTTTCCGGACAGCCTGGATCTGGAGATCCTGGTTCGGATCCTAAAGGGGGCGGCGGATAAGGTGGCCGAGGCGGGCGGGGTTGTTCTCGGCGGCCATACGGTCACCGACCGCGAGCCGAAGTTCGGTCTGGTGGTCACGGGCGTGGCGCATCCGCAACGGATCCTGCGGAAATCCGGGGCCCGGGCGGGGGATGTCCTGGTCCTGACGAAGCCGCTGGGGAGCGGGGTGATCACCACCGCCCTTAAGCGGGATCTGGCCTGGCCGGAGGAGATCGAAGAGGCGATGGCATGGATGATGCGGCTGAACAAGACGGCCGCCCGGCTGGCGGTGAAATGCAACGCCCACGCCGCCACGGATGTGACCGGGTTCGGGCTGCTGGGCCATGTGTGGGAGATGGTGGAGGCCTCCGGGGTGGGGGCGGTCCTGGAGGCTCGCCGGCTCCCCTGGATGCGGGGCGCGCGGCGCTGCGCGGAGGCGGAGGCCTTCGCCGGAGGCCTCTGGCGGAACCGGGAGTTCTACCGACCGCACGTGCGTCTGGAGCCCTCGATCGATGAGATCACGGAGGCCTTGCTGTATGATCCCCAGACCTCCGGAGGGCTGCTGCTGGCCTTCGCTCCGGCCGATGCGGAGGCCTTCTGCGCCCGGATGGCGGAGGCCGGCGAATCAGCCTGGGCCATCGGCCGTCTGGAGGGAGCGCCCGAGATCCAGGTGGTTCCCTGAGCGAAGGCCGTGCCGATGGCCGGGTGGAGGCCATCTACGAACAGGAACCGCGAATGACAGGCTCTGGGTTCGTTGTTCCAGCGTGCGGCTTTCTCTTAGGAAATCGACCGCGGGAGGAACGGGGCATATGTCCAGCGTTGGAATCCCCTTTGAGGAGATCCCCCACACGGCGGACTGGGCCATCCGAGCCTATGGGCGGACGCTGCCGGAGCTGTTCGCGAACGCGGCGATGGGGATGTATAGCCTGCTGGTTGACCTGGATGCCCTGGGAGAGTCCGAGCGGCGGGAAATTGAGGTGGAGGCGGCCAGCCTTGAGGGATTGCTGGTGGCCTGGTTGAACGAGCTGGTCTACCACACGGAGCGGGAGCACTTGGCTTTCAAGCGGTTTGAGCTCCATGAGCTCCGCCCGCCGGATCCCGGGGATCCGGATTCCCTCGGTCGCCTTCGCGCGACTGCTTATGGAGAACGGACCCGGGAGATGCGAAAATATATAAAGGCGGTGACCTATCATAATGTGGCGATCCGGCAGGAGGATGGGCGTTACTGGGTAGAGCTGGTGTTCGATGTGTGAGGAGGGAGATCATGGCGCGGGAGATCCGGAAACAAGATTTCCGACGGATCCATGAGTATCTCTGGGAACTGCCCACCTCGTTCGACCCGCGGATGAATGTCCCCGTCCGCATCTACGCGGACGAGGAGCTGCTGGAGGATGCCCTGGGGGACCTGTCGGTGCATCAGGCGGTGAATGTGGCCTCGCTACCGGGTTTGGTGGGTTATGTGGTGGTCATGCCGGATGTCCATCAAGGCTATGGGATGCCCGTGGGTGGCGTAATGGCCAGCAAGGTGCCGGGAGGAATTATCTCTCCCGGCGCGGTAGGCTATGACATCAACTGCGGCGTGCGGCTGCTGGCGACCAATTTGACCTACGAACAGATCGCGCCACATCTGGCGGAGCTGGCGTCGCGGATCTATTCCAACTGCCCCAGCGGGGTGGGCTCCGAAGGGCATGTCCCCCTGACGGCGCGGCAACTGGACGAAGTGCTGGCGGAGGGAGCCCGCTGGGCGCTGCGCCACGGCTACGCCCGGCCCGAGGATCTGGAGCACACTGAGGAATTCGGCTGCATGCCCAACGCGGATCCGGACAAGGCTACCCCTAAGGCCAAAGAGCGGGGGAAGGATCAGCTGGGCACCCTGGGCGCCGGGAACCACTTCATCGAGGTGGATGTGGTGGATGAGATCTTTGATCCAGTGGGCGCGGAGCGAATGGGGCTCTTCGAGGGGCAGGTCGCCGTCCAGATCCATTGCGGCTCCCGCGGCTTCGGCCACCAGATCTGTACCGATTACCTCCAGCGCTTCGAGCGGGTGATCCATAAGTACGGCATCAAGCTGCCCGACAAGGAGCTGATGTGCGCGCCCATCGATAGCCCGGAGGGGCAGGATTACCTGAAGGCGATGGCCTGCGCGGCGAACTTCGCCTTCTGCAATCGCCAGATCCTGGCTCACTACATCCGCAAGAGCTTTGAGGAGGTCCTCCAGCCGAAGGGCATCGCCCACGACGTCTGGCAGGTCTACGACATCGCCCATAACATGGGTAAGATCGAAACCCACGAGATCGACGGCCAACGGATGACTGTGTGCGTCCATCGGAAGGGGGCCACCCGCGCCTGGGGTCCGGGCTCCCCAGGGCTGCCGAAGAAATACGTGGATATCGGGCAGCCGGTTCTGATCCCCGGCTCGATGGGCACGGCGTCGTATGTGTTACTGGGGACGCCCGGGTCTATGGCCCAGACCTTCGGAAGCACCTGCCACGGGGCCGGCCGTGTCATGAGCCGTGCCCAGGCCAAGCGGGAGATCCGCGGCGAGAAGCTCAAGGCCGAACTGGAAAGCCAGGGCATCGTCGTCCGCGCCGGCTCCATGGCCGGGCTGGCCGAGGAGGCTCCGCGAGCTTACAAGGACGTCAGCCGCGTGGTCGAGGTGGTCCATCACGCGGGGATCGCCAAGAAGGTCGCCCGGCTCCGGCCGATTGCAGTGATCAAGGGGTGAGGATCCCCAGGGTTTGAGGGGGAACCGGATCGCCCGCGGCGACCCACTCCGCCGGCTCGCTTCGAGCCCAACCGCATCCGCTCGAAATCCATCCGGGTGGCTTCTCGAGGATGAACTCCTCCATCGCGGAGCGCTGGGAACAGGTTCAGGAACGGATCACGCGCGCAGCTCGTCGGGCTGGCCGGGATCCGGGGGAGATCACCGTGGTGGCCGTGACCAAGACAGTGCCGCCGGAGCGGATCCTGGAAGCGTATGCCTGTGGGCTGCGGATCTTCGGGGAGAACCGGGTGGAGGAAGCGGAGGGGAAAATCCCGCAGGTGCAGGCCATGCTGGGCGGCGCGGTGGCGATCCGATGGCATATGGTCGGCCATCTGCAACGGCGGAAGGCCCGGCGGGCCCTGAGCCTGTTCGACGTGATCCATTCCGTTGACTCGGTGCCGCTGGCGGAGAGGCTCAGCCGGCTGGCGGGGGAGAGGGGGCAACGGGCGAGGATCCTGCTGGAGTGCAATGTCTCCGGCGAGGCGAGCAAATACGGCTTCCCTCTGGATCGCTGGGAGGACGATGCGGCTCAGCGGGAGGCTTTCTTCGAGGCGGTCGCCCGGATCCTGGATCAGCCCGGCCTGGAGGTCCTCGGGTTGATGACCGTCGCGCCCATCGCCCCCGATCCCGAAGCGGTCCGACCGGTGTTTCGCCGGCTCCGAACGCTGCGGGACGCGCTGGCTGCGCGGTTCCCCCAGGGCTCCTGGGAGCATCTCTCCATGGGCATGACCGACGATTTCGAGGTGGCCATCGAAGAGGGCGCAACCATGGTCCGCCTGGGGCGGGCGATTTTCGGCGAGCGTCCCTCGTCATGACGCTCGTTGCCCTTCCCGTAGAGGGCCTGGAGGACGGGAGCCATTATCACGGCCCCGCGAATTTCCTTGAGGAAAGCGACCATGCCTGGAATGCTGAGCTCCCTGATCGATGCCCTGGTCAATCTCTACGTGCTTCTGATTGTGTTTTATGTGTTCGCCTCCTGGATCGGCCTCGATCCGTGGCATCCAGCCCGACGCCTCCTGGCGAGCGCGGTGGAGCCCGTGTTGAATCCCCTGCGGCGCTACCTCCCCCCGGTGGGCGGGCTGGATTTCAGCCCCCTGGTGGCGATCCTGTTGATCGAACTGGCGGGGCAGTTTCTCCGGGCGCTTCTCATGGGGTGGTTCTGAGCCGGCGGAGCGGGGCAGGCGATGAAACGACCCGCTCTCTTTTTTCTCCCGCGGGCTCTTCATTTTCCACGGGTTGCATTGACGAGCGTTCATGGGGGGATTAGAATTTACACCGTTCAAGAAAGATCGGCCGCGGGGAGTCTCTGGCGGCTCCCTCATTCGCCCGTGCGAGGGCTTCGGATAGCGGTGAGGTCGAGAGGCCCCACGGAGCAGGGAGCAGAGAGGGGCGGCTCATCGGGCCTATACCAGGTTCGGTTGCCTCCATTTGAATAGCCGGAGAACGCTGAGGCAGGAGGAGATCGGGGATGCTGGCCAAACGGGTTGCTGTCGTCATCGGTGGCCTCATCATCGGGATCGCGCTGGAGCTGTGCGCCCTGGCGCTTTATGCGATCCCGCCTGCGAAATATGGATGGCTCTATCATCTGGGCACTGCGGTGCCTCTGGCGCTGGCCGCGATGATCGTGCTGGACGCCGTGCTGAAGACGGAGATGCTCCCTTGAGGGTGTTCAGAGGTCAGGTTCGAGCTGGGAGAGATAGCTCGATCCGCCCTTCGAGCAACTCGCGAGATTCTCGGGTGGGGATCGCCTTCGGCGATCCCCACCCTTTTGTTTGTCTACCTTGCCGCGCTTACAGCAAACCAGCCGCTCGCAGGGCCTTCAAAGTCGTGCGCCGGCTTTTGCGCAGCTTGGCCGCCTTTTTGCGCTTGCGGATCACACTGGGCGGCTCATAGTAGCGCCGGCGCCGCAGCTCCGATAGCAACTTGTCGGCCTGGATCTGCTTGTTGAATCGCTTGAGGGCCGACTCGAAGGACTCCCCCTCCTCAATGATCACGCGGGCCAATGTCCCCACCCCCTTTCTGGGTATAGAGTTCTTCAGCCCATTATACCGTTTCGAATGAAGGGCTGTCAATGGGATGCCGCGGTCGTTCCCAGATTTTGGGGAAGCCCTTTGGACCGGGGGCGCTGGAGCGGGCGCGGTTCCGACTTCCGGCATCGGATAGAGAGGCCGGGGAGGGCTATCGGAATCGGGGGAACGGCCAACCGCGCCAGCTATCGAAGCCGGCGGGGCATGTGGAGTGCCCGATACACCCGATAATGGCGATCATCGAACAGGATCTCCACGTTTCCAAAGACCCGCTCAATGATCGTGCGATAAGGCAGCACCACCGCCCCAACCAGATAGAGCCGCCCTCCAGGGCGCAACACAGAAGGAGCATCATATACGAATTGTGTGGCGACTTCCCGTTCGACTCCGAAGCCTTGGTGGATCGGCGGATTGGTCACCACGACATCGAACAGTTCTCCCCGCACGCCATCGATGACGTCACTGAGACGGACTTCCACGTGAGGCAGGGAATAAAGGGCCAGAGTGCGGCGGCTCGCCTCCAGGGCCGCCGCACTGATATCCACCATCACCACTCGACCTTCCCGCGCTTCGTGGCCGGCGATCACCCCTACGATCCCATATCCGCATCCCAGATCCAGAACGTGATCCGCGGGGCGGATCTCCATCTGTTCGATGAGATGACGGGTTCCCTCATCCAGGGCAGACCACGAGAACAGGCCAGGGCGAGTGATGAAGCGCCATGGGCGGCCCCGAACGACCGCCTCCCGTTCCACGAAATCATCTCCGGGAGGCTCGATCTCCAGGTGAGCCGGGCGGGAGGCCACCGCCACTCGATAGCCGCTTCCATACGCCCATACTGGAGCCCGACCGAAGAGATCCCGGGCGTAAGCGATGATGCTGTCTACGCCGCCTCGCTTCGGCCCGGCCAGATAGAGCCGTCCCCCAGGCTTCAGCGCCCATGCCGCGAGGCGCACCAGGCGTTGCGCTACCTCCTTGCCCTTGGGGATGTTCAAAAGAACCACATCAAAAGACCCGGGCTCCAGGAGGGGATAGCCATCGCCATGGAAGATCCGGGCGCGCCCCTCCAAGCCGTTCATCGCCATCGTGCGCCGAGCAGCTTCCACCGCCAGGCCGTGGTCGCTGGCCAGGATGATCCGACCGGTTGTACGTCGGGCGGCCAGCACCCCCAACCATCCCACCCCGCAGTTCAAATCAAGGACGTGATCCTCGGGGCCGATCTCCATCACCTGGGCGATGAGGGCCACACCCGGATCGACATGGCTCCAGATCTCCAGGCCTGGCTTCCCCGCCCAGCGGATCCGCTCTCCGCCGATGCGATCCTCGAATTCCCGCCAGACATAGTAATCCGTGACTCCCATGGCACGCCCTGTCGGCGCGGGAAAATATTGAACCCCCGTGCGCAGGTCCCCGGCCTTATAAACGGGAAGTGGGCGAGGCCCACTCCAGGACCCCGCCCACTTCCGCACAGGTGGAGGCGGCGGGAATCGAACCCGCGTCCGGAAGATTCGATCGCCGGCGCCTACAGGCGTATCCGGTTTTTCCCTCTCGCCGGCCGGTCCTCCCACCGGCAAGGTCTCCGGCCGGCCAGCCCCTTAGGCTTAGGCGGCCTTCCGGGGCGCCTGGCCGCCGCACGCCGACTTTGTCACACCCGATCCGGCCCCGTCGGCGATGGGTCCGGTCGAGCGGGTCCCCTCAGCGGGGGACCGTCCCCTCACGCTGGCTTAGGCGGCCAGCGGGAGAGCCGCGTAATCGCGGTTGGCACTTATTGTTTGCTCGGGTTGTTCACGGGGTCCGAGCGGCCCCGACCTGCCGCCGACGATCTGCCTCCCCCGTCGAGCCCTTTTCGCCCCCTCGGGCACTTTTATTATATCGCACATCCAGCTTCTGGGGAAATGCTCGCTCCGCCCCCTTCTCTCTTCGCAAGGCGAAGGCGGATTTGTCACCTCAACCAGCCCTCTGCATCTAAGGGAAGTGAGGGGCAACGGTCCGCGCCATCGGGCCCTCCGACTGGGGAGAGGGGGTGGGTTTTCGCCCACCCCCTCCAGGCTCCCAGGAGGAGGCCGGCGGATCGAGCCCGAAACCCTCTCACCCCAGGAGGAGGTCCGTATGGCGTTGCTGGATGCGCACACCCGTGAGGAAGTCCGACGCCTGCTGACAGATCTGAAGAACCCAGTCCGGCTTCTGGTTTTCATCCAGCATATCGATTGTGTATATTGCCGCGAGACACAGCAGCTGATCGAGGAGGTTGCCTCCCTGTCGGATCGGATCACAGCGGAGGTCTACAACCGGATCACCGATCGGGAGGTAGCCGAGCGCTATGGCATCGACAAGGCGCCTGCGGTCGTGATCGAGGGGGATCGGGACTATGGCATTCGCTACTTCGGGATCCCGTCCGGCTATGAGTTCGGCTCCCTGATCGAGGATATCCGAATGGTCGGCGCGCGGGACTCCGGTCTCTCGCCCTCCAGCCGCAAGCGCCTGGCCCAGCTCCAGACGCCTGTTCACATCCAGGTCTTCGTCACGCCGACATGCCCCTATTGCCCGCGGATGGTGCGGATGGCTCATCAGGCGGCGATGGAGAGCCCGTGGATTCGGGCGGATATGGTGGAGGCGATGGAGTTCCCGGAGCTGGCGGATTACTACGGCGTCTACGGCGTCCCCCGAACGGTGATCAACGAGGTCCTTCACATCGAGGGGGCGGTGCCGGAGGGCTATTTCATCAACGAGCTGATGAAGGTGATGGATCCGGAGGCGATGGCGCGGGCCCGAGCGGCCTGGGAGCATATGCGCCATGCCCTTGCCGGAGCCCATGCGCGTCACCCTCATCCTCATGATGAGGATGAGGCGGAGTGAGCTGGTGAGGTTCAGGGGGATTCCGTTCGATCTCTTGCGGGAGGTGAAACCATGATGGTGAATATGGCCAGCTGGGATCGGGTCGTGCGGCTCATCGTGGCCGTGGTGTTTATCCTGCTCTCCGCCTTCGTCCTCCACTTCAATATCTTGGGCGTCATCCTCAGTGTCGTCGGTGTGATCTTCATCCTGACCTCTCTGGTGGGCTGGTGCCCGCTCTACGCGTTGCTGGGCTTTCGGACGAAGCGCTGAGGTCCTACCCCGCCCCGACCCCTCCCCTATCCGAGGAAGGGTCGGGGTGAGGGGGAGATTTGACAGCGGAGCTCGGACCCGCTAAATTGTTATATAGAGCGGGCGGGCGTAGCTCAGGTGGTAGAGCGTTGGCTTCCCAAGCCAAAGGCCGCGGGTTCGAGTCCCGTCGCCCGCTCCATGGGGGCAGATCACGGATCTGCCCCCTTTGTTTTGTGGGGGTTCTCAGACCTAACCCCCGACCCCTTTCCCGCGTTGAGGAGGGGATGGGGGGGAGGTCCTCGAGCTTTTATCCTTCCTTGCGAGGGAAATTTGCGATGGGGAACTGGTGGGTTCGGATCGGGCATATCTGGGGGCATCGTCCGGGAAAGCAGCCGGAACCCGCGCCTCGCGGTTCGCCCCTCCCTTCACCCCACGCTTCCCCTTCCGAGGAAGACCCTTTTCGGCTCCTGGAGAAACGCCTGGGCTGGTCCTTCCGAGATCGGGCCCTTCTCATGGAAGCCCTCACCCATCGGTCCTATGTGAATGAGCACCCGGAGGAGGGGGTCCGGGATAACGAGCGCCTGGAATTTCTGGGCGATGCGGTCCTTCAGCTGGTGGTCAGCACGGAGCTGTTCCGTCGATTTCCAGGCTGGTCGGAGGGACGCCTGACGGAGTTGCGCACCGTCCTAATCCGGGGGGAGCGGCTGGCCGCATGGGCGGAGGAGCTGGAGCTGGGCCGGTGGCTCCGCCTCGGGAAGGGGGAGGCGGAAAGCGCGCGGGTCCGTCCCTCGGTTCTGGCGGATGCCTTCGAGGCGCTCCTGGGCGCTCTGTATCTGGATGGGGGGCTGCCGGCAGCCGAACGCCTGATGGGCCAGTTGCTCCCCGCGGCCATCGATCAGGCCATGCGGGATCTGGAGTGGCATGATCCGAAAGGACGCCTGCAGCACTGGAGCCAGGCTGTCCGGGGGAAGACCCCTGTCTATCGGGTGGTGGCGGTGGAAGGCCCCCCCCACGCAGCCCGTTTCACGGTTCAGGTGCTGATCGGCGATGAGGTCGTGGGGGAAGGTCAGGGGGCCAGCAAGCGGGAAGCCACCCGGGAAGCGGCCCGGAACGCGCTGATCCGCCTGGGGATCGAGAATGGGGGCGAACAGGGAATCGGAACTGCGTGACATCCGATCCTGCTGGTCTTTCGCACAACGGTTGTCCGGTGAATTCCCGATGGAACGGCGATGGCTGGAGAAACTGGAAGCCGTTGAACGGCGCTATGAAGAGCTGACCGCGATGCTGGCCGACCCGGCCGTGGCGGCGGATATCTCCCGGCTCCGGATCCTCAGCCAGGAGCGGGAGGAGCTGGAGCCCATTGTGGAAACCTTCCGCCGCTATCAGGCGGTGCGTCGACAGCTGGAAGAGGCGCGGCAGTTGCTGGAAACCACGGAGGACGAAGAGCTGGCCGCCCTCGCCCAGGAGGAGGCCGAGCGCCTCTCCGAGGAGCAGGAGCGCCTTGAGCAGCAGCTCCGGCGCCTCCTGCTCCCCCGCGATCCGAACGATGAAAAGAACGTCATTATGGAGATCCGCGCGGGGGCGGGTGGAGAAGAGGCCGCCCTGTTTGCCGCTGATCTTTTCCGGATGTATACCCGTTACGCGGAGCGGAAAGGTTGGGAGGTGGAGCTCCTCAGCGCCAACGAGACCGGCCTGGGCGGCTTTAAGGAGGTCATCTTCCTGATCCGCGGCCGCGGTGCTTATTCCCGCCTCAAATATGAGAGCGGTGTCCATCGGGTCCAGCGGGTGCCCGTTACGGAGGCCTCGGGCCGCATCCACACCAGCACGGCGACGGTTGCAGTGCTCCCCGAGATGGATGAGGTGGAGGTGCAGATCGATCCCAAGGACCTGATCATCGAAACCTTCCGGGCGGGCACAGCGGGTGGGCAGCACATGCAGAAGAACGAAACGGCGGTGCGCATCACCCATATTCCCACCGGGATTGTGGTCTCATGCCAGGATGAACGCTCCCAGTTCCAGAACAAGCAGCGGGCGTTGGCCATCTTGCGGGCCCGTCTGTATGAGCGGGAGCGCCGGAAACGAGAGGCGGAGGTCAGCCAGGCTCGCCGCCTCCAGGTGGGGACTGCGGAGCGGGCCGAGAAGATCCGTACCTATAACTTCCCTCAGAATCGGGTCACGGATCACCGGATCAATCTCTCCCTGTATCGCTTACAGGAGATTCTGGATGGCGATCTGGATCCCCTCATCGATGCGCTGATCCTGGATGATCAGACCCGCCGGCTAGCGGAGGAAGAGATGGCGACGCGCTGAGAATACCGATCGCATCAGGGGTTGCGCAGCGGGGAAACCCGCTGCGTTCCTCAATTTTTGATTTCTGCCGGCATTCTACGATCTGGATTCAGCGGCCAGGATATGACGGAAACGGGACAGGTATTCCAACGGGCTTCCCGCTGGGCGACGGCCACGCGGGTCCATCGGCACTCGTGGCTGCGCCGCTTCCTGACCTTCTTGCTTCATCTCGCTTACCGGCTGGTGCTGCGCCTGGAGGTCGTGGGGCTGGAGAATATCCCCCCCGCTGGGCCTGTGATCCTGGCCATCAATCACATCAGCTTCCTGGATCCAGTGCTGGTGGTCAGCCTCCTACGGCGCAAGGTGCTCCCCATGGCCAAGGCCGAGGTCTTCCGCGATGTCGTGCTGGGCCCCCTGGTCACCGCCTTCGATGCCTTCCCGGTCCGACGGGGGGAGGTCGATCGCCGGGCCGTCCAGACCGCCCTGGAAGTGCTTCGGATGGGCGGGGTGTTGCTTATCGCCCCGGAGGGCACTCGCAGCCCCACCGGCGCGCTGATCCCGGGGAAAGAGGGAGCTGTCTACCTGGCCTGGCGCACGGGCGCCCCGATCGTGCCGGTGGGCGTGGATGGAACCGATCGCTTCAAGTTCAATATCCGCCGGCTCCGGCGCACACCGGTGCGGGTGGTTTTCGGCCCGCCTTTCCGGGTGGAAATCCCCGAGGAGCGGAGCCGGGAGGCGCTGCGGGAGGCGACGGATGAGCTGATGGCACAGATCGCGGCGTTGCTGCCGCCGGAGCGACGCGGGGTTTACGCCGACTTCCCTGCCATCCCCCACCGCTACCTCTATCCCCTCTCTGCTCCAGCAGATTTTCGGAGGCGACAGACCCCGGCCGGGCAGGCGGTAACAGGCCCTCGCTTCACCCGGATTCCCCCGGCGAATGAAAATCCCGGATTCCGGATCGGGATGGATCCATAAACAGGCCATGGCCGTCCGCTCCGAACGGTGGAAGGAGCTGTCTCCACAGGGAACCCGGCCTTCAGCGCCATGCCATCGCCGCGATGTCCCCCCGAGCGGTGAGGCGATCGATCCGGCCGGAAGGGAGGGCAATCCGGTAGAGGTCCCCCTGATAGCGCACCAGGAGGCTTCGCCCGTCGGGTCCCCAGCGCATATCGGGCTGGCCGCCGAAGCCAATCTCCCCCTCTGGCGGGAATAAGCGCCGTCGATCGCTCCCATCGTGATCGGCCCAGTAGAGGTCATAACGGGAAGCGTCCCCGGCCTCGGGCTGATGGGCCTGGCCGAAAAAGAGGCCCTGGTCGCTCCAGAGCACGCCCGCCCATATCCCGACATCCTCGATCAACGGGCGCGCCCATCCGGCATCCACGGCCAGGATCCAGAGATCAAAGCGGGTGGATTGCTCGGGGGGCTCTCCGGAGCGGGGAGGGCCATGAACGAGGGCAGCGAGGTATCGGCCATCCGGGGACCAGGCGAGGGCGGGCACCCAGGCCCAGGCGCTCCGGGTTTCATAAACCGGGAAGGTGAGCAGGATGGTCACTTGTAGGCTCCCCAGATCCAGCATCCCGATCCCATCCGTGCGCCCGAAGGCCAGACGGCGGCCATCCGGAGACCAGGCCCAGGCCATGCCCCACCATCCGTAAGGGCCGCCAGCGGTCGGCGTCAGCACCTGGCGGGCTTCAATCCGTCCGTTTGTCCATCGGCCAATCCAGAGGTCGTTATGCGCCCGCCAGCCTGGCGGCCCGGGGCTCGGCTCCCCAGTGGCAAAGGCCAGACGATCCCCCCGGGGGGACCATTCCAGCCAGAGCACGTTTTCCAGCCCGGCTGGCTGCGGGCGTGGCGGATCGGCGCGGAGGTTCAGCCCCCAGAGGGTGTTCAGGAGCGGGCGGGGGGATGTCAGGGGGGAGCGGGAGAACAGGAGGAGGCCGCCATCGGGAGACAACGTGAAGATCCGTCCGTCCAGATCCCCTAGGTTCGTGAGCGGCAGGATCCGGGTCGTTTCCCCAGCGACGCGCCATGCGTCTCGATGGGCCAGGAAGACCAGCGTGCCGGAGATCGGCATAGAGACCACCTCGCCCAGCAAGCTGACCGCCACGATCTCGGGAACCGGATCCCGCAGGCGTTCCCGGTGGATCTCCTGGCGCTCCACCGGTTGGCCATCGGCCCATGTGATCCGGACGGTCACCCGTTCGACGCCGGGTTCGCCCCGGCGGATCAGGCGGTTTTCCCCGGGAGCCAGCCGGGCGTCCTTCAGGATCTGTCGGGGGAACGGGATCGGGACCTCCTGTACCTCCAGGGTCTGGGTGATACGGGTGACCGTGATCACCATCCCGGGGCGAATGGGCAGGTTCTCCGGCGGCGTAACCCGATCCAGATCCCCGAGGAGGATGCCTGCCTGGGCCAGCGCCTCTCGGACCGTTGGACCGCGGGCATAGAGGATGCGGCGCTGGCCGTCCGCGATGACGGTCACCATCACCGGCCGGGCCAGGCAGGCGACCAGCAACGCCACCCCGAATCCGATCATCCCGCGTTCCCACCGGCGGATCATCCATGCCTCCGGTTCCCTGTTCCGGCGTGCCGTCCGGGAGGTCCCTTCCCGGTTGTTGATTTTACTGGAGGCGAGGGCAGGCGGGAGAATTTACGGAGGACTGCGCAGGATCAGAGGGAGGAAGAGGACGTGTGGGCAGATCCCGGCCACGTTGTTGTCCTCCCGGGCCTCCCAGACCCGCCCGGTCAGAGGGCTTTCCCCGAAGGGATCCACATCCACGTTCAGGAACAGGCATCGACCGGGCTGGAGCGAGGCGGTTCCCGTGATCAGAACCTCGTGGCCGGGGCTCAAAGGAGGAAGCCACACACCGGTGGGTCCCTGCATCCACGTCTCGAACCCCCCGCCGTCCGTCGGGCTGGCCGGGGGATCGCCAGGGGCGCGTTGCTGCAAAGCGACCAGAAAGCCGCCGACCCGTGATGGGACCGCGGCGGCGCCCGCATTGCGGATCCATGCGTTCACCTGAGTGCTTCCCCTATGGATCCGCAAGGTCAGGGTGAGGGGGATCAGATCCGGGAGCGTGGCTTCCGATCGATTCCGCAGATCCCCCAGGCGGAAGGTATATGTGACCCATGCCCGGCTCTCTGGGGTGGTGGTGAAGCGCGCCATCGGCCAGACGAGGCCTCCGGGCACGTAAAGGGGAAAAGGGCTCAACCCCTCGTGGCTGGTGGAGACGATCCGGGCATAGGTAACCGTATAGACGCCCGCGGGCAATTGCACCGCCATCCCGGTGGCGAAATCAAAGCCCTCCCGCCCGATGGTCCCAACGGTGATCTCGTATTCCGGCGGCTCATATCGGGCGTAGGCCGTGGTGACCCAGGAGGCGAAGAGGGTATGAGTCGGCTGCACATTATAGAACACCACCCCAGTGGGTTCCACCGTCCAGGTGATGCTGCCATCCTGAGGCTCTGCCCAGGCCTCCACACGGGTGATCAGCTCCGGGAATGTGAGCCCTCCAAACCCAAGGCGCAGGGAGCTCACGGTGGCATTCTCAACCCGGTTTTCCCGGGTGATCGGGAGATAGGGGTTTCCCGGATCCGCGATGCCGATGGTCATGGTCTGCCATCGGGCGTTGGGAGGCGTCTCAGCAGCATACATCCCCGGCGCCGGGGCAGGAGGAGCCGGCCATGGAGGAGGGGGCGGGGGCGGAAGGGTCTGGGCGCTCCCGCGTCCGATCAGGGCGCCCAGAAGCCCCAGTCCTATTAGAATGAGTCCCATAAGCCGGACGACCCTCCCCCTTTGCATCTTTGACTCCTCCTCTCTTTCGCTCTGTTCACCCGTCAAAGCCACCCGGCGTGGGCGTCATCGTCGGCGTGGACGTCGGGGTGCGGGTGGGCGTGCGGGTGGGCGTCCACACTGGCGTCGGGGTACGGGTGGGCGTGCGGGTAGGAGTCGGCGTGGGCGTCCAGGTACGGGTGGGTGTAGGAGTGGGGGTGGGGGTGCAAACCCCGGGCGGGCACACCGTCGGCGTCGGGGTGCGAGTGGGCGTGGGCGTGAAGGTAGCTGTTGGCGTCGGCGTAGCCGTCGGCGGCGGCGGGGGCGTGGGGGTATCCGTGGGAGCCGGCGTGAACGTAGGCGTCGGCGGCGGCACGACCGTCGGGATCTCCGGCGGCAGCCCCAACAGGCGGACGGTCCGGAAGCGCTCGTTGATCACCTCGCGGCGGGCGATCAGGGGGATATAGGCCACAATGGGCCGGAGGAGGGGGGTGATGATCATATGGTTGTGGCGGACCACCACCACGACCCGATCCCCAGGGCCCCCGGCATCGTTCCCTGGGACGCAGCGCAGCGTAGCCGGATCGAACTCAAAGCCCGGCCGGCTGCTGCAGATCGTGACCCCATAGAAACCTGGGGCATCGGAGCCCGGCCCCCCGGCTTGCTCTCCGAACTGCGTGATCAGGAGGCCGTAAAGGATCTCCCGACCTCGTTCCAGGCCGGCCCGGAGCCGAGCCTGTTCCCGATCCGCCTCATCGGCGCAGCCGCTGAGGCAGAAGGCCGGGTCGTATTGCCCGGTGGAGAGATAGCGGGCCGCCGCCCGGGCATTATTCTCGATGGTCGCCCACGCGTAGAACACCCGGGCCAGCTCGATAACCATGAAAACCAGAAGGAGAAAGATCGGCAGGGCCACGGCGAACTCCAGCGTCCCTTGGGCCATTCGGCGCATGATTCCCCCTCCTCAGCCATGCGACGGAAAACCCGTCTATCGATTCAAACGGGTGAAAATCCGGCGGGCGATCTCACGGAAGATCTGCTGCAGCGTTGCAGCGTCCGGGGCGTAGAAATAGTTGCTGCATGACTGCCCCTGCGGCTTCCAGACCGCCCCTGGGCTGAACCAGTCGCTTCCGCTCTGCAGGCAGTCCGCCTGATTGTTGCCATCGGTGCTGTCGGCCAAGTAGCGCATGAACTTCTCCCCAACGTCTGGATCCCGTCCCTGGCCCGGGCGTACGTTCAGGTTGTGCATTCCGCTGCCATAGCCAATGGAGAAGACCACGATGTTGGCCTCTCGGAGCACATCCACCATATCGAGCGCGGCGTCCTCCGCATCATATCGGGGATCAGATGGGGGATGACGCGTTTCGAAGTCGCCATCCTGACAAAACGGACGGTACCCCGGATCCCCCCAGTACCAGGTGGGCGCACCCCAGCTGGGGGGTGGGTTGTAGCGAGGGCAGAGCCCGAAGTCCCTCGCTACCGGATCCGGCGAGCTTGGAGAGGGATCCGTGGCGTTGGCCGCGGCGTCACTCAGCATCACGATGGCCCAAAGGGCGCCGGTCTCCGCTGGCCGTCCTTGGGTGGCCAGGATATTGTAGGCCAAGCGGAGAGCTCCTTGGACGTTGCTACTGGGGCATGGGCGTGGGTCAGTGTCTGGCCCCGGCACCAGCACAGAAACCGGACGGCAATTTCCAGAGGTGCAATCCATCCCGGCGCATTTCGCAGTTTGGGCGTTCTGGGCGGGGTCGTAAACCTGGATGCTCTGGATCGCGTTCTGAACAGTGGCGAGGCTCGTCCCCCCGTTGAGATCCACCAGCAGGCGGGCTTGACGGTCGAAGGAGACCACAGCTACGCGATCGTAGGGGTAATACATCCGCTCGGCGAACTCGCGAGCCGCCTGGCGCACGGAGCGGAAAGGCTCGCAGATATCATGGGGGTTGCAGAAGTGCGGCTTCTGGGGTTTGGGGCATTCCGGATTGGGGTTGGGGGAGTCCGTGGGAATGCAGACGATGGGGTTACCCTGAGTGAGCACCATCCGGGTGTCATAAGCCATTGACTCCGAGTTGTCAATGATCAGCACCAGATCGACGGAGGCTGCCTCTCCGGTCGCGGAGCCGGAGAGCCGCGCGCTCGACCAACCCACCACCCGCATGAAGGTCATAGGGACGACGACCTCGGCTTCGACGCGCACCAGCTTGCGACGGGGAGTGGTGCAGAGCTCCGCGGCGTAAGGGCCTGGGTCATCGCATGTATAGACCCGGATGGTGGCCACATCGAAGCCCTGAGCGGTCAGGAAATCCCGGGCGGCCTGCTGGATATCGGCAAGGGTGCGGCCGACGCGGAACTGGTTGGAGCCGGCCAGGGCCGCTCCATCCAGGGCGTGCTGCAGGCGGTGTCGGGCAGCATAGAGGCGGGCGCCATCCATCGCCAGGCCGGCCAGGGCCAGCAGCCCCACCAGCATCAAGGCAAAGAGAACCACAATCTGCCCGCGGCGGCGCATAGCTCCACCTCCTGATCTCCCTTGGGGCGCCGGAGAAGCCCTGCCGACCTGCGCCTCGTTCATTCCATCGGATCCACCGAAGGCAGCGGCATCCAGGCCGATGCATACATCGGGATGATTTCCGGGAACGCCCAGGTGAACAGGCCCAGACGCTGGCGGTAGTGGTAATACGCCTCCACCACCAGTACCCCTTTGCTGGGGGAGTGGCCGATCTGGGCGGCGATCGCCGCATCCGTGACCCGGGAGCTCCGATTGCGGAAACGGGACCACCCGTTAGGGGCATTGCGGGGGAGCCGCCAGGCCAGCGTGCCGTCCTGTCGGATGCCGAAGGCGGAGATCACCAGATCGTCCCCCAGGCTCGCGTTCATCGTGTATGGACGGAAGGCTTCATCGAAGCGTTGGGAAACCGGGGTCATGAACAGGTCACTGTCGCAAACGGCGCCAGGGTCTCGGGGATCCTCCTGATGATCGGCATACAGACAAGGATCGCCGTCGGCCCCGAAGCGGGCGGCCTCCCGCACGGCATCCTGGAGAGAAAGATATGCAGCGATCGCGAACCCCAGTTCGGTTAGGCCGGCGATGAGGATCAGGAAGAGGGGCAGCAGGATCGCTAGCTCCACGATGCTCTGGGCTCTCCGTCCTCTCCATGTCCATCGACGCATCGATCCCTCCCGTATCCTAAAGGCCCTCGAAAACGGTTTATAAATATACCTTCTTTCGCCCCTTCTCCCTCCACATTATATTAAAATTTCTCAAACCGTCAATAGCCCGAGGGTCCGGTAGAGGCGGGAAGAACGGGACCCGTAACCTCCCCGCCGGGCGAGGCGGTTTCCTCAAAGGAGGTAAGAGATTTATGACTTTCCGGGGGCTGGCGAGACGATCGTGGAGGGGATCCAGGAATCGTGGGCAGGGCCTGGTGGAGTTCGCCCTGGTCTTCCCGGTGCTGTTGCTGTTCATGCTGGGCATCATGGAGTTCGGACGGGTCCTCTTCATCTACACCGAGGTCTCCAACGCGGCGCGGGAAGCGTTGCGAGCGGCCGCCGTAACCATCCATCGGAGCAATGATGCGGATCGCGGGAAGGTGACCATCGCCGAGTGCAACGAGGTCCTGAACCGGGCTTATGGGACATTGGCGTTGACGCCTCGGAGCCAGGTGACGATCACGGTGGAGTATCGTCGTCCCGATGGGAGTGGATCCTTCCTTCCCTTGGGCAGGTGCTCTTCGGATCCGGCGCAGATCGGGCTGCCTACTACAGATGTCCTGGCCCTGAACGACCTGGTCTATGTGGACGTTCAATCCCAGGTGAGCGCGGCCACCCCTCTGATCCGGCCCTTTGTATCGAACCTCCCGCTCCGTTTCGCCGGGATGCGCTCCGTGGTTCCGATCAGCGGGATCGCCATGCCCAAGCCGTGAGCGCGGGGGGAGAGGACAGTGGGATCCGGCTGGAATCACTGCTTTCATGATCATCGCCAGCGCGGCCAGAGCCTGGTGGAGTTCGCTCTGGCGGCCACCGTGTTGTTGCTGTTGCTCACCGGGGTGCTGGATCTGGGCCGGATGTATATGGCGTGGGTGGCGATCCAGGATGCGGCGGGCGAGGGAGCGCTCTACGCGGCGATGAATCCGCGCTGCATCAGCGCGGCCGACGGGCCTTCATGCGCGACCCCCAATAACGCTTACGATCGAACGTTCATCGCGATCCAGCACACGCCCGGAACTCCTCTGGATCCCTACCGGGTCACGATCGTGATCATGCCGAACAATCCGGGACAGATCTGCTTCGGCACGCCGATCACGGTTTCCACCTCATATTCATTTACGATGATCACGCCTGTGATGCAGGTGGTGTTCGGCCCGGAGGTGAGGCTGCGGGCTTATGCGGTGCAGCGGGCCCTCAACCATGGATCCGGAGCGTGCCCATAAGGTGTGATGCGGACCGATCAGGAGGCGCTCCCATGGGTGGAAGGATGAAAGGGTGGAATCGTGGACAGGCACTGGTGCTCATCGCGATCGCCTTCATCGGCCTTCTGGCCCTTACGGCCCTGGCCCTGGATGGCAGCAATGCCTACGGCCAGCGCCGACGGGCTCAGAACGGGGCGGACGCTGGGGCCCTGACCGGGGCCCGCTTTCTCTGGAACCCCCAGCCATGGTGCAGTAATCCCCATGGGTATGGCTGCCCGGAGGCATCCTTGCGGCAGGCGGTGAACGCTGCGGTGGAGGCCCACGGCATTCCCGACACCTCGGGTCAACCGGGAGACGCTTATAACAACAATATCGAGATCTTCTACACCGACGCGGATGGGAATGTCCTCAGTCCGGTCGGTGGTGGTTTCGTGCCGGCGAAGATCGGCACCCAAGAGGTCAAGGGGATTCGCGTGGTGGTCTGGAATCCCTTCTCGGCCTTCATCGCGCAAGTGATCGGCCAGGCGAACCTGCGGGTGAGCGCCCAGGCGGTGGCCGTCTATCAGCCTCCGGTTTCTTGCAATGGCTGGGCGATTTTTGCGGGGTGTACCGGCAACTGCCAGCCCAACGTGCTCAAGGCCACTGGCGGCGGCCAGGCTGGGGTGGTCAACGGCAACATCCATTCCAACGCCGATATTAACATCAGCCAGCAAATGTATATCAACGGGGTCTGCGATTACGTGACTCAGAAGAAAGGAAACGGGACATGCCAGACCACCCAGCAGGGCAGCTACATCCCGATGCCGCCGTTCTACCGGTATGAGGACTTCCTGCCCGGTGGCGCGAAATGGAACCAGGTCGATTCCAGCCGGCGGTATTATTTCAACGGTTCCATCACCCTGAAATCCAGCGGCTCCTGCCCCTCCCCCGGGAGCAACGGTGGGGGCTCCTATAAACTTTGCGATGGGCTCTACGTGGTCAACGGCGATGTCACGATCCAGGGTGGGGGGACGGTCACCATCACTGTCGTCACCAATGGATCGATCAAGTCTACGAGTTCGAACAACGATCAGGCTTACTTTAAAGGATTCTACAAGGAGCCCGATGGCAAGGGGCAGCTCCTGTTCTTCTCGACCTCGAATGACACCAACAACGGGGCGATCCAGCTCTCGTATTCCCGGATCGCATGGGAAGGCCTGATCTACGCCCCGAACGGTCTGGTGAACCTCTCGGGCAGCCAGGGGTTCACCGGGAACGGCGCCATCTTCGGCTACGAAGTCGATGTCTCCGGGGCAAACTTCCAGCTGACCTATAACGATAACGCCTGCCCGACCACCCCTCCTCAACTCTTCCTGTTCCGATGAGGAGGCTTCCGGCGAGTCCGATCTCGATCTCTCCACCCAGGATCCGGGGTATGGGAATGCGCAGAGGTTGGCATCGGGTTGTGGCGGGGCTTCTCCTGGGAGGGGTGGGATTTCTTGTTCTCCTTCTGTCTATGGGCCGCCGGGTTGAGGCGGGCGTCCAGACCCTCTCTCAGACCACCTGGGCCGATTTCAGCGCGGGAGAGTTCCTCCGTACCGGGCTGGCGAATATGGGAGATGGCGCCGTCTCCCTCCTTCGGGCCGGGCTGAGTGGAGAGTGGATCACCACGGTGGTAACGGCTGGCTTGATCCCCCGTTGGGGTCATATGGCCGTCTATACGGCGAGCCGCCTCTATGTCATGGGAGGATTGGCCTCGAGCAACGACATGATCGCAGGCCCATTCCTTGTGCAATCGGCCACCGTCCGCTCCGATCATGATCTCACTCCCTGGGTGACGGTTTCGACAAACCTCGCGGACTTCTTCCCTTCCGGGATCGCATATGGGGGGGCGGTGGTGGTGAACAACTTTCTCTATGTGATCGGCGGGCAAAACCAGCCGGCCATCGCCCCGGGGGCGCCGCAGCGGATGGTGGTCTACGCCCGGATCCAGCCGGACGGCTCCCTGGGGCCGTTCACGACGACGGCTTCTCTGCCCATCAGCCTGACGAACATGGCGGTTGTCGCATGGGGTGGATGGATCTATGTGTTGGGGGGGATTTCAGAGGGCTTCCAGGTTCGTGACCTCATCTATGCGGCGCGGCCTGACCCGGTCACGGGTCAGATCACCCATTGGCAAGTCCTTTCGTGGACGCTTCCCTATCCCCTGTGGCGGCACGCAGCGGTCGCCGAGCAGGGTGCTCTTTATGTGATCGGAGGAATGACCGGGACGAGCAGCCTGCCTCTGTTCGAGGTCTGGTTCGCGCCTCTGGGGGACGGGACGCTCCTTGGACCCTTCACGCGCACGGCGCTCCTGGATAACAATCTGGTGGAACTGGCCGCCATTGGTTATCGCGGTCTCTTACTGACTAGTGGAGGGCTACAGAGCAACTTCAGCGATGCCAGCCGGGATGTGCGAGCGGGTGTGCTCGCGGACACGGGGGAGGTCATCACTTGGACGGCGACCAGCCTGATCACGCCGCCTCGCAGCGCCCATGCCATGGTGGTGTTGCCGGATGGTTGGGTTTATGTGATCGGAGGCCGGTATGCCAACATTCCGCTGACCCATATCAACGCCGGCCGCCTGAGCGCGGAGGGAGCAGGCCTCTTCGTATCCAATGGGCACTATCTGGCCCCGCCCTTCCATCTGGATCAGCGACGGCTGTTGTTGACTCTGGATCTTCAGTTCATGCGCCCGCCCGGAACAGACGCCGCAGTTCGTATTCGATCCCAGAGCCAGGATGGCTTCCCCTGGAGTGATTGGAGCGCATGGACACCGCTCACTGAGACGGGGGCGGTTACGCTCTCCATTCCCCTCAATCTCTATGTTCAATCCTTACAGTATGAAGTGGCGCTCAGCACCACAAACCCCCTCACGGCGCCTTCCTTGCTCCGGGCCGATCTGCGCTATGAGGTCCCAGACAGGCCACCCACCTGGTTGAAGCAAGCCATGCCCCCGGGAGGAAGCTCGGTGCGGCCGGGAGATCGGATCACCTACACGGTTGTCCTGACGAACGACAGTGGCGCCACTCTGCACGGCCTCCGTCTGGTCGATCTCTTCCCTACCGGAACCGCTTATGTGGGAGGCTCCGCTTCCGCTTCCGGGGGCCTCTCGTGGACGGTCGCCTCCAATGGATGGCTGGGGGAAATTGCCTCCCTTGCCCCGGGCGGGATTCTGACGTTCTCCTTCGCCGTCACCGTATCCGCAGGAGGTGGCGAGATCCAGAACCAGGCCGTGTTGCAAACCGATGAGTTCGGCTCGCTTGCCAGCAACCCAGTTATCCATCCGGTGGCGGCGCTGACCGGCACGCTCGGCGCTCTTCCGCCTGCCGGGAGTATCGTTTCCCCGGGGGCGTTGCTCACCTATACGCTTCGAGTGACGAACACGGCGTCGGCAGCCAGTGGGGCTTTGGAGATCTTCGGCCAGCTTCCCAGCCCGATCGTCCCGATTCCCAATGGCGTGCAGGTCTCCATGGGTTCGGTGCTCACGGACCCATGGCCAACCTTCCGCTGGGACCTGCCCGGCCTAAGCGCGGGGATGGCTGCCGCCCTCACCTGGACCGTGCGGATCACGGATCCCGCTTTCATTGCCGATGGCGTGTGGCTCACCGCCACCGCGGCCCTCTCCGGTGCGATCCCGATTCCGCTTGGGAGTGTTGCCCACCTGGTGCGTCAGCCCTACGCTCTCGAGATCTCCAAAACCGATGGCCGGAGTCAGGCGGATATCGGAGATGTACTTTATTACACAGTCACGGTCACCAATACCGGGTGGGTGACGGTCACGGATGTTCGGATTACCGACACGCTGACCGGGTGGCCATGGATTGCTTTCGTGGACCTGCCCGTCGGGTGGGGGCAGGCAGTGATCACGCTGCCCGCCCTGGGCCCGCGGGCCACGGTTTCCTTCGTCCAGAAGGCTCAAATCAGCGTCTCCGCCAATCTCTCCGACGTGGTCGCCTTCACCAACACGGTCATTGCCCGCTCCTTCGGGACGGCCGGCGTTCCCCTGATGGATGTCTTCCAGGCCTCCGACGTCACCGCCCTGGCCGGGCCGGATCTCACGGCCGCCATCTTGCCGGATTCGATTCAGTATCAGGAAGACAACCCTACTCGAACGCTTACATTTACATTGAGGGTGACCAACATTGGCCCTGGAACCGCCCGTCCGCTCAGCGGCACCCTGGGCTGCGCGCCGTGGTGGATGCTGATCGGCTTGAAGATCAATGGGAACCCTGCCGCCAGCCGCTATTTCAGCATCCCTGCCCAGCGATTGGCTCCCGGGGAAAGCCTCTCCCAGACCTTCGTCTACACGACCACTGAGGCGATCTCGATCTCCCGTTTGCAGGCGATGGTGGATGCGCCGGTTCCCGGGTTAGGGGATCCGGCACGGGGTTGTGTGATGGAGGTCAACGAGGGCAATAACGAGACCCTTGAAGTATGGATCGGGTGGAGCTTCCGAATGTTCCTCCCGCTGGTCCTGCGCGGCCCATGAGCTCCTCGGCCATCCGATAGATCGAGGTGCCAGGACTCAATTCGAGAAGGGACGCGCGGTGGCCGAACCCCTCTTTCGTTTTCGAACGCGGGGAAAGCGATCCCCTTGCCGGATGACCTTCCTGGTGAATCGAAATGCGATATAATGCTTTCCAAACTTGCAGGCGATGCCGTCGGGCCCACCGCGACCGAACAGTCTCGGACGCGCCGTCCGTTTGATTCGAGGTTCCCATGCGGAGACTCCTCTGGAGCAGCCTGCGAAGCGTGCTGATCCTGGGGGTGGTGGGGAGCCAAGTCCGGCCGGCCGGGGCGCAATTCCCGACCCCCGGCCCCACGCCTACGCCGCCGCCGACCTGGACGCCCACGCCTATTCCGACTCTGACCCTGACTGCTTCGGCCACTCCGCTGGCGACCCCGACGGACACGCCGACCGGGACGCCCATGCCGACGGCGACGCCCACGGGTTCTGGGTTTCCCACACCCGGTCTAACGCCTACTCCGTTGCCCCCTGGGCCTACGGCGACGTATACCCCTATGCCATCCCCGACCCCGGTGGCCACGGGGACTCTTGCTCCTCCTCCGCCACCGCCACCCCCGTCGGGGGAATTGCACAGCCCTGTGCCGGGAACCGTTCCGCCGCGTCTGGACGCGGCTCGGTTGCCGCAGACAGGGGGAGCGTTGTGGGGGCCGGTGGCCGGAGGGGGATTGGCGCTGCTGGCAGTTTGGCTGGCATGGCACCGGCGGTCCCGCGGGCGAAGGGGAGATCCCTCAGGATGATGTTTTCAAGGGAGGGCTTCCCCATCCCATCAAGCCCGCTCCTTGTTGGCCATCTACAGAGGCATGACCCGGAAAGCCTGACCCCGGAGGCCCAGCGCCGATTCCGAAAGATTGGAAAAGGCATATAATAGACGATAACCGGAAAAGCTTCTGTCTTCCAGGAGCGGTGCCGGGTGGAGATCAGGCCTGCGGTGGAACCAGTCTGGAGCCATCCGCTCGAGGCGAGCGCGGGAGATTATCCACGGGAGGCGGGAAATGCGCCGGCGCAGAAATCGGACGCTGTTGCTGCTGATCCTGCTGATCCTGGTCTTGATGGGAGCGGCGCTATGGCTGTTGCCGCGCTTTGCGGCGGGGCCTGCTCCAACGGCCACCCCTACGCCGCCCTTCCTGCAATCCATTGTGATTGCCGCACAGAACATCCCTCGTGGCGCCGTGATCAGCGAATCGGATGTGACGCTGCGGGGATGGCCGGTGGAGGTTCTTCCAGAAGGCGCCTTTACCGATCCCAAGGCGGTGATCGGGAAGGTGGCGCGGGTGGATATCCCCCGACAGAAGCCCATCGTGCCGGAGGATCTGACGGTCCAGCCTGCGGAGGTGGGACGGCGGGGATCCGAGGCCAGCTTCTTCGTGCCACCCGGTAAAGTGGCCTTCCCCATCCCGGTGGATGAGGCGGGCGCGGTGGCCTTCAACTTGGCGCCTGGAGATCGGGTGGATGTCCTGGTGACGTTCCGGTTTGTTCCCGTTAAGCAGGCGGCGGAGGGAGAGTTTTATCCTCAGATCCTGGATGAGGATCTTTTCAGCCGGCTGAAAGCTCTGGGGGTGGAGCCCGGGGCTGCCGCTCAGGCCGCTGTGGTGAAGCCGGACCAGCAGACGATCTTCCCAGTCAGCCAGCTGGTCCTCCAGAACGTGGAAGTTCTTTCCGTGGGGCCTTTCGAGTCGCCTCGCCGCCCCGCTCCAACCCCCGGACCGACCCCCGCTCCTGGGCCCACACCGACGCCCACGCCCATGCCGCGTCAACAATATATCACGCTGCTGGTGGAACCTCAGGACGCCTTGATCCTGCAGTGGCTACGGGAATCGGGGGCCGTGATAGATCTGGCCTTGCGCAATCCGACAGACAACCAGCTGGTGCGGACAGATCCAGTGACGTTGGGCTGGCTGATCCAGCGGATCGGGATCACGCTTCCGCCTCCGGGACGCTTCGGCTTGGCTCGAGATAACACGCCAGGCTGTCCCGATCAATTCGCCCGGGAGCCATGCCGCTGAGCTCCGGGTGGGACAAGGGTGGGCCTCCGATCGGTTTAGGCATTCCAGACTGTGCCCGTCGAGGAGATCCGATGGCGGACGCGCGGATTCGTGTGTTGATCGTGGACGATGTCCGCGAGACGCGAGAGAATTTGAAGAAGCTCCTCATGTTTGAGCCGGACATTGAGGTGGTGGGCAGCGCAGCCAGCGCGGAGGAGGGGATCCGGCTGGCCCGGGACCTTCAGCCGGATGTCGTCCTGCTGGACATCAACCTACCGGGGATGAGCGGGATCGCGGCGGTGGAGCAAATTATGGAGGTGGCGCCCCTCACCCAGGTGGTGATGATGTCGGTTCAGAGCGATGCGGACTATCTGCGGCGGGCGATGCTGGCCGGAGCTCGAGACTTTCTCTCCAAACCCTTCTCGGCCGACGAGCTGGTGGCCACCGTTCGTCGGGTCCATCGGATGCGCCGGCCGCCGCCAGTGCTGCCCCCAACGGGTCCGTTGCCCGGAGGTGGGCGTGGCGCTCAAGGGAAGGTCGTGGCGGTTTACAGCCCCAAGGGAGGAGTAGGCACCACGCTCATCGCCGTGAACCTTGCCGTGGCTTTGCAAAAGCCAGAGCGCCGTGTGGTCCTGATCGACGCCTCCCTGCCCTTTGGAGACATCGGGGTGTTCCTGAATTTGCAGGGGCCCCGTAGCATTGCGGACCTGGCCCAGCTGGAGGAGATGGATCCGGAGGCCTTCACCCTCTCCCTGGTGTCCCATGCCTCCGGGCTGAAAGTGCTCCTGGCCCCCCCACGTCCGGAGCTGGCGGAGTATGTGACCGCCGATGCGATGAGGCGGATCCTGCACATGGCCCGAACCCTCTTCGATATCGTGGTGATTGACACCGCCACCCAGCTCACGGATGCCACGCTGCTGATCCTGGACGAGGCAGAACAGATCGTGCTGGTGGTGACCCCCGATGTGCCGACGATCAAGAACGCTCGCCTGTTCTTTGATGTCATTACCCAGTTGAACTACCCACCGCAGAAGACTCGAATGATCATGAACAAGATGGATCGCCGCTTCGGGATCACCGCGGAGATGGTGGAGCAGGCCCTCAAGCATCCGGTGAGCGCTCAGATCCCCTGGGATGAGATCACCGTCCTGAGCTCCATCAATAAAGGGGCCCCATTGGTGGCCCAGCGATCCAAACCGATTGCTCAGGCGATCCTCCAGCTGGCCGGGCGGGTCGAAGAGACGCTGTTCGCCCCTCAGGAGGTCGAGGAGGCGCGAAAGCGGAGCAGTCGTTGAAAGTGGGCAGGGGCTCTCCCACCATGGAGGAAACGTTAAGGAGGTGGAGCGATGTCTCTCTTAAAGCGAATTCAGGGCGCCCAGCCCTCTCCCTCGACTCCCCCGAACCCTGAGCCGGCGCGCGCCGTCCCGACTCCTGAGCCCTCATCTGCCCCTCCCCGTCGTCCGCTCCCTACGACGGGGGGGATGCGGGACGCATATGTGGACCTCAAGAGCCGTATCCAGGCGAAGCTTCTCTCGGAACTGGAGCCTACTCTCGATTTCTCCCGCACAGACGAGTTGCGGGCGATGATCGAGGAGAAGTTCGATGCTGTTCTGATGGAGGATCACATCGTCCTCAGTCGCCTGGAGCGACAGCGGCTCTTTGAGCAGATCGTCGCTGAGATCCTGGGCTTCGGCCCCCTGGAGCCCCTGCTGAAAGATGACTCCATCACCGAGATCATGGTGAACGGCCCCAAGAAGGTCTACATCGAGCGCAACGGGAAGATTGAGCGGACGAATGTGGTCTTCGAGGATGAGGAGCACTTAATGCGCATCATCGAGCGCATCGTCGCCCCCCTGGGGCGTCGGGTGGATGAGAGCATGCCTTACGTGGATGCCCGGTTGCCGGACGGATCCCGTGTGAATATTGTGATCCCGCCCATCTCCCTCATCGGCCCGGTGGTGACCATCCGAAAGTTCTACCGTACGCCGCTTACGGTGGACGACCTGATCCGCCTGGGCTCGGCCACGCCCGAGGTGATGGAGTTCCTCAAGGCCTGCGTTCAGGCGAAGATCAACATCGTGGTGTCCGGCGGGACCGGCTCCGGGAAGACGACATTGCTGAACATCCTCTCCGGATTTATCCCGGAGGGGGAGCGGATCATCACGATTGAGAACGCAGCGGAGCTGCAGCTGCGCCAGGAGCATGTGGTGACTTTGGAAACCCGCCCGCCCAATATTGAGGGGAAGGGCGAGATCACCATGCGGGATCTGGTGATCAACGCCCTGCGGATGCGTCCGGATCGGATCATCGTCGGCGAGTGCCGTGGCGGCGAGGCCTTTGATATGCTCCAGGCGATGAACACTGGCCATGAGGGCTCCATGACCACCATCCACGCCAACAGCCCCCGCGATGCCCTGGCCCGTCTGGAGAACATGGTGTTGATGGCGGGGACGGATCTGCCCCACCGGGCGATCCGGGAGCAGATCGCGATGGCGATCGACCTGATCGTCCAGACGGCGCGCATGCGGGATGGTTCCCGTAAGATCATCTCGGTCACAGAGATCCAGGGGCTGGAAGGAGAGGTGATCACCACCACGGAGCTGTTCAAGTTCGAGCAATACGGGATGGAAGGTGGAAAGATCGTTGGCCGCCTGCTCCCAACTGGGATCCGCCCCCGCTTTATGGACCGCTTAGAGGCAGCCGGCATCCGGCTGCCGCCCTCGATTTTCGGCGCCGGGCGAAGGTAGCGACCGGTTCTTGTGCCGGCTGGCCCGGATTCCAGAAGGGGATGGCTCTTCTCCCCTTCCCCGATCCCTCCGGGCCGTGGGAAATGTAAAGATGCAGGGGGAAGCTATGGCCTGGCAAACGTATGTGCTGGTCGGAGGAGGGATTCTGATCCTCATCCTTTTGCTTCTCTATATCTTTGGCGGGGAAGAGGAGGAAGTTGTCGTGGAGCGGCTGGAGCGATATGCCGCTCCTCGTCCAGGGCGTCGGGGTGAGGGGCCGTCTCGCCCAACCCCTCCTCGCCGGACGATGCCGTTCAGCGAAAGCTTGAATCGGGCCATTGCCGGGCGGGGGTTCGCGGAGGATCTGCGGCTTCAGCTGGCCCGGGCCGATCTGAAGGTCACACCGGGAGAGTTCCTGGTCATCCAGATCCTGACGGCGATGATAGGGCTCCTCTTGGCCCAGCTGTTCTTCCGGTTCCTTCCTCTGGCCATGCTGGGTCTGATCGCGGGCTTCTTTGCGCCGCGCTTCTATGTCGCATGGCGGCAGCGACGACGGCTCCAGGCCTTCAATGCCCAGCTCGGCGATGCCATCAATCTGATGGTCAATGGGTTGCGCGCCGGCTACAGCATTCTTCAGGCCATGGAGGCCGTCGCCCGCGAGCTTCCTCCGCCGATCTCCACTGAGTTCGATCGGGTGGTGAAAGAGCAACAGCTGGGTCTCTCCCTCGACCAGGCGCTCCAGAACATGCTGCGTCGAGTGCACAGCGATGACCTGGAGATGCTGGTCACAGCGATCTTAATCCATCGCGAGATAGGAGGAAATCTGGCGGAGATCCTGGATACCATCAGTTTCACCATTCGGGAGCGGGTGCGGATCAAGGGGGAAATCCGAGCCTTGACGGCCCAGCAAACCCTCAGCGGGTATGTGTTGATGGTCCTCCCGATTTTGCTGGGCCTTGTCCTGTTTGGGATCAACCGAAACTATATGCTGAATTTCTTCAACAGTGGAATCCTAGGCTACTTCATGGTCGCCTGCACAGCGGTGATGATGCTGATCGGCTACTTCGTAATCCGACGGATTGTCCAGATCGAGGTATAAGGAGATGTTGAGTCTGGTTCTGGTCCTGGGGATTCTGGCTGTAGGGGTGATCGCCGTGGCCCTGGTGATTGGCTTGGGCGCTCCCCGTGAGGAAGAGGTGCTCCAGGCCCGTCTGGCGGAGTTCGCTGCCCGGGATGTGCCAGTGACACTGGAGGAGGTCGAGCTTTCGATTCCCTTCACCCAAAGGGTGATTGTCCCTATTCTCCGTCAGATCGCGGAATTCATCAGCCGCTTCACGCCTCAATCGATCATTGAGGACACGCGGCGCCGGCTGGAGCTGGCAGGCAACCCGGTCCGTCTGGGGGCGGCGGAGTTCTTTGGGCTGCGGATCATGGCCGGCTTCTTCCTTTTCGGCCTGATCTATGTGCTGCTGCTGCGCGCTCCGGCCCTCCAACGATGGGCCCTGAGCCTGGCTATCGGCGGACTGGGCTTCTATTACCCGATGCTCTGGCTCAATCAACAGATCGCCCGGCGTAAGAAGGAGATCCTGAAAACACTCCCGGACGCCCTGGACCTGCTGGTGATCTGCGTAGAGGCCGGGCTGGGGTTCGATGCGGCCATGCAGCGGGTGGCGGAGCGATGGAACAACGAGCTGGGGAAAGCCTTCGCCCGGGTGCTCCAGGAAATCGCCCTCGGGCGCTCCCGGAAGGACGCGCTGCGGGATATGGCGGCCCGCGTGGATCTACCGGAGATGACCACGTTTGTGGCCGCGATCATTCAGGCAGAGCAGCTGGGAGTCAGCATCGCCAAGGTGCTTCACATCCAGGCAGATCAGATGCGCCTGCGCCGCCGGCAGCGGGCGGAGGAATTGGCCCGACAAGCCCCGATCAAGATGCTCTTCCCGCTGGTCTTCCTGATCTTCCCGGCCATGTTTGTCGTCCTTCTGGGGCCGGCCGTGTTGATCGTGATCAAACAGTTCAGCGGCGGATTCCTGCGTTGAATTTCTCAGAACGGTCGGGGATCCCTTGTCCTCGTTTCGCTTCTCCTGGTGGATTGCTCGCCTGAGGGAGGAGGCGCTCGACCTCCTGTTTCCCCCTCGTTGTGCCGGATGTGGGCGTCCTGGCTGGCCCTGGTGCCCAACCTGTGGGGCCGCGATGAGCCCGCTGGCACCCCCCGTCTGTTTCCGATGTGGCCTCCCATGGTCCAGGGGAGCCCACTGCCCCCGTTGTAAAAAGGCGCCCCTGCAGCTGGATGGCGTCCGCTCCTGTTACCTTTATTCGGGCCCCATCCGGCGGGCACTGCATCGGCTAAAATTCCATGGGCGGTATCGTCTCGCCCAGGCTCTGGGAGTGGGGATGGTGGAAGGATGGGCCCGCTTCGCGATGGAGGCTGACTTGCTGGTTCCGGTCCCCGCCTCCAGGGCGCGCCAGCGTCAGCGGGGATACAATCAGGCCGCCATGCTGGCCCGGGCTCTGGCGGAGGGCGTGGCGGTTCCGTTCTGCCTCCAAGCGTTGCATCGGATCCGGTCTACTCCCTCTCAGGTTGGGCTGGATCAGAACGCCCGTCGGGAGAATGTGCGCGGGGCTTTCATGGCGGATCCCCGCTGGGTATCGGGGAAGCGGATCGTCGTGGTGGACGATGTGTGCACCAGCGGGGCGACGCTGGAGGCCTGCGCGGCAGCCCTCTATCAGGCAGGGGCGCGATCGGTCTGGGGGTTCACTCTGGCCCGCGTGATCCTTCAACAGGAGGATTGTTAGGCCGAGCGGTCGCGCTTTTCCCGCAGGCCTCATGAATAAAATAAAGGCCCGGTTGGGAGCTCAGGCCGGCCCGGGTCCACTCGGAGAAGGTCAGCGATAGCCCTCCAGTTCCATCTACGTCGGAGGAAGGCTATGGAGCTCATTATTCGGGGGCGGAACCTCGAGATCACCGATCAGATTGAAACATATGCTCGGAAGCGAATCGCGCGCCTGGAGCGATTTCTGCCCACCATCTCTCAGGCCGAGCTGGAGCTGGCCCAGGAGAACACCCGAAGCCGGGATCAGCGTCAGATCGCTCAGCTTACACTGCGGATGACCCCGGGTATCCTCCTGCGCGCCGAGGAACGTCACGCTGACCTGTTGGCGGCGATCGACCTCGTGGTGGATAAAATGGAGCGGCGGATTGAGCGCTTCAAAGGGCGTCGGGAAGGACGGATCCGCGCGGAGTCGCTGGAGTCCGCTTCCCTCGGGGAAACCAGCAGCCCTGCGGGACGTATTGTGAAGATCAAGCGGTTCGAGATCACGGCCATGACACCGGAGGAGGCCATCGAGCAGATGGAGCTCCTGGGCCACGATTTCTTTATTTTCTACAATCCAGAAACGGCCAGCATCAACCTGGTCTACCGACGGCGGGATGGCAACTACGGGCTGATCCAGCCGGAGCTGGGA
This sequence comes from Thermoflexus sp., assembly GCF_042408815.1. Lineage (GTDB taxonomy): Bacteria > Chloroflexota > Anaerolineae > Thermoflexales > Thermoflexaceae > Thermoflexus. Next base: position 28,195 of record NZ_JBHOQR010000005.1, on the reverse strand, counting down.
TAAACCCTCCTCCCCAGTGTTCGCAGGAGGAGGGCGGCCTATAGCAGCCCCCACCTCGCGAGCGGTTGGCTCGCCGCCGCATGAGGCACTATTCCGCGGGGGCCAGATAGGATTCCGCTACCCAGCCCTCGAAAGCCCCATCCTCCGTCTGGACCCAACGCCAGCGCAGGCCATCCGCCTCGACAGAGTCCGGGAATGCCCGGAGGAATGTCCCTTCCTCCAGAATCGTGACGACAGGGTAGAGAAGCCCCGGCCCTTTTCGCAGCCGCAGGCCGATGCCTCCCGTTCCTGTAATCACCATTCGCTGGGCCCGCGGTGCCCGGGTGGGGGAGGGTGAAGGTGAGGGTAAAAACGAGGGGGGAGGGCTCGGCGTTGGAAGGCGGGTGATCAGAATCACCCGCGCCGTTACGGCGGGAAGGGATAGATGGGGACGGGCCGCAGGCCGAAATTGGGCCAGCCCGATGCACAACCCCAGCGCGAGTAAGGCTCCCGCCATCCCCATAAGCCATTTCTTCCCCATGCTCTTCTCGCCGATTTCGATGGAGCGTCGTTGGAATCGGATGGGTAAGATGTCCGTGGGCGGAGCCCCGGATAGGTTGCCGGGCTACCTCCCCCAGAAGGGTGGTCGTTCCAGACGCCAGAGGGCCCAGAGCGCCAGCCCCCCCACGAAGGCCCCGATCAGATAGCTTTCCAGCATCCCGGCCATCGACACAAACAGCGCCAGGGCCCCCAGCGCGGCCTGGGCTAGATAGAGGAGGAGCACCGCCTCCCGATGGGTCATCCCAGCCCGCACCAGCCGATGGGAGAGATGATCTTTCCCCGGGGTGGTGAGCGGGTTCAGGCCCCGGCGCAACCGCGAGACGATCACCAGGGCGGTGTCGAAGATGGGGATCCCCAGCACTAGCACCGGAACCATCCAGGTGACAAAGGCGGCATGATTGGGGAAGCGCAGTTTAATCCCCAGCACGGCCATCAGGAAACCCAGAAAGAGGCTGCCAGCGTCCCCCATGAAAATCGAAGCCGGGTTGAAGTTGTAGCGCAGGAAGCCAATGCAGGCGCCCAGCACAGCGGCCGAAAGGGCACCCACCAGATACTGGCCGTTCAGGGCCGCCAGAAGCAGGAAGAAGGCTGCGGAAACCGCGCCGATCCCACCCGAGAGGCCATCCATGTTGTCAATCAGGTTAAAGGCGTTCGTAATCCCCACCAGCCAGAGCAAAGTGATCAGGAGGTTTAGAATCGGCCACGGGAAGAGGGAAACCATGACGCCGGTGGCCATCACAACCCCGGCGACGAGGATCTGCCCGCTGAGCTTGATCAGAGGCCGAAGCCCCCACCGGTCATCCCAGATCCCCAGAAAGGAAACCGCTGTGGCCCCAATCAGGATCCCCGCCAGCTGAGGAAGGTTATAACGATCCTCCAGCACCAACAAGGCGATCAGGACCGCGAGGTAGAGCGCGAGGCCACCCAGCAAGGGGATCGGCCGGGTGTGAAGCTTGCGCGGGGCGGGATGGTCCACCATCCCGATCCGGAAGGCGACCGCCCGGGCCACCGGCGTGACCAGCATGGCGATCCCCAGTGCGCTCAGAAGGATCAACAACCACATCGTTTGTGCTCGCATCGAGCATCCCACCCTTTTCTTTTAACGACAAACCTCCAGGCTCACCCCATCCACAACGGCCGCGCTCCCCAATCCCCTCCCATCATTGTAAACGCCGATCGTCAGCGTAATGATCTGCCCCACATATGGCGTCAGGTCCAGGCTCACTTGCCCCCATGTCCCGGTGTTCGCCTGATCCACCAGCAGAGGCACCCACTCATTGCGTGCGTTCCGGAAACCGATGTAGAAGCGATCTCCGCTATCCCGGATCTGCGGGAGACGCCACAAGGTCAGGGTGGCCCGGGTGCCATCCAGGGTCACTCGCTGCCAGAGAGTGGCGTAAGAGGCGGAGGTCGCCTGGAGATCGCCCAAGCGGACGGCCCACTGCCCTTCATAGACCGGGCTCTGAATCCGCGCGATGGGAGCGCCCGGGTTCAGGATCTCCCAGGTCCCTGTTAGATCGGCTTCGAACCCTCCATTGCGCAGCCGTTCCTCACAGGCCGGCGGTGGAGGCGGCGTCGTCTCCGCTCCCCGCAGGATCAGAGGTAGATACAGTGTGGATCCCCGAGCGCCCGGGCTGACATAGAACCGCACGGGCGGCGGTGTGCTGGAGAGGTTGCCCGCGGCGTCGAAGGCGGCAACCGTCCACTGATACTCCCCGGGGACCAGATTGGCCATGAAACTGGTCGCCGTCACGGTGAAGCGGGCGCTGTTGAGGATGAGCACGTACCCGGCGGGAGGCTCCGATCCGGTCGGTGCCCACTCGAAGCGAATGGGCGGCGTATACGTGGCGGTGACCGTGGGGGTGATCAGCGTCGGCACCCCGGGGGGTGTTCGATCCAGCGTGAAGGTGACCGCCGCCGGTGTGGGATCCACCGTCGTCCCCCGCACCGCCCGCGCCAGCACGCCATAGGTTCCATCCGCCAGATCGGATGGGGGCGTCCAGGACCAGGAAAGCCGCCCGGTGGCGGTTAGCCAGACCAGCCCCGCGCCCCATCCATTCCCCGTCCACCATTGCTGATCCGCTGTCCGCTGAAGCGCCACCTGAACCCCTGTGATGTCCGAAGGGGAAGCGGTTCCAGCGATCACCGGGACCTGGTTCAGCAAGGCATTGGGGGCAGGGGTCGTGATCGTGGTCTCGGGGGGCGCTCCACATTGGATCATCGCGTCCAGCAATCGAGAGAGGAGGGCCGCGCGCGCCGCTATCGGCCAGGCGCTTTCCAGAGGGAACCCAAAGACAGCCACCTGTGGGCATGGCGCGCCATAGAACGTCGCCGCCGCCTGCCCATCCGGATACTGCATGAGAGCCTGCGCGTCTCGCCCGGGGGCGAGCACATCCGGCGTGGTAACCCGGTGGCTCCCCATCGTTCCATCATCCAGAGTCAGATCCCCAATCCCGTCCAGCAGGCCTCCCGAAACTGGGCGGACGGTCCGGGTCCCGGCGTCGTCGGCGACGAAGCCTGTCCGGAGGGCATCGGTTAGAAAGCCCGGATCCCGCTGATGGAGATCCTGGCCCACGTTGGACCCGCTGAGGATCAGCCGCCCGCCGTTCGCCAGAAAGCTGCGTAACCGGGCCCGGGCTCCGTCGTCCAGGGTCGGTTCCGAGAATCCCTCCTCGCCCAGCAGCCACAGGACAATGGGATAGCCCTCCAGGCCGATGGACCCGCCGGAGACGGCCTCATCGGTCGCCCCATCGAAGGGCATTGCGAGGGCGCGGCCTACATGGGCCAGCGCATCGAAGGCGTTCATTCGGGCGATCGGCATCCGCGTCACTATCCCCAGGCTTCCCCCCAGATCCTCTGTCGGCCGCATCGCCCCGTCCAGCCGATCGAAGCCGTCCACGAGGAGCAGCCGGGGCGCGCCCCATGGCCCAACCCGCACCCCGACGACCGGGGTAGGGAAGGATTCGCCGCCCGCGTTCAGGCCGGTCACGCGGAAGAAGAGCGTCGTGCCCTCGGGCAGACCGGAAAGCATATAGGAGGTACCGTTAACGAGAATCCCATCCCCCCAGGCGAATCCGTCGGTGCTGGTATAAACCTTGTAGGCCGTGGCCGGATGGCCCAGGAGCACACCGCCATCGCTGGGCGAAGGTTGCCAGGAAAGCGTTACCTGGCCTGGCCCTGTTTGACGGGCCACCGGAGCCTGGGGAGGCTCCGGCAGGAAGACTGGGGAGCGGCCATCCCGCTGCGCGTAATAGCGCACGATCCCCTTGTAGATCGCCCGGGCCACCAGCATAGCGAAGCGAGGATCCTTGAGCGCGGCGGCGTCCTGCGGGTTGTCATGGAACGCCGCTTCCAGGAGAACACCGGGCATCGTCGAAAGGAGGCGCAATTCCCCCAGGTTGGCCTGTTTCTTCCCCCGGTCAATCCAGTTCGGATCCCAGCCGGCCCGGATATCCTGGATCACTTGGGTGTGGATCGCATCCTGGAGCTCCAAGCTTCCCGGCGTTCGCCGGTAGTTCGGATCGCTGTTGTCATAAACATACGATTCCGTCCCTCGCAGGGTCCCATTATAAGCGTTCGTGTGGAACGAGAAGTAAACCGGATCATCGAAGGGCTCTCGCTCCCACTCCGCATAACGGGGGCGAGCGGTTACGTCATCGATCAAATCTCCGCATGCGCTATAAGTGGAGCATTGGAAAGGATCGTAGACCGAGGACGGAGCCCCCTGGTATTTCGCCCAGTAGCGGGCGGCTTCCTCCCAGCGCGGTCGCCCGCTCGGCCCGGGGCTGGGCGGGGGCCCATCCCCGGTTACGGTGCCCATCCCCCCACCGATTCGAACGGCGTCTGCCACCACCACGCGGTTCAGGTTCTCCGGACGATCGGTCCGGTTGGTGAGGATCACCCGGGCAGGCTGCCCGCCGCGGAAGGGGAAGGAGCCCAGATAGCGCCAAGTGTAGCCGTGCCCCTGCTGGTTGATCCGGACCTCACTGCGGCCCCCGGCATGCTCGATCAGGAACTGTGCGTCAGTGCTCCGGTTCGAGCCACTCGTATACCAGACGTACACGGCATAGATGCCGTCCCGGGGCGGCATGAGGGTCCAGACGGCCTGGGCGGTGACCGCCCCCAGAGCTGTCAGAGTCGTGCGGTAGGTGCCGCCGTTATAGCCCGGTAGGGTGCCCGGGGACCAGGAGCCCTGCTCCTGATACACCTGAGGGTTATCATTGTCCGCGATCCCTTCCCAGGGGTTCATATCCCGTTCTCGAACTGGCCAGACATCGGCCCCCGCGTTAAAGAGATACTGGATCAGGAACTGGTTGACAGTCTCCGCATTGTTCAGATCTTCCACCAGCCCATTGGTGTTCCCCCGCTGAGTCAACCAGCGACTGCCCGGCGCATACCAGTACCAGCCGTGGCCCGCGCTCAGATAAACGGCCTTTCCGCTCAGGAACCCCTGAGCTTGAGGGCGGCTGTAGGCAGGGGGCTGGCCGGCAGCGCTCATAGGGGCCAGAGGCTCCCCCCTCGCCCGCGCAAGCTCAGTGGGTTTATTGACCGGCGGGGGTTCTCGGAGGAACCAGGAGAGGGCATAAAATCGACCATCCTGGGGGTTCCGGGCCATCAACTGCACGTTTTGCACCCCGAAGGGCTCCAGATGCCGTAGAAAGAGATAAGCCGCCTGATCGATGGTCCACGGATTGAGCATCGGCTCCGTCCCGCCGGTCCGCTCCAGATAAGAGGCAGGCAGCTCCAGGTAGAGCGTGAGCCCATGACCGGACCACTGGAAACTGGCCAAACGCGCTCCCGAGGGCAGGGGGGACCACCATCCAGCCGCCCGTTCCTCGGCCGTCGGTCCGGCGACCAGAGCCTGGAGGCGAAGGGAAACCCGATCGGTGATGGTGGTGGCGGCTTGAGAGAAGAAACGAGGAGCGCACCGGACCCGGCTATCGAGAGGATCAATGTAAAAGCAGATCGAGGAGCTCTCCGGCTGCGGGCGGGCCACCGCCGCCATGCCTCGCCACGCCAGCCCCAAGAGGGCCAGAAGGCCGATCCCCAGCGCCAGCGCGAGCAGCGTCCGCCACCGGCGTCGGGAAAACCCTGTGGCGGCTCTCGATCGTCCCCAGGAGATCCCCATGGCCCATGCTCGCTCCCAAGGATTGGGGGAAGCCAGTGTGGGATGGTTCTCAACGAGTGTATCCGACAGGAAAGGCGAAAGCAAACAGGAAAGTTCAGGGGGAGACCCCTAAGGCTCCCAGAAAAATTGCATAAGCACGGCCACATAGGGATGACCGTTTATATATGCAATGCCCACGACCCAGGTTCGCCAGTCCAGCTCATTGCCCGGGGTGCCTGGCCGGTGCAGGCTATAAAATTGGAACCCTTGATAAGATTCCGGCCAGGCCGGCTGATAAGTGACCGGAGGCACCAGCAGGCCGCAGTGCCGTTCGTGGGGGCGACCGATGACGTCCAGGAGATCCGGCAGCACGGCTTGCCGAAAGGGACCCACGATCTCCATGGCGCTGGCCGGATGAACACCCCAGCGGATGGGCGTCTCATCGGTGAAGAGGGTGGCCGCCTGCTCCGGTCGGATCAGGACGGGATCGCTGATGCGGCTGACGTGAATGCGCAGCCCATGGATGGGACTGATCAGCGCCGCAAGCGCCGGGCCGTCTCGCCCCCGGATGGCCGCCTCCAGCCGGTCCAGCAACGCGTTTACCTGGGGGTCCGCGCAGAACGCCTGGAGGGACACCTCTTGGGTGAGGAACATCGCGTTCACCCAGCCGATCCGTCCGTCGGGAAGGCGGACCTCCACCCAGCGGGCGCCCGCAACGGTCTCCTCCTTTCCCGTGAGGAACAGGCCGGAAGCGTTCGGGGGCAACGTTGTCAGGATCGGCTGATCGGGCCCTGGCCCAGCGCGCACATTCAGCTGATCCGTGGGCGGAACTAGGACCACCGTGAAGGGCCCCTGAAGGGTGGGGGGCGTGGGCGTAAAGGTCAGCGTAGGCGCCTGCTGAGGAGGGACCGGCGAAGCCGTCGGCGTGGAAGGGAGGGATGGGTGGCCCATCTGACATGCGGCCAGCCATCCGATCATCCCGATGCCGATCATCCCGATCTTCGTTTTCATGCTCATCGGAACGCTCCTTTTCTTCCAGAGAGGTGAGGAAGAGCATTGGGGTCATCGCTCGATTTCAGCCCGAAGACTCCGGGCCCGATTTAAAATAACGATGGGCGGGCCCGGGAAGTTCCCGGGCCGGCATGCTTTCCGAGCGCAACGGCGAATCGCCTTCTGAGACCCGAGATGGTTTTCGGCGCCCCCTTTCTCCGGAATCGTTTTGACCAGGAGGACCGCCATGGCCAAGGTGCGTTGCTACGCTGGATCGACTTATCCGGAGCGACCGGAATCTTTCGAATGGGAGGGAACGGAGAAGGCGGTGGCGGAGATCCTCCATCGCTGGCGAACCCCGGAGACGCTGGCATTCCGGGCGCGCACCGCCGATGGAATGGTCTTCGATCTCATTTACGATCTTCGATCGGATCAATGGACGGTGATCCCGCGGACGGCTCCGGCGCTCGGGTAGAAGCGCTCCGGGAGGTCAGCAGCAGAAATGCCAGGCTGTATCCGGCGCCGGCTATTGGGATGGCGAAGATGAATCCCCAGAAGCCGAGGAGGCGCACTCCCACGAGAACGGCGATCAGCGTCAGTAAAGGGGGCAACCCGGTGGCCTCCCCCAGCATGCGAGGGACTAGGAGATGAAAAAGGACCTGCTGGTAGATCAGCAGGACGATCCACATCCAGAGCCCGGCGCTCCACTCCCCCCGGAGCCATAGGGTGAGCGGAGGCCCCCAGAGGGCGATGGGCGCTCCGATGAGAGGGATCAGGATGACCAGCCCCGCGAGCAAGGCGATCAGGCCAGCAAAAGGGGCGCCGAAGGCCACCATCACCCCCCAGGTCACCAGCCCGTTGATCAGCGCGATCAGCAATTGCCCTCGGAGGAAGCCCCCGAAGGTGCGATCCAGGATCGCCGCGGTCGCCCGGATCTCATCGTGATACGCCGGTGGGATCAGCGCGAGGATCTGCCGGGAAAGGTTGTGCCAGTCCAACATCGTATAATAGCTCAAGGCCAAGATCAGCAGGAATTCCACCAGCCCGCCCCCGATCCGCCGCGCGGTTTCCACCAGGATGGGGAGCACCCACCCGGCCCCCAGCCGCGCCAGATCCTGCCAGGCTTCCCGGGAGGGAAGGATCGCCAGGGATTCCACCGGGACGTTGAAGCGCGCGGCCAGATCCCGCTGGAGCTCCACCAGGATCTCCGGCGCCTTCTGAAAATAGGAAGCGAGCAGCGTCGTGAGCTCCAGGGCCTGGGGAACCAGCAGGGGCACTCCCAGCAGCAGGCCGATCAGGATCGCTGCGAGCAGGCCGATGTAAACCAGCGTGGCCCCGATGGGGTAGGGGATCCGGAAGCGCGTGAGGACGCGAAGCCATAGAGGTGCCCCCCGCCGGATCAGGCCCTCCAGCCATGGCTCGGGGAACGGCCCGCGATCCAGCCAGGCCACCAGAGGATGCAGCACGTAGGCCAGCAGCCAGGCCAGGGCCAGCATGCGGACCAGGTCGGCGAACATGGTGAACAGCTGCCACAACCGCTCCGTGACATAAATGAGCGCCGCGAAGGCGACCAAGAACAGCACCAAGCGGGGAACTCGCACCATGCCTTTCCCCTCTACGAGCTGGCTTCTTCATCTTAGTCCGGTTCGCCGGGATTTGCAGAAGCCGGAGCTCCCCATCCCAAAGCCTTCCCGTCCGAACCCCCGTGAGGGGATGTTCTATCTTCCTGGTTGGAGCCCGATGGGGCAAAGCCGGTGGAGTTCCCTGCACAGGTTTGCATGCTGGACTCTCCAAACGTAAACTATGTTTAAAGCATGGGGTATCCATCGGATGATGTCCTGAGAGGCGACCGGTCTGCGGACCCAGCCTGTGGAGAGAGGTGAGCGATGGGGAACGACGCGCGGCGAAAGGCCCTGGAGACCGCGGTGTTAACGCTGACGAAACGATTTGGGGAAGGAACGATCATGCGCCTGGGGGAGGCGGCACAGCAGCCGGTGGACGTGATCCCCACAGGCTCCCTGGCCCTGGATCTGGCCTTAGGCGTAGGGGGGATCCCCCGAGGGCGGATTACCGAGATCTACGGCCCGGAAGCCTCCGGGAAGACGACCCTCTGCCTTCATGTCATCGCGGAGGCTCAGAGGCGAGGTGGGATCGCGGCCTTCATCGACATGGAGCATGCCCTCGATCCCCAGTATGCCGCGCGATGCGGCGTGGATGTCGATAACCTGTATGTGGCGCAGCCGGACACCGGGGAGCAGGCCCTGGAGATTGCGGAGACCCTGATTCGCAGCGGGGCCGTGGATGTCGTGGTGGTGGACTCGGTGGCCGCGCTGGTGCCACGGGCGGAGATCGAGGGGGAGATGGGCGACGCCCACGTGGGGCTCCAGGCGCGCCTGATGAGCCAGGCCCTGCGCAAGCTTGCTGGGGCCATCCGCCAGTCCAACACGGCGATGCTCTTCACCAACCAGCTGCGGATGAAGATCGGCACGATGTTCGGCAACCCAGAGACCACCACCGGCGGCATGGCCCTCAAGTTCTACGCCTCGGTCCGCCTGGAGATCCGTCGCCTGCAGAACCTGAAAGCGGGCGGCGAGATCATCGGCAGCCGGGTCCGGGTTCGGGTGACGAAGAACAAGGTGGCTCCGCCCTTCCGCGAGGCGGAGTTCGATATCCTCTACAATGAGGGGATCAGCAAGGCCGGGGATATCCTGGATCTGGCGACCGAGCTGGGGCTGGTCACCAAGCGGGGCACTTTCTTTCTGTATGGAGACACCCGCCTGGGGCAGGGCCGGGAGAACGCCCGTGAGTTCCTGAAAGCCCATCCGGAATTACTGGAGGAGCTGGAGCGCCAGATCCGGGAAAACGCCGCCCGTGCGGCCTCCCTCAAACGCCTGGGGGTGAGCGCGGAGGGCGCCGAGGAGGCCGTTCCCATCCTGGAGGCCGAATAACCGGCCGGAGGAGCTCGGGGATCGCCGGCCAGGAAGACGAGACCCGCTTCCCCGCCAGGGATTTCTCTTCGCCCAGAGGCTTCATGGGCGGTCGGATCACCGGTTTGCGAGCGCTGAAAAGCGGCCGTGTGGCCGTTTATCTGGATGGCCACCGGGCGTTCCAGCTGACGGCTGTGGAGGCCGCGCGGCTGCGCCCGGGCCAGGTGCTCACCGATGAGGAGATCGGCCAGCTCCTGGAGCGAGATCTCCGGGAACAGGCCCATGAGCTCGCCCTCCGGTTCCTGAGTTATCGCCCCCGCAGCGAACGAGAGGTCGCTGACTACCTGCGCCGGAAGGGCTTCGATGCTCAGACTGTGGAAGCGGAGCTGGAACGGCTCCGGCGCGTGGGGCTGGTAGATGATCGGGCCTTCGCCCGGTTCTGGGTGGAGAGTCGGACAGCGTTCCGGCCGCGTAGCCGCCGGGCCCTCCAGGCCGAGCTCCGGCGCAAAGGCGTTCCCCTTGCCATCATCCGGGAGGTCCTCCAGGAGACCTCTCCTGATGAACGCGCCCTCGCCCTGCGCCTGGCCCGGGAACGGGCCCGGAGGTGGCAAGGTCTGGATCCCCGCACCTTCCGGCGGCGCCTGGCTGGATACCTCATCCGCCGGGGGTTCGATGGGGAGCTGGTGGGGGAGATCCTTCGAACCCTAGGGCAGGAGGAGGGGGAGGATCCGGAGGATTAAGTCAGCGCAGGTCCGATGGGGGTGCTGGGGGCCGGTCGCTCCAGATCTCCAGAAGCAGGGGTTTTCCCGCATCTCAACTCAGACAGGATGCGTCATGGACTGGCTGATCCTTATCCCACTGGCCGCAATGGGAGTCATTGGCGGCGGTGCGCTGGGATGGTTCCTAGGAAAGCGACTGGTCCAGCAACGGGTTCGAGAACAGCTCCGGAGCGAGATCGAAGCCGCCCGGCAGGAATCCCAACGGCTGCTCGAGGAAGCCAAACAACAGGCGGCGGAGCTTCTTCTCCAGGCCAAAGATGAAGCCCTTCGCCTTCGGGAGGCGACCGAATCGGAGCTACGCCGGTGGCGGGCTGACCTCCGCAAGGAAGAAGAGCGTCTGCGTCATCGACGGGAAGAGCTGGATCGCCGGGCGGAACGGCTGGAGAAGCAGGAGCGCCGTTTGAATGAGCGTCAGGCGGAGCTGGATCGCCAGAGCGCTCAGCTGCAGGCGGCGATCAGCCGCTTTGAGGAGGAGCGTCGGGCCGCCCTGGAGCAGGTCGCCGGGATGACCGTCGAGCAGGCCCGTCAGGCCCTGCTGGAGATGGTGGAAAAAGAGGCGCGGGAGGATATGGCACGCCTTTACCGCCAGATCGAGGCTGAGGCCCGGATTCAGGCGGAGGAGCGCGCCCGCGAGATCATTGCCACCGCCATCCAGCGCATCGCCAGCGAGCAGGTCGCTGAATTGACCGTCTCGGTGGTGCCCCTGCCGAACGATGAGATGAAAGGGCGCATCATCGGACGGAACGGTCGGAACATCCGGGCCCTGGAGAAGATCACCGGGGTGGAGATCATTGTGGATGACACCCCAGAGGCCATCACCCTCTCTTCCCATGACCCGGTGCGCCGGGAGATCGCCCGCGTCGCCCTCACCCGCCTGATCCAGGACGGGCGGATCCATCCGGCGCGGATCGAGAAGGTGGTGGCCGAGGCTCGAGAGGAGGTGGAGCGGATCATCTGGGAAGAAGGCCAGCAGGCCGCGGCCGCGGCAGGGGTCACCGGCCTGCATCCCGAGCTCATCCGCCTCCTGGGCCGTTTGAAGTTCCGAACCAGTTACGGTCAGAACCAGTTGCATCACGCGGTCGAGGTGGCCTGGCTGGCCGGGATGATCGCTGCGGAGCTGGGCGCCGATGTGCGGATCGCCCGGATGGGTGGGCTGTTGCATGACATCGGGAAGGCCGTAGACCATCAGGTGGAGGGCACCCACGCCCTGATCGGCGCGGAGCTGGCCCGACGCTATGGGGCGCCGCCCAAGGTGGTCAATTGCATCGCCAGTCACCACCACGAGGTCCCGCAGGAGTGCATCGAGGCGGTGATCGTCGAGGCCGCCGATGCCATCTCCGGCGCCCGGCCCGGCGCCCGCCGGGAGACCTTGGAGATGTATCTCAAGCGGATCCAGGATCTGGAGAACCTGGCCCGCTCCTATCCCGGCGTCGCTGAATGCTACGCCATTCAGGCCGGCCGGGAGATCCGCATCATCGTGAAGCCCGAGGAGGTGGATGACCTCGCCATCATCCGGATGTCCCGGGAGATCGCCCGCAAGATCGAGGAGACTATGCAGTATCCCGGGCAGATCAAGGTCACCGTGATCCGGGAGACCCGAGCGGTGGAGATCGCCCGCTGACACCGGGCGGGATCCGGCGAGCCGCTCTGCCCCCGGGCTCTTCCCTTCTCCCCCCGCCGTCTCGAGGCGGGAGGAGACGTTCGGACTGTCCGCATAGACAATGACCTTCCTGACGGGAGGGGAACCCAATGGCCAAGAAACGACGGGTGCGATCCACCCCTTCCACCCCGGTCCGGGCGGTTCCGGCCCCGGCCCGGGAGATCCCGGTGTCCGCTTTGCCGGCTTCGTCCCGACGGCCGGCATCCAGCCTGGCGAATTATGATTACTCCTATGTGCGGCGGGATCTGCGCCGCATTGGCATTCTGGCCGCGCTCCTCCTCGGCGGCCAGATGGCCCTGGCTTTCCTGCTGCCTCATCTGTTGAGGTGAAGGCAATGACGCGGCGATCGGCTTCCCGGATCTCCCGACGGTTCCGTCCGGTTCGCCGGGACGGTTTTCTGAAAACGGCGCTGGACAATGGGCTGACGGTGGTGCTGAAAGAGCAGCACCATGCCCCGGTGGTCACCTTCTGGGTCTGGTATCGGGTGGGGAGCCGGGATGAGCCCACCGGCCTCACCGGGATCTCCCATTGGGTGGAGCATATGCTCTTCAAGGGCACCCCCACCTATCCGAAGGGGACGCTGGACCGTCTAATCTCCCGGGAGGGGGGGGCCTGGAATGGGATGACCTGGCTGGATTTCACTGCTTATTTCGAGACCTTGCCCTCCGATCGGTGGACCATCGCCCCGGAGATCGAGGCCGATCGGATGACGAAGGCCCTCTTCCACCCGAAGGAGGTGGAGGCGGAGCGCACGGTGATCCTCTCCGAACGGCACGGGGCGGAGAACCATCCCCTTTTCCTGTTAAGCGAGCAGGTGCAGGCCCTCGCCTTCCAGGCCCATCCTTACGGCCACGAGGTCATCGGATGGCCGGGGGATCTCCAGACTATGTCGCGGGAGGATCTCTACCGTCATTACCGGACTTATTACGCGCCCAACAATGCCATCGCGGTGGCGGTGGGGGATTTCCGCATCCCCGAGGCGTTGCGGGTCATTGAGCGGGCTTTCAGTCGCATCCGCCCGGCCCTGGAGATCCCTCGCCTGCGGGTGACGGAGCCCCCCCAGCGGGGGGAACGCCGGGTGGTCGTGGAGGGGGAAGGGAACACCGCTTACCTGGAGATCGCGTATCACGCCCCGGAGGCGAGCCATCCGGACTTTATGCCCCTGGTGATCCTGAACGCCGTGCTAGCCGGTTCGGGTTCCCTCAGCTTCAGCGGCGGCACGTCCAATAAGACCTCGCGGCTTTACCGGGCCCTGGTGGAGACGCAGATCGCCGCTGAAGTGGGAAGCAGCCTGATCCCCACCGTGGACCCCTTCCTTTACAGCCTCACGGTGACCCTGCAGCCCGGCCGGCATCCGGAAGAGGCGGAGGCGATCATCGATGCCGAGATCCAGCGTCTGCAATCCGAGCCCATCCGCCCGGAGGAGTTCGCGAAGGCCCTCAAGCAGGCTCGCGCCGACTTCGCTTACAGCAGCGAGTCGGTGACCAACCAGGGCTTCTGGTATGGCTGGAGTGAGATCTTCGCGGATTACACCTGGTTCGAGACCTATCTGGAGCGCCTGGGCCAGGTGACCCCCGAGGACGTGCAACGGGTCGCTCGCGCGTATCTCACGCGCGCCAACCGGACGGTGGGCTGGTATCTTCCCCGGACCATAGCCCATCCGCTGGAGGATCGGGCGGCGCCCATCTGATCTCTTTTCCCGGGAGGATGGGGCGTGATCATCATCATGGGTTTGGGCCCCGGGGATCCTCGATACTGGACCCGGGAGACGATGGAGGTTCTGGAGGGGCTTCGGGAGATCTATGTGCGGACCCGGCGGCATCCGGCAGTGGCGGCGCTGCCGCCTCATCTGGTGGTTTACGACTTCGATGCGGTCTACGCGGAAGCGGAGAACCTGGAGGCGGTCTACGAGCGGATCGCCCACACGGTCCTGGAGCTGGGCCGGCGGCCGGAGGGCGTCTGCTACGCGGTGCCCGGCTCGCCCTTCGTGGGGGAAGCGACCGTGGCCCGGATCCGCGCTCTGGCCGCCGGGGCCGGCATCCCCATCCGGATCGTTCACGGCCTCAGCTTCATCGAAACCGCCCTGGAGCTCCTGGGCCTGGACGCGCTGGACGGCCTCCAGATCGCGGACGCCTTTGAGCTGGCCGAGCGATATCATCCCCCGCTAAATCCCGATCGCCCGGCCCTGATCGCCCAGGTGGACAGCCGGACGGTGGCCGCCGATCTCAAGCTCACCCTGATGAATCAGTATCCTCCGGAGCATCCCGTGACGCTGATCGACGCCGCGGGGCTTCCAGAGGCCCGGCAGGTTACCTTCCCGCTGTATCAGCTGGACCATCGCTCGGATTTCACCCCGCTCACCGCCCTGTATGTGCCGCCCCTGGCCCGGCCGGGCGCCTTCGAGACGTTCCAAGATACCATCGCCCATCTCCGTTCCCCCGAGGGTTGTCCCTGGGATCGGGAACAGACCCACCAGAGCTTGCGCGCCAACCTACTAGAGGAGGCCTATGAGGTCCTGGAGGCGCTGGACGCGGATGATCCCGGCCGCCTGAAGGAGGAGCTGGGGGATCTCCTGCTGCAGATCGTTTTCCATAGCCAGATCGCAGTCGAAAGCGGGGAGTTCTCGATGGCGGAGGTCATCGCCCATGTGAATGAGAAGATCCGCCGCCGCCATCCCCACGTGTTCGGCGATCTGCGGGTCACCAGCGTCCGGCAGGTGTTGGAGAACTGGGAGCAGATCAAGCAGCAGGAGAAAGCGGAGCAGGGCCAGGCCGCCTCGATCCTGGATGGGGTACCGAAGGGCCTACCCGCCCTGGCCCAGGCGGCAGCCTATGGCGAGCGGGCTGCCCGGTTGAAGTTCGACTGGTCGGACGCCGAGGGGGTGCTTGAGAAGCTCCAGGAGGAGCTGCGAGAGATCGCCGCCGCGGCGGATCTGGTCCATCGGGCGGCGGAGTTTGGGGATCTGCTCTTCACCCTGGCGCAGCTCGCCCGGCACTGGGGGATCGATCCGGAGGCGGCCTTGCGGGAGGCCAACGCCCGCTTCGCGCGCCGGTTCCGTCAGATGGAGGCCATTGTCGCCGCGCAGGGCCGGCGGCTCCAGGAGCTCTCGCCGGAAGAAATGGAGGCGTTGTGGGCTCAGGTGAAGCAGGCAGCTTCCCCAGGCGCGCCCGATGGCCATGCGGATTCTTCTCTATGACCCGGACGGACGGCTGCTGGCCCGGCTGCGGCCCTGCCGCTCGTGGTGGTGCCGCGGACGCGGATGGATGTTCCGCCTCCGGATGGAGGAAGAAGGTCTCTTCTTCGTGTTCCCGCGAGCCGGCCGGTGGGAAACCGCCATCCATATGTTCTTCGTGTTCTTTCCCATCGCCGCCATCTGGCTGGATGAGGCCGGGCGGATCGTCCACGCGGTGGAAGCTCGTCCCTTCCGGGTGTATATCCCCCCGCGCCCAGCCCGCTACCTGATTGAAGGTCCCGTCGGTTTGCTGACCCACGCCCGGATCGGGGAGGTTTGGACATGGCGCGAGGAGGCTGGGGAATCCGGATGGGGCTGGCTTTGAGCCTCGCGTTGGCTCGGCCCGCCCTCGCTCAGGAGCCGGTCCGCTACACCGTGCAACCCGGAGATACCCTCACCCGCATCGCAGCGCGCTTCGGGACCACCGTGTCGGAGATCGAGGCGGCCAACGGCCTGACCAATCCCAACCTGATCTATGTGGGACAGGTTCTCCTCATCCCCGCCGGCGCCTCCGCCCCTTCCCCTGGACGGATTCATATTGTTCAACCCGGGGAGACCCTGTATCGCATCGCGTTGCGCTATGGCACTACAGTGGCGCGCCTGATGGCCTTGAACAATCTGAACAGCCCCAACTGGATTTTCGCCGGACAGGTCCTTCGGGTCCCAGAGGAAGCCCCGGGCGCTTCCACTGTCTGGCCCTCGCCGTTTGTGGAGATCGAGGTGGGCGCCGCTCCAGCGATCCAGGGACGGGTGTTCCCGGTGCGCGTTCGCCTCTCTGAACCGGCGGCACTGGAGGCGGCCTTTCTGGGCGTGAACTATCCCCTGGCGCCGACGGCGGAGGGCGGGGAAGGGCTGCTGGCCGTGCCGGCGATGCAGGCCCCCGGAGTATATCCCCTGGCCCTCACCGCCCGCCGCTCCGACGGTCAGACGGTGCGCGTCCACCTCCAGGTGCGGGTGGCCGCCGGGCCTTATGGGCGGGAAGCGATCCGCCTGCCGCCGGATCGCCAGAGTCTCCTCGACCCCCGGCGGATTCGGGAGGAGCAGGAGAAGGTGCTGGCCGCCTGCACGCCCTTCGAGCCCGAGCGGCGCTGGAGCGGCCCCTTCCGGTATCCGGTGGCGAACCCCGAGGTGACCTCTCCCTTTGGCACCCGGCGTTCGTATAATGGGGGGCCTTACACCAGTTACCATGAGGGCCTGGACCTGCGGGGAACCGTCGGGACATCGGTTTATGCGCCGGCCGACGGCGTGGTCGCCTTCGCCGGGCCGCTGGTTGTGCGGGGCAACGCTGTGATCCTGCGACACGGCTGGGGGGTATGTAGCGGTTACTGGCACCTCAGCGCGGTGGCTGTTCAAACCGGGCAGCGGGTGAAGGCGGGGGATTTGCTGGGCTATGTGGGGAACACCGGTCTCTCCACCGGTGCCCACCTGCATTGGGAAATCCGAGTGCGAGGCATCCCCGTTGATCCGCGCCAGTGGGTGGAAGGGGTCGAGTAAAGGCGCCGCGTTCATGGCCTGTTCTCGGGGAAACCTCTACGGCCCTGGCCAGGGCCGACGCCATTTCCCCCCACGGGATACGTGATGGCGGTAGTGCCCACAAGATCAGTCGCCTCTGTGGGGCGCACCACCGCATCGCTCCCTGCTTCCCGCCAATAGCGCTTCACCATGGCGCTGGCGTCCAAGGATGGGATCATCCCCGATCCTCAACCAGGAGGTCGGCAACGCCCTTGCCCCCTTTGGCCTGAACTGCCGGAGGCCGCGGTGGAAACCGTTTCCGGTTCCACCGGACGAGGCTGGAACGGGCTATCCTCTCGGTTCGGCGTAGAATGGAGACGATTGATCATGCCCATCGCTGAGGGAGGATCGATGCAGCGGCCGATCCGTGTGCGTCCCCGCCCGGGGGAGGGCGAGTTGCGGGCCTCGGAATGGTTGCTGTTTTTCGGCGCCCTCCTCGCGGCGCTGCTGATCTGTGGGGGAGGGTTCTGGCAGCTCCAGCGATCCATGGCGGGCGCGCTGAGCGGCCCGCCCACCGCCACGCCGCGGCCGACATGGACCCCCTCTCCACGCCCCAGCCCCACTCCTCCGGCGCCTACGCCCACGCCGACCCTCCCCGCCGCTGTCCAGGTGGGAATCTTCGTAAAGGTGAGCGGGGCCGGCGAGCAGGGGCTGAGTTTCCGTCGGGCTCCCAGTCTGCAGGCGGAGCGGATCCGATTTCTTCCCGAAGGGACAATCATGCGGGTGGTCGGTGGCCCGGAGGAAGCGGATGGATTGACCTGGTGGCAGCTGGAGGATCCACGGACCGGAGAACGGGGCTGGGCGGCGGGCGCCTATCTCACACCGTCCTATGGGCCATAGCGTCCCCTGCTACGGCATCCGAAGGGAGTAGGGCCATGCCGTTCCGTGAAATCCGACGCGCCCCGGCTGGGCTTGGGATTGCTCGCCGTGTCCATCGGGGCGTTCCGGCCCCCTGGACCATGACGCTGAAGGTCGTGCTCGGGTTGGCCTGGCCGGCGGTCCTGGAGCAACTGTTGAACATTGTGGTGGACTGGACCGATGCCTACCTCGCTGGGCATCTGGGAACCATCGCCCTGGCCGCCGTGGGGTTGAGTGGCCAGCTCACGAACCTGGTGGCGGTCTTCTTCGGCGCCGTTGGGGTAGGGGCCACGGCTCTGGTAGCCCGCGCCGTCGGCGCCGGCGATCGGGATCAGGCCGGCCGGATCACCCTCCAGGCGCTGCTCGGCGCGGGAGCCCTCGGGCTGGCCGGGATGGGGCTCGCAGGGATCGGCGGAGCCTGGCTGTTCGCCGCCCTGGGCGCGGAGCCAGCGGTGGGCACCGCCGCCCGGGCCTATCTGAACATCGTGGCCCTCTCCTTCCCAGCCATAGCTGTCCTCTTCGTGGGCAACGCCGCGCTCCGGGGCGCCGGGGACACGCTTACCCCGATGCGCATCTGGGCGGTGGTGGTCTTCGCCAATGCCGCGCTGGCATGGATTCTATCCGGCCCATGGAGTCCCTTTCATCTGGGCATCGTCGGATTGGGCATAGCGACGGCCCTGGCCCGGACCCTGGGGGCAGTGCTGGTCGGGGTGCGGTTGTGGCGGGGAACCGCCCGTCTGGTCCTACCGCATCGCGGGTTAAGGCTCGAAGGGGAGGTGCTGCAGCGCATCCTCCGGGTTGGGCTGCCGGCGGGAGCGGAACAATTGCTGCTGCAGCTGGCTCTGCTGAATCTAACCGGCGTGATCACTGCCCTGGGGACGGCCGCGTATGCTGCCCATCAGATCGGGCTGCGGGTGATGTCCCTTTCCTTCCTTCCCGGATGGGGATTCGCCGTGGCCGCTTCCACCCTGACAGGCCAGGCCCTGGGCGCGCGACAACCGGAAGCGGGGAGAAAGGCGACGTTCATTGCCCTCCTCTTGGCGCTGGCCCTGATGGGAACGATGGGGCTAGCCCTGGCCCTGGGGGGGCCCTTGCTGGTGAATCTGTTCACCGAAGATCCGGAGGTCATCGCTCAGGGCGCGGCGGCCCTGCGGATCACCGCGCTGATCCAGCCGGCCATGGCGGTCAGCTTTGTGTTCTCCGGCGCGTTGCGAGGGGCCGGGGATACCCGTTACACGCTGTTGGTCACGGCCACATCCATCTGGGTCGTTCGTCTTCCCATCGCGATCCTCCTCGCCTATGGGCTGGGCTGGGGGCTGCCCG
The DNA here is from genome assembly GCF_042408815.1 of Thermoflexus sp. GTDB lineage: Bacteria > Chloroflexota > Anaerolineae > Thermoflexales > Thermoflexaceae > Thermoflexus. The sequence continues at coordinate 9,267 of NZ_JBHOQR010000005.1, read as the reverse complement.
GCGCCTGGCTGGGCATGCTGGCGGATTTCGCGGTGCGGGCGTTGCTGTTCGCATGGCGGTTCATCGGCGGAGCCTGGGAGCGTGTTCGAGTTTGAGGCGGAAGGCTAGGGCGGAAGCCCTTCCGAACTCTCTAAGCCGGAAGCGTCCGCACGATCCAGATGGTAAGGATCAGCGCGAGAGCCCACAGGATTCCTTGGGCGCGACGGGAACGGCAGACCCGATCTTCCTGAAGCAGTAGACCGATGAGTGCCAGGCCATAAGCTCCGGGTCCATGACTCAGGGCCACGGCCCAGGCGACCCACAAGGGCCAAGCGACCCATCCGACTGCCGGATATGGAAACCCCACCCAGGCCAGGCCGATTAGGATCCCCGCCACCAGGGCGGGCGCTGAGGGGCTCCCACCGGCCAGCCCCAACCACCAGGGAAAGGCGCCGAAGACCCACCGCCAGATTCCCTCCCCGATCCCCGGATGGCCCAGACGCCGCCCAAGGAGGAGAGAGACCCCAACCCCAAGGGTCAACCATGCCCCGATGCCCCCCACTAGCCCGATCCCGATTCCGAGGGCAGCGAGTGCTGTCCCTAGGGTGGCCAGGAATTCTGGATCTCCCCGGGCCCGCGTCCGGATCTCCCGGACCAGCTGCCCGATCGTTCGAAGGAAGAGATCCGCCGGGCTATCGGAGCGGAGATAGGGCAGGGAAAATGGGGGGAGGTCTGAGGAGAGGTGCCTGCCCTCTCCATAACGTTCGAGCAACAGCCGGCGCAGCGCTGGCCATCCGGCTTCCGTGAGCAGCCATGCCCCTAGCAGCCAGGGCCCCGGGGATGGGTGGCCAGCGGCTACCCACGCCGCCGTTAGGATGAGCGTGGCTTCCCCTTTTCCGAATAAAACCAAGAGCGGGAAGCCCCTTCCCTCGCCCGCCCGCATGGGAGATCTGAAGTCAGGCTCTGAGACCTCGGCCATCATCGAGCCCGAGGTCATGGATCTCCAGGGCTTTCAGCACGGACCGCATCCGCTCAAAATGCGTGCCGGGCCAATACACGCGGCCGCATTCCGGGCAACGGTGGAAACGTTCATACTGCCGCCAGACGAAAGCCGGGACACAGGAGGCCACTGCTTCCCGTGGGACGGGGGTCAGGCGGGTGTTGCACACCGGGCAGCGGGAGAACGGGACGTCTGCAGGCTCCCCGAACTGCTCCCGGATGGCCCGCAGCTGCTGAATGAGGTCCTCGTGGTCTACCAAGAACGCATGGGGTCCTGCCCGGCGAGCCAGGGCATGATCCCGGGTGAGCAGGATGCGATCCTCCGTCTGGGCGATGCGCAACAGGGCGTCGTCATCGAGGGAGGGATCGTAGTGGGTATCGTAACCCAAGATCCGCAACCACTTGGCCAAGCGGCCGAGCATCGTATCGGCCACAAAGCGGGCGGAACGATGGTTTTCCAGCGGACTCATCGCGGCCCCCTCAGGGATCGGCGGCGCATCTTTGTGGCAGACGTTCCCTCATCCTTCTTTGATTCTCCCCAGCACCCCTCAATGGCCTGCGGGAGAATAATAGCATTGATCTCCCCCGCGGGAGGGGGGAAGAGTTTTCCCGCCTTCCATCATTCAGGGCCTACAGTGCAGGTCCAGCCGCGATCGCAGCCGGTCTGGGGGAACGCCCTCTCGTGCGTTAACCTTCGGCCAGTTCCTCCAGTTCGGCCTCCTCCTGACGGCGCTCCCGGGGCCGAAGGTGCGGGAACAGGATCACCTCCCGGATCGAACGCCGGTCCGTGAAGAGCATGGTCAGACGGTCGATTCCCACCCCCAGGCCTCCGTTCGGAGGCATCCCGTAGCGCATCGCATCCAGGTAGTCCTCATCCATTGGGTGCGCCTCCTCATCTCCAGCCTCGCGCGCCCGTCCCTGTTCCAGGAACCGTTGCTCCTGATCCAGCGGGTCGTTCAGCTCTGTGAAGGCATTGCAGATCTCCATGCCTCCGATGAATCCCTCGAAACGTTCCACCGTCTCCGGATCGTCTGGGCGGGCCTTGGCCAGGGGCGAGATCTCCCGAGGGTAATCATAGACGAAAGTCGGCTGGATGAGATGGGGCTCTACGAACTTCGAGATCAGGGCATCGATCAGCTTGCCCCGGCTGGCGCGAGGGTCGACCTCGATGCCGCGGGCTGCCATCACGGCGGCCAGGGATTCGCGGGTGGGATACTGAGCGATGTCGATCCCCGCGAACTCCAGGATGGCCTCCCGGAGGGGGAGGCGGCGCCAAGGCGGATTGAGATCGATCTCGTGGCCCTGGTAAACCAGAGTGCGGCGCCCCAGCACCCGATCGGCGGCGAAGGCGATCAGCTCCTCCGTCAGTCGCATCATCTCCTCATAATCGGCGTAGGCCACGTAGCATTCCATCTGAGTGAATTCCGGATTGTGCTTGAAGGAAATCCCCTCGTTGCGGAAATCGCGGCCGATCTCATATACCCGCTCGAACATCCCCACGAGCAGGCGCTTGAGGTAGAGCTCAAAGCTGATCCGCAGGTAGAGTTGCTGCTTTAGCTCGTTGTGATAAGTCACGAAGGGGCGAGCGGAGGCCCCGCCGTAAATCGGCTGCAGGATCGGCGTCTCCACTTCGATGAACCCCCGTTCGTCCAGGAAGGTCCGTATGGCTCGGACGAGGGCTGCGCGGGTGCGGAAGATCTCCCGAACCTCCGGGTTCATCATCAGGTCCAGGTAGCGACGCCGGTAACGAGTCTCCACATCCTTCAGGCCGTGCCAGCGGGAGGGGGGCGGGTAGATCGCCTTGGCCAGCATGCGGAAATCCCGAACCCGCAGGGAGATCTCCCCGGTCCGGGTGCGCATCATTGTTCCTTCCGCCTCGATGAAATCGCCCAGGTCGAAAAATTCCTGGAAGAAACGATAACGCTCCTCGCCCAAGTCATCGTAGCGGAGGAACAGCTGGAGACGACCGTCACCGTCGTGGAGGTCTGCGAAGGTCACTTTCCCCATTACCCGGATCGCCGTGAGGCGCCCGGCGACTACCGCCTCCACGGTTTCCTCGCCGGCCTCGACAGCCTGAAAGGCTCGGATCGCCTGCGCGCTGGTGTGGGTGCGCCGCGAACGCGGCGGATACGGATCGATGCCCTGGGCCCGGAGGCGGGCGACCTTTTCCAGACGGCGGCGGACAATCTCTCGAAAGAGGGCCATTGTCGGAAACCTATTCGATGCGGAGGATGCGGAAACGCAGAACCCCATCTGGGGCGTTGACGGTGATCACATCCCCCACCTGGCGCCCCAGGAGCGCCTGCCCCAGTGGGGACTCATTGGAGATCCGGCCTCGAGCGGGGTCCGCCTCGGCCGAGCCGACCACCTGATAGCGCTCTGGGGTGGAGCTGCCCTCCTCCTGAATGGTCACCCAGCTCCCCAGGGTGACGAAGGTTTTAGGGCCTTTGGTTTCCTCAATGATCACCGCCCGGCGGAGCATGGACTCCAGCATCATGATGCGGCCTTCCACAAACGCCTGCTCCGTCTTGGCGGCCTCGTATTCGGCGTTTTCATCATAATTGCCTTCGTCCATCGCCAGGTTCAGTCGCTTGGCGATCTCCTGGCGCCGGACTGTACGGAGATACTCCAGCTCTTCGAGGAGTTTCTGATAACCCTCACGGGTTAGATAGATCGGTTGCTCGCTCATAGGTCCTCGCAAGAGTATAGTTTTCGCGGCGATATCCCATGGACAGCAAGATGATAAACAGAAAGAGCGCCCGTTCAGGCGCCCTGTTTGTTGAAACTTGTCGCTTGATCCCGGTCATCCTCCGGATAGCGTCCCCATTATAGCATGCCTCTAGGGGGGAAACAAGAAAGGGTCCCCCGGGCGATCCGGCCTTGGGGGTTTCCCTCCCCGCGGCTCACCGGGCTGGGGGCCCGATCCGTCTCTCCCCCCCATCTGGAAGTTCGGCCAACTGGGGCCCGCTATGCCGCTGCGATTTCCTCCCGGATGAAGCACTCCAGGACATCCCCTGGGGCGAAATCGTGGAATCCCTCCAGTCCGATCCCGCATTCGTAGCCCGCGCGGACCTCGGTGACATCGTCCTTGTAACGCTTGAGGGAGGCGATACGGCCTTCGTGGATCTTCTGGCCGCCCCGCAGGACCCGCACCAGGGCGTTCCGCCGGATCTCGCCATCCCGGACGTAACAGCCCGCCACCTGGCCCCCCCGCACCTTGAAGACCTGACGGACCTCGGCGTGGCCCAGGATTCGTTCCTGGATGGCGGGGGCCAGCATGCCCTTCAGGGCCTTCTCCAGGTCCTCCTCGATGTGGTAGATCACATGGTAAAGCCGGATATCCACCCCCTCGCTCTCCGCCAGCCGCTTCGCCGCCGCATCCACCGGGACGTTGAATCCGATGATGATGGCGTCGGAGGCGGCCGCCAGGGTGACATCCGAGACGCTGACCTCGCCGGCATCGGCGTGGAGGACGTTCAGTTGGAGCTGATCCCGGGCGTGCTTCTCCACCAGCCGCTGCAAGAGGCTGATGATCGGCTCAATGGATCCTTGGACGTCCGTCTTGACGATGACATTGAATTCGCGAACCTTTCCCGACTGCATGCGGCGGTAAAGGTCTTCCAGGCTCATCCGCCGGACCTGGCGTTGTCGCTGGCGCTCGGCCGCCCGCCGCTCCGCCAGTTCCCGGGCCTGGCGCTCGTTTTCCACCACCTCGAAGAAGTCTCCTGCCTCCGGCACATCCGAGAGCCCCAGGACCTCCACCGGCGTGGAGGGGAGTGCCTTCTTCAAGGGACGGCCCCGGTCGTCAAACATAGCGCGGACCCGACCGTAAGTGGCACCGGCGACGATCATGTCTCCCTGTTTGAGAGTGCCGTTCTGCACCAGCAGGGTGGCCACCGGCCCTCGCTTATCCACTCGGGCGTCGATCACCGTGCCCATCGCCGGGCGATCTGGATTGGCTTTGATCTCCCGGGTCTCCGCCACTAACAGGATCGCCTCCAGGAGATCCTCGATGCCGATGCGCTGCTTGGCCGAGACCTTCACCACGATGGTGTCCCCACCGTATTCCTGGGGAACCAGGCCGAGCTCCGAGAGCTGGCTCATCACGCGCTCCACGTTGGCGGTGGGCTTATCGATCTTGTTGAGGGCCACGATCACCGGCAATCGGGCGGCCCGGGCGTGGGCCAGCGCCTCGCGGGTCTGGGGCATCACCCCATCATCGGCGGCCACCACCAGGACAGCGATATCGGTCACCTGGGCGCCCCGGGCCCGCATCTGGGTGAACGCCTCGTGGCCCGGCGTATCCAGGAAGGTGATCTTCCGCCCGTTGTATTCCACCTGATAGGCGCCGATCCGCTGCGTGATCTGCCCCACCTCCTGGGCCGCCACATTCGTGCGGCGGATGGCGTCCAGCAGGGTGGTCTTCCCATGATCCACGTGGCCGAGGACCACCACGACGGGCGGCCGCGGCTTCAGTTTGGAGGGATCTTCCCCGGCATAGAGGCGCTCCCAGAGCAGCGAAGGGCCTTCCTCTTCCGCGGCCTCCGGCGGCCGCTGCTCCCGGGGTTCAAAGCCGAACTCATGGGCCACCAGGGCCGCCGTTTCATAATCGATGCGCTGATTGATGCTGGCCATAATGCCGTTGTGCATGAGGACCTTGATGACATCGATAGGGCTCACCGACATCAGCGCAGCCAGCTCGCGCACTGTAATGCTCGCCGGGATCTCGATCTCTTTCCGTCCGTTCTGTCGCATCCCCTACCTCCTCACGAAACAGGATAGGTCCTCCCCCTCTGGATCCTGTTCGCTTATCCAGGATCCAGGCACAGGTCCTGCGGATAAAAAAGCCGGCACGGTGGCCCTCGCCGACCGTGCCGGTGGATCCAATCCAGGATGCCCTGCCGCCTGCCCAAGCCCCGAAGCGTCCTCCGGCGATCTCCCTCAGGGTCGCATCACCCTTCATTCTCCGGCAGGGTCGCGGCATAGGCCACCAGCGCCATGCGGTCCTCCTCCCGCAGCGCCTCGATCCGCAGGGCATATTCCAGGCGCCCATCCTTCAGGGCCCGCTCCCAGCAGGAACGCCGGGGATGCAGGTAAGCTCCCCGACCGGATTTCTTCCCTGTCGGATCGACCTCCACGCGGCCCTCCGGCGTGCGGACGATGCGGATCATCTCCCGCTTCGCCTGCACCTGCCGGCAGCCCACGCACGTGCGTTGAGGGATATGCTTCCGCGCCATCTGGGTTCCATGCCCGTAAGACTTATCTCATAGACGGGACGGCCCGCGTCACGCGGGATCCTGAAGAGAACGGCCCAATCCGAAAAGTTCCCCGTAGGAAGCCCGCTGCGCCACCCGCGCTCCACGCCGAATTGGATGACGAGCCTTCATCCGAAGATCCGGTCCACCTCCACGGTGGAACCGGCCAGGAGCACGAAATGGACCGTCTGACCCATGTCCTACTTGTCCACTCAGCGGATGCCTCCCGATCTTCCCGCGCACGAACCCCCAGATCGGGCTTTCGGGAGCCTCCGCCGGGTAGCGCTCCAGCGTCCAGCCCCCCATCCGCACCCCATACGGATCCAGGATCGGCTCCTTCCGCTCATCCCCCACCTCATTCCTCCAGCCAGTCGCGCACCCGCCCGCCACGCATCCGCCTCAGCCAGGTTTCGTCCTCATAGTCGATCTCATAACGGACCCGCCGGCGCTCCTTTCCCTTGCTGGCCTTCTTGCGCCGTCGGAGCTCCTCTTCTTCTTCCTCTTCCTCTTCCTCGTCTTCGGTTTCCTCAATCCCTACGGGCTCCGGGATAGGGGGAGCCTCGAGGGGAGCTTGAATCTCCGGGTGGAGTTCCCCGCTTCCGGGGATTTCCGTCTCCGCGGACTCCAGGGCAACTGGCTCCAGAACGGCTTCCGAAATCGATGGGGCCGACTCCGATGCCGGCACCGGCTCAGGAGCGGGAACCTCCTCCGCCTCCTGAGGAGCGGGCTCCCGTTTCTCCGGCGGGATTTCCGGAGCCTCTGCGCGGGCGGCTTTCTGCGCCTTGCGCCGGGCCCGCTCCGCCTCCCGCCGTGCCATATAGGCCTGATAAGCGGCCTCCAGGAAAGTCCGGGCCTCCTGGAGCTCATCGGCGTTCCAGGGCAGGCCGGGCTGGCTCTTATGACGGGCCAGCGCCTCCCGCATGGCAGGGATCAAGCGGGCGGCCTCGCCCATGCGCTCCCGCAGCTCGGGGTCTTCCACCCGAGGGAGCCACTGCTCCAGGGCTTCCGTGAGGCTGTGGATATCGATCCGCCAGCCGGTGAGGCGGGCCGCCAGCCGGGCGTTCAGGCCCTCCCGTCCGATGGCCAGAGAGAGCTGATCATCCGGCACCACCACCTGGGCGGTCCGCTCCGAGCGCTTTTCCTCGAACAGATGCACCGTGAGCACCCGGGCCGGGCTCAGGGCTTTTGCAATGAAGATGGCAGGATCCGGATGCCACTCGATCACATCGATTTTCTCGCCGCCCAGCTCGTGGACCAGGTTCTGGATCCGCATGCCGCGCTGGCCAACGCATGCCCCCACCGCGTCGATGTTCGGCTGCGTGGCCGCCACGGCCACTTTCGTGCGTTGGCCCGGCTCGCGGGCGATCGCCTTGATCTCCACCAGGCCGTTGTAGATCTCCGGCACCTCGGTCTCCAGCAGCCGCCGGATCATGTTTTTATGGGTCCGGGAAAGGATCAGCTGCGGCCCTCGGGGCGTTTGCCGGACCTCTGCCAGATAGGCGCGGATCCGCTGATGGGGCTGGAGCCGCTCTCCGGGCACCATCTGATTGCGAGGCAGAATCGCCTCCGCCCGCCCCTGGGCCAGCAGGACCGTTGCCCCCTGGGGGGTGACGGCCTGAACCACCCCGTGGACGATCTCGCCTTCCTGTTCGGAGAAGTAGCGGTAAAGATGTTCCCGCTCCGCCTCACGGATGCGTTGCAGGATGATCTGTCGCACATTCTGGGCCGCGATCCGCTGCGCGAAATTATCCGGCGTGACGTCCACGCGGATCGTCTCCCCCACCCGAACGTCGGGACGGATCCGTCGGGCGTCCTCCAGAGAGATCTCATGGCGAGGATCCTTAACGGTTTCCACGACCGTCTTCTGGAGGAAAACGCGAACCTGGCCGTTTTCGAGATCGATCTCCACATCGACGGCCTGGGCACTTCCCATATCGGTCATCCGACGGAACACGGTGGCCAGGGCCCCCTTCAGGACCTCCAAGACCACCTCCCGAGGAAGGTTCCGATCGGCGGCGATCTGATTCACGGCCAGCAGGAGCTCGCTCTTCGCCATTCGGTAGCTCCTCTTTCTGCATATTCGATCATTCGCTCTCAAGAGGGCGCGGTGGATCCCACCCGGGTTCGGAGGGCTCAACAGGCCCCTGAAGGCAGCTCCTTCCATTATCCTCACATCCCCATAGGAACAACACAGGGGCGCCTGATCGCGCCCCTGTTCATCCTAAGGGATCTTCCGACAGTGGAATCCGCTATAAGGTCTGCAGACACCCTGGGAGAGCCTGTCTTTCCTCCCGAACTCCAGCCGCAAATCCACCGTGCCGCTTCTGTTTTACATTTTAAATGTAGTCCGCCAAAACGTCAAGGAAAGCAAGGCGGAGAGAGGAGTTGCGAAAACCTCATGGGGGCTTCTCCGCTTCGGAACCCGGTCCTCTATCGCCGGAGCCAGTCCGGCGGCGGTTCCCAGTTCTCCGGGATGAGGAGCGGACGCAGGCGGCCGCTGGGCTCCAGCGGGCCGATGATCCCCAGCTCCTCTAAGCGGTCGATGAGGCGAGCGGCCTTGGGATAGCCGATGCGCAGCTTTCGCTGAAGCAAGGAAGTGGACGCCCCACGATGACGCTTGATGATCTCGATTGCCTCTCGCAACAGGGCCTCTTCGTCCTCTTCCTCGAATTCGCCACGGCTCACCGAACGGCCGCTCCCCACCTCCAAGGGAGTCACCATCCCTTCCCATGGGGCAGGCTCCGGCCGCTCATCCGCGTAACGCTCCTGCCAGAACCGCACCACCCGCTCCACCTCGCCATCCGAAACATAGGCGCCCTGAACCCGAACCGGCTTCCCCAGATCCGGCGGCAGGAAGAGCATATCCCCGCGCCCCAGCAGGGTCTCCGCTCCCGGTGTGTCCAGGATCACCCGGGAGTCCACGGAGGAGGCCACCGCGAAGGCGATGCGGGCCGGGAAGTTGGCCTTGATCAGCCCGGTCACCACATCCACGCTGGGGCGCTGGGTGGCGATCACCAGATGGATGCCGGTCGCT
>NZ_JBHOQR010000032.1:0-65948 GCF_042408815.1 Thermoflexus sp. | reverse complement strand
CCGTCTCCCGGTCCGGCGCATCCAGCACCGCCTTCAGGTCCAGTCCGGGCACCGCCCCTGATGGCGGGTCTGCCGCAGCTTGTGCACGGGGCAGCGTTGGATGTCGGCCTGCGGAAAGACGCGTTTGACCACCTCCTCCAGCCCAGGCAGGCCATCGATCCCCACTGGCCCGCCTCGGGGATGCCCAACCCCACCCGCACCGCCGCACCGGGACAACCCAGGCATCCCGCATGAGGGTGGCATCGCGCCGGCGCAGGGGCCGTTCCCGCCAGGCCTCCATCTCCTCGACCGTGATCTCCGCCACCCGGCTGAGGGGGGTGGGGCTGTAGGCCAAGGGAAGGACCTCCGCCAACACCTCGGTCACCCGGCGCAAGCTCAGCCCGTGCAGGACCAGGCCCTCAATCCGTTGTTCCACGTCCAGCGTACGCCGTTGGTAGGGGGCAAACACCTGGGTGTGGAAACGGCCCTCTCGGTCACGGGGCACCCGCAGGGGGTCGATACGGCACCGACGAAATGGATACAGTCTCCGTTGCGAACGCGATGCGTTAACATCCTGCGAAGCGTGTGATATAATACAGTCACAGAGCAAGGGGTAGGGTTTATGGTGAAAATGGGGGAACGAGTTGTCGCTTTTCTCGCCGGGCTGGCGTGGCTCACGGCTGCTTGTGTCGGCTTAGTCACGCCCACCAGGTCCGGCGAGGTGTCTCCTTCTCCAACGCCTGGCAGTGGGGAGATAGAGCCTTTTGGGTACACTGCCGTGCCGCTGGCCGTGGCGGGTATTCCTATAAGCGTCAGGCTGCACGACGGCAAGGGCGCGTTCTTGGTTCAAGCGAGTGACGCCTCTCAGAGCAGTCCGACCCCTGGATTGGCCGTCGTCGACCTGAATACCGGCGAGGCACTCTTAGCGATTGATATCCCAGCAAACAGCCCGTGCGATGCCTCGGAATGGCCCGGCATCCTGGCATTTGATGGGGCCTTCGTCTATTTAGGCGTGGGATGTCGGGAGCAGGCGACGCTCGTGGTGGTCGATGTCGGTTCGGGAGAGGTTGTGGACACCGGTTTGAAGGTCCCCGAGACCGCGGTGTACCGGGATGGGGTTGCTTATCTCGTTGGGCGGGCTTTAGAGCCAAGCGGGGACGTGTTTCGAGTGGCCTTCCAGGCCTCCGCGGTGGATTTGGTCAGTGGCTCTACGCTGTGGGCCTGGCGCGTGGATGTCGAGCCACCGTCATACTACGAGCGAGGCAGCGTCCCGGTAGGTATCTCCCTGGTGGGGCCAGGCGATGTCGTGGCCGTGTACGCCGAGGAGTTTTCCCGTCCAGAAGGCGGAGCGTGGACCGTGTATTACGCGGTGGTGACCGCCGATGCCGGGGGGATCACGGCGCGTTACTACCCGGTGCCCGCGTCTTCCCCTGCCGCGGAGGACCTTCAAATAGGCGGGCATGAGATGGCCGTAGGGGAGGGGACGCTTTACCTTCTTCACTTCTTGCTGGGGCGGGAAGCCGGCACGCTGGCACTCCAGGCCCTGGACCTGACCAACGGGCATCTGTACACGACCGAAATCCCGGTAACGCATCCAGATTGGAATGACCCGGAGGTGTATCTTATCGTAGACATCCGTTCCCAAAGGCCCGTCGTTGCGTACAAAACGGCGGCGGCCGGAGGGGGTGTATTGCACCTGGCCCTCTACGGAAAGCAAGCCGAGCAGGTGGCCGCGAGGGCCGTCCAATGGCCCATCACCGCCCGGCCTTTCGGCGTGGTCGATGGCGTTTTCTACTATGGAGATAAACCAGACAGCAATCTGCTGGTGATGGGTGTCCCCCTTGCCAGTCCCCAGCCCTCCCAGGTAGTGGCGGTGATCCCCGTTGAGAATCCTTGGGAAGTGCTGGGCCGGTTGCTGACGGGGGCCATGGGCATCGGGTTCTTCATGGGCGGTCGGTCTGGAAGTGGGGCCGTGGAGGTGACCGGCGAAAGCTTGTACATTGTCCTGCCCTCCGGGCGAGAAGCGCTGAAGGTTAACCTGGAATGCATGATCCCCGGGAGCTGCTTTTGAGCTTTGCATTTGTCTTTTGTCAAGTCACGGATCGGGGCCGGAGACTGTATCAGATTGGTGTTCATGGTCGAATATCAGGGAACGGGGGGCGAGCCGGTGCTTCAGCACCGGCCGCCACTGGACTTTGGCCTTTTGGCTCAGATTCCCCAGATATGAGACAAGCCGCCGGCTTACCGCCCCCATATCTGGGGGTAGAATGCGAAAAAGCCAAACTTCAGATTTGGTTGGATGCCGGAAACCGATATGGATCACACCGTCCGGGCCAGCCTCTGCTATTTCCTGAGCAAAAAATTCGCCAACCGGTTCATACAGGGGCTTCCCCTGGCTATCGCGTCCCTTCAGATAGTGTCGATAACGCTGCCCATCCCCACCAGAGCGCTTGATGAGTTCTCTGACAAAGGGGTCGGGGTGTTGCCGGTTAATCCTTCACCGCCGCTTTTCTGTGGCGGGGGGATGACGGGCAGCAACACGCCCTCGAACCCCGCACCTTTTCGGCGGACCGGGCCGGTTGGCAGGCCTTTCTGACGCTCTGGCAGTCGCTGCCTCCCGCCGAATGGCACGTGGGCCTGGAATCTTCCGGCCCCTACACGCCACTGTATCTGCACCATTTGCTCTCCCTGCCCCACCCCATCTACCGGATCGCGCCCCTCCAGGCACGTCACTTCTCCGCAGCCGTTCGCTGCGCAAAACTAAATTGTGTCGCGCAACGCTCAGCTACGACACGCCTTTGTCCTTGAGCGGGCTGAGCTTCCAGCGCCCATAAGCCACGAACCCGGCCAGCCCTGCCAGGATGGCGTTCATGAAGATATTCTCGAATTCATTTCGAGTAAGGTGCCAGACCGCTGCCCCGGCCATAATGAGTACCAGACCCAGCGCGGCCAGAGGCGTCAGGCGGGTCTGGATGCGGGTGAGACCGGGCAAGATAAGGCCCAGCCCGGCCAGGATTTCGGCCGTGCCACTGAAGTAATGGAGGCCGGTGGGCAATTCATACATCCAGGCCATTGGGGCGGGCAGTCCGGGCGGGACAACGAAATGGATGACGCCTGTGAAGAGGAAGTAGAGGCCGAGCAGGACTTGAAGAGCCCACAAGAGTCCGTTCATGAGTAGCAACCTCCCATCAGTCCCTGATACATGAGTGGACAAAGGCGTATATCTTCGCGGCCACCTTTTGGTATACTTTCCTTACATGTCAAGTTTCGGCATGAAGGTGGAAACCTCTCCGTCTGGCGGGTGGCCTATGAGGGGTGGGCCCGCCAGCCCGAGCGTCGGGGGGCTATCGGTTGGTGGGCAAGTGGCTGGATGGGCACGGGCATGAGGCGTGTGATTTCCGCGAGGGGTGAGTCTGGCCTGGTTTATCTCCATGGGAATGTGCGGCGTATCCAGGAGGTGATTCTGGGTGAGGATGAAGCGAGGTCGGTCGAGAAAGGGCGGGAGGTGCCGTCGCAGGTTATCCGCCAAGTGGATGGGTTTCACCGGAACCGGGCGTGTCGGCAGGCGTTGGGGGGTATCTGCGGCGATACGGTCCGGCCAGTGGGCCGAGGCCTAGGTGCTATGGGCGACGGCCCCCGTCGGGAAGGGCAACGGGTGCAAGCAGCAGCCTGGTGGCCGCCAGAACCTCCCGACGCGGCGGGGCCGGCCGTCCACGCAACCCGGTAGGCGAAGCGCCCTGGCCCGAAAAACCACCATGGCCGGCGCGCGGCGCAGCCACGTCCGCTGGACGCGGGGGTAGGCCAGGCCTTCAGTTCACCCAGACCTTCGAACACAGCCTCCCCAGACCCACGCCACAGCGAAACCACCCGCATGAAAACCGCGCCTCGGTCTGTGGCACACGCCACCACCGGCACAATCGGGAAAAGCCGCCGCTCCTGACGCCACTCCCGCTCCCATATCCGCACCATATAGCGCAGCACTTGCCAGGCCACCAGGGGTCGGGATAACTCTTGTGTTCGAAGAGCACTTTGGCGCTTTGCGCTCCTTGAGAAGAAACAGTCCTGCCAACAGAAGGGCATTTATAGCAAAAAGCACAACCAATGCAAAGTACAAAATTTTTATTCTAACACTCATCTTGTTTTATATATTACGAAAGTTGTGAGCAAAAATCAAGAATAAAGGCAGGAAAATTATGGCTTGCGTAATACAATCCACGGTTTCTCCCACTTACCAGGATCTAAATAAAATTCTTTGTCCATTTCCCTTATTACCTTTGGTGTCCCAAAACCGGAAGTAAGTGGAGAAAGGCGAGCTGGACCTCGTATAACTCTCTCATATGCATAAGGCAACAAACTGCCAGATGAAAATCTGTTTCCTAATAACTCATTTTGATAAATAAACATGCTCAAAATAATTGTTAGCTTGCCTTCTGGCGTAACCATTACATCAAAGTACCCCTCAGTGCTATCCGCAAACCTCAACCCAAACGGAGCTCTTGGGTCACCGCCGATGATTCTGTCCACCCGATCCAAGGCAACTTCTTTCTCCATCACTGGCGGCAAAACCCAGATTTCAACCGGCAACGTAGCATCCACTTGGCCCAAAGAGCCCAATTCGTATGTGCCAGGGATTGGATTTCCTTTTTTATCCACCTTTTGCTTATATCCCATCAGCTCATAAGAGGCGTCAGGATGCTGCGTGATATAATCCAAGTACTTCTCGTACCAATCCGGGTCATAATTGTTTCTATCCAAAATCCCTAAGTTTACCGCGTGCACTGCCGCACCACTCTTCGCTATTATCTCATAAGCGTAATCTTCTATTCCAAGCGCAGGCATGATTATCTCACCCGCTTCCTTTACACCACCTAGAGCAAACTCTCGCTGCATTTCCGCAAATTCCTTATCTGTGCACACCTGGGCAAAACCCACGCGCCAACACAGGCCTTCGCGCACGGCGGCCTTTTCTGTCAACAGTTTGTCCCGCAACTGTGGCCCGTAAATGGCGTCAAACTCACCGGGGTGCTGCCGGAAGTATTTCAGAAAACGGCCGTAGTTGGGGAGTGTCAAACTCTGGGTGTACACCTCCCTTGTCTCCCGATAATCGGGCAAAAAGCCTAAAGCTTGCCATTTCTCCGCCAAGGCTTGCATCATGGCCGTAGGCGTTTCGGTGGGGATAGGTGTGGCCGTCGGTGTGGGGGACGTGGTCGGTGTGAGGGTGACCGGGGAGGTGGGCGCGGCTGTCGGCGCACCCGCGGGCGTGGCCGCCGGCGCAGCACACGCGGTGAGAAGGAACAACACCAGCAGAAAATACGTGCCTCTCGCGACCATGGGAACCCTCCGGAATGGATAGTGCCTGTTGCGCGTTACGCGTCACGTTCACACACCGCCAGGGCTTCCTCGAACGCCTCTTGACTCTCCACCTGAGCTGCGGTCAACCGCACAGCCTCCAACCGCTTTGGATCCGCCATCGCCCCTAGGCGACGGGTCACCTCCTCCAACCACCCCTCGCCCGGCTGCAACCGCCTCCACCGCCATCCGCAACGCCTCCTCGCTCAGCCCCTCCCGCCCCTCCGCTATGTACCGCAACACCGTGATCAGCGCCTCCACCCCAGACGCCGCACTCGCCACCTCCACCCACTGCCACACCAACCGCAAAATCTCTTCCAGCCACCCCTCCAGTTCCGGCCGCTGAATGTATTTCAGCAACACCAACCAAAAGCCTCCTATTTAAAAATTATAGCCAAAATGAATAATATGTCAACTGCTGGACTCTTCTAAGTCTCAGCGCGAGCATGTGCTGCGCACAGCGGATGCCATCATCGTCTGTGAGGAGCGGAAGACCTTCTCCGCCCTGTATCGCCGGTGGGCGGAGACCCCTGATGTCGGCGCCGTAGCCGATTGCTTTCGCGTCAGTCCCTAGACAGGGGACGAGGTTCGACAGGCCCTGGCGACTTTCGTCATGGCCGATTTGCTGCAGCGTGCGGAGGCGGCAGGCATAGAGTCCATCATCTATGTCATCATCGACGACTCGCTCACCCGCACGGACAAAGATACCACTCACCTGGAAGCAGTGGATTGGGTGTATGACCGTGCTGCGGCCGGCAAAGGGCAGTGCCTGCGGTTCAAGACCAAGTACAAGCTGGCCCGGGAGATGCTGGAGGAACTGCGACCTTACCTCCCAAAAGGTTATCAGGTCTATGTCTTGTTCGACCGTAGGTATGCGGCGGGCAAGTTGATCAAGTGGACCCGACGGCAAGGCTGGCATGTCATCTGTGCCCTCAAGTCCAATCGCAAGCTGAACGGAGTCCAGGTTGACCAATGGGATCAACGGTTGAGGCACAAGCGGTATACCCGCGCGCGGGTTCCCGCTGCAGACGTCACGAATGGAAATGAGCCTTTGAATTGCAGCGCCTTGGCGCGGTCGGCTCCAGCCGCTGGTTAGGCGGCGATTCTGATTGGGAAAACGCGCACCTCATCTACCCCTTGAGCCTGATGAGAATTACGAACAGTGAGGCGCTCTGTCAGTTGGGCTATCCGCCCTGGTATGATTATCGTGCCGCCATATTGAACATGATACCGCTCAAAATCGAGAAGTCGTTGACGTATTAGATTCTCCTGCTGGGCAAAGGCATGTACCGAGCGCCGCCAGGCTGAAATAGGCACCAAAGAGGAGAGATGCCGGCCGCGGCAGGATGCGGGGCGCTCGAGGTACGCCGGGAGCGCCGAGAAGCCTCCGGTCCCGGATAGGGCCGAGCGAGGCGCGCCGTCCGTCATGGAAGCCCGGATGCGGGCCCTTCCCCAGGCTCAAGGGCCCGAGCGAGACGGCGGCCCTTGCAGGCGCACAACGAGGGTGGCCTCTAAAGTGTTGGGCTGGCTCCAGGTGCCCCAAACGGCCAGCCAATCGCCGGGGGTCAGGTCCGTAACGGTGAGCGTCTCGCCCTCCTCGGTGCGGTAGTGCGTGGTGGCGGTCAGTTGCACGCTGCGTGGCCCCTGAGGCGTTGCCAGGGTCAGCCCATCGCCCCGGCGCTGGCGCAACTGACCGACCACCTGAGGCGGTGAGGGGAAGGCGTTGTTCTGCGGGCCGGCACCAATCCCCGGCAAGGCTCCACCACCACCCGGCGGCGGGCCTCCGCCGGGCGCGCCGCCACGCCCCAGGGCGGCTTCGGGCTGCCAGCCAAACCAGCCGTGACGCCCAACCACCACCCCCAGGGAAAAGGCGGCCAGCATGAGGATCAACGCGGCCAGAAGCACGCCCAGCCATTGAAGCCATCGTTCCTGTGTCATGATATCCACTCCATTGCGAAAGACTTTGAGTCAAAATCACTTTGAGTCAAAATCACCGGTCCCCACGGGCCACGGCAAGCCAGTAGGCCCATGGTGACCATTCGTCCACCACATCCACCTGGCCCAGGGTAAGAACGGCCCCGGTGTCGGTCACCAGTTGCAACGGTACGCCGGATGCCGCCTCGAAGGTGCTGGGCACCACCACCCCATAGTCGATGGCCAGCAAGTCACCCGCCTGTAGCCCCACCTCCTGGGCATAGCGGGAAAGCAACCCAAAGCCCAGAGTGTATTGCGCCAGCGAGCGCTCGCCTAAGCGCAGGGTCAAACGCGGCGTCTGGCTGAGCACCTGTTGAGGGCGGTCAATGCGCCAATAAAGGGTAAGGTGCAGGAGGCCGCCGCTTTCGACCCTTTGAGGCGTCAGGCGGGCCGCCACCAGAGTTGCCCCTTGCAAATGGGCTTCAATGCGAGGCAAATCCTCCGGCACGGAGGACACTTTCCACACCGGGGGTGTGCTTTGCAGGGCCAGCAACACCAAAGGCGTGGAGCGGGGGCCGAGGCTGCCCTCGGGTTGTTCACCCAACACCACCGGCACGGCCCAGAAGCGGTCGAGGGAGGTTGCCTGGGGCCCCCGCCTCCGCTGCAAGGCGGTGGTCGTGCTGAACAAGGTCCCCTGAGACGCTGTCGCCGTCAACGGCCTCGGAGAAGGGTCTTCCAGGGCAGGCAGGGATACATCGGGACGGGTGTGGTAAACCAGCCGCCAGTAGAACACATCATAGCCAAAGACCCCACCAGGCGAAAGCAAGGTGGCGTTCGACGGCAACACTTGCCATACAGCCGCGTAGAAATCGTCCACAGCAGTATCCTGACTCAGGTTACGCTCGGCCCAATGCGTGGAGAGGGGCACCAAACCCTGGGCCAGAAGCAGCCCCGAGAGCAGTACAACCCCCAAAGTCCGGATGAAGGGAGCCGGACGCCACCCCAGGGTTGCCGTGCCGGCCCGAAGGAGGTTGAAGATCCCCCACCAGCCAAAGGCCATCCACCAGGCCCAGACAGCATGTACGGGGATGAAGAAGACCTCCAGGGCAAAGGCGCGGTACTCCAGGAAGAAGACCAAATGGGCCAGGTACATCCGCACCAGGAGCAGGAAACGGCGGGGGCGCAGGAAGGGCATGGTCAACATGCCGGCCATCCCTAAAAGCAGGCCCGACAGGCCGAATTGCCCCACGAGGTAGTAGAGGTAAAGGGCGACCCGCTCCGGAATGTCCGCCAGCGGAAAGGCAAAGCGCAGGTTGGAAAAAGCGCCCAGGGTGTAGCGGTAAAGCCCGGCCAGAGTGGTCGGCGCTTCCTGGCCCAAAATCAGAGCGGGAGGCAAGGAAGCCGCCCGCAAGGGGACCCAGAGAAACTGGGCCGCGCCCAGGGCAAAAGCCCCACCCCCCACCAGGACCGTAGCAACCCAGTCACGCGGGGAAACGCCCCGCCGGGCCAGGATCAAAACCGTGAACAGGGCAAACGCCGGGGCAAAGCCCAGGTTGGAGAGATGGGTGCCCAACGAAAGCCCAAAGGCCAGGGCAAAGGCAGCGTAACGCAGCAGGGTTGGGCGGCGCGCCCAAAGGAGCAAGAGCAGGAGCGTGGTGTTGAGGAGGGCCAGGTTGGGTGCGTACACCTCCGGGAAAGCCACGGACGCCCACAATATGCGCGAAATCACCTTGAATCCCTGAAGATCGGCACCCGTTGCCCGTTCGGGTTCGGATTACAATGAAGAAAATCGATCTAAACGATCCTTCTGGGCCCTCGGGCCCTCCGCAGCTTGCGATGCGCGGGAGGTTGGCTCATGGCTCGCCCGATGGTCACGGTGGACGGAAACGAGGCCGCGGCAAACGTGGCCTATCAGCTCAGCGAGGTCATTGCGATCTATCCCATCACCCCCTCCTCCCCCATGGGGGAGCTGGCGGATGAATGGGCCGCGAAAGGACGTCCCAACCTGTGGGGGACCGTGCCGAAGGTGATTGAGATGCAGAGTGAGGGCGGGGCCGCCGGGGCCATTCACGGCGCGATCCAGACTGGCGCCCTGGCCACCACCTTCACCGCCTCCCAGGGCCTGCTCCTGATGATCCCCAATATGTATAAGATCGCCGGGGAGCTGACCCCCCTGGTGATTCACGTGGCCGCCCGCACCATTGCCACCCACGCCCTCTCCATCTTCGGCGACCACAGCGACGTGATGGCCGCCCGCCAGACCGGCTTCGCTATCCTGGCCTCCGGCTCTGTTCAGGAGGCCCAGGACCTAGCCCTTATCGCCCACGCGGCAACCCTGGAGTCGCGCGTCCCTTTCCTGCACTTCTTCGATGGCTTCCGCACCTCCCATGAGATCAACAAGATCGAGCTGCTCACCCCAGAGGATCTGCGGGCGATGATCGATGAGGAATGGATCCGCACCCACCGGTCTCGGGCCCTCTCTCCAGAGCGACCCTTCATTCGGGGCACTGCTCACAATCCCGACACGTATTTCCAGGCCCGGGAGGCTGTCAACCCCTACTATCTGGCCTGCCCCGCCATCGTCCAGAACGCCATGGATCGCCTCGCCCGTCTGGTCGGGCGCCACTATCATCTCTTCGACTACGTGGGGGATCCCGAGGCCGAGCGGGTGATCGTGCTCATGGGCTCGGGGGCGGAGGTGGCGCATGAGACGGTGGAATATCTCAACGCCGAGGGCGAGCGGGTGGGGATCGTCAAAGTGCGACTTTACCGGCCTTTCTCAGTCGAGGCTTTCATCCGGGCCCTGCCGCCCACGGTGAAGGCCATCGCCGTCCTGGATCGGACGAAGGAGCCAGGCAGCGCCGGGGAGCCCCTCTACCTGGACGTGGTGGCCGCGGTGGCGGAGGCCATGGCCTCGGGGATCGCGCCGTTCCGCCAGATGCCGCGGATCATTGGGGGGCGCTACGGCCTCTCCTCCAAGGAGTTCACCCCGGCCATGGTCAAGGCGGTCTTCGACGAGCTGGCAAAAGAGCGGCCGAAGAACCACTTCACGGTGGGGATCTACGACGATGTGACCCACACCAGCCTGGAGTTCGACCCTACCTTCTCCACGGAGGATCCGGAGAGGGTGCGGGCAGTCTTCTACGGCCTGGGGGCCGACGGCACGGTGAGCGCCAATAAGAACTCCATCAAGATCATTGGGGACGAGACTGATTACTACGCCCAGGGCTACTTCGTGTATGACTCCAAGAAATCCGGCTCGGTGACAGTCTCACACCTCCGCTTCGGCCCGCGACCCATCCGTTCCTCCTATCTGATCCGCCGCGCCAATTTCGTGGCCTGCCATCAGTTCAACTTGCTGGAACGCATGGACGTTCTTCAGGTCGCTGAGCCCGGGGCGATCTTCCTGCTCAACAGCCCCTACGGACCGGAGGAGGTCTGGGATCACCTCCCCCGCTCGGTCCAGCAGGCGATCATCGAGAAGAACCTCCGCTTCTATGTGGTGGACGCCTACCGAATCGCACGGGAGCACGAGCTGGGGCCGCGCATCAACACCATCTTGCAGACTTGCTTCTTCGCCCTGACAAACATCCTGCCCCTGGAGCAGGCCGTGGCGAAGATCAAGGAGGCCATCGTCAAGACCTACGGCAAGCGAGGCGAGGCCATCGTGGAGAAGAACTTCGCCGCGGTGGACGCCGCCCTGCAGCACCTCCATAAGGTGAAGGTCCCCGGTCGGGTGACCAGCCCCTTCGACCGCCGCCCGCCGGTACCGCCCGAGGCGCCGGAGTTCGTGCAGCGGGTGACCGCCCGCCTGATCGCCGGCGAGGGAGATCGGCTGCCGGTGAGCGCCTTCCCGCCGGATGGGACCTGGCCGAGCGGCACCGCGAAGTGGGAGAAACGCAACATTGCCCAGGAGATCCCGGTTTGGGAGCCCGATCTGTGCATCCAGTGCGGCAAGTGCGTGATGGTCTGCCCCCACTCGGTGATCCGGGCCAAGGTCTACGATCCGGCCCTGCTCGCAGACGCCCCACCCACCTTCAAGCACGCTCCGGCCCGCTGGCGGGAGTTCAAGGATATGGCTTACACCATCCAGGTGTCCCCAGAGGATTGCACCGGCTGCGCCCTCTGCGTGGAGGTCTGCCCAGCAAAGGACAAGTCCGATACCCGCCGCAAGGCAATCCACATGCGGCCCCAGGCCCCGCTTCGGGAGGCTGAGCGCCGGAATTGGGAATTCTTCCTCCAGCTCCCCGATGTGGACCGGCTGCGGGTGAACGTGGCACAGGTGAAGGATGTGCAGCTGCTGGAGCCATTGTTCGAGTTCTCCGGGGCCTGCGCCGGGTGCGGGGAGACCCCCTACCTCTCGCTGCTCACCCGGCTGTTCGGGGATCGGCTGGTGATCGCCAACGCCACCGGATGTTCCT
Source organism: Thermoflexus sp. (assembly GCF_042408815.1). Lineage (GTDB taxonomy): Bacteria > Chloroflexota > Anaerolineae > Thermoflexales > Thermoflexaceae > Thermoflexus. Next base: position 54,285 of record NZ_JBHOQR010000032.1, on the reverse strand, counting down.
CCATCTATGGGGGCAACCTCCCCACCACCCCGTGGACCTACAACCGGGAAGGGCGCGGGCCAGCCTGGTCCAACTCCCTGTTTGAGGATAACGCCGAGTTCGGCCTGGGGATGCGCCTCAGCTTGGACAAACAGCGAGAATACGCGGAGGAGCTCCTCAAACGACTCAGCGATCCGATCGGCGAGGCCCTGGTCGAGGAGCTCCTGAACGCCGATCAATCCTCCGAGGAAGGCATCCGAGCCCAACGGGAGCGGGTGGCACGGTTGAAGGCCCGTCTCCAGCAGCTGCCGGACTCCCCTGAGGTTCGGGATCTGCTCGCTGTGGCGGACGCCCTGGTGCGCAAGAGCGTGTGGATCATCGGGGGCGACGGCTGGGCCTATGATATCGGCTACGGCGGCCTGGACCACGTGCTGGCCTCAGGCTACGATGTGAACATCCTGGTCCTGGACACTGAGGTCTACTCCAACACGGGGGGCCAGATGTCCAAGGCCACCCCGCGGGGGGCAGTGGCCAAGTTCGCCGCGGGTGGCAAGCGGGGCCCCAAGAAGGACCTCGCCCTGATGGCCATGAGCTACGGCAACGTCTACGTGGCCCGTGTGGCCATGGGGGCCAACGACACCCATGCCCTGAAGGCCTTCCTGGAGGCCGACTCCTATGAGGGGCCATCCCTGATCATTGCCTACAGCCACTGCATCGCCCACGGCTACGATCTGCGTTACGGCATGGAGCAACAAAAGCGGGCCGTCCTCTCGGGCTACTGGCCGCTGATCCGCTACGACCCGCGGCGGCTGCAGAAGGGCCTTAACCCGCTCCAGATCGACTCCAAGCCGCCGAGCCTCCCGCTGTCTCAGTATATGTATAACGAGACCCGCTTCACGATGCTGCTCCACAGTCGACCGGAGACCGCCGAGGAGCTGCTGGAGGAGGCAGAAGCCGATATCCGCTTCCGCTGGCGGATCTATGAGGCCCTGGCCCAGATGCAGCTCAATGGCCGCAACGGGGGCAGTCCCTCCCCCCGGTAGCGATGTTTCGGTCCCCAGGCGCTCCCGGATTCTTTGAGGCCGGGCTGGCTACCAAGAATGACCGGCCCGGCCTCCAATGGAAATCGCCGGATCCGGAGATCTCGACATGCTCCGCCGGCTAGAGGAAGCTGGGATCGCCGCTGTGATGCTGCCCTCGCTCTTCGAGGAGCAGATCACCCAGGAGAGCGAGATGCTGGATGGTGGACTCTCCTACGGCGAGGAGAGTTTCGCCTGCCCTGAAGCTCAATCTCTATGATCTGCCCACTTCCCCGGAGGAAACCGGCCAAGCCATAGAGGGAAGCTACCTCCCGCTGGTGCGGGATGTGGTGGCCTCAGTAGGTCCGGCTGGACCTGGCGATCACCGGTGGCGTCCACACGGCCGAGGATGTGCTGAAGGCGATGATGGCCGGGGCGAAAGGGGTGCTCCGCTCCTTCCAGTGGCATCACCACCGGAAGTTTCATCGGCCATAAAACTCGGGACTTGCACGGTTGGCTGGATCTGGAACAACGGGATAGCCCCGCACCCCAAGCGGCGCGAGGGGAACAATCCCCTGGGCTACACAACGAAGCGCACGGTGAGGATCTCCTTCGGCCGCACCGAAACCCGGAGGTGGGAGCCATCCGGCCGGAGCGGTTCCCACGGAGTTTCCATCAAATCGGCCCGCCAGGCTTCCCGGATCGAACGCCAAAGGGTGAAGCGGACCTCCAAGGGCTGCTCCGAGGCATTGTAGCCACGCACGATCAATCCCTCTCCCTCCTCGGGGGCCTTCACGGCCGTCAGGATGAAGGCCGCAGGTTCCACCTGAATGAAGGGCCGTTCCCGGAGCTGGCCGGGCCCGGCCACCGCCATGGGGGGCGCCAGGAACCGCTGAGCCTCTCGAATGGCCTCCCAGCGATCCAGGAAGGGAATCAGGCTGTAACGGAAGGTCCATCGCCCGATCATCTGCGCGGAGGGCGTGGGCAGCGGCGGCCCGGCATGCCCCCGCCGGGAGCGCAGATCCCCCCGCGACAGCCAGCCCACACACCGCAACAGGGTGAGGACCAGCTCCACCTGCCCTTCGGAATCCTTCCGCGCCTCGATCTCCGGAAGGCCCTGGTTCGCCACCAGGAATCCTCCCGATGCCTCCTCCACGAAGGCGAAGGACTGCTGGGGCGCGGTGGGAACCGGCTGCTCCACCCAGGTCTCATCCGGCGCGATGGCCAGGCCCACCGGGCGAACCACGCCGTCGAAGGCACTGTCCGTGACCCAAACCTCCGACCGGATCCCGGTAGGAAAGGCGACACGCAGCCGATGATGGGTGGCCATGTTCTCGACGGTCGTCTCCAGATCCACCCGGGGAACTCCCGGCCGGAGCCAGGCCCGCAGGCTAACCGGCATGGAGATCCTTTCCCCGGACCGCCCCCTCCGATCTGGACGCAGACCGGCCGGGATCTCATACCGCAGCTTCACCTCCAGACACTGCCCCAGCGGCCCTTCCTCCCACGCCTGGGCCCATGGCGGCTCCGCTGGCCGGTCCACCCGTTGATCCTCCACCAGTGGCTCGTAGTTATAAACGTCCCCCGCATCCCCTTCATCCTCCAGCCGATTCAGGCCGGACCAGCGCCGGCCGCTCCTCCGATCCTCCAGATCGAACGTCCCATCCTCCGGATGGACGGCCAGCCGGAAGAACTCGTTTTCGATGAACGGCTCCTCCCGCGCCTGTCGCGGGATCCGCCGCGGCTCGCCTGGCACGATCTGTATCCGATAGGGCTGGAAGCCCACCCCGGGAAACCGCGGGGCCTCGAAGACCCAGCGGGAAGATCCCCCCATGACCGCCGATACCGTCCACGGCGCGGAGATCCCCGGCTGTGTTTCCCGGAGCCGACGGCTGACCTCAAAAACCGCGGAGACCATGGAGTGATCCATATCCGCGGAAGCATCCGCCCACTCCGCCCAAATCCGCCGTCCCGGTAGATCCACCCACACGCGCTTCGCGGCATATCGGCCGACATGGATCCAGAGCAGCCGGTTCAGGAACTCTGGCCACTTCTCGGGGTTCACCACCCACTCGTCGTGATCGCCCGGTTCCCGCTCCAGCTCAAACAGAGGAACCTCCTTCCCCTCTTCGGTAAGAAGGCGATAGGTTAATCCCGATGGGAGCACGGGGAGCACCACCTCCACAGGACCCCGCGCGGAGCCGGGGATGGGATTGTAAACCAGGAGGGTCTGGTCCATCGAGGCCGGATCCGAAGCCAGCCACCCCGGTGGGGGCTCCACCTGCGCCGGCTGGAGAAGGCGACGGATCGCCTCTTGACTAACGAGGCGGGCGATCTGTTCCGCGTGATCGAAGCGCGGCTTCATGTCTTCACAGGCCTCATCCACACCGGTCCCACAAATCGAATCGTGGAAATGGTTCTGGAGGAGAAGCCGCCATGCCTCAAGGAGAAAGGGGCGCCGATCCAGGCCGCAGATCCCATAAGCGAAGGCCAGCAGCGGCTCCGCATAGCGCTCCAACCAGACCTGAACCATCGCGTTGCGCTGCTTGATCCACATCCGGGTGGAAAGAACCCCGGGGAGGATCGGATGGCGCTTGCTGGAACGCAGTTCTCCCCGCACCACCGGAAGGCCCTCTGCCTTCTCCCCCAGGGCTGACCGCACCGCGTTGATGTAATCCTCCAGGGAGGCATGGCGCAGACGAAGGTCCGGGAGGTGCGCCTGGGCCGCGAGGAGCCAGCGGCTCAGTTGGGGATGCGGGAAGAGGTGATCGGTTCCGTTCATGAGCAAAATCTGAGGAACGGGGGTATACGGCATCAGGGAGAGGGCCTGAATCTTCAGATAGACAGCAAGGGCCTCCGCATCCTCGGGGATCCAAGCGGCGTTCCCATAACCGTCCCGGAGATACACCGTAAAAACGCGGGTGCCATCGGGGGCTTCCCACCACAGCAGCGTCGGTTGATCGTCGAGGCCCCGCTGCAAGACCGCCGTCCCGATCCCGAACCCCCGTAGGATCTGCGGCAACTGCCCCACATGTCCGAACGGATCCGGCGTATAGCCGACGGCCATCCATCCCCCGAGGCGGCGGGCCATCCGGATCCCGATCATCAGGTTGCGGATGAGGGACTCGCCGCTCACTAGAAACTCGTCCGGCAGGATATACCACGGCCCGATCCATAGCCGGCCCGCCTCTACCGCCTTCCGGATCCGGGGCTCCAGGTCCGGACGGATGGCCAGCACATCCTCCAGAAGCACCGACTGGCCGTCGAGCAGAAACCCCGCGAACGCCGGATCACGTTCAATGATCCCCAGGACCTGCTCCAGCAGGTCCACCAGACGGTAGCGGAAAGCCTGGAAGGGACGATACCACTCGCGATCCCAGTGGGTGTGAGTGACGATGAAGACTTCAGGGTCCATAAACGCCTCCGATGGGTAGAGCCTTCTCACCTCTCTTCCTCAAACCAACCCACCGGTCCCCAGATGGGATTGGTCATCGCCACCATCGGCAGATCGTCCGGCGTCTCCGCCTCAAAATGCCGAACCCCCCGCAGCTCCGCCCGCACATAGCCATGCGGCCTTAGGTCCAGCTCCGTCGTCCACTCAAACGGCGAGCGGTCGATGGCGAGGAAGGCCTGCTCACCGAGCCGGGAGAGCAGCCGCAGATGCAGGCCCTTTCCCTCCCGCACCACGCAACGGATCCGGAGGGGGCCGGGCGGCGCCTCGTCGCCCACCATCCAGCGGCGATCTCCCTGCTCCGCTGTGAGCTCCAGCCATGGCGCATCCACATCGGCGGTGATCACCACCCGGCCGAGACGGATGGCATCGAGGATCGCCGGAATCGTCCGTGCCGCCGCGTAGACCCATGTGGTGGGATGGCCGACCTGATAGAAGGGCGTCCCCTCACTGGGCCGGTCCTGATGCTTATCGCTGCCGCCCACGGCCGTCACCCGGCGACCGGCTCGCAACAACCGATCCCAGAACGCCAGGGATTCCTGGTTCCGCAATGGCCACGGCCCCTGCCACGCCTCTACCGCATCCACCGGGAGATCCGGGGGATATTCCCATGGCGGCCCATCCGTCTTGGGATGGTTGATGGAAACCAGCGCCCCCATGGCGTGGGCGGCTTCGATCACCGCCCGCAGTTGTTCCGCGGTCCGGCATCGGAAATCCAGCCAGCGGGAGATCCCCCACGCGTTCATGTGGCCGTAATAGGTGGTCACCTCCTCCCCCGGGATCAGGAGGAGATCCGGCCGGCTCCAGGCTTGAAGATACGGAAGATGACTAACCGTGTTATGTTCCGTCACCGCCAGGAAATCCAGGCCGCGCCGGCGAGCCGACTCGATCAGATCCTCCAGGGAACCCGGGGCATCGCTGTGGTGGCTGTGGCTCTGAAGATCCCCCCGCAACCATCCGGCTTCCTCAGCGCTGGCCGACGCCGCTGGGGAGATCCATCCACCGAGATGCGGCGGAGGGGGATGGGGCAGCTCGCCTTCCTCCTCAGCGGCCTCCACGATTACACGACAGGCGCACCCCTGCGGCGCGATCCGGTAAAGCCCCAGGATCACATACCAGCGGCCCGGAAAGAGCGGCCCGGGCAGGTAGCCCGGCGTGGCGGAGCGGGGGGTCAGGATGGCCTCGCTGCGCGCGCTTCCGCTCCATCCCCGGAAGCCCTCCGCCCGAAGGAAATCCGCCCCCCGCGGATCGAACAGGCCCATGTCGATCACATTCGGGCTGTCCGGCCGGCCCTGGCCCTCGAAGACATAGCGGACCTCCAGGCGGGCGACCCCGGGCGGAACCTCAAAGGGGAGCAGCACATAATCCGAGGCCGCCTTATCGGCCGGCGTGAACTGGCCCTCCCAGCACAGCAACGTCCTCATCGGCGCTTCCCTCGCGGCTGAGTATGCCGTCGACCCTCACAACGCGAGCTCCCCGCTCTCCCGGAAAAAGAGGGCCCGGGCTATGGGCACATGCACCCATACCTGCTCCTGCATCACCGGCGGTTCCTCCGTAGCCAGGCGCATGGCGATCCGCTGGGCATCTGTCTGGACCGTGACCAGCGTTTCCACCCCCAGGGGCTCCACGGCGTAAACCCGGGCGGCGAGATGGGTCGGCCCGGGCCCTTCCGCCAGGGAGAGATGTTCGGGCCGAACGCCCAGCCAGAGCGTCTCCCCATTCCGGAAAGCCTCCCGCACGGCCTCCGCCCGCTCCCCCAGGGCGAGCACCTGCCCATCCTCCAGGATCAGCGCTGCCTCCGCCTGTTGGAAGCGGCAGCGGAGCAGATTCATCGGCGGGCTGCCGATGAAGGTCGCCACGAAGGTGTTGCGAGGCCGCCGGTAGATCTCGATCGGCGTTCCCACCTGCAACAGGCGCCCTCGATCCATCACCCCGATCCGATCGGCCAGCGCCATCGCTTCCGCCTGATCGTGGGTCACGTAGATCGTGGTGATGCCCAGGGACTTCTGGAGATGCTTGAGGAAGCTCCGCGCTTCGAGACGGAGCTTGGCATCCAGGTTGCTCAGCGGCTCATCGAAGAGGAAGGCCTGCGGCGGATAGACCAGGGCCCGGGCGACGGCGGCCCGCTGCTGCTGCCCGCCCGACAATTGCCCCGGCCGCCGATCCAGGAGGTCCGCGATCTGCAGCACCTCCGCCACCTCCCGGACCCGACGGTGGATTTCGGACCGGGCGTAACGGCGCACTTTGAGGGGGTAACCGATGTTCTCCAGGATCGTCATGTGCGGGTAAAGGGCGTAATCCTGAAAAACCATCGCGATATCCCGGGCCTGCGGAGGGAGATCCGTCACATCCCGCTCGCCGATAAAGATCCGCCCGCGGGTGGGACGTTCCAGACCCGCCACCATGCGCAGTGTGGTGGTCTTCCCGCACCCGGAAGGCCCCAGCAAGGCGAAGAACTCCCCATCCTCGATCGTCAGCGTCAGATCGTCCACCGCCACCACCGTCCCGAAAACCTTCGTCACGCCTTCCAGCCGGATCCGCGCCATCGCAGGTCTTGCCTCCTCCGAAGGGTACGCTCGGCGCCTCCGCCATTCGATGCTGCCGATTCATTTTGCCATAGGAGAGCGGGCAGTGGTTCCATTCCATCGGCTCCTCACCGTTTGATCCCGCCAAAGAACCGGAACCCGTAGCGGGCGTTCACAAAGAGATACAGGCCCAGCACCGGCAGTGCGTAAAGCAGCGCGTAGGCCGAGGTGAGGGTGAGGATGGGCGTGCCGGCCTCGGTGTAGAACGAATAAATCGCGATCGCCGCGGGCATGCGCTCCGGGGTCCGCAACAGCACAAAGGGGATGAGGAAGGCTCCCCATACCTGCACGAAAGCCCAGATGCCCACCACCATCATCCCCGGCCGCAGCAGCGGCATCACCACATCCCGCACCATCTGCCACGGTGTCGCTCCGCACACCATCGCCGATTCTTCATAAGAACGCGGCAGGCCCTCCACGAAGTCCCGCAGGATGAAAATGGCCGTGGGCAACAGCCCCCCCGTGAACGCCAGGATCACCCCTACATAGGTGTCCACCAGCCCCAGGGCGTTGGCCAAAAGAAAGATGGGGACCATGGCCGCCGTTCCGGTGACCACGGAGGAGAACAGGATCAGCCCGTAGGTCAGCAGATCATAATAGGGCACCTCCGCGCGGGAGAGGGCGTAAGCGGCCAGGGTCGCGGCGAGGGTGACGGTAAGCATGGTTCCCCCGGCAAGGAGCATGCTGTTGAGCAGCGCACGCATCGCGAAGGCGTTGGCGAAGACGGCTTGGAAGTTCGCCAGGGTGAACGGACGAGGCAGCTCCACGGCCAGCGTCCCCCGGGCGTTGAAGGGAGCCAGCAGCAGCCAGAGCATGGGCAGGGCGAAGAAAGCCCCCACCAGCGCGGCGAACAGCGAAAACCCGATGCGCGATAGCAGACTGCGGACCGTCTTCATCGGGCGCGGGCCTCCCGGCGCAGAGTGGAAAGGTAGACCAGGGCGAGGGCCAGGTTGATCATCATCATCACCACCGCCACGGCCGCCCCCCGGCCGAACTCGAAATACCGGAAGGCGATGCGGAAGGTGTAGATCGAAACCACCTCCGAGCGGAACGTCGGGCCGCCGGCGGTGATCAGATAGGGCGTAAATGTATTGAACGTCCAGAGGGTGATCAGCACCAGATCCGTGAGGATGTGGCTGCGGATGGAAGGCAGGATGATGTCCCGAAAGGCCTGCCATGGGCGGGCGCCCGCCACAGCCGCTGCCTCCAGGTAGGAAGGGGGCAACGTGGCCAGCGCCGAAGAAAACAGCAGCATCGAGAAGGCCGTCCCCCGCCATGTGTTGAACAGGATGATCGAAAGCAACGGCCGCTCGATCAGCCAGTCGACCCGCCCTAGGCCCAGCGCCGATAGGATGGCATTCAGCGTCCCCTGATCCCGATCCAGATAGGCGACCCACATGAAGGCCACCACCACATCGGGGATGATCCAGGCAAGGATCGCCAGGGTATACACCAGCTCCCGCAACAGCCCCCGCCGGCGATAGAAGGCCCAGGCGATGGCCAGCCCCAGCCCCGCCTGGCCGATCAGAGCGGAGCCAATGACGAAGAGCACACTGTTGCGCAGGGCATTGCCGAAATAACCCCGGACCATCCAGTTCTCGAAATCGAAGAGGGCCTGGAAATTCGCCAGGCCGACGAACTGGGGCCGCAGCGCGGCCTCGCCGGTCAGGGTCTGGTTGGTCAGGCTGATCCAGAGCACCCAGAAGGAAGGGAATACGAGGAAAACCGCCACAAAGAACATGGCGGGAAGCAGGAACAGCACCCCAACCGACAGCGAGAGGATCGGACGGCGCTGGGTCACCCGTCACCTCTATCCGGGAAATCCGGCGAAAGGGAAGCGGGGCGCCTGGGGCGCCCCGCTCCAGACAGCCCTCTCGGCCCCGCGCGAATTGGATATCCTCACCGCGGCATGAGATCCAACACGTTGTCCGGGCCCACCAGGTCGGTCACCTCACGGGCGTAAGCGTCCATCGCCCGCTCGGGAGTCATCTCGCCGGAGACCACGCGCTCGGTGGCCAGCTGCGCCGCCTGGGAGACCTTCGGGTAGACCGGGAGCATGGGGCGCACCGTGGTCAGCGGCAGCAGCTTCACCAGCTCCGTCATCACCGGGTCGCCCGTCACCGGCACGTCGTCCCGGGCCCGGATCCGCGGCTCGATCTTCTGGAACTCCATCAGCATCTCCTTGCTGAACATAAACGAGAGGAAGGCCCAGGCCTCCTTCGGATGCTGGGTGTTGGGGTTGAGGATATAGCCAGTGCCGCCGGAGATGGTCACGAAGTCCTGCCCCCGGTAACCCTGGCCGGGCTCCTTCGCGGGGATCTTCGCCCAGCCCACCACCTCATCCCGGTTGGGGATCGCCCATTCGGACTGGGCAGCCGGGTTGAGCACCGAGCGCCAGAACCAATCGCCCTCCCACAGCATGGCGATCTTGCCATCCCGGAACAGGGCAAAGGACTGATTGCGACCCTCCTTGATCAGCTGGAGGCGCTGGTCGCCCAGCTTCTCATCGAGGTAAACTCGCTTGTAGAAGTTCAGGGCGTCCAGCATCGCCGGGCTGCGCACGATCCACTTGTTTTTGTCCCAATCGTAGATGAAGGAGCCGGCGGAGAGCAGCACAGGGTAAAAGCCCTGCATGGTGGTCGCCTCGCCCATCGCGGTGCCGGCGTTGACCTGCATGGGGGTCACGCCGGGGAGGGCCTTCTGGATCTGCCGGGCGGCCGCGAAGATATCCTCCCAGGAGGTCGGCTGCCAGTTCTCCGGCAGGCCAGCCTGCTTGAAGAGATCCTTGCGATACCAGATCACCCGGACGTCGGTGCCGGTGGGGATGCCGTAGCGCTTGCCTTGATGCATCAACAGGGCCTGCACCGTCTGCGGGATATGGGACCAGCCCTCCCACTCGTTGACCTCCGGGCCGACGATCTCATCCAGCGGCTTGATCAGGCCGCCAGCGACGAACTCTGCCGTCCAGAAGCCGTCGAAAGCCATCACATCGTGCCCCTTGCCGGCCTTGAGGTCCAGAGCATATTGCGCCTTCAGTTCCTCATCGCTGCCCCCGAACTCCACCAGCCGGACCTTCACCGGGGTCCCTTTGGCGGCCATCTGTTGCTCGAAAGCGGGGATAACGGTTTCAGTGAGCCACTTCACGGTATTGGCGTTCACCCCGCCCTTGACACAGCGGCAGGTGATGGAGATCTCCACCGGGGCCGGCGTGGGGGAAGGCGCAGGGGTGGGGCTGGGAGCCGGCGTGGGCGGCGGGGCGGTGGTGGGCGTGGCCGCCGGCGCACACGCGGCCACCAGGAGGACCACCACAGCCATCCATGACAGGGCGGAACCGATCGCGCGTTTCATGGCCACCTCCTTCGCACAGAGTTTCTCGCCATTTTTGGATTCAGGGCCCCGCTTCACGCGGCGGCCCGCACGACTCCCGTTCGATCAGCGTCCCCTGCAGCAGGATATGCTTCGGAGAGGGACGGCCCTCCAGGATCTCCAGCAGCATCTCTGCAGCCAGCCGGCCCAGCTGCCGCCGGGGCTGGGCTACGGTGCTCAGCATCGGGGTCACATAAGTTCCTTCCTCCAGCCCATCGAAGCCGATGATGGAGAGATCGTGGGGAACCCGCAGGCCAGCGCGGAGGGCGGCCTTCAGCGCGCCGATGGCTGTAAGGTCGTTGTAGCAAAACACCGCCGTGGGCCGGGGATCGGTCTCCAACAGTCGGCGCATGGCCACCTCACCGCCCTCCACCCGACCGTCCCCCTTCACCACCCACTCCGGGCGAAGGGGCAGCCCTGCCTCCCGCAGCGCCTGCCGGTAGCCGCGGTAGCGATCCTGGTTGCTGCGCCCACCCCGACGGCTGCCCATATAGGCGATGGCCCGATGGCCCAGGCCGATCAGATAACGGACAGCCAGATATCCGCCGTGCACGTTATCCGTGGCCACCGAATAGACATACGGCCCCGTCTGGTGGCTGTTGATCAACACAATGGGGATCTGCAGGGCTTCCAGCATGGGGAGGTAACGGCTGCCGAGGCGGGAGGCGGCCACAATGATGCCGTCCACCTGTTTGGCGGCCAGGAGCTCCACGATAGCGCGCTCCTTCTCCGGATCCTCGTGGGACAGGCTGAGAAGGATCCCATAGCCACGGGCCTGGGCGACCATCTCGATGCCCTGGACCACCTCCGTGTGGAAGGGGTCACTGAGGCGGGTGACCACCACGCCCAGCGTCTGGGTGCGGCGACCCTGGAGGGCCCGGGCCACCGGATTGGGCCGATACCCCAGGGCCTCAGCGATGGCCCGAATCCGCGCCCGGGTCTCCGGCCGGATCTCCTCGCTATCCCGCAACGCCCGGGAGACCGTCGTGTGACTCACCCCCGCCGCCCGGGCGATATCCTTAATCGTCACACGCATGGGGATGCACACGTGTGCGGAAATTTACCCGATTATATGGCAATCGTGTTCACCTGTCAAGAGCGTCCCTTTCTTCGCTCAAGCGATCGGAGATCCGAGAGGGGTTTTGCTGCGCGCTCTGGCCTCCGGGGATCTTCACGACGACAACGGCGGCGTAAGCCGGTGCCATCGCCCAGGAGATCGGCCTGCGGCAGAAGCCCGTGCGGGGCGGGTCACATGCGATCCTGAAGACGGGAGCGGGCGTTCTGGCGGAGGGCCCATCCGATCACCAGGGCAAGCCATCCCAGGCCGAGAGCCGGCGACATCTCTTCCTCGCCCCGCCCCACGCGGATGCGCGCGAGGGCCACCGGGCCAGCCTCCACGGTCACCCGGGCGGCGTGCACCCCGACCGTTAGGGGAAGCTCCACCGACCAGCTCCCGGCATTCAGGGCGAAGAAACGAGGGGGGCCGCCGTCGATCTCCACCCGCAGGCGGCCCCCCGCCGGGCTGGTCCCCTCCAGACGCAACCGGCCCCCATAGAATGTCCACATGACCCGGGCTCCCGGAAGGCCCCGACGAACCCCTTCCCCGCTCTCAGCCCATGGGCCTTCCCAGCGCAGCGCCCAGTGGGCCGCGGTGTGCGCCCCCGGATCCATCCGTGGAGGCTGGCGGAGATAGGCCTTCAGCGCCTCATAAGCCGGAAGAGGGGTAAAGTCCGGCTCCACGATGCTGAAATAGTAGAACGATTGATTTCGCTCCCGATCGGAGGCCCGCTTGAAAAACCACACGTTGGCCACCGCCACCCACGGCCACTCCCGCCGGATCCGTTCGAAGGCTTCGACCAGGTAGCGCGCCTTCTGCTCCTCCGTTACCTGGCCGAAGCGCTTGTCTCCCACCTCGTCCGGCACCGCGTTCCAGCCCATCTCCGCAATGTAGATCGGCTTGCGGGCGTCCCCATGGCGCACCATGACATCCCGGATGTAGAGGGCTCGGTTGATGTTGATCACGTAGGGCCGGAGACGGCGATCCGTGGGGCCGGACCAGAGGCCATATCCCTGGACGGAGAGGGCATCGAAGCAGGCTCCCGCCCCCGCCCGATACATCCGCTCCAGGAAAACGACATCATTGATCCCGTTGGGCGGATAAGGGTTCAGGGAGAGGGTAGGCGCCAGCGCCCCCGCGATGACCACGATGTGCGGATCCACCGCCTTCAGCCGTCGATAGGTCCGACAGAGCAAATCGGTATACGCTTCCGGATCCACGGCGCATGTCGGGCAGGATCCCCACTCCGGGGCGATATTGGGCTCGTTCCAGATCTGATAGTGGAACACCCGCCCGCGATAGCGCCGAGCCACCGCCTCGGCGAAATCGGCGAAATCCTCAGGGTTGTCTGGAGGGGCGAAAGCGCCCCGGGCTTCCCCATCGCGGCGCGACCAAGCCGGCGGGCTGGTGAGCCGCACGATCAGGCGCAGGCCATAGCGCCCCGCCAAATCCACAATGTGATCGTATTTCTCCCAGGCCGACCGATAGGGGATATGCCGGCGGTCCTCGAAATCCCCCTTCCCATGGATCTCAATGTCCGCCCACGGGAACTCCTGGCGGATCCAGCGGAAGCCGGCCTCGGCGATCATGCGTACCGTCCGCTCCCGCTTCTCAGGCTCCGCCTCCTGCTCCAGGAAGGTGTTCACCCCGAACGGGGGATCATCCGTGTCGGCGATGGGCCCCTCGGAGGCCAGCTGCGGCGCCGGACGCAGGGGGTTCGTGAGGTAATGGAGAACCCCGCGAAGACGGGCCAGCGGGTTTTCCTCTCCAGTCACCCCATAGGCCCAGGACATGCCCGCCGAGAAAGCCCATGGGGCTCCCGAGGGAATGAAGAGCAGAAGGATCCAGGGGATGACCCACCGACGTCGATGCATCCGGGGATTCCCTCCAGCAGGAACGAGCGGCGCGTCGGCAGGAACCGCTAGGACTTCCGTTCTGGAAAGCCGAATCGCCTCTCTCTAAGAGGAACCCGGGGAGAGGCCCTTAGGAGGAGGCGAAAGGCATAGCTCCTATCGCTTCCTGGAGGTTCCGGATGATGGGACATCCTTCGAGGAGGCCTTGGCCCGAGCTTTTCGAGAAAGCACCTTCCGCCGGGTGGAGAGAGGCGTTCCCTGGTTCAGATAGGCCTCGATCTCCTCCCGGGCCTCCTCGAAACGGTGAATTAATTGCTCATCGGTGCCCTTGAAACCGGCCACCGCGCGCTGGGAGCACGCGGCGCAACCGAGGGAAGCCCGATAGCTGTCCATATCACAGGTCAGACATCCCGCCAGCCGGATCACCGTTAAGGACAACGCCAGGGTATCCGGGTGATCCTCCGGCAACCGGGCCACCCGGCGCACCAGCGCCTTCCAGGCCTTCCCCCGGGCCTCCGCCAGCAAAGGGATACAGCGCGGTGGGAATAGGATCTCACTTTCGGGATACATCCAGGCCTCCCAGGATGACGGATGCCTTCCGGATAGGGGCCACCCAGATCCTCAAGACCAACGATCCCGCTTCTCCTGCCTACCGCCCCACGGCCACAGGAGATGAGACTACGTTTATATTTTACTGCAGCGATCCCTTGCGATGACAACCCACATCCATTCATAAAACTAAATTAATTGTCGTGAAAAACCGGGAATTATCAACCTTATTATTTAGTGAATAATGCGATTACCAGGGGTTCCGATTTTTATTAAAAGGAAGAAGAAGAATATTTATCTTCCGAAAACAGCATGGAAGTGGGTGGATAGGATCCATGGCGGAGGCAGGCCGGGCCATTCCGAAGGCTCCTCCGTCACGATCCACCTTCCAGGTCAGCGGGCTTCTTTGTTCCCGCTATTTCCCTGTCCCCTCATAGGGAAGAGAAAAGGAAAAAGAGGCTATAATTCCAAACAGCAATCTTTCAGGGCCCATTGACGCCTTCGGCTGCCCGGTGGAAAGACGCCATGCCCGCTCGTGTTCGGATCGATTCGGAAACCCGCACGGTGATCGTGGAGTGGCCGGATGGCTTCCGGCGAACGTTCTCCTGGTCCCGATGGCGGGCCGCCCGTCCCTGCGCCCTGTGCCGTGCGGAGGCCCAGCAGGCTCAGGGGGATCCCCTGAGCCTGCGTCCCCGACCGGATGATACGCTGGTGGATTTCACCTACGTGGGAAATTACGCGGTGCGCTTCTTCTGGGGGGATGGCCATTCCTCCGGCCTGTATACCTGGCGCTACCTGCGCGATCTGGATTCAGAGTAGACCTGTGGCCCCCGGGGTCACGGGAAGAAGATGGAAAGGAGCTTGCTCCCCCGATGGCCCGTCTGGTCCTAATGGGATCTCCCGCCTTCGCCTTGCCGACCTTCCAGGCCCTGGCGGAGGAGCACGAGATCGCCGCGGTCTTCACGCAGCCGGATAAGCCGGCTGGCCGCGGCTTACGGCCCACTCCGTCTCCGGTGAAGATCTGGGCGGAAGCTCAAGGGTTGCCGGTGTTCCAGCCCCGCTCCCTCCGCCGGGATCCGGAAGCGGTGGCCCGGCTGCGGGATCTCCGGCCGGATGGGATCATCGTGGTGGCTTATGGCCTGATCCTGCCTCCGGAGGTCCTGCAGCTCCCCCCCTATGGATGTCTGAACCTCCACGCCTCCCTGCTCCCCCGTTATCGAGGTCCGGCGCCGATCCAGGCCGCCATCCTGAATGGCGATCCCGAGACGGGGGTGACCGTGATGTTGATGAACGAGGAAGTCGATGCCGGGCCGATCTTAGCGATGGAGCGGGAACCGATTTATCCCGAAGATACGGCGGAAACGCTGGGGGAACGTCTGGCCCAGCGCGGGGCCCGGCTGATGCGCGAGACCCTCCGCCGCTGGCTGGCCGGGGAGATCATCCCCCAGCCCCAGGATCCCTCCCAGGCCACCTACTGCCCACGGATCACCAAGGCCGACGGCGAGATCGACTGGCGACGGCCCGCCGTGGAGATCGAGCGGCGGATCCGTGCCTTTACGCCATGGCCTGGAACATATACTTTTTGGAAAGGGCGTTTGCTGAAAATCGGCCGCGCCCGGGTTCACCCCGATCTCCAGGCCCCGCCGGGGCGGGTGATACCGGTCGATCGGGGAGCCGCGGTGGGCACGGGGGAAGGTGCCCTGATGCTCCTGGAAGTCCAGCTGGAAGGCAAGCGAATGATGCCCATCGAGGCCTTCCTGAACGGGCACCCAGATTTCCTGGGGGCTACGCTGGGCCGGGAGGCATAGCATGGATCCGGCGGCCGCTCTCGAGATCACCCTGGTCTTCCTGATCACCAGCATCCTGCTTTATATAGTCCAGCGGGCGCTGCATCGCCATCTCCAGATCGCGCTCCACCGCCTTACGGGCCATCCCGATGCAGCGGTGATGCTTTACTGGGCCCTCCTGTTCCCGGGGGTTTTCCTCCACGAGCTGAGCCACTGGCTCGCCGCCATGCTCCTGGGCGTCCGCCGCTATCGCTTCGCGATGTGGCCTCAGCGATCCGGCGGGCAGATCCGCCTGGGCGCTGTGCAGCTGGCCGAAGTCGATCCCCTGCGGATGAGCCTGATCGGCGCCGCGCCCCTGGCCGCAGGGCTGATGATCATCGCTCTGGTTGGCGGCCGCTGGCCGGACGCTTCCGCTTCCGGTATCGCGTTGTGGGGCGCCGCATGGCAGGTGCTGCAATCGCTCCCGCAGCGGGAATGGGGATGGGTCGGGTTCTATCTGATTTTCGCGGTGGGCAATGCCATGTGGCCCAGCCCTTCGGATCGGGTGGCATGGCCGGCGCTCGGGATCGCCGGAAGTCTCCTCGCCCTCCTTTTCCTGCTCGGCGGCCCGATCTCGCTCCACCAGGCCCTTATGGCGCTGGTGATGGAAAGCCTCGCCCGGCTGATCCCCCTGCTCACCGCTGTGCTCCTGGTGAACCTCCCTATCCTAGCGGGACTGATCGGGCTCAACATGCTGCTCCCCATGACCCACGGGAAGCCGAATGCTGCCCGGTAATGCCCCGGGCTCTTCCCTTGTGAAAGATCCGAAGGGCTCTAACTCCCCACGGGTGTAGCATGGGGCATAGCCAGGCAACGGCACACGTGATATACTGAAAATGCCACCGACCCGGAATGGGCGGTGAGCCGGTGGGAGGGCATCCGTTTCATGATTCTCCTGCAACCGCCTGGATTGCCATGGGGCGACCGGGACGGTGCGGTCAGGGATCCGCTCCCGACTTCCCCTTTATCCCCGCTCGCTACATCCGCGGGTTCTCCCCCGCCCCGGGAAGCCAGCGCAACCATCCCGTGGCCATCCACGGCGTTCGACCCGCTTCGGGGAAGCCGCGGAAGGCTCTCCCCTTTATGGCTTTCCTCTTTAGTGCACCTGCATCCCCAGGACCTGCCCAAACCCTCAGGAGGGGACCATGGCCCGCAAAAAGGTGACTATCCACACTCTTCAAGCCCGGAAAGCAGCTCGCGAGCCCATCACGATGATTACCGCGTATGATTATCCGACCGCCCTCGCCGTGGATCAGGCGGGCGTCGATGTGATCCTGGTGGGGGACTCTCTGGGCATGGTCGTTCTCGGTTACCCCAACACGCTTCCGGTGACGATGGAAGAAATGCTCCATCACGCGAAAGCCGTCGCCCGGGCGAACCCTTCCGCGCTGCTGGTGGGAGATCTCCCTTTCATGGCCTACCAGGCAGATATCGCGGAGGCCATCCGGAACGCCGGCCGGTTTCTAAAGGAGGCCGGCATGGATGCCGTCAAGCTGGAGGGGGGGCAGGAGGTGGTTCCCACCGTCGAGGCCATCGTGCGAGCGGGGATCCCCGTGATGGGTCATATCGGCCTTACCCCCCAATCTCTGCACAAGCTGGGCGGCTACCGCCTCCAGGGGCGCACGGCCGCCGATGCCCGACGCTTGCTGGAGGACGCCCTGGCCCTCGAAGCCGCCGGTTGCTTCGCCATCGTCTTGGAGATGGTCCCCGAGCCGGTGGCCGCCGCCATCACCCAGCGCCTGCGGATTCCCACCATCGGCATCGGGGCGGGGGCCGGCTGCGATGGGCAGGTGCTGGTCCTCCACGATCTCTTGGGCCTTTTCGACCGCTTCACGCCGCGGTTCGTGAAGAAGTATGCCGACCTCCATAGCGAGATCGTGCGCGCGGTTCAGGCCTACTGCGAGGACGTGCGCGGCCGTCGTTTCCCTGCCCCGGAGCATACCTTTTCTATGGATCCAGAGGAGCTAGCAGCCTTCCAGGCGATGCTAGAGGCCTTCCCGGCCCCTACACCGATGGAGGGATCTCGATGATGCGGATCGCTCTGCTGGGCACCGGGGCTATGGGGACCCTCTTTGGGGTTCGCCTGGCCCCCATCGCGGAGGTCTGGATGCTGGGCACATGGGTGGAGGCCCTGCAGGCCGCGCGGAGGCATGGCCTGCGCCTCACAACCCCTCAGGGGGAAGAGACCGCCCCCGTGGCCCTCGCTGCCGATCCCATGGAAGTGCCCCCATGCGATCTCGCTCTCATCCTGGTGAAAACCTATCAAACCGAACGGGCAGCCCGGTGGGCGGAGCAGGTGCTCCGCCCCGATGGCGTCGCCTTGACGCTTCAGAACGGCCTGGGGCCCTATGAGATCCTTCGCGAGCGCCTGGGTGCTGCTAGGGTCTTCCAGGGAGTCACCACCATGGGGGCGACGCTCCTGGCCCCCGGCCACGCCCGGCTGGGGGGCGAGGGCCCGATCTGGCTGGGCGCCGCCTCTCCGAACCGGCAGCAGATCCAGAAGATCATCGATCTCCTGAAGCGAGCGGGGTTCCAGGTGGAGGTCCAGGAGAACCTGCAGGGGGTGATCTGGGGAAAACTGGTGGCCAACACGGCCATCAACCCCATTACGGCCCTCTTTGACGTTCCGAACGGGGCCCTGCTCACGCGTCCGGATCTCTGGCGCCTAGCCCGTGGGGTCGCTCGGGAGACCGCGGGGGTCGCCCGGGCCCAGGGGATCCCCCTACCCTTCGAGGATCCGGAGGGCTTTGTCGCGGAGGTCTGCCGGCAGACAGCGGAGAATTCTTCCTCCATGCGTCAGGATCTCCGTCGAGGGCGCCCGACGGAGATCGACGCGCTGAACGGCGCGGTGGCCGCCGTTGGGCGGCGAATCGGGGTCCCGACCCCGCTGAACGAGGCGCTCTGGCGCAGGGTCAAAGCGGCAGAGGAACGGCGGGGTATAGCCATGCGACCCGCAGAGCTGGAACAGGGGCCGCCACCCGCCATCGCCTAAGGATAGATCGAAGGGGTCTGAAAGGCCACGGAGGGTAAAGAATACAGCGCCTTCGACCCCTCACCCGGCTCCTTCAACAACCATAATCGCGGGGAGGTTGACCATGCAAGTGGTTCGCACGGTTGCAGAAGCCCGTGCCATCCGGCGAGCTCTTCCTGGCACGTGGGGGTTCGTGCCGACGATGGGATATCTTCACGAGGGGCACCTCTCCCTGGTCCGTCGAGCCCGGGCGGAGAATGACCATGTGGCCGTCAGCATCTTCGTGAATCCCACTCAGTTCGGGCCCCACGAGGACTACAACCGCTATCCCCGCGATCTGGAGCGGGATCTTCAGCTGCTAACGCCCCTGGGGGTGGATCTCGTCTTCGCGCCCCCAGTGGAGGAAATGTATCCGCCCGGCTTCCAAACCTGGGTGGTGGTGGAGGAGGTCAGCCGGCCCTTAGAGGGCGCCGCGCGGCCCGGCCACTTCCGGGGCGTGGCCACTGTCGTCACCAAGCTCTTTAACATCCTCCAGCCGGAGCGGGCGTATTTCGGCCAGAAGGACGCCCAGCAGACTGTGGTGATCCGGCGCATGGTCCAGGATCTCAACATCCCGGTGGAGATTGTAGTTTGCCCAACGGTTCGAGAGCCAGATGGTCTGGCGATGAGCAGCCGGAACACCTATCTGGGCCCGGAGGAACGGCGGGCGGCCACGGTGCTGTTCCGAGCCCTCCAGGCCGCCAAAGCACGCTATGAGGAGGGGGAACGGGATGCGGAGCGCCTGCGGATGGTCATGCGCGAGGTGATCCAGGCTGAACCGCTGGCCCGGCTGGATTATGTGAGCGTGGCCGATCCAGAGACCCTACAGGAATTGAGCCGGGTGGAGGATCGAGCGCTTCTCTCGCTGGCGGTCTACATTGGGAAGACGCGGCTGATCGACAACATCCTCCTCCCGGAATAAGGGGAAGCCCGGGGCCGTTGCAGGACGTGTCGGATGAATTCGACCTTAAGGGCCTTCGGCCCACGGTCGGCCGGCGCCGGCCGAAAGGTTCTTCGCCTCGGCACAGGCCGAGGCAGGGCACGCCGCTTCCCACGGGGCGTGAGCGGCGACGGAAGGTCGGAGCGGAAGCATCGGGGCGAAAGCCCCTCCGCCAGGCAGAGGTCAGCTGTTCCAGGAGGAATTCGAATGCTGCTTTGTCTGGACATCGGGAACACCAACATCAAGGCCGGGGTTTTCGATGGGGGATCCCTGATCGCCCACTGGCGGTTCTCCACCCAGCGCCATCGCCTGGCCGATGAATACGCCGCCCTGTTCATGAACCTCTTCGCCCTTCATAGGATCCGGCCGCACGAAATCCGAGGCTGCGCCATCGCCTGCGTGGTGCCTCCTCTTCGAACCGTGTTCGAAGAGATGATCCGACATTACCTGGGCGTTGAACCCCTCATGGTGGGGCCCGGGATTAAAACCGGGATTCGGCTGATGGTGGAGAACCCGCGGGAAGTCGGTGCGGATCGGGTGGCGAACGCGGTGGCGACCTTTCGGTTGTATGGGGGGCCGGCGATTGCGATCGCCTTCGGGACCGCCACGGTGTTCGATGTGATCTCACGGGAAGGGGAATACCTGGGCGGGGCGATCGCCCCGGGGATCCTGGTGGCCGCGGAAGCGCTGGTCACCTCAGCCGCCCAGCTCTATCAGGTGGAACTTATCCGGCCTCCCCGGGCCATCGGCCGCAACACGATCCAGGCCATGCAATCCGGTCTGATCCTGGGGTTCGCCAGCATGGTGGAAGGGATGATCCGCCGGATTCAAGCGGAACTGGAGGAGCCCGCCCGGGTGATCGCCACCGGCGGCCTAGCGGATATCATCGCCCATGAAGTTCGGGCCATCCAGGTGGTGGATCCCCACCTCACCCTCCATGGGCTTCGATTCCTGTTCGAGCTCAACCGCCAGGGGAAATAGAAAAGCCCTCTTGGAGCAAGGGGTGGACCCCCTCCCGAAGCGCCAGGGCTCAGGATGCCCGGGGTCGCAACCGGAGCCATCGGGCCAGCCAAGCCAGCAACAACACGCCCATCGCGCCGAAGCCCCACCCCAGGTGGCTCCCCCCGGTTTGGGGCAGCCCCCCCGGCCGCGGGGTAGGGGTGGAACGGACGGGGGTGGCCGCGCTCAAGGAGGTTGGGGTAGCGGTCGGCTGGCCGGCCACGGCCACCGGTGCAGGCGGTGTGGCGGTCGGGGTAGGGGTAGGACGCGGCGTAGGCGTATATGTCGGCGGCAACGGGCTCGGCGAAGGAAGCGGTGTGCGGGTCGGCGCCCCCGCTGGCGCGGCCGGCCGCCCCCGAGCCGGGCCGCTCAGCGCCAGATACAGGCCGATCGCGAACAGGAGCGCTACGAAAAGCCCGCCCAAAACCAGCACGCCCACCAGGAACGCCCGGTTCTGACCTTCCTCGGGGGGCAGCTCCTCCAGATCGATGTCGGCCATGGGCATTGCCTCCTTGTCAGGATCCTCAACCTCGCTCTCCTTCCGCCAGACAGGGCGCGGTATGGGCCCCGCCTTTCCCCACCCCGCGGATTTCACCCAGGCGGAGGAAGCATCCTGGAGGCTCAGACCAGCCACCTCATTCGTCTCCCTCCGGGCCGGGGCGACCCACTTGATCGCTCCCCGACCCCACCCATCGATGAACCCTTAAGAGCGAAGGATTTCCATGTTATAAACCGGGATCCAGACCTTTCCCTCCCCTCCGTCCAGCTGAATCTCCGCGCACCAGCTCCGCAAACCACTATCCAGCGTCCATGGATAAGGCGAGATCCTCAATACCGTTCCTGTGCGTCCCCGATACGGCTCCCGCAACAGGCGCACCTGGACGCCGGGACGGAGATCGACCTCCCCGGCGGGCTCCAGAGGAGGTGGATTCTCCGTAGGAACCGGGATGAGGATCTCCGGGCGACCCGGCCCACCATCTGGGCCCGGCGATGGCTGCACCACGAAAGCCTCCCGCCCTTGATAGAGGGAAAAGATCCGGAAGATCCCGGGATGCATCGGAAGACGGCCGAATCCCTCGGTTAAAACGACAGGGAAAGAAAGATCGCGCACCATCGACAAAAGGGAAGTCTCCATGCTTCCGGCGATGATCCCTCGAACCTGGAGCCGCTCTGCCTGCTCCAAGGCACTGGGTTCGATCCAGGCTCCTCCCACTACGATCGCGCCTTGAGCGACCGGGTCGATCGCCCGCGCCCGCAACGGCTCCGCCCCGCTGGTGACGATCCGGATCATCCCATTGAAGTCCACTCCGCTGGACCAGAAGGCCTGGATCAAGGCGCCGGTGGTTTCGAGCACCGCGCCATAGGCGGGAAGGACCTCCACCACCTTCCCCGGGAATCCTGCCCGGAGTTCCAGGGAACGCATCCCGGCCCGGATCAAGACCTTCCCGCCTCCAGCCATGACAACCTCTCCATCCACCGGCGAGCGCACCCGCAGGGTGCGCAGGCCCAGCCAGATCCGACGCCTCGCCAGGACCTCGTGCGCTCGCACCGAAGCGCCGGGCTTCCGCTGCAAATACGCGGCGGCCCGCTGAGGCGGGACCTTCAGGGCGCGGGCGATATCCACGATCACTACCCCCGCCGGTTGCTCCGCCACGGCCAGAACAGTGGCCGCATCCACCACATCCCCGCGCTGCACCCGCACCTTCCCGGGGATCGGCAATCGACGCTCCCGACGGATTGTCGCCAGGGGTATGAACGTAACGGCCTCCGGGTAGAAACGCAGCGCTTCCATCATGGGTCATGCTCGAGAGCAGAGATGATCCCCGCGTTCCTCAGTTCGAAGCTCGCGCCATCGGTCTGAGGGAGAAGGCCAGATGTCCTTCTCCCGCAGCCCGAAAGACCACGAGAAAACGGGCCGGCCCGAGAAACCCCCAGAGGAAAACCGCATCAAAGGCCCCCGCCCAGGGCACCGATATCCCAGAGCCAACGCTGGATCTGCTCCCGGCGCGCCTCGGGATCCTCCGCCAGCTGGAGCGGACGACCCCGGCCATCCACGATGAGCCCCAGCCATCCGCCCACAATCCGGATCCGCCGGGGGGCCCGTCGAGGTCCCCAACCCAGATCCACCGGGCGCCGCATCCGGAACCGCCGCAGTTCGGTTTCCCCCACCCCTGGAATGGGGACCACCTCCAGCCGTCCCCCCCGGACCTCAATTTCATACACGGACTCAGAGCCATCCGGCCCCCGATGATGCACTTCAACGGTGAACAGCAACTCATCCAGAGCCACGGGGCCGTCCAGGGTAGGAGCCAAAACCGTGGCCAGGGGGATCCATGGCCGGCTATGAATCCCTTCCACCGCCAGCAAGGCATCCATCGCCGCCAGAGCCCCCAACGCCGGGGTAACCCCCACGGGGTCCCAAAGCAGCGTGGTGAGGCCCACCGGCTGGAGGGCGTCCAGCGCCATCAGGGCCAGCGCGCCGGGGCGAGCATGAGAAGCAAAGGCTCCCCCAGTTAGAAGAATGGGCTCGAAGGCCCAGGGGGATCGTCCCAGTTCCGGCCAGAGCGTTCGCAGCTGTTCCCAGGCTTCCGCCAGGGCCTCGCGGGCAAACGCCAGCTCCATCCACATTTCTTCGATCGTTTGAGGGATGGAGAGGGGATGCATCGCCTTCGTCCAGACGAAGGCTTCCATGGTTTCCGGACGGACCTCCTGGGGAAGCCATCGGGCGATGCGCTCATATCCCCGGCGTTGATACAAGCTTAGGATCCCCTGGCCGATTCCGCTCTCCGATTGCACGATTTGGGCCAGCAACCCGCCGTGGGCAGCCGTGACCACGGTATGATTCCCCCCCACATCCACCACCAATGTCCCTCGATCTGGGGCCTCCAGGCTCAGGTAACGGGCCACATGGCCCAGCGCTCGGGCGGTGGGCACAATCTCCCCCCGGGCCCAGCTCTGCAAAAGAGAGAGACCGGGAAGGCTCGCCAGGGCCCGCTCCACATATCGCTGATCCATCGCCTCCACCACCGGGCCGATGTGTTCCACATCGGGCTGTGGGCGCACATTCGGCAACACCCGAAGAGGAAGCTCCCGCCCGGCCAGGGCCACCGCTGCCTCCCGCAGAGCCGCGTTCCCAGCGAAGAGGATCCACGGGCGTTCCCCCTCGGGACGCAATCGGGCCGCCAGGGTTGCTGTTTCCAGGAGCGCCTGAACCGGCTGGGCTGCTCCACCATCCATCCCCCCAGCGATCACTACCAGATGGGGCTCGGCCACCATCAGAGCCTGCAGCCACTCTTCCTCCGTCTGGCGCCGCCCATCCAGGGGGACCACGGAGAGGACCCCAGCAACTTGGGTGTAGGCGCTGGCTGCTGCCCGTCGAAGGCTGGCCAGACTCCATTCTGATGAAAGGCCTCCTAAGATCACCCGGATCGGAGGGGCCGCGCTCAGGGTCAACAGACACGCATCCACCCCCGCCCCCGTGGCGAGCTCAGGGGCAATCAGGATCCCCTGCGGATCCAGGAGAGGACGACTGGAAATCGCGCTGAGATGCGCCAGCGCCCGGATCCCTCCCAGAGCCAGGTGAGGATGGGATCCACGCAGATGGGTAGGGGCACTGGCAGTGGCCACAAAGCGAAAACGATCCTCCACCCGAGCAAACAGATGCGCACGGGTCTGTGTGCTCCCCACATCGATTGTCACCAAGCTCCTCCAGCTCATCTCCACTCCATCCCAGAGCTTTGAGGACTGGGCGGAGCGTCCTGAGTGCCCTGCCCGGCCACCGAACGGCCTAACGCCACCACTGGCTCAATGTCTGAATCAGAAACTCCGCGCGACCGATCAGGAGGGAGATCCCGGTGATCAGCGCGCTGCCGAACAGCGTGCCGAGCGTGAACGCCCATATCGCGCGCCCCAGGGCCTGAACCCCTGTCCAGATGGAGCGTAGAACACGGCCTTGGACCGGGGGGCGATAGAATTGAGCCGCTAGCACCGCCAGCATAGTCGCGACCAGCCCCAGAGAGATTCCCCGTCCCGCCCCGGCCACCAGCTGAGGCCCGAGGGTCCCCCCCAACGCTCCCGCTCCTGCCACACCCAAACCGATCCCCAAGGCGATGGCCAGCCCGAGATCCCCCACCCACCCTAATCGAGGCACGCCCCCAGCCAGGATCAAAACCCCCAGTCCTGTCTCCAGAAACAGCAGCACCCGCCGCGGCGAATCGGTGAGGATCATGAGCTCCCGCCACTGGGGAATCAGGACGTTCCAGAGCATCGCGGCCATGAAATAACCCACGCTGAGCCCGACCAGCATACTGGCGGCCAGCCGGTAAATCGCCGTGTCATCGATGAGATAGCTCATGATCATCAGGGTCAGAAGCAAAGCCACGATCGTCCCCACGGATTCCATCGCCATCGCGCTTCCCCAAACACCCTTGTATGAGTTTTGCGCTTTTTCGGACAGCCCGGGCTGATGATCAGTGGGGCAGGACAGAGGAGGAAGTTGTCCATCTCTCCCCAACCCGTTTATTCTGGAACCCCCGTCGGCCTTCGAAAGAAGCGGATTCCCAGCCCCACACCGAGGAGCGCAATAATCAACACCTGAAGGGCCGTCTGCGCCTGAAGGTCGAAGAAGGCCGGGCTGCCCTCCGGAACCGGTCCACCCAGCAGCAACGCGTCCCGCAGGCCGATCGCGACCGCGTGCAGCTGCCCGCTCTCCTGATAAGGGGCCACGTAGAGGGCCAGGTTCGCGCCGACCGCGGCGATCACCGGCACCTCCGGGGAGAGAACTCCCTGCGTCTGCTGAATCCATCCCCGCAAGACATCCGGCGATCCAGTGATCAGAACCACCAGATTCACCCGAGTGGCCAGGGGATCTTCCCCGAAATCCCGGGCTATGGGGAGCTCCTGCAGGGGCTGCCCCCGATAATCCATCCCCAGCTGGCGGAGGGGACGGGTGAGGAGGCGAGCGACGCCCACTTCCTGACCCGGATAGTAGCCCAGATGGGCCACCCGCTCGCCGTAATCCGGGCGCGCCTGAATCGCCTGAGCGGCCTGAGCCGCTCCCCATGGGGAGAGGCTCACGGTCAGTACGCGAACCCCCCGGGCAGCGAGCCGATCGAGGATCTGCTGGAGATAAGGCTCCAGCTCTGCCGCGCGATCCGGCCCATAATCCACCGCGATCAGGGCAATGCCTCCAGCGGGCACTTGATCCAGACGGGCCCGGAAATCCACGGGAGGCCTCAGGAGCGCCGGCTGGAAGAAGGGCAGCGGCCAGTAGAGCCCCAGGATCAAAGCGCCAATGAGAAGGGCGAAGAGCAGCCAGCGCTCCAGTGCGGCAACCCGGCCGGCAGGGGCAGGCTCCACCGCTCGTTCCCCGAGTAGGAAAGCCAAGCCCTGATCCAGCAGGCTCCGCCACGCCTGGGCCCGCGTGAGCAGCTCAGGAGGCGGTTGGGATCGAAGCCGGGCCGCCGGCCCGTGGATCTCGAACACTCGCACGTTCAACGGCAACACATCCACCAGACCCGCCAGCGGCCCCCGGGTCTCCACAATCGTCGGTTCGATCATCGGGATTGCTTCAGAGGGAGCCGGGGCCTCTTCTTCGGGAACCGGCCGAAGGGCCTGGAGCCATTCCGGCATTTCGGCCAGCACCGCCTCCAGATCGGTGAAGGGAGGAGCTTCGGCAGGCGCTTCCGCGGGAGGCTCTGCCTGAATCAGGAAAACGCCCGCCTGCGTTGGCAGCGCCTCTTCTAAAGGAATCTCCTCCGCAATGAGGGGGCTTTCCTCCAGCTTCCATTCCTCAAAAGGCTCATGGGGCACTTCCGCGATGGCTTCTTTCGATTCCTGCGACCACTCTGAAATCTCCTCCGCTTCCAGCCCAAACGGAAACCCTGCTTCGCTTCCCTCCGTCCGTTCTGGAGGGACTTCAACAAAAGGACTGACTTGGGACGGCGTGGGGACCTCCCCTCCCAGTTCCAGAGGCCATTCGATAGACGGCGCCGTCCCTAATGGGGAAGCCTCAGCAGCCGGTTCCGAGGCCTCACCAGGGGTCTCCAGCCATGGGAAAGAAGGTTCCTCACCTTCCTGAATGGGCGGAACGCCCGGAAACGGAAAAGATCCCGCTCCCTCCTCCGTGCTCTCTGTCCCAGGCCATAGTTCTGCGATCTCCGGCGGAACGCCTTCAAAAGGAGGAGAGATGGCAACCTCCTCCGAGGAACCCTCCGGTTCGAACACGAAGGGGATCTCCTCCCCTGCTGGCGCCAACGGGATGGGCTCCGACACCGATGAGGCAGGTTTCCCTTCCTCCAGCCCCCACGGCGCGGGAAGAGGAGCCTCCGCGCCGGGCGCTTTTTCTTCCTCCACACCAGCGATGCCGGCCTCAGCAGGCATGGCCGCTGGAGCGGGAGGCCAGTCCTCCGATGGGATCTCCGGGAAAAGCTCCTCCAACGCCGCGACCCAATCCATCCCCACCTCTTCTCCGGAAGGCCTCTCCGCCCCCTCCATCCCTTCGGACTCCAGGCGGGCACCGCATTGCTCACAGAAGATCACCCCGGTGGGATTCCGATAGCCGCAGACCGGGCACAGGACTCCCTCCTCTATGGAGACAGAAGTCAGGCTGGCTCCGCACTCCTTGCAGGTCGCCTGGTCATCCGGATTGACAGCCCCACAAACTGGACAGGCTTTCATCCCCAACCTCCCCGCGTCCTGCCAGGGAATCCGCCCTCCTCGATCATTTAGTTTGGAAATGGGCATACCTTCGGCGGGCCCATCCCCGCCAACCGTTCGAACAGCACTTCGTTTTATCGACCCAGCGGTCGGTCCATCCACAGAAAGACCCGCACCATGAAAACCACTACGCCGATGGCCACTCCTATCAGGATCCCGCGGATCCCACCCGTGGCCAGTGGGGAGAGCAGCGCTTCGTAGAAGGAACCGAGCAGAGTAGGGAGAGGGGTTCCGCCGGAATGGATGATGAGCACAGTGAGGACGCCGGCAATGAAGAGCGGGACATCAACGGAACGGCGAATGCGCGACAGGCGCCAGAGGGCCAGAACCATAAAGAAAGGCAGCAAAGCGCCTATGGAGGCCTCTAAGGGCAGCAATCCATATCGATATATCCATCCGGTCCATGGCCCGGTGAGGCCGTTCCCTCTGAGGCCGCCTTCCAAAAGGGAAAGCAGAAGGAACGCCAGCGCCGTGAGAGCCGCCACCAGGCTATATGGCCAGCCCTCGGCGCGCGCTCCCACCCGGTGAAAATGGGCCCCCAGAAACGAGAGAAAGCCCACCACCGCTGCATAAGCCAGGAGAGTGGAACCCAGCTCAGTCAGAGCCTGACGAAAGGTCAGCTGGGGCCACCCATAGGGCAACCAGGTGATGATGATAAACAGGCTCAAAAGGCCTGCCGGCAACGCGCGTCGAACCATCCGTATCGCTCCTTTCCCCATCCTTCCAGTAATGGAGCGAGGAGGCCTCTGGGGCTTCGCTCAACCCACGTCCTCCGAGGAAGGATCAATGCAACGCCAACCCCAGCGCTCCAAGCACCAGGAGCGCGATCAACAGCCAACGGATCAGATCATGGGTCAGGAGGAGCGCCGATAGACGCCCTGGGGTCTCCCCCGAAGAGGGCACTGCGAAAGCCTCCTCGCCAACGGCCAGGCGGGGATCGAAGGGCCACAAGGCAGCGGCTCCGCCCGGATCGGGCATCGAGAACACGGAATGGGCTCCATATCGTTGACTGAGCTCCCCCGCCAGCACCGCCTCCTCCCGAAACCGACCACTCAAGATGTTGGCCACCACAGGCTGCGTGCCCAGCAGCAGGGTGAGACCTGCCGCGTAGGCCATCGGGCTGGCGCCAGCCCACCACACCTGATCCGGGGAGATCGAAGCGCCATGGCGCAGAGCGGCGTCCTGAAGCGCCCGCCGGGCATATAGCAGCGCCACTGGGTCCGCCACGGTCACGAAGGGGAAGATCTCCCCCGCTTCCCCTACCAGGCGCTCCAGGATCCGCCCCCCGCTGAGCGTCAATGCCGCATCCCGGTCGATCAGCCCTCCAGAGCCCAGGGCGAGATGGAGGGGCTGCCCGGCCTCCAGGGCTCGCCCAACCTGTCGAGGGATCCTCCGAAACGGCTCTACTTCCCGGGGAGGGTTCGGGATCCGTCGCGCCATCCAGGCAGCCAGGAGGGTCAACACTACGAAAATGGGAAGCAGCCATCCAGTGATCATGGAAACTCCTTACGATGATCCGGAGCTTGGCCCTCTAGGCTCGAGATCCAGCGGGCGATCCGCTCAGGCCCCAACCATGGGCACAGCAACCATAATCCCTGGGCCAGAGGGAAGCGGAGCGGCGCCATGGCCTCCAGGATCCAAGCCAAATCTATCGGACAAGCCCTCGCTTCATACCGGGTGCTTTCCGGCTTTTCCATCCGCCGCGCCACCTGGACGCACCTTCAATTCGGGATCTTTGAGGGTAGAATAGCCGCAAAGCGGCCCACCCACCCTTCGGTTTTTCAATGAGACGATCCGGCGATTTGCCTTGTCTTGAGTATAAGGGTTTTGACACCTGCCCACAACTGGCCCAGCGGCGATCCCCCCCTGGTCAAGCGAGGGCAGCGCCCGGCACCGGGATCCGGCTCACGATCTCGGTGAGGATCCGCTCCGGGGTGACATCCTGCATCCGGGCTTCCGGGTTCAGGATCAGCCGGTGGGCCAGGCATGGCTGAACCAGCGCCTTCACATCATCCGGGAGCACATATTCTCGCCCCCGCAGCACCGCGCGGGCCTGAGCCGTTCGGAACAGCGCCAGAGCGCCGCGCGGGCTGGCGCCCAGATAGATATCCGGGTGCCCTCGAGTCCGCTCCACGATCTCCAGCAGATATCCTTTCACCTCCGCAGACACATAGACGCCGCGGATCTCCTCCTGAGCCCGACGCAGCTCCTCCAGTTGCACCACCTGCTCCAGCGTCTCGATCGGATGGCGGAACTGCTGGGCTTCTAGGATCGCCAGCTCATCTTTTCGAGAGGGATAGCCCAGGTGGATGCGCAACATGAAACGATCCAGCTCCGCCTCCGGTAGCGGGAATGTCCCTTCGTATTCAATGGGGTTCTGGGTGGCCAGCACCAGGAAAGGCTGGGGAAGCGCATAGGTCACACCATCCACGCTGACCTGGCGCTCCTCCATCGCTTCGAGCAACGCCGCCTGCGTCTTTGGGGTGGCCCGATTGATCTCATCCGCCAGGACGATGTTCGCCATAATCGGTCCGGGACGGAATTCAAAGGAACGGGTTCCGGGATTAAATATGGAAACACCAGTGATGTCGCTGGGAAGCATATCCGGGGTGAACTGAATTCGACGAAAGGTCCCCCCGATGGAGCGGGCGATGGCCTTGGCCAACATCGTTTTCCCTACCCCTGGCACATCCTCGATCAGAAGATGGCCTTGGGCCAGCAAACCGATCACCGCCAGCTCAACTGCATCCCGCTTCCCGAAAATCACCCGCTCGATGTTCTCGACCAGACGGCGGGCGACATCCTGAGCGAACACCGTCATTCCAGAACCTCCCGCGAGAACAGCATGTCTTTTCCTCCCCATCGCCCTATATTCCACCTCTCCGATGGGAGCCGAACGGCATAGGTCCCGCTGGTTTTCCAAACCGGCCCCTCGGTTGTCTCACGAACGCTTGGCCATGGGTGGGACCCCATCCGCCCGTTGAGCCGAAACCCAACGTGCGGGAGGTAGCCACGCCATGCTTCTACCTTCATCGACCCAGAGCCGTACCCTTCTGCACGCGCAATGGCTCGGGGACGCGCCCAGGCTACGGGTTCACCGGTGATGATGGCGGCGTCGGCGAGGGCAAGGGTGAACGCAGCAAGGGAACCGTCGCCGTCGGCACTGGAGGGGGCGCCATGGATTCTGAACCCCCACTCCAGGGAGTCGCGGTCGGAAGCTCCAGCGGACCAAAGCGTCCGGGTTCGGGGCCCGTCCCTTGAGAAGGGGACACCCGGGAGGTCGGCGTGGGCGAAGCTGGCGGGCGTTGCTCCCCGCCCGGTATCGTCGGAGGGGGAGAAGAAGGGCGAACCTCGATGATGATCCAGGGGGTCCCCACCGGCGCGGGGGCCGCGCGGTCTATTGCCGCCGACGCCTCCTTCTCTATGGAGAGCCAGACAGACATCGCCATCGCAAGGGCGAGCATCAGCCCGAATCCTCCCCCCGCCACCAGCGCGCGATGCCAGCCCTTGAGCGGACCCGGGAGGGTTGCCCATGTGAGGGCCGCCCCCGCCAGGGTGAAGAGAGGGCCCTTCCCCACATGAACGGCCGGATTGGGGATATCGGGGGAAATCGTTCGCCAGGCAACTATCCATTCTCCTATGGCCCCGATCGCGGCGATCAGCGCCAGGCCGGCCAGAATCCGATATGCCCCTCCCGTTTCACAAGCCACCCATGGCAGCAACAAAGCGGGAACCCCGACCAGAAGGACGAGCAACCCCCATGGATCCAGACCGCGGGTTTCAGGGGATATGCCCCACGGTAACATCGCGCCCAGCAAGATCAGCACGGGGCCCAGCATCTGCACTCCGGGCGGCAAGCTTTTCTCCTTAGAATCCACGGCGGTCCCTCCAGGGGTGGCGCCTCTTCCAGCCCGCTCCTCACCCAATATATCGCAGCTCATACGCTCTTAAAAAACCAACGGCGGAGGGGATTTCGGGTGATGTTTGTCCGCAGCGGTCTCTATCCCCATGGAAGATCGGCTTTCCTAGGCCGAACGAAGTCCGAACCGTTGGCGGATTGCTTCTCCACAATTAGCGTTTTGAGATAGAGGGTTTCCGGAATCTGGAGGATCCATGGGTGATCGAGAGGTTGATAGGTGACATCGCGCACCCTTAGGCGGCAGCCCACATCGGAGGCCGCCAGGCGGACGGCCTCCATGAGATCCTCCAGACGGATCCAGTAAGCGCATGACGAAAAGAATAGTCCTCCACCATCCTTCAACAGGCCCAGGGCCAAGCGAGCCATCTCCACAAACCGGCGTCGCACCCCCCGCTCCCACTCGACTCGACGCTTCACCATCGCCGGGGGATCCAGCACCACCCAGTCGAAGCGACGGCCCTCAGCGAGCAGCGCCCCCATCATCTCCAGTGCATCCCCCAGGCGGACAGTGACGCGATCCGCCAGGCCGTTACGGAGGGCGTTCCGCTCCACCTGTCCCAGCGCCCATGGATCTTTATCGATCACCACAGCGGTAGCGCCCGCAGCCGCTGCGTGAAGCGCAAAGGGCCCGATATAGCCGTAAACATCCAGCACCTGATCGCCCGGCCGAACCCATCCTCGCAATCGCCGCCGATTGTCCCGCTGGTCCAGGTAAAACCCGGTCTTCTGCCCTCGCACCACGCTGGTTTCGAAAACCAGCCCATCCTCCAGAACCTCGACCGGATCCGGCGCCTCCCCCCACAGGAGCCCTGTGCGGGGCTCGAGCCCCTCATCCTCCCGGGCCTCCACATCGCTGCGCTCGTAAATCCCACGGGGAGCAAACAATTCCCGCAGGGCCTCCACAATGCTTTCCCGCCAGCGCTCCATCCCCATGTTCCGGATCTGCACCACCAGCACTTCGCCGTATCGGTCCACAATGAGGCCAGGAAGGTTATCTGCTTCCCCATGGACCAGACGCACCGCATTGGTCTCACGGATCTCCCGCCGGCGGGCGGCCGCCTCCATCAGGCGTCGACGGAACCATCCAGCATCGAGGCGCTCTTCCCCCCGGGTGAGCATCCGTATCGGGATCGAGGCGCCCGGGTTGTAAAACGCCTGCCCAATCATAGCCCCAGAGGAATCCCGAACGAGGACGATCGCTCCAGGCTCCGGATCACCCTGGATGTCCGCGATGTCATCGTGGAAAGCCCAGGGATAGAAATTGCGAAGCTTGCGCCCAGCATTCGGTTTCAGAATCACACTCGGCTTCATGGAGCTCCCCCCTGAGGACCAGAGGATTGTTCCCTACCTCCTGTTCTACTGATCGGATCTCAGGGGAAAGAGGTTGCGGTAAGGGGAAGAAATCGGGATGAGGGATCGAACCGCCCCGCCGTCCATTTCCCCAAACCCATCCTCTTAGGGGGGCAACATGGTGTATACAGGTCTAAGCCATCTCCCGCCGGCCCACAGAGACAATGAAGGTCTCCAGCGCCACTACGTCGGGAACCTGACCTGTCTTGATGGCCACATCCAGCTCGGCCAGGCTTCGATAGAAAGCCTCCAGTTGCGGCAAAGAGAATGCCACAACCGCCTCAGCGATTTTGCGAGCCGCATACGGATGAAGCCCCAGCCGATTTCCCGCCTCCGCGGGCGAGAGGCCTTTCTCCAGCTGCTCCTTCATCAAGAGCATGAACCGAAACTGGCGAACGATCATGCCGAACAGACCCAATGGGTGTTCCCCTTCCCCAAGCAGCCGATGCAAGGCCGTTAGGGCCCGGCGCACGTCCCGGCGACCCAGCGCCTCCGTCAGTTCGAACAGGCTGATGGGCGCCGCATAAGGCACCAGCCGCTCCACATCCTGGGGCATCACCGGCCGACCGGCTGCCCAGGCCACCAGCTTCTGGATCTCTTGATCCAGGAGACGCGGATCCGTGAGAAGGGCCGCTAGGGCTGAGGCGGCCTGGGGCGTAAAGGTTCCACCGTAGCGTTGGGCCCGAGCTATCACCCATTCCGGCAATGCCCGGGGGGAGGGAAGGGGGAAATGTCGCACCTCCCCCTGATCGGGATGAGCCGCAATCCAGCGTAATAGGGGATGGTCCTCCGGGAGCGTCCGAGGCTCGACCAGGACGAGCAAGGTGGTTGAGGGAACAGCGGACAGCACCTCCAGAAAGGCGGCCTCCTCCCGGGCCCGACGGCGCTCCCGCGTGAACAGGCCCTCGATGAGGATCAGACGGCAGGCGGCCATGAAGGGCATAACGGCGCATGCCGCCTGCAATTCGGCGGGGTTCACCCGCCGCCCGTCCAGGATTACGACATTCATCGATTGAGCGGCGGCGTCCCCTACGAACCCTCGGAGTTCCATCAACGCTTCTTCGATTTCCAGCTCGTTCTCCCCATGCAGGACGATAACCATAGAAAACGCCTCACCAGCAGCTACCTGGAAACGGATCCTTCAGAGGAGCCAGCGGAAGACCTGCGGGAAGCAGGCCGGGTTGCCGATTCATCCCCCCCGTGTCTCCACAAAATATCCCTGAACCCATCCGCCCCGGAGCGCGCGCACCCCCACGATCTCCAGATCTCCCGGATCCGCCCGGGTGGTCACGTGGGTCTGCAACCATGGACCCAGAGGCTGAGCCGCGATGAGGGCCAACACGGTCGCCAAAATCACCAGCGGCAGCCCATCCCGACGTCGACGGTGGGGAACCAGCCCCAGCATCAGAAAGGCGGTCAGGCCTGCGGTGGTGCCGGACGCCACATAGTTCGTCCCACATCCGGGATGGATCGCCCAATAATGCTCGCCCCGTCGCAACCGCTCCAGGGCCTCCCGCGATGCCGCCGCTACCGCTTCCAGCGGCACGTTCCCGTAAATGTAGAACCCGAAGGGCGTGGAGCGGCCAGCCATCGGCTGGCCAGGGAACTGCTGGCTCAGCAGATGGATCGTGGCATGCTCCAGTGCGTGGTTGCGTCGAATCCGTCGCACCGGGGTCCAATCCAGAAGAGACATCGATCCCTCCCTCGGTCAAACAGAGATCCTTCCGAGACATCGAACACCAGCGGGCGCGTCTTATGGCTTCACGGGCCGTGCCACCACAATCAGGCGATGGGTGTTGGTATGAGCGGGCCAGCATGTCACCAGGGTTAACCGCTCATCGGGTGTGGGCAGAACCCATTGCAGGTTGCGTTGTCGGACCTCCAACGGCTGGCCCTTCTCCGGGAGGATATGTATCGCCTCCACCCGATAAAAATAGGTTTGCCGCCGGGTTTCCAGGCGGATAAGATCCCCCACGCGCAGGCGATGGAGGTTCGCAAAAACTTTCCCAAAGATATTGTGATGACCGATCAGGACCACATTGCCTGGCTGGCCGGGATAGGCGGAGGTGATCAGCCAGCCGGCGGCGAACTCATCAGGCGGCGCCCAGGTGATCCATTCCTGCTCTCCTTCTCGGATCGTCGTCAGCCCTACCGGGATGACCGGGGCGTCCAACCGGATCGCTGGAATCCCCAGGCGAAGGGGAGGATCCTCCTCGGCCGTCCCCGCCGATACTGGCGGGGATGGCACAGCGATGGGCCGGGGGACGTCCATGGGATCAGGGGACGAGAGGTGTGGTGCCGGCATAGCGGAGGAAATGGGCTCAGGTGATGGAGAAACAACTCGTGTCTGCCCGGCAAGCCCTATGCCCCCCACCCAGGCCGCCAGACCAGCCCCCACCAGGATTCCGCTTAATCCGCGGAGAAGCCTGCCGTAGCCTTCGGCCATGGCGCTTGTTCCAAGTAACGCTCGATCATGGTCAGCAACGTTTCGTTGTAGAAAGCCATGATCGCCCGATGGACCTCATGCCAGTGCTCTGGAGAGCCGCCCATCTCCACCATCCGGAACACACTTTCCAGGAGATAGCCCCCGAAATGCAGAAAAGCCCGCAACAGATCCCCCAACGCTAATCCGGCAGCGACAGCCTGCTCCGCATAGCGGGCGCCGACGCGCTGCGGGCGCTGGGGATCGCGATCGTGGATATAGGCCTGAAGCTCCTCCAGCAATTGGTAACACGTGGCCTGGAAAGCTGGGGCAATCTCCCCCCGTATCCGCTCAAACCAAGGGGCCTGGGGCCCGGCTCCTCGGGCGAGCTCAAGCCGGAGCTGGCCCAGGGTATAAGCGATCAGCATCCGCACCCCAGGCTCCGCGCCATGCGCTCGCAGCCACGCTTCTAGATCCTGACGGGCGAACCGTCGATGCCCACCAGCCGTCCGGCGAGAGGGGATCCGCCCCGCGTCTGCCCAGGCCCGAAGGGTCGCTGGATGCACGCCCAGCATCGCGGCCGCCGCCTTGAGGGAGAGCCACTCCCCCGTATCCCTCGCAGGATCCTGCGTCCTTCGTTTTGCCATTCGCCGCATCCCTCCTCCAGAAGTGGGCGCCCGGTGCGAGCCCAAAACCCTTAGGAAGCTCTACGACCGAGAAGGGGCAACCGCCTGCCGGAGATAGGCCTCGATGAATTCATCCAGCTCCCCGTCCAGTACCCGTTCGACCTGGCTGGTTTCATAATCCGTGCGATGATCCTTCACCAGCTGGTAGGGATGCAGAACATAGGACCGGATCTGATTCCCCCACTCGGCGCTCACGTGCTCCCCCTTCAGAGCAGCGATCTCCGCCCGTCGCTTCTGCTCCTCCAGCTCCGCCAGGCGGGCCTTCAGGATCTTCAACGCGGTCTCTTTGTTCTGCGTCTGGCTTCGCTCGTTCTGACACGAGACCACGATCCCCGTTGGGATATGCCGGATGCGGACCGCTGTCTCATTCTTTTGCATGTGCTGACCGCCCGCAGTGGAAGCCCGGAAAGTCTCGATGACGATATCATCCGGATGGATAATGATCTCCGGACTTTCCCCGATATCCGGCCACACCTCAACCAAGGCGAACGAAGTGTGGCGGCGATGAGCTGCATCGAAGGGGGAGATGCGGACCAGCCGGTGGACCCCCTTTTCGGCCTTCAAATAACCATAGGCGTAAGGGCCCTTCACCAGAACCGTGGCGCTCTTGATGCCCGCCTCCTCACCGTCCACCTTGTCCAGCAGCTCGGACTCCCATCCGCGGCGTTCGGCCCACCGGAGATACATGCGCAACAACATCTCCGCCCAATCCTGAGCGTCAGTCCCCCCCGCTCCGGCGTGGATGGCCAGGATCGCATCGTTGCGATCGTAGGGGCCGGACATCCACACCTCGAATTGATGACGCCGGACCTCCTCTTCCAGGGCGCTGATCTCCCGTTCCAGATCCGCTGTCAGGGCTTCCTCTCCTTCCGCCTCCACCAGATCCAACAGCTCTCGGGCCTCCTGGATCCGATGGCGCAGGCGGAGCCAGCTTTCCACTTCCTCTTTCAGCCGGCCCAGTCGCCTCATCAGCTCCTGGGCCCGGGCTGGCTGATCCCAGAGGTCTGGCCGCGCGGCTTCCTCTTCCAGCTTCTGGATCTCCAGCTGCTTCTTCGGGATGTCAAAGACGGTCCAGGAGATCCTCCAGGGTCAGCGTCAACGCCTCCAGCCGTTCCCGCAACTCACTCATGGATCCCTCCTCCGTTTGCAAAAGTTCCATCGAACAATCCCTCCACAAAGGCATCTGCATCAAACGGCAGCAAATCCTCAAGCCCCTCCCCAACCCCGACGAACCGCACCGGCAGTCCCAACTCCCGCGTGATGGCGAAAACGGCCCCGCCCTTGGCTGTTCCATCCAGTTTGGTGAGGATCAGGCCCGTGACGCCCACCGCCTGATGAAACTCCCGGGCCTGCGGGAGGGCGTTCTGACCGGTGGTCGCGTCCAGCACCAACCAGACCTCGTGGGGAGCGTCCGGGATCACCTTCGCGGCGACGTTCCGAACTTTTTTCAACTCCTGCATCAGATTGTATTTGGTGTGAAGCCGTCCCGCGGTGTCCGCAAGGACGAGGTCATAACCCCGGGCGCGGGCGGCCTGCAAGGTATCAAAGAGGACGGCTCCGGGGTCGGCCCCGGGTTGTCCGCTGATGCAGGGCACTCCAGCCCGCTCCGCCCAGATCTCCAGCTGCTCCCCGGCTGCGGCCCGGAAGGTGTCCGCCGCTGCCAGCAATACCCGTCGGCCCTGCCGCTGAAACTGATACGCCAGCTTGGCGACCGTGGTGGTTTTCCCGGAACCGTTCACCCCCACAACAAGCACCACCTCCAGTGGCCTCCGGCCCAGGTTCAGCGGTGGAGGATCCCTTAGGATCGCCCGCAGCTCCTGTTTCAGCAACGCCCGGAGGGAATCCGCCCGGGTGATCCCCTCCCGGCGAACCCGCTCCCGCAAACGATCCATGAGCTCCATCGTCACCCGGACCCCCACGTCCGCCTGGATCAGCGCCGCCTCCAGGTCCTCCCACAGGGCCTCGGTGATCTCGGTCGCCCCCAACAGCTGGGCGATCCGACCGAAGGCCGCCTGGCGCGTCCGCGCCAGGCCATCCCGCAATGATTGAAGCACCCGCATCAAGGGTTTCCGCTCCGTGCTAGGCTCAGGTATGAATTATAAACTGGGCTGCTGAACACTTCCCGACGGGAACTTTCCCTTCCCGCCGCATTCCCGATTGGGATCTACGGTCATTTCCCAAGAAATCCCGCGAGGTCGTATGATCCAAGCATTCCCTCAGGGCGAAGGCCTTCCCCACCGTCCTTCCGGCCGCCGGGCTTCCGCTGGGGGATGTTAGAAAGCTCAGGACTATCCGTCCGTTCCTTGGAAGGCATAACCGAGCGAAGCGCTCATCATTTTCATTACAATATCCCCTGTCACGCAACACATCACCTTCTCGGAGGTCCCCACTGTGGCCATGAACGACCTGCGCCGCAGGGCTGGCGTCTGCTACGGCGCGTTTCTGCTCATCGCGCCTTTCCTTCTCTTCTGGCAGATTTGGTGGCCCTTTGACGGGGTTCAGTACGGCTTTGCCTTGGGGGATTTCAGCGAGCAGCACGTGGCCATGCGGACCTTCGTGGTTTCGGAGCTGCGCTCGGCGCGCCTGCCGTTTTGGGATCCTTATACCTTTGCTGGGGAGCCCGCGGTCGCCGACTCCCTCTTTTCCACGTATTACCCCCCGAGCCTCTGGCAACTCCTTTTTCCTCCGACTTGGATGTACTGGGTGTTGCAGGTGGAAGCGCTGTGGCATGCGGGGCTGGCCGGGCTGTTCACCTTTCTGGCGGTGCGCCGGCTGACCGGCTCTGCCCAGGCAGGCTTTCTCTCCGGCCTGGCCTTTGGAATCAGCGGTTACCTGACCTCGTACCCCATGCTCCAGATCATCATCCTTCAGACGGCTGTGTGGCTGCCTGCCGCGGTGTGGGCGCTGGAAGTGGCCTTTCAGGACCGCTCCTGGCCGCACGTTGTGTTGGCGGGCTTCTTCCTGGGGTGGGCTATCCTGGCCGGTCACCCGCAGACGTTCCTGTACGTGGCGTATACCCTGGCCGCGTACCTGCTGTGGCGCACGTGGCGGTTGCGCCTTCCGTGGCACGTGACGGGGCGGGTCGCGCTCCTGTTGGCCGGGCTTGGGTTAGGGGTAAGCGCCGCGCAGTGGATGCCCAGCCTACAGATGCTCCCCTTCTCACCCCACGCGAACGTGGACTATGCGTACATTTCGAACGGCTTCCGGCTGGAGGAGTTGCGCGGGCTTTTCTGGCCCAACGCGGGCGTCTGGTCCCCCCTGTACGTGGGGCTCCCGGCCCTGATGCTGGCCCTTTGGGCCCTTGTTGCCGGGCCGCGCGCGAACACGGGGTTTTGGGCCACGGTGGGGTTCGTCGCGTTGATGCTCGCCATGGGGCGCTATGGCTTTCTGTTTCCCCGGGTGTACCGCTGGTGGCCTGGGCTGGCCCTGTTCCGGGAGCAGGAGCGGTGGGCGCTCGTCACGGTGTTCGCCCTGGCCATTCTGGCCGGGTACGGGTACGCGGCGTGTGTGCAGCGGTGGCCGCGGCTGCGGCGGGCTTTTTGGGGCCTGGCGCTGCTTCTTTTCTTCGATCTCTTCCGGGCAAACAGCGGCGTCATTTTGGAACCGGTTTCTCCTCAAGGACCTTTTGTTCCCTCCCCGATTGTGCAGCACGTGCGCACGGTGAGCGGCCCCGCGTGGCGGATGAGCAGCGAGGGGCTGTTGCCCGGAGGGGCCAACGCGGGACTGGTGTTTCACGTCCGGGATGTCGTTGGCAGCGGGCCACTGTATCAAGAGGCGCTGGATGACTTTGTGGCCACCGTGCCGGAGATACGGTGGTGGCAGATGTTGAACGTGCAGCACGTGCTCACCCGGCGCAACCTCACCCACGGTGGGCTTTTGCACGTGATGAGCGAGGGGGACAAGCACCTGTACCAGACCTTCATCGGCGCACGCACCGCTTGGATCGTCTACGAGTACCGCGTTGTCCCCTCGCGGGCCGCGGCCATTCAGGCCACCGCCCAACCGGACCTTGACCCGTTCCGGACGGCGATTTTGGAGGAGGAGCCCACCTGGCCCGTTGGGCGCGGGGAGAAGGCCCCGAACCCCGCCGGGGTAGAAGAGCCATTGGAGGAGCGCATGACGTTGGTCGCCTTTGAACACCAGCGGGTGGCCTTTCGCGTCACTGTGCCCAGGCGGGGGATCTTCGTGGTGAGTGAGATGTGGTATCCCGGTTGGCAGGTGTACGTGGACGGTGTGCGCGCTCGCCCCCTGCGGGCTTACGGCATCCTGCGAGGGGTGGCTTTGCCCCCGGGCGAACACACGGTAGAATGGCGTTTTGAGCCCACCATCATGTGGACAGGGGTGGGCATCAGCAGCATGACAACGTTGGTGGGGGCCGGGTTGTGGGTGGGGTTGAGGCGCCAAAAGCGAGCGGTGCGGAGTTAGGTGCATTCGTGATGGAGGATCAATGAGCGGCATTGTCTGTGCCATACGCGGAGGTCATCACCGTGGACGAGGGGGCAGCATGAAGCGGGACTCCTGCGGGTGGCGTTTGTCAGTGTGCTGGCCTTTTTCGCCCTGTGGAAAGCGGTACACCAAGACTCACGAGTGGGCTAAACGGGAAGGGGACATCGCCTCCCCGGATCTCCATAGAGCAGGCGCTCACGGAGTCCGATAATGCCTTGCTCCCTTTCTCATAGCTTTGAGGGCACCCATCCTATCCTTCGATCCGAGCCTGAGCGCGTACGCCTGTCTCCGATTGCCTCAGGATTTCCCTCGGCCATTACCCGCGGGGAATCGCCGTCCGACGCTCCAGCGTCCGGACTAAGAGAGAGAGCAATAGGGTCATGGCCAAGTAGAGAAGGGCAACGGTATTGTAGACCTCAAAATACCGGAAAGTGCCCGCCGCCCGTTGACGACCCACATACATCAACTCGGGGACCGCGATCGCTGAGGCGAGGGCAGTATCCTTGAGCATCGCGATGAAGTCGTTCCCCAGCGGAGGCAACACATTCCGAATGGCCTGCGGAAGGATGACCAAGCGCATCGCCTGCCAGTAGGTCATGCCCAGACTGCGAGCCGCTTCCATCTGCCCCTTGGGGATCGACTCGATCCCTGCCCGGTAAACCTCAGCCAGATAGGCCCCGTAGCCAATTGCCAGGCCAGTGACGGCCCGCCCCATTTCACTCCGGATCAGGCGGCCCAGCTGAACCAGCGGAGGTATCCCCCACCCTTGGCCTGCCCCGATCAGCGCGTCACCGACGGGAGGCGCAGCCACGAAGGCTACATAAAACAACACGACCAACAGGGGAACCCCCCGGATGAATTCCACATATAAGGTGCTCAAGTTGTAGAAGATCACATTTCGAGATACCCGACCCAGGCCGGCGATCAGACCCAGAATGAGAGCAATAGAATAGGCGATGACGGTTAATTGAAGAGTGACCGGGATTCCGCGAAACAGAAAGCGAACAGTGGCCTGATAGTCGGGGGAATACAGGATGGCCACCACGGTCCAGAGCCCAAAGGTGCCCAGCAATACCGCCCACCAGGGCCATGTTCGCCAATTCCATCCAGCCCGTTGCGGAGGCGGAACGGAAGGCGACGTCGTCTGGGTCTCCACGGAGACCGCCATTCTCCAGGCTCCTGAAGGAGATTCGGACTCAGCTCGCAACCCCAATCGGGGAGGCCAGGCGGATTCATCGCCGGCGACCCGCCCGGCCCCAGAGCCCCCATGGGCTAACCCGATAATCCGTCCAGCTATCGTGAAACAGAATGGGTCGCGAGATCGCCCGCGACCCATTCGGAGCAGCCATCCATCTTCTCAAACAATCTATTCCTGCTTATTGCCCTGGCTTAAATTCGACAAACCACTTCCGATAGAGACGATCCAGTGTGCCGTTCTCCTTCAGGACCTTTAGGGCGGCATTGAAGGGACCGACGAGATCGCTTCCCTTGGGGAAGCAGAGGCCCAGATCCTCGCTGGTGAAGGGTTGCCCAGCGATCTTGAGCTTGCCCGGGTTCTGGGCCATGAAACCATCGGCGGCCGGGCTATCAATCACCACGGCGTCCACATCCTTCGCCAGCAGCGCGCGCACCGCTAGGTCAAAAGTATCATAGCGCTTCAGCTGCTTCGCCTCGTCCGCCACCAGCGTCTTGGCCGTCTCCTCATTAGTAGTCCCGATTTGAACCCCTACGATCTTGTCTTTCAGATCATCCTTGCTCTTAATGCGCTCCTCATCGGCGCGCACCAGGACCACTTGACCGTAGCGGAGGTAAGAGTCCGAGAAATCGAACTTCTTTTTGCGCTCCTCTGTGATGGTAATGCCAGAGGCGGCGAGGTCAAACTGCCTCTGCTCCAGCCCTGCGAAGATCCCTTCCCAGGCGGTGGAGACAATCACAGGCTTGCAGTTCAGCAGCTTGCAGATCTCATTCACCAGGTCGATGTCGAAACCCACGATCTCATTCGTTTTCGGATCAGAGAATTCGAAAGGAGGATAGGTAGTATCGCTGGCGATCTTCAACGTCCGCCCGCCCAGGTTGGGAAGCTGCGCAGCCGGAGCTGGAGTTGGCGTGGGAACGGGCGTGGCGGCCGGCTGACACGCAACCGCCAGAAGCGCGAAGATCCAGATGCCCCACAGCAGGCGCCTCATGGTCTCCTCCTTAACGCAGGGATAGAACTTGCGCCGTCGGGCTCCACTTCAGGAAAGCGGTGGCCCCAGGAGGAGGACCGCCGCGGAATCCTTAATGCATTCCGAGATATGCCGCCTGGACCTGAGGATTGTTCGCCAGCTCCTGGGCCGTTCCCTCCAGGACGATGCGACCCGTCTCCAGCACGTAGCCCCGGTGAGCCACCTGGAGGGCCATATGGGCGTTCTGCTCGACCAGGAGGATGGTGGTGCCATGCTGGTTCAGCTGTCGGATGACCTCGAAGATACTCTCCACGAGAATGGGGGCCAAGCCCATGGAAGGCTCATCCATCAAGAGAATGCGTGGCTGCATCATCAGGGCCCGGGCAATGGCAAGCATCTGCTGCTCGCCCCCGGATAGGGTCCCCCCTTTCTGATGAAGGCGCTCCTTCAAGCGCGGGAAAATGGTGAACACAAATTCCATCCGCCTCGCCACCTCACGCCGATCCTTGACCGTATAAGCTCCCATCTCCAGGTTCTCCCAGACCGTCAGCTGAGGGAAAACCCGCCGCCCTTCCGGGACATGCCCCACACCTCGGGCCACGACTTCATGAGGGGGCAGATGGGTGATGTCTTCCCCGTTCAGCACCACGCGACCATAACGGGCGCGGACCAACCCGGAGATCGTGCGGAGAGTGGTGCTCTTGCCCGCACCGTTGGCGCCGATTAGGGTAACGATCTCCCCTCGCTCCACCTTGAACGAAATCCCTTTCAGCGCATGAATATGTCCATAATACGTATGGACATCGATGAGCTCCAGAAGCGCCATTTCGCCCATTCCCGCATCTAAGATTGGGGTAGTCTCCTGGAGGTGGTCTCGATTCGAGCCGATCTCCGGGGAGCAGGCTACTTGGGCGGCCTGCACCCCGCCGAATCGCTATCCGAAGCCATCTCCTAACCGGAAGGAGGAACCACTGGGTTCTGGGAAACAGAAGTTCAAGAAATCCTCATGCCATCGCTCCGATCGCAACCCCTCGGCCCAGATACGCCTCGATGACCCGCGGGTTCCGTCGAACCTCCTCCGGGCTTCCCTCTGCGATCTTCTCCCCATAATCCAGCACGGTGACCCGCTCGGAGATCCCCATCACGACGCGCATCTGATGTTCGATCAGGATCACCGTGATGCCCAGCTCATCCCGCAGACGTCGGATCAGCCGGGTGGTCTCGGCGGTCTCCTGAGGATTCAT
The DNA here is from genome assembly GCF_042408815.1 of Thermoflexus sp. GTDB lineage: Bacteria > Chloroflexota > Anaerolineae > Thermoflexales > Thermoflexaceae > Thermoflexus. Next base: position 10,702 of record NZ_JBHOQR010000032.1, on the reverse strand, counting down.
ACCGGCCGTAGGCTCATCCAGAAGGATAAGCTTCGGGCGGGCCGCAAGGGCCCGGGCCAGCTCCACCTTGCGCTGCTCACCGTAAGGCAGGTTCTTGGCCAGCTCATCCGGCGAGGCCCGCAGCCCCACGAACCGGATCAGCCGCAGCGCTTCCTCCCGCCGCTCTCGTTCCTCCTCTCGAAAGCGAGGGGTTTGAAGCAGGATATCCACCGGGTTCGCACGAAATCGGGTATGCATGCCCACCAGGATGTTTTCCATCACCGTCATATTCCCAAACAGACGAATGTTCTGAAAGGTTCGGGAGATGCCTCGAGCCGTGATTTGATCCGGCCGCAGCCCAACCAGGGAGCGCCCCTCGAACAGGATATCTCCCTCATCCGGTTGATAGATCCCAGTGATGAGATTGAAGAGCGTGGTCTTCCCTGCCCCGTTAGGCCCGATAATGCTTACAATACGGCCCGGTTCCAGGTTGAAATCCACCCGGTTCACCGCGACCAATCCCCCAAAGCGCTTGGTGACCTTCTTTAATTCAAGCAAGTCAGACATTCCCGCGCCTCCTGGCGCTGTGATCGAGCATTCCCATTCCTCTAATCCCTGGTCGGCTGGATCTCAGGGGCGGAGATCACCGGTGGAAGCTCTTCCTCCGCCGGCAGCCGCTCTAGCTCCGCAGGCTCTTCCCGACCCATGGCCTCAGCCAGCTCCATGCGATGGCGCCGCTCTGGGATGAGACCCTGGGGTCGCAAAATCATCATCAGGATCAAGAGGATCCCAAAGACCAGCCGCTCGTATTTAGCGGGTTCCAACTGGGTTGGCCATTGGCTCAGCGGGAAGTTAATGATCGGAATCACCACCCCGGCCTGGCGTAACTTGTTCAGCATAAGCGACAGGCCCTTCAGGATCTGGAGATTCAGGATGGTCACCACCGTGGCTCCCACAATGGCGCCGGGGATGCTTCCCATACCTCCCACGATCACCATCACCAAGACCCCGATCGATTCCATAAAGGTGAAACTCTCGGGGTTGATAAAATATTGCTTCGCGGCGAAGATCATGCCCATCGCCCCGGCGAAAGAAGCCCCGGTGGCGAAGGCCGCCAGCTTCATCCGCACTAGGGGGATCCCCATGGCCTGGGCCGCCAGCTCATCTTCCCGGATGGCCGTCCATGCCCGTCCCACCCACGAGTTTTCCAGGCGCCGGGTCAGCCAAATGGCAAAGCCGATCACCAAAAGAACAAGGAAATAGAAATATAGCGCATAAAGCGTGGGATCATCCAGACGGATCCCCAGCGCATGCAGCCATGGCTTGAAGAACAGCGGAGGACGCTGAACCGGGCGGATCCCTTGCGGGCCATTCGTCAGGTTGATCGGCTTGTCCAGGTTGTTAACAATCACCCGGATCACTTCACCAAAGGCCAGGGTGACTATTGCCAGATAATCTCCCCGCAATCGCAACACCGGAAGCCCCAGCAGGATCCCGGTAAGCGCCGCCACCCCAACCGCCAGGAACAAGAACACAAAGAACCACTCCGGCTCCAACGGGAAGCGATTCGTCCCAAAGGCGATGTTCGCCTGGGGGGAACCGAAGATCGCCCAAAGATACGCGCCGACGGCGTAGAAAGCCACATATCCCAGATCCAGGAGCCCGGCGAAACCTACCACAATGTTCAAGCCCAATGCCATCGCCGCGAAGATCCCTACCTGAGTGGCCACCTCCAACAGGAATGTGTTCCGGATCCCCAGAAGGGGAAGGAAGACCAACAGGATGGCCAGACCCAGGATGGCTTTCACCACCCCGGCCAGGGGGGCGTAATAAATTACCAGCAGGGAGCCCAGGAATGCCGCGAAAGCCAGAGCGGAGACCAGAGGATACCAGACCGCATCCCGCAGCCCCGGCTGGCTTAGCCCGTTCATGAGGAGAAGAGCAACCCCAATGTAACCCAGCACGCCCACCAGATAGATCGAGCGCCCGTTCCGGATCTGAGTAATCCACTCCATGGTCTTGGCACGGAGCATCCCGCACCTCTTCGTCCCAGAAATGCAATCAGGGCAGGCTTACACGATCGGATTCATGCCCTCTGGCCCACCTGCTCGCCAAGCAGGCCGGTCGGGCGGAACATCAAAATGAGGATGAGGATCAGGAACGCGAAGATATCCTTATACTCTGTCCCGAAAGCCCCACCGGTGAACTGGGAAAGATACGCTCCCGCGAAACCCTCCAGGACCCCCAGGACGATCCCGCCCAGCATGGCCCCGGTGATGTTGCCAATGCCGCCTAACACCGCCGCCGTGAAAGCTTTAATCCCGGGGATGAACCCCACATATGGATCGATTCGGCCGACCCGGATTCCAAACAGCACACCGGTGGCTCCCCCTAGAGCTCCGCCGATGAGGAAGGTCAGCATAATGATCCGATCCACATCGACGCCCATCAGGGCCGCTGTCGGCCGGTCCTGGGCCACCGCCCGAATGGCCCGACCCATCCGAGTGGCGTTCACCACAAAGTTCAGCCCCGTCAGCATCAACAGAGATGCGATAATAATGAAAACTACCTTCGCCTGGATCTGCATCTGGATCGACTGGTCGGCGATCTGAAAAGAAGCAATGGGGATCTGCTGATTCAGAACGGGGAAAGAAGGATAATTTCGATAGAACGCGTTGTTCAGCAATCCTTCAATTGCTCGAACGGCATCCTGAAGGAAGAACGAAACCCCGATGGCTGAGATCAGTGGCACCAGGCGAGGGGCACCCCGCAACGGCCGGTAGGCGACCCGTTCGATCAGCACCGCCAGCAGCCCGCTACCGGCCATCCCGGCCGCCACCGCTAACAGGATCCCGACCATGATCAGCATCAGTGGCGCCGTGGATGGAATCGCCAGCGCGAGCATCAACTCCACACCGATGAAGGCTCCGACCATAAAGATCTCGCTATGAGCGAAGTTGATGAACTGCAGCACCCCATAGACCATGGTGTAACCCAGGGCGATCATCGCATAGAGGAAGCCGATCACCAGACCATCGATGGCCACCTGGGGCAGCGTGCGAACCACGAACTGGAGGAGGGTCATCCCCCCGGCCACGGGGCGGTTGAAGAGAACAGCCAGGAATAGAATGATTGAACCGATGACGATGAGGCTGATCGTGACGAAGACGAAAAGCTGGATCAGCGGGACCACCAGCGCCTGATATAGGAGGGATTCGGAGAGTTTGCTTCGCATTTCTCCCGACTCGCCATCAGAATTTCTTGCGGTCCCCATAAACAATCGGGTGGGGAGGCCAGGAGGTCCTCCCCACCCGGCTGGATCCCCCGCTTACTTCACACCGCACTTCGCCCGCAGCTCCGGTGTGAAGGGCGGCGGCGCCAGCTCCAGGGTCTTCACCAGCTGGTTCTTGCCCCAATCCTCCGGCTTCCCGGAGATCACTTTGATCACGAAATACTTGGCCTTCACCGGGTCGCCCCGCTCATCGAATGTGATCACGCCCGTGATCCCCTGGAAGTCCTTGGTGGCCCGCACCTTCTGCGCCACCGCCTTCCGGCTGGGCTTCTGACCTCCCGCCTCCCGGATGGCTGCCTCAATGGCCTTCAACACAATGGCAGTGGCATCGTAGGCCTGGGCCGAGAACGGCTCAGGGTCCTTTCCGAACTTGGCCTTGTAATCCTGAATAAACTTCTTGGCTCCCTCATAGACCGTCGGCGGCGCGGCCACGGTCGTGTAATACATGCCCACCACGGCATCCCCGGCGATCTTCGCCAGCTCCGAGGAGTCCATCCCGTCCGGCCCCACGAAGATCGCCTTCACTCCCTTCTCCCGGGCCTGCTTGAAAAAGACGCCCGCCTGATCGTAGATACCGCCGAAGTAAATCAGCTCAGGGTTCGCCGCCTGGATCGCCGTGATCAGCGGGTCGAAGTTGGCCTTCTCCTCCGTTCCCTCAAAGCCCAGGACTTTGCCGCCGAGCTCCTCAAAGCGCTTCTTGAAGAACTCCGCCACGCCCTGGCCATAGGTCGTCTTGTCGTGGATCACGAAGGCGGTCTTAACCTTGAGCTCGTTGAAAGCGAACTCCGCGCCCACTGCCCCCTGCACATCATCACGGCCACAGACCCGATTCACCACCAGATAGCCTCGGTCCGTGATGCAGGGGTTCGTGTTCGCAGGCGAGACCATCACCAGGTCGTAATCCTTGTAGGTCTCCGAGGAGGGGATGGCCACGCCGGAGTTGAGATGGCCGATCACCGCCAGGATATCGGGATCGTTGACCAGCTGCTTGGCATTGGCGACCCCCACATCCGGCTTGGCTTGATCATCGAAGGGCACCAGCTCCACCTTAAAACCGAGGGCCTCAATGGGGCCTTTCAGTTGCTCGATCGCCAGCTGGGCGCCGTTCTTAATACCTTCCCCCAGGGCCGCCTGACCGCCAGAGAGCGGGCTCTGGGTGGCGATCTTAATGGTGCCCTTCACCGCCGGCGTGGGAGACGCCGCCGGAGCAGCCGGCGTGGGAGACGCCGGAGCAGCCGGCGCCACGGTGGGAGTCGGAGTAGCCGGCATGGCACAGGCGGCCAGCAGCAGGCTCAACACCGTTAGACCTAGCAGGATCCTGGGAAACCTCATGACCTCCTCCTTTTAGCAGGATAGTGGATCGATGGAGCGGGGTATCTGCAAGGAATAACCCTCTGAGGGCAACATCCGCCCTCGACGGATCCCTTCAGTCCCAGAGTCAGGCCTCAACGATTCGCTTCCGCCCCATATCCCTCCTTTCCCAAACAAAGGCTTGCTTTAAATTTTAGGGAACGCCCAGACATCTGTCAAGGCCCGATTCAGCCTGGCAATCCTCCAATTCCACAAAAAACAGATCTTCCTGTACCGCTTCTATTCTCCCGTTGTTTGATGGTTCTCAGAAATCAGCACATCCTATCCGTTCGTGGGATCTCCCTGCCTCAGGCGTGTGATATCTGCTTCGGGCACACCTAGTGCTTGGAGTTCCTCCCAGAGATCGAACTTGAACCGCTGGAGCCAGTAGATGGGCACCTTCAGGTTAAAGAGAAAGACCTGTTCGTTGAGCTCGGCGATCCGACGGGCGAAGGCCCGCAGGGCTCGATCCCACTCCGCCTCCACCCATGCCCGCTCCGCCCGGCTTCGAGGATCGGTTTTCCCTTCCAGAGCTCGCAACGCTTCCTCCCGCCACTGCATCGTCCGTCGCAAATCCTGGCGGGCGAGCTCAATCCCGCGTCGGATCGCCAGATCTGCCTCAATCCACTCGGGGCGGGCGTCGTTCTGGCGGAGGATATGATAGGCAATGGCCAGGCCTGGCTCCAGGTAGGGATTCTCCTCCACCGGCAGCGGCTTCCCTTTGCCCGAAAGATGGTCGAACACCCCCTGGCGCATCGCCTCCAGGATCTTCTGCTCCAGCCATTCGCCCCAATAGACCATCTCAGGCCTCACCTGCGCTGGCGCTTCCTTTCACCGGAGCCGCATCTCGCTGGAATGTCCAGGGAAGACCTTCGCTTGCGGGTTGATATAGGTGGCTGCATAGTTCACCGCGGTTGCCGCCTGAGCGAAGCCGATCACAATAAGGTTTAGCGGCTCTACGCCTTCCGGCGCGGTGATGTCTCCGGCTGCGTAGACCCCTGGCAAATTGGTTTCCATCCGCGCGTTCACTTTGATATACCGGTTGCCTACCGTCTCCAGGCCCCAGCTCTTGATCGGCCCCAAATCCGCCTTGAACCCCAGGCTCATGATGATCGCATCCACCGGGATGACGGTCTCCTCCCCCGTCTGATTGTTGAAGATCACCGCCTCGCGAACGGATCCATCCGGACCAGGGTGGATTGCCTTTAATTCATGGAAAAGGCGGATATCGACGTTCGACCGCATCAGCTCGGCGACGCTACCCGGATGAGCGCGGAACTGGTCGCGGCGGTGGATCAATGTGATATGCGCAGCGAAATCCCGGAGGTTCAACGCCCAGTCCACTGCCGTATCGCCTCCGCCCACGATGAGCAACCGCTTGTTGTGGAAGGGCCGCCGCTCGGTTACCACATAATAAAGCCCCCGCCCTTCATACTGGTCGATCTCCGGCTTCCCCATGCGGTTCGGTTGAAAGGCCCCGATGCCCGCTGCGATCAGGACAGCCCGCGATGAATAAACCGACTTATCGGTCTCCACCACCCACAGCGCATCTTCCCGTCGCAATGAGAGGGCACGCTCTCCCAGGCAGAAGATCGGATTGAAGGTGGAAGCCTGCTCGACCAGAAGGCGCACGAGGTCTTTCGCCATGATCTTGGGATGCCCCGGGACATCGTAGATGAACTTCTCCGGGTAAAGGACAGCCAGCTGCCCTCCAGGTTGGGGGAGCGCATCGATGATCCGGACGCTGAGCCCGCGCAGGCCAGCGTAAAAGGCGCCAAACAAACCGGTAGGCCCTGCTCCAACGATCGTCAGATCCACAGGTTCGGCATTCCCAAGGCTGGAGGTGGCAGCCATCCGCTCCTCCTTGCAAAGAGAATTCCCCAGGCGGTTGGTATTATAAAGCCTTGTGATGTTTATGGAACAACCCTCGGCCTGTAGTCAGAGAAAGAAAATCCGAAGATCCGATATTCCGCGAGGTCATGGGAGCCCCCACCCCCTTGCCGTCGCCCTTCGAGAGGCTACAACGACTGAACGGAGAACCGAGAGGGGCGGCTACCGAGCTCGCCAGCTCCGCATATAATTGTTTATTTAAAAAGGCGATTGACCCGCTGAGGACCGGTTATGATGGCAGCAGAGATCGAAGGGCTCCTCCAGCGCCTCCAAACCATGGGGGAGCGGCTGGCAAGCCTCCCTCCCGAGACTCCCATCTCCGAGTGTCTGCGACGCATCGGGGAAGAGGCGCTCCGGTTGCTGGCTCTCGAAGAAGCGGCCACCGCCATCCTTTTCTCCTATAATCCAGAACAGCGCGGCTTGGATCCGTCCTCCCGGATCGCCGTGGGGGAGATCGAAGGATGGACAGCCCCGGACTGGCCTCGACCGGATGGGATGGCCGCTCGAGCCTTGGCCCGAGGTCGGCGGATCCTCTCCTGGGAAGAACCCGACATGCCGATCCATCCGGCTAAGCAGGCGGCAGGGGCCCGGATGGTCGGATGTTGGCCGCTGCTTGCCGCTGGGGAACCGGTCGGGGTGCTCTATCTCTCCTTCCAGCAGGAGCGATCCTTCACGGCCCTTGAACTGGAGGCCATGGAGCTCTTCACGCGCGTGGCCGCTCTGCTGCTCCGGCGCGCCCAGGTGATGGAGCGGCTTCAGCAGAACCTCCATCGGGCGACCCGGGAGCTGGATGAGCTGCGTCGAATGGACCATCTTTTGAGCGCCCGGGCCGATCCCCAGGAGATCCTGGAAGCAATCCTGCGGATCGCCCTGGAGCTGACCGGAGCCCGCTTCGGCACGCTCCGGCTGGTGGATCGACAGCGCCAGCGCCTGGTGCTGGGGGCGCTGATCGGCCGCCCCCTCCTCCCGAACATCGCTCCGGAGCTGGAGCTGGACGAGACCAGCATTGTGGGATGGGTGGCGGTGCACCGCCGCTCGTTGCGCATCGATGATCTCCATGCCTCCCCCTGGGCTTCGATCTATCGACCATGGCTGGCTGGCTATGAGATCCGATCGGAGCTCGCCGTGCCATTGATCGGCGCCGGCGGCGAGGTGGAAGGCGTGCTGAATCTGGAGAGCCCGGAGCCCGGCGCCTTCACGGAAGGGGACCAGCGGTTGCTGGAGATGCTGGCTGCCCGCGCGATGATCGCGCTCCAGGAAATGCGCTTGCTGCGGGGCATGCAGGAGATCACCGGCCAGCTCCTCCACGGCGGCCGGGAGGCGCTCTTCGCCCGAGCGGTCGCGCTGGCCTGCGAGCTGATCCAGGCCTCTGATGGGGCAATCTGGCTGATCCCGCCCGCCGGGCCCCCGCAGCTGGCCTTCGCCACTCACCCCGCGATGGCCGGAACCGCCGGGCTGGTGGAAGCGGTGAGCCGATCCCGCCGGCCTCTCTCCTTCGAGTCAGGCGGATGGGCCCTGGCGGTCCCCATGCTGCAACCGGATGGAACCGTCTGCGGCGTCTTCGTTGTTCATTCCTCCCAACCCCGTGCTTTCACGGAGCGGGATCAGCGCTTGTTGATCATCCTGGCCAACCATGCCGCCCTGGCCGTGCAGCTGACGGAGCACGTCCAGGCCCTCCAGGCAGCCCGCGAACGCCAGGCAATCACCGAGGCCTTCGCTGCGGTGGGCGATATCGCGGCCAACCTGCTTCACCGCCTGACCAACCACATCGGCCTGATCCCAGTCCGCCTGGAAGGACTCCAGGAGAAGCGACCAGATCTTTTCCAGGACCCTTATCTGGCTTCGGTGTTCCAGGAGATCGAGAGCCGGGCCCGGGCCGCCTTGGACGCCGTCCGGGAGGCGATGGTGTACCTGCGGCCCATGGCGCCCCGCCCGATCTCCCTTCTCTCCTGCCTGGAGATGGCGCTGCGGGACCTCCGGATTCCGCCTGGCATTCGCCTGGAGATCGTGGGCATGGAGGATCTACCCCCGGTGATGGCAGGGGAGCCGCAACTGGCCCTGGTGTTCTTTAACCTCCTGGAGAATGCGGTGGAGGCGCTGGGGGAAAACGGGTGGATCCGGGTGGAGGGCGTCGCCCGTCCCGATGCGGTGCACTTCACCGTGCGGGACAACGGGCCGGGGATCCCCCCGGAGCTTCAGGAGCGGATCTTCGAACTGGATTTCTCCACCAAGCGATCGCCCAAGAAGCTGGGCTTCGGTTTATGGTGGGTGAAGATGCTGATCCAGCGGTTCGGCGGCGAGATCCGCGTGGAGAGCATTCTCGGACAGGGCACTGCCTTCCACGTGCGATTGCCCCGTGCTCCGGATCGCTGAGGATCGTCCAAGTATGTCTGGCCTTCGCCGGGAAGTCGGAACAGCTCCTAACTCCGTGAGGAAGGGGTCAAAATGGGTGTGTCCTTCCCAGCGGATTTTCCGATCGGGAAACGGGTGCTGATCGTGGAAGACGACGCGGCCTGGCGGAAGCTCCTCGCTGAGGTGTTCGAGGATCTGGGCCTCACTGTGGATTGCGTTGCGGATGCGGGGAGCGCTATCGCGATGCTGCGTGAACGAACATATGCCCTGGCGGTCGTAGATGTCTCTCTGGATCCCGAGGATCATCGCCACCGGGGCGGCTTTCAGGTGCTGGATGCGCTGGCGAACCATGAGCCGCCGATCCCCGCCATCGCACTAACGGGCTACGCGACGGTAGAAATGGCGGTGGAGGCCCTGACCCGCCATCGGGCTGCGGATTTCCTGCGGAAGGAAACGTTCCAGCGCCGGGCCTTTGTGGAGGTCGTCGCCCGCCTGCTCCAGCAGGAGCGGGCCTGGACCGGCCGCGCCCTGTCGACTCCTCCTCCCTGCCGTCCGCAAGCCTCCCCGACAGGCCCCCGGGTGCTGGTGGTAGAGGATGACCCGGGCTGGCAGGATCTCTATCAAGAGCTCCTCGCCGAGCTGGGTCTCTCATGCGAGACGGCTCCTTCTTATGCGGAGGCGCTGGCTTGGCTCGAGCGGGAGAGCTTTGCGATGCTGATCGTCGATCTGCAATTGGCCAGCTCCATGAACCCCTTCGGGAATCGAGACGGCCTCCGGCTGCTGCAGGTCGCCCGGCGGCGTGGGCTTCCGACGATTGCGGTGAGCGCCACGGCCTCCGCGGAGGAAGTGGAAATGGCTTATCAGAACCTGAAGGTTTTTGCCTTCTTTGATAAGGCGGCATTCAACCGGCGGACCTTTCTTCAGTTCGTCCAGCAGGCCATGAGCAGCCGGCCGACCCCCCCGACGCCCCGTCCGGCAAGGAGCCTCTCACCGGAAGACCAGGCCGCCCTGGCCTCCCTGACACCCAGGGAACGGGAGGTGCTGCGCTGGATGGCCCACGGACTGACTAACCGGGAGATCGCGGAGCGACTGGTGGTCTCGCCGAATACCGTGAAGAAACAGGTCGATAGCATCCTGAGCAAGCTGGGCGTCCACACCCGTGCCGCCGCGGTGCGCAAGGCCATCCTGGGCGGGTTGCTGGAAGATCCCATAGACGACCCTCGTGCCTCGCTTCCATGATCGAATCCGCCGGAGATATGATAAAATCCTCTCAGAACCCATTGAGGGATCTGAATGGCGTTCACGGTTGCCGATTTCCATGACCTGGTGCGGCTGCTGGAACAGCATGAGGAGTGGCGGAAGGAGCTACGCCGCCTGCTCCTGACGGATGAGTTATTGAATCTTCCTGATACAGTCCAGGAGCTCCGGAAGGAGGTCAACCGTCGCTTCGCCGAGCTGGCCCGGTCGATCCGCGACCTGAGCAAGACATTCACTGCTCATCGTCAGGAGTTCCTGGCCCACCAGGCACAGACCGAGCGCCGCTTCGCCGAGCTCGCCGAAGCCCAACGCCGCACCGAGGAATCCCTGGCCGCCCACCGCGCCGAAACCGACCGCCGCTTCGCCGAGCTCGCCGAAGCCCAGCGCCGCACCGAGGAATCCCTGGCCGCCCACCGCGCCGAAACCGAGCGCCGCTTCGCCGAGCTCGCCGAAGCCCAACGCCGCACCGAAGAATCCCTGGCCGCCCACCGCGCCGAAACCGACCGCCGCTTCGCCGAGCTCGCCGAAGCCCAACGCCGCACCGAAGAATCCCTGGCCGCCCACCGCGCCGAAACCGACCGC
>NZ_JBHOQR010000009.1:0-46461 GCF_042408815.1 Thermoflexus sp. | reverse complement strand
ACCGGGAGGAGGAAACCGAGGGTTCTCATCGTGTTCCGGAGCGCCTGGCCAGGGCCTGCAGGCGTCGGAAGACATCTCGCCACTGGATCTCAGAGAGGCCCAGCTTCCGGCGCAGGCTTTCCGGATCCATCCCCTGGAGGAAATCCTGCAGCGCGCACGTCCATCGAAGGATCTCAAAAGAGAGGTGATCCAGGCCGGCCCGTCGGGCCACGTCTTCCAGCACATATTCTAAATTCCGGGGCGTCCAGGGGAAAACGCGGTCCTCGATGCCATACTGGCCCATATATTCCCGGAACAGCTCGGGCCACTCCGGCGGGAGCGGCAGCTTGCGCTCTTTGTGGCGATAGCGGGGATGGGCGTAGCGGATCCACACGGCCGGCTCCTGCAGATCAAAGTGATCCCGGCGCAGGGCGGCGACCTCGCTTTTCTTCAAGCCGGTGTAGAGCATGAGGGTCAACAATGTGAGGGGGCGGGCATCCCCTTCCCGGCGAAACCCCTCCGCAGCTTCGCGGGCGGCCTGGATCTGCTCCGGGGTCAGCACCTCCGGGAGGGGCTCAATGGCCTCCGGATAGACCAGGCGCTCTGCGGGATTCATCGGCAGGACGCCGAGATCCTCATGCAGCCATCGGAAGAACGCCTTCACGGCAGTGATGCGCCGCCGCAGGGATTTGGGCGTACACGGAATCCCGCGCCGGTGGCGGAGCCAGTCCACGAAATCCTGGAGATCCCGCAGCCCAATCTCCCCCACCGGGCGTTCCTCCCCTAGGCACTGCCCTAATAGGCGGAGGTCGTGGGTGAAGAAATACACGGTGTGCCGGGAGTAATCCCCGGCCTTCAGATGCTCGGCGAAGGCCTCCCGGGCCTGAGCGAGGGGGGTCCCCGGGGTGATCTCCGATCGAGGTCGGAAGTCGAACAGGCTGAGCTGATGCGCCATCGGCCTCACCGATGGATGAGCGGATGGGTTTTCTCCCGTCGTTCCGCGATCCACGAAGCCAGCCCGCTGATCAGGAGGGTCATCAGGACGATGGCCAGGGAGAGGGCGGGCGGGATGTGGAGGAAATCCGAGAGCAGCATCTTAGCGCCGATATAGCTGAGGATCACCGAGAGCCCGTAATGGAGGTAGCGCAAGCGCTGAATCAGGCCGGCCAGGACGAAGTAAAGGGCCCGCAGCCCCAGGATGGCGAAGATGTTCGAGGTGTAAGCGATGAACAGCTCGGGGGTGATGGCCAGCACGGCTGGCACGGAATCCAGGGCGAACATGAGATCGGTGCTCTCCACCACCAGCAGGGTCAACAGCAGCGGCGTAGCCATCCATCGGTGTCCTTGCCGGATCAGGAAGCGCTGGCCATGGAGAGCGGGGGTGATGGGCAGGAAACGGCGGGCCAGGCGGAGGACCAGGTTGCGCTCCGGGCGCACCTCTTCCTCTTCGCCGCGCAGGGCCAGCCGGATCCCGGTGTAGATCAGGAAAGCGCCGAAGAGATAGATGGCCGGGTGAAAGGCCTTGAGCAGCTGGACGCCAGCGAAGATGAAAGCCGCCCGCATCAGGACGGCGCCCAGGATCCCCCAGAAGAGCACCCGGTGCTGATAGGCCGGTGGGATGCCGAAGTAGGAGAAGATCACCGCGAAGACGAAGAGGTTATCGGCGCTGAGGGATTTCTCCACCAGGTAGGCGGTGAGAAAGTGAAGAGCCGGCTCATGGCCCCAGACCAGCAGGATCCCGGCGTTGAAGGCCAGGGCTACAGCGATCCAGACCACACTCCAGATCATCGCCTCTTTGAGCTTCACCTCATGGGCGTTCCGGTGGAACACCCCGAGGTCCAGAGCCAACATGATCACGACGATGAGATGGAAGAGAATCCAAGCCCAGAGCGGGAATTCCATCGGTCCACCTCTATGTGCCCAGGTTCAGGGATACGATGGGGGATGGCCCCGCTTCCGGCGAGCCCCTGCCCATCCCAGAGCCACCACGGCGAGCCCCCCAACGATTATCGCCCCCGGGAGGGAAAGCGTCGAAATGGAGGCGCCCCGAGGCGGAGCCAGGAACAGGCCGGCGACGGTCTGCAGGGTCGCCCGCAGCGCCGCCCCCAGGGCGATGAGCCCCCCGAAGGCTATCCGCGGCATCTGGCTCACCCCGGCGGGGATAGCGATCCCGCTGCGCAGCCCGGGGATCAGATGGGCGAAGAGCAGGATAAGGACCCCATAGCGCCGGAACAGCTGAAGCAAGTGGTCCAGATCTGCCTCCCGGATCCCTAAAGTCCGCGGGTACCCGATCCCCGGCGCGGAGGACGGTGGTCATGGGCGCAGCCATCCGGCGCAGCGCCTCCAGGGCCCGCTCCGCGCGATATTCCTGCACAAAGCCAAGCAGGAGGGAGAAGAAGCCGATGATCATGATGACGACCGCTTCCGTCCCATGGCCCAGGGCGACGGAGAGGGCGGTAGCAGCCGGGAGGATCAGCACCCGGATGTTTCGGAACTGGGCCAAGAGGATGGCCAGGGGCGAGATGCGCCGGGGAGGTTCCAGCTCGTGGGGACCCCATTCCCGGAGCCGGCGGGCCGCCTCCTCCTCGCCTAACCCCGCCGGCCCCGTGGGCAGCCGCTGGAAGCACTCGGCTACCGATAAGGTAGGCCAGGGGATCCGGGACTCGGAGGGATGGTCCATTGGCTATTCCTCCGAGCGCCGCATGCCCATGGCCAGGAAGGCGTAGTAGGCCAGGGTAGAGAGGGCTTGGGCTAAAGCCGCCACATAGGTCAGCGCGGCCGCCCGCAGCACCTCCCGGGCCCCCGCTCGCTCCTCCGGCGTCCACAGCAGCCCGCTTCCCTCCAGCAGAGCCAGGGCCCGGCGGCTGGCGTCCAGTTCCACGGGCAGCGTGACCAGAGCGAAGAGGGCCGCGGCGGAGAAGAACAGCACCCCGGCCCAGACCAGCATCGGGCTCTGCATCAGGAAACCGATCAGGAAGAGGATGGGGCCGAGCCAGGAGCCGAAGTTCACCGCCGGCACCAGGGCCGCCCGGGCTCGCAGCCCCCAGTAACCCTCGGCGTCCTGGAGTGCGTGCCCGATCTCATGGGCCGCCACCGCCAGGGAGGCCACCGAGGGCACGCCCGCCACGCTGGGGGAGAGCCGGAGCACCTTGCTCGAGGGGTCGTAATGATCCGTCAAGTGCCCGGGGGTTCCTTCGATGCGCACCTCATACAGCCCGGCCGCTTGCAGCAGGCGCTGGGCGGCCTCCAGCCCGGTCAGGCGGGCGGGCGCTCGGAGCCACCGGTTATACGCCGCCTGCACCTTCGTCTGGGCATACAAGCCCAGCAGCAGCGCCGGCATCGCAAACAGGAAGTACAGGGGATCCCACCAGAACCACATGGTCCGACCTCCTGATGGAGTGATCGCGCCTCGCGCAGGAATATCGAAAAGGAAACCTCTTCATTCCATACCCGGCTGCATCCCCCCTAAAAAAAGACCTTCGGCCGATGTCGAATCACATTTCCCAGGAAATGTGATCGGACATCAACCGAAGGTCTTGCCAGGCCCAGAAGGCCGACGGGACCGGGGATTGAACCGGGTGATCTCCCGTGCTGACGATCCCGTCATCGGGCGAAAGGCCCGATGGCTACTCCCCTTCCGGCATTTCTAAGCCTATCCGGATTCGAAGGACCTGTCAAGATTCAACGATTCGATGGGTCTGGGGCAGGGCTTTTCGAAGATCTTACCCATCCAGACAGGAGGGAGAAGGCAGGGGAACCCCCCTGCGCCCTGTGCGCATGACGAAGATCATACCGGGATCCCGGGATTGCAGGAGGATAGAAGGCGGAAATCCGCTGGCCCCCTGCGAGGATATCATGGCTTGGGAAGCATCGGATCGGCCGCTGCCGGATCCGTTTCCTGATTACGTGACCTGTCCGATCTGTGGAGAGCCCGATATCGAGCTTTGGTGCTATGAGGCGAGCGGCCGTTGCCCTAATTGCGGCGCGGAAATCACCCACGGCCCATTCCCATGCTGGGAAAATTGCCCCCAGCGCCCCCTCCGCCTGTCTGCTTCCCCCCCGGGAACCGAAAGCTCGCGATCGGATGGGCTGCCTCGCCCGTGATCCTCTCCCCATGCGCCCGGTGTGACAAATGTCACGCCAAAATAATGGCTTTCATGACCCCCAAAACCCTCTCTTTTATGACGGAGATCATATCCTTTCCCGTCAGTTCCGGGCATGATGAGACGTGGACATCCCTTACAAACAAAGGTGCGGGTAGTCGAGGGCGTGTTCGGCGATGCAAGCCGGATTTTGAAAGAAAGGAGGGTTCGATGATTCGGTGGAAGGGGTTGGCAAGGGTTCCGCTGTTGCTGGCGTTGCTGGGGGCGGCCTGCGCCCGGGGGGCGGCGACCCCCGTGGCGGGCCTGCCTGCAGAGGCCCAGGCGGTGATCCGAGAACGCGGCCTCTCCCCGGATGATATCGTCGCCGCGCTGCGGACCTATGTGCCGGGGGGGAAATATGACGAATACGTGATGTTCGCCTCCGGTGGGCACTCCGGGCAGGTCCTGGTGATCGGCATCCCCTCGATGCGGCTACTCAAGGTGATCGGCGTCTTCACGCCGGAGCCTTGGCAGGGCTACGGGTTCGGGGAGAAGGGCACCCTGGAGGTGTTGGAGGGCGGCTTCGCGCGGGGCAAGCCCATCCTCTGGGGGGATACGCACCACCCGGCCCTTTCGGAGACGGAAGGGGAATATGATGGCCAATTCCTGTTCATCAACGACAAGGCCAACGCCCGCTTGGCGGTGATTGATCTGCGGGACTTTGAGACCAAGCAGATCGTCAAGAACCCCAATGCGATCTCCGACCATGGGGGCGGCTTCGTCACCCCCAACACCGAATACGTCGTCGAGGGCCCCCAGTATGCGACCCCTATCGGTTGGGAGTATGCCCCGCTGGATCAATACAAGGACAAATACCGGGGGCTACTGACCTTCTGGGCCTTCGATCGCCAGAGGGGGCGGGTGGATCCGGACCGCTCCTTCCAGATCGAGCTGCCGCCCTACTGGCAGGATCTGTGCGATGCAGGCAAGAAAGTCTCTTACGGATGGGTGTTCTGCAATTCCATCAACACCGAGCTGGCCACCGGCGGCATCGAGGAGGGCAACCCGCCCTTCGAGGCTGGCACGGCCAAGAATGAGATGGACTATCTTCACATCATCAACTGGAAGAAGGCGGAGGAGCTGATCCGGGCCGGCAAGTATGAGGTCATCAACGGGATCAAGGTGATCCGCCTTCAGACGGCAGCCCAGGAGGGAGTGCTCTTCTTTGCCCCGGAGCCGAAGAGCCCCCACGGGGTGGATGTGGCACCGGGGGGCGATTACATCGTGGTCGGCGGCAAGCTGGATCCCCACGTGACAGTTTACTCCTTCGAGAAGATCCAGAAGGCCATCGCCGCCGGCAACTTCGAGCGCGACCCCTTCGGGGTCCCGGTGTTGAAGTTCGAGGACGTTAAGGAGGCCCAGGTGGAGGTCGGCCTTGGCCCGCTGCACACCGTGTTCGATGACAAGGGTTACGCCTATACCTCCCTCTTCCTGGATAGCGCCGTGGCCCGCTGGTCCCTCGGCGGTCCCTACCGCAAGGACGGCGCGGAGCCTTGGAAGCTGGTGGAGAAGCTGCCAGTCCATTACAACATCGGTCACATTGCTGCAGCGGAGGGCGATACGGTCTCGCCCAAGGGCAAATACGTGGTGGCACTCAACAAGTGGTCGGTGGATCGCTTCCTGCCGGTGGGCCCGTTGCATCCGCAGAATCTCCAGCTGATCGACATCAGCGGCAATCGGATGCGGCTGATCTACGACATGCCCATCGGGATCGGCGAGCCGCATTACGCCCAGATCATCAAGGCCGACAAGCTCAAGCCGTTCCTGGTCTACCCGGAGATCGGGTGGAACGCAGCGAAGATGGCGAAGGATCCCAATGCCACCGAGGCCGGCCGGGAACGGGTGGAGGTGCGGGAGGAGAGCGGCCGGCGGGTGGTGGAGATCTGGATGACGGCAATCCGCAGCCACTTCAAGCCGGAGCACGTGCACGTCCGTAAGGGTGATCACGTGATCTGGCACATCACCAACATCGAGCGGGCCCGCGATGCCACCCACGGCTTTGCCTTGAGCGGCTACAACATCAGCCTGAGCCTGGAACCCGGGGAGACCGCCACCATCGAGTTCGACGCCGATCAAAGCGGGACCTTCCCCTTCTACTGCACGGAGTTCTGCTCGGCCCTCCACCTGGAGATGATGGGCTACTTCCTGGTGGAGCCATAAGGGAAACCGGGGGAGCGGCTGGGAGGGCCGCTCCCCCTTCCGGGAGCGGAATTCCCGCCATGGCTTCTCGGGACGCTACCGGGTTGGGGCCTGAAGGCGCGGGCCGATCCATTCTTCGATGAAGGAGAAGGCAATGGTGGAACGCATGAACGCCTGGATTCGGGAGGATCCCTTCCGGCTGCCCCGCGCTTTCTTCATTGGGGCGTCCTGGCTACTCCTGCTCTCCCTGCTCTTCCCCTACTGGCGCATGACCCTTCAGGCCCCGCAGTATCCGGGAGGGCTCCGGGTGGACATCTACGTCACCCACCTGGCCGGCGATGTGAATGAGGTGGATAACCTGAACCATTACATCGGGATGAAGAAGCTGCACGAGGCGGCACAGGTGGAGCGCTTCCTGGCGCCCTTAGCCATCGGGGCGGCCGCGCTGTTGGGGGAGGCGCTGGCCTTCACCCGGCGTCGCTGGGCGGCGGTGCTGGCGTTGCCCGCCATGTTGTTCCCGATCATTTTCCTGGCCGACATGTATTACTGGCTCTATCGCTACGGCCACGATCTGGACCCGAACGCCCCGCTGCGGTTGCCGCCCTTCACCCCGCCCCTGATCGGCGTCGGCGTGGTGGGGCAGTTTCGAACCCTCGCGGAGCTCCAGATCGGTTTCTGGATGGCGCTGGCGGCTTCCCTCCTGATCACCCTCGGCCTCCATTTCCGTCGGGCCGTCCGCACGGCGCTAGAGCGCCGTCAGTCCCTGCGCCTCGGTCCCCTGACGCTGGTCCCGGAGGAAGCCCGCGCATGATGCGGCCCCTGGCCCTGGCCCTCTGGACGCTGACAGTGGTGGCCCCGGGGGATCCGGATCGAACGCTCCAGGAAGCCATCGCAGCGGCCCCGCCGGGGGCAACGTTGGAGGTCCATGGCGGGATCTACTACGGCCCTTTCCAGATCGACAAGCCCCTGACCCTCATCGGGGTGGACGGGCCGGTGCTGGATGGCCGGGGCCGGGGCACGGTGCTGCGCATCCGGGCACCCCACGTGACCGTGCGCGGCTTCGTGATCCGGAACTCCGGCCGATCCCTGGAACACGAAGACGCTGGGATCCTCGTCGAGGGGGCCGCGGGGGTGACCCTGGAGGGCAACCATCTGGAGGATGTGCTCTTCGGGATCTACCTCAAGGATTCTCCGGGAGGGCGCATCCGTAACAACACGGTGATCGGCCTGGACGTCCCGGAGGCGGAGCGGGGGGATGCGATCCGCCTCTGGTATAGCCCGGATGCCTGGATCGAGGGGAACCGGACATGGCGAGGGCGCGATGTCATCATCTGGTTCTCCGACCACTCCCTCCTGCGGGGCAATCGGTTCGAGGGCGGGCGCTACGGCATCCATTACATGTATTGCAACGGGAGCGAGGTGGGGGGAAACACCCTGCAGAGCAACTTCGTGGGCGTTTTCGTGATGTATAGCCGGGGGCTCGTCCTGCGGGACAATCGCTTTCTCCATCAACGGGGCCCCAGCGGCTATGGCCTGGCCTTCAAGGACAGCGATGACATCCGCGTGGAAGGCAACCTGTTTTTGGACAACACGGCGGCGATCTTCCTGGACAACACACCCCGGGAGGAGGGGTCGCCGGTTCGTTTTGAGCGCAACATCATCGCCTACAACGGGATCGGCGTGCTGGCCCTGCCCATGGTGCGGGGAGTGGTTTTCCGGGAAAACGTGTTCTGGGAGAACGAGCAGCAGGCGGGGACACAGGGGGAAGGGAACCTGATGGCCAGTGACTGGCGGGGCAACTTCTGGAGCGATTACGCCGGATTTGACGCCGACGGCGATGGAGTCGGCGATGTCCCCTATCGCTCCCGACGGGTGTTCGAGGCCATAGCGGATCGGGTTCCTCTCCTCCGGCTGTTCTGGGGCACCCCCGCCATGCAGGCCCTCGAGTCCGCTGCCATCCTGGTTCCCTTCTTCGAACCTCAGATCCGCCTGGAGGATCCCGCGCCCCGGATTCGGCTACCGGCCCGGGCGCCGGAGCGCGCTTCGGGGAACGCTGGAGGATGGATCCGTATGGGGCTAGGCGGTCTTCTCCTCGCCGCCGCATGGTGGGGATGGCTCCGGCGCTCTCCTCGGCCTTCCTGGGGTGAAGGGAAGAGGACGGTACCGGAAGCGATCCTGGAGGTTCGCGGGCTGCGCAAGCGGTTTGGGAGGACCTGGGCGGTGCGCGGGCTGGATCTTCTCGTGCGGCCAGGCGAGGCGGTGGCCCTGTGGGGGCCCAACGGCGCCGGGAAGACGACGGTTCTCCGCTGTATCCTGGGTTTGCTGGATTACGAGGGCACTATCCGGGTCGCTGGCCGGGATGTCCGCAAGGAAGGCCCGGCCGCTCGACGGTGGATCGGGTATGTTCCCCAGGAGCTGGCCTTCTACAGCCACTGGACAGTCGCGGAGACCCTGGGGTTCTTCGCAGCGCTGCGGGGCGTGGCCGTGGATCCCACTCAAGTGGAGGCGCTGGGGCTGACTCCGTATCAGGACCAGCCGGTGCGTGCGCTGTCTGGGGGCTTGAAACAGCGACTGGCCCTGGCCCTCGCGCTGATGGGGGATCCTCCCATCCTGTTGTTGGATGAGCCAACGGCGAACCTGGACCTGACGGCGCGGATGGAGTGGCGGAGCTGGCTCCGGGAGCTCAAGGCGCAGGGAAAGACGTTGCTGTTCAGCTCCCACCGCCTGGAAGAAGTGCAGGGCTTGGCGGATCGGGTGGTGGTGATGCGGGCCGGCCAGGTGATCGGGGAGGTCCCCCCGGAGGCCCTGGGAGAGGTGGCCGGCTTGCGGGCCCGGCTCCGGTTGAGCTTGCCGCCGGCGGAGCTGGAACGGGCCCGGCAGGTGTTGGAGGCCTCGGGCTATCCCTCTTTCCCCAACGGCCACGGGCTGATCCTCACCGTGCCAGCCGATCGCAAGCTAACGCCCGTGCGCCGCCTCTGGGAGGCCGGGATCGCCGTGCTCGATCTCGATATCGAATGGGAGCGGGAGGAGTAGAAAAACCAGGAGGAGCCTGCAGATGGGCGTCTGGATGCTGCTGGTCCGCAAAGAGGGGCGCGAGGCCCTCCGGAGCCGATGGTTTCTCCTCACGGCGGGAAGCTTCGCCCTGATCGCCCTGGCCCTGGCCGTTTTCTCCATGATCGGCTCCGGCTATATCGGGCTGGCCGGTTTCGGACGGACGGCGGCAAGCCTGGTGAACCTCTCGATGTTGCTGGCCTCCCTGATGGGCCTGGGCCTGGGCGCTCTCACGTGGGCCGTGGAGCGGGAGAGTGGGACGCTGGCCTATCTGCTTTCGTATCCGATCTCGCGCACCCAGGTCTTCCTCGCCAAAGCCGCCGGCGGGGCCATGGCCCTGGCGGTGGCGATGGGGCTGGGCTTCGGGGTGACCGGCCTGGGGATCGGGCTGGGAGGCGGGCTGGGCGGCCCGGAGGAGATCGGCCGTTACGCCGGCCTGGCGGCCGGGGCGACATGGCTCTCCTGGATCGCCTATGGGATCGGGATGGCCATCGGCGTCGGGCTGCGGCGCCAGAGCACGGCCCTGGGCGTCACCCTGATCGCCTGGCTGGTCGCCGTCTTCCTCTCGGATCTAAGCCTGATGGGGCTGGCGTGGGCCGTCGGGATCTCCCCATCTTGGCTCTGGTGGCTGACGCTGCTGAATCCCCTCCACGGGTTCCGGATCCTGGCCATGGTGATGCTGAACGGGTCGCCAGATCTGCTGGGCCCGGCCGGCTGGTTCGCTTGGCGGACCTACGGGGAAGCACTGGGCCCGATGCTGTGGGGGACGATGGGGGCCTGGCTCCTCCTCGCTGTGGGGATCGCGGCCTTTCGCTTTCGGGGGCTTCGGGATTCCGGCCTTTAGGATCCTCGCTCCGAGGGAGGCTTCCATGCGCCGAAAGTTTCCGCCGGTCGTGTTCCTGCTAGGATGGCTGGTGGTCGCCGCGTGCGCCCGGGCCTCGGGGCCGCGCCCCCCAGACATCGCCTACGGGAAGGATGCCTGCGCCCAGTGCGGGATGCTCATCAACGACCCTCGCTTCGCCGCAGCTTACGTGACCCGGGACGGCCAGGCTCGCCTCTTCGATGACATTGGGTGCATGATCGCCTACCACCGGGACCATCCCGAGGAGGTGGCCGCTTTCTACGTGCGCGACTTTGAGGGTGGGGGATGGATCGAGGCGGATCACGCCCTCTTAGTCCATGCGCCCGATGTGCCGACCCCTATGGGCTACGGTTTGTTGGCCTTCGCCGTGCGTGACCGGGCCGAGGCCTTCGCCCGAGCTCACGGGGGGCGGATCCTCGACTGGGAGAGCGCCCGGCGGACCGTCCAGCCCCCGCATCGGCACGCGCCGTAGCGCGCTGTCCCCCCTCGAGGAAGCGGGGGGACCGCTGGTCGCCATGTCCTTTTGATCCCTGGATCCGCTTGGGCCTCCATCTCTTCGGACGCTATCCGGCCTGGGTAGGAATCTGGCTTGACGATACCACGACGGCGCATCGGGCGGATGAGTCTCGTGGCTGGAATTCCCAGGGGCAATCTGTCTGGTGTCCGATTGAAGCGGATGCGATACGCTTCCTACCGGTTTCCCTCCTCCTTCTGCCTCTCCTCCGCCGTCCACGAGTCCCCTCTTCTTTCTCCGAGTCGCCCGGGCCTGGACTATACTGAAGGGCCGGAGCGATGACGCGATGGGGAGCGCGCATGCGGATCATCACCCTGACGACGGATTTCGGCGATGAGGATGGCTACGTGGGGACGATGAAGGGGGTGATCCTCTCCATCGCCCCTGATGTGCGGCTAGTGGATCTGTGTCACCATATCCCGCCCCAGGATATCCGACGGGCGGCCTTCGTGGTGGCGGAGGCGGCGCCCTATTTCCCACCCGGGACTATCCACCTCGCGGTGGTGGATCCTGGGGTGGGTAGCGGGCGCCGCGCCCTGATCGTGGTGACCGAACGGGCACTCTTCGTGGGGCCGGACAACGGGCTCTTCAGCTTTATCCTGGACGCGCACCCGGAGGCTCAGTGTTATGCCCTCGAGGAGCCCTCCTATCGCCTGCCCCAGGTCAGCTACACCTTCCACGGTCGGGACGTCTTCGCCCCGGCAGCAGCCCATCTCGCCCGAGGGGTCCCTCCCGTCGCCTTCGGCCCGCTGGTGACTGATCCAGTCCGCCTGCCGCCGCCCCGCCTGGAGCTGGAGGAGGAGCGCATTGTCGGGGAGATCCTGCATGCCGATCGCTTTGGGAACCTGGTGACCAGCATCGGCCGGCTCCAGTGGCAAGGGGCCGCGCTAGTGCTGCAGCCCGCTTTCGGTCCGCTTGCCCGGCGCTTCCCGGTGGTCTTCCGGGCCGGCGAGGCGCGGGTGGAGATCGGCGATCGAACCCTTACAGGCATCGTCCATACGTTCGCGGAGGGAGAACCGGGCGAGCTGATCGCCTACCCGGGCAGCTCCGGCTTCCTGGAGATCGGGCTGGTCCATGGATGCGCTGCGGCCGCCCTGGAGGCCCGGCGGGGGGATCCGGTGGTCGTGCGGGTGCGCCTTCTATCGCTGGAGTGAAGGGAGGGGTGAAATCCCGGACGCGAGCGAGGGACGCCATGGCCCGCGAAGCCTGTTTTGTCATCGAGGGAGGGCGACGGCTCCGGGGGGAGGTGCGGCCGGGTGGCAATAAGAACGCCGCCCTTCCCCTCATCGCCGCCACGCTGCTCGCCGACGAGCCGGTGGTGTTGCGTAATGTGCCCCGCATCCGCGATGTGCACACGCTGCTGCAGCTCCTGAGCGATCTGGGAGCGGCCATCGAGGAGCTGGACCCCCATACGTTGCGGATTGACACCCGCGGCGTGCGCCCGCGCCCCTTGAACCCGGAGCTCTGTCGGGACATCCGGGCGAGCATTCTGCTGGCGGGCCCGCTGCTGGCTCGCTTCGGTGAGGTGGAGATGCCGCCGCCTGGCGGGGATGTCATCGGCCGCCGGCGGCTGGACACCCATTTCCTGGCCTTTGAGGCCCTGGGGGCGCGCTATGAGGTGAACCGGGTTTTCCGCATCCGCTCACAGGGCCGGTTGACCGGTGCGGATATCCTACTGGATGAGGCCAGCGTGACGGCGACGGAGAACGCCGTGATGGCGGCGGCCCTGGCCCGGGGCACCACGGTCCTACGCAACGCGGCCTCGGAGCCTCACGTCCAGGCCCTTTGTGGCTTCCTCAACCGGATCGGCGCTTGCATCGAGGGCATCGGCTCCAACACCCTGTTCATCCACGGGGTGGACCGCCTGGGGGGTGGGGAGTGGGAGATCGAATCCGATCATATCGAGGTGGGATCTTTCATCGGGCTGGCCGCCCTGGTCGGCGACGGCGTCTGGATCCGCCGCGCCGTCCCCCATCACCTGCGCATGGTGCAACTGGTCTACCGGCGCCTGGGGATCCATTTCGAAGTCCACGGGGAAGATATCTTTGTGCCCCCCGAGCAATCCCTCCGGGTAGTGCCCGATATCGGCGGGCATATCCCGAAGATTGAGGACGCGCCGTGGCCGGGGTTCCCCGCGGATCTGATGAGCATCGCCATTGTGGTCGCCACCCAGGCGGCGGGCCCCGTCCTCTTCCACGAGAAGATGTTTGAGAGTCGCCTCTATTTCGTGGATAAACTGATCGCCATGGGCGCTCGCATTGTCCTCTGCGATCCCCATCGCTGCCTGGTCCATGGCCCCTCCCCGCTGCACGGGGAGCGCTTGGAGAGCCCGGACATCCGGGCGGGGATGGCGCTGGTGATTGCGGCCCTCTGCGCCACGGGAACCAGCGTGATCCGCAACATCGTCCAGATCGATCGGGGCTATGAGGATCTCGACGGGAAGTTGCGGGCCCTGGGCGCGACCATCGAACGCGTGGAGCGATAAGCCATGAGCGATTCGTCTTCGGGTTTCAGAAACCGGACGGGGATGTGGATCGCGGCTCTAATCCTGGTCGGCCTGGCCTGTGGGTGCGTCGGCCTGGCGGTGGGCGGGCTGGTCGGCTATCTGATCGGTCGGGGCCCGGGCCTCCCGGCCCCGACCCAACCCCCCTCCGGCGGTCCCTGGCTGGGAGTGCGGGTAATCCACGAAGCGGGCAGGGCCCGGGTCCTCGAGGTGCTGCCCGGCAGCCCGGCGGAGGAGGCCGGCCTGCGCCCCGGCGACCGGATCACGGCGGTGAACGGGGAGCCCGTCAACGATCGCCATCCACTCCCCGATCTCCTGCGGCGCTATCGCCCTGGGGACACAGTGCGCCTGACGGTGGTCCGGGATGGGGAGGAACGAACCGTCTCCGTTACCCTGGGCCGGGCTCCCTGAGCGGGGCCGCTATCGTTTTCCTGCATGCTGGAAGCCCGGATGGAGGGGATGAATCAGGGAACACGGCCTCTTCGCCGCACGGTCGGCCTGGCCCTGATCCTGATCGTGGGGATCCTCGCCGGGGCGCTGCCGTTGTGGTCAGCGATGCCCCCGCCTTCCCGCCTAGCCCTGCAAGGGCCGGAGGGGAGGATCCTCCTGCGTCAAGTCGGCCCGGCCCAGTGGCGTCTGGAGGCCGGCTCCGCGCAGGATCAGGCGTTCGCGGAAGGCGTCCTGGATGGGTTGGATGCTGCTCCATTGCTGATCCTGCGGCGGGCGGCAGCGTATGGCCAGCTCCAGGCGCTGATCGGGCCGGAGGCCGCGAAGGCAGACGCGTGGGCCAAGGAGCGGATCCCCCCGGCTGTCGCTCGAGCCTGGGAGGCCCTGGATGAGGAGGCCCGGGCCCGGCTTGAAGCATATACCGCCGGGGTCAACGCCGCCTGGCGGATGGGGATCCCAGGCGCCCGCCGCCTGCCCCGGCCGGATCCCCTGGCCCGGCCCTGGGATCCCCGGGATAGCCTGGCGGTGGCGGCGGGCCTGGCCCTGGCCCACCCCGGATGGATGGAGGCGGAGATCCATCGCCTGCTTCTGCGTCTTCCCCCTTCCCTTCGCTCCGCCCTGGAAGACCCTCGTTGGACCTCCGCCTCGCCGGTCCCGGATGTCGCGATGCGTGAGGCCGTGTGGCGGGCGTGGGCGGCCGCCGGCGTGGCCCCGGAGCTCGGGCTCTTCCGCGGCTGCCGGGAAGGACCAGGATTTCGCCTCCACGCTATGGCGGCCCCAGTGCTGCCGCTGCCCTGGCGCGCGGAGTGGGAAGGGGAAGCGCTGCGTCTCCGCTGGCCGGGGATCCCAGGTGCCCTTGCGCACATCTCCCCATCCGGCGGGCGGTGGTTGCAGCCGGAGCCGGGCTTCGGGGACCCCCTGGATCATCTGGAGGAGCTGGTCCGCGGGATCGCGAGGGAGAAGACGTCGTCGCTGTTCTGGAGCTGGACGCCCCTCCCGGGGGAATGGCCTTTCTGCTCGGCAGCCCAGGCGGTCCATCGGGAGGTGCTGCGAACGTTGCCCCCCCAGGACTGGCTGCAACGACGGGTGCAGGGGATGCTCCAGCGCTGGGAGGGAGACCTGGACGCGCGAAGCCCTTCCGCTTTGGTCTACGTCGTATGGCGGGAGGAGATCCTCCGGACGACGTTGGAAGATGTGCTGGGAGAGGAGGGGCTGCGACGTCTGCGCACCCGGCGGCCTGCGGAGGTGGTCCTGACGGCGCTGCTGGCCGATGAAACCTTGGGAAACCCTTGGAGCCCATCGAGATCTGAGGCCTGGAGATCCATCCTACAGGAAGCCTACCGGCGGGCATTGATCTGGATCGGACGGCGCTATGGAGATCTGCATACCATCTGGGAATGGGGGAAAGCCCACGCGGCTGTCCTGTCGATCCCCGGCTGGCCGTTTCAGGTGGAGATCCCAGTGGGAGGGGACGAGCAAGCACCCTGGCCCACGCCGATCGATCCGGCCCGGCCATATCGGACGGCCTTCTGGCCGGCGCTCACGGTGAGAAGCGGTTTGGACGTGGAGATCAAGACGGCGCCCGCCCCGTGGTGGTGGCCGTGGCCTTAGAGGGGATGCGGGGAATCTTTTCCCGGACAGCGCTGGTCATGCCCTTTGCAGAACAGCCGCGCGCAGCGGTCCTAGGAGGATGGGGCAGGCGGGGTTCGACGGGTGAGCATGGCCAGCTCCCGTTCCAGCTCCGCCCGATGCTGGGCCGCCGCCTGGCGCCCTTCCTCCAGGATCTGCCGCCATCGGGTTTGAATCTCTTTGCGCAGGTCCTCGCCTGATTGAGGGGTGAACAGCAGGATCAGACCGGCCCCGGTCAACCCACCCACCAGAAAGCCATAAATCCAGAAGATCGCGCGTCGCATGGGTTTCCCTCGCATGCAGGCTTTGTTTGCCGGGATGAGAATCTATGGGGTTCGATTTCCGGAAGGCCCCATTGATTGCCTCCCCACAAGCCTCCGGAAGTAGGGCGCATGATGTAGCACAGTGAACACACGCTTTTATTTTACTGGAGAAGGACGGTTGGCCTGGATCCCCCGTCCGGGAGAGGGTCCGTTCTTCAATTTGCGAAACAGCGGATGTCCGGCTGGATGCTGGAGGAAATCCGGGCCAATGTCTCATTCCCTGGAGAGAATCTCTCCTCCTATGTTATGATGAAGAGAGCCAGGAAGAAGCTGGAGTGGATTCGGGGGGAAATGCGAATTGAGAGCAAAGTTCATGGGGAGATTGTGGATCTGGCCATCGCCTGGAACTGGGATTGCGATCGGCCGTTTGTGGAGATGCTCCGGGAGGCCTGTGGGCGCCGCGGCCTCTCGATGGCGAGCATCACGCCGGAGGATCTCCCGGAGATTCTGGAGCGGGCGTGGAAGGGCGAGTGGATCTGTCGGGCCTTCTTCGACCGGGCCTCCGACTGGGATGAGGATTTTGAGGCTTTGGTCGATTGGGCTCGGGCCGCCGGCGTTTTCCGTTTGAACCCCACGGAGCAGGCCCGGGCGGCGTGGGATAAAGCGGCCATGCACCGGCGTTTTATTGCCGCCGGGCTTCCCACACCACCCACGTGGATTCTCCCTCCATGGAACGAACAGCCCGAAGTGGAATGGCCGGAAAAAGCGATCGGGCTTTGGATCGCCAAGCCGGCCTTCGGGGGTGGAGGAGAGGGCGTGAAGCGGATCGCGCGTCCAGAGGATCTGACCGTCCTGCGCACCGCCTTCCCGGACGAGCCGTTCCTCATCCAGCGGTATGTGCGCCCGCGCGAGCTGGAGGGACGGCCAGCATGGTTCCGAGTGATTTACGCGGTGGATGCGGTGTTCCCATGCTGGTGGAATCCAGAGACCCATCGATATGCGCCGGTCACCGAGGCGGAGCGGGAGGCCTTCGGCTTATCTCCTCTCTGGGCGATAGGTCATCGGATCGCGGAGATCTGTGGTCTGCATCTCTTCTCCAGCGAGATCGCGATGGATGAGGAGGGACGGTTCCTCTGTATCGATTATGTCAACGATCCCATCGACACCCGCCCCCAGTCCATGGTCCCGGAAGGGGTGCCGGATGAGATCCTGCATCGGATCGCCGATCGGATCGCGGAGGGGGTCTTCCGGAGGGCGCCGTGCCGCTCATCCTGGTGACCAACGACGATGGGATCCGATCCCCCGGGTTGCGGGCGGCGGCAGCTGCCCTGCAAACCCTGGGGCAGGTGGTGGTGGTGGCTCCCGTCGAGCAGTGGTCCGGTGCGGGGCGTTGCATGCCGGCCACCTCAGAGGGGCGGATCTATCCGGAGACCCTGGTGGTGAACGGCGGGATCCTCCGGGCTTATGCGGTGGAGGGGACGCCGGCTCAGGTGGTGGATCACGCGATCCTGGAGATCCTGCCACGCCCTCCAGATCTGGTGGTCTCCGGCATCAATTACGGGGAGAACGTGGGCTCTGGGGTAACCATCTCGGGCACCGTGGGGGCCGCCCTAGAGGCGGCCAGCTTCGGCATCCCCGCCCTGGCGGTCTCCCTGCAGGCCCCGGTGGAGCACCACCTGGGGTATTCGGAGGAGATTGATTTCCGCGCCGCCGCTTACTTTACCGGCTTATTTGCCCGGGCGGTCCTCCGGCAGGCGTTGCCTTTTGATGTGGATGTGCTCAAAATCGATATCCCCGCCACCGCCACACCGGAGACGCCGTGGCGCTGGACCCGCCAGTCCCGCCAGCGGTATTTCGTTCCGGTGCGGCCGATGCGCCGTCGCCCGACGGATCCCGGTCCGCTGGGGTATCGGGTGGAGATTGACTTCGAGCACCTGGAGCCCGATTCCGATATCCACGCGCTGGTGGTGGATCAGGTGGTCTCGGTCACGCCGCTGAGCCTGGATCTCACATCCCGGGTCTCGGAAAGGGAGTTGCGCCAATGGTGGGAGAACGCCAGGTAGGGCTCTCGCGGGCCTTCCCGATGGCGCCGACCGTCTCCCGCGGGGTGGGGGGGACGCTCTGGATGCTGTTCCTTCTGCTGGTGATCAACGGCTCGGCCGCATGGACGGTGGCGCTATCCGGTTGGGCAGATGGCCTGGAGATCCTTCCGCCGGTGGCCATAGGGGGCCTCTTCATCGGGTGGCTTCTGGCGATCTCCCGTTTCCCGGGGCCTGTCGCCCTGGTGCTGAATCTGGGGTATGGAGCCGCCTGGGTTGGGTATCTCAGCGCCCGTCTGATCCAGGTGCCCACCTGGTCGTTGAAGCTTCAATGGCTGGGCTATCGCCTCACCGTCTGGGCGATGGAGGCCATGCGGGGCGGTCGCGGCAGCGACCCGCTCCCCTTCGTGGTCCTGATGGGTGCTCTGGTTTGGCTGGCCGCCAGCGCGAGCGTCTGGTATTCTTTCCGGACGATCCGATCATGGCGGGCGTTGCTTCCGGCCGGGCTGATCCTCCTCGTCGATGCCTATTATTATCTGGGCCCCCGTCCCCTCGCCCTCTTTCTGATTGCTTATCTTCTGGGCGCGCTGCTCTGGCTGGCCACAGTTCATTATGAGGAACAGAGCTACCGATGGCGGCTGGAGCGGGTATGGTTCGTCCCGGATCTGGGGGTGGACATCCTGCGGGCGGGGCTGGTGGCAGCCGGGCTGACGCTGGCCTTAGCCTGGTTGCTTCCGGCGGGGGGGACCAATGAGAGGGTTTCCCGGGCTTGGAGCGAGGTCAGCCGGCCGTTGCGCCGGAGTCAGGAGACCTTTAACCGGCTGTTCAGCTCCCTGCGCTCCCAGCGCCCGGCCTATGGGAGCCCCCTAAGCCGCACGCTGGCGTTCGGCGGCCCGCGGCGGCTGAGCGACACGCCGGTGATGGATGTGAAAGCGCAGGGGCCTGCCCGTTACTGGCGGGGTATGGTTTACGATGTCTACACCTCCAGCGGCTGGCTTTCCTCGGGGGAAGATGAGCAAAACCGCGCGCCGATGACGGCCCTGACGGCGCGGCCTCTCTGGGAAGGCCGGGCGGTGGTCACCCAGACGTTCACCGTCTATCTCCCCGGCAACACCCTGATCTTCGCCGCTCAGCATCCCGTCATGGTCAGCCTGCCCTCCATTGTCCAGGGGTATTTCACCGCCCAGGCCCATGATCTGATGATGATCCGCAGTCCACGGCCCTTCGGCGCCCAGCAGATCTACGAGGCCATCTCCCTGGTCCCGGTTCCCGATGTCGACAGCCTGCGGCAGGCGGGGACAGTTTATCCAGAATGGGTGCAGCGGTATCTGCAGTTGCCCTCCGATCTGGATCCCCGGATCCGCCGTCTGGCCGAGCGAATCACGGCCGGTTACGATACGCCTTACGATAAGGCGGCGGCGCTCGAGGCCTGGCTGCGTCGCAATATCCGTTATAATGAGAACATCCCGCCCCCCCCACCCGGCCGGGACGGCGTGGTCTACGTGCTCTTCGACATCCGTCAGGGATACTGCGATTACTATGCGTCCGCGATGGCGGTGATGGCCCGCACCCTGGGCATCCCGGCCCGGGTGGTGAGCGGTTACGCGCAGGGGGAGTGGATGCCCGATGGGCGTTATCGGGTGCGCCAGCGGGATGCCCACACCTGGGTGGAGATCTACTTCCCGGGCTTCGGGTGGGTGGAATTCGAACCCACAGCCGCCCAGCCTGCTATCCTCCGCCCGCAGCGTTCCATCTCCCCGACCCCCACCCCCGTGGCCCCTGGGCCCATCGATTCAACGCCTGGGGCATCCCGGCCGATGCCGACTCCCCGCCGTATGCTGGAAGGGGATTTCGACATCCCGCCGAGGGAGTCCCTTCCCTTGCCCCGGGCTTCGCGTTTCTCGGTGGGGCCCGTGACCGTGGTCTTCATTGGAGTGCTGGGACTTCTGAGTTTGGCCCTTTGGATCCGGGATCACGATCGGGTGCGTCGGCTCTCCCCAGCCGCTCGAGGTTACCTCTGGATGAACCGGGTGGCGTGGCTGCTGGGGATCCGGTTCCCAGCCTCCTGGACCCCAATGGAGCGCGCCCGGTATCTGGGGGGTCTGATCCCGGAACTCGCTGGGGCGCTGGAGCAGGTGGCGGAGCGTTACAGCGCGGTCCGGTTCGGAGGACCTCGGGCCCAGGCGTTCCCACCGCCTCGGGGATGGGCGCCGCGCCTTCTGTATAAGGGGCTTCAGTGGCGGCTCCGGCAAGCCCTGCCCCGGATCGGGAAGGGATCTATGGCAAGGCCTCGCGTTTCGTTCCGCGGGCATGGAGAGGGCCCGAATCGCCCGCCAGGGGGATTCTCGGAATAACCGGAATCCCTCCTTAACAGGAGCCGCTTGAGTGGCGATCCCAGGTCGGGCGAAGAGTCGGGGTGAAAGCCGGCCTACCCAAGGGGGTTGGGGCGGATGGCTGTCCGTTGCACGGGCTGGGGGATCTGAATCCCTCGCCAGGATCGAGATCTCGATTCGAGGGGTGGGATGGTGTCACCGCCCGGCTGTTCGGGGAATCCATCACGGGGATTCTGTCGAGGAACATGGAGCCTATCGAGCATTCCTCCGAGATCCGCCGGCTGCTTCATCTCCTCCGCGAGCAGCTGGAGCGAATCGGGCGGGAGGTTTCCGGAACAGGACGGGAAACCTCGGGCGCAGATCCCCAGGGCGCGTTGCAGGCCGCTTTGGAAGCCAGCCGTGAGCTCCTGGAGGATTTGCAGGCTCGGGTCCAGCGCGAGCAGGCCCTTCTGGCTCACATGCTGGATCCCCACCTGAGGGCCTATCTGATCCAGCATCCGGATCCCTGGGGGGAAGGGGGGATCCGACGGGAGATCACCGTGCTGTTTGCTGATCTACAGGACTTTTCAGGTTTGTGCGATCAGCTTCCTCTGGAGGATCTGGTCCCTCTTCTGAATCGCTACCTCCAGGTGGCCTGGGAGGCGATCCGAGGAGAAGGGGGAGTGGTGGATCGGTTTATGGGGGATGCGGTGCTGGGCTGGTTTAATGCGCCCTTCGATCTGCCAGATCATACCTATCGGGCCCTGCGGGCGGCGTGGCGGATGCAGCAGGAGCTGTCCCTTCTGCATGCGATGCTTCCTCCAGAGCACCGACGGCGCTATCGGATCGGGGTGCACGTGGGCGAGGCCGTTATGGGCCCCATCGGGACACCGGATTATTGGACATATACCGTAGTCGGCAGTGTGGCCCATTACGCCCACCGGTTGCAGGAGGCCGCGCCGCCTGGCCAGATTATGATCAGCCGGGCAGTGTTTGAGCGGTTGCGGGATCGCATTGAGGCCCGGGCATTGCCAGTTTTCCCAGTCCGGGGAGGGGCTCAGGTGGTGCCGGTTTATCGATTCCTGGGGTTTCGGGAGGGACAGCCATGAAGATCCTGGCGATGGCCAGCCTGGGGATCAGCATCCTGCTGTTCTTCTACGCGCTGTATGTGCTGGTGTTGACCGGGCTGAGCCTGTGGGGGCGGCGCCGTGCGATCCCGCGGGCCGAGCCCAGAACCTGGCCCCTGGTGACGGTTCAGCTGCCCATATACAACGAGGGAGGTGTAGTGGAGCGCCTACTGGAAGCGGTGGTCGCGCTGGATTATCCGCGGGATCGCCTCGAGATCCAGGTTCTGGATGATTCCACCGATGAAACGGCCCAGTTAGTCCAGCGGCAGGTGGCCTTGTATCAGAGTTTGGGATATCCCATCGAGCTGCTGCGGCGGCCGAACCGGAGCGGCTATAAGGCCGGCGCGCTAGCCTATGGGCTGCAGCGGGCGCGGGGGGAATTCATCGCGATCTTCGACGCGGATTTCGTTCCCCCACCGGATTTCCTGAAGCGAATGATCCCGGTGCTGCTGGCCGATCCTTCCATTGGGGCGGCTCAGGCCCGCTGGAGCCATCTGAACGCCGATGCCTCCTGGATCACCCGGGCCCAGGCCCTGATGCTGGACGCCCACTTCATGGTGGATCAGGTGGCCCGCTCGGCAGCCGGCCTCCCGGTCAACTTCAACGGTTCCGCTGGAGTATGGCGCCGGGAGGCCATTGAGATGGCAGGGGGTTGGGAGAGCGATACATTAACGGAGGATCTGGATCTCAGTTACCGGGCGCAACTCGCTGGGTGGCGAATGGTCTTCGTCCCCGATGTAACCGTCCCGGCGGAGGTTCCTCTCACGCTCCCCGCCTTCAAACGCCAGCAATTCCGGTGGGCCAAGGGGACCACCCAGACGTTCTGCAAGCTGGCGGGGCGCATCTGGCGCAGCCGCTGGCCATGGTGGAAGCGCTTGGCAGCCATGTTCCACCTCGGAGGGTATTTCACCAATCTGCTGGGTGTGCTGCTGCTTCTGTTCTGGGGCCCTCTCTTGCGACATTCGGCGGAACGGCCGAAATGGACCGTGATCCTAGGCCTCGGGCTGCTGGTGATTCCGTTAATGTATGGCCTGAGCCAGCAAGCCCTCTATCCAGATTGGCCCCGGCGCCTGTGGCCGATTCCCTTGCTATTCCTGGTGGGAACCGGGTTAACGCTGAACAACACTCGGGCTATCCTGGAGGCCCTTCTGGGCTATCGTTCGGAGTTTGTGCGAACGCCCAAAGGGGAGCGGGCAATGGATGCCGGGCTGGAGATGGATCCCATGGGATGGATCGAAGGGGCCTTCGCCCTGTATGCCCTTTTCCTCGCCTGGCGGGCATGGCATCATCACCTCGATGGGGCGGTGCCCTTCCTGTTGTGTTATGCCATCAGCTATGGCATCGCGGCCTGGCATAGTTTGATCCCGGCCCGGCCTTCCCCCTCGCTTCTCCCAACGGTGTCTTCTGCGGCTCCCCGGATTTCTCTGGATAAGGCGGGCCGCCGCGACCCGTTCTCCCGCTCGTAGACTGCGTGTTTTCCGGGGGGCGCGTCTCCCTCCCCGTGAGGGAAAGCCTGCTGGAATCCCGGAATCGTTCCATCTATCAGAGGATACCACGCTCCCATGCGCGTCCTGGTGGCGGGCGGCGCTGGATACATCGGCAGTATCGTGGCGGAATCCTTGCTGGAAGCCGGTTACGAGGTCGTGGTCTATGATAATCTCTCGCATGGATTCCGCGCTGCGGTTCCCGAAGGCGCTCTGTTTGTGCAGGGCGATATCGGTGATAGGGAACAAGTGATGGAGACTCTTCGCCGGTGGCCCTGTCAGGCGGCCATGCATTTCGCTGCCTTCATTGAAGCCGGAGAATCCATGCGGGATCCTTTCAAGTATCTTCGGAACAACGTCGCCCACACCATCGCTTTTTTGGAATCGTTGCTGGCCGCTGGAGTAGATCGGGTGGTGTTCTCATCCACCGCCGCGGTCTATGCCCCAGCCCCGGAGCCGCTCACAGAGTCTTCCCCCATCGGGCCCGTAAATGTTTATGGGGAAACCAAGGCGACGGTGGAGCGCGTCCTGATGTGGCTGCATCGCACCCGTGGCCTGCGCTATGCCGCCCTGCGATATTTCAACGCGGGAGGAGCAACCGCAAGCCGCGGAGAAGATCATCGGCCGGAGAGCCATCTGATCCCGAACATCCTGGCCGTGGCCATGGGCCGTCGGCCCTACGTGGAGATCTATGGGACGGATTACCCCACCCGGGATGGGACATGCGTGCGGGATTATATCCACGTGGCCGACCTGGCCCGGGCGCATCTTCTGGCCCTGGAGGCCCTCTCAGATCGGCCGGTGATGATTTATAATGTGGGCACTGGAGTGGGATACACGGTGCGAGAGGTCCTGGAGGTATGCCGGGAGGTGACGGGGCATCCGATCCCAGCGGTCGAGGCGCCCCGGCGGCCCGGGGATCCGGCGATGCTGGTCGCCTCCCCAGAAGCCATTCACCGGGACC
Source organism: Thermoflexus sp. (assembly GCF_042408815.1). GTDB lineage: Bacteria > Chloroflexota > Anaerolineae > Thermoflexales > Thermoflexaceae > Thermoflexus. The sequence continues at coordinate 23,006 of NZ_JBHOQR010000009.1, read as the reverse complement.
TGGGCTGGACCCCTCAATTCAAGTTGCGGGACATCGTGCTCAGCGCGTGGCGCTGGATGCAGGCTCACCCCGAAGGGTATGCGGAATGAGGAGCGTTTGGTTGTCGCAGGGCGCTTTCCCGAGATGGAGCCCCGCCGTGTCCGTTGTGTTCCATGGAGCCCGTGGCTTGGCTGTTCTTCCTTGACCGCACAAAAAGGCGCCCTGCCCTTGCGCCCTTTTACGAACTCTTCAGGGCGGAAGGATCGAAGCGTATGAATCTTCAGGTGGAGGAATGGGATGTTCCGTCTGGGACCCGTTGAGTTGGTCATCATTTTGTTGATCGCCCTTTTGCTCTTCGGGCCTGGTCGTTTGACCCATCTGGCCCGGGAGCTCGGGCAGAGCATTCGGGAATTCCGTCGGGGCCTGACCGCGGAAGAGGAGAAATCGGAAACGAAGCCGGATAAGCCTTCCTGAGCCCGATCCGATCGCTCGGGAGTCCGGAATGCGCACGTTGGAAGAGTGGCTAGAAGAAGCGGCGACTTTCCATGGACATCTCTGCCCCGGTCAGATCCTGGGTGTTCGAATGGCCCTTCTGGGATGCCGGCTGCTGGGATTGAATCCGGAGGATTCCGGGGATCGACGCCGATTGATCGTCTATGTGGAGATCGATCGTTGCCTGACGGATGCCATCGCCACGGTGACGGGATGCCGTTTGGGACGGCGCACTCTGAAGCACATCGATTATGGGAAAGCAGCGGCGACCTTCGTGGACACCCGGACTGGTCGGGCGGTGCGGATCGTGGCCCGGGATGAGGCGCGGGAGACCGCCCTCCACCTGGCCCCGCCCGGTCTGAGCCCAGCTGCTGCCCAGCGCCACGCCTATCGGATCATGCCCGATGAGGATCTGTTCCGCCTCCAATGGGTTCGGGTGGCGATCCCACAGGAGGATTTGCCTGGCCATCCCCTTCGGCGGGTTTTCTGCGCCCGTTGCGGTGAGGGGATTAACGATGGGCGAGAGGTGGTCCGGAACGGCCAGGTGTTGTGTCGGGCGTGCGCGGGCGAACCCTATTACACGCCTCTGGAAGCCCCTTAAATTATTGTGGAAGCCATCGCCCGAACCATACGGTGGACAATGTGATGGCCCCTATGCTGAGGGCCCAGAGGGGGAGCCCTGCTTTAAGGAAATCTTTAGGCCGATAGCCGCCCGCACCCATCACCAGGGCGTTGGCGGGGTGGGCCATCGGTGTGAGGAAGGCTGCTGAGGTCGCCAGAGCCACCGCCAGCCCCATCCAGTGCGGCGGGATCCCCAGAATCGGAGCCGCGCGCAGTGCGATCGGACCCCAAACGACGACGGTGACCGAGGCGGAGAGCACCTGGGTCAACGCCGCGGCGATCCCAGTGAATGCCAGGATGCCCATCCAGGGCGGGGTGTTGCCGATCCCCTGAAGCAACAGCTCCCCCAGTCCTTGGGCGGCTCCTGTCCGAGCGATTGCGGTGGAGAGCGGCAGCAGCCCGGCGACCATGAACACTGTTGGCCATTCGATAGCCCGGTAGGCTTCCTCCATCGTCAGGCAACCGGTCAGGATCATCAGCACCGCCCCAGCCATGGTCAATTCGGCTACCGATCGAGAGGTCATGATCGAGGCCAGGATCACCCCCAGCATGATCCCGATCGCCGGGATCCGGCGGGAGGCCCGTATGGGCTCCCCATCGGTCTGCAAGACGATGAACTCCGGATCGTCCTGGAGAAGGCGAATCCGCTCCCACGGGCCGTAGGCCAGCAGGGCATCTCCAAAACGCAAGCGCTCCTCCGCCAGCCCAGCCCGGATGGGGCGTCCTTCCCGCCAGATGGCCAGAACCTGAAGGCCATATCGCTCTCGGAATCGGAGCTCCCGGAGCGTCTTGCCCATCAAAGTGGTGTGTGGGGAGAGGAGGATCTCGATCAGTCCCGCTTCGCCGGCCTCCAGGATCTCGGGAGCCGTCGGACGAGGGAGCTTGCGAAGCTGGAGGACCCGCGTGGCCTCTTCCAAGTTGGCTTCCCCGGGAGGCCCAGCGGCAACCAGAAGCACATCCCCGGGCTGGAACGTTTCCGAGCGAGTAGGAGAAAGGATCAGCCGTCCGCCCCTGCGGATCCCCACCACCATCAGCTGATATCGGGAAGCGAGCTCGCTTTCGCCCAGCGAAACGCCGGCTAAGGGCGAGGCCGGTTCGATCATGAGCTCCACCAGGCCATTCTTCAAGCCGTAGATCTCCGCCAGTTCCCGGTTCAATCGGTGAAGGCGCATCAGTTGCCCCGCAGGGAAGCGTTCCGGCAGGGTTCGCCATGTGACCAGGATCACCCACAGCAAACCGAGGAGGGCCGGGAGCCCGCCGACCGCGAGGAAATCCAGCATGGTCAGGAAGCGCCCCTGGCTTTCCCGGAGGAGGCCGCTGATCAGCAGATTGGCGGTGGTGAACAGGGTGGGCATCCCCCCGAGCAGGGCCCCATACGCGATCGGGATCAGGATGCGGGAGGGGGCCAGGCCGATCCGTCGAGCCGCCTGAACGGCTAGAGGCATCGTCACGGCGGCGGCCGTCACCGAGTTCATCGTCATCGAGAGCAGAGCGGTCAACGCGGTCATCCCCGCGACGAGTCGTTGCGGGGAATTCCCAGCCCACCGGCTCAGCCGCTCACCCAGGATGCGAGAAACCCCCGTTCGGTTCAGCCCCGCCGTGAGAATGAAGAGGGCGATGAGCGCGATGACGACGGAGCGACTGAACCCGCTGAAGGCCTCTTGAGGGGAAAGCAACCCGCTGAAGGACAGCCCCAAAACCAGGATTAGGGCAGCCAGATCCGGCCGCAGCGCCCCGCTCATCATCAGGCCGGCCATCACAATCAGGATCAGCAAGATCCAGATCGCCGAAAGAGAAAACATCCTATCCTCCTAAGGAAACTCGCGCGCGCTCCCCTTGCGGGAAATACATCGTGCAACTCCCCCTCCCTCCGGCTTATCCAGCTCATCCCATGCCCCGCCTGGATCCGAGGCTTCATCCGGGCGGCACCATAGGGTAGTTAGGCTATAGCCCCGGATGCCGCTTTCACCCGGCGCAGGCTGCCTTCCAGAGCCTACCCCATTGTGATATAATTTTCCGGCGTCCATCGAGCAAGGGGAAGGAAGCAAGGGAATGTTTGAGGGGCTGTCCCAAAAATTCCAGGGGATCTTCGATCGCCTGGGGCGACGGGGGGTGTTGACGGAGGCGGATGTCGATGCCGCCCTCCGGGAGATCCGCCTCGCCCTCCTGGAGGCGGACGTCCATTATACCGTCGTTCGGGACTTCCTGGGGCGGGTGCGGGAACGGGCGGTGGGCGCAGAGGTCGCCCGGAGCCTCACTCCCGCGCAACAGGTGATCAAAATCGTCTATGAGGAGCTGGTGAAAACCTTGGGGACCCCGGCGTCGATCCGCCTGGCCGGGTCGCCCCCCCATATCGTGATGCTGGTGGGCCTCCAGGGGTCCGGGAAGACCACCACGGCCGCCAAACTGGCCCTGCGCCTGCGCAAAACCGGGCAGCGCCCGCTCCTGGTGGCTGCGGATGTTTACCGGCCGGCGGCAATCACCCAGTTGGAGGTGCTGGGGCGGCAGCTGAATATCCCGGTTTACCAGGAAGGGCCGGAGGCGGACCCGGTCACCATCGCCCAAAACAGCCTGCGATTCGCTCGGGAGCAGGGGCATACCCTGGTGATCCTGGATACGGCGGGCCGGCTCCACATCGATGACGAAATGATGCGGGAGCTGGAGGCCATTCGGGATGCGATTCGGCCGGAGGAGATCCTGCTGGTGGTTGATGCCATGACCGGGCAGGATGCAGTGCGAGCGGCTGAGGTGTTCCATCAGCGTCTGGGGCTGACGGGTCTGATCTTGACCAAACTGGATGGTGACGCGCGGGGCGGGGCGGCCATCAGCATCCGGGCCGTGACCGGAGTGCCCATTAAGTTCCTTGGGGTGGGGGAGAAGCCGGACCAGCTGGAGCCATTCCAGCCGGAACGGATGGCCTCCCGGATCCTGGGCATGGGGGATGTGCAGGCCCTGATCGAGAAGGCCCAGGAGGCGGTGGAGGCAGAGAAGGCGGCGGAAATGGCTCGCAAGCTCACACGGGCCGAATTCACCCTGGAGGATTTCCGGGAGCAGCTGCGGATGATGCGGAAAATGGGCCCACTCTCGCAGCTGCTGGAATTGCTGCCGGGCTATCAGCAGCTCGCCCGCATGGTCTCCCCGGAGGAGGCAGATCGCCAGTTCAAGCGGATCGAGGCCATCATCAACTCGATGACGCCGGAGGAACGCTGTAACCCAGAGATTATCAACGCCAGCCGCAAGCGCCGCATTGCCCGTGGGAGCGGCACCACGGTGCAGGAGGTCAATCAGCTGCTCAACGAGTTCCGCCAGCTGCAACGCTTGATGAAGCAGATGAAATCTGGCCGGGGCGGCTTCCCATTCCCCTTCTTCCGGTAAGGGGCCTCCTGCTGTCCCAGAATGGCAAGGGAAGAGCCCAGCCCATTTCCTGAGCCCTACCCCTTAAACTCAACCGGCGAGGTGAGAATGGTTCGGATCCGTTTGCAACGCATGGGCAAAAAGCATGAACCGACCTATCGGATTGTCGTGGCCGATTCGCGGGCGCCGCGGGATGGGAAGTTCATTGAAATCATCGGACATTACAACCCGCGCACGGAGCCAGAGACCATCGTGGTCAACGAGGCTCGTGCGCTCCACTGGCTACGGGTGGGCGCCCAGCCTACAGAGGCGGTGCAGATCCTGTTCCGTAAAACGGGTACCCTGGCCCGCTTTGAGCGCCTGAAGGCCGGCGAGCCGCTGGAGGCCCTTCTGGCGGAGGCCACAACCCTTCAGGCGGGCACGCGCACTTCCACCCGATGAGGGGGCCAGCAATGCGGGCCTTCTTGGAGTTCATCGCCCACGCCTTGCTGGACGATCCCTCCTTGGTTCAGATCAAGGAGGTCCGCCGGGGGCCGGTGGTGAAATATTTCATGAAGGTCCCCCAGGCGGAGATGGGACGTCTAATTGGCCGGGATGGGCATCTGGCGGAGGCGATCCGGCGGGTGATGCGGGCCGCCGCCCCGCCTCATCGAAAGGTGGATCTGCGAATTGAGCCCCTGGATTGAGCAAGCGATGGAGAACCCGCGCGATGCGGAAGCCGCCCCCTCGTTTCCTGGCCGTGGCCCGGATCGCCCGTCCATGGGGGGTCCGGGGGGAGATGAAGCTGGAGATCCTCACCGATTTCCCGGAACAGCTCAAACGGCTGAAGCGGGTTTACATCGGTGAGGAAGCCATCCCCTATGAAGGCGTTCGTTTTCGTTATTACCGGGGAATGGTCCTGATGCGGCTGCCCGGCTGTGAGACCCGCGAGGCGGCAGAGGCCCTGCGGGGGCGTCTGGTCCTGATCGAGCGGGAGGAGGCCGTCCCGCTCCCCCCGGGGGAGTTCTATGAGCACGAGATCCTAGACATGGAGGTTTACACTACGGAAGGGGTATATCTGGGGCGTGTGAAAGAGATCCTCTACACGCGGGCTAACGATGTGTATGTCGTTCTGGGGCCCTTCGGGGAGGTCCTCATCCCGGCCATCCGGGATGTCGTCCGGGAGATCGATGTGGAGGCCAATCGGATGGTGATCTGGCCGATGCCTGGCCTTCTCGATGAGGCGGAGGAGGCGTAAGGGGGAAGACGGGAGCCATTCCCTACCCACAGCGATGGTGCGAGCATCCGCAAGCGATGCTCGCACCCCGCCACATCTCGCAGGGCCACGACCTCAGCCACATGTTCCTCGTCGTTCAGCACCCCCTTGAGGGCCACCCGGGCCTCGACAACCACGCCGCTCACCGCCGGCATCCCCCCGTGGCTGGCGTCCCTGAGATGGTGCACCGGGTGGATGTCGCCTGGGTAAAGAGACCCCGGAGATCTGAAAGCAGCTCAGCGTCCTGTCTCTGGCGATCGATCTGTCCGCCCGAGGCGGGTTCGCCCCATAGGTTGGAGTCGTATAGAAAGCGGGGGAGGTCCAGCCGTCGTTCGCAGCGCGCCCCCTAGGTCAACCTTGCTCAAACCTCCGGTTTGGTGCGATACTGAGGATAGAGCATGTCCGGTTGGACGGTGAGCTGCTTCCGGAAGCGGGGCTGGCCGCCTCGGGCGGTAGGTACCGGCTCGATGCATGTCCAAAGAATCGTGGGGAGGAGGGCTCTTCGTTTTCTCGGATTTGGCCTTGATGGCTGCTTCCATAGTCTGAGGCCCCGAAGAAGTCCAGATGGGTGGGATAGGTTTCCATAGATTCCAGCCGAGGGTGATCGATCTCTCGGGTGCCCGGGGGAGGTTGGAATGGCGGAGACGATCCTGGTCATTGAAGACGACGTGGAGCTGGCGGAATTAATTCGCCTCTTTCTCGAGCGCCGGGGGTTTCAGGTTGTGCTGGCTTTTAACGGCACGGAGGGCTGGCAGCGGTTCCAGGAGGGTCAACCAGACCTGGTGATTCTGGACCTGATGCTTCCGGATATCGATGGGCTGGAGATCTGCCGGCGGATCCGTGGGATTTCAACGGTGCCGGTTTTGATCCTCACAGCCCGAACGGCTGTGGAAGAGCGGGTGGAGGGATTGAAGCGGGGAGCGGATGACTACATGGTGAAACCTTTCGCCATGGAAGAGCTCCTGGCCCGCATTGAAGCGCACCTGCGTCGCGTGGGTCTCCCGCCGCCCGGGAAGCGGGTCTACTGGCGGTTTGGGCAAGGGGCGCTGCTCATTGATCCGCAGTATCCTCGGGTGATCCTGAATGGGGAAGAGCGTTGGCTGACCGAAACGGAGCATCGTCTCCTCTGTTACCTGGCGGAGCGAGCGGGTCAAACCCTCACCCCGGAGCAGATCGCCCGGGATGTGTGGCCCGACGGCAGCGTGGATCCTCAGAATATCAAGTGGTACATCTGGCGTCTTCGCCGGCGGATCGAACCGGATCCCGAGCAACCGCGCTTTCTGCTCACGGAGCGAGGGTTCGGATATCGGTTCGCGCTGGGGTAAGCGATGGACGCCTGGGAGGTCGATGCCCGGACCTGGATGGCTTTTCTGGAGCGCCATCCTGAAGCCCACGTGCTCCAGACCGCTCCGTGGGGGGATCTGAAGGCGGATTTCGGCTGGCAAGCCCGTCGGTTGTTGCTGGCCGAACGGGGGGAGTTCCGGGCCGGCCTTCAGGTCCTGATCCGTCCTCTTCCCCCCTGCTTTTGCATCCTTTATGTCCCCAAAGGGCCGGTCGGCGATTGGCAGCGTCCGGAGATCTTCCGCATGCTCCTGGCTGCGCTGGATCGCCTCGCCCGGGAAACCCGTGCCCTCTGGTTGCGGATCGAGCCGGATGTCCTCGAGGGGGAGCTCCAGCTGGATCTGACGGCCCTGGGATTCCGGCCGGCCTCCCCAGTCCAGCCCCGACGGACGATCCTGGTGTCCCTGGAGGGCGAAGAGGAGGCGCTTCTCCAGGCGATGCATCCCAAAACTCGTTACAATATCCGGCTGGCGGAGCGGAAAGGCGTGCAGGTCCGCGAAGCTCAGCCAGAGGATCTCCCTCTGTTTTATCGGTTATTGCGACAGACAGCGGCACGGGATCGGTTTGCCATCCACACGTTCGATTACTATCGGACCGCCTATGAGCGGTTTGTTCCTCACCTTGCTCGCCTCTGGCTGGCGTTTTATGAAGAGGAGGCTGTGGCTGCTCTGATGGCTTTCGCGTGGGGGGAGCGAGCATGGTATTTCTACGGGGCCTCTGGGGATCGCCACCGGGATAAGATGCCCACCTATGCCCTCCAGTGGGCGGCGATGCGCTGGGCCCGGGCGCGGGGTTGCCGCTGGTATGACCTGTGGGGGGTCCCGGATGAGGATCCCGAGGTCCTCGAGGCCCAGTTCACGACCCGGCGGGATGGGCTGTGGGGGGTGTATCGCTTCAAGCGCGGATTCGGCGGCCGGGTGGTGCGCTGGGTCGGGGCGTTCGATCGAGTGTATTTCCCTTGGCTTTACCGCTTCCTTAAAAGGTTGGGCCTCGTATGATCCACCGTTCCCTGATTCACGACCCGGAAGTTTGGGACCAGACGCTCCTCCAGTTGCCTGCCCCGCATATCCTCCAGACGGGGCTGTGGGGGACGTTCAAGGCAGGATATGGCTGGCGGCCGTTTCGGTGGGTGTGGAAAGACGAGAGGGGGCGCGTTCGGGCGGTGGCCCAGGCCCTTTACCGGCGGGATCGTCTGGGCCTCCTGGGGATCTTTTATCTCCCGCGGGGGCCGTTGCTGGATCCCTCGGACACCGAAGCGGCGGAGGCGGTCCTGGGCGATCTGGAAGAGGAAGCGCGTCGGCACCGCGCGATTCTCGTCCGGATCGATCCGGAGGTAGTGGAGGCCGAGGGCCCGGCAGCGGAGGGGCCCTGCGATCCAGTGGAGGTCCCGTTGAAAACGTTGCTCCAGCGCCGGGGATGGCGATCCTCTGCGGAATTTGTTCAGTTCCCTGCCAGTTTGTGGCTCGATCTCACAGCGAGTGAGGAGGAATTGCTTCGGGCGATGCACTCCAAAACCCGGTATAACATCCGATTGGCGGAGCGAAAAGGGGTGCGCGTGCGGCCTGTAGGCCCCGAGGCTTTCGATCTCCTTTACGATCTTTATGAGGAGACGGCTGCGCGAGACCATTTCGTGATCCGCCCTCGGGCGTATTATCGGCAGGCGTGGACGATGTTTTATGAGGCCGGATATGCGCGCCCGCTGCTGGCAGAGGTGGAAGGGGAGCCGGTGGCGATGGCGGTGATCTATCGTTTTGGGTCCACCGCGTGGTATTTCTATGGGGCCTCGCGGGATCGGCATCGGGAGAAGATGCCCAACTACCGGTTGCAATGGGAAGCCATCCGCTGGGCGCGGTCGGTCGGATGCCGGCGGTATGACTTCTGGGGGGCGCCGGCGGTGCCAGCCGAGAGCGATCCCCTGTGGGGGGTGTATCGCTTTAAGCGAGGGTTCGGGGGGCGATATGTGCGGTTTATTGGAACATGGGATTACACGCCATGGCCGGCGCTCTATCGCCTCTACATCAGGTTGATCCCGCGCTACCTGGCGTGGCTGCGCCGCCGCCACTGGCGTCGTGTCGGTGTGGAGCCCGGTTCGCGCGCGGGTCTCTCACATCCCCTGGACTAAGCCGCGCCGGGCCCCTCAGGCTGGGATGGGGCCTCCTCTGCTCCGCCCAATGGAGAGGGGGGATCCGGATCGTCCATGGTGGCCGGCTGGGAAGGGTGAAAGAGGCCGTTAGGAGCCGCTTCGGCGACAGTGAGAGTCGGGGCAGGAGCTCTTCCAAACCGTGGGGGGCGGTTGCCGGAGGGTTGGATCGGAGCGCTCTGAAAGGTTGTAGGCCTCTGGCACGAGCCTGGCGGGGGCGTTAAGATCATAATATAGGGTTGCAGCACCTGGGCCCGAAACCTGAGAGAAAGGGGTGAGATGGATGCAGTTGTGGGATCTGCGGGCCGGCCTTCAGGCATTGCAGGCATTGGGACAACTGGCGGAGCAGACCCGGACGGCCCTCGCCCGCCGGATTCAGGGAGAGCCCTTGCCCGAGAAGGCTCAGGCGACCCTGCATGATGCCCTCGATCATCTCTCGGAGGTCCGGGAAGGTTTCATCCTTACCCTGCGCACCTCCGCCGTTCCCTCGCTGGCCGAGTTGCGCGCCCTCGTCGAACGGGTCATGGTGGACTGGTCGGAATGGGAGGCGGCGGGGTTCCGGTTTATGCCGGCTTTTGAACTGGCTCGTCCAGGCGATCAGATTTTCTTTTTCCATCATGCCTACTTGGCGATGGGGATCCTGCCTCGCTTGCCGGATTACGCGGTGACTTTTCCCCACCAGCGTCGTCCGAGCTATGCCGACATCCCGGTGCCGGGCACGCCGGGGGAGGTGTTGGAGCGGATTGAGGAGATGGAGCGCGTCGTCTGGGTAGCGGAGAATGCCGATCTGGAAGCCGCTCCCCCGGATTCCGTGCGCCGGACCTATGCTTTCTTTGAGGCCAGCGCTTGGCTGGTGGCTACCGAGCTGGCTCGTTGGTTGGGGCGACGGGGATGGTCTTTGCTCCCTCCCCATCGGGAGGCATAACCGGGGGAGGGGGAGAGGAGCTTCCAGGCAGCCCCCCTCAGGGTGATCCTTTCAGGCTTTCCTCCAGCGCCGCCGACGTTGGAGCCTCCGCGACCCCTGTCCAGGTGCGGATCATCCGTCCCTGCCCATCGAACAGCGCAAAGGATGGCGTAAACCGCAATCCATAGGTCCTCCCGAAGGATCGCCCCGCTGGGCTGAGGGCCTCCACATAGAGCACCTGCCCTTGACGCCAATCCTGCTCAATCCTGCGCACGGCAGGGTGAAGGGAGAGACAGCCCAGTCAATAGTTGGAAAACCAATAAACCAGCACCGGTCGCCCCGACCGAAGGGCTGCCTCAATCTCTGCCTCCGAGGCGAGGTGCGGGGTAGGGCGGGTCCGCATGGCGAGCCAGAAGACGGCCATGGCCATCAGGATAAGGGCCCAAAATCCCCACCCAACCCATCCGGCGCGTCGGAGCCATAAAAAGGCGCCTAGGCCCAGCAGGGTCAGACCGCCGGCTACCAGAAATGAATGGCGATTCAGAAACTCCATCGAGCCTGTGCCTCCTATCGGGTCCAGCGATCGCCGTGCCCCCGGGGAGATCCAGCCTGCCCGGGCTTGCCTTTCGGATCCGAGCCCAATGGCATGATCACGTTCCCATTTGGGGGAGAAGGGATTCCCTCCTATCGCACAGTAATCCGACGGCGGACTAATGTATACCATTCAATGATGCCATCGAAGCGATCGGCCGGCGAATTGAGCAGCGCCCCCATCTGGATCCCCGAGATCCGCTCATCCGCGGCGAAGGTGTAAACCGGATAGAAAAGCAGGATGGCGGGGACTTTTTCCTGGAACAGCTCCTGGAAGCGCCAGTAAAGTTCCCGGCGGCGGGCGATATCCGGCGTCCGGCGGGCCTCTTCGATCACCTCGCTGATGTCCCGATCCCGGAACCCGCCATAATTCTGTCCGACATCCACCTGGGTTTCATGCCAGAACGGATAGGGATCGGGGTCTCCCGGGACCATGAGCTCGACCAGCGCGGCGTCGAAGCGATGGGGGGCCAGGATCTGCCCCACCAGATCTCCCGGGATGGGATCCACATCGACGGCGATCCCGATCGCCTGCCACTGTCGGGCGATCTCCTGGGCGATGAGGTCATGAAAGCCGTCCGCGCTCGCTGCGAGACGGAAACGCAACGTGAGGTTCTCTTTTTGTCGCACTGTGCCCCCTGCCGGGATCACCCAACCCCGCGCTTCCAGCAGCGCCCGTGCTTTCCCCGGGTCGTAGGGAACTGGCGGAAGCTGGGGATGAAAGGCCCAGTTGCCAGGGGGGATAGGGCTGCTGGCCACCACCCCCTGGCCGGCCAGGAACTGATCGATCAGGCGCTGGCGATCCAGGGCCAGCCAGAGGGCTTCCCGCACCTCCCGCTCCCGGAACAGAGGGGAGGCATGATTCAACAGGATCGTGTGGTAGCTCGAGAGGATCGCTGAGTATAGATTCAGGGAAGGCAGGGTGCGGATTTGATCCCAGTCGGAGGGGGCGATGCGGGCGACGCCCTGAACTTCCCCGGCTCGATAGGCTTGGAGCGCTGTGCGAGTGTCCGGGAAAATCCGGAACTCCACCTGTTCCAGCAGGGGCGGGCCGCGGAAGTAGAAAGAGCTGGCGGAAAGGATCACTCGCTGGATCCGGCCTTCCTCTACATGCACGGAGATCACCCGATAGGGTCCGGTCCCGATGGGGTTCAAGTTGAACGGGTGCGTTGGGATCTGGATGGGTGGCACATCGCGCAGAACATGGGCAGGCAAGATCCCAAAAGTCAGAAGATCCGGGAAGAGCGCCAGGGGCTCCGGCAGCCGGAATTGCACGGTCAGGCTGTTCAGTGGGATCACTTCGATAGATTGCCACAGACGCGCGCGCTCGGGAGGCCCTGGGAGATCCGTCGATTGCAGCAGGCGCACAGTGAACAGAACATCCTCTGCGGTCAGCGGGGCTCCATCATGCCAGCGGACATTGGGGCGCAGATAGAACGTATAGCGCTGCCCGTCCTCGGAGACCTCCCAGCGCTGAGCGAGATCCCCTTCTGGCAATCCCTGCGCGTTCAGTCGCACCAAGCTGTTGAAGATGAGGCGGACGATGTCGGCTTCTGGATCCCCAGGTTGAATCTGAAGCGGGTTCAGGGTGGTGATGGGGCCCACTATCGCCTCCACATAACGCCCTCCGCGCGCCGGGACCGTTTCGATGCGCGCCCGGATGGCCAGGGAGGCCATCAACGCCCCCAGGCTCAGCGCCATGAACAATATAAGGACCAGCGGGAAATATAGCCCACGCGCCAGGGTTGGATATCGGGGACGCGAAGCCATACCGGACTCTCTTAGATCTGAAGTGACTAAGAGATGGGAACGAGCTCCTCCACCGCTAGCCCCGTTCCTCAACCTTTGCCCTTGGGGGGGAGACCCATGAAAAGACCTTAACCCACGGGAGTCCCGGTCACGATCACATTGGCTACCGCCAGGGCCAGGAAGAGAACGGCCAGGAAGATCGTGAGGTTAAAGACCGTGCGCTCCAGCCCCCGGCGCTTGCGGGGCACTCCCACATCGCCCAATCCAAAGACCCCTCCTAACTGGGAGGATCCGGCCTGAAGCAGGATGATAGCGATCAAGGCGATCGCCAGCAGGATCTGAGCGATATTCAGGGCCGTGATCACGCTCCTTTCCTCCGAGCAGAGTTCCTGTCCATGATAACGCAACTCTCCCCTGTGCGCCGGACAGTTGCTTGGTCCGGTCAGGAGTTCATGAGGCGGGCTGGCCCGGATTCCGACAAGAGAGGAAGGGTTCCTGCCCCAGTTCCGTGGGCGTGAAAAGGAGGAGAGAAAGGATAGGGGGGAGGAGACCGCTGAAGGCAGTCAACTTCTATGAAGAATATTATACCCGAGCCGTTGCTTCTTTGTCATGATGCGGGATAAGGATCCCACTTATGCAGTTCTTACAGAGGCCCCATAAGATTGGACACTGGCCCCGTCGGATAGCCGGTTAGAAGGCTGCGTCTGGGAACACGGCCTCCCCTGCCGCGCCCTGGATGAGGAGCGCCCTGCTTGCTCCCTATTCGGTGGGACCTCGTCGTTCTCTCCGGGGGTGGTCCGCGCCACACCTTTTCCATACCTGTCTCTTCGAAGGGAGGAGCGGGATGCGGACGTTACAACGATCCCGTTACACGCGGAATGTCCGGCTCTTCCTCATCGCCATGGCGCTGCATGGGCTGAGCAGCGCCATTTATGGGCTCTGGTTGAATCTGCACCTGCTGGATCTGGGATATCCCCGGGGGCTCATGGGGGCGTTGAACGCCCTGCCTTCCGCCATCGCCCTGGGGATCGGCCTGCCAGCCGGATGGTGGACGGATCGCATCGGCCGCCGGCCGATGCTGATTCTGGGGAGCCTAATGATGGCGATTGGGACCGTAGGGGTTGGTCTGGGGATCTCCCCGGTGTGGGTCGGCGTAGGGATCGGCCTCATCGGGGCCGGATACAACCTGTTCTTCATCGCCTACGCGCCGTTTCTGGCCGAAAATGCATCCGGAGCGGAGCGCGCCCGGTTGTTCGCCCTTGCCTCCGCTGTCCTGTTCTGGGCCGGCTTCGTGGGCGAGGGGATCGGCAGCATGCTGCCGGATCTGTTCCGGGCCTTCACGCCCCTGGGTCCCACGATCTACGCCGGACCGATCCTTTTCACCGCCCTTCTGGACTTCATGGCTGTCCTTCCGCTTCTTGGGATCCGGGAAGCTCCGCGCCGGTCGCCGGGGAATCCAACGATGGGATGGCCCAAACGGGCCCTGGGGGTTCCGGCGATGGCTTTCCCAAATCTGATGCTGGGGATCGGCGCGGCGCTGAGCATTCCTTTTCTGAATGTTTACTTCCATGAGCGTTATCAACTGGATGATTCCATGCTGGGTGTTTTATTCGCGTTGACCTCGGCGTTCACCGGGTTGGCTACGCTCCTTGCCCCGCGGATTGCCCGATGGATCGGCCGGATCGCCACGGTCGCGCTGACCCAGGGGCTATCCATCGGGTTCCTGGTCGGCATGGCCCTTACGGATCAGGCGGCCCTGGCCGCGGTGGCCATGGTATTACGGGGAGCATTGATGAACATGGCTTCTCCTCTTTATATTGAGTTCTGTATGGAGCAGGTCCCCGCGAGCGGACGGGCCGCGGTGAGCGGGATCCTGAACCTGACTTGGGAAGCGGGATGGATGGTCGGGGCGGTGCTCTCGGGTTTCCTGCAGCAACAATATGGGCTGGATTCGATGCTCCTCGCTACAGCTGTGTTCTATGGGGTGGGAACTCTCTATCAGTATCTGGCTTTCGCTTCCCGGGATCGGGTGGAGGTCGCTTATCCTCAGGGGGCTGTCCGACAGCAGGTTTCCTGCTGAGCTGGAGCCGGCCATGGAGAGTGTCCCCTGCGCCTCCTGGAGGAAGAACATGGGGAAGCGCGACGGGCTCCCCTGTGGGATCCGAGCGGCCTCGCTCCGAGGAGAGCATCCGATTCTGGATGTGCTCAGGGTCGTTGATGTAAAATAGCCTTAAGGTGTTTCGGCATCGTGGGTCCAGAGCTATCCCTGGACCCTGGCGGAGGGGGGGCTGAATGGTGTTCGATCAATTCGGGCGGCATATCCGATACCTGCGGATCTCCTTGACCGATCGCTGCAATCTCCGCTGTGTTTACTGTATGCCGGAGAAGATGGTCTTTCTCCCCCGCGAGGAGCTCCTCACGGATGAGGAACTGATCCGACTAACCCGCCTCTTCGCTGAACTGGGTTTCGACAAGATCCGCCTGACCGGTGGCGAACCGACGGTTCGCCCGAACCTTGTGGAGCTGGTTGCCCGGATGGCGGCTCTCCCCGGGATCCGGGAGATTTCCATGACCACCAATGGCCTGCGTCTGAAGGCCCTCGCGGAGCCCTTGGCCCGGGCAGGCCTGAAGCGGGTGAACGTCAGCCTGGATACCCTGGACCCGGAGAAGTTCCGACGGATCACCCGATGGGGCCGGCTGGAGGAGGTCTGGGAGGGCATTCTTGCTGCGGAGGCCGCTGGGCTCACCCCTATCAAGCTGAACGCCGTGGTGGTGCGGGGCTATAACGATCAGGACCTGGTGGCTCTCGCCGCCCTGACGCTCACTCGTCCCTGGCAGGTCCGTTTCATCGAAGTGATGCCTTTCGCTGACGTCGCCCCCTTCGCCCAGCAGGTGGTGGTCCCCACGGCGGAGATGATCCGGATCCTGGAAGGGGAATTCGGTCCCCTGGAGCCGGTCAACGATGGCCGTCTGGACGGCGAGGCACGGGTGTATCGAATTCGGGGCGCGGTGGGATCGGTAGGGTTCATCAGCCCGGTCAGCGAGCCCTTCTGCGCCCAGTGCAATCGGGTCCGTCTCACGGCGGAGGGGCGTCTTCGCCTGTGTCTGCTGAGGGATGATGAGGTGGATCTGCGGGAACCGTTGCGCGGCGGCGCGAGCGATGAGGAGCTGAAAGCGCGGATCCGGTCCGCCATCTGGCGCAAGCCGTGGGGCCATGGCCTTCCCGAGGGGGTGATCCCCATGGCCCGGGTGATGAGCCAGATCGGGGGATGAAGCTTGAATGAGCTGGTCGGGCTTCGTCCGGTTACGCCTTCAGGATACGGGTTGCCTTCACGGTTTGACTTCCACGGTGGTCACCGATTGCCATGGCAACGGGAGGTCCTCCCCTCCCCCTAGCGCGACCTCCAGTGCATAACGGCCGGGCGTGCACGGCATCTGGATACGATAGCGCCCACGCCATCGTTCCCCGGGACCCCAGGACCGGTCGGGCTGGGCGGGGTTCCATGGTTCCGTGATGGTCATCTCTCCGATGCGGAGGCTCACCCGGTTCGAGGCCGGATATCCTTCCACTCGCCACCACAGTGCCAGGGTGAGGGGTTGGCACGCCCGAGGTTCTCCCTCGAGGTCCACATGGGTGAGCGCCAGACCAGGCCATTGCCCTCGCGGGGGGCCTTCCCATCGGGGATCCGTATACGGCCTCTTCGGAGGAGAGAGGTCCACCGGATTTAGCTGCGCGGCCAGCCATACCCGATCGCCCTGATACACCACCAGGCGGGGCCGATAGCGGCCCGGCGGAGTGCCGGCCTGGGCCTCGACAGCATATCGCGTGAGAACAACCCGTGGCCACGGCCATCGGGCGGTGTCCCATGTCTCCCCCCCCAAGGCGCCATCCCATTGCCCCCACAGCGTGCCGTTTTCCTGTTCCAGGCGGAGGGAGGCCCGGAGTCCAGGGGGAAGGGGCCCTGTGGTCTGCCATCCGGCGATCACGAAAAGGGGGCGATCCGCCGGCAGCGTTCCTCCCGGAAGGCCATACCCCAGCCAGATCAGGTGGGGGCCAATCGGCTGGCCCGGATGGCCGAAAAGGGCCCGGGGGTCCTTAGGCAGCGGGCGAAATTCCCCCCATATGAAATGCCGGACCCGGATCCCGCCGGCAAAGGAGAAGGTCTCGATCTCATCGCCGATCCAATCGAGGGCGGCAGCGGTGACCTGGGCCGGATCGTTGATCTCGTCGCCCCACTGCACCAGCCAGGCCCCGCGCGTTCCCGCCAGCGCCGGGTTCAGAACCGACGCCACCGCTTCATAATCCAGCACATACCGCACATCGGCCACCGGGATCGCCGGCAATGGGATCGGCTGGGTCGTGGCGGCGTAAACTTGATAGGCCGGGAGGGCGAATCCGCTGGTCAGCACCACCGCTTCCTGGGACCCCTTACGGGCCTCCACCGTCCGAACCGCGCTTCGCCAGTCGTCTTTGACCTGGTCCGGATGGCCCAGGGTCCAACTCAAGGCTGGCAGGACGAAGAGTCCCCATGCCGCCAGGGCGGGCGGGAGAGCGCCCCGCGCGCGCTGAAACCCATCGGCCCAGCCCAGTGCCACGGGCAGCCAGAACCCGATGGCGGCGCCGATGAAGTAGTGGGGGTGGAACTTGGGGCTTCCATACAGAAGGCCCAGGCCCACGGTTAGAGGGAAGAGGCCGAGGGCCAGAAATATGGAACGCGCCGCTCGCCCGCGAAGCCCGCGGATGAGCCCGATCCCGGCGATGCCTGCGCCCGCGATCAGGCCGGGGGTCCACGGGAATCCATCCGGGGGCACGAATCCGGCCATCCGGGCCTGCAGACCCTGGGCCTGCCCGAGGACCGTCAGGATCCGCCCCAGATCGAGGGTTCCTGGCCAGAACGCCCCTTGCGTCCGCCCCACCCACAGCGCGTGGACCGCGCCGGGGATCGCTCCCAGGAGAAGGGCCACCGCTCGGGGGATCCAAGCGGATCCCCATTGGAGCCCGAGGAGTAGGATTCCCGGGATCATCCAGAGCATGGCATAGTGCGTGTAGGTCCCGGCCAGGGCGGCGAACAGAGTCAGGCGCATGGAGCCCCGGGCCATCCCGTAAAGGGCCACCGCGGTCCAGAACCCCAGCGCCGCATACATCCGCGCCTCCCGGGATTCCCAGATCCAAAACGGAAGGGTGGCGGCCAGGCCCAGCGCGGTGATCCGGGCCACTGGCGAACGCCCGATGCGCATGGCGGTGGCGGCGAACATCACGACCGTCAGCGTTCCGGCTATTACGGAGGAGAAGCGGACAGCGAACGCGGAGGATCCAGCGAGGGCCATCCAGAGCCGGAGCGTTAGATAGAAAAGGGGGGGATGGGCCTCCATGGGTTGCCAGATCTGATGACGGGCCAGATCGATGCTGAAGGCCTCATCATACCACAGGCTGGCGGCGTCCAGCCGGTAAACCCGCAGGCCGAACGCCAGCCCGATCAGGATCAGAGATAGGGCCATCCATCTCCCTCGTTTCATCCCGGCGACTTCACGCTCAGGGATTGAAAGACCCTTTCCACCTCAGCGGCAATTCGTTCCCAGGCGAACTGCTCCGCCAGCGTCCGCGCGCCGCGCTCCAGCCGAAGGCGCAACGCGGGATCCTCCAGGGCACGCCGGATGGCGTGGGCCAGCGCTCCGGGATCTTCTGGAGGGATCAAAAGGATCGGATCTCCGATCTGGAGCTCCGGGATCGGGACGCGAGGGAATGTGCTGATCACGGCCCGCCCGTGGGCCAGAGCGGCCATCAGCGTTCCCCGCCGGAAGGAAACCCCATCACGATACGGCAATGCGCAGAGATCCACCGCTGCGAAGGCGAGGGAGATCTCCCCGGGTGATCGGTAGCCGGTCTCCCAGACGTACCCCTCCAGCCCCAGCTCGCGAATCCGTCGATGGCACCAGGCCGCGTAATCCCGCTGGGAAGGGTCGCTGGGCGCCACTGTCGCGCCGATGTGCACCAGGCCGATGGCCATCCCTTCTCGCGTAAGCATGGCGATGGCCTCCAGCAAAATATCGAAACCCTTTGATGGATGCAGGAAGCCGAAAAAGCCCACCAGAGGGAGATCCTCCGGGAGCCCCAGGCGCGTCCGGGCGGTTCGCGGGGGTGGGGGATCGGATAGGGGTGGGATGTTGCTTCCGATGGGAATGCGCCAGAGGGAGCGGATCCCGGCGGCTCGCAGGGCCGCTTCATCCTCGTGGTTGGTGACGATCACCCCATCCGCCCGGCGGGCCAGGAAGCGGATGCTCCACGTGCGTAGCGGGCCGGCTTTCGGGAAGAGATAGGGGACACGCAGATCATGGAAAGTGACCACGAGGGGGGTCTCCCCCAGCCAGAGCCGCGCGATCGCCGGCCAGAGGTTCATCGCCCCGCCCAGCCCATAGGCCGCCGCCTGATACTGGAGCAGGACGCCGTCTGGCTGCCAGGCGCGCAGCGAGCGCCCCAACGTGAACCAGGCCCGGGCATCCCAGCGTCGAACGACCCGGAAGACGGGGAAGGGGGAGGCGTCTTCCCCCTCCCCTCGGCGATCGGTCCACACCGCCACGGCATGGCCCCGGGCCTGCATGGCTCGGGCCAGTTCTCGGGTGTAATCGCCGACGCCTCCGGGAAGGGGTGGATACTCGCCGGTGATCAGCGCCAGCCGCAAAGGTCTCCTCCTGATCTGGAAGCTTTCCGGGAAGCTACACGCCCGGACATCGAAAGCCCTTCCACCCCGGATATAATAAGACTCGCATGGTTGGGCTCGGATTCGAAGGAAAGGATAGGTTGGCTCTCTTGTTCTTTCTCTGAGGGGTGCTCGTAACGAAACCCGAAGGAGCAAACCGGCCATGCGGCTTTCCGTCATCATCCCAGTATATAACGAGCGGGCCACGATCCGGGAGATCCTCAGACAGGTGCGGGCGGTCGGCCTGGCGGATGAGATCATCGTGGTGGATGACGGCTCCACGGATGGAACGCGGGAGATTCTGGAGGAAGAAGCCCGGAACGGAGACATCCGGGTGATCTATCACGAGCGGAATATGGGGAAAGGGGCGGCGGTGCGCACCGGCATCGCCCACGCTACTGGAGACATCCTTCTGATCCAGGACGCTGATCTGGAATACGATCCGCGGGATTATCCGCGCCTGATCCGTCCCATCCTGGAGGGGCGGGCCTCGGTTGTTTATGGATCCCGCTTCCTAGGCCCTCGCAAAGCCATGCTCTTCTGGCATATGATCGGCAACAAGTTCCTGACCCTGGTCACCAACCTGCTTTACGACGCGATCCTGAGCGACATGGAGACCGGCTACAAGGTGTTCCGGGCGGAGGTCGTGCGGGGCATCCCGCTGCACGCCCGGGGGTTTGAATTCGAGCCGGAGATCACGGCCAAGATCCTCAAGCGGGGCTATCGGATCTTTGAGGTGCCGATTTCCTATTATGGGCGGGAGTTCAAGGAGGGGAAGAAGATCCGCCCCATCCGCGATGGCCTCAAGGCCTTGTGGTCCCTGATCAAGTATCGGTTCGTCGATTGACCCATGAGCCCGCCTGCCCCACCTCCTGATGAGCTGCGCCTGATCGAGGCGGCCCGGTCCGGCGACCTGGAAGCGTTCAATGAGCTGATCCGCCGCTATCAGGATCGCCTCTATCACATCGCCTATCGCATCATGGGCGATCACGATTCGGCGGCCGATGCGATGCAGGAGGCGCTGATCGCCGCTTTCCGGGGGATCCGGGGGTTCCGCGGCGGCTCTTTTCTGGCGTGGCTCACCCGCATCGTTACCAACGCGTGTTACGATGAGTTGCGCCGCCGTCGTCGCCGGCCTCAGGTCTCCCTGGAGGCGCTGTTCGTGGTGGATCAGGGGCCAGAAGCGGAGATGCTCCTTCCCCCGGTGGAGGGGCCGGAATTTTATGCGGAGCGCCAGGAGCTGGCCGACTGGATCCATCGTGCCATCCAGAGCCTTCCGGAAGATCAACGGATGGTCCTGGTGCTTGCGGATATTGAAGGGTATTCCTACGAGGAGATTGCGGAGATCCTCCGGGTGCCGCTGGGAACGATCAAGTCCCGCCTGAGCCGGGCCCGCGCGCGGGTTCGGGATTTCCTGCTGGCCCACCGGGAACTTTTCCCCGGGACGATACGTCCCTCTTAGAGGGTCGGCAGTGATTCCGCCTTTCTGGTCAGGAGGCCGGGGGGGGACTTTCGGGCGGGTTGGGGCGTCGAAGACGCCTCCTCGCCGCTTAAGAGATCTCAATTCTCAACGTGATTCAGCATGCCATTCTTCCGGCCGAAAGTGGACGAACATCAGTGGGTTCAAGATCGGCTTTCCCTGTATCTGGATGACCGCCTGGAACCCGAGGACCGGGCGCGGGTGGAAGTGCATCTGCGCGGATGTGAAACATGTGCCCGCTCGTGGGAGACCCTCCGCTGGACGGTTCAGGCGATCCGGGCGCTGCCGCCCGTGCGAGCGCCCCGTTCCTTTGTGATCCGGCCGGAGCAAGTCGTCTCTGCGTCCCATGGGGCCGGCGGGCTCCGGCGAGCAGCGTGGGCGATGGTCGCGGCGCTGATCCTGGTTCTGAGTCTGGATCTCGTCCTGTCGCGGGGGCCCGTAGGGCCCCAACCGGCGATGGCGCCGGCTGGCGCCCCAGCGACCGAGGCGGAGCGACAGGCCCTGCGGGTGCTGAAAGATCATACGTTCACTCCCTCCCCAGCGCCGATGTTTGGTTTGATCGTTCCCCAGCCAACTCCGACGGAGGCGGCGGCCGAGCGTCGGCCCGGGGCTGGGGAAGTCCCGCCGCCGGCTCCAGCACTTCCGCTTCCTCCATTGCGGATCCTCGAGTTCCTTCTCCTGCTGGGCGCGATCGGGTTGCTGGCGCTGGATCGATGGCGCAGCGGGCAGCTCCGTTAGCTGGAAACCTGGTTGCCGTTTCCCGACGAGACGGAGTATGCTGAGTTTTGCGCCCTCCACCGCCAACCCGCGCTGTCCATTCAACGGGAGGGGAAAGGCGCGCGATCCTCATCGGGCGTATATCCGCCGTCGGAAGTCTTCCCATGGAGGCACATCCCGGATGCATCGTGCGGTGATCGTAGACTTCGGAGGCGTGCTGGTGCGCAGCGAGGATCCTTCCCCCCGGGAGGCGCTGGCCCGGGAGTTCGGGCTGGCCGTGGAGGATCTGGAGCAGCTGATCTTCGCCAGCGATCTCTCCCTGCGAGCCCAGCGGGGGGAGCTCTCGGAGCCGGAGTTCTGGCAAGCGATGGGGGAACGGCTGGGGATCCGATCCCCGGAGAGGATCCAGCAGGTGCGTCAGCGATTCTTTGCCGGAGATCGCCTGAATGTGCCCCTGGTCGAAGCGCTGCGTCAGTGGAAAGGCCAGGTCGCCCTGGGCCTGATCAGCAACGCCTGGTCTGGATTGCGGGAGGTCCTAAGGCGCCTGGGCCTGCTGGACCTCTTCGATGAGGTGGTGATCTCCGCCGAGGTCGGACTTCTTAAGCCGGACCCCCGCATCTACCTTCTGGCTCTGGAGCGCCTGAGGGTCCCACCTGAAGCCGCGGCTTTCGTGGACGATCTGCCGGAAAATGTGCAGGCTGCCCGCGCGCTGGGCCTTTACGGGATCCATTTCCGGGATACCCAGGAGACTTTGCAACGGTTGCAGGAATGGTTGAACGGATGGCGTCCCATGGAGGAGAGGGGTCATGCCGCTGGAGATCCATCTGGATGATGTGGTGCAGCTCCGCAAGCCCCATCCATGCGGAGGGACGGAGTGGCAGGTCGTCCGGGTGGGAGCGGATATCGGGATCCGTTGCCTGACCTGCGGCCGCCGGGTGTTGCTGCCGCGCCGGGAATTCGAACGCCGGGTGCGACGGATCGTCCGCTGCACCCGTCCTCCTCCCACGCTGTCCTCCTCCCCGGATCGCTGAAGCGGGCCAGGGCGGGCAGGGGGTCCGCGTTTCCGGGGCCAGCAATGGTGCGGGCCCAAGGGCACGTCCTCAAAAAGATTGCTCTCACTGCTCCGTGAGAGCGCCGCCCAACACGCGCTTTCAGCCGACCGCTCCACTCGGTCGCTTCGCGGGGCGGCTGAGCTTGGATGTTAGGCTGGGGTTGCTCTGCACGCGGTAGCCTAATTGGCGGATGGGACGAATGGACCGTCATATTACGGTGCCTCTGACTCTGGTGGGCGGAACGGTTAGTGGTCCCCTGACTGTGGTGTGGCTGGACCACACCCACGCGGTGGAGCCCCTTGAGCCCCTGGACTACACGCCGGGCATGACTCTTACCTTGCCGGGGCCTTCGGTGACCCTGGTGAAGATACCGGTGACGCCAAACCCTTCCACAAGAGGTTATCCCATGGCCGACACACAACGTGCTCAGGTGACGTCTGTGTCCTCGTTCCTGGCAGAAATCCCGAAAGCCGCGTGGCAGCGGCCCATTGGTCTGCCCGTGGAACGGCCACCGCGGGCCCGTACCGCTTATCCCATCATCGACGATAGCTCCTTCCAGGGGGCGCCCTTGGGCGGCCTGGGCGCGGGCACCCTGGCCCGCACATACCGGGGTGACTTCTCCCGCTGGCACCT
>NZ_JBHOQR010000021.1:0-41476 GCF_042408815.1 Thermoflexus sp. | reverse complement strand
GTAATCCGGTTCCACTTGGACATAGGCAAAGCCAAGGTTCTGGACCTCACAGATCCGACCATTGCTAAAGCATGGGGTTATGTTCATGATCCGGCTGCTAAAGACCTGCATCAAGCTATTGCCCAGAAAGCCTTGGAAGCGAGCTATGATGTGATCAAGTTTGAGAGCTACCCAGGTGCCAGGAACTATCAACTACGCTGTACTCCGCCGATTCGAGGAGTTGTTGATTCCACAAACGGATAGCCGGAAGCAGAGGGAATGCCCCAACTGCCGACGGCTCCAGGCTAAGATCAAGGAGCTGGAAGCTAAGATCGAAGAGCTGGAGGCCCAGCTGCGCCGCGGGCGTCGCCAGGCGGCTCCCTTCTCCAAGGATGCCCCCCAAGCCCGATCCCAAACCGCCGGGCCGCCGTCCTGGACAAGGGAGGTTCACCCATAAGGAGCCACCTCCCGAGGAGGAGATTCAGCGCACCCTCGAGGTCCCCCTGGAGCGGTGCCCCGATTGTGGTGGGGAGCTTGCGGAGCGCACCTGGCACGAGCAGATCCAGGTCGATCTGCCTCCGGTGGAGCCGGAGGTGGTCCGCTTCCGCACCCAAAGCGGCTACTGCCCCCGCTGCCGCAAGCGGGTGCGGGCCTGCCATCCCCAACAGGTCTCGCGAGCCACCGGGGCCGCAGGCGTGAGCCTGGGCCCGCGGGCCAAGGCCTTGACGGCGGACCTCAAGCATCGTCTGGGGATCCCCTACCGCAAGATCACCGAGCTGTTCGAGACGGCTTTCGGCCTGGAGGTGAGCCCCGGCGGGCTGTGCCAAGCCGACGCCTGCCTGGCCGAGAAACAGGAAAGGAGTGATGTTTCAGGATTGAAACACGATGTTTCAGGATGGATACCGGTTTGAAACACGGTGAAACATGGGATGTGGTAGAATAGGGGTAGCCAATAATCGATACCTGAGAATTTGGCATTTGGCTCGTGGAGCAGCCTTTCCAGGCTGCTGGCAGGCTAGAAAGCCGGAGCAGTTTTATCAAGTACGGATAATTTCAAGTTCCAGTGCCGGCTGATTGGTAGGAAC
The DNA here is from genome assembly GCF_042408815.1 of Thermoflexus sp. Taxonomy (GTDB): domain Bacteria; phylum Chloroflexota; class Anaerolineae; order Thermoflexales; family Thermoflexaceae; genus Thermoflexus. The sequence continues at coordinate 40,412 of NZ_JBHOQR010000021.1, read as the reverse complement.
TCTTTTACCAGGAGGTGACAAGATGTTCAAACGAAAAGTGCACATTACCGGCCCTGAGGAGATATGTCAGTCTATCTACTTGTAGCCGGGTCAGGGGATATTGAAGAGTTGAGTGTGGAGGAATACAACAACATTCTCACGTATCTGGGAATTCAAGCACCAAGTTCTCCAACTCCTCTTCAACCTTAGGCCTGAATTTGTACTCTAACTCGATGTCCCTTGAGACTTTGTTGGGCATTGCTCAAACACTGCACTAAGCGGCAAGTACCTCTGTGGGAGTAGTGGGAGGTGGAATCATGGCTTACTACTACGGTAGTGCTTCGTGGTTCTGCTGTGGCCACGCGGGAAGCTGGTCCAGTCGTTGCGCGGACACTGGGCATGGCTCGTGCGGGAACTGCGAGAGCTACCTGGACCACGCCGCCTGGCCCAAGCTTAAGCGACCGGGATATCCCGACTGCAATGTGTCCGACAATTGCCTGCCGCTACCCTGGAAGTACTGCGGCGACACTCTGGTAGTCTACAACCGCTGCAATGGAAAGCAAGTCATTGTAGAAGTTCATGATTGTGGACCTAACACCAATAACTACTGCAACTGGCCCTGTGGGTGTGCCTATCCCAATTGTCCAGCGATCATCGATCTGACCCCCAACGCTTTCTCTAAGATTGCCGACCTGGACGTTGGGCGCATCCCGGTGCGAGTGACAGCGTGAAGGAGGGATGACCATGACACGTGTCACGCGTCGTCAGTTCCTGCAAGGTATCGCCTTAGGCTCTGGGGCCTTGGCTGCCCGGCTAGCTCTTGAACCAGCTCACGTGCTGGCCGGACAAGAGGACCAGGCTATGGGAGACGGGACTATTTTCCTGGAAGGAGAGATCATCACCGTTGACCTGACCCAGGGCACACTGGTAATCAACGAGCGTGGCGAGGTTGCGGTTACCCTACGGGTATCGGGCAGCACCCGGATCTGGAAGGGAGAGGTGACCGACCTGGCTGCGCTGGAGCCGGGGGATTTCCTCTATCTGCGAGCGCTGCCTGAGCCCGATGGCACGTTTACCGCCGCTAAGATTTGGGCCAACATCGCCAATCTGATGGGAACTGTGAACGCCTTGGAGAGCAATGGCTTTGAGTTGCGAATCGATGGTCACGCTCATACAGGCCCTGAACGCCGCATTGTCGTCCGGTTCCACCCGGGTATGGTGGTGAACGACAACCCAGTGGTGACACCGAGCCTACGACCTGGCCAGCCGGTGCAGGTTCTAGGCGTGATGGAACGGGACGGGACATTGAAGGCCACCCGAATGTGGGTAGCAGAGTGAGGATGACAGCCTGTTCTGAAATGGAATATGGGAAGTGAATCATGAGCCAACGAGTAGTAGGGCGAAGGCGTCGTTGAAGTGAGGATCAAGCCGCTCGGGGAGCCGGCACACCAGTACCCCTCTGTTGTCGCTTGATCGAGGCTCTAAAGGTGCTCAAGCGGTCACCGTACTATCGAAGGCTGCGTCGGGAGCTCCAGACCCCCTTTCCAGCCGATGCCTGGCATGATGATAAATGGGCTTTCTTTGTCTTCAACCTGCAAAATGGGGAGGCAAAGGATGGTAAGTCGGACAGCAGTTCGAGGCTTGTCGTTTTCGCCGTGAACTTAGAGAGGCAGCGTTTGGAAGGGGTGAAGGTGGTGGCTATCAACGCTGATCTGGACAGGGCAGAGGTCACGGATCTTCAGGATGGAAACAGACGATTCTTCATTCCACTGCCGACCGGTTGGTGAGAGCGCTTCTTAAAAGAGCAGCTGGTATTCAGGCAATAGCGATTTCGGTAATAAGGAAAGAAGTTGCATCATGGAATATTACTTGCTTTTCGACTCAGAGTGCTCGACCTGCACGGCACTAGCACATGCGATCGAGATCGAGGCCGGCGGTCGGTTGACAGCTCGCAGTCTGCACGAACCCAAGGTCCAGGGGCTACTTAATCGAGGTAGGCCGGGGTGGCGTTGGGAACCCACGCTATTAGAGGCCAACGATGCACAGGTACAGGTTTACACCGGTTTGCGCATGCGTTTGCGCCTGGTGCAGGTTCTGGGGCTCCGGCGGGCGTGGCGGGTGGCGCGGCTGGTGTGTTTATCTTTATCACAGGAAAATCCCCGCGAAGACACGGTGAGACGGCTGCAATACGGCTGCAATACTGGAGTGCTGGCTGGCAAGCCGCACCGTGAGAATAGGAGCACACCCGGTTACCTCAGCGATCAGGATTGCAACTGTACACGTTACACGGGAGGTACTCCAAATGGACCAACGAGTAAGGCAAGATAGCGCTCTTTTGCTGACCTTTCTTCTTCTCACGTTTCTCCTCGCCGCCTGCGGCACATTCGAGGTCAACGCCCGCCTCATGCGGCCGGCAGAGGTCACCGCGACGGCCCAGGCAGCCCTCACGCCGTCCCCTACACCGGCGCCCCGCCTGGGCAAGATCGCCTTTGTGCGCGGGGGTGACCTCTGGGTCCTCGACCTGGACACCGGCCGGGAGCGGCGTCTGACCCAAAGCCTGGGGATTAAACGCCCCGCCTGGTCGCCCAGCGGCCGCTGGATCGCTTTCTTCAAAGACCGCCAACTGTGGATTGTGTCCGTCGAGGAGCAAGCGCCCCGACGCATCTCGGAGGTCGCCGTCACCCAAGCGGTCTGGTCCCCCGTCGAGGACCGGCTGGCTTACGTGACCGCCAATGGCGGGCTGTGGGTGACCGATGTGGGCACAATGACCTCCCAGGAGCTGGTGTCCGCACCGGGCGTGGAGGGGAGCGGCGTGGGACACATCGCCTGGTCCCCCGATGGCCAATGGTTGGCCTTCGAGTGGACAGACGCCCGGCCCGGCGAGCCGCCGACGTATCAGGGCATCCAACGCATCCGGCTGGACCGCACGCACCGGAGCGAGGTCTTCTCCGCCTATCACCCGCCTCGCCAGGCGGACACGGTGGTCCTGGCCGGATGGTCGCCGGACGGTTCCCGGCTGGCCTTCTGGCGGTTCCCGGCGGGTTCGGCCTCCCTGGCCGCCGACGGGGCGCCCCTCCAGGTGGTGTCGGCAGGGGGCGGCACCCCCGTTGAGATCGCCGAAGCGGTGGTGCCGCGCCCCGACTTCGTGGCCTGGTCGCCGAACGGAGCACGGCTGGCCATCGTGGCCGGCAGCGGGCGGGAAACATGGCAGAACAAGCGGCTGATGGTCGCCACCGCGGATGGCCGCCGCCGCTGGTTCCTGACCCCACCCACGGTCGCGGTCCTGGCGCCGGCCTGGTCGCCGGACGGGCAGCGCCTGGCCTACGTGGGGGCCCCTGCTGGTCCCAATGTGGCCGGTGGGGAAGCGGCCCGCGGTCTCCTGGCCGGCCGGCGCATCTGGGTGACGGGGGCCGACGCCCCGGAAGCGCGGCCGTTGACCGATGACGCTGCCTTCCGCGATGAGCGGCCCCTGTGGTCGGCGGAGGGCACGCACATCCTCTTTGCCCGCCTGCAGGGCCAGCAGGCCAGCCTGTGGCTCATGGAGACCGCCACCGGCGCATTGCGGCCCGTGGTCAAGGACCTGGGGCCTTTCCCGGACTCGTCCGGCTTCTACGGCGACCTGGACTGGAGCGAACTCTTTGACTGGTGGACCGGACCGCCCCAACCGAAGGAGGCCGTGCACGTCCCGCCCCCCGCGCTGCCGACGGCACCACCGCCCGCCCCTCCGCCCACGCCGGTGGTTGTGCCATCGCCCACCCCGACACCGCCCCCACCCGCCCTGGGCCCCACCCGACCGTACACCGACACCGTCCTGGGCCTCGCCTTTGACGTGCCGGCGGCCTGGGAGATGGAAGGGGTACCGGGCGCGGAAGCTCACCTCACCGTCCGTGACGAGGCGGGTAACCCCCGGCAGGTCCTCGACCTCTCGGTCCTCAGTCCCGAGAGCCGCACCTTGGACCGGGCGTTGGCCGAGGTGGAGCAGGGGGCCTGGGGGCGGTACCTGCGGGCGGCGGAACCGGTGCGTCTGGGGACCTTTGAGGCATTGCGCCTGACCCTGATGCCAGGGGAAGGCCGGCCAGCAACGGTCTGGCTGGTCATCGCCCCTTCCGGTCGGGGGGTGGCCTTTGTGCCTGGGGAGGACGTGGCGACGGTGGAGGTGGTGCTGAACACCCTGCGCCCTTTGGACATGAGACGTTAGCTGTGGGGCGGATTGACAATCCGCCCCACCCACCTCACACAACCAGGGCGACCCACTGGGTCGCGCCTGCTCAGCCCATGAAACCCTCCGGTGATGCGCTATGTCACCTTACGGGTATAATGAACAACGCACGCGCCATGCAACGCCTGGAGTCATCGCCAGAGGTGCTCATGTCTCCAGACGACCCCGCATCCTGCTGGTGGATGACGAGCCGGACCTGCTGGCGGAGCTGAAGCCGCTGGTGGAGCGGGCCGGTTTCCAGGTGCTCACCGCCGGCGACGGCGAGGAAGCCCTGCAGCGCATCGCCGCGGAACGGCCGGACCTGGTGGTGCTGGACGTGCTCATGCCCCGGCTCGACGGCCGGGAGGTGCTGCGCCGCCTGCGCCAGGCCGGCGACTGGACCCCCGTCATCCTCCTCACCCAGGTAGGCACGCCTATAGAGCGGGCCTTCAGCCTGCAAGAAGGGGCAGACGACTATCTCAACAAACCCTTTGAGCCGATGGAACTGGTGGCCCGCATTCAGGCCGTGCTGCGCCGCGCGCGGCAAGGGGAACTTCCACTGACCGCTCACCGTCGCCTGGTGTGTGGAGACCTGGTGCTGGACCGTCAGGCGCGGCGGGCGCAGCGCGGCGGGAAGGAGCTGCCCCTCACGCCCCGCGCCCTTGCCCTGCTGGAGTTCTTGATGTTGCATCCCGGCGAAGTGCTCTCCCGGGAGCGATTGCTGGACGAGCTGTGGGGCTGGGCCTATCCGGTGGGGACGCGGGCAGTGGATATCCGCGTCGCCGAACTGCGGAAGGTGCTGGGCGATGACCCGGACGCGCCCCGCTACATCGAGACGGTAACGGGCCAGGGGTATCGGTTTATCGGGGAGGTCAAAGGAGAGGTATGAGGCGTTATCTGGCGGTGGGGCTGGCGAGCGGGCCGGCCCTGCTGGGACTGGGGCTGTCCGTGTTGCTGGCGCGAGAGGTGGTACCCAATCTCGTCCTTGTGGGCACCTTTCAGGCCGACCTGGCCGCGCTGGCGGCGGGGACCGGGGTGCTGCTCAGCCTGGGAGGGTGGGGCGTTCTGGGATTGCGGGCTTGGGTGCAGCGGGAGAGGGCCAGGGTCCGGGCGGCAGAGCGGGAGAGGCACGCCACGGCCCACCGTCGTTTCTTGCGGCGACTGGACCACGAACTGAAGAACCCGCTGGCGATCATCCATCTGGGGGTGGCGAACCTCCAGGATCGCCTAGTATCCTCATCGGAAGAGGCGGACTCGCTGGCCCGTGTGGCTGAGCAGGTCCGGCGGCTGGAGACCCTGGTGGCGGAGCTGCGCCGGCTGGCCGAACTGGAAGAGCTGGCGCTCGAAGGGGAACGGGTGGACTTGCAGGTGGTCCTGGAGGAGGCCATCGCCCTGGCGTGCGAGACAGAAGGGGCCACCGCGCGGCAGGTGGACGTCCATGTGCAACATGTGCCCTGGCCGGTGGCGCCAGTGTGGGGGGACCGAGACCTGCTGGTGGTGGCCTTTCGTAACCTGCTGGACAATGCGCTCAAGTTCACCCGCGCCGGCGACCCGGTGGAGGTGCGGGTCAGGGAGGAGGAGCGGTGGGCGGTGGTGGAGGTGGCGGACGGGGGGCCGGGCATACCGGCAGAGGAATTGCCCCACATCTTTGAGGAGCTGTACCGGGGAAGCAACGCCCGGGATATCCCCGGCAGCGGGTTGGGGCTGGCATTGGTGCAGCGCATTGTGGCCCTGCACGGTGGGGAAATACAGGTACGCAGCCGAGAAGGCCAAGGGACGGTGGTCACGGTGCGCTTGCCGCTGGCAGCGGGGGAAAGAGAGGTATTTCAAGATTGATACCCGATGTTTCAGGATAGGTACCAATTACAAGGTGTGGTATGAATTTAGAGCCTGCCGTCGCCGGCCGCGGCACGACATGGTCGGCCAACGGGGAGGGTTCAGTCCTACGCCCCCTCAGGGCCGTGGCGGCGCGCCCGGGGGCCCATCGATGGTAGGGGCGCACAGCCGTGCGCCCCCTACTCGGGAATTTCCCGAACCCCTTCCCAAAATCAGCGAAAGAGGAGTACATCATCGTTCTTTCCACCCCCATTGCAGACTACATGACCCTCGAGGACCTAAAGCGACTTCTGGAAGTGATCGACCGGGAAATGGCCGATTTCCTGCAACATTCCACGCTGCATCCCGGCCCGCGCAAGGTGCCCACGTCACTGGATGAATGAGCCATACACTCGCACTGTGCACTCGGGAAAAGCCGTGAGACGCAAGTTCGTTTTCCTAGTCTTCTGGGTTCTGGGCATGCTCTTCCCCATGGCCTGGTTCACCCGACTATCCGCCACCTACAATCGCGCCTTTCGATACGTTTTCACCCCCACCTGGACTCACGTGGTCATGCACGCTTTTCTCTACGCCGTGCTAGCCTATCTGTTGGGGCAGGTTCTCGGTCCCCGGCTGAGGCTTCATCGTGGCAGGTGGTAGCTCAGGATCATTACTAGTCCTGATCCTGGGCGTGGCACTTTTGCAAGAGGGTGTTCAGTTGTGGTACACGGCTCAGCCCCCTGGAGCAGATGAGATGCTGGACATCGGGGTGGACCTGGTCGGTGGCGGCCTGGGGATGGTGGTGCTGTGGTGGCATGCACGGCGCAGTCGCAGGCGAATGGCTGGGTAGTTGTTGAGTAGACAAAAGGGCATCTATCAACTTGACCTACGATGCGGAACCTGTCCTGGCCGACAAACCGGAGAACCGGCTGGTGGGGGTGAGCGGTGCCGCGAGCGTCAGCTTCACGTATGATGGGGACGGCAAGCTGGTGAAGCGGGTGGTGAACAACCAGCAGACCACGGTGTACGTAGGCGACCTGTACCAGAAGAACACCGGCACGGGGCAGGTGACGAAGTACTACTATCTGGGGGACCGGCGGGTGGCGGTGCGCATCGGGGGCACGGCCTACTGGCTGCTGGTGGACCATCTGGGTTCGACGATGGTGGTGCTGGACGGCAGCGGGAGCAAGGTGGGGGAGAAGTGGTACTACTCGTTTGGGGAGGAGCGGTACACCAGCGGCAGCCTGTTCGTGGAGCGGCGCTTTACGGGACAGCGGTGGGATGGTACCATAGGGTTGTATGACTACCAGGCTCGGTTCTACGACCCCGCCCTGGGCCGCTTCCTGCAACCGGATCCCATCGTGCCCGAGCCGGGGAACCCCCAGGCCCTCAACCGGTATGCATATGTGAATTGGACCCCGATGGGCACGGAAGCCATCCGAGGGATCACTAGGCGCTGGCTCATGGGCCGGCGGGGTAACGGCCCCTTCCCAATAGAGGCTACGATGGGGCAGCCGCCCCTCCGCGATCCCCTAAACCCACATCGATCGCCCGCAAGAGTTTCCACACAAAGTCCTCCGTGCGAGCCACTACCTCCGGATCCACGTTCTCATATACGTCCGACGGCTGATGCCAGTGGGGAAGCACGCCGTCCGGCCGTAAATTGACGAAAGTGAGAACCCGCCAGCCCGCCCGAACAGCCGGCGCCCCATCGGTGTAGGCGCCCCGGAAGTTCGGCCAGCGGTAGGCGCCGAGCTCCGGATGGCGGCGAGCGATCCCATCGGCCAGCGCGAGCAGCTCCGGGTCACTGCGCAGAGGCCACAGCATCGTCTCCTGAACGAGATAACACGGGCCGCTCCCTGGACCGCCCAAGGTGTCCAGGACGATGAAAATGGGGCGCCCGAGGTCTGCATGCTGTCGGACGAAGGCGGCAGCGCCATATGCGCCGACTTCCTCGCAACCCGTGCACAACGCCCATACCTCTGTGCGCTGAAGAGGCTCCCGACGAAGCCGCTCCGCCAGCGCCAGGACCATCCCGGCGCCGGTGGCGTTGTCGTTCGCACCGCACGTGTAAGGCGTGAGGTCCGCCTGGATGGCGATGGCAAAAACCGCGGCGAGCAGCAGCCCTGGCAGCAGCGACGGCAGGCCCCAGTTCGGGTTCCCGGTGATCGCGCCGATCAGGAATAGCCCCCCGACCCCCACCGCCCCAGGAAGCCCTAAGGTCACCAGCATCCGGTAGATCGCCAGTGCTCGAAGGGAGGAAAACGCCCACGGCGTGCGATGGGTGTCCAGATGACCGCACAGGATCACCCGTTGCTGGACCGGCCCGGCCGGCTGCAGGATGGCATAGACGTTCTGGCTTCGCCCCTTGGGAACTAGCCAGCGGAGGGGATTCGGCGTAAAGGTGAGCTCCAGCACCGTGCAGAGGACCAGCAGGAAGAGGCCGAGGGCGGCGATCCATCGGCCGCCGAGGAAGAAAACCGGGAACATCAAGAGCATCCCCCCGGTGGCGATGGCAAAAGGACGCCAGGCCGAGGTGGCGCTTACGAAAGGCTCCACCCGGGGCTCCAGTCCCAGCTCCCGGAACACGCGAACGGCATATTCCGCAGCTTTCCGCTCCGCGTCCGTGGTGCTTCCCCGGGGTCCGATGGTCACCGCTAGATAGGCCACGTGATCCATTGTAGAAGCCATGGGCCCTCCTCGCTTTCGAGGGAAGACCCTCCTATAGAAATCGCTTCTCCTAGGAGTGAGCCGTTCTGGAGGGCCCACGCCCGACCCAGCGCGAAGCCCTGCCTACTGCGCCAGCAGCCATTCCAGCCCCAGCTCTCGAAGCTTCGCGGGCGTAGGTACCCCTTCCCGAGTCCAGCCCGCCAGCTCGTAATAACGATCCAGGGCTCGCTCCATGGCTTCCCGATCCAAGGCCATGCCGGCCGTGGGGCCTGTTCCCTGCAGGGCTTTAAAGAATTTCCTCGGGAGCTGATCCGCCCGGCGATCCAGGCCCTCCCGCACATTGAACCACCGCAGCATATTCAGACGGCGCTCCCCGATCCGCAACAGCTCCTCCAGGGTGAAATCTGTCCAGCCGGTCACCGCGCGGACCATCCGCACTGTCTCCTCAGGCCCGTATAGGGTCCAGGCCGGGCCATACACGAACTGGCACAACCCCGCCGAATCCAGAAATGAATAGAACAGCTGGGTGAGATAAGCGAAGCGGATTTTCTCCTCGCTCAAGCTGTGGGGAGGCTGAGGCTGTGTCAGACCCAGGAGCGCCAGGCGCTGGAGGTAGAGATCCGAAGCGCCCTCCTCATACATAGGATCATGCTCGCTGGATTGATGGTCCGCGCCGAAGGGGTTCACCGCGTAGATCAGGCCGAGGGAGCGCTTGGCGTGGGGCATGTGGGCCGGGGCCTCCTGGTTCTTCACGGTGATCAGGAACTCATGGCCCTTCCCCAGCCGGTCGGCAGCCCGGGCGGAGCCCTCGGCCAGGGCATCACCGATGCCCTCCCGCTTCAAGATCATCTCCAGGAGGCGGAGCATCGCCTCGGCGTCGCCGAAGCGCAGCGGGAAGCCGATCTCTGCCTCGGTGAGGATCCCCTTCTCGAAACACTCCATCGCCCAGGCGATCGTCGCCCCGCAGGAGATGGTGTCCACCCCATACTGGTTGCACATCTGGTTGGCCAGGGCGATCGCATCCAGATCATCGATCCCGCAGTAGGAGCCGAAGGTCGCGATGGTTTCATACTCTGGACCGCCGTAGAACGGATCCACCTTTCGGCCATTCCATTCTGTTTCCACCACCCGCTTGCAGCGGACGACACATGCATAGCAGGTATCGCGTTCTTTCAGGATCGTTTCGGCCATCCGTTCACCGGTGATCTTCTCAAAACCCTCGAATTGCCCGGCGTTGTAGTTATAAGCGGGCAAAGTGCCAGCCATCTGCTGCCAGGCGACCACGCTGGCCGTCCCATAGAGGGCCAGCCCCTGGACGTCGGGGTTGTCCTCGATATGGCGGGCCCCCCACTGAGCCAGCTCCGCCAGCGCCTTCGGATCAGCGATTGCCACCTTGCGACGGCCCCGAACGGCGATGGCCTTCAGGTTCTTGGAGCCCATCACCGCCCCCATCCCGGTGCGGCCGTTGGCCCGATTGGACATGTTCATAATCGCTGCGAAACGAACGAGGCGCTCGCCGGCCGGCCCGATCTGAGCGATTTCGATCTGATCGTCCCCCAGCTCCTCTTGCAGCATCCGCTCTGCCTCGCCGGTGATCCGACCCCACAGGTGAGCGGCATCTCGCAGCTCCGCCTCACCGTCATGGATCCAGAGATAAACAGGCTTCGGAGCGCGGCCTCGGATCACCAGCCCATCGAAGCCCGCGTATTTCAGCTCCGCAGGGAAGAAACCCCCACTCTGGGAATCCCCAATGGCGCCCGTGAGGGGGGATTTGGCGTTCGCCATCAGGCGGGATTGCCCGGAGATCGGCGCCCCAGTGAGGGGACTGAGGAAGAGGGTGAGGATGTTGCGCGGATCAAAGGGGTCGACGCCTGGAGGCATCTCTCTCAGGATGTAGTAAAGCCCCATCGCGCTGCCGCCCATATAGGTGCGATAAAACGATTCCGGCGGCGTCTCCACCCACAGGCGGCCTTCCGTCAGATCCACGTGGAGAACACGGCCCGCATATCCGTAAGCCATGGCCACCCTCCTGGTTTACAGGGTGAAGCATGCGAATCCTGTTCAAAATCCGCGCGATGAAATTTGATGGAAGGGAGGCTCTCGTCGGCGAACCTTTCCCATCAAATCCCGAAGGGCTTCCCGCGCGGACGCGTAGGCCTGTGGATCCCGTTCATGCAAACTCAACGCCTCAAACTCCTCCTCATCCAGAACCAGGACCTCCCCCGTCGGCGTCACGAAGAGATCCAGCGCCAAGTCCCGAATCTCGATCTCGTCCTCTGAGACCTGCGGAGGATATGTGATGTCGCAATACCAACCCTTTAACCGATCGTCCCCATGGCCATGGATCTCATAGATCACAAACCAGCGGCCTGGGAAGAAATACTCGACGAATCGATCCTGGGTTTCCAAACGCACGTAACCCAGATCCAGCGGAGGACGCTCCCAGAAGGCCTCCACCACCAGCGCCTCGGGAGCAGCGCGGGTGAGACGCCCGGCGTAAACCACACGCAACCGGCCATCCGCCGTCAGTCGCCGCACCCGGACGGGCCGAGGAGCATGGGCGCTTAATCCGGGCCCCACCCCCGTTCCTCCACCGCTTGGAAGATGTCCGTATCGCTCACGATGCCAACGGGCTTCCCATCCTGCATCACCACCGCCCGCCGGATGTTGGCGTCCAACATGATCAGGGAGCACTGCCGGATGGTGGTATCCGGGGAAACGGTGATCAGGGGCGCGCTCATCAGATCCCGCACCTTCAATCCTTTCAGGGGCCGATCGGCGGCCACCACCTTCTTCAGGATATCCCGCTTGGTCATGATCCCCCACGTCCCATGAGGTCCCTCCGGCTCCACCACCACGCTGGAGATGCCCTTCTGAACCATCAGATGCAACGCGTCCTCCACGGGCATATCTGGAGGGACGGTCACCACGGGGGAGGTCATGATCTCGGCGACGGTATAGGGTTTGGGCTTGCGCTCCATCGCCACCCCTTTCGAGCGAAATGGTTCGCATAAAATTATTATAAGCGCCTTCAGCGGAAGGCGGTCGGAAGAGCCGATGGGCTTGCGGAAACGCCCCCCCGAAGCGATCTTGCGACGGCGTGGAGAAAACTCCCTGAAGCTCGAACCCAACAACATAAAGCCATGGGTCCAGAGGGGCATCATGCGATTGCGGATCCGAGCAGCGACTCGATTGAAAGGCACCATGCCCGTCCCAGGAGACAAATCCCTCTCCCACCGGGCACTGCTGTTTGGAGCCCTGGCCGATGGGATCTCTGACCTGAAGGGCTGGCTTCCGGCCGCCGATTGCGAGGCAACCCTCCGTTGTGTCCGCGCTCTGGGGATCCACGTGGAGCGGCCCGCCTGGGAGCACCTGATCGTTCACGGCGGTGGCTTGAAGGGATTCCGACCGGCCCCTGCCCCCCTGGATTGCGGCGGCTCCGGGACCACGATGCGGCTCCTGATGGGGATGCTCGCCGGTTTCCCCTTCCCCAGCACGCTGGTGGGGAACCCCCAGCTCTCTCGGCGCCCGATGGAGCGGGTGGCCCGGCCATTGCGCCAGATGGGCGCGGAGGTCATCACCACGGAGGGGCACGCCCCCGTCTATGTGCGCGGTGGCTCGCTCCAGGGCATCCGCTATGAGCTCCCCATGGCCAGCGCTCAGGTGAAATCGGCTATCCTCCTGGCCGGGCTTTACGCGGATCGCCCAACGATGGTCATCGAGCCCGCTCCCTCACGGGATCACACAGAACGCTTGCTTGGGGCGATGGGCGCTTCCATCCGACGAGATGGGAACGCCGTCACCATTGAGCCGGCGGAGCGATTGCGGCCGGTTTCCATGACCATCCCCGGCGATCCGTCCTCCGCGGCCTTCCTCATCGCGGCCGCCCTGCTGGTTCCGGGCTCATGGGTGCAGATCCCTGGGGTCCTGCTCAACCCCACGCGTCTGGGATGGGTGGACGCGTGGCAGGCAATGGGCGCGCCAATCCGGGCGATCCCAGAGGGCGAAGCCGGCGGGGAACCAGTGGGGCACCTGCAGGCCACGGCGGCCAGCTGTCTGCAAGCGATCGAAATCGCAGGGGCCATGGTTCCTCGGATGATCGATGAGTTCCCCATCTTCGCCGTGGTCGCCACCCAGGCGGAGGGCATCACCCAGGTCCGCGATGCGGCGGAATTGCGCGTTAAGGAGAGCGATCGCATCGCCGCCATCGCCGCGGAGCTGCGCCGTATGGGCGCGCGGATCGAGGAACATCCGGATGGCTTTACCGTCTATGGGCCTACGCCTTTGCGCGGGGCCGTTGTCCACAGCCATGGGGATCATCGCCTGGCCATGGCCCTCACGGTCGCCGGGTTGATCGCCGATGGGGAAACCCTCGTGGAGGATGCGGCTTGCATCGCCGACAGCTTCCCGGGTTTCGTGGAAACCATGCAGGCCCTCGGCGCGGAGATCGAGGTAGAGACCGTTTACGAATGAGGGTGCGAGCGCCCGGGAAGAGGAGTTATGACTCCTGAAACAGGCTCGCAGGGGCAGTCGGTGGAACCAGGATTCGAAGGGATCGGGGGACGACCTCGAAGGCCATGGGGGTATAGCCAATGGGTTCCCCATCCACCTGGACCGGGACGACCGGGCGGGTCTCGACGACCACACGACGTCCGACGAAGAATTTGACCGCCGGATCCTGGAGATGGCGCCCCCCGAAGACATTGAAGAAATGGCGGACCGCCCACGGCAGCCCCATCCCTCGAAACACGCAAATGTTGAGATAGCCATCGTCCAGCATGGCCTGGGGGGCGATGCGCACCAGGCCTCCATATAGCTGGGCATTCGCTACCAGAACCACCAGGGTGCGCCCCTTCACCCGGCGGCGGCCATCCACGATGACCGTGGCCCGCATGGCCGGGAAATCCCTGGCGATCATGGCAGCGGCAATCAGGTAAGCCAGGGCCCCCAAACGCTTGGTGTTCCGGGTCCGGGGTTCCATATGCTGCGCCACCTGGGCGTCCAGACCGATGCCCGCCCACAGAAGGAAGTAACGACCGTTGGCCCTCCCCACGTCAATTGTATGTTCCCGCGCGGCCTCCAGGAGATGCGCAGCCACCTGAATCCGAAGCGGATGGACGAGAGGGTAAACCGGGAGGCCCAGCTGCCGAGCCCATACATTGCCGGTTCCCACCGGCAGGACGCCCAGAGCGGCCGGCATTCCGACCAGGCCGTTCGCCACCTCGTTGACGGTGCCATCTCCCCCCGCGGCGATCACCCATTCGAATCCCTCCAGGGCGGCCTCGTGGGCCAGATCGGTAGCCATTCCTGGACGCTCCGTGATCCGCAGGAGGACCGACCATCCGCGCTCCTCCTGCCATTTACGGGCCACCGCCTGGACCTCCCCAAGCATCTCCCGGGGGCCAGCGGTCGGATTGTAGATGATCATGACGCGTCTGGAGCGATCCATAGCCGTTGTGCCGGAATCCCAGGTGAAGTGGGCCTGATCCGCCTGAAGGGATGTTCCCGTTTGGAGGCCATCCGTGGCGGCCCTCCAACCTCGAACGATCGAGCGCTCAGCGGGGGTGGGAAGATCGTCCCTTTCGCCGTCCGAAGGCCTGGGGGGATTTCCCCGGCCCAGGAGCGACCTCCTCCCCCTCCTCGGTTGCGATCCACTCCCGCTCGACCAGCCGGCGAAGCCTGGCCTCCGGTGGGGTTTCCGCCAGCTCGATCATCCGCAATTGTTCGCGGAGTTCGAAGATCTGATCCCGTAGGGCAGCCGCCTTTTCGAACTCCAGGGCCTGAGCGGCCCGCTTCATCTCCTTCTCCAGCGCCCGGATGAGGCGCTGCAACTCGTCCTTCGACATCGTCCATCGTTGTTCGGGCGCCCCCTTCTCCTCAGCCACCATCTCCCGCACCCGATCCGTGAGATCCCGCACGGCCTTCACAATCGAACGGGGCTCGATGCCGTGGGCCCGGTTATACGCTTCCTGGATCCCCCGCCTGCGATTGGTTTCCTCGATCGCCCGGCGCATGGAATCGGTGATCGTATCCGCATAGAGGATGGCCGTCCCGTTCACATGCCGGGCCGCCCGCCCGATGGTCTGGATCAGCGCCGTCTCGCTGCGCAGGAAGCCCTCCTTGTCGGCATCCAGGACGGCCACCAAGGAGACCTCGGGGAGATCCAGCCCTTCACGCAACAGATTGATCCCCACGACCACATCGTAAACCCCCAGCCGGAGATCCCGCAGGATCTCCACCCGCTCCAGGGTCTCGATGTCCGCATGGAGATAATGGGTGCGGATCCCCATCTCGTTCAGGTAATCCGAGATCTCCTCCGCCAGGCGCTTCGTGAGGGTGGTGACCAGCGCCCGTTCGCCCCGGGCGATGCGTTTGCGGATCTCACCGATGAGATCCTCGATCTGTCCTTTGGTCGGCCGCACCTCCACCACCGGATCCAGAATGCCGGTCGGGCGGATCAGCTGCTCGACCACCTGCTCGGACTTCTCCAGCTCATAGGGCCCGGGGGTGGCGGACATGAAGATCACCTGACGGACCCGCTGTTCGAATTCCTCAAAGGTGAGCGGCCGGTTGTCCAACGCCGAGGGAAGACGGAACCCGTATTCCACCAGCGTCTCCTTCCGGGAGCGATCGCCGTGATACATCCCACGCAACTGTGGGATAGTCATATGGGATTCATCAATGACCACCAGAAAATCATCCGGGAAGTAGTCCAGAAGAGTCCATGGCGGCTCGCCGGGCGCCCGCCCATCCAGATGACGGGAGTAGTTCTCAATGCCGTGACAGTAGCCCACCTCGCGGAGCATCTCCAGGTCATACAGGGTACGCTGGCGGAGCCGTTCCGCTTCCAGGAGCTTCCCCTGGGATCGAAGCTCCTCCAGCCGCTCATGCAACTCCTGTTCGATAGAGGCGATCGCCCGCCGCAGCTTCTCCTCAGGGGTCACGAAGTGCTTGGCCGGGTAGATCTCCATGGTTTCATGAAGGCGGAGGATCTCCCCGGTAAGCGGATCGAACTCCACGAGGCGCTCGATCTCATCCCCCCAGAACTCAATCCGAATCGCCGTATCCTGATAAGCGGGAAAGACATCCACCGTATCCCCGCGGACCCGGAAAGTTCCCCGCCGGAAATCCCCATCGTTGCGCGCATACTGGATGTCCACGAGGTGGCGCAACAGGTTATCGCGGCGGCGGACCTGGCCACGCTGAAGGCGGATGACCACCTGGCCCCAATCGTGGGGGTTGCCGATGCCGTAGATGCAAGAAACGGAGGCGACGATGATCACATCCCGCCGGGTGAACAGGGCTTGGGTGGCCGCCAAGCGCAGGCGCTCAATCTCCTCATTGATGCTGGTCTCCTTCTCGATGTAGGTGTCGGTCTGGGGGATATACGCCTCGGGCTGATAGTAATCATAGTAGCTGACGAAATATTCCACTGCGTTGTGAGGGAAAAACTCACGGAACTCCGCGTAGAGCTGCGCGGCCAGGGTCTTGTTGTGGCTGATGACCAGCGTGGGCTTCTGGATGCGGGCGATGACATGGGCGATGGTGAAGGTCTTCCCCGTCCCCGTCGCCCCCAGCAACGTTTGATAACGATAGCCCTTCCGCAGACCCTCGACAAGCTTCTCGATGGCCTGCGGTTGATCCCCGGTGGGTTCAAAGGGCGCCACCAACTGAAAGCGCTCCATGTCGGATCCCTTCCCTTCCCGGCTGAACCGCGGGCTGCATTTCAGCCCGTCGAATGCACCGCATGACAGGTCGCCATGAGTTGGGGCTTGCGCCGCCGGGCTTCCGTCCCGGGAAGCGGGATGGCCCTTCCCCCAGGCCCCCACGAGGAGACGGACGACGGAATTTCTGCCTTCATTAGTTTAGTTTAATGCAGTGGGATGATTGAGGGCCCGATCGCCGCGCCCGGATCCCGGCTGCAAGGAGAGAACACCGAGGTCCTGCGGGCAGGCCTGTCTTGGCCAGAGCTCACCCGATGAAGGGGCGATGATGGGCAGCGATCGCCCTTCGGATCTCCTGGGCCATCGCCCGTGCTCGTTCCGGGGCATCCCCGATATGGGTGTGGATCGCCATCAGGCGCCGGAGGGTTTCGGGAGCGAGCCAGCGGGTGATCTCCGGATCCGCGATCAGGCGCTCCGGCAATGGGTTGGGGGCCCCGGACCGCACGGCCTCCCACGCAGCCATGGCATGATCCCGCAGGCGAGCGTGGAGGGCCTGGCGATCCGCACCCGCACGGGCCGCCGCCATGAGGACCGGCTCCAGAGCGGCGAAGGGGGCGAACCGCTCCAGATTGCGCCGCAACGCTTCCACGTGGATTTCCATGCCTCGAAGGATATGGAGCGTGAGCCGGAGGATCTCATCGGCGGCCAGGAAAGCCTCCGGCAACAGGATCCGCCGGATCGCCGAATCGTCCAGAGTGCGTTCCAGGAGGGAATGGGCGGCGGTTTCCCACATCATCGAGGGAAGCGACCCCAGATAGCGAGCCAGGGCATTGATCCGCTCGGCGAGGATCGGATTACGCTTGAAGGGCATCGCCGAGGAGCCCACCTGACGGGCGCCGAAGGGCTCCGACCATTCGCCGAAGGGGGGCGATTGCAGGAGGCGGAGGTCAAACGCCATTTTGTAAAGCGACATGGCCAGCCCCGCGAGGGCTACCAGCACCCGCCAGTCTTGTTTGCGCGGATAGATCTGACCGGTCACCCGGAACGGCTCCAGGCCCAGCTCCGCCATCGCCCGCTCTTCCATCTGGGAAGGCGTCATACCGGTCCCATCCAGCAACGCCGCGTAGGAGGCGCCGGTTCCCACTGCCCCTTTGAAGCCCTTCCCCCGGATCGCGAGCCGACAGCGGGAGATCTCCTCCCAATCCATCAAGAGATCTTGGCCATAGAGGGCCAGGCGATAACCCACGGTCGTGGGCTCGGCCGGCTGGAGATGAGTCCAGGCCATGCAAGGAACTTCGGCCCATCGCTCGATGGCGTCCGCTAGTGCTTCCAGGACCTCCTGCAGGCGATCGCCGATCAGATCCAGAGCTTCCCGAATCCGAATCGCATCGGCATTGTCCTCGATGTCTGCCGATGTAGCGCCCAGGTGGAGCACAGGGCCACCCTGGGGGGCCTGCTCGGCAAACGTGAGGAGCTCGGCCATGAGATCATGCCCGATCTCCCGCTCGATCTGCTCTGCCCGCTCCAAGTCGATGGCCCCGGCATGGGCCTCCAGGTCGGCCACCTGCTCCGGGCGGACAAGGCCGGCGGCCATCTGCGCACGGGCCAGCGCGATCCACACCTGACGCCACAGCCGCCGGCGGTAGGCCTCCGACCAGATCCGGCGCATCGCCGGGCTTCCATATCGCCAGGTGAAGGGGGAAAGAAAGGTCTCGTGGGTAAACATCCCGAGCTCCATCCTAAGGGAGAATCTGGATCTTCCCTCACACGCTATCGCGATAGCCAGAGCGGGACATCCGCCGTTCGGCTTTGATCCCCGAGGCCCCATTCCCCCTAGAGTCCAGCGCGCAGCACGCGCTTACCGCAACGCGCCGTCTTCGATCTCCAGGATCTGGTCCCGGGCAGGGCCCACAGAGACATAGCGCACGGGAGCGCCGGCCAGCTCCGACAGGCGACGCAAATACCCTCGCGCCGCCTCCGGGAGATCCTGCCACCGCCGCGCGGTGGAGGTAGGGCCGGACCATCCCGGCATGCGCTCGTAGACCGGAGTCACCTGCTCCAGAACCGGCGTGTCGGGGACGTGGGTGAGGATCTCCCCGGATGGGAGGCGATATCCCACACAGAGGGGGATTTCTTCCAGCCCATCTAAGACATCCAGCTTGGTGATGGCCAGAGCCGTGAAGCCGTTCAGCCAGGCGGCGTGCCGCAACGCCACCCCATCGGGCCAGCCGCACCGGCGAGGGCGTCCGGTCGTCGCCCCGAACTCCCATCCTTCCGGAGGGCCGCCCCGCCGCAGACGTTCGGCCAGCTCCCCGTGCACCTCGGTCACGAGAGGGCCCTCCCCCACGGCAGTGGCAAAGGCTTTCACCACCCCAATCACCTCCCGGATCGCATGGGGTGGGATCCCCGCCCCAACCGCCGCGTAGCCAGCCAGGGTGTTCGACGAGGTCACATAGGGATATACGCCCCAGTCCAGATCCCGCATCGCTCCCAGCTGCCCCTCCAGGAGGATCCGGGCATCCCGCCGGATGGCGTCCTGGAGCACCGGGATGGTGTCGATGATCCGATCCCTCAGGCGCTCTCGCCACATCTCACACCGGTCGATCAGCTCCCCCAGAGGAGGGGGGTCCCCCTTCAACGCGATTATGCGCGCGGAGATCGCCGCATATGCCTCCTGCAGGCGCCGGTGGAGCCAGTCCTGATGGAGGAGATCGCCCATCCGCAAGCCGATCCGGGCGGCCTTATCGCTGTAAGCCGGGCCGATGCCCCGGCGCGTGGTGCCCAGGGGGCGATCGCCCCGACCGCGCTCCTCCAGTTCATCCCGCTGGCGATGGTAAGGGAAGACCAGATGCGCCCGATCGGAGATCCACACGCGAGAGGTATCCACGCCGGCGGCCTCGAGCTCCGCCAACTCCTGAAGCAATGTATCGGGATTCACCGCGGTCCCTGCACCGATGATGCATGTGGTTCCCCGCTGGAAAACTCCGGAGGGCACGAGATGGAGGCGGAACGTTCCGTATTCGTTCACCACTGTGTGGCCCGCGTTATCACCCCCCTGCACCCGCATCACGATCTCCGCGTCGCGGCTCAGGTGATCGACGATATGGCCCTTTCCCTCATCTCCCCACAACGCGCCGACCACGGCGATCACAGGCATAACCCTGCCTCCAGCCGAAGCGAGTCCAATATTCCGGATAGGGTCTGCACCGCGGGGGAGGGCCTTCGACATCCCATCCCCCGGATTTTCGCGCTTACATGCCCTGCGGGTCCTCCCGCGCGCCGAGGTCGATCACCTTCCCTTCTCGCTCGGCCGATTCCGCGCGAGGGGCCTCCAACATCGGGAATTCCGGCTCCGCCCCGGGCATCACTGATTGGCCCCGGAAGTACCCGCCTTCATCGATCACCAGAGAGCCCGCGCTGATATCCCCCCAGACCTTTCCGGTGGAAAGGATCTCCACCCGGCCAGAGGCATGGATCTTCCCAATGAGCATGCCGGCCACCGAGACATTGGTCGCCCGCACTTCCGCTCGAACCCGCGCGCTCTCGCCGATGATCAGATTGCCGCTGATCTCCATGGAGCCCTCGAACACGCCTTCCACCCGAATGGTCCCATCGCCCTGTAGCAGACCTTTCACCACGCAGGTCGGGCCCAGCACGGTCTCCACCGGTGTGCCCGGGCTGACTGGCCTGGGAGCTATGGGCGCTTTCTCCGGCTTCGATCGTCCGAACATTGTTCGCCTCCTCACGAATGGATATACTCTACTATAGAGAAAACCGTTCGGGTCTGTCAAAGCGTTGATCAAGAGGGTTTAAGGCGGTCGAGCGGGCGGCTTCGTTCCGTGCCCTGCCATTCCCAAAGCGCGATGGGATCAACCGGGATCGCCCATGAGTGCGCGCCCTTCTTTACTTCTCGCTCCCCGAAGGAATACCCCCTATCGGGCATGGCCCGAGATCGGACCTGCCTGCGGGGCAGTGTGTCGGCTGAAGCCAGCGGTCCAAAAGGAGGGCGCGATGTATAGCGTGCTGATCCTGGCCGGCGGCCAGAGCCGCCGGATGGGAAGGAACAAAGCCTTCCTGGACTGGAGGGGACGCCCGCTGATCGCCGATCTGATCGATCGCTTCCGCCCGATCTCCGACGATGTGATCTTGATCGCCCCCGACCTTAAACCCTTTCAGGGCCTCAACGCTCGCCTCGTCCCCGATCCCTGGCCACCCGTTGGCCCTCTGGGAGGGCTGTGGTCCGGTCTGTTGAGCGCGCGCCATGAATGGGCTTTCGCCATGGCGTGCGATATGCCCCTGGTGGATCCACAGGTGGTGGAATGGATGTTCGAGCAGCGCAGGGAAGCCGACGCCGTCGTCCTGCTGGATGACCAAGGGCGCCCGGAGCCGCTGCACGCACTGTATCGGGCCTCCTGCCTCAACGCCATCGCCTCTGCCCTGGCCTGCGGGCAACGGGCGATGCTGGCCTTTTACCCGGCGATCCGGGTGCGCTATCTTCCCCCCGCCATCTGGCACGCGGTGGACCCGGAGGGCCGTTCGTGGCGCAACATCAATACCCCGGAGGACTGGAAACGGCTCCAGGAAGAGCTTCCTGAGGACTGACCCCTTTCATGGGGGCGGGATAACCCTCCATGGCTCCTGGGACCCCCGGGGGGGACGGCGTTCGGCGGCCCTGGAAGCCCCTCGGAGCAGGAGAGTTATGCCGGCGATCCCTGGGCGCATCGCATCCGGGCATAAGCCAGGGCCCCGAGCAGCCCGACATGGTCTCCCAGGGCAGTCCGGACAATGGGCGTCACATAAGCCAGCGTCATCGCGCGCTCCCGAGCATATGTCCGGATCTTCTCCAGAAACCAGTCCCCGGCTTTCATCACGCCGCCGCCCAGGATGATCAGGGTTGGGTTGAAGATGTGCCAGAAGGTGGCGATCCCCACGCCCAGATAGAACGCCGCTCGATCCATAATGGCTCCGGCTATCGGATCTCCCCGGGCGGCGGCCTCCGCAACATCCTTTGCCGTGACCCCAGAAGGATCCGGCCAGGGGACAGGGTCGCCCCGCGCCCACGCCTCCTGGGCCATGCGGGCGATGGCCGTCCCAGAGGCCACGGCCTCCAGACACCCGATCTGCCCACAACCGCAGCGCGGCCCCTCTTTCGCTTCCACCACGATGTGCCCCAATTCCGCTCCCAACCCGTGGGCGCCCTCGAGCAACACGCCGTGGGTAATGACTCCTCCCCCAATGCCGGTGCTGATCGTCAGATATACCATGTGCTTATGGCCGCGACCCGCCCCATATTGCCATTCCCCCAGCGCAGCCAGGTTGGCATCGTTGCCGACAAAACAGGGCACGTGGAACTGGTCCCGAAGGCGATCGGCCAAGGGGACATTCTCCCACCCCAAATTGGGCGCGGTGAGCACCACCCCGGTGTGTGGATCGAGGGGACCAGGAACGCCTACCCCCATCGCCTCCACCGGCTCATCCGCTGGCCAGACCTCCTGGATCGCGTGGATAATCCGGGCGATCACCGCCTCCACGCCCTCTTCCGCCCGGGTGGGGTATCCCACCCGAGCTAGGATTTGTCCCTCCGCATTGCAGCGAGCAACCCGGATGTTCGTCCCCCCGAGATCCACAGCAATGTAAACCATGATGGCCTCCGTTCGCGTGAGTCTTGAACAGATCCGGAGCGCCCGGGAAAACCCGCAACGCGGCCTCTCAACCCTTCGGCGCCTCCCAATGAAGCAACCGCCGACGTTGGGGAGGGAGGTAACAGCGGCCTCCGCCCGGGATGGCCGGCGCGGCCAGAGCTCGTATGCCCTCGGCGGTCACTTCGCAAACTTGATTCGGCCGGGGATCCTCCAGATAGCGCCGCATGGCCTCATAGCCCGCCTCCAGCATCTGCGCCGTCCGGGAGAAATCCAGAAAAGAGATCTCCCGAAAAGCGGTCAGGCAGATGTGATGCACCGTCGCATGGGATTGCAGTGCATCATACAGGTCGTCCAGGATCTGCTCGCTCAGCAGGGTTTGATAGGCGGTCATGGCGATCTCCGCCAGCCCACGCCGCGGGGGAAGCACCTGAGGACTGAAACTCAGATCGAGGATGTAAAGCTCCTCCGCCCCCTTCTCCAGGGCGATGGTGATCGGCACCACCGCAACCACCCCGCCGTCCACCAGCTGCATGTTCCGGAAACGCACCGGCGGATGGATCACCGGGACGCTCGCGCTGGCCAGGACCGCTTCCAGCAACGGCGCGGAGGGATCGTCGCCGAAAAGGATCAGGCGCTGGGTGCGCAAATCCGCGGCTGTGACATAGCAGGGCCGCTGGAGATCCCCGAACGTGCGGACACCGGAGGGGAGATGGGCCTGCAGAACCCGCCGCAATCCTGATCCATCGAACAGGCTATCCTGGCGGGTGAGCAGGCGCCATAGAACCGTGAGCCGATTGCCCGGATAGATGTCTTTCCGGCGGACGCTCCGCCACGCCGCGGCCAGGCGTTCCACCCCTTCGATGGTGGGATCCGCCGCCAGAGCGGCGGCGTTAATGGCCCCGGCGGAGGTCCCCACCAGGAGATCGGGATCGATCCCCCACTCCAGCAGCGCCTTCAACGCACCGACCTGAAGCGGACCGCGGTTCCCGCCCCCGCTCAGCACGAAGGCCCGTCGCGCCATGCCGGCCTCGCCTCATCCTAGGGGTTGTTCCTGGGAAGAGCCCCTTTTCCCCATTATAGGAGCCTGTCCCTGTAACAACGGATCGACGACTTCATACCAGCGCCGGGCCGCAGCCTCCCACGTGAACCGGCGGGCCCGTTCCAGGCCCGCCATCCGCAACCGGGCCTGCCGCTCGGGATCCTCCAGCACGGCACGCAGCCCCCGCACGATGTCCTCCACCGATTCTGGATCCACCAGCACCCCCGCCTCGCCGACCACCTCCGGCAAGGAGGAGGTTCGCGAGACCACCACCGGTGCCCCGCACGCCATCGCCTCCAGGGCCGGCAATCCAAAGCCCTCATAGCGGGAAACCAGCGCAAAGGCCGCGGCAGCGGAATAGAGGGCCGGCAGGTCCTCGTCCGCTACAAAGCCCAGCCAGTGGATGCGATCCGCCAGCCCGGAGCGTCGGATCGCCTCGAAGGTCCCTTCGGCTTTCCAGCCCTGTTCCCCCACCATCACCAGATGACCTTGCGGGAAGATCCCTTCGCGGACCAGGATCGCGAAGGCCTCAATGAGGCGCGGGTAGTTCTTGCGGGGCTGCACGGTGCCCACCGTGAGCACGAACGGCCACGGCCCCAGCCCATAGCGCGCCCGCACCCGCGCTTGCTGCTCCGGGTCCTCAACGGGGCGGAAGCGCGGTTCAACCCCGCTATAAAGCACCGTGATCCGCTCCGGCGGCACCCCCCAGAGGCGAATGAGATCCCGGCGGGTGGATTCCGAATCGGCCAGAATGTGGGTCGCCCGCCGCACCGCACGCGGCACATTTCGCCGGAGATACACCACCAGCGGCTCGGGAAGCGTCTCCGGCATGATCTCGAAGGAGAGATCGTGCACGGTCAGCAGGGTAGGCCGACCCGGAAGGGTGGGAGGAAGGAGAAAATCCGGGGAGTAGATCAGGTCCGCCAGCCCAGCGAAGAGCTCTACAGGGATGGGCAGCGAAAGTCGATGCCAGAGCCAGACCATCCCCCGCTCCGGCAGCGGGGCCGCCCGCAGGCGCACCGGGGCGCCCTGCGCCCAGATCGGGGGGAAACGAGCCGGACCTGCATAAAACAGCGTATACCGATGTTGGGGGAACATGCGCAGGATGGCGCGGGTCAGCTCTCGGGCATACCGCCCGATCCCCGCCCCCTGGCGAATCGCCGCCGTGATGTCGATCAGGATGCGCGCCATGATGTGCCCCTATCTCCCCCCGCTTCAGACGGGGGTTGCGCGGTTAGGCTGGCATGACCCCGGAGGCCCCATCGGCTGGGCCGGGACGGGATGCCCAATCCGGATGCCCCCGGGCCACCAAATTATAATTAGGACTTACCGGTTGGGCTCAAACTCATGGATGCGGGATGATCCCTTCCCATCCGTTTCCGGGCCCCAGGGGGCATCTTCCGACGTCCCCCGGGGGAAAGCCATGGACCCTTTAGAGGTGCACCCGCTTATGAACGCGATCCGACCCCGCCGCTCGGAGATCCATGCCATTCTGGTAACCTTCGCGCTGGCGGCTCTGCTGATCGCCGCCTTCCATCTGCGGACGATCGGGTTGAACTGGGATGAGAACCAGCACCTGCATCCGGATGAGCGCTTCCTCACGATGGTAACGGAGGCCCTCAGCTGGCCCCGCAGCCTGAGCGAGTATTTCGACTCGGCCCGATCCCCGCTCAACCCCTATAACCGCGGCTACACCTTCTTCGTCTATGGGGACCTCCCGATCATCCTAACCCGGGGGGCTGGGGAGATCCTGGACGACCTCTGCCAGGCGCGGCGGATTCCATGCCCCTTCCCGGAAGGACATGTGTTGAGCTACAACGAGATCACGCTCCTCGGCCGCGCCCTCTCGGCACTGCTGGATACCGGGACGGTGCTTCTTACTTTCCTGCTTGGCATAGAACAGATGGGAGTGGGCGGAGCATTGCTGGCCGCCGCCCTGATGGCCTTCAGTGTGATGAACCTCCAGCAGGCCCACTTCTATACCACCGATACCTGGGCTACCTTCTTCAGCACCGCCACTCTGCTGGGGATGGTTCGCATGGTTCGGCGCCCAGGGCTCCCGACGGCCCTCCTCACCGGAATCGCAGCCGGGGCGGCGCTGGCCTCCCGCATCAACCTCTGGCCGCTCTTCGCTTTAATGGCCTTCGCCGCGCTCATCGCCAGCGGATCCGGCCGGACCCGCTGGAGGACCTGGGGCATCGCCGGCCTCGCCACCCTGCTGACCTTCCGCCTGGGCATGCCCTACGCCTTCGCCGGATGGATCACCCCCGATCCCCGCTGGCTGGCAAATATGCGGGAGATCCAGGCGCTGATCAGCGGGGCCGTCGATTACCCGCCCGGCCATCAATGGACCGATCGCGCGCCGATTTTCTTCCCTCTTAAAAACATGGCGCTGTGGGGAATGGGCCTCCCCTTCGGCCTGACGGCATGGCTCGGATGGCTCGGCCTGGGGCTGTCCTTGCGGCGTCGATGGCATGCCGGATCGTTGCGCTGGGATCCCGGGGCACTGGGATGGCTGTTGCTTTGGATCTGGACAGGGGGCTATTTCCTGTATATGGGGACTCAGTGGGTCAAATCCATGCGCTATTTCCTACCGATTTATCCCACGCTGGCCCTGACAGCGGCCTGGGGCCTGCTGCAGCTCCAGGGGATCCTTCGCCCGGCTGGTCGATGGTTGGCCCGAATCGGGATCGCCGGGACCCTCCTCGGCACGGCCCTATGGGCCATGGCATTCGCGGGGATCTACCAGCAGCCGGTCTCCCGGGTGGCCGCCTCCCGCTGGCTGTATGCCCACGTCCCCAGCGCGATCACCCTCCGATCGGCCGATCCGACAGCCCCCCTGTATCCCCTCTCTCTTCCCAATCGGATCCAAGTGGATGGCGAACGGACCCTCGCGACGGAAATCACCCCTTCCCTCACCGTCTCGAGCATTGAGATCCCCCACCTGCGCACCTTGGGCGATCCCCCGGGCATCCTTCGCCTGACTCTGGAAACCCCGGACGGACAGGAACGGCTGCGAGTCGACCTGTCCATCCCGGCCACGGCCCAACATCCCGATGGCGATCCGGTCCAAGTCGTATTGCCCCAGCCGATCGTTCTGCCCTCCGGCCCTTATATCGTGCGCCTGCGGGTCGATGGCGCGCCGGCCATGATAGCCTCCTCGGTCATTGCCAACGAGCACTGGGATGATGGCCTGCCGCTGCGGCTGGAGGGCCGGGATGCTTTCGCGATGTATCAGGGCATGGAGCTGACATGGTATGACGATGACACGGAGGAAAAGCGGGCGCGGGCGCTGGAGTGGCTGAAGCGGGCGGACTGGATTATCCTCTCTAGCCAGCGCTTGGTCTGGTCGATCCCCCGCCTGCCGCTCCGCTACCCCATGACCACCGCCTATTACCGCGCCCTGTTCGAGGGACGGCTGGGCTTTGAGCTCGCCGCGGCCTTCCACGTCAAACCTCGCCTGGGGCCGCTGGAGATCGACGATATCGGCGGTCGGATCGGTTTCCAGCTCCCGCCTCTCGGGGTCGAGGAGCCCTTCTGGGGAGCCGAGGAGGCTTTCAGTGTTTACGATCATCCGCCGGTCTGGATCTTCCGCAAGCAGTCGGATTTCTCCATCGAGAGGGCCCGTCAGGTTCTGGAATCGGTGGACCTGAGCCAGGTGGTCTGGCAAACGCCGCGCCAGTATACCCAGGCTCGTAACCTCCTGATGCTGGATCCGGCGGCCTGGGCGCGCCAGCAAGCCGCCTCGACTTACCGGGAGATCTTCCCACCCAAGAATCCCCTCAACCGCTGGCCGCTGCTTGGAGTCATCGTCTGGCTGCTCTTTTTCCTCCTGCTCGGATGGTGGGCGTGGCCCCTTGTTGCCTGGGCCTTCCCGGCTCTCGCGGATCGGGGCTATGCGCTGGCCCATCTCCTCGGCCCGCTGCTGTTGGCTTTCCCCCCGTGGCTGCTGGCCAGCATCGGAGCCATGGATTTCACACGGACGGCGATCCTCCTCACGCTGATCCTCGGCCTGGCCGCCGATGTCCTCCTGTGGCGGCGGGCTCAGCCCGCCATCCGGGAAGCGCTGCGGAATCCCCTCTGGCGGATGGAAACGGGGGTGTTCCTGGGAACCTTCGCCCTGTGGCTGTTGATCCGGTTCGCCCATCCAGATCTCTGGCATCCGGTAATGGGCGGCGAGAAGCCCATGAACCTCTCCTATCTTCTGGCGACGATCCGCTCGCTGCGCTTTCCACCCTATGATCCGTGGTTCGCCGGAGGCTATATCAACTATTATTATTTCGGCTACGTCCTCATCGGCGCGCCAGTAAAGCTCCTGGGGTTCGATGTCCGCTACGCCTACAACGCGGCGATCCCCACCCTGGCGGCCCTGACGGCCATGGGGGCCTTCGCCGTGGGCGCCCATGGGGCAACGGCCTGGTGGCCCCGCTCACGGGGGAAACCGATCGCCGCCGGCTTGCTCGCCGCGCTGTTCGCTGTGGGCGTGGGGAATCTGGGGGAATTGAAATTGCTGTCGGACCTGTTCGGGGAGGTGGGCGCGGAGGCCACCGGGTCGGCATCGATCTCCTTCCAGGAGACCCTGAAGGGGGTCTGGGAGGTCTTGACCGGCCATGCCACCCTGCCCGCCCGGATTGAGTGGTGGTACTGGAACCCGACCCGCCTCATCCCCGATCGCGATGTCACGCCGATCACCGAGTTCCCCTATTTCACCTTCCTGTATGCCGATCTCCATGCTCATATGCTGGCCTTCCCATTGCAGCTCGCTGCCCTGCTCATGGGGCTGGCCTGGCTGCGGAGGTCTCGCTGGGGGGAACCTTCGGGGATCGTTGCGCTCACGCTGGGGGCGCTTCTGGTGGGCGCGCTGCGACCGACCAACACCTGGGATTACCCCACTCATATCCTGCTGGGCCTCGCCGCCCTGACGTTGAACGCGTGGGAACGCCGGGATTTCCGCTCGTGGGCCGGGATCGAGGGATGGATAGCCCGATGCCTCGCCTTCGTCGGATTAGGCGCGCTCTTGTTCTACCCCTACCTCGCCCACTATGCGACCGCTTACACATCCTTCGAGATATGGAAAGGGGACCGCACACCCCTGGGCATTTATCTCCTGTTGCACGGTTTATTCCTCCTGCCGATTTCCCTTTTGCTACTGCGGGAGAGCCGGCGGCTGCTCCGGTGGATCCTCGCGGGATGGGAGGCCGATCCCCTGGGAACCGCGGGGTGGGTCGCGGCAGGGGCCATCGGCCTGGGTCTCTGGGTGCTAGGGGCACGGCTGGCTCCCGTGGCCGGGATCGCCGTCCCCATGATCCTGATCGGCGCCGCCCTGGCCCTACGCCCCTACCAGATCCCAGAGCGGCGGCTCCTCTGGCTCTGGGTGGCAGGGGCCGCCGCCCTCACCCTGGGCGTTGAGCTCCTCGTGCTCCGGGGAGACATCGGCCGGATGAATACTGTTTTTAAGTTCTATCTCCAGGTATGGTTCCTCTGGGCCATCGCGGCGGCCATGGGCGTGATCGCCGTGGAGGATGCAGCATGCCGATGGCCTGCATTCCTCTGCTCCCTGTGGCGCGGCGCCTTCGGGGTTCTGTTGCTCTCCGCCCTGCTCTACCCGATCCTGGCTACCCGCGCTCGCCTGTATGATCGCTGGGATACCTCTGTGGGCCCAACTCTGGATGGCTTCGCCTTCATGGAAAATGCGATCGCAGATGAAATGGGGGTGCGCTATCCGGTGCGCCAAGAGTGGGAGGCATTGCAATTCCTCCAGGCGTATAGCGAGGGAACCCCTGTGGTCATGGAATCGATTCGCTCGCCTGCCTATCGAGGGTTGCGCAGTCGAGCCGCGATGTTCGTTGGGCTTCCCGTGGTCTTCGGCTGGGACTGGCATCAGCGGCAGCAGCGGAGCATTGTGCCCGAATCGTTCATCCAGCGCCGCGAGGCGGATGTCAACCGGTTTTACGAGACCCCGGATCCAGAGGAGGCGATGGCCATCCTACGCCGTTACGGGGTGCGCTATGTGATGGATGGCTACGCCGAACGCCTCTACTACCCACCCCAGGGATTCCAGAAGTTCCCTGCTCTGATTGCGCGCGGGGACCTCAGGGTGGTGTTCGATAATGGGGGCGTGCGGATTTACGAGGTGGCCCGCTGAGAGACCGGTTCCCCGAGGCTGGACCGATCACCCTCGGCGGCCGGCCCAGCCCCAGAACTATGCGCTATCCAGGGGAATCGCCAGGCCGGGCAACACGTCCTCCACCGCCCGATCCGGTGCTCCCCCAATGAGCCCCGAAGGCAACTTCCCCTCCGGCAACCGTTCCGCCCCGATGAACGCCACATCCGGCGCCCGCCCCCGCTCGGGATCCTGCGGTAGGCGCACAATCAACCCCACATTTCCCCCAACCCCGCGGCCGAGCGGATGCCGCCCGATCTCCAGGGTCAGCTCCCCATGAATCCCCCCAACCGGCGCCATCTCGATGACCTCCCCATCGATGAGCCCCCGCCCCGGATTCCAACGAAGTCGGAAAATCCCCCCTCTCCTCCGACTACGATGACCGCATCGCCTGCGCCTGTTGATCGATCAGGATCCGCCGATAGCTTTCATACCGGCGGCGGCTGATCTTCCCGCGCGCGACCGCCCGGCGGATGGCGCAGCCGGGCTCCTCGAGATGCAGACAATCCGAGAACTCGCAACGGCCAATATAGGGGCGCATCTCCGGGAAGCAAGCCGCCAGGTCCTCCGGCCGGATCCCCCATACCCCGATGTCCCGCAGGCCAGGCGTATCGGCCAGATATCCCCCATCGAAGGGGATCAGCTCGCTGCGGGTGGTGGTGTGGCGCCCCATCCCGGTCCGAGGATTGATAGACCCGATCTGAAGCGCCAGGCCCGGCTGGAGAGCGTTCAGGAGGCTGGATTTTCCGACCCCCGAAGGGCCAATAAAAGCCGTGATCTTCCCCTGAAGCCGTTCCCGCAGCGCGTCCAGGCCCGCCCGGGTGATCGCGCTGGTATACAGAACTGGATAACCCAGCGCTTCATATTCGGCAAATAAAGAACGGAACGACTCGGGATCCTCCACAAGATCCATTTTGTTGATACACAAAATGGCCGAAAGGCCGTTCGCTTCCGCCACAGCCAGATAACGATCGATCTGAAACCGGTCGGGCTCTGGAATGGCGGAGAACACGGCCACGATCTGATCCAGATTGGCCGCGATGACATGGGCTTTGCTGGGATCCAGGGGCTCCCGACGCACCAGCGCGGTGCGCCGGGGAAGGATGGCCACGATGGCACCCTCCCGGGGCGTGACCCGCTCGAATTCCACGCGATCGCCGATCACCGGGCGCTGGGGTCCCTCCGCCTGATGACGCAATCGTCCCCGCAACACACATCGCACCACCCCATCCGGTCCCTGCACATCATAGGCCGCGCCCAGCACCCGGATCACCAATCCTTCCTCCCGCCCGCTCATCCCCGGTTCACCTCCTTTGCCGGAGAGCTGGGCTCTCCGGATCAGGAGATCTATACATCTATACATCTTACCTGAACTCTCCCGCTCCGTGCCCTGTGCTGATCTAAGGCTATTCGAGGATCTCACCCATCCCGACAGGGGGTGGAGGAAGGAGGCCCGCAGCCGCCCCCTCCTGGAGAACCTTCCAGCATCTCTGTGGGGATCCGGGAAGAGCAGAGCCCGCTCTCTCCTAATAAAATGAAAAGCAGGCGAATCCTTGATGGAATCGGCAAGGGAGGATTCCGGTCCATGTGGGATCTCTATCGTGAGGTGATCAAAGCCTGTGAGGAAAACCGCCCGGTGGCCCTGTGCACCGTCATCCGGGCCCGTGGATCCGTTCCCCGCCATGAGGCGGCCAAGATGCTGGTCTATCCGGATGGCCAGATCCGGGGAACCATCGGCGGTGGGGAGATGGAAGCCCGAGTGATCCAGGAGGCCCTCCAGGCACTTCAGGAGGGCCATCCCCGGGTGGTCCGCTATATGCTCTCGGATCCCAAACAGGGCGATCCGGGCGTCTGTGGAGGGGAGGTAGAGATCTTCATTGAGCCCCTGCTTCCTCCCCCAACGATCCTGATCATCGGGGCAGGGCATGTGGGTCGAGCCCTGGCCCACCTCGCCAAATGGATGGGCTTCCGGGTGCTGGTCAGCGACGATCGGCCGGAGTTCTGCACGCCCGAATGGATCCCGGATGCGGATGGCTTCCTGATTGGGCCGCCGGAGGAAGCGCTCCCCGGAGCTCCCATCCATGCCCGGACCTATGTGGTGCTCACCACCCGCAACCATCCCCTGGACGTGCGGATCCTCCCGCTGATCCTGGACACCCCGGCGCCTTACATTGGGGTAATCGGCTCAAAGCGGCGCTGGCTGCTCACGGCGAAGGTTTTACGGGAAAAAGGGATTCCCCTTGAACAGCTGGCCCGGGTCCGGTCACCGGTGGGCCTGGAGCTTAATGCAGAGACCCCCGAGGAGATCGCCGTATCGATCATGGCGGAAATCATTGCGATCCGCCGGGGAGGAAGCGGGATGCCGATGGCCGTCGATCTTCAGCAGGCGCTCCGGGAGCTCGCATGAAAAAACAGGCGGTTGAGCCACGGGGGAGCCTGAGGGCAGGCGTCGAAGGCGCCTGCCCCCTCCTTTCACTCCTGCAGGAATTCCCGTAGCCGTCGCGCGTAGATGGGATGACGCAAGCGAGCCAGGGCCTGCGCTTCGATCTGGCGCACCCGTTCCCGAGTCACCCCCAGCTTGCGCCCCACCTCCTCCAGGGTATACATCCGTCCGTCCACCAGGCCATAACGCAGCTTCAAAATGCGCACCTCGCGAGGGGAAAGGGTGGCCAGGATTTCATGCAGGATCTCCCGAAGCATCTGCTGGCTCACCGCTTCAGCGGGCGAGGCCGCCTCCCGATCCTCAATGAAATCCCCCAGCACGCTCTCCTCTTCATCATCCGTTGGCGTCTCCAGAGATATGGGCTGGCGGGCCATCTGCAACAGCTGCTCGACCCGGGAAGGCGGGATGGCCATCGCCTCCGCCAGCTCCTCCACCGTCGGATCGCGGCCGAGCTCCTGCACCAGCTGTTGCTGCAGGCGCAACAGCCGGTTGATCTGATCCCCCATGTGAACCGGAACCCGGATCGTCCGGGATTGATCGGCGATGGCCCGGGTGACCGCCTGACGAATCCACCACGTCGCATAGGTGGAGAATTTGTGACCCCGCCGCCAGTCAAACTTCTTGACCGCCCGGATCAAGCCGATGTTGCCCTCCTGGATCAGATCGGAAAGGGGCAGGCCCCGTCCGATGTATTTTTTGGCCACGCTGATCACCAGGCGGGTGTTGGCCAGGATCAGGTGATCCTGAGCGGCTCGCCCATCCGCTGCGATCTCTTCCAGGCGACGTCGCTCTTCCGGGGAGAGGTTCCCTTGGGCCAGACGGCGCTCTGCCTGGCGGCCCCGCTCAATCCGTTGTGCAAGGGCAACCTCTTCCTCCGGCGTAAGCAGGGGGATCCGCCCGACTTCCTTCAGGTAGAGGGCAAGGGTGTCATCGGACTCCAACGCCTCTTCCAGATCCTCTTCCCCCCAGGCCTCCTCTCCATTCTCCTCCAGCTCCAGGCCCGGGCCCTCTTCCTCCGGAGCATCCGTGACTTCCACGCCGGCCTCCAGGAGAGCGGCAAAAATCTCATCCAGGCGGTCCACATCGTTCTCCGCCTCCGGAAAAACCTGCAGGATCTCCTCGAAGGTGACATATCCCCGGGATCGCCCGAGAGCGAGGAGCTGATCCAGCGCTGGGAGGTTGGAAGTCTGCATGTCCTCCACCATAGTCAGGAATCCCTCCTTAAGGATTCAAAACATCCCATCCGCGAACAGCTGAGCCCAGCGTTTCCATCAGGATATCCGCAGGTCAAGGAGTCGGAGTCGCCCCTGGTGTCGGCGAGGGCCCTGCCGTGGGAGTCGGCGTCGCCGTTGGCGTCGGCGTGATGGTGGGCGTGGGCGTAGGAGTCACCAGCGGCGGCTGGGTGACCAGCTTCTTCGCCTCATCGATCGCAAAGGTCCCCACCACATACACGGCGGGATCCCCCTCCCGGCGCACGTAATAGCCACCTCCGATCGGCGTTGGGGCGCCGACGGTTACCGTGAAGACCCGATCCGTCGCGCTGATCACAATGGTATAAGTGGGTGTCACCAATCCATAAGCGGAAAGATCCGCGACATCCGAGATGACCTGCTGCACGAAGAGTGTGGCCCACCCTTCCGCTAAGGTGTCGATAGTGTCCTGGCGGACCAGATGACGTGTGGGAACGGTCAGAAACCACTGCCCGCTGGTATCCCGTTCGACCTCCGCCTCGGCATGGTTGGCATGATCGATCACTCGGATTCTTCGAATGGCGGCGCTGTTCACGTCCAGCAGATTGCGGGACGCCCCTGGAGTAGGGGTCGGACGAGCGGTGATCTTCGGTTCTAAGTATACAAAGAGCGCCAGAACCAGAAAAGCGAGGACCAAGCCCAGCGTGCCCCATCGTTTCATCTCCGATCACCTCCGATGGAAAACGCGGCTTCTGGGGTGGGGCGGCAAGGGACGCCCTCAGCGACGTTGCCACCATACCAGGGCGCCGACCGCTAGCACGGTTAACGGCATCATCACCACCGTCAGCATAAAGACGGTGCGGATTTGGGCTGGCGTGGCGCTCAGGGCGCGAACGGTGGAGGCCGGCGACTGACGCAACCCGATCAGAGCTTCGGATTCGGACAGCCAATTCACCGCGTTCACAAAAAGATCCAGGTTCGCAAACGGCAGATTGGCCCCCACGTTCTGATTAGCGGCGAAATCCGCATCCCCAAAGAGAACTAACCGCCCTTTCCCATTCACCTGCTCCACCGTGAGGGCCAGGGCCAGCGGGCCGGGCTTCTTCCCCGCTGGCGAGGGAAGGCGCCCCTGATTCAGCGCCTGGCGCACCCCCGCCAGATCCGTCTCGCTCCAGCTCTGGCCGCTGGTCTCCACCAGACGGACGACCCGGAATCGATCCGGCTGGCTGCGGACCTCTTCGATGGATCGGGCGGCTGGGAAGGCGGTGGCGATGCCCCGCAGCTTCTCGGTGATCGGGCTGAAGCCATAGCGGCTGGAAAGCGGCGTCAGGGGATCCGTAAACATCGAGCTCACCGGATCGATGATCACATCTTCCCGGAAAGCGACCCCCCAATCCTCCAGAACCCGATTGATGGACTCAGCCACCCCTGCCCCTGAGATCTGCAGGGAAGGATCGAGGGCGATGAGCATGCGCCCCCCGGCATTGAGATAGCTCTTTAGCGTCTCCACCTCCCGATCCAGCAACGGCCGCACAGGCCCAGCAAGGATGATCACCGCCGCGTCAGCAGGAACGGTCGAGGTCACGGCCAGATTCAGGGACTCCACCTGATAACCTTCCCGCTCCAGCGCCCGACGGACCTGCGCGTAACCGTTGTCTCCCTCTTCGTTCACGTCCCGCTCCCCATGGCCGGTGAGGAAATAGATTTTCGGCTGAGTGGGGCGGATCAGCTTCACCAGCGCCGCGGTGAACTCCTGCTCGTTATAAAGCGTGACCTCCTGGCGGCGATCCTTCATGACAAAAAGGATAGTGCCATCCCGGGTGACCCCCCACTGCCGGGCCAGGGAGGCCTGGGCCACCGGGTCGATGAACCGGTAGGAGAACTTCCCATTGCTGTAATGCCGATACTGATCCAGCAGATCTTCCGCATCCTGGCGGGCGAACTGGAAATTCTGGGAGAAGAAGGCCATGGCTTCCACGGGCTCCGGAAGGCTCTGTAAGATCTGCAGGGTCTGCGGGGAAAGAGAGAAGCGTTTTTCCGCGGTCAGATCCCAGCGCTGGGCGTGGCGGACGGCCAAAATGTTCAGCAGCGCCATAATACCGATGAAGGCGGCGCTGGCCAGCACCGCGTTCGCCCCGAAGGCAAAGGGGCGCCCCCCGATCCAGGCACGGACCTGCTCAGGGGCGAGATACACAGCGATCCCGCTGAGCAGGATCGCCAGAATCAGAGTGATCACGGCGGGTGCGCCGAATCGCCCCTCGATCCCCCATGCCACCCCCGCGGCGACGAGCGCCAGCAGGGCCAGCCCCCACAGCGCCCGGAGGATCGATTCCGACGGCCGGGCCAGGTTCATCGCCACCTCCGCGAGTTCAGGATCTGAACTGTGAGCAAAAGGAAAGCCGCGCTCACGCTCAGGTAATACACCACATCGCTGGTGTCGATCAGGCCGCGGCGGAAGTTCATGAGATGATTCCGCAGATCGATATGGTTCAGGATCTGCTGCAGCGTGGGATTGGTGATCCCATCCGCGGGAAGGCTGGCCACCGCCAGCAGGATCACCAACCCGATCCCCACCACGGCCGCCACCACCTGGTTCTGAGAGAGGGAGGAAGAGAACAGGCCAATGGAAAGCAGGGCTGCCCCGAACAGAAACATCCCCAGATAGCCGGAGAGGATGGGCCCCATGTCTGGGTTGCCCCCCATCCAGAAGAGCAAAAGAGGATATACGCCGGTAACGATCAGAAGACCCAGGTAAAACCCCAGCGCCGCTAGATACTTCCCCAGCACTACTTCCCAGTCCCGAACGGGCGCTGTCAGCAACAGCTCCAGGGTCCCCAGCCGCTGTTCTTCCGCCAGCAGGCGCATGGTCAGCACCGGGGCCACGAAGAGCAGGATGGTGGTCATGACCCCAAAGATATAACGCATGGTCGGCTCGGAACGGCTGAGGATCGTGAAGATCACGTCGGTGTAGAAGAAGAAACCCATCATAGCCAGAAAAGCTGCCCCGACCAGATAGGCGATCGGGGAGACGAAATAGGCTCCCAGCTCGCGACGGGCGATCGCCCACAGTTTCCGCATGGAAACAACCTCCTCAATCCTGAGCGGTGACCTGGAGGAAGAGGGCTTCCAAAGTGAGGCCAACCGGGCGAAGCTCCAGCAGCCGCCAGCCCTGGCGCACCACCGCTTCCGCGATGGCCGGGCTGGGATCCTCGCGGGCAGTATTTGCCACTTCGACCTCATACACGCCCGACTCCAGCCGCTCCACGCGGCGTACCCCCGGCAGCGCGCTTAAGACCTCGGGGATCTTCTGGTCGCCTCCCTCCACTCGGAGGAAAACCCGATCCGGCCGCCGGCTGCGCAGCGCCTCGCCCAGGGTCATATCCGCCCGGATCCGCCCCCGGTGGATGATCAGGACACGATCGCAGATCTGCTGGACCTCCGCCAGAATGTGAGTGGAAAGCAGAATGGTGTGGGTTTTCCCCAGCTCCTGGATCAGATCGCGGACTTCTCTCACCTGCCGGGGATCCAGGCCGATGGTGGGCTCATCCAGGATCAGAACATCCGGGTTATGCAGGATGGCCTGAGCCAACCCCACCCGCTGGCGATATCCCTTGGAGAGCTTGCCGATCAGAACATCGGCTCGATCCTCCAGACCGGTGAGGGCCATGGCGCGCTCCACCGCGGCTTTCCGGTTCGGGAGGCCGCGGATCTCCGCCATGAAACTCAGATAAGCGCGAACGCTCATCTCGGGATACAGCGGCACCGTCTCCGGAAGATATCCGATGTGCCGACGAGCCTCCAGAGATTGGAGCACAGTGTCGTAGCCGGCGATGCGCGCGCGGCCTCGGGTGGGCGGCATGTAGCCGGTAAGGATGCGCATGGTCGTCGTCTTCCCCGCCCCGTTCGGGCCCAGGAAGCCAACGATCTGGCCTCGCTCCACCCGGAACGTCACATCCTCGATGGCCACCACTCGATTGCCATAGATTTTGGTCAATCCCTCCGCTTCGATCATAAGACCTCACCCCAGCCTGAGATGCGCTGCGCGACGTAAGCTCCGACAGCCACGGAATCAGGATGCCTCTTCATCAGGGATGATCCGCGCCGGCACGATGGTATGTCACCTGCCGATTGAGGTCAAGCAGGCAGAATGCCGACGGCGGGCGGAACCCGAGGGCCAGTCCGCCCTCTGAGAGGGACATGGGCAAAGCCTCGCCCTTCCAACCCGGTGGGTTTTTATACATCACAATTCAATATAGGCAACTCGAAGAAAGCCTGTCAAATCCCTCAACCATCGAAATCCTCCCTCCACATCTCCATCTCCAGCCACTCGATGACTTTCCGCCTCCGATTCAGACGGACTTCCACCCATCGCCATCCGGTCTCCGTCTGCATCCGCTCAGGCAGGAAACACATCTTGCGGAAGAACTCATGGGCCGCGGAGGCCGCAGGGCCTTCCTCTTTCCCAAACTGGCATCCAGAGTGGATGTCGATGCGCGCCCCTGTAGGCAAAGAGACGGGCCAGGCCGATGATCCCCAGCGCGTCCCGCTTATCCGCGTCGAACAGCGCGCGGGCCTCCAGCGTGCAGGCGGCCCGGGTCTCCCGAAACCGATGGGCTTCGATCTCCCCCTCACATCACCCGCATCCCATCCCATCCCACCTCCACCGGACCCCGGAAAGCTTCCCGGGCGCGCGCCTTCCATTCCCCCGGATCGATTTCGGGCGGCACATGCACCAGAATGAGCCGTCGGACACCGGCCTCCCGCGCCACCCAACCCGCGCCCTCCGGAGGGGTATGCCCGGGATATGAGCCTGTCGCCTCGTGAATCAGGACGTCGGCCTCGCGGGCCAGGCGGATGATCTCCGGGCATGGCGCCGTATCTGCGGAATAGACGGCCACCCCATCCGGGAGCTCGATCCGCAGGGCCAGTGTGGGGACGCTGTGGGAAACAGGGGCAGCCGTCAAACGGATCCCCCCGCTTTCTTCCACCACGGCTCCATGCTCCAGCGGGATCGGCCGCCAGTTCACGGGAAACATACCGCTCCAGGAGCGCCACTCGAACAGCTCAAGCAACGCCTGGGCCCGTTCCACCGTATCTTCCGGCCCAGCGATCCAGAGGGGATGCGCTCGCTTTTGCAGCCATAATCCCATCAGAAGTACAGGCAGCGCACTGAGATGATCGGGATGACGATGGGAGAGGAAAACCCCCTCCAAGCGCCCTGGATCCAGGCCCATGCGGCTCAGGCGATGGAGCGGCGATCCCCCCGCCTCGATCAGAATCAGGCGGCCGGCATGCTCCACGACCAGCGCGACATAATCCCGTTGGGAATCCGGCACAGCACCTGAGGTCCCCAGAAGCCAGAGCGCCATCGATTCACACTCCATTCCCAGCACAGGTCGGCCAAGGATAGGGATCCTGAGGGCCGGGAGGAACACACCGCTGAGGGTGGGGGGTGAGCTCATCCCGCGAAACGTGAAAAGCGTCCCCGAAGAAGTATCACGGCCCAATGGAGGAACCGTGGCGAATCCAGGCCCTGGGATCGAGGGGCGATCCGCGAAGCCATGCGCCCCGCCGGCCCTCGCCCATCCGGACCTACCGCTGGCGCTTCCTCCGGCTCTCCTTACGATCGTTCCGTCCCCTTCCCCTCTCCAAAGCAGCCGGGGCGATCAAACGAATCATGGTCTCGTTGCTCTTCAAGTTGACCACCGCCGTCCCGGGCCGTGCCCGGCCGGCCCGGGGAAGATCCTTCACCTTCACCGCTTTCACTGTCCCCCGGCTGCCTACCACCCACAGGGTTTCATCCTCCTCCACCGCGGCAACTCCAACTACCGGCCCGGTTTTCTCGGAAACCATTGCCGTCTGCACGCCCACTCCATATCGGCCCTGGCGGGGGTATTCCCTCGCCGCCGTGCGCTTCATAAAGCCGTGAGCCGTTCCGATGACAATAGCCCCTTGAGGCTTCACCAGGGCCGCCCCGATCACCTGATCCTTCTCTCCGAGCTTGAGGCCCAGTACCCCAGCGGCACTCAGGCCCATCACCCGCACCTCCTCCTCGGCGAAGCGGATCGCCTGGCCTGCGGCGGTGGCCATCAGGATTTCACCCTCTCCATAGGTGGTGAAAGCCGACACGAGAGCATCCTCCTTCGCGATTCCCATCGCCGGGAAGGCGCCGGGTCGGTTCAGGTCCGCCCAGGCCACGCGTTTGCACATGGCATTCCGGGTCACGAGGAACACATAGGGGCCTGCTCCGTTGGCATCGATCCGCCCCGGCATCGGCAGTGCGGCCACCACGGTTTCCCCCTCCGGGAGGGCAACCAGGTCCGGGATGGGAATCCCCTCCTCGCCCTCCGGGATCCGATGCACGGCCACCGCCGCCGCCGTCCCTCGGTCCGTGAAAAGCACCACGGCGCCACGAGTGCTCCCCCGCACCAGCGCCACCGGTTGATCTCCATGGGACCATGCCGGCCCACCCCGAAGCGGTGTTCGGAGGATCCGGCCGCCAGCGGTGATCGTCACCCAGACCGGCTGATTCGGCATCAGATCTTCGACCGTAAGGGCCCCCCGCGCCCGGTCCGCAATGAACGTCCGCCGCGCGTCTCCGTATTTCGCCTTGAGCTCCTGGAGTTCCCCCCGGATCACCCCTAAGATCTTTTTCGGGTGAGCCAGCAAATCCTCCAGCTCCCGGATCCGGCGCTGCTTCTCTTTGTATTCAGCTTCGATCTTCTCCCGCTCCAGCCGCGCCAGCCGCCGCAGGGGCATCTCCAGGATAGCCAGCGCCTGAGCCTCCGTCAGCCGATAGCGCCGCATCAGACCTGCTTTGGCTTCCTCGGCGTCCTTCGAGCGCCGGATCAGGGCGATCACCTCATCCAGGTGCGCTAGGGCGGTCAGTAACCCCTCCAGGATATGCGCGCGCTCCCGGGCCCGGGCCAGCTCGTATTCGCTGCGACGCCGGATCACCTGCTGGCGGTGCTCCACGAAGAGCTGAAGGGCTTTCTTCAGAGGCAGCAGGCGCGGCTCCCCATCCACCAGAGCCAGCATCTGCACGCCGAAGGTGGTCTGGAGGGGCGTGTGTTTGTAAAGGGCCGTTAGCACCTCGCGGGGATCCGCAGTCCGGGCCACCTCGATCACCAGCCGCATCCCCCGTCGGTCGGACTCATCTCGCAAATCGGTGATCCCCTCGATCCGTCCCTCCCGGACCAGCTCGGCGATCCGCTCGATGAGGGCGGCCTTGTTCACCAGATAGGGCAGCTCCGTCACCACGATCCGCACCTTCCCCCGCTCCGCCTCTTCGATATGGGCGCGGGCCTGAACCACGAACTGCCCCTTCCCCACCGCGTAAGCGGTCCGCACCGCATCGGTCTCGCCATCATCGGCATAGCGGAACACCACCCCGCCGGTCGGGAAATCCGGGCCCTTGATGAAAGCCATCAGATCATCCACCGTGATGCGATCCAGGCGGCCCCAGTTATCGATCATGTAGCACAGGGCATCGCAGACCTCGCTCAGGTTGTGGGGGGGGATGCTGGTGGCCATCCCCACCGCGATCCCCGAGGCCCCGTTGATCAGCAGCTGCGGCGCCTTCGCCGGCAGCACCACCGGCTCCTTCAAC
>NZ_JBHOQR010000017.1:0-10256 GCF_042408815.1 Thermoflexus sp. | reverse complement strand
ACGCGCTCAACGAGTTGGACGGCGGCGACCTCCTTCCCGGATTCCGGTGCCCGGTCCGGGATCTGTTCAAGTGCACCCTCTCATCCTAACCAGGAGACTTCCCATGCGCGAGGTGCTGGAAGCGATCGAGCGATGGAAAGGGCGAGGGGAACGGGTCGCGCTGGCGACCGTAGTGAAAGTCATCGGATCCGCTCCTCGGGACGTGGGGGCAAAGATGGCCGTCTCCTCCGGTGGGGAGATGGCTGGATCGGTGAGCGGTGGCTGTGTGGAAGGAGCCGTCTTCGAGATCGCCCAGGAGGTGCTGCGCACCGGGCGCCCCCGTCTGGTCCGCTTCGGCATCAGCGACGAGATGGCCTGGGATGTGGGTCTGGCCTGCGGGGGAACGATCGAGGTGTTTGTGGAGCCGCTGCCCTGAGACTGCTCTCTCCTCCCATTTCCGGAGGGACTGGATGAACTGGTTTGAGCGCGTGCGGGAAGCCATTCGGAAGGAAGAACCCATCGCCCTCGCCACTGTGATCCGGGGGCCGGAAGCATGGCTGGGGGCCAAATGGATCATCGAGCCGGGCAGCGATGGATGGGGAAACGTGCATCCGGAGCTGGATCGTCCGGTCCGGGAGCTGGCGCATCGTTACCTGACGATCGGCCATTCCGGAACTGTGCTTCTTCCCACCCCAGAGGGAGAGGTGGAGGTCTATATCGAAACCTATGTTCCGGCTCCCCTGCTGATTATTGTGGGGGGCACGCATATCGGCATTGCCCTGACCTCCATCGCCAAGATCCTAGGCTGGCGGGTTTATCTGGTCGATCCGCGCCGCACCTTCGCCACCCCGGAGCGCTTCCCTCATGTGGATCGCCTGATCCATGCCTGGCCGGATGAGGTCCTCTCCGATCTGATCACTCCCCAGACGGCGGTGGCCGTCCTCACTCATGATCCCAAACTGGATGATCCGGCGGTGATGGCCGCCCTGCAAAGCCCGGCCTTTTACGTGGGCGCTCTCGGAAGCCGGAAAACCAGCGCCCGGCGCCTGGAACGGCTGCGCCGCAAAGGGATCCCGGAGGAGGCCCTTGCCCGCCTCCATGCCCCCATCGGCCTGGCGATCGGGGCGCGCACGCCGGAGGAGATCGCCCTGAGCATCATGGCGGAGATCGTGGCCGAGCAGAGCCGGCGGCGACAGGCCGCGCGGGCCGCTGTGCCCGAGGAGGCCCCCTCATGAAATTCGGTCCGGTTCCCGTGGAAGAAGCGGTCGGGCGCATCCTGGCCCACAATCTGGCCGACGCGCAGGGAAACCGCCTATTCCGCAAAGGCCGGCGTCTCACACCGGAAGATGTGGCCCGGTTGAAAGCGGAGGGCTATCAGGAAGTCGTGGTCGCCGAGCTGGAGCCCGGCGACGTGGGGGAGGACGAAGCAGCTCGGCGCATCGCCCGGGCCTGTGAAGGTCCGGGCCTGCGCCCGATGCCAGCGGCTGGGGGACGGGTGAACTTCCTGGCGGAGGCAGCAGGGGTGTTCCTGGTGAAACCCGATCCGCTGGAACAGCTGAACCGCCTCCCCGGGATCACCTTGGCAACCCTGGCTCGAGGAAGCGTGGTGCGCCCTCGTCAGATCGCCGCCAGCCTGAAGATCATCCCCTTCGCCTTGCCTGAAGGGATCATCGCCCATGCGGAGGCGCTGCTCCGGGAGAACGGCCCACTGATGGGCGTTTATCCCTTCCAGCCCCGCCGGGTGGCCCTGATCCTCTCCGGGCATCCCGCCGTCTGGCCCCGCTTGATCGCCGATTTCGAAGGCCCACTTCGGGAACGGGTGCTCGCCTGCGGCGGCGTATGGCTTGGGACGCAGACGGTGCGCCATGAGGAATCCGAGCTGGCCCGGGCGATGGAAGCCGCGCTGGGCCAGGGGGCAGACTTCCTGATCCTGGCCGGCGAGACGGCGATTATGGATGAAGAAGACATCGCCCCCCGGGCGATCCGGCGCATCGGGGGAAGGGTGGAAGCGTTCGGGGCACCGGTGGATCCGGGGAACCTCCTGCTGATCGCTTACTATGGGGAAATCCCGATTCTGGGGGCGCCAGGCTGCGCGCGGAGCCGCCACCGGAACGTGGTGGACTGGGTGATCCCCCGCCTGATGGCCGGGCTGCGCTTGACCCGGGAGGAGATCGCCTCCATGGGCCATGGGGGGCTGATGGAGGATGTCGAGGAACGCCCCGCGCCCCGATGGATCGGCTCTTCTTAATGAGAGCGGCGCTGCCTAAGAAGCGGAGAACGCGCTGTCTCTTTCGAAAGCGATCCCATCCTCCCCCATGCTTTTTGACAGATCAGACCCCTGTATTTATCATGAAGCAGCAAGGCATGATTCGCAGCGGCTCCGATTCGGGGATCCGCTGTGCCATACAATGGAATCACCACGACCTGCGGGGCAGGGTGAGGTCGCCTTCGGGCGGCCAATTCCCGACCGGCGGTGATGGAGGGAGTTGCCCTCGCCTCCTCAGCCCGCGAGCCGAGGCCCACTGGGCCGAGGCAGGACACCGGTGAAAGTCCGGGGCCGACCGTATAGTCGGGATGGGAGCAGGTGGCGTTCCCATGGCGCGCTGCGCATGGCGCGAACCTGCCCCGAAGGCCTTCGGGACGCCTTCGGGGTTGTTGTTCCCTGCGCGGCGGAGGCCAGCTCTTTGCCCTGCCCCCGAGGGTCCGTGACCTTCGGGGGTTTTTCTTTACCAGGGCGGGCTCTCCTCGATTCCGAACGACAGGGGGCTTCCGCTCTCCCGCCATGGGATCCGGGAAGCTCGGAACCTGCAGCGTTCCGAGGGATAACCGGTTTTCCTGCCCCGGGGTCTAGGGATCCCGGGGCTTTCTGTTTCCGGGCAGAACGCTCGGATCGCTTCCCCCCATGCTTTCACGGGGTGGGGTGATCTCCGACCTTCATCATCGGGGGATCGGAAATGCATGGAAAGGCGACCGGATGGAGCGCCAGGGTTCGGAATACGGCCTGGCTCCCTCGAGCGGGGGCGGCATTGCTCTTCGTTCTGCTGTGGAGCCTGGTGGTGCGTCTGGGGGATTACCCGCCCTTTATCCTGCCGGGGCCGGAGCAAGTAGCGGCCCGGATGTGGGCACTGGCGGCCAGCGGATCCCTATGGCGTCACTGGTGGGCGACGGCGGTCGAGGTCGGGCTGGGGCTGAGCCTAGGGGTAGTGATGGGCCTGAGCCTCGCCTATCCCCTCGCCCACTGGCGCCTGTTCGAGCGCATGGTGGCCCCCTATCTGGTGGCCTCCCAGGCAGTGCCCATCGTCGCGGTCGCCCCCCTCTTGATCATCTGGTTCGGTCCGGGGCTCCTGGCCCGGGTCATGGTGAGCGCCCTCATCGCCTTCTTCCCGATCCTGATCGCCGCCATCGCCGGTTTCCGCCAAGTGCCCCTGGAGTGGCGGGAGCTGTTCCGCAGCCTGCAGGCTACGCGGTGGCAGACCTTCTGGAAGCTGGAGTGGCCTGCGGCCCTTCCAGTGATCTTCGGGGGCCTGAAAATCGGCGCCACCCTTTCGGTGATCGGGGCATTCGTAGGGGAGCTGATCAGTGCGGATCGGGGGATCGGTTTCCTGATTAAGCAGGGCCAGGGCCTCTATGACACCCCCTTGGTGTTCGGAGGGATCTTGCTCCTAGCCTCCCAGGCCCTGTTGCTTTACGGGATGATCTCCACCCTAGAGCATCGATGGGCACAGAGAGAATGAGCGCTTCCCCATGGAAGCGCCGGATGGGTTTGTCATCGATCTTGCACCCCGCCATGGAGGTGA
This sequence comes from Thermoflexus sp., assembly GCF_042408815.1. GTDB lineage: Bacteria > Chloroflexota > Anaerolineae > Thermoflexales > Thermoflexaceae > Thermoflexus. The sequence continues at coordinate 6,480 of NZ_JBHOQR010000017.1, read as the reverse complement.
ACGATGCGGCATCCCTGGATACCTTCCGGATTGCTCCTCATCGCCCTGACCGCCTGTCAGGCGCTCGCCGGCCCGCCCGCACCGGCCACCCCTACCTCAATCCGTCTGCCCATGGGCTACATCGCCAACGTGCAGTTCGCCCCCTTCTATGTAGCCGTTGAGAAAGGCTACTTCGCCCAGGAAGGAATCGAGCTCTCCTTTGATTACAGTTTCGAAACCAACGGTGTGCAGCTGGTGGGGGCCGGACAGCTGCCCTTCGCTCTGGTAAGCGGCGAGCAGGTGCCGCTGGCCCGGGCCCAGGGGCTGCCCATTGTGATGATCGCCCAGTGGTATCAGCGATATCCCATCGCCGTGTTCGCGATAGCGGAGAAGGGGATCCGGACCCCCTCGGATCTTCGGGGCCGGAAAGTGGGCCTCCCGGGTTTTTTCGGCGCTTCCTATGTGGGATTCAAGGCCCTGCTCTACGCTGCCGGGATCCGGGATGAGGAAGTAGAGGCGGTGGATCTGGGAGGCTTCACCCAGGTGGCAGCTGTGAAGGAGGGGAGGGTCGATGCGGCGGTGGGGTACATCAACAACGAGCCGCTGGTTCTACGGCGGGCCGGCTTCACGGTGAACGTCATCGATGTGGCGGATTACGCGGCCCTGGTCGGCAACGGCATCATCACCAACGAGCGAACCATCCAGAATCAGCCGGATCTGGTGCGACGATTCCTGCGGGCGTTCCTGCGAGGCCTGCGGGATACGCTGCGGAACCCCCGGGAGGCGTTCGAGATCAGCAAGAAGTATGTGGAAGGGTTGAGCGGCGAGAACGAACAGGCCCAGTGGGAGGTGCTGCAGGCAACGCTGCCATTATGGCAAGCCGAGTTGCCGGGCCGCTCGGATCTCCGCGCTTGGCAGCAGATGACGGCCGTGCTGGTGCGGATGGGTCAGCTGAAGGAGCCCGGGGATCTGCAGGCCGCTTTCACCAACGCCTTCGTAGAGGAGCTCTGGCCCCAGGTGGAGCGCGGGCGATGACCGATCGACCGCTTCTGATGGCGCGCCATATCGCCCACTGCTATCGAACGGGGCGAGGGGAGGTCTGGGCGCTGCGGGAGGTTTCCCTGAGGTTGCGGCAGGGGGAGTTCGTCTGCCTGGTGGGACCTTCGGGATGCGGCAAGACCACGCTGCTGCGCATCCTGGCCGGCCTGCTCCCCCCCACGCAGGGGGAGATCTGGCTGGGAGATCAACCCCTTCGGGGGCCGGATCGACGGATCGGAATCGTGTTCCAGAAAGATTCCCTGCTGCCATGGCGGACAGCGCTGGAGAACGCGCGGCTGCCGCTGGAATTGAGCGGATGGCCCGGGCCCGAGGCCGCCCGGCGAGCGCAGGCGCTCCTGGAACAGGTCGGCCTGCAGGGTTTCGAGCATGCCTATCCCCGTGAGCTCTCCGGCGGCATGCAGCAACGGGTGGCTCTGGCTCGGGCTCTGGCCGCGGATCCGGATATCCTGCTCCTGGACGAGCCCTTCGCCACACTGGATGCCATCACGCGGGAGCGGCTGAACGCGATGCTGATCGAACTATGGGAACGCCATCGCAAAACGGTCCTAATGGTCACCCACGATGTCCACGAAGCCGCATGGCTGGCGGATCGCGTCCTGGTGATGAGCCCGCGGCCAGGGGCCATCGTCGCGGAGATCCAGATCCCCGCCCCCCGCCCCCGGGGCGCCAACCGCTGGTCGCACCCCGCCTTCCTCCAAACCGTCTGGGCCATCCGACAGGCGCTGGGGAACGGAGGATAGACGACAGGTTGCACGAGGATCTTACCTTAATTATAGTTATGAATTATAATTATGGTACAGGCGCGCGCGGGCTCCCCGTCCTCACCCACCTCCCACTGGCGGCTCCAGGGGTTCCCTGCGGCAGCTCGGGTCCCATCGATTCCGTGCAAAAGGAACGCTATGGGAAATCCGACCGACCTTTCCTCAACCTCTTCCGAGACTTCAGAGGAAGCCATCGCTGCCCGGATGCTTCAGGGCGATCCAGAGGCCTTCTCTTGGCTTTACGAGCGGTATTTCCCCCGTGTCTATGATCTGGCCTGTCGCATGCTGGGGGATCCGGATGAGGCAATGGATGTGGCTCAGGAGACATTCCTTAAGCTCCTGGAAGGCCGTCCTCGCCAGCCTCCCCGCCATTTCCGGGCTTACCTCTACACCATCGCCCGCCGAGAGATTTACGACGTTCTCCGAAGATCCCGCCGCCACGTTCGATGGGCCGAGGGTGGGCAGGAAGAAGCCGAGGAGACAGAACCCCAAGCGCCGGATGAAGGGGTGGAAAGGGAACTCCTCCGGAGGGAGCGGATGGCGATCCTCCGTGAGGCCTTACAGGCGCTCCCGGAGGAGGAAGCCATGCTGCTGGATCTGCATCTCCGCCACGGACTGACCCCCGCGGAGCTCGCCGCGGTCTTCGGCCGCTCGAGAGGGGCGATCCACACTCGCCTGAACCGGGCCCGGGCTCATCTCGAGGAGGCGATGGCCGCCTGGATCCTCCTTCGCGTGGGCCGGCGGGCATGCCCCACCCTGGCGGCGATCACAGGAGGGCCGGAAGAACCGCCTCCCGCTCTCACCCCGGACCTGCGCCGGGCTCTCCGACAGCATCTGGAGCGTTGCGCGGCGTGTCAGGAGACACGCCGGCGGTACCTTTCCGCGACGGAATGGCTGGGCGGGATCCCCATGCTTCCCCCCTCCCCGGAGCGCGCCCAGCGGGCCCGGGAGCGCCTGAGCCAGGCGGCGCAAGCCCTAAGGGCAGGGGGGATCGCCGTGGGAGCGGCAGGCGCGGCGGGGATAGGCCTGCTCCAGGGCCTGGGGGTCGTCCTCCTGACAGGCGTGGTGATGCTGGGCCTGGCCGCCGCCGCCCTCGTTCTCCGGATCACGGGGTCCGCATCCGCCGAAGTGCGCGTGGAGAATCGGAATTGCCCCCCACTGGTGAGTTCCTCACCCGCCGTCCACCTGCTTCGGATCCTGCCCAACATGGAGGTGCCTGTCAGGATCGAAACGGGCGCAACGGAGATCGCCCGCTTGCCTCCAGTCACGCTCATCCTCCAGCGCCAGGAGGATGGGATCCGGGTGGCCGCCTATGGGCTGGTCTTCGATCTCCCCATCGAAGGCTTGACGGCAGCCGAATGGGATGGAGCCGATTTGCCCCCCGGTCCCCATGGGATCACCCTGCGCCCCGGGGAGCGGCATACCCTTCGGGTGCGCTGCCGATAGCATGTAAGATCCCCCGGGCTTCCGACGTCTCATGAGTAGAGCGCCCCGATCGCAGGGCCACACCGGTGGAAGCCGGATCGCCCGGCGGTCTGCGCGCGACGGAGGGATCGGCGCAGCCAGACTCGCGAAAACCGGAGGGGATATCCTATCCCAACTCAAGGAGGGGCCCATGTTCCCCATTCGTTTCTTCCGTCATGGATTGGGATCCTTGCTCGTGGGGCTTCTGGCCGTTGCAGTGGGGGCGGCCTGCAACCGGCCTCCCACGACCGTGCCTCCCATCAAGACCCTGACTCTCACGCCCTGCCTTGCACAGACCCTCTTTGCCGGGGACGAGGATAACTTCAGCACTCCAGGACCTCCCACCGATAAGGGCCAGTTTGACCAGACTCAGGGCAACCAGATCTTCGAGCACTCCTTCCATCTGAGCGTACCTCCAGGCCTCTGCGTCACCGGGGCCGTCCTCAAAGCCCGTCTCCGCCCGCTCCCAGGTGGCCCTGTCAACGACACCATTACTTTGAGCGCTGGAAGTGCGGTGTGGAACGCTGCCTTTGGCCCCGGCCCCTATGGGGGTCTTACTCCTCCCCCCTCAAACTGGCCGGTGCTCCTGAACACAGCTCCTCCTTCCGGCAGTTCCTGGCCGCAGGGTGGTCAGTGGGTGAACATCCAGGGGGTCGAGTTCACCTTTAACCTGGCAAACCTGCCCGATGGGACCGGTGGGTTCATCAGTCTGCTGCCGGGGATGACGAGCTCAGGGAGCCTCACCGTGGGCATTCAGGACGACACCGCCGTAGACTGGCTCCGGCTGGAGGTGAGCCTCTGCCCTTGCCCTCCGCCTACGCCAACGCGCACGCCTACACCTACACCCACGGTGCCGCCAACGCCCACCTTCACCCCCAGTCCTACACCTATAGCGTGCATCCGGGCGCCGGAGGGGCTGGTGGCCTGGTGGCCTTTAGATGAAACGTCCGGCCCTACCGCTCACGATATTGCCGGAGTGCCTAACGATGGGACCTGGATGAACGGGCCGACCCCTGTTCCAGGTGTGGTCGCCGGTGCGCTGCGTTTCGACGGCAAAGACGATTTTGTACGAGTTCCCGACCATCCTGAGCTCAATGTGGGGTCAGGGAGTTTTACCATTGACGCCTGGGTGCGGACAGAGTGGCAAGGTGCGGGCGTGGTCGTGCTGCAGGACAAGCGCGACCAGAACGCGGGGTATCACCTGCACCTCTACCGAAGTGCTCAGTACACCGGTGGCAAGGCGGTGCCGGCCCTCCAAGTTATGCACGCCGGCTCCTTTGAGAACCACAACGCGGTGAACTCCCCAGATGTTGCTGATGGGAAGTGGCACCACATTGCCGCGGTGGCGGACGTGGTTGCTAAGCAAGTCCGCATCTATGTAGATGGGAAGCTGGTGTACACCGGCACGTCCCAGATCCTCGGGAATAATTTGGACAATAAGAGCGACTTTTATCTGGGCGTGCGTGTGCCGGCACAAGGCGGAGGTGGAAATTTCCCGGGCGATCTGGATGAGGTCGAGCTATTCAAGCGGGCGCTTAGCGAGCAGGAGATCCAGGCCATCTTCAACGCCGGCTCGGCGGGCAAGTGCAAAGGGCAAATCTGCGTGGTGAAGTTCGAGGACCTGGATGGTGATGGTGTGCAAGATCCCAACGAGCCTCCACTCTTTGGCTGGAAGTTCGACATCAAAGATAGCCAGGGGAACATTATCGGCACGGTCACCACGGACAAAGAGAAACCGGCGTGTCGGTTGGTGCTTGCGCCGGGTACCTACACGGTGAGCGAGCAAGGCCAGCCGGGCTGGACTCCAACAACGAATACTTCGCAAACCGTTACCGTCTCGCCGGGCCAGACAGTGCAGGTTCTTTTTGGCAACCGGAAACCTACGCCCAGCCCTACGCCTACGCCAACGCGCAGGCCCACGCCTACACCCAGCCCTACGCCAACGCGCACGCCTACACCTACACCCAGCCCTACGCCCACCGCTACCCCCACGCCCGGGCCTGCTGTCATATGCGTTCTCAAATTCCACGACCTGAACAAGAACGGAGTGCGAGACCCCGGCGAGCCCCTGCTGTCGGGATGGACGTTTGTGGTAAACGGCATCCAGGTAAGCACCAACCGTGAGGGAAGGGCCTGCGTGGAGGTGAGGGCCCCGGCTACCTACACCGTGAAGGAGGTCCTCCCCCCTGGATGGACTCCCATCTCGCCCCCAGGCGGTTCCACAACGGTAACAGTATCGCCGGGACAAACGGTAACTCTGCCGTTCGCCAACTACCAGGAGGCCTCGCCTACTCCTCCGCCTACGCCAACGCCCACGCCTACACGTATAGCGTGCATCCGGGCGCCGGAGGGGCTGGTGGCCTGGTGGCCGCTCGATGAGACCTCGGGCATCACGGCTGTCGATATCAAAGGTGGGCTTCACGGAAAGGCTATACCAGGCCCGATCGGCCCTTCAACGTGGCCTCGATCGGTCGCGGGCCGGGTGGCCTCTGCTCTCCTGTTTGGCAATCAGAGTTACGTGGAGGTCCCCCCTGCTGCACCGCTGAACCCCGGCAACGGGGAATTCACCGTCGATGCCTGGATCTATTACTCTGCAGTTGACCACACTACCAAGACCATCACCATAGCCAGGAAGATGCTGGGGGGCGGAGGTACGCCATCACCACCGTACCCGTTTAATTTGGGACAGCTGGGACCCGGATATATTCTGCGTATACAGGAGGCGGTCAGTGGTCCTCAGGTGTTTGCGGCTGTCAAAGATATAAGCGGCAAATTCAACGTTTCTGTTGGCGCTATCCCTGCAAATCAATGGGTACACGTTGCCATGGTGCTGCGACGATCGGGAACGTATCCCTATCTGGACCTCTACGTGAACGGAAATCTCGTACCTCCTAGCGCTTATAGCTTCCCGCCACTGGGTGACATCAGCAACAACTTCCCTCTGCTCATCGGAGGCGATGGCGTGGAATCCGGAGAGCTCATTGTGGACGAAGTCGAGTACTTCAACCGGGCCCTCACACCGCAGGAGATCCAGGCCATCTTCAACGCCGGCTCGGCGGGCAAGTGCAAGGGGTAAGGGCCCACCGGGCAAACGGTCGGGACAGAGGCCTGGGCAGGACAATCCGTCCTTCCGTGCCGAGGTGGCTTCTGCCCTTCGGCAGGCCGCTTCGCGGCGCCGGTGTTTGACAATGGCCGTCCCCATAGGGGACGCGGTGGA
>NZ_JBHOQR010000015.1:0-60810 GCF_042408815.1 Thermoflexus sp. | reverse complement strand
AGCGCCGGCACACGGGCCCGCCGCAACCACGCCTCCAGGTCCCGGCGTTCCTCCGCCGTGCAGGGCCGAACCGGCCGCTCCGGTACCAGCACGGCGCAGCGCGCCACATCGCGCGGGCGCACCTGCTGCAGCACCGCCTCGGGCTCCCCGTTGGCCTTCGCCGCCAACACCCGCGCCATTTGATCCGCACCTTGCCGGCTCCAGCAGCCCCCGATGCGCTTCATCCGCCGCATCAGCACGTGGCGCCCCGTTCCCTCGATCACCCCCAGCCGCCGCACGCCCCGACCGCGGTCTGGAATGGCTCTTGGTACCATAGCATCGATAAGCCCGGATGGCCAGGGCGCCCACTTGACAAAATCGATATTTCGGTTATGATAGTTTCCGGAACGAGTAACCGGAGCGTGAGGGGGATGTTCTGAAAGTTTGGCCGTCGGGTCAACGCAGGACTCGCCCGACGGCTTTTTTGTTTTAGGCCTGGGCATCCCCTTCGTCCGGTAGGATCGTTCCATCCAAGGGGAATGGAAGTCCGCCCCTTGCGGGCTTCAAAATCTTTTGTGAGGAGTTGGAGCAATGGCTGGTCAGCGTGTCAAGGGCACCGTCCGCTGGTTCAACCGGACGAAGGGGTATGGCTTCATCCGGCCGGACGAAGGGGACCGGGACGTTTTCGTCCACTACACTGCCATCGTCGGCCAGGGGTTCCGTAACCTCGAGGAAGGCGAGCGGGTGGAGTTCACGATCCGCGAAACGCCCAAGGGTCTCCAGGCCGAGCAAGTCGTCCGCCTGTCCGAATAACCACGGTGTCCGCTCTCCCGTGTCAGGCAGAGGGAGCCTCCTGATGGAGGCTCCCTCTGTTTTTGGGGATGGATAACAGCGTCTATCTCGAACCGGATTCGGACGCCGAGCCGCCTGTGGTCCTCGCTCCACAAGAGGGGAGCCGCTCGCTTCGCCGGCAATGAGATAGGGCTTTCCTCGAGATGCGTTATACTGAGGAGAGGTCGGAGCGCAACGCGGTCCCTATACCCCTGTGGCGGATCCGTCGAAGGCGACTCCATGTCCGAAGTCAAGGCGCCGTTCCTGATATCTCTTCTGCCAAACGGTCATCTTCCGCTGGACGCGCGGGTGGAGGCGTTGCTCTTTGTGGCAGAGGAGCCGCCCACCATCGCCCAGCTCGCCCGCGCCCTGGAGGTTCCTCCGGAGGCCATCGAGGAGGCGTTAAACCTCCTCCAGGAGCGCCTCAAGGAGCGAGGGCTCCGGCTGCAGCGCCATCGGGATCAGGTGCAGCTGGTGGCGGCCCCGGAGGCGGCCGAGGATGTGCGGCGCTTCCTGGGCCTCCACAGAGGCCCCCGCCTCTCAACCGCCGCCCTGGAGACGCTGGCTATCATCGCCTATCGGCAACCCATCACCCGGGCGGAGATCGAAGCGATCCGGGGCGTGAACTGTGAGGGAGTGCTGCGGACCTTGCTGGCGAGGGGCCTGATCGAGGAGGTGGGCCGGGCGGAGGGTCCTGGCCGCCCGATCCGATATGGGACCACCATGCTCTTCCTGCAGCATTTCGGGTTGCGCTCCCTGGCCGACCTGCCACCGCTGGACGGAGCCGCGGAGGGGTTCTCGGACTGAACCCCTCGGCTCCCCTCTCCATGAGGGAGGGGTATGGTATAATGAGATCGATGGGCCCCATCCTGAGGGACCAGGATGCAGATGGGTAGTTCCAGGAAATGGTCCTTTCAGATCGCCCGGCGAGATCTCTTCCGGGCTGTGCCGTGGATGCGCCGTTGCCACCTCTGGACCATCTGGGCGACGGCGGATTGCTGACGGCTGTTCCCCTCATGTTGTCGAGCCTCCGGCATTGATGGTTCCCCGGATTCGGCCGGGCAGAGCGGCATGCGGCGGACGTCCGGCATCCTTCCAGCGGGACCCTCTCCGGGAGCCGATCCAGCTATGCAGACACTGGTTCCATTCTTCCCCTTCAGGAGGACGCCATGCGGATACTGGCCCTGGGTGGAGCGGGGGCGGTGGCTCGGGAGGCCACCCGCGATCTGTGTCAGTTCGGCAGCCTCTTCCGCGAGATCGTGATCGCAGATATCGATCTCGAGAAGGCGGAGCGCCTCGCCCGCGAGATCGGCGACCCGCGCCTTCGGGTGATCCCCCTTGACGTCCGAGATGAAGAAGCCCTCGTCCGCCAGATCCGCGGTTTCGATGTGGTAATGAATGGCCTCCCCTTCGCCTACGACGTCCTGGTGACGCAGGCATGCGTGGAGGCCGGGGTCAGTGGGGTGGATCTGGCCTTCGATGAGGCGCAATTCGAGCTGGACGAGCAGGCTCGCTCCAAGGATATGGTGTTTATCCCTGGTGTGGGCGCGACGCCGGGGACCACGAACGTGATGGCCGCCCATGGGGCGCGCCATCTGGACCAGGTGGAAGCGATTGAGATCGCTTTCGCCGCGTTCCGGTGCTTGGCCCCTTCCCCGGGCCTGCTGCGCACCACCCTATGGGAGTTCAACCCAGAGGAGCCAGAACGCGCGATGGTTTACTGGGAAGATGGGGCCTGGCGGCCGGCTCTGCCATTCTCTGGGGAGAAACGGGTCCGCTTTCACGAACAGATCGGGGAGCAAACCGTGTATTACGTGCCCCATGACGAGGCCCGAACCTTGCCCCGCTCGTTTCCCGGCCTCCGCCGGGCGGCGGTTCGGGGGTGTTTCCCGCCCCACGTGATGCAGGCGATGCGCGCCCTCTATGAGATAGGAGCCCTCTCTTCCACCCCAATTCCCGTGGAGGACTGCACATATCCTGCCATTGAGCTGATTGCTCGTCTTCTGCTCGCGCTCCCCGCCTGCCGGTCGAACCCTGTCTGGGCCTATGGGCTCGTGGTGGAAGTCCATGGTCGAAAGGATGGACGTCCGCGCACCGTGAGGTTGCGCAACCGCCATCCCCCCCAGGACGTGTGGGGTGGAGAGGCCGCCTATTACCGGAACATCGGCGTGCCCCTGAGCGTTGCGGCCCAGATGATCGCCCGCGGCGAGATCGCCGCGCGGGGCGTGGTGCCGCCGGAACGGGCGATCCCGCCCGAGCGATTCTTCGAGGAGTTGGCGCGAAGGGGCATTGAGATCTTTGAGGAAGGGGATTAATCCGCAAACCTGTATGAGGAGGCCGCCATGCGCCACTGGCCGAAAACCCGCGAGCGTTTCCGTCATGCCAAAGAGGTGATGCCTTGGGGGGTCACCTCGAATTTCCGCTACTGGGGCGATGATCAGACCATCGTGATCAGCCGCGGCGAAGGTCCCTACATCTATGACCTGGACGGCAATCGCTACATTGATTATCGCCTGGGCTATGGCCCGGTGATCCTAGGCCATGGCCACCCTGGGGTGGTGGAGCGGGTGAGCGAGGCGATCCGCGACGGCGTGATCTTCGCGGCCACCACCGAATGGGAGATTCGCGCGGCGGAGCGGATCATCCGCATGACCGGCGTGGATATGGTGCGCTTCTCGAATTCCGGGACGGAAGCCACCATGCACGCCCTGCGGATTGCCCGGGCTTACACAGGTCGGGAAAAGGTCATCAAGTTCGAGGGACAGTATCACGGCCACCACGATTACCTGCTCTTCTCCACCGCCATGGCTCTCCGGCAGGCGATGGGCAGCCGTCGTCATCCCATTCCCGTGGTGGCCAGCTCGGGCATCCCGCGGGCGATCGCTGATCTGGTCATCACGCTCCCCTTCAACGATTGCGAGGCCGTCGAGCGGACGGTGAGGGCGAAGTGGGGGGATATCGCCGCGATCATCGTGGAGCCCATGCTGGGCAACAGCGCGGCGATCATGCCCCACCCGGAGTTTCTCCCCTTCCTGCGGCGCCTCTGCGATGAATACGGTATCGTCCTCATCTTCGATGAGGTCAAGACCGGTTTCCGCATCGCTCGAGGTGGGGCGCAGGAGTTCTTCGGCGTGCGAGCGGACCTGGTCACTTACGCCAAGGCGATGGGGAACGGCTTTCCCATCGCCGCGATCGGCGGCCGGCGGGAGATCATGATGACTATCGAGCCGGGCGCGGTCGCCCATGCCGGCACATATAACGGGAATGTTGTGGGCACCGCCGCCGCAGATGCTACCCTGGAGATCCTGGAGACGACGGATGCGCTGGAGCGGGCTGCCCAGGCAGGCGAGCGGCTGATGAAAGGGATCAGCGACATCCTCGCCGAAGCGGGCATCCCCCATGCGGTCTCCGGCCATCCGAATATGTTCAGCTTCCTGTTGAATTTCGAAGGAACCCCGCGGGATCACCGGGATACCATGCGTAGCGATATCGAGCTGTATTCCGAGATCGGCCTGGCATGTTATGAGCGCGGTGTGATGTTTGAGGTGGATCCCCGGGAGCCGTGGTTCACATGCGCCGCCCATGCCCCGGAAGTGGTGGACGAGACGCTGAACCGCTTCGCCGACGCCGTGCGCGCGGTCCTCAAGGGCAAGCGCATCGGGCCGGTGGAGGTGACCTCGGTCGGAAAATAAAGCGGGGCTGCTCGATCGGGTCGCGGCCTGATTTCGTTGGGGCACTGCCTCGTCCGGTAGCGGGCCGCTGGCTGCTTCCTGGCTGGCGGGTGGGATTGTTCCCTTGCGGCCCAAAGGCGGAGGAGGAAGGAGCGGTTTGGGCCTCCCGGTGGCGCAATCCCTTCGTCTGCGGAAACAGGTGTGCGCTGGAAAGCCCGCCCCGAAGATTTTCAGGTTGAAGAGCTCGTGGATCTCCCCCTTCGGCCCGGGGGTCCATATGTCCTGTATCGAGTGCGCAAGCAGGGGCGCACCACGCTGGAGGTCCAGGCGGAGCTGGCCGCGCGGCTGGGCGTCCCCCAGCGGGCGGTGATCTTCCCAGCCCTGAAGGATCGGGAGGCTGTCGCGGTTCAGATGGCCACCGTGCGGGGCCGGGGGCCCAATCGGGTTCAAGGCCGCGGCTTTGAGGCGGTTCGGATCGGTGAGACGGATCGCCCGCTGGGCCCCCGGGATCTGCGGGGGAACCGGTTTGTGGTGCGGCTCCGGGAGCTGGAAGGGCGCGAGATCGAGCAGCTGCCGGTGGCAGTGGCTGCCCTGGCGATCCGTGGTTTTCCCAATTATTTCGATGATCAACGCTTCGGATCGTGGAGCCCGGAGGCGGGCTTTATCGGCCGCCCGCTCCTCCTGGGCCAGGCGGAGGAGGTCCTCCAGATCTATCTGACGGTGCCGATGGTGGGCGATCCGCCAGGGGTGCGGGCTTTCAAAGCCGAAGCCCGGGCCTGGTGGGGGAACTGGGCGGCGATGCAGGAGCGAGCGCCCCGCCCGTCCAATTATCGAAGCGTGCTCACCTTTCTCAAGGATCATCCGACGGACTGGCGGGGCGCAGTGCGACGCATCCCTGCGCGCCTCCGGGCCTTATGGGTGGATGCCTATCGGGCCTGGATCTGGAACATGGCGCTCCGGTGGGCATGGATATCGCTCCCCCATTTTGAGGTGGGGATCCGGGGAGAACGATTCCCGGTGCTCCTGGAACCGCCCTCGGCTATCGAAGCAACCGTGGAGTTGCCCCATCGGCAGGCCCGATATGAATCTCCATGGTCCGAGGCGATGGCCGCGGCGCTGGCGGAGGAAGGGCTAACCCTCTCTCATTTCCGGAAGGGAACGCTGCTGGAGGATGCGCCTCCGCCGACCCGACGGCCCGCCTGGTGCCGGCCGCGGGTTCTCTACCTTCAGGATCTCCAACCGGAGAGGCGCGAAGCCACCCTGGTTTTTGAGTTGCCTCCTGGAAGTTACGGAACGTTGCTGTTGAAAGCGCTGGCCGCATGGATCCAGAGCGCCGAGGGCGGCATCCTTCGCCCCTCGGGTTCATAACGGGAACCCCATGCGGGCGTTCCCCCGTACCCCGTTGGACCACCCGCAAGAGCACCATGGGGTCCCCGAAAGGGAATCCGAGGGAGGCCAGACCACGCCAGCGTGGCCCCTCACCCGTCCTAATTGGAGCTCAATTGCGGATTTTCGTCAGCGGTGATTGACGCCCTGGCAGGCCTTATGTTATAGTTAGCACGAGTCGGTTGGAGGAGCGTTCTGCAGGAGGATGGGGCGATTGGGGCTAGCCTGTTTGACCCTCAATTTGCCGGTGCGGCCGTCGCTGGTTCTGCATACGGCAAGCCGGAGGGCCCCGCGGAATTGGGTGATGGTCCGAGGGGGGCGCCATCTCGGAGGGTCGAGCGCTGGGGCCATCCCGATTGATGAGCTGGAACGATCATAGGAGGGAGAGATGGCGGAGGCACAGGCGATTCCGACAGCGGCAGTGCCGGGCATCACCCGGCGGGAGTTTCTCACCTACGTCTGGGCGGCCTCCATGGCCCTCTTCATGGCGGAGCTGGGCGGTTTAAGCGTGCTCTTCGCTCTTCCCCGCTTCAAGGTGGGGGAGTTCGGCGGGATCTTCCCCTTCGGGCGGGCTGGGGATGTGCTGCCCAAGGTCGGTGAGGGCCCGAAGGAATTCCCGGAGGCCAAGATCTGGCTGGTCCATACGGAGAAAGGGATCTTAGCCATCTATAAAGTGTGCACCCATCTGGGTTGCCTTTACAAGTGGGTCCCCAGCAACTTCCGCTTCGAGTGCCCGTGCCATGGCTCCAAGTTCCAGTTGGACGGGACCTACATTGAGGGGCCGGCCCCACGGAACCTGGATCGCTTTGTGATTTATCTGAAGGATGCCAGCGGGCGCGTTGTGGCCCAAACGGATCCCCAGGGTGATCCGTTGCCGGTTCCCGATCCGAACCTGATCATCGAGGTGGACACCGGGCGGAAGATCCTGGGCAAGCCGGCGGAGAGGAAGCAGGCTTAGGGCCTTTTCTGGGCCCTGATGGTTTCTTTGCCCTTCAGGCGATCTTCCGGAGCGGCGAGGAGGAGATCCGATGGCATTGCGGTGGCCCGAACCGATTCCCACCCTGCAGAAAGAGGTTCAGCAATACGGATGGCGCCGGGTGATCTTTATGCACCTGGACGAGCTGGTCACCCGGGTGACCGCGGGCATCCCGCTCACCGAGGTGCGCAACATCATCCGGGGCGAGCCTCCGCCCCGCCCTAACCCACGGGTGAAGCCCCATACGGAGGGCTTTATCCTCCATATCAAGCCTTCGTTCTATCATGAAGCGGTGACCCGGCTCTACCCTACCTTCCGGCTGGGGCTGTTGAGTTTTTACCTTTTCTTGATCGAGACCATCACTGGCATCTTTCTGATGATCTTCTACACGCCCTCACCCCTGGTGGCCTACGAAAACATGCTCCGGATTCTGAACAATGTCCCTTTCGGCCAGCTGATTCGGGATGTTCACCGGCTGGGGGCGGAGGCGATGGTGGTGGCGGTGATGCTACACATGCTGCGCACGTTTTTCACCGCCTCCTATAAGCGCCCCCGCCAGTTCACCTGGGCTACCGGGGTGATCCTGCTGGTCTTCACTCTCTTCCTCTCATTCAGCGGATACCTGCTGCCGTGGGATCAGCTGTCCTACTGGGCGGTGACCATTGGGACGAGCATGGCCGAAGCCACGCCGCCGCCGGCGCTGGGGCGGATCGTCAACTTGATCCTGCGCGGGGCGCCCGACATCGGCGCGGCCGGTCTGTTGCGGTTCTATCTGCTCCATGTAATCTTCCTGCCCCTGTTGCTGTTCTTTGTCTTCTTTGTGCACTACTACAAGGTGGTGCGCCATGGCCTCTCGTTGCCGCCAGAGATGGAGGCGGTGGGCGATGACACGGCCCGTAAGGTCCCGCCGGAGAAGCGGGTGCCCTATATCCCGGACATCGCCATCCAGGAGGCGCTGTGGGGGATCGCCCTTATCGCCTTCCTGGTCATTGGAGCTGCCTTCTTCTATGATGCGCCCCTGGAGCAGCACGCCGATCCGTTGAACACGCCGCTGCACACCACTGCACCCTGGTATTTCCTCTGGCTCCAGGGATTGCTGAAAGATCCCTTCCTGCTGGCGCTGGATCGCCTGGGTCTGCCCCGTCCACCTTCCACGATTTATAACAGCAAGACGTTCATGGGCGTGATCCTGCCCGGGTTGATCTTGCTTTTCCTGCTGATCATGCCCTATCTGGACTTTAACATCAGCCGGCGCTATTCCCATCGACGCAAGGCCCTGGTGGCCGGCCTGGTTGGGGTGGCCGCATGGACGCTGCTCACCTATATGGGCACGCCGGCCTTCGCGGTCACCTCCTCGGCGGATGTGGAGGTGCTCCAGGAGTTCATGCCTCTGAATCCGGACCCGCTGTACGGCGAGGGTCGAGTGCGCACCATTCCCTATGAGCAGTTGATTCCCGGGACCTATGACACCCGCAATCTTCAGCTGCCGGCAGATGCGCCGAAGCTGGCCCGGGTGCTGGAGGAGTTGAAGCGCCGCATCGAGACCGATCCGCACCTGCCTCAGGGCTATGCCGTCGTGCGCATCAGTGAGGCCCAGCCCGGTTTGAAGCGGTTCGAGATCACCATCCGCTGGGCCCGGATGAAGAACGGCCAGCCCGTTCTGGATCCTGAAGGGAAACCAGTTATGGAAGAGTCCAAGCGGGCGATCTATCTCCATCGGGATGGCGGCTACGGTGGGGAGTGAGCCAGGGTAGAGCGCAGCCGACCTAAGCGGAGGGGATCGATGTTCGATTTAGCGACTCGACGGATCATCGGCGCGACGATCCTGACGCTGGCTACAGTGATCACCATTGGCATGGTCTGGCTCACGGAGGAGCAGCGCATGGCCCGTTTCGAGGCCATGCATAAGGCGAAGGCGATCGAGAACGGGGCGTTGCTTTATGAGCAGTATTGCAGTACCTGTCACGGCCCAGATGGAGAAGGGGTCCCGGGGAAAGGGCCCGATCTGAACCCCGGCGTGTTCCAGCATTATGAAGCGCTCAAACAGAACCAGAACTATGCCAACTCCCTACGTAACTTCATCAAGCTGACCATCGCTGCCGGGCGTCCGATCCGCAGCACCTATCGAGCGAATGAGACCTACGCGGAAGCGATGCCTACCTGGTCCCAGGATTTCGGCGGGCCCTTGCGGCCGGATCAGATCGATAGCCTGGTGGAGTTCATCCTGAACTGGCAGGCAGCTGGGCCGGCGCCCACCCCCACGCCCGCTTTCGAAGCCGTGGGGACAGATCTCACAAAGCCGCTGCCGCCAGGAGATCCCAAGCGGGGCGAGGCCCTGTGGAATCAGGAGGTCAAGCTGGCCAGCGGCGTAGCCGCTTCCTGTAAGGCGTGCCACAGTCTGAAGCCGGGCGAGGTTCTGGTCGGCCCCTCCTTAGCGGGGATCGCCACCCGGGCTGCAGAGCGGATCCGGGCGCCGGATTACAAGGGCCAGGCGAAGACACCCGAGGAATATATCCGCGAGTCCATCCAGCAGCCGAATGCCTATATCGTGGAGCCGGATAAATACGCTGCCGCCCCCGGTGTCTCCAAGATGCCGGCCACCCTGGGCAATCAGATGTCTGCCCAGGATTTGGCGGATCTGATAGCGTTCCTGATGACGCTCAAATAACCATGGGTCGCCCGGCACGCGTTCTACAGAGCGAGGGGGGCCGTAAAGCTGCCCCCCTCATTCTTTTCATCCCCTTCCGGCGAGAAGGCGCCGATATGTCCCCTGCAGCCGCAGCGCATCCTCCTCCAGGTTCGGGCTCTCGCAGAGAACCCGCCCCCGGGCGCCCGTATCGATCAGCGCCTGCAACAATTCCTCATAGCGGAGATCGGCCTCTTGAAGGTTCAGATGGTGACGCTCCCCTTTCCGAGTGTAGGCGATGCCGGAGACGTGGATGTGGAGCTCCTGGAGGCCACGGGGGCCTAATCCGGCTGCCACCCGGCGCAGCGCATCCATAAATTCCTCATAGGAATTGAAGGATCCATCCCCCGCCCGCGCATGCAGGTGAGCGAAATCGATGCAGGGAAGCACCCCCGGGATATCCCGGGAGAGCTGGATCACTTCATCCAGAGTGCCGAAGAGGGCGGATTTCCCCATGGTCTCAGGACGCAGGATGACCTCCACACCCTCTTCGCGGAGCTCCTCTACGATCTCCTGCAGGCGCCGGCGCACCGTCTCATAAGCCCGCTCCGGCCGTGCGCCCTGATACGCGCCGGGATGGAACACGATGTCTCGGGCGCCGGCCTGATAGCCTGCCCGGGCCGCGGCCATCAGGCGCTCCCGACTCGCTCGATAGCCGGCCCGGTCCTGGGCGTTGAGGTTGATGAAATACGGGGCGTGGACGCTGAGGGCGATCCCCAGGGCCTCTGCTGTCTCCCGGATCTGACGGCAAGTTGCCTCCGAGACCCGCACGCTGCGCACCCAGGCCAGCTCCAGAGCCTCCAGACCCAGCTCGTGGATGCGCTGAAGTCCCCCCACGGTGCCTCCTGGCCGTGGTGGGGTTGACAGCGGGCTGCCCACGGTCCCAAAGCGCAACCCGTTTTCCATATGCCGGTCCTCCCCCGAGCAGTGGGTTTTCACCCAGCGGCGAAGCCGCGTGGGGAGAATGCCCCGATGGGGCAGGGCTCAAGGGGAAACGATCGCCCGCTCCGCCTTCCGGAATTTCTCCCGATAGGCCGGGATGGTGATCATCGGCGGTCGCTCGGCGTCCCCGATTTCCTCCACCTCCAGATAGTATCGGCCCGGCTCGTGGCGGATCAGCTTCATGGAGCGGTTGACCTCCTCCAGCAGCTGGATCTTGTGCCGATCTTCCAGGCGGCGGATCACCACCTGGATGATAGCGAAGGACATCTTGGACAGGGCCTCCAGATCCTGATTGCGATGGATCCGCTCCTGGAGATCCACCTGGGCGATGGACCAGAGGCCAAAGCGCTCCAGGATGTCGATGAGCAGGCCGATCTCCACGCCGTAGCCGGTGAAAAACGGCACCTGCTCCAACACTTCCCGCCGGCCCGCGTATTCTCCGGAGAGAGGCTGGATCAGGCCGGAAAGCTCAGGGAAGAACAGGTTGATCAGCGGTCGCGCCACCAGTTCCGTCACCCGCCCTCCGCCTCCGGCCTGCAGCTTCTCACCGATCCGGATGGGCCGCCGGTAGAAGCCCTTCACCAGGCCGATACGGGGCGAGCGCAGGAGTGGGCCGATCAACCCATAGATGAAGCGGGGATGGTAATTGGTGATGTCGGTGTCTGTCCAGACGATGATATCCCCCTTTAAGAGATACAGGCTCTTCCACAATGCCTCCCCCTTCCCGCGGTAGGATCCCACCTCGGGGAGGACTTCGGGATGGGTGTAGACCGGGAACCCCATCGCCCGGGCGATCTCCCGAGTGCGATCGGTCGAGGCGCTATCGATCACCACGATTTCATCTAGGAGGGGATAGCGCTCCATCATGGTCTCCCGGGCGATGGCGAGGATCGAACTGATGGTCGCTTCCTCGTTGAGGGTAGGCAGTCCTAAGCTGATGGTCACCCCCTGGGTCCGTTTCAGGGCCACCAGCTCATGGAGGTCGCTAAACTCCTCCGCATCGAAGGTGTTCTCTGCGAACCACTTGTCGACCAGAACGGAGATGGGAAGCTGGGCTGGCGCTCCCCGTGGACGGGGTTGCCCGGGGAGGAAGGCTCGAGCAGCTTTCACCAGGATCAGCGGCTTCGATGCCGCTTCCGCCAGGGCTCGGGCCAGAGGGCCTAGGGGCTGGGGTCCGCCGCCCCCTGGCCGGGTGGAGGCGCCCATCACGATCCCATCGTGGTGCGGAAGCGCCTCCAGAACGGCCTGGGCGACCTCGCCGTGGGCGACCATCTGCCGGGCGATGCGGGGGAACTGCCGGGCGAGCGGGCGGAACGCCGCAGCGATCCGTCGGGCTTCCGAGGCCGCGTGGAGCAGGGTCACCTGGCCATCCCATGCTTCGGCCAGGGTGAGGGCTACTTCCAGGGCCAGCTGGGTGTAGGGGCCGCCCCGCACCGGCAGCAGGATCCGCCGCCAGGGGGTCTCGATCGAGCCCCGGGCCAGCAGAAGGTCGCAAGGCGCTTCCTGAAGCACCCGGGAGAGAGGGACCCCCAGCATCCATCCCTCCGGATTTCCATCCCAGGGAAGGAGCATGAGAGAAACACGGTTCGATTGCAGGAAGTGCAATACCTCCTCCCATGGCACGTAGGAGACGCGAATGCGCGGGCGGACGCGAAGGGGGAGTTCCGGATGGGCTGCCGCGAGGGCCATCAGGCGCTGGCGGAGCGCCCGCGCCGCTGCTGTGCCGTGGCTGAGGGAAACATCAGAAGGGAGGGGAACCAGGCCCAGCAATAGGATTTCCCCGCTCCCCTGGGAAAGCAGCGCTCGGGCCAGGGGGAGCAATGTCGCAGCGGCCTCCACTTCTTCCACCGGGATCAGAATCGAATCAAAGGGCATCCCCTTCCCCCGTTCTGAACAGATCCCAAGACGATCTGAACGGCGCTTTGATCTTCCTCGCCTCCAGAAGTCACGCGGTTGGGCTCCACCCTGAGGCTTTGCGGAAGGGGTTATCATGTCTCCCTGAACGGGAGCCCAACAACGTAAGTCCTGCTGCGATTCCGGACGGTGCACGGGGGATCTCTTCTCCAGCGGCACTGTTATCTTAGCATATATCAGGCTTCCGAAGCACGGTGCTCCCTTCACGAGGGGATCGGCTTCAGGATCGCGAGGACCGGGTGCAGCTCGTGGAGGCCGGGCTCCAGCAGGATTTCCTCAAAATCGGGGTTCTCCGGGCATAACCACCACCGGTTGTCCCGACGGGTTAACCGCTTGATCAAAAAGGCCTGGTGCGTCTCGATCTGATACCGCTCCACGAGCACTGCCAGTACCAGCCGCCCGAGTAGCGAAATCCAGAACGAGGGATCCCGTGCTTCCATGCCCGGAACACGTTGTGCTAGGATCAGGTCCCCGGATCCGATACCGGCCTCCCGCATGCTATCGCCCTCCACGCGGAGCACCAGGATCTGATCCGGGCGAACGCGGACGATGGGCTCCATGTCCTTTTCCACATAGAGTTGATAAATTCGACCGCCAACCTCCAGCATTTCGATCAGGACATCGGCTTCGTCCGACGGGTGCGCGGTTGTCTGCGAGTCCAGAAACTGCAGATCGCCAGCCCGGGGATGGGTGTCTGGCAGCAAGGTGAACGAGACTAGGAAGAGCTTCGCCGGGCGGAGCGGCCCCGCGAGGGCCGGGATCCTTTCTTCCGGGGAGCTGGATGGAGTGAGCTCGGGCGCAGACCGCCGCATCCCCGGAGCCCCCGCCGTCTCCTCCGGGGGGAGGCGAGGGGAATCTGCCAGGATCTTCCGGATGAGTTGTCGGGCCTGCCGGATCGCGTCGTGCAGTTCCGCATGGGGCCTCCCCTGGAGCGTGGCCGCGCGGCTGAGATCCTCCAGGATGCGCTCCGCGCGCTGGGCCATTTCCAAAGCCCATGCCGGATCGTGGGGCCGAAGCCATCGAGCCCCGAGCAAGGCGATTAGGGCCTCGGGAAGCGCCATTCCGTGAAGGCGAAGGGCGCGGCCGTATGCGCTGAGCTGCCGCTGGGCCGCAGGCGGCGAAAACCACGGCTCCTCCCGATCCAGCGCCATCTGAATCATCTGAGCGCCCAGGCGGCATCGGAAAGCTTCCCCCGGCCGGATGGAGTCCTCCGCAGGGATGGAGATCAATAGCTGGCACAGGCGGCGGAGCTCCCCTCGATCCGGCGAGGTCTCGCTCAGCAGATCGCTCAGGCGCCTCAGGCCCGGATGGGGGTCCTCATTCAAGGCCCGGATCAGTTGGGAAAGGAGGCGGAGATCCTCGAGCATCGCTTCCTCCTTCGGGAGAGGGACGCTGCATCATACGCCGGAGATGATGGACGAGCTCGAGCAAATCGGTGGGCGTCAGCAACTCGGAATCGGGATGCGACCAGTGCCGCATCAGCTCCACCAGACGCAGCAGCAGCCGTTGTAGCCCCCGCTGGGGGTCCTCCAGGGGCCGTTCCTGCTGGACCACTGCGACAATCGCCTCGAGGAGCTCGCGCTGTCCCATGGTGCGGGCCAGCTCCCGCTGGCGCACCTGTTCTCGCATCGCGCGGGACCGTAGATGCACCGCCCATCCCCTCCATGGCACCCGCCAGTGCTCCAGCCAGGCCTCCCGGATCATCGGCTCCGTCTCGGGCCAGGGGACGGGCGGGTCGAAGGCGAAATGCAGGATCTCGACTTCCCAGTTGTGGTCGCGGATCCATTGTTCGAGTTCTGCTCGAATCTCCTGGCGGATTTCCTCCCAGCGCGCCGGGATCGGAGCATCTTCAGGCGGACGTTCGGGAATCCCCCAAGGCTCCGGGGTTTGCATATCCGGGGAGGACTCCCCAAGGACACGCGGCCCATGGGAAGGAGACGCATGCAGAGCCGCCAGGTAAGGGGACCACAGTTCATCGAACCAGAGCTTCCCCAGGCGGCGGGCCAGCAGGACGCGGGCCTCGTCGGCCAGCTCCCCCGCCCAATCGATACCGTAGCCTTTCCCCCGGGATCCCGTATCCAACTGATAGGCCATGCGGATCAAGCGGGCCTCATTCCCTGGCTCGTTCGGTTGCCAGTGCAACCGGCAGCTCAAATACAGCGTGCTCCGAACCGGCAAGCCATCGCGGGTCCAAGCGTTCACCTGCCGCCGGCGGGATTGAGGCCGGAGATCCAGGACCAGGGCAGGGCGTTCGAAGCGACGGAGAGGCCGTCGGCCGGGACCGATGAGGCGGGCGAAGCTGCCGCCCCGTTCCAGCAGGACCAGGTTGCTCTCGTGCACGATCAGCGTCCCCGGTCCGCCCACGCGAACCAGGACGGAACCCTGGGTGGCGGGCGTCAGATCCCCGTTTCGCACCTCGCCGATTGGAAGTTCCGATTCCGAAAGGAACAGCGAGCGGAGGATCCATTCGATGGCATGGCCCCGGGCGATCCGATACATCCGCTCCATGAAAGCGGCGGCCTGGATCGTAAAGAAGGCGAGCAGCGCTGCCTCCATGAGCAGCCCCAGGAATAATCCCAGACTGAGCTCGCGAATCGAGGGGGAGGCGCGCCATACCACAAAGAACGCCGATGGCAGGAGGCAGCAGAAGATGCTGATCATCAGAAGCAGCGCAGCTTGCATTGGCGAGCCAATCATCCTCTGGGCTTCGGACCGCGCATGGCCTCTCATGAGGCATCTGACTCCTTGCCGCGCAGATAATCCCATAGTTGCTTTAATTCCTCTGGAAGCGCTAAGCCG
This sequence comes from Thermoflexus sp., assembly GCF_042408815.1. Classification (GTDB taxonomy): domain Bacteria; phylum Chloroflexota; class Anaerolineae; order Thermoflexales; family Thermoflexaceae; genus Thermoflexus. Next base: position 45,626 of record NZ_JBHOQR010000015.1, on the reverse strand, counting down.
CTCTGTCGGATGGTGGCGTCCAGGGTCTCCAGGAAGTGCAGGAGGATCACATCAGGCGGGACCTCTGGATACGCGGCGAGCACCTCGTTGATCGCCTGCAGCATCTCCATCTGGGAGGCATGGCGAGCGCGGGCGTATTCCATGAGCATCTCTGATTCCGCCAGGCTGATCCACCGGGCCAGGCGGGCAGCCCACTGGCTGCGCCAGACCTCCACCCGCTGGCGCAGCGCCTCCTCCGGCACCTTTTTCAGAGTGACCCGCAGGCGATTCAGTCGAATGCCCATTCGGATCAGATCTTGATGAAGGGTCGCCCGTATCCTCTCGGCCAGTCGGGCCAGCGGCGTGGCGGGTGGCCTCCCTTCATGACCTTGCTGATCAAAGAGGAAGAGCTGATCAAATAGCCAGTTCCCTATCCGAATCGCCAGCTCTCTGCGCGCCATTTCATGGGGAAGCTCAAACCACTGGAGGAGGCGATCCTCATCGACACGAGCGGCTCGCAATGCCTGGGTGATGGCCCACCGGATCGAATTCGGAGGATGGAAATACGGAGAGCGTCGGGACAATTCATGGGGGATTCTCTGAGCCAGGAAGGAGACAGCGGTGCGAAGCTCCAGATCCAAGGGGATCCCATCCTGCGTGCGGATCTGAAGGGGGGAGGCGTCGGCTCGAGGAAACACCTGGGGGCGAAGGTCTACGAAGGCGGCTACCTGTTCCCTCTTGCTGAGCCAGGCCAGGCCAGGCCCCGCGATCCGGGTCAGCTGCCCCTCGCGTTCGATCGCCAGGGCGCTCCGGGCATCCAGGAGCCAGAGCCCGGGCCCAGCTCGGGGTTCAGAGGGATTCCGCGGCTGGCCGGCATCCACAGCGCCCAGGGTTTGTAATCTCCCGAAGAGAAAATACGTGAACGCTCGGCGCAGATCACCCAGTTCGCCTTCGGTCGTGGGGGCCAGGAGGGGATAGAAAAGCTGGAATAGGAGGAAGCCATACAGCGCCATCAGCGCCAGCCAGAACCCGACGATCGGAACGGGCACCTTCAGGAGCCACTGCCATCCCAGCAGGCTCAGCCCGAAGGCGGCGATCAGCCCGAGCCATGACCCAGCCCGCCATCTTCTCGCGGATCGCATCGGTGCAACCCCCTGATCCCGGGAGGCCAGGGAACCCGCTCTCGATCCATTTTTTATATTTTCTATTATCTTCTATTATTGTAGCGCAACGAATGATCGGCCCGACGGGGCTGGTGGGCGCCAGATCGCTTCCGGTTCGGAGGATCCGCGGGGGCTCCCGGGCCTCCCTCCCAGGCGGCTTTCTGCGCCCCGCCCGGCGCCATCCCCAGGCCCCCAGCCCGATCAGCAGACTGATGGCGGTCGTTGCGATTCCCAGCGGCCATGATCCCGGTCGGTATTCCCAGCGGACCCGATGAACGCCCGCTGGGATCTGGATCGCCTGAAACAACCCGTTGGCCGGATGGATGGGAGCCTTCTGTCCATCGACCCACGCTCGCCATCCCCGATCTCGGGATTCCAGCAGCACCAGCCATCCTGCTTGCTCAAAACGGACCTCCGCTTCACGGATCTCTGGCATAAAGCGGATCCATCGCACTTCTACCTTGCATGGGCGGGGCGCCGCATCCTCTTGACCCGCTTCCTTTTCGATCACCACCATCTGGGACGGATCGAAGGCGGGATCGGTCAGGCGAGCCATGGCCTCCGCTTCGCTCTGGGCGAACACGGCGGCGCACACGCCGTAAAGGCGAGGCGGGCTTTTCCGGAACTCGTAGATCTTGACATCCCCGGCATAGCGCAGCGCGAAGGATCCGCCGGGGCTCAGGACCAGCGCCTGAAACGCGCCGGTCCGGCCATCCACCAGGGCACCGCCTTCCACCTGCCATCCGCCCTGCGCGCAGCTTCCAGGATCCGGATGCAGGATCAGATGGCGGATCCTGCGAGGCTCCGCCCAGCGGACGACAGCGGGTCGTCCGGCTTCCCCCGTTTCCACCGGAAGCGAGAGGATATCCCCTTCGATCGTCTGGAGCTCCGCGATCCCCAGGGGGGTTCGGGGCGGGAACGGCGAGGAGATCCGCAGGCGCAGCTCGGTGGCCTCAAAGGGAGGGAAGGGCCCCGCCTCGATGGGCTCCGGCGAGCAGGCATCCGTCACGACGCTACGATCGTAAAACACGCCCTCGATCCACTCATCGCGCAAGCGATCCATGATGATCCAGCGGACCCCCAGGATCTGCAGCCAGCGGGGATCCGGAAGGGCGGGCAGTGTCTCCCATAGCCGCCCGTCCATCAACAGGCGATCGGCGGGGACGAAGCGGCGGACCAGCTCGATGTAGCGCCGTAACGGGAGCACCCCGCCATCGTAGCCATCCACCGTCGGCAGGCCATAGGCCATCGGGAGGTTGGCGACCAGGGCTTCTTTGTATTTCGTGGCGATCAGGAACTCTTCAAAGCCCTCGGATGAGAGCCGGCCCTGGAAGATGCTCCGCCATTCCCCGAGATCCCCTGGATCAAAACGAAGATCCACTACGCTCAGGATTCGCCCGGCCCATGGTCCTTCCTGGGTCAGGAGATCCCGCAACACCACCGCCGGGAGGCGGGGATCGAGCCATGCCTCGGGGGCGGTCAGGCGGTTTATGGGAAGTCCCCACGCTGCTCCGATGAGCTCGGCGGCCCAGAGCCCAAGCCAGAATCCCCGGGGGAGCGGCTTCGCCAGAAGGAACCCGGCCAAGAGAAGGCCCAATCCGAGCGCCATCCGGGAGGGATCCGCTGGCCCCAGGGGGCCGGTCATTCCGGGCGGGCGGATGGGTGCGGCCGCGAGGGCAAGGCCCATCAGCGCAAGAACGCCCAGAGCCCAGAGGGCGAGCCGTTGGCGAGGGAGCCCCGCGAACCCCCGATCGAAGCCAGCGCCGATCCCCAGGGCGGCCCCGAAGGCCCAGAGGGCCAGCCACCGAGCCGGGACCCGAAAGGCGCGCAGGGGAGGGAGGAGCCCGGTGAGGAGCACGTAAAGCGGGTTGTAAGCGCCCAAGGCGAAGAGCCATCCCACCCCGGCCATCATCTCCCAGCGTCCCCAGCTCGGCCGGCCGATCCCTGCGGTCATGGCCAGCAGCCCCAGGACGCCCACGTAGGCGGTGAACTCCGTGAAGGCGGGGGCCTCCCGTCCGGGGAGCAACGACCGGCCGAGGAGCGCGGGCGACAAGGAGAACGAGAGGGCCTCATTCAGGGGAAGGCCGCCTGCCCGGATGGAAGCCTGGGCGAGCTGGAGGCTGGGGAGCCACTGGATCGCGCTCAGGCCCACCGCGAGCGCTCCGCCCAGCGCCCCGGTTCTCCACGCCTGGATCCATCCCGACAGAGTGGAGCGCTCTCCGGGGGAGGGCGCGAAGAAGATCAGGAGGGCTACCCAGGAGAGCATGACCGTCTGGGCGTGGCCGCAGAGGATCTGCATCGCTCCCGCCAGCCCCACGCCGGCCGGCCGGCCTGCCGCCCACGCCCATGCCATCCATGGCAGCCAGGCCAGAGCTTGGAACTGATTGATGTGCTCTGCCTGGGCTAGGAAGTATCCCCCCAAGGCATAGGCCACCGCCGCCGCGACGGCCCCGGCGATCCGGTTGCTCAACCTCCGGGCCAGCCCGAACATCCCCCAGGCGGCCCAGAGGGTGTGGAAAAGGATAGAGATCTTCCAGGCGAGGGGAACGGGAAGCCATGAGAGGGCTCGATTGAGCGGATAGAAGAAGCCGACCTGCGGATTGGCCAGGAATGGAACACCGGCGAAGAGATCCGGGTTCCACAGGGGGAGGCGGCCCTCGCGGGTTGCCCGGGCGGCCACTTCCCAGTAGGGGTAGAAATACAGGGCCACGTCCCCCCGCATCAGGATCCCGGGGGTGAGGATCAGGGGGGCCATGGCCAGCAAGACGAAGACAGCAGGCAGCCCCCAGACCATCAGATTGGAGATCCTCCGATTCATCCAAGATCCTCGATGGATCATTCGCCGAACCACCGTTGCAGCATCTCGATCCCGTAGAAGCCTGCCCAGGCGGCGATCAGGTTCTTGAGGATCTTTCCAGCTGCGCAGGGGAGGAAAAAGAAAAGCAACGGCATGCGGGTGGAGCCGGCCACGATTCCGGCGACATCGAAGAGGGGATTGGGCACGAGGGCGAGGATGAAGATCACAGCGGGACCGTAGCGGCGCATCCAACGGGCGATCTGCTCATAATGAGGCAGCTCCTCCGCGAGGGTCTGGCCGCCGTAGCCGGCGAGGTAGCCGCTGAGCTCTCCCACGGCCTGGCCCAGCCCAGCCACCACGCCCACGATCCACGGGTTGAACATCCCCCCAGCCAGGGTGGTCACGGCCAGGCCGGGGAGGGGGAGGATCAGTGTGGCATTGGTCAGGGCGCTGATCAGGAAGATGGCCGGGTAGCCGAAGCGTGCCCACTCCTGAAAACGATCCCGATTGTGCAGAGTGAACCAGACCGCGGCGATCAGGATGATCAGCACGGCGATGCGCGCTGCCCATAAACGGCCCCTGGAAACCGTTGTGGTGGTGCGAGGTGCCTCCACGGATCTTATTCCTCCGGTAACAACCGATCGGTCATTGGGAGCTGGAGAGGATGACAGCGAAGCGGGGAATGCCGGCCAGCCTTTCATTCGGGCATTGGGGCACCCAGGCGGACGATCTGGGCGGAGCCGTGGGGGATCCCCGCCGTGGCATTACAGGTATCCACCACCAGCCGCGCCGTCCGCAGCACCCGCTCGTAATCCACGGTCCGATGGCCGGTCACGATGACCACTACATCGGCCCATTGCAGTTGCCCTTCCTCGAGGGGCACAGATATCATCTCCCTCTCCTCCCGCCAGAACACATTTCCTCCCACTCGGAACCGGGGCACATATGGATCGTGATAAGCGACTTCCGCCCCCCGCGCCAGCAACAGCTCCACGATGCGCTCTGCCGGGCTATTGCGCGCATCATCCACCTCCCGCTTGAAAGCCACCCCCAGCACCAGCACCCGCGCTCCCCGCAATCCTCGCCCCCCGTACCGGTCCAGTGCCTCCTCCACCTTACGCACCACGTGGAAGGGCATCGCCTGGTTCACTTCCGCTGCCAGCTCGATGAACTTCGTGTAAAAGTCATACTCCCGCGCCTTCCACGACAGATAATAGGGATCCACGGGGATGCAGTGCCCTCCCACTCCTGGCCCGGGATAGAAGGCCATAAAGCCGAAGGGCTTCGTCTTCGCTGCCTCGATCACCTCCCAGATGTCGATCCCCATCCGCTCGCACAGCAGCGCCAGCTCGTTAACCAGGGCGATGTTCACGCTCCGGAAGATGTTTTCCAGCAGCTTGCTCATCTCGGCCACCCGCGGTGATGACACCGGGTGAACCGGCGCCCCCAGCCGCCGGAGCAGCGCTGCCGCCCGCGCCGTGCTCCGGTGCGTTACGCCCCCCACTACCTTCGGCGTGCTCCGCACGGTCCACTCCCGGTTCCCCGGATCGATGCGCTCCGGAGAGAAGGCCAGGTCGAAATCCTCCCCTGCCCGCAGCCCGCTCCGCTCCAGGATAGGCCGCACCACCTCCTCCGTGGTCCCTGGATACGTTGTGCTCTGCAGGATCACCAGCTGCCCCCGCTGCAGATAGGGCACGATCCCTTCCGCCGCTGCCCTTACGTAAGAAAGATCCGGCGCCCGCATCGCGTCATAAGGCGTGGGCACGCAGATGAACATCGCCTCCACGGATCGGAGCGCGCCGTAATCTGTAGTCGCCTGGAACCGTCCAGCCCTCCGAACCGCGTAGAGCGCCTCCGAAGGGACATCCCGAATCGGGCTGTGCCCGGCCATCAGGAGGGTCACCTTCTCCCCGTCCACATCCACCCCCACCACCTCGCAGCCCACCTCGGCGAAGGCCACCGCCAGCGGCAGCCCCACATATCCCAACCCGATCACCCCGATCCGATCATCCGCCATAGCCACCTCCTTCCAGGGCCTCTCGGATCCATTGTGCCGCCTCCTTGGGGGGCAGGCTTCGCTGCTCCCCGTTCCGCATGTCCCGAACGGTGACCACGCCCTGAGCTTCCTCGTCCGGCCCGAGGATGGCGACGAAAGGGATGCCTTTCTGGTGGGCATAGCGTAGCTGGGCCTCCAGACGGCGGGGTTCGAAATAGAACATCGTGCGAAGCCCTGCCTGTCGGAAGCTCCGGGCGAGGGCGATGGAAGCGCCCATGCGGGGCTCATCGAACACGGTCACCAGCACCTGGATCGGCGTGCGGGGCAAACCCGGCGGGGCCATCCCCAGCTCCTGGAGCACATCGATAATCCGTTCGATCCCGAAGCTGGTCCCGGTCATCGGGACGCTCTGTTTGGCGAACAGGCCGACCAGGCCATCGTAACGGCCGCCGCCGGTGATGGAGCCGATCTTCGGCTCGGTGACCACGGTCTCGAAGATGGGGCCGGTGTAATATTCCAGGCCCCGCACCATGGTGAAGGAGATCCGATAGCGCTCCGGGGCCACGCCCATCTCATCCAGGAACTGCAACAATGTCTGGAGCTCCCGGATTCCCTCCAGACCCTCCGGGATCTCCGCTGCCTGCATCCGATGGGCCAGCTCCTCCAGTAGCTCGGTATTCTCCCCTTCAATGCGCAACAGCTCCAGCATCCGATCGATAACCTCCTCTGGGATCCCGTAGCGGCGCATCTCCTCCCGGACGCCTTCCAGGCCGAGGCGGTCGAATTTATCGATGGCTCGATATAGGCTTCCCAGCAACGGTTCCGGGACCCCCGAGTAGCGGCCGAGGCCGGCCAGCAGCTTGCGGTGGTTGAGCAGGATGACAAAGTTCCGGAAGCCCAGGCGGGTGAGGGCCTCGTCGATCAGAGCGATAATCTCCGCGTCGGCGGCCATGGAGGATGTGCCCACGATGTCAGCGTCGCACTGGTAGAACTCACGGTAACGTCCTTTCTGCGGCCGTTCCGCCCGCCAGACCGGGGCGATCTGATACCGCTTGAAGGGGCGGGGGAGGCTCGGATACATGGCCACCACCCGGGCGAGGGGGACGGAGAGATCATAGCGCAGACTGAGCTCCTCCTTTCCCTCCCGGTGGCGGGCATCATAGATCAGCTTCTCAGCGTCCGGCCCGTATTTGCCCATCAGGGTTTCCCGCAGCTCCAGCGCCGGCGTCTGGAGCGGCTCGAAGCCATAGGCTTCGAAAATCTCCTCAAAGGTGCGGATCACATACCGGCGTAACATCATCTGCTCGGGAAGGATATCCCGCATCCCGCGGGGCAAACGTGGCTCCATCGTCCACCTCTCCACCGGGATTCCTGAACCGGTCATCTCCCCTATCATAACTCAGGTCGCCATCGGGCGATGATCCCACGGGTGATCCCGCTGTGTGCCTATGATGGCGTTCCAGATCCAGAGGAATATGGAGGGTCTCCGGGCTATAATGAACATTGGGATTGAACGAAGCGCCTTTAGGAGACCGAAGGGGTTGTCCTCTTGCGCCGATGGGAAATCGGCCTTTCGAGGCGCTGACGCGGAAGGCCTTTTGGCCGGCGGAGGCCTATAAGGAGGTCGAATGGTTCGCCTGATCTATCGCAACCAGGTCTTTGAGGTGCCGGCCGGCTTGACGGTCCGGGAGGCCATGAAACAGGTGGGCCTGAACCCGGAGATCACGCTGGCCGTGCGGGAGGGGAAGCTGCTCCATGAAAACACCGTCCTGCAGGATGGCGATGAGATCAAGCTGATCGCGGTGATTTCCGGGGGTGGGATCTGAGCGAGCCTTCATCAGCCTGGAAGGGCCCCGATCCATCCCGTTCGCTCTCCTCAGGAGGGCACCATGCTGACGGTCTTATTCATCGCTTATTGGCTGGGATCGATTCCGACCGCCTATCTGGTGGCTCGGCAGGTGGCCGGGCTGGATATTCGGACGGTGGGGGATGGGAATCCCGGGGCGCGTAACGTATGGCTGCACCTGGGCTGGCGCTGGGGGGTGATCGTGGCGATCCTGGATATGCTCAAGGGTTACGCCGCGGTGCGCTGGGCCCAGGCGTTGGGTTTGGCGGAGCCCTATGCGTTCCTGGCCGGTATGGCGGCTGTGCTGGGCCATGACACTTCCCCTTTTCTCCGTTTCCACGGCGGCCAGGGGATGGCTACCACCCTCGGGGTGCTGCTCGCCCTGATGCCCTGGGAGACCCTGTTGGCCATCACGGTGTTCCTGCTGGCCTACCGTCTGACCCATCGTTGGGATGAAAGCCTTTTCGTGGGGATGATCTGGCTGCCGCTGCTGCCGCTGCTCCTGGGGCGCGATCTCCGCTATGCCCTTTACCCGGTTGCCCTATTGCCCACCGTGGGCATCAAGAAGGGGATCGATCAGCTCCGGCGCTCCGGGGGCGTTCTACGGATGCTCCGTCTGCGCCGCTGAGCGGGGGACCATTTATGGAAGCCGCTTATGCCCTCCTGTCGGCCTTCGGGCTGGCGACGGCCGCCGGCCTCAACGCCCATATCCCGTTGCTGGTCGTGGCACTGTTGGCCCGTTTCACCGACGGGATCCGGCTCGCGCCCCCTTACGATGCATTGACCCATCCGGCGATCCTCGGCCTGCTGGCGGCCCTGGCCCTCGTCGAGTTCCTGGCTGATCAGATCCCGGCGGTGGACGCCGCCAACGATGTTCTGCAAACCTTCGTCCGTCCGGTGGCAGGGGCCATCCGATTCGCCGCGCAGACGGGAACAATTCGCGATCTCCATCCCATCCTGGCGCTGGCCGGAGATCGAGGCCTTGGGGAGGATTCTGGAGGCCCTTCACGGGCCGCCGGCGGGCCATAGGGCGACCGCCGGGAACTCTGGTAAAATAGAGATGGGCTGCGCCAGAAGGCCGGGCGGTCGCGGGTCGGGGAAACCCGGCCTGAGGAAAGTCCGGGCTCCAGCGGGGCAGGGTGCCGGGTAACACCCGGACGGGGCAACCCGTGGACAGGGCCACAGAAAACAGACCGCCGATCCGCCCGGGGTTTTCCCCGGGGCCATGGAGGCAAGGGTGAAAAGGTGGGGTAAGAGCCCACCGGCCGGGCGGCAACGCTCCGGCGCATGGCAACCCCCACCCGGAGCAAGGCCAAGCAGCGGGCGCGGCGCCCTTGAAGGCGCCGGGGCTGCCCCGCGCCCAATGCCCGCGGGTAGGCCGCTTGAGGCGGCGGGCAACCGCCGTCCCAGAGAGATGACCGCCACCCCGCGGATCCCCGCGGGGGACAGAACCCGGCTTACAGGCCCTCTGGCGCGGCCTCTGAGGTTTCCTTTCCTGTCCCTCGCCACGCCCACTTCCTCTGAAACCCATGCCTCCCTCAGCCCCGTTCGGGCGGGATTCGGGGTATACTTCCCAAAAAGCGCACCCCCAAATCGCTTCGGAGGGAAGTCCGATGGCAGTCAAAGTGGGGATCAACGGATTCGGTCGGATCGGGCGCCAAGTCTTCCGCGCCATCCGCGAGAAATATCGCGACCGTCTCGAGGTAGTCGCCGTAAACGATATCACCGATGCCCCCACCCTGGCGCACCTGCTGAAGTATGACTCCAACTACGGGCGCTATCCGGAGCCCGTCGCCGCCCGGGATTCCTGCCTCATCGTCGGTGAGGATGAGATCCGCGTCTTCGCTGAAAAGGATCCCGCCAGCCTCCCTTGGAAGGACCTGGGCGTGCAAATCGTCATCGAGTCCACGGGCCTATTCACCGACGGCCGCAAGGCCGCCGTGCACCGCACCTCCGGCGGCGCCCAGAAGGTGATCATCACCGCCCCCGCTTCCCCTTCGGACAGCGTAGACCTCACGGTGGTGCTGGGGGTGAACGATCATCGCTATGATCCTGCCCAGCATCATATTGTCTCCAATGCCTCCTGCACCACCAACTGCCTGGCGCCGGTGGTGAAGGTCCTCCACGATGCCTTCGGGGTAAAGCGGGGATTGATGGTCACCATCCACGCTTACACCAACGACCAGCGCATTCTGGATCTGCCCCACAAGGATTTGCGGCGGGCGCGGGCGGCGGCCCTCAACATCATCCCCACCACCACCGGCGCGGCCCGGGCCATCGGCCTGGTGATCCCCGAGCTGAAGGGGAAGCTCGATGGCTACGCCCTGCGCGTCCCGATCTCCACGGTCTCCGTGATCGATCTCACGGCGGAGGTGAGCCGGCCGGTGACCCGGGAGGAGGTGAACGCGGCCTTCCGCGCGGCTGCCGAGGGCGCCCTTCGCGGGATCCTGGATTACACCGAGGAGCCCCTGGTTTCGATTGACTTCAAGGGCGATCCGCACTCGGCGATCGTGGATGGGCTCTCCACCATGGTCATCGACGGCAATTTCGTGAAGGTGGTGGCCTGGTATGACAATGAGTGGGGCTATTCTGTGCGGGTGGCCGATCTCGCTGCGAAGATGGCGGAGTCCCTCTCCTGAGATCCCACCAGCGGGGATGGGAGAGCCCTCCCATCCCCGCTCCTCTCCTGGCATGGAATCGCCAGGGGCAGTTCTCGAAGCGCGAGGCTCTCTTTAGATTCCAGATCTCCCATGCTCACCCCTGTTGCCCTGTTAGTTTATAGAAAGCCATCCCGACCAGGGGCGCTAGCCCCCTCTGGCGGTCGCGTCCCACAATGGAAGATCCCATCGCCCCTCCGGGAGCTCGGGCAACGTCGGCGAGCTGGTTGGTGCATCCTCTTCAAGAGGAGGAAGCCATGGAAGGTCTGATGATGGACTGGCCCCTCACCCTGCATCATTTCCTGGATCGCGCCGCCCGCCTCTTCCCCCGCAAGGAGATCGCCACCCGCACCGCCGTCGGCATGCACCGCTACACCTACGCCGACTTCTACCGGCGAGTCCATCGCCTGGCCCACGCTCTGAACCGGCTGGGGATCGGGCGGGGCGATCGGGTGGCCACCTTCGCCTGGAACACCTACCGCCACCTGGAGATCTACTTCGCTGCCCCCTGTATGGGTGCCGTCCTTCACACCCTCAATATCCGCCTCGCCCCTGATCAGCTGATTTACATCATCAACCACGCTGAAGACCGCGTGATCTTCGTCGATGCCTCTCTCGCCCCGCTCCTGGAACGCATCCGCGATCGGATCCCTACGGTGAAGGCCTTTGTGATCATGAGCGACACCGGCCCGATCCAGACAACCCTGAGCCCCGCCCTGGACTATGAGGGGCTGATCGCTGAATCCCCGGAGGCGCCTTATCCCTGGCCGCGCCTGGACGAGAACGCGGCTGCCGGCATGTGCTATACCTCGGGGACGACGGGGAACCCCAAGGGCGTGGTCTACAGCCACCGGGCCATCTTCCTGCACTCCATGGCCCTCTGCCTGGCCGACACCTTGGGGATCTGCGAGCGGGATGTCCTGATGCCCGTGGTGCCCATGTTCCACGCCAACGCCTGGGGGATGCCCTTTGCCGGGGTGATGGTGGGCGCCAAGCTGGTCTTCCCGGGGCCCCATCTGCAGCCCCGGGACATCGCAGAGCTGATCCAGAACGAACAGGTGACGGTAACCGCGGGCGTGCCCACCATCTGGATCGGGTTATACAACCTGCTGGAACGGGAGCGTTATGATCTCTCCAGCCTCCGGGTGATGCCGGTGGGCGGATCGGCGATGCCGCGGGCTTTGATCGAGGCCTTCGAGAAACGCTTCGGCATCCGCATCGCTCACGCCTGGGGCATGACGGAGATGACCCCACTGGGCACCGTGGCCAATCTCAAGAGCTACATGGAAAGCTGGCCCGACGAGGAGCGCTTCGCCGTCCGCGCCAAGCAGGGGCTGCCGGTGGTCGGGGTGGAAATCCGGGCGGTGGACGAGCAGGGCCGGGAAGTGCCTTGGGATGGCCGGACCATGGGCGAGCTCCAGGTCCGGGGCCCGTGGGTGATCCGGGCTTACTACAACGATCCGCGCACCGCGGAGGCCTTCCAGGAGGGATGGTTCCGCACCGGGGACGTGGTGACGATCGATCCGGAGGGCTACATTCAGATCGTGGATCGGACGAAAGATCTGATCAAGAGCGGCGGAGAGTGGATTTCCTCGGTGGATCTGGAAAACGCCTTGATGGCCCATCCCAAAGTCCTGGAGGCGACCGTTATCGCCGTGCCCCATCCCAAATGGCAGGAGCGCCCCCTGGCCGTCGTGGTCCCCCGCCCGGAGTTCAAGGAGGACCTCACCAAAGAAGAGCTCATGGAGTTCCTGCGGCCGCGGTTCGCCAAGTGGTGGCTGCCGGATGATATCGTGTTCGTGGAGGCGATCCCCAAGACCAGCGTGGGGAAGTTCGATAAGAAGGTACTGAGGGAGCAGTTCAAGGACTACCGGTTGCCGGAGGGGACTGCCTGATGTAACCACCATCGTTACCGGAACAGGCTCTGGGAGCGAATCAAGAAGCGCCCATCCCCTCTATGCTTTTGTATTTTTGCGGGTGGGGACCGAAGCGCGCCCACCTGCAAAATGTTTTCTGCTCCCTCCTGTCTGAATGAAAAATCCCTGGACGTGTTACCTGAGAGCCTCGATCCATCGGGTGAACGCTTCGATTGGCCGGCGGGATTTCTCTCGTGGCGGCCCCGCTGGGAAGCCGATCAGGATCATCCCTTGAGGCTCCCAATCCGTGGGGAGCCCCAGCGTCTCCTGCACAATCTCCGGACAGAACAGCGGGGCGCAGATCCAGCAGGCCCCCAGGCCCAGGGCGTGGGCCATGAGCAGGATGTTCTGCCCAGCCATGGCCACGCTCTGCACCGCCATGGTTCGCTCCGCTGTTTGGCGCCGCGCATCGGGGTAGCGGTCCATCTCCTGCATCGAGAGGCAGACCACGATCGCCAGCGGGGCAGAGACGATCCGCTCATAAGAGCGAGCGACATCCTCCATGATTCGCTCCTCGGGAACCCCATCCTGACGAAGATCTGCTGTGAGGCGCTCGCCCATTGCCTGGGCTAGCCGGGCTTTCATATGGGCGTCTTCCACCAGCACAAACCGCCATGGCTGACGGTTATGAGCGGAAGGCGCCCAGCGGGCGGCCTCCAGCAAGACCATCGCCCAGGCCCGCGGGATGGGATCCGGGCGATAGCGCCGGACGGAACGTCGGGAGCGGATCTGTTCCAACAGCGTCTGGGCTGTGGAAGGGAGCCCTTCCCGCATCACGGGTTCCATGGGAGATCCTCAACGCCGTGGATGGCGTTGGCCCATCGAGCCAGCATGAACAGGAGATCCGACAGGCGGTTGAGATACGCCAGGATCCAGAGGGGCACCGGCTCCTGCCGGTGAAGCGTCACCACCGCCCGCTCAGCCCGCCGGCAGACCGTGCGGGCGACATGTAGTCCGGCGCTCAAGGGGTGCCCCCCGGGGAGGATGAAGACCCGGGTCGGCCCCGTCACGGCCTCGCACTCATCGATCCACGCTTCGATCTCCGAGATCCGCCCTTCCGGGGGAGGCGGGAGGGCAGGCGCTCGATTCGCGACCGTCGGATCCAGGGCTAGATAACTCCCGATGACGAAGAGGTCCCGCTGGATCTCCCGCAGCCGCTCCGCCCAGGGGGTTGGCAGCTCCATTGCGCTCAGGTAACCCAGCCAGGCATTCAATTCATCCACCGTGCCGTAGGCGGCCACCCGGGGATGATCCTTGGGGACCCGCGTCGGGCCCATCAGCTGCGTGGTGCCATCATCGCCGGTCCGGGTGTAGATCTTCATGTTCTCCCCCTGTTATGGCGCAAGTTGCCACCAGAGCCATGCGATCCCAACCCCCAGCAACGCGCCCACGAACACCTCCATCGGCGTATGGCCGATGAGCTCCTTCAGGCGCTGTTCACTGATGGGGCGGCCCGCGAACACTTCCTCCAAGATCTGGTTAAGGAGGCGGGCCTGGATGCTGGCCGCGCGACGGACCCCCGCGGCGTCATACATCACGATCAAGGCGACGATGGCGCTTATCGCGAAAGCCGTTGAGGTCAGGCCCTCCCGCAATCCCACTGCCGTCGCCATCGCCGAGACCAGGGCGGCGTGGGAGCTGGGCATGCCCCCAGCGCTGACCCACAGCCCCAGATCCAGCCGCCGCCGTCGGGCCCATTCCACCGGAACCTTGGAGGCCTGGGCCACCATCCAGGCCAGAAAGGCCGGCATCAGGATCGGGTTTTGGAAGAGATCGCCGATGGTCATTCCTTCACCCCTCAAACGGGGTCAGGCGGATGGCACCGGATTCATCGCGCTCAAGCAGCTGAACCCGCAGCTGTGCTTCCTGCAGCAATTGCTGGCAGCGATCCGCGAGTGCTCGTCCCCGCTCATAGAGAGCCATCGCTTCCTCGAGAGGAAGCCCCCCGCTCTCCAGGGCGCGCACGATCTGTTCCAGCTCGGACAGCGCCTCTTCGAAGGTGAGCTCGTGGACGGGTTTGTTCATCGGGATCCCCCGCGAAAGGAGATGGGCTCATGTCCAGAAGTCTGAACGATCGAGCTTCCGGCTTCGCACCGGGTCTCCCCCCGGCTAGGTCAGCCGCGGAAGGAGCCCCATCCGGCCCCTAAAGCTCCCGGGAACGCTGGGGGCGGCGTGCCTCTCTTGGAAAGCGCTAGCCTATCCCCGGGATTGTTCTCCGATCGTCGAGGAAAGGATCTGGAGCCCGGGCGTGGCCTCTTCAATGGCGCGGGCGACCGCCTGAACGCCCATCTTCAGGGCCATCGTGGGCCGCAGCCCCCCGATCTCCGCAGGCTGCAGGATCCAGGCTCCTGACCCGTGGGGCTGAAAGCGCAAGGCCACCGTCTCTACCCACGGGCCCTCCGCGATCAGCAGTTCGATCAACAGCCCGTCTCCCTCCACCGGGCGATAGAGCCCTTTCACTCGCCAGATCGTTTCCCCGTCCCGCCAGAGCCGCCCGCGCAGCGTCTCCACGATGCGGGAGAGATCTGGTGTGCCTTTCCAGATCCGATGGGGCATGGCGTCCTCCGGACGCAGCATGCGGGGGAGCGGAGGCGCTGGGGCCGGTCCGCTCCGCCGCCAGATAAAATAAAAACACGTGCGGCCGGCGGCAAGCGCCTTTCGCTCATAGCGGGTCGGCTCCCGATCCGGCAGCGCATGAACCCATGGGGTCTCGAAGATGCTCTCGAGCCCGGGCGTTCCCTTCAGGGCCTCCGCAATCCAGATCGCGTAATCCCCATCGTCGGTTGCGATCAGGAGGGTCCCCCCCGGCTGCAGACGGTGAGCGGCCAGCTGCAGGAAAGCCGGCGTCAACAGCCGTCGATGGTGATGCCGGGCCTTCGGCCATGGATCCGGGAAATTGATATAAACCCCGGTGATGGATTCCGGGGGGAAAAGAAGGGCGAGGGCGGCGAAGGCATCCCCCAGCACCAGGCGAACGTTCTCCACTCCTTCTCGGCGGAGCCGCCTGAGCGTCCATCGGGTTGGCTCCAGAGCCCGCTCCACCCCTACACAGTTGGCCTCCGGCATCCGGCGGGCCAGCCCGATCAGGAAAGCGCCATCGCCGAACCCGAGCTCCACGTGAAGCGGGCCGCTTCGGCCGAAATAGGCGGCCCAGTCTGTGGGCCACGGAAGATATCGCCATTCCAGGAGCCAGCGGGGATCTCCCAGCTGGAACCGTGCGGGGGGGGCTGGAAGAGCGAGGGCCCCTGTGGCTTCACGAGGATCCACCATCGTTACGCGCCCCCTGGGCCGACAAGGATGAGAGCGAGCCGCCCAAAGCGGAGCGGAGTGGATACCGGCTCCACGGGAATTATAAAATAACGGGCGCGATGGGAGGAGGGGGCGAGCCGGGCTTGGGCTGGATAGAATGAAAGCTGGCAGCCTGTGAAAGAAGCCCGTCGGGCATCGAGAGCGAGGGCATGGGGAGACCGTGGGCGGTGAAGACCCCTTTTCAGAATCCGCGAGGTGGGGCGTTCCCAGGGGGAGGCAGGCCGGAGACCGCCATGGCGTGTATGGGATGGCGATGGATCCTGTTGCTCCCACTGATCGCCGCCTGTCGCCCCGCTGAGAGCGCGCGCTATACGATGGACTTCAAGAACGGCGCGCCCGGGTGGCCCCTTTCAGCAGAGGCCCGCTTCACCGTCCGCACCGAGAACGGCCATCTGGTCCTCAGCCTGAAACCCCCTCGCACGGTTGGCTGGGTGCTCTCTCCTTTTTCGTTCCGGGATGGACAGGTGGAGGTCGAGGGCGCTCTGCTGGAGGGGCCGTCCTCTACGGACTATGGGCTGATTCTCCAGGCTGGAGAAGGGCGTTTCTACCGCTTCGCCGTCAGCGCGGACGGCTACTACGGGGTCTTTCTCTACGAACAGGGGAGCTGGCGGATCCTGGTGGATTGGACCATGCATGCCGCCATCCGGACCGGGCGGACCACCAATCACCTGCGGGTCCGTCGCGCAGGCACGGAGATGATCTTCTGGGTCAATGGCATGGAGGTGGCCCGGATTCAGCGTGGAGAGAACGAGGGCGGAGGGCGAGCGGGGGTGAGCATGGGGACCATGGCCTGGGGCAATGCCCGGGTGGCCTTCGATCGGTTTGCCGCGGTGCGGGATCGCTGATTTTGGAGGGGGCAGGCGCCGGCTGGAGCGCCCGCCCCACACCGGGATCGGCTCAGCGGATCGCTCGCTCCGTTTCCGCGTCGAAGAGGTGCATGCGATCCATATCGAAGAACACCCGGATGGTGTTCCCCACCAGAGCGCGGGTCCGCGGATCCACTCGCGCGACAAAAGTCTGACGATCCGCCACCAGGTGAAGGTGAATCTCGCTGCCCATCAGCTCCCGCACATCGACCCGTGCCTGCACTTCGGCGGGGTGTTTAATGGGCGGGGCGAATTCGGGATCATAGATGTGTTCGGGCCGCAGGCCGAAGATCACCCGTCGCCCCACATACGGGCGATACCCAGCGACTCGATCGGGGGGGACCGGCACGCGGAAGGAGCCGGTGTCCACCCAGAGGGCATCCCCATCGGGCACCAGGTGGGCTTCGAAGAAATTCATCGGTGGTGAGCCGATGAATCCTGCCACGAAGAGGTTATCGGGCCGCTCATAGAGGTTCTGGGGCGTATCGATCTGCTGGAGCACCCCATCCTTCATCACGGCGATGCGGGTGCCCATGGTCATCGCTTCGACCTGGTCGTGGGTCACGTAGATGAAGGTCGTCCCCAGCCGCTGATGCAGCTTGATCAGCTCCGCCCGCGTCTGGACCCGCAGCTTGGCATCCAGGTTGGAAAGCGGCTCATCGAACAGGAAGACGGCCGGATCGCGCACGATGGCCCGGGCCACGGCCACCCGCTGGCGCTGGCCGCCTGATAGCTGCCGCGGCTTGCGGTCCAGCAAATGCTCGATCTCCAGCATCCGCGCGGCCTCCCGCACCCGGCGCTCGATTTCCGCTTTGGGAACCTTGCGCATGCGCAGGCCGAAGGCGATGTTGTCATAGACGTTCATGTGGGGGTAGAGGGCGTAGGATTGAAAGACCATCGCGATGTTGCGATCCTTGGGGGGGATCTCCGTCACATCCCGGTCCCCGATGTAGATCCGCCCCTGCGTGACCTCCTCCAGGCCCGCGAGGAGGCGCAGGGTGGTGGTCTTGCCGCATCCTGAGGGGCCAACCAGCACCAGGAATTCCCCATCCGGGATATATAGGGTGAGGTCCTTCACCGCCACTACTTTTCCGAACTGCTTGGTGACGTTCTCAAACGCGACGCTCGCCATGGGCCTTACCCCCTGATAGAAGTCCACCTGCCCGGGATCCGCTGGCTCCGATGCCCGCGGTGAAGAATCAAACCTTATCACCTTATTGTAATCGGATCGGTTCGCCCAGGCAACAGGCCGTTCTGCATCAGCGTAATTCCTTCCGGAACTCTGCCTCCTCGGTTGTTGTCCATCCATCCCGGGAATCCATAAAATGGATATAATGCGTATCTTTGAGAAAATCCTTGCTGGCTGCATCTACGGAGGTAGGCGGAATGCGTTGCCTCGGGGTGATGACGAGCGGAGGGGATGCGCCGGGCATGAACGCCTGCATCCGGGCGGTGGTGCGCACCGCGGCCTACCATGGCGTGAAGGTGCTGGGGATTCGGCGTGGCTTCCAGGGCCTGATCGAAGGGGAGATCGTAGAGCTCCGCCCACGGGATGTGGGGGGCATCATCCAGCGGGGTGGGACCATCCTGCAGACCGCCCGCTCGAAGGAGTTCATGACGGAAGAAGGGCAGCGCAAGGCATTGCGTCGCTTGAATCAGTACGGAATTGAAGGCCTGGTGGTGATCGGGGGCGATGGCTCGATGCGAGGGGCCCTGGCCCTTCACCAGCGCGGCTTCGCCGTGGTAGGGGTTCCAGCTAGCATCGATAACGATATCTGGGGCACCCATATGAGCATCGGGGTCGACACCGCCCTCAACACCATCATTGATGCTATCGATCGGCTACGGGATACGGCCTCCTCGATCGGACGGGCATTTCTCGTGGAAACGATGGGGCGGGATTGCGGATATCTGGCCCTGATTGCGGGGGTGATCGGCGGGGCGGAGATGGTGCTGATCCCGGAACGGGAGACCAGCCTGGAGGAGGTCGCCCGCGCAGTGATGGACGCCTATGAGCGGGGGAAGACCCATGCCCTGATCGTGATCGCCGAAGGGGCGCCTTACCGGACGACGGAGGTCGCCAAGTTCCTGGAGAGCCATCCGATCGGCTTCGACGTGCGCATCACCATCCTGGGTCATATCCAGCGGGGAGGAAGCCCGACGGCCTTTGATCGCTTGCTGGCCACCCGCATGGGGGTGAAGGCCGTGGAAGCCCTGCTGGCCGGAGAGCGCGGGGTGATGACCGCCCTGCAGGGGCGGGAGATCGTGACCATCCCCCTGGAGGAGGTGGTGAAACGCCGGCGGGAGGCCAATCTCAATTATTACGATATGGTGCTGATGCTGGCCCGTTGAGGCGAAATGGTGGTTCCTCCGGGGAGTGGTTCGGATGCTTTCGTCAGGGATGAGGGGAATGGTCCTGGCCCCCACGAACGCCTCAGCGGAAAACGCATCCCCACCGGGCTCAGGCACGAGGGAAATGTTCGGCCGCCGGGCCCGTCTCCCCCCGCAGTATGGCGATGGCATGGGGCAGCACCTTCCCCAGGATCTCCATCGCCTCCCGCACCGCGCGGGGGCTGCCCGGCAGATTGATGATCAAGGTCCGCCCACGAACTCCCGCAACGCCCCGGGAGAGCATGGCGAAAGGGGTCTGCTGGAGGCTGTAGAAGCGCAGCGCCTCGGCGATCCCGGGAGCCTCCCGCTCCAGAAGGGGCCGCGTCGCCTCCGGCGTGAGATCCCGAGGGCCTAGCCCGGTGCCCCCCGTCGTCAGGATCAGATCCAGACCCTCTTCATCACTCCACGACCGCAGGATCTGCTGGATCGCCTCCCGATCATCCGGGACCACCACGTATTGGGCGACGGTCCAACCCATCTGTTCCGTGATTCGCTCCCGGAGGAGCGCCCCGCTCTCATCCGGGTAAATCCCCCGGGCGGCCCGATCGCTGATGGTGAGGATGCCAACCCGAACGGTCTCCATCCCTGAGGCTCCCCGTTTGCGCTCCATAGCGTAAGGGATAACCGAGGGCAGGGCGTCGACCAATGCCTTGCCGGCTCCGTCCCAGCGTTGAGGACGGGCTCAGGGCTCCCTGTGGGTTCCTCCTAACTATCCCGAGCGGCGGCCTTCAGCGCCTTCAAGATCGGGGGAATAGCTTCCTCCAGAGGTCCAGGGAGCAGGCAACCGGCCGCGGGGGGATGCCCCCCTCCGCCGAAGGCCAGGGCCACTCGGGCGACATCGTAGCCGGGCCGAGCCCGCATGCTGACCTCCACCTTCCCATCATCCCGCTCGGTGAACACCGCGGCGATCCGCGCCTCCTCCGCTCCGATAAGAAAACTGGAGAGGCTGAGATCGTTGGCGTGGGTCAGCCCGGCGGCCGCCCGCATCTCCCGGGTGATCACTGTCCAGATCACCCCGTCTTCCATCCGAACCTCCGCCAGCGCCTGCCCGAAGAGGCGGAGGGCGGCCAGGGGGCGGCGGTTGAAGAGGGCATCCACCAGAGCGGGAAGGGAGGCCCCGGCTTCCATCAAGCGGGTCACTTCATGCATAACCCGGGCGTTGACGTTGGCCGTGCGCAGGCCCATGGTATCCCCCACGATGCCGGCCAGCAGGAGGGAGGCCAGCTCCGCATCCATCGTGACCCCCAGGTCCTCGGCGAGCCAGAGCACCATTTCGGACGTCGCCACCGCGGAGGGATCGACCCAATTGATGGTTCCGAAATGGGTGTTGGTGATGTGGTGATCGATGTTCAGCAAGGGGATGCCCTGGAGCTCGGCGAAGGCTTTGCCGAGGCGCCCCGGGTCGCTCGCATCCAGGCTAACCAGGAGATCGAAGGCGCCGTGGGCGACCCGGGCGATTTCCTCTGCGTGGGGGAGAGCTTTCAGACGAGCGGGAAGATCATCATCGCAAAAGGCCTCCGCCGTCTTCCCCAAACGCCGGAGGATCTGCACCAGGCCGATCGCGCTGCTGATGGCATCGGCGTCAGGCGAAACATGGGTCGCCACCGCCACCCGTCGCGCTTCTTTGAGGATGCGCTGAGCCTGCTCACGACTCATCCAGCGGCTGCTCCTTTTCGTGGAGCTTAGAGAGCAATCGTTCGATCCGGTCTGCCCGATCGAAGGTATCATCCCATTTAAAGACGAGATCGGGGATGCGGCGCAGGATCACTCGCCCGGCCAACTCGTGCTTCAGATAACCTTTGGCGTGCTCCAGCCCCGCCAGCACTTCCTCCCGCCGCGCGGGATCCGTGGGCCACGCCGTCACATAAACTTTCGCGATGGTGAGATCCGGCGCCGGCTCCACGGCGGTCACCGTCACCCCGCTAACCCGCGGATCCTTCAATTCGGCGATGAGGGCGCTCAATTCTTCGCGGAGCAATTCCCCGATACGTCGCTGGCGACGTGCTCCCATGGCGGACCTCCAGGGCGTTTGATCCTAACATGGGGACGCGATTTCGTCAATATGCGGGGAACCCTCTAACCGCCCTTCCCCATGCCCCGAAACCCCGGGATTTATATGATTTTCTCCGGCGGCCTCCGGAGGTGGGCCAGCAGCTCGCTCCGGTGTCGGGGATCGGTGCGGAAGACCCCCGTGAGGGCTTGGGTGACCATGCGGGCATGGGATTTGCGAACCCCGCGCATCATCGCGCATAGGTGCGCAGCCTCCACCACGACGGCCACCCCCTGGGGATGCAGCACCGCCTCTAGGAAATCGGCGATCTGCCGGGTCATCCGCTCCTGAACCTGGAGGCGGCGGGCGAAGAGCTCCACTACCCGCGGGATCTTGGATAAGCCGATGATGCGGCCGTTGGGGATATAAGCCACATGGACCCGTCCGTAAAACGGCAGGAGGTGATGCTCACACATGCTATAGAATTCAATGTCCCGCACCAGCACCAGGTCGTTGTCTTCGACCTCAAAGATCGCCCCGTTGATCAGATCCACCGGATCCATCCAGTAACCGGCCAGCACCTCCTGAAGCATCTCCGCTACCCGTGCGGGAGTGCGTCGCAGGCCCTCCCGCTCAGGGTCCTCCCCCAGGGCCGTCAGCAGCTCCCGGATCACCCTGGTCAGCTGGATGGGATCCGGAGGCTGAGCGATTGGTTTCGCTTGCGTGATCCATCCCTGAGGCTCCATTCGCACTTTCCTCCCGCTGGTTGCGCGATTTCTCTGATGTTAATCCGTTTCCTTCCATCTTTTCAACTACGAGCGAGGGGCGGGCGTCTCGAGCGATCGTCATCCCGTGATCAGTAGAATGCGCCCGCCCGCGTGGGGGCGGGGGCTCGGGATCTGGGGAACTCCATAGCCCGGGCCATTCGACCCGTTGTGTCCTTCCCGATGATTTTGGAGGGACATGTCCGGCAAGCGGGGATAGGGACTGGAGGGGACCTGCCTCCTGTGTTAGACTCTGAACAGAACGCTCCGATGAGGAGGACTTCGATGCGCGCCCGGTTCTGGGTCGGGGGAGGGTTGTTGGTCATCGCCCTGGGATTGCTGATCGTCAACGGGCTCCGGAGCGCCTCCCAGTATTACCTGACGGTTTCAGAATTGAAAGCCCGGTCGGAGAGCCTCCAGGGCCGCCCGATCCGCCTTTCGGGGATCGTGGACGGCGGGACCATTCGCTACGATCCGGAAACTCTCTATATCGAGTTCGGTCTGGTGGATCGGGTGGCGGATATCGGGAAGGCCCCGCCGCTCAAGGTGGTCTATAAAGGCGTGAAGCCGGACCTTCTGCAGAACGAAGCGCAGGCCATTGTGGAGGGCACCCTGGGGCCGGATGGCGTGTTCTATGCCCACAACCTCCTCCTCAAGTGCCCCACCCGATATGAGGAGGAGGCGGCAACCGGAGGCTCGCGGTAGGGATCTGGAGATGCCGGCTCGGGCGCCTTCGTCGGGAAATGCTCGTCATGGGGTGGTGATCTATGAATCCTCATCTTGAGCGCTGGCTTCGTCTCGCTCGTGAAGATCCGGGTACGACAGAGCTCGCTTTTGGCGATATGGAGGAAAGCCGATGAGTCTTCTTGGGGAAGGGTTGCTGGATCTGGCCTGGGGTCTGGGCCTGATCGGGACGCTGGTGGCGTTTTATGCGGGATGGCGACGGGAGGCCCGATGGGTGGAGGTGGCCCGGCGCATCGGACAGGTGATGGCGCCGTTGCTCACTATGATGGTGCTGGCCCTGGAGATCGCTCTCCTCACCGATGACTTCCGTCTGGTCTATGTGGCCCAGGTCTCCCGCCAGACCCAGCCGCTCTTCCTGAAGATCACCGCCCTGTGGGGCGGCCAGAACGGCTCCCTGCTCTTCTGGTCCTGGCTGATGAGCCTCTTCCTCTTCGCTGCCATGGCCCGCGCCGATCGCTTCCCCCCCGATATGCTCCCCTATATGATCGGGGTTCTCTTGCTCACCCAGACGTTTTTCCTCCTCCTGAATCGTTTCTTCGCCAATCCCTTCGAGATGTTCCCTGTGCCGCCAGCGGATGGACGAGGGCTGAATCCCTTGCTTCGCCACCCGGGGATGATTGCCCATCCCCCCCTGCTCTACCTAGGGTTTGTGGGCTTCACAGTCCCTTACGCGATTGTGATGGCAGCCCTGATGGCCGGCCGACGGGATGATCGCTGGCTGCGCCTCCTACGGCGGTGGACCCTGGTGGCGTGGCTGTTCCTGAGCCTGGGCCTCTTGGTGGGGGCTCGCTGGGCTTATGATGTGCTGGGCTGGGGCGGTTACTGGGGATGGGATCCGGTGGAGAACGCGGCTTTGCTCCCCTGGCTGACGGGCACGGCCTTTCTGCATTCCGTGATGGTTCAGGAGCGCCGGGGAATGTTGAAGGTGTGGACCTCGTTGCTGATCATCCTCACCTATGCCCTGGTGATCCTGGGGACGTTCATCACGCGCACCGGGGTGATCGCCTCGGTGCACGCCTTTGCCCGTTCTGCGATCGGAGTGCCCTTCCTCATCTACGTCGGGATGGTGCTGGTGGGCTCCCTGATGTTGCTGACCGCGCGCTGGGATCTATTACGGGCGGAGAACCGGGTGGAATCCTGGCTGTCGCGGGAGGCTTTCTTCCTGCTCAACAATTGGCTCTTTTTAGGGATCGCCTTCGCCGTCTTCTGGGGCACGTTCTATCCGATGTTCTCCGAGCTGTTGTTCAACGAGAAGCTGACGGTCGGTCCTCCTTACTACAATCGGGTCACCGGCCCCCTGTTCGGGGCCCTTTACCTGCTGATGGGAGGGATCCCCTTCATCCGCTGGCGGCGGACCCCGGGGGCATCGCTGCGTCTTTCGGTGGGCTCCTCGCTGCTCATGGCCCTGGGCGTGGTCGTCCTCGCCGCCATCGCAGGGATCCGACAACCCTGGGCGCTCCTCGGATTCGGCCTGTGCGCTTTCGCCGGGTGGGGAACCTTGCTGGATTCCGCGCTAAGCGTGGGGGCGCGGCGGCGGGCGACGGGAGAGCCGTGGCCGCTGGCGCTGGTCCGGCTGGTGGCCCGCAACCCGCGGCGATATGGCGGGTATCTGGTTCATCTCGGCGTGATCCTGATCGGCATCGGGGTGATCGGCTCCCAGTTCGATCAGCAAGAAACCCAGCGGACCATAGGGCTGGGCGATTCTCTGGCCTTCGGCGGCTATCGGCTGGTCTACCATGGGATCCGACAATACACGCCGGCGACCGAACCGGATGTGGTGGTCACCGAGGCCTGGGTTCGGGTGTATGATCGCTCGGGTCGGCTGCTGGCCGATCTCTATCCTTATGTGTTGCAATACGAGACCGGGGAAAGCCTGACGCCGCCGGCCCTACGGGCGACGTTGAAAGAGGATCTCTACCTGTTGCTGAGCGGTTGGATGGAGGGCGGCAACCGGGCGACGTTCAAGGTGCTCATCAATCCGCTGGTCTCATGGATCTGGATCGGGGGGATCGTGCTGATCCTGGGCACGCTGGTAGCCGTGTGGCCCCGGCCCGCCCTGGCTCCAGCCCTGGGCGAGATCCGCCCACCGCTGCAACAGAAGCCGGCCCCGATCTCCTAACGATGGGGAAGCCTGAGCGTTCCGGGTCTCAAGCGGGATCACGCGTTTTACCGAAGGCTGGTCTGTCCCGTTTCTCTGGAGGCGATGGTTCAATGTGGGGATCCCGCCTTCTCACGTTGGCGCTCCGCCTTGTCCTCCTGGTTTGGGCCCTGGCCGTCCTTGCCGTAACCCGGCCCGTCGGGGCCCAGACCCCGGCCCCCTCCGTGTCTGATGACGAGGTCAACCGGGTGGCGAAAAAGCTCTATTGCCCGGTGTGCGAGAATGTACCGTTGGATGTCTGCGACACGCCGGCATGTATCCAGTGGAAAGAGGAGATCCGGACGATGTTGGCGGAGGGGCGGAGCGAAAACGAGATCATCGAGTTCTTCGCCACCCGTTATGGGATGCGGGTTCTAGCCGTCCCCCCTCCCCAGGGGATCGGGCTGGGGGTCTGGCTGATCCCGGCGATCGGCCTTCCAGCGGCCGGGCTTTGGCTGGCCCTCCGCCTCGCCCGCTGGCGTCGGCCCGCCCCGACGCCGGAGCCCCCGCCGGAGCCCTCGCTGAATGAGCGCGCCCAGATGCTGGACCGCTGGATCCGGGAGCACTGGTAGGGAGGAGCGACATGCCACGCCGGGGACGGTGGGGCGGGTGGATCGGCCTGGCCGCGGTGGCGCTCTTCCTCGCCCTGCTGGGCTGGGCCTTCATGGAGCGGGGGCGGACGGCTCCGACACAGGGCCCTGCTCCGGATTTTAGCCTTTCTCTCTATGAGGGCTATGACGGTGGGCTCGGGATCCGGGAGTTCCGGCTTCGGGATTGGCGGGGGCACGTCGTGGTGATCAACTTCTGGGCCTCCTGGTGTAAGCCATGCGAAGAGGAGGCGCCCTTGCTGGAGGCCTTGTGGCGGAAATACCGGGATCGGGGGGTGATCTTCGTGGGGGTGGATTATCTGGATACCCCATCGGCAGCAATGCGCTATCTGCAGCGGTTTCAGATCTCCTATCCCAACGGCCTGGATGTAGGCACCCGGATCGCCCGCCTGTATCGCATCACGGGCGTCCCGGAAACCTTCGTGGTGGACTCCCAGGGGCAGGTGATGTTTTACAAAGCAGCGCCGATCCAGCCCGGCGAGCTGGAAGGGGTGATCGAGCGATTGCTCGGTTCGGATTAAGCCGGATTCCGAGGGGGGAGGAGCCCTTTATCCCTTCAGGGATCCGGGGGACCTGTATCCTAATGCCCTTGCTGGACCAAGCGGGATGATGAACGAGACGATCGCAGCGCTTCTACTGCTGTTTGGGGTTACGGTGCTTGTGCTCGCATATGTCCTGCAGCCGCTCCGGGAGAATCGAGCCCGTGGGGAAGCGCCTGCCTGGCTGGCCCTCCAAGATCAGTATGAGCGGGTGCTGAGCATGTTGCGGGATCTGGAGACCGACTGGCGCACCGGGAAGATCCCGGAGGAGGACTACCATGAGCTGCGCCGGCGCTACCTGGAGGAGGGCGCCGCGTTATTGCAAGCGCTTCAGGAAGAGAACGAAACGATCGGCGGGAAGGCCCGGGTCGAGGCGGCGGTCCAGGCCCGCCGGGCGCAACTCCGGAGGAAAGGCGCATGAACCGCAACCGACCCGCGGGACTGGTGCTCGGGCTAGCCATGGGATTTCTGGCCGGATGCTCCTTGACCCTTGCGGCTCCCCCTCCGGCGGGCGATATCCCTTTTCGCACTCAACCTTGGCCCACGCCCACGCCGTCCCTCCCCCCCGTCGGCCTTTCCCTGCAAATGGGTCGCTCGCTCTTCCAGGAGCACTGCGCGAGCTGCCACGGCCTGAGGGGGCGAGGGGATGGACCGCAGGCTGCCACCCTCCGGGCTCGAACCCCGGACGCGCGTCTGGATCTCACCGAGAGCCTGGCCCGGCGTGCTGCCTCCCTTCGGGACTGGTTCCAGGTGATCACCCAGGGCCGGGTGGAGCGGGGGATGCCCCCATGGTCGACGACGCTCAGCGAGAGCGAGCGCTGGGCGGTGGTGCTGTATGCCTGGTCCCTCGCGGTGCCGCCGGAGCTGATGGGGGAAGCGGAGAGCCGATATCGGGAAGCCTGCGCGGCCTGCCATGGGGAGGATGGCCGGAAGGGGCCTGTTCCCCTCGCCGATCCCCAGCGGGTGCTGGAGCGTGCGCCGGCAGCCTGGTTGGAAGCCCTGCAGCCGGGGCGCATCCCGGCCCATGCCGGGCTGCCGGAACTCTCGACGGACCTCCAGCAAGCCCTGATCGCTTATCTGCCGCAGCTGGCCTTCTCGATTGCGGACGGAGCGGCCCTTCAACCGCCCCGTCCGGTGGCCACGGGCTCGGTGAGCGGTCAGGTCCTCCATGGGACCACGGAGACGCCGGCTGCGGGCGTGACGGTGACCCTGTATGCTATGATGGAATCCTTGCCTGTTTTCTCCCGTACGGTCTCGACCCGGGCCGATGGGACCTTCCGGTTCGACACCGTGCCGGTTTACCCGGAGGCCGTGTATCTTCCGGTGGCGGAGTGGCAGGAGGTGGCCTATCCCGCCCCCCATCCGCTGACGCTGACTGCGGGCCACGAGGTCACCGTCACCCTCGTGGTCTTCGATCGAGGGACGGATCCCGGCGGGATCCACATTGATCAGGTCCACTGGATCCTGCAGCCGCTGGCCGATCGCCTCTTCGTCACCGAGGTGTGGGTGTTTTCGAACCGGGGAACGACCACCTATGGCGGAGCCGGGAGCCCGGGGATGCTCTTCTTCCTGCCGCCGGGCGCCTCCCATCTCCAGATCTCCGAGGGGACGCTGGGGGTTCGATATCGTCAGGCGGGGGATCAGTTGATCGATACGGCGCCGATTCCACCGGGGACGGGGTATCAGACGACGTTCGGGTATGAGCTGCCGCTGGCCCAGGCGCGGGCGCTTCCGCTGCGCTCGGCCTATCCGGTGGATCGCTGGAACCTGCTGATCGCGGGGGGAGCGCTGCAGGCCTCCGGCGCTGGGTTGCGGGATCTCGGGATGCGCACCCTGGGGAACACGACGTATCATCTTTATGAAGTGGATCCGCCGGCCCCGGGTCAGACGCGAACGGTTGCCCTGCGGCTGCGCTCGTCTGTTCCCCCATGGCTGATCCCGCTCCTTCTCGCCCTAAGCGCGGGGGCCGTTCTGGGCTTCTTCCGCCTCTGGCGCGGGCAGGAGGCGGATCTCATCGACGAGATCGCCCGGCTGGATAAGGCCTACGCGGCCGGGGAAGTTGAGGAGGCGACCTACCGGCGGCGACGGGCCGCTCTCATGGCCCGAGCGATCCGTCGCGGGCAGGCCGGAGGCCCTTCGTCCGGGTGATGCCCTGGGGCGCCTCGGGAGGCTTCCCGCTGGATACGTGTTGCGCGGCAGTGGACAGGTTGCCGATGCTCCAGCTGGAACGGATTTCCAAAGCCTTCGGCCCGCGTTGGGTGTTGTGGGAGATCTCTCTGGCGGCGCATCCGGGAGAGATCGTGGCGTTGATGGGGCCGAACGGGGCCGGCAAGAGCACCCTGCTCCGGGTGGCGGCGACGCTCCTCCGCCCCACATCCGGACGGGTCCGAATTGGGGATTCCTGCTGGCCGCCGGATGGCGCGGGGGTTCGGGCGCAGGTGAGCCTGCTGAGCCATCAACCCTGGCTGTATCCGGATCTCAGCGCGGAGGAGAACCTGCGTTTCTATCAGCGCCTCTATGGCTGGCCGGAGGATCCGGAGGCGATCGAAGAGGCGCTGAGGCGGATGGGCTTGGCCGACCGCGCGCGGGATCCGGTGCGGAGCTTCTCGCGAGGGATGCTGCAGCGGCTAGCGCTGGCCCGCGCTTTTCTTTCCCCGGCCCCTGTATTGCTTCTGGATGAGCCGTTTACAGGCCTGGATGTGCTCGGGATCGAGGAAACCCGCGAGGTCATCCGGGAGCTGGCAGCCCGGGGGCGCGCGGTGGTGGTGGCGCTCCACGATCCCGCCATCGCCGATTTCGCCCATCGGGTGGTCGTCCTGGTGGGCGGCCGCCTGATCGCGGAAGGCGCCCCCATGGCTTTCCGGGAGAAGGCCCTTCAGGAGCTCTATCAAGCGGGGATGGCTCCCCGGCGTCGTCTCGCCACCGGGGGGCCTGCCCTTCGATCCGAAGAGGGAAGCTCCTCCCTCTGTGTGGAGCGCTCCCCTGGGGTCGATCTGGCCCCGGCGGAGATCCGATCTCCTCACGGTGCCCGGGGGAAGGGGCGTGAGCTTCGCGCGCTCCGGGCGTTGCTTGGGAAGGACCTGCGGATCGAGGGGCGGGGGCGGGAAACGCTGACCCCGCTTTTGACCCTGGCCGGTTTAAGCCTCTTCCTATTCGGAACGGCGTTCGAGCTGCGCCCGGACCTCGCCCGTTCTTTTGTCCCGGTCTTCTTCTGGATGCTCCTGCTCTTCGCCAGCAGCCTGGGCGTAGGGCGGATGATGGCGGCGGAGATGGATCGAGGAACGTGGGAGGGGCTTCTGATGGTGCCGGGGGATCGGAGCCTCCTGTTCGCGGGCAAGGCGATGGTCCATGGGCTGCTGCTGGGGCTGGTGATCCTGATCTCCCTGGCCGCCGCGGGCGTCTTCTTCCACCTCTCCCTGTGGGATCCCGGCATCCTCCTGCTCATGGCCCTGGGGGCCATTGGGCTCTCGGGAGGGACCACGCTGCTGGCGGCGATGGCCATGGCCACCCGATCCCGCGAACTGCTCCTACCGATCCTGCTGTTCCCGGTGGCGGCCCCCCTGGTCATCGCCGGCATCCAGGGGACCCGGGCGATCCTGGAGGTGGATCCTTCCGGCTGGTCGATGTGGCTGCAGATCCTCATCGCCTATGACCTTCTTCTCTTTGCCGTGACGGGGATGGTGTTCGAGGAGGTGGTCAGCGCATAGCGCCGGGTGGTGTTGTGGCCGTGTTCCCAGATATGCCCTTTCTCTCCCTTGGATGGAGGAGGCCTTCATGCGAGCGTGGGAGCGGATCTGGTTGGGGATGACCATTGCCCTGATGATCCTGGCGACCCTCGCCGTCTTCCTTTACGCGCCCCGCGAGGCGAAAATGGGGGATGTGCAGCGGATCTTTTACTTCCACATCAGCACAGCGTGGTCGGGCTTTCTGGCCTTCGCCGTGGCCCTCGCCAGCGCGATCGCTTACCTGCGGACGCGGTCGGCCCGCTGGGATCAACTCGGCCATGCCGCGGTGGAAGTCGGGCTGGTGTTGCTCACTATGGCGATCGTCACGGGCTCCCTCTGGGCCCGCCCCGTGTGGAACACGTGGTGGACATGGGATCCGCGATTGACCACCACGACGATCACCTGGGTGGTGTATCTGGCTTATCTGCTCCTGCGGAATGCGGTGGAGAATCCGGAGACCCGGGCTCGCTTCGCGGCGGTTTACGCCATCGTGGCCTTCGTGACCGTGCCCCTCACGTATCTTTCGGCCCGCCTGCTGCGCACGATCCATCCGATCGTGCTCGGTCCCAGCGTCTCCTCGGAGGCCCAGGGGCAGTTCGGCCTGACGCCCCGCATGGTGCACACCATGGTGATCAGCCTGATCGCCTGGACATTGCTGTTCAGCATGCTCCTCGGGATGCGCTATCGGGTCCAGCGGGCCCAGGAGGCCCTGGAGGCGCTGGAAGCGGCGACGGAGGCATCCTGAGGCTGCACCCTCATCCTGTTCCCGGAGTTCGTCCGATGGGCTATCTGGTCGCAGCGTATCTGGTCTTCTGGGGGATCACGTTCTTCTATGTGTTTTACCTGTTGCGCCGACAGCGGGCGCTGGAAGAGCGCATCGCCCGCCTCCGCGCGCGGCTCAACCCGGAGCAGGGGGAGGGAAGCGATGCCCTCCGGTGAAGAGGGAATGCTGGCTCTCCGCTGGCGCACGTTCTCCCACGCCCTGGCCTTCGTGCTGGGGTTCTCCTTCGTGTTCGTCTTCGCCTGGGGCGGGGCGGCCACCCTCCTCGGCCGGCTCTTCTTCGAGGGACGGGACTTCCTGGCCGCCCTCGGGGGAAGCGTGGTGGTCCTGATGGGCCTGGGGATGCTGGGGGTTCGGATCCCTCTGCTCTACCCCTTGATGATGTCCGAGTGGCGCCCGCATCTCCGGGAGGCCCGGTCGTTCAGCTACCTGACCTCGGGGCTGATGGGGGTCTTTTTCGCCGCAGGATGGACCCCGTGCGTGGGCCCCACGTTGGGGGCGATCCTCACCCTGACCTTCCGGCAAGAAACGGCAGGCCAGGCGCTGGGGCTGCTGGCCGCTTACGCCATCGGCCTGGGTCTTCCCTTCCTGGCCATGGGGCTGCTGCTCGATCGCGCCCTCGCCGGGATGCGGCGGATGCGGCGATACCTGCCGGCCTTCCACTTCGCCAGCGGCATGCTGCTCCTCCTCATCGGCGGGATGGTGCTGCTGGACGTGCTGTCCCGCTCCCTTTCGACTACGACGCTGCCCCTTTGGGTTCCCACGTTCACCCATCTGCGCATCTGGACGTCCCAGCTGGGCCTGTTCCTCGATGTAGGACCGGGCGCGGGGTTGGGCTATCCGGTCGCCTTCCTGGCCGGCCTGCTCTCGTTCTTTTCGCCTTGTGTCTTCCCTTTAGTCCCGGCCTATCTGGGCTATCTCAGCGGCCGGAGTTTGGGAGGTATCCATGGGTAAGCGGGCGATCGCGCTCCTGATGCTGCTCGCCATGGCCTGTCAGCGCCTCCCTGGGAGGAATCCGACGCCCCCCGTTTCCACCCCGGTTTCCATAGGCCTGACCACCGGGATCCCGGCGCCAGATTTCGAGCTGGAGCGCCTGGATGGGGGAACGGTGCGACTGAGGGATCTGCGGGGAAAGGTCGTGCTGCTGAACTTCTGGGCGACATGGTGTGGGCCGTGCCGCGAGGAGATGCCGTTGCTCGCGCAGATCTATCGGGATTACCATGACCAGGGCCTGGAGATCTTGGGGGTGAACCTCACTTCCCAGGACGATGTTTCGGAGGTGCGGAAGTTCGTGGAAGCATTCGATCTGCCCTTTCCCATTCTGCTGGATCACAACGGTCGGGCAGAGCGCGCCTATCGCATCTTCGGGGTTCCCACCACGGTTTTCGTGACTCGGGAGGGGGTTATCCACCGGGTGGCGGTGGGCATCCTGAAGGGCCGTGAGGATGTGGAGAAAACCATCCGGCCCCTGCTGAGTCGCTGATGTTGGCCGATCTTTCCCCTTCCCCCGTTGCTGTTTCCCTCCGGGGGTTTTGGGGATCGGATCCCTACCCGAATGCCTGGCGGCACAGGATTGCATTCCCCATCCGTTCACAACCGGGCATCCCTATGGGGACGCTGATCACCCTGCACGATGGGCTCAGCCGGACGATCTTGTTCTTCACCCTGATCTGCGCGCTGTGGGGGTTCTGGCGCTACCTGCGAGGGGAGGGGGTCCGCGGGGATTTCTGGGGGGCGTTGTGGATCCTGGAGGGGGTGATCCTCCTCCAGGGGCTCCTGGGCGTGACAATGGTCCTGATGCGGCTCTGGCCCGCCCGGGGCGGCCTGCACTTTTTGTATGGGATCGTCCTGGCGCTGGCCCTTCCCCTGGTTTACGCTTACACCCGCGGCCGCGATGGGCGCCAGGAACAGTTGCTTTACAGCATCGCGCTGGCCATCATGATTGGGCTAACCCTTCGAGCGATCACAACCGGCGGCTGATGGTTCGCTGATCCCCTTTCACCGGTCAAAGATGGCGAAGGTGCCCTGTGTGCTGATCATCGATGATTCCATCGATGTGCTGCAGACCCTGAGCGACATCCTCGGGGTGGCGGGCTATGCGGTGCGCACCGCGCCCAGCGCCGAGCGGGCGCTCCAGATCCTGGAGGGCGCGGCCGTCGATCTGGTGATCACCGATCTGCGGATGGGCGGGATGGGAGGGATGGCCCTCATCCGCCGCCTGCGGGAATCTTGGCCGGATCTCCCGGTGGTCGCCCTCAGCGGCTTCGCGGACGCCGAGACCGTGGCCCAGGCCTTCCGGGAAGGGGCGGTGGATTTCATCGCCAAACCGTTTACCGCCAGCGAGGTCCTGGAGACGGTAGCGCGGGCCTTGGCCCACCGATCGGCCGGCCCCTCCTCTGCTCCTGTTCCCCATGCGCTTGTCGCTTCCCAGGGCCTGACCCCAGATCAGCGGGAGCAGGCGGAAGAGATCCTGCGCACATTGCAGGGCCGGCTGGGGGCGGAGCTGACGCTGCTAACCGGATCCCAGGGCGAGGTGCTGGCCGCCCAGGGATGGGTATCCGAGTCGGTGGCTCAGGCCGTGGCCCGGGCGATCGCCCAGATCGGGGCGCTCCTGGAAACCCTGGCCTTGGCTCTTGGTGAGCCGGCTTTCGCGGCCCAGATGTGGGAAGGGGCGCAACGCGCCCTCTATGGGCTTCGTCTGGAGCCCGGGCGCTTTCTGGTGGCGGTGGTTCCTCGCACCGTGAAGCCCGGGCTGGCCTGGCTGGAGCTCCGGGACGCCATCGCCCGGCTGAGGAGGCTGGAGGCAGCGCCTTCCCTGGCCGAGGCCGTCCCTCCCGAGCAGCCCTCCCCGGCGGAATCTCCCCCTGAAGCCATCCCTTTCCTCGAAGAGGGGGAAGCGTTCCCGGTGCCTCTCGAAGGGGAGCTGCTCAGCTACGATGAGGCTCGGGCCCGGGGCCTGATCCCGGATCTGGAGGAAGAGGAAGGGGAAGGGCGCGCGGGATGAAAGGATGGCTCCGGATCGGCCTCGCGGGGATCCTTCTGATAGCCGGTTGTGCAGGGAAAGGGGGAGAGGCCCGGCCCTCACTGACCTCGGTGGTTCTCCTCATCCAGGGGGTGGAAGGCGATCGAGGCCCCTTCGATTTCGCCGCGGCGGGCGTCGCCGCCTTCCAGCGGAGCGAGGGCGTGCGCGTTCCGCTGCTGGCGCTCGGGGAGGATCCCATCGCCTGGGAACGGATGATCCGGGAAGCCGTTCGGGAGCCCGATCGCCGGCTTTTCATCATCGGGATGGAAGGCCCCGCTCGCCTCGGCCTAGAACAGGCGCGGATCTTCCCCGGCAAGCGCTTTGTCTTGCTCGGCCTGGAGGATCCGGGGGAGATCCCAGCGAATGTGCTGGTTCTTTCATGGGATGCATGGGAAGCCGGCTGGCTGGCCGGGTATATCGCGGGCCATCTCGTTGGACAAGAAGGATCTGATCGAAGGTCTGGGCGGCGGATTGGGGCGCTGGCCGGCCCAGGGGCCTCGGTGGCTCTGGAGGGATATCGGTGTGGGGCCTGGGCGGCGGGGGTGCGCTCCGATGGGATCCTCCTGGAGGAGATCGCCACGACTTCGGACCCGGTCGCGGGTTTCAAGGCGGCGCTGCGGCTGTATGAGCGGGGCGCGGAGATCCTCAGCGGGCTGGCCGGAGGGAGCAGCGCCGGCCTTTTCGAGGCCGCGGCGGCCACGCGGCGCTACGCCATTGGGTTTGGGGAAGACTGGGGGGCGCGCTACGAGGCCATGCGCTCCCCGGCCTTTGAGGCGCTCCTGGGCTCGGTCACCCCGGCGATCGACGAGGCGGTGCGGCGGATCCTGCGTCAGAGCCGGCGGGGGGAGCTGCCGTTCGGGATGCGGTGGACGCTGAAGCTGGAGGAAGGGGGCTTCGTCTGGCGGGGAACGCCGGCCTTTTTCCGGATCGCGCCCTCCTGGCTCCAGCGGCAGATCCGGGAGCGCGCGGTGCATCCCCACCCGTGCCCGCAGGGATTCGGGGGATGAAGGCCTGTCGGTAGAATGAGGCCGGAGGTGGACATGGCTCGGGCGGCCGCGCAGCCTGTCCGTTTGGAGAGCCATGAAGCCTTCCGCCGGTGGGCGGAGGATCAGCCAGGCTACTGGATCCCAATGCGGGGGATTCCCATGGATGCGAAGCTGGGGGAGGACACGGTGTATCCGCCGGACCTCCGGGTGGTACTTGTGGGAGCATGCAGATCGGCTGCGGGAGACCCATGTGGTTTCGCCGTCAACGGCCCATCTCGATCTTCTGGAGAAGCGCTACAATTACGGGCGGGGGTGCCGGAATCCTGGGTGGTGGATCCGGAGACGCGGACGGTTGAGGTCTATGGGCTGGAAAGGGATCGGCTCGTGCTCATCGAGGGAGCGCGGGGGGAAGGCCGGGTGCGCAGCCGTCGGATCCCCGGCTTAGAGGGGGACATCACCGCGCTCTTCCGGGATTTGTAAGGGCGTCGAATGAATTCGACCTCATGGGCCTTTGGCGGGTGGTTGGCCTGTGCCGGCCGACGCTTAGCGCGGAGTGCCTCGGGAGGCCGATTTCCAATCGGCGTGAAAACCGAGACCTCCCCCGCTGGCGGCTTTGATAGAATCTCGATACCCTCGAAAGCGAGCGACAAAAGGCGGGCATGATGGCGTTGGAGTCGGTTCTGGGACAGGAAGCACAGGGCCAGCGGGTCGAGGGGGAGGAGCTGGTGGAGGCGGCCATCCTCCCTTTGCGGGACGTGGTGGTCTTCCCCCGGATGGTGACCCCGATCCTGGTGGGCCGCGACAAATCCCTGCGGGCGGTGGAGGCGGCCGTCCAGCGGGAGGAGCCGCTGGTGGTCCTCACCCAGCGGGAGGAGCACATTGAGGACCCCACGCCGGAGGATCTATATACAGTCGGGACACTGGTCTCGGTGGCCCGCGTGCTGCGCATGCCCGATGGCACCACCAGCGTCCTGGTTCAGGGCCAGCAACGGGCCCAGGTGGTGGAGTTCCTCCAGCAGGAGCCCTACCTACGGGCTCGGGTCCGCCTCATCTTCGAACGGACGGACCGGCCGCCGGCCACCGAGGCACTGATGCGGGCCGTCCTCTCCCAGTTTGAGCGGGTGGTGCAGCTCGACCGGGCGGTTCCGGAAGACGCGTATGTCTTCGCTATGAACATCGACGAGCCGGGCTGGCTGGCGGATCTGATCGCCAGCACCCTGAACCTGAAGGCGGCGGAGCGGCAGGAGCTCCTGGAGATCTTCGAGCCCTCCGCCCGGTTGTTGCGCCTTTCCATCCTGCTCGCCCGGCTTCTGGACGTGCTCGAGCTGGAGAGCAAGATCCAGGCCCAGGTGCAGCAGGAGGTCGACCGCACCCAGCGGGAGTTCTACCTGCGGGAGCAAATGAAAGCCATCCAGCACGAGCTGGGGGAGGTCGACGTCTACACCCAAGAGATCCAGGAGCTGCGGGCGCGGATCGAAGCCAAGAACCTTCCAGAGGAGGTGCGGGCCCGGGCGGAGAAGGAGCTCAACCGCCTCGCCCAAATGCCGCCCCTCTCCCCGGAGGTTAGCATCATCCGCACCTACATCGACTGGATCCTGGAGCTCCCGTGGACCGAAGAGACAGAAGACAACCTGGACATCGCCCACGCGGCGGAGGTGCTGGAGCGGCATCACTACGGGCTGAGGAAAGCCAAGGAGCGGATCCTGGAGTTCCTGGCCGTGCGCAAGCTGGCCGGGGAGCGCAGCCGCAGCCCTATCCTGTGCTTCGTGGGCCCGCCGGGCACCGGCAAGACCTCCCTGGGGAAAGCCATCGCCGAGGCCCTGGGCCGGCGGTTCGTTCGCGTTTCCCTGGGGGGCATCCACGACGAGGCGGAGATCCGGGGCCATCGCCGGACCTACATCGGCGCCCTGCCGGGACGGATCCTGCAGGGGATGGCCCGGGCGGGGACCATCAATCCGGTTTTCATGCTGGATGAAATCGACAAGATCGGGGCTGACTTCCGCGGGGATCCGGCGGCGGCGCTCCTCGAGGTGCTGGACCCCGAGCAGAACCATGCCTTCTCGGACCATTATCTGGAGATCCCCTACAACCTTTCCAAGGTTCTCTTCATCACCACGGCCAACATCCTGGACACAATCCCGCCGGCGCTGCGGGATCGCCTGGAGGTGATTGAGTTCCCGGGCTACACCGAGGGGGAGAAGGTGCAGATCGCCCGGCGGTTCCTCATTCCCCGTCAGATCGAAGAGAATGGGTTGCAGGGGATCCCGCTGAAGATCACCGATGGGGCCCTGCGGCGGATCATCCGGGAGTACACCTCGGAGGCGGGGGTGCGGAACCTGGAGCGGGAGATCGCGGCCATCTGCCGCAAGACGGCGCGGCTGGTGGCGGAGGGGAAGCTGTATCGGCGGGTAATCACCCCGGCGGCCCTGGAGCGCTATCTGGGGCCTCCGCGTTACGACTACGGCCGGGCGGAGGAAGTGGATCAGGTGGGTGTGGCCATGGCCCTGGCCTGGACCGAAACGGGGGGCGAGGTGATGCCGGTGGAAGTGACCCTGATGGAGGGGAAGGGCGTTTTGCTGCTCACGGGCCAACTGGGGGAGGTGATGCAGGAGTCGGCCCAAGCGGCGTTGAGCTATGTGCGTTCCCGGGCGCGCGATTTCGGGATCCGGCCGAAGCGGTTCGAGAAAACGGATGTGCACCTCCATGTGCCGGAGGGGGCGATCCCGAAGGACGGGCCTTCGGCGGGGATCACCATGGCCACGGCCCTGGTGTCGGCCTTCACGGGGATCCCGGTGCGGCGGGACACGGCGATGACGGGGGAGATCACCCTGCGGGGACGGGTGCTGCCCATTGGGGGGTTAAAGGAGAAGATCCTGGCTGCCCATCGGGCGGGGATCCAGCGGGTGATCCTGCCCAAGAAGAACCAGCGGGACCTCGTCGAGCTGCCCCGACGGGAGATCCGGGGCATGACCTTGATCTTCGTGGAGACCATGGAAGAAGTCCTGCAAGCGGCCCTCGTCCGCTCTCTCCCCGCCCTCCGATCCAGGGTGAGGGGGCACCGGCGTTAAGGCCGAACCCCTTCCTGAGGAGAGAACCATGGCGGACTTGTTGATTATCACTCATGAACACATTGGACCACGGATGGCTGGCCCAGGGATCCGGGCGTGGGAGATGGCTAGAGCCCTCGCTCGTTCAGGCTGGGACGTGCTCTTGGCCACGCCCTATGCGGAGATCCCAGGGGAGGGATCTCTGTCCATTGTGGGCTTCACATGGGAGGACCCGGTTTCCTTGGAGCAGTGGCTTAAATCCGCTCGTGTGGTCATGGCTACAGGCCCTGTCCTCAGTCGAGTGGTTCATCAGCGGCAAGCGCCTCTCCACCAGCCCACCATCGTAGACCTCTATTACGTTCCGGAAATTGAAATTGTCCTCTTAAATATACAAAAAGAAACAACCGATTTTTTGATTGATTTATTAATCGAAGAAACTCTGGTATATCTTTGCCATGGAGATTTCTTTCTTTATGCTACAGGGCGTCAGCGCGATTTTTGGTTGGGGGCTCTATGGATGGCTGGGCGGCTGAATGATCGGATGCTGGTTGGGGATCCAGAGCGCTGGATGGCTTGTGTGCCGATGGGCATCCCGGAGGATCCCCCCCATGGGGGCCAGCGAGTCCTGAAAGGAGTGGTGCCAGGGATACGGCCTGAGGATAAAGTGGTGCTCTGGATGGGTGGAATATGGGAGTGGACGGATCCGATCACCCTGGGCGAAGCAATGGAGCAAGTTCTACGGCATCACTCGGAGGTCCGGCTGGTCTTTGGAGCCGCCCAGCATTACGATGAACGGGTGGTTCCTCCCATGTCCAAGGCTGCGCAATTTCTCCGGTGGTGTCGTGAAAAAGGTTGGCTGGGCCGATATGTGTTTTTCTTGGATTGGATTCCTTATGAGCAGCGAGGGCTTTATTTGCTGGAGGCGGATATAGGGATCAGCCTGCATGATCATCCGCTGGAGAGCCGTTATGCGGTGCGAGCTCGCTCGCTGGACTATCTCTGGGCCTCTCTGCCGTGTGTGCTGAGCGCTGGGGATGAGCTGGCGGATTTGATGAAGGCCCATGGGTTGGCCCGTGTGGTTCCTCCCCGGGACCCCTGCGCGGTCGCGGATGCCTTGTTAAGCTGGCTGGACAATCCGCCTTCTCGCGAGCAGCTGGCTCGACAGACCATGCCTCTGCGCGATCGGCTGCGGTGGTCTGTTGTGGTTCGACCGATTGAGGCCTTCCTTCGAGAGCCCCGCATGGCTCCGGATGCGCCCCATGCGCGACAAAGGGCATTGCATTGGATCAGGCTTCGCGTAGAGAATGATCGCTTGCGGTCAGAGAATGCGGCCTTGCGGGCGCATCTGGAGGCTGTCCGACAGGGTCGGATCGTTCGAATGCTGAACCGAATCTATCGGATCTGGGGGCGTACCTTCTTATGAAGGAGCGAATCACCATCGTTTTGTTGACCAAGAATGGCGAGCGTTATCTAGGAGAGGTCCTGGAGGCGATTTTCGCCCAGCGCGTGGATTTGCCCTTTGAGGTGCTGGCTATTGATTCCGGATCCCGGGATCGCACCAAGGAGATCCTCCGCCACTATCCGGTTTGTCTCATCGAGATCCCTCCACATGAGTTCAATCACGGGGAAACGCGCAACTTAGGAGCACGCCTAGCTCATCCAGATACGTGCTATCTGGTCTATCTATCGCAGGATGCAACACCGGCAGATGAAGAATGGCTGGCCGCCCTGATTGAGCCCCTGCGAGAGGATAATCAGGTGGCGGGGGTATTCAGCCGCCATCTGCCTCGTCCAAGTGCCTCCCCTTCCCTGGTGCGCCAGCTGCTCACTCGATGGCAGACCGGTGGGACGGAGCGTCTGGTAAAGCGGATGCCTGCCTCTCCGGAGGATTTCGAGGCCAATCGGTTTTTTTATATTTATTTCTCGAACACCAGCTCGGCCATCCGACGCCGTATATGGGAGCAGATCCCCTTCCGTCCCCTCCTCTTTGGGGAGGACGCAGATTGGGCAGAGCGGGTTCTTCTCGCTGGCTATGCTCTGGTGTTTGAGCCTCGGTCCCGGGTTTTTCATTCCCATGACTATGGGTTGCTGGAGCTCTTCCGGGAGAACGCGGACTATGCGGCGGCTTTCCGGGAGCGTTTCGACCCGCCCGCATACCGGGGCTTTGGCCTCCAGGCGGTGTTGCGCGGGGCGATCCGGGAGAGTTGGGAAGATTGGCGATTCATCTGGCGTCATCCACATTTCCGCGAGCAACCCCTTCAGCGTCGTCTTTTCTGGATGCTTTACAGCCCCGCTTGGCATCTGGCCGTCGGGCTCGGCACTTACTGTGGGATCCGCGGGTTCCCCCGTCGACCCGGGTGGGGGCGTTATCTGTCC
The DNA here is from genome assembly GCF_042408815.1 of Thermoflexus sp. GTDB lineage: Bacteria > Chloroflexota > Anaerolineae > Thermoflexales > Thermoflexaceae > Thermoflexus. The sequence goes on along the minus strand of NZ_JBHOQR010000015.1, from coordinate 5,987 downwards.
CGGCAGGAACGTGTCCGCCGCATTTGATTCGCAAGGAGGTTCTGCATGGGTATCCGGTCCGTGCTCCCGCGCATAGGGGTTTTGGGGCTCTTGGGAGCTTCCATTTACACCTGGAGAGCCGGGCAGGCTTGGGAAGGACTCGGCCCCAATGGGTCCACCCTCAACCCTTCCGGCCCGGCCCAGGTCCTGGGCCTGGCCCATGCCATCCATCTCCGGCCTACGCTGAACTATGGTCAAGAGATCATGGATTTTAGTAACTTGGTGGGCAAACGCCCTGCGGTAGTGATGTATTTCCTGGATTGGCAAGGCGATCCCAATGCCTCCGGGTTAGAGCGTTACTTTGATCCCTATCTCTTGAACACGATCAGCAACACTCTTCCGGTCTCTGCGCGGCCCGCCATTATGCTTACATGGCAGCCCCTTCATGGCCGGAGAGCAACTGGATGTGCGCAGGATTACCCGGGAGCTATCCCGCTTCTGGACATCCTAGATGGGAAATGCGATTCTTACATCCAGGGCTTTGCTCAGGCCCTTAAGAAGCGGCCGGAGCGGTTTTTGCTCCGTTTCGCTCATGAGATGAACATCTCGGATTCCCCATGGTGGGTCGGGCATATCGGCGCGGATCCCTCGCTCTATGTGGCCGTCTGGCGGCATGTCCACCGGATCTTCGAGGAAGAGGGGGTTTCCAACGTGGAGTGGGTGTGGAGCCCGAATTATGCCAGCAATCCCCCCGATCCATGGAACGATCTGCACGCTTATTATCCCGGCGATGATGTGGTGGATTGGATCGGCTTAAGCGGATACAACTGGTATACCACCCGTCCCCCGGGGATCTGGCGCACCTTCCCCGAGCTCTATGACGCGGTCCTGAAGGATCTAGCCTGCTCCTATCCAAAGCCTCAGATCATCGCCGAGATCGGCTCGGTGGAGGGAGACGGTGCGACGTTTTCCAAGGCGGCATGGATCCGGGATGCTTACAGCCGGGCGCCCTCTTATCCTTTCCTGCGCGTCATCCAGTGGTTCAACGATTACGCCTATGCCGATCCAAGCAGCGCGGATTTCCGGGTGACCACCAGCACAGCCCAGGATGGGTCCGTCCAGCCGTTGCCGCCTTCGAGCGGGGCCTGGACTTCCGCGTATCGGGACGCGATAGGGGATCCTGTTTACACTACCACCTTGCCAGCCCTGTCTGTTGCCACGCCCCCCAGCCGGTTCTGCGGAGGCGATCCCTTCACGCTCGCGCCGAACTTTCTCCTCCTCCCCCGCACAGGCGAAGCGGTGGTCTCGATCACGGGCATTGGATACACCGTTTCCCTCACACTCACTCCCATGCCGCCCCCTGGGATCTCCGCAACCCTGCCGGGGAACCTCTGGAACCCGCCATGGGCGGCTTCGTCGTTGCGCATCCAAACGGCAAACACTCCCTCGGGGTCCTATACCGGAGGCGTGCGGATCCAGGGGCCCGGGCTCTCACGCACGCTCCCTTTCACCGTCGAGGTGGTGGATCGCGTTTATTCGATCTGGATCCCAAGGGTGCGGAGGTAGGCCGTGCGGCTGCTTTACGTGGCGAACGGATTCCCGCCCACCGCTCTGGGAGGTGTGGAGGTTTACACGTATGAGGTGGCGCTGGCGATGCAGCGGCGCGGCCATGATGTATGGGTCTTCTGCCGGGAAAGCGATTTCAGCCGACCGGACTATACGCTCCTCCGGGATGAGGTCCATCGTATTCCGGTTCTCCGAGTGGTCAACGACTTCAAAAACGCTACACGCTTCTCACACTTATACGAGGATGATCGGATCGAAATTTTGTTCCGAGAAATCCTTTTTGAGGTCCGCCCCGATCTCGTCCATTTTCAACATCTGATCGCGCTATCCGCCCGCCTGCCGGAAATCGCAGGTCGGATGGGTTATCCAGCCCTGATGAGCCTGCATGATTTCTGGCCCCTGTGCCATCGGGTGCACTTGATGGACCGCTGGGGCCGGATCTGCCCAGGACCTTTCCGGGGGGGGGATTGCGTGCGTTGCGTCTTCGGTTCCGGGGAGGGGATCGGCCTCCTGACCTGGCTTCGTCGCCTAAGCCTGTGGGCGCCTCCGTCGATCCGCCGTTGGTGGGCGCGCCGTCGAGGAGGCGCGCCCGTTTTGCCATGGCCTTCCGAAGGGGAGGAAAGCTTCTGGTTGCGCCACCGCGCGTTTCAGGCTGCCTGTCGCGAGTGTCAGCTTTTGTTGGCCCCTAGTGCCTTCGTGCGTGAGGTGTTCATGCAAAATGGCTGGGAGGGGACAGAAATTCAGGTGCTTCCGCTGGGCATTGCCCTCCCGGAGGGAGATTCCACCGCTGAGCGAAAGCCCCCCGCGGATATGGGCCTGCGCATCGGATATATCGGGTGGTTTCAGCCCCAAAAGGGCGTCCACCTGCTTCTGAAGGCCTTTCGCCGTCTCCCCAGCGATCATGTTTCGTTGCATCTTTTCGGACCCTTCGATCCCGCTCACCCTTACGCGCGCTCCCTCCAGGCGGAAATTCGACAGGATCCCCGGGTGCATCTACACGGCCCCTTCCCCCCCGAGGATCGGCCTCGGGTTTATGCGCAGCTGGATCTCCTGGTGATCCCCTCCCTCAGCCCGGAGACGTTCTCCCGGGTCGCCCGGGAGGCTCTTGCCCACGGCGTCCCGGTGATTGCGTCCCGGGTTGGGGCGCTGGCGGAGGTGGTGATTGACGGCGTCAACGGCTATACATTCCCGCCGGGGGACGAGGAAGCCCTCTTGCGGATTCTGGAGCGTGTGGTGAGAAACCCTGAGCGCCTGCGGTCTCTGGACCTGCCTGGCCCGGTGTCTCTCCTCTCCGTCGAGGCACACGTTCAGGCTCTGGAACGGATTTATCAAGAACTTCTCTTGGGTTAGGATCGCCGCTCGAATGCGGGCGTTCGCTCCGGTTAGCGTGGTGATCCCCACATGGCGGGGGGCAGCGTGGCTTCCGCGCTGTTTAGAGGCGCTCTCCCGCCAGACCTGTCGTCCGTGTGAGGTCGTGCTCATTCAAAACGGCGGCCCGGCTCTGGAGCTCTCTCCCCCGCCTGAGCTTCCATTGCGCTTCCATCGGAACCCGATCAACCTGGGCTTTGCAGCAGCGGTGAACCAGGGGATCCGGATGACTCAGGCTCCCTACGTGGCCGTGCTGAATGACGACGCCTTCCCGGAGCCGGAGTGGCTGGAGTCCCTTCTGGAGGCCATGGAAGCGGGTCCTGAGATCGGATCCTGTGCCAGTCTCATGGTGTTCGCCCACCGGCCGGATATCGTTCAGAGCGCGGGGATCGCCATCGACCGGGCGGCCATCGCCTGGGATCGCCTGCGCGGGCATCCGGTGGCGCAAGCGCAGGCCCCGGCGGAGGTCTTCGGGGCCTCCGCCGGGGCGGCCCTTTACCGGCGCGCTATGCTGGAGGCGCTGAAAGGATTTGATGGGCGCTTCTTCGCTTACCTTGAGGATGTGGATCTGGCCTGGCGGGCGCAGATCGCCGGCTGGCGGTGCATATACGTTCCTCGAGCGCGAGTCCATCATCTCACCAGTGCTAGCCTGGGGGAGGGCGCTCCCTTGCACCGTTTCCTGCTGGGGCGCAATAAGGTGTGGCTGGTGGTTAAGAACGCGCCGGCGAGGGATCTACCTCTTGTCTGGCTGTATGATCTGTTGGGGGTCGTCTATGCCCTGGTGCGCCGGCGTGATGGGTGGGCTTTGAGGGGTCGACTGGTGGGCCTTCGGGGCATCCGTCCGTTCCTGGCGGAGCGACGCCCAGGATCCCCCCGGGTGCTCTCCCCGCTGGCGCCTCCATGGCATGTCCCCCGGCGATGGTCCCTTCCCCCGGCCTGAACGGGGTGCTTGACATCCCTCCCCCCTCGTAATATTTATGGTTAGGAGGGATCATCATGATGGCAAGAGACGAAAACTCCATCCGCATTATCGGGGGCTCCATCGCCGGTCTGTTCGCCGCGTGGCGGCTGGCCGCCGCTGGGCGGCCAGTGGTGGTCTATGAGCGGGACGAGGCGATGGCCGGGCCTCGCACGCTGATTGTCACCCCTTGGCTGCGCCGGCTGTGGCCTGATTTCCCCTCGGAGGGGATCCGCCATCGGATCACTGGGTTCGATCTGTGGGCAGGAGGGGTTCGGCGCATCCTCCTGTTGCGGGAGCCCGACTGGGTGATCGAGCGGGCGGAGGTGCGCGCCTACCTGCTGCAGCTGGCTCGGTCTGCCGGGGCGGAGATCCGAATGGGATGGTCCTTCGTCGGGCGGGAGGGGAGCCGGCTGATCTTCCGTCGTCTAGATGGGACCGAGATCCGAGAGGAGAGCCGGGTGATTCTCGCCGCCGATGGCGCGCGGAGCCGAGTGCTGGCCGCCTTCGGGCTGCCCAGACCCCCTGTCCTGCTCCTGCTGCAGGCCCGGGTCCGGTTGCCCGTGTGGGCGGATCCTGGGCGGGCGATGGTGTGGTTTGTTCCAGAGGACACGCCGTATTTTTACTGGCTGATCCCGGATTCTCCCCGGAGCGGGGTGCTGGGCCTAGCCACGGAGCCTGGCTGTCCCATCCGGACCCTGCTGGATCGATTTCTGGGGCGCTTGGGGCTGGAACCTCTTGCCTACCAGGGCGGCATGGTAGCCACCTATCGACCCGATCTTCCCTGGCGGGTGGTGCGGGATGGGCATGTGATCTTCCCCATCGGGGATGCGGGCGGCCAGGTGAAGATGACCACGGTGGGGGGAACGGTGACCGGGATCTGGGGCGGGATGGCGGTGGCCCACGCCCTGCTGGGACAGGGGTGGGGGATGGCCCGGCGCCTTCAAGCGGAGCTGGGGGCTCATTATCTCGTGCGGCGGGTCCTTTCCCGATTCACCCGGGAGGACTATGAGCGCCTGCTGTGGGGGCTGGGCCAGCGGGCCGCCCGGACCCTGGGGGAGGTTCCCCGGGATGCTCTGGCGGCGGGGGTATGGCGTCTGCTCTGGGCTCAGCCCGGGCTGGTAAAATATCTGCTCGATCTGCTACGCGAGGGAGCCCTCGCCGATTTTGTGCCCAGAAGCCTGCGTTATCGGTTTCCATGATGGGACAGCTATTCTATTAAGAGGTTGTCATGATGTCGAATGAACCCGAAGCGTTTACCACTGACTTTTTAGAGATCGACTTGTTGGCTTGGCTCCGAACTGTCATTCGGGCCTGGAAGTTGCTTGTAGGTATAATGATATTGGCTTTGTTGGTCGCTGGAATTTATACATTACTTCAACCGCGATTGTATAAAGCTACCGCGGTTTTAGTGACAGGTCAGGCGTCTGCTCAGACGTCTCCGGATCCCCAGCTTGTGGCGCGCACGGCCCTGGAGGTGGCCCTTAGCGACCGCATGGTTTCGGAGGTCTATGACCTGGTTCGGCCGCATCATTTCCAGGACCGGAATGCGCTTCGCCGGGCCATGGAGGCTACGGTGGGGCGGGATCCGCGTCTGGTGCGGCTGACGGTGTGGAGCCCGGACCCGACGGAGGCGGCGGCCATTGCCAACACCTGGGCCCGGTTGGTGGTGGTGCGGGTGGACGACGTTTACCTGGGCCGCCCTCCCACGCCGGCTTCGGCCTTGGGCCAGACGAACCCGGACCTCGGCGAGGCCGTCAATCCGGTCCTCCTGCAGATCCAGCGGGACGCCGCCCAGGCGGACCTGAAGGCCCTGCAGGGAGCGGTTTACGGCCTGGAGGGGGTTGAGCGGGATATCCGGGCCCTTCGGGAGCGGGTGGCCCGGGCCGACGGAGACACGTTCTCGCTGGAGGACCAGCTGACGGCCCTCTTTCTGCAGTTGCGGGTTTTCGGGATAGGCGCTCCCGAACGGATCGAATTCGGAAGCGACCAGCTCGGGGGTCTCACGAAGGACCGACAGGCTCTGCTGGCCCGGCTAGACGATTTAATCCAGGTGGTGACCACCCGGCGAGGGGAAATGGAAGCGCGGATGGCTGCCCGCCGGGCCACGGTCGAG
>NZ_JBHOQR010000003.1:0-239866 GCF_042408815.1 Thermoflexus sp. | reverse complement strand
GGGCGTTCAACCGCGCCAGGTGCCCATAGGTCATCCGCTCCAACGCCTCCACCACCTTAAACCGCCGCCGCAGCTCCTGGAAGGTCCGTTCCAGCCGACCGGTCGTATCGGCTCCGGATAGCGCAAAACGGTCATCCACTGGTCCCCGTCTCGCTCCCAGGAGGCCACCCCCTTGGGATACCGGGTTTGCCACCGTTTCCGAAAGTCGGCCAAGCGCTCTTGCCCCGTCTCCCGGTCCGGCGCATCCAGCACCGCCTTCAGGTCCAGTCCGGGCACCGCCCCTGATGGCGGGTCTGCCGCAGCTTGTGCACGGGGCAGCGTTGGATGTCGGCCTGCGGAAAGACGCGTTTGACCACCTCCTCTTTACTATGATACATTACCGAAAACGCCAGGGCTCGATTCGATACGGGGACATGAAGCCGGATTTTCCTCTTGGAGAGATGATTGAACTGCGACCAGTGAGGAAAGGGTTCGCGCTTACCTGGATCAAGAGGAAGCTACCTGGGTGCTCTAGCAGTGCATGGAGGCCTGGCCATGAGCGAGACACCCTCGAACGATCCGATCGGGAACACGGTGCCTGCGGTGGGATTCTTTGATTCCGGCGTAGGGGGGCTGGTCGTATGGCGGGAATTCGTCCGCTTGGCCCATGAGGCGCCCACCCTTTATGTGGCGGATCAGGCCCATGTTCCCTATGGCCCTCGATCCCCCGAGGAGATCCGACGTTTCGCTGAGGCCATCACCCGCTTCCTGCTGAGCCAAGGGGCTCACCTGATCGTGGTGGCCAGCCATACCATCTCGGCCGCGGCCCTCTGGCCGCTGCGGGAAATGTTCCCGGGAGTCCCTTTCATCGGCATAGAGCCTGCCGTGAAGCCTGCTGCTGCGCGCACCCGAACCGGTGTGATCGGCGTGCTCGGAACCTTCGGCACGCTCAATGGCCCCCTCATGGCCCGCGTCGTGGAACGGTTCGCCCGGCAGGTCCAGGTCATCCCCCGCGTTTGCAGCGGATGGGTGGAGCAGGTCGAGGAAGGCCTTCTGGAAGGAACCGAGGCCGAGGCCCGGGTTCGACAGCATCTGGATCCGGTTCTCCAGGCGGGCGCCGATGTGCTGGTGTTGGCCTGCACGCACTACACCTTCCTCGCCCCCCTCATCCGCCGTCTGATCGGCCCGCAGATTGCCCTGATCGATCCTGCTCCCGCCGTAGCCCGCCGAGCGGCGGAGGTGTGGCAGGCCTGCACTCAGGGAATCGATCCACGGGCGAGCTCCCATCGCTTCCTCACCACAGGTGACCCGGCGCGTTTTCAGGCACAACTTCGCCGATTGATCGGCTGGGATGGCCCGGTGGAACGCCTCTATTGGGACCCCCAGGGCATGCTTCGAGCCGCCTGATGCGCGCTCCGTGGATACGCGCTCCCTCGCATACAATGTTCGAGGAGACCCTCTCCGGTGGGGAATCCCCTCCAGAAGGGAAGAGGAGGAAAGGGCCGTGGAGGCTCACATCTCCGCTTTTGCTTTGCTGCTGGCGTTGTTGATTGTCGCGGCGAAGGCCAGCGCATGGCTGAGCCTGCGCCTGCGTCAGCCGGCCATCCTGGGGGAGCTCATCGCTGGCCTGATCCTGGGGCCCAGCCTGTTGAACGTCTTCTCCTGGCCCCTTTTTCACCACCAGGAATTCCAGGGAATGGTGATCGCCCTCGGGGAACTGGGAGTGCTCTTCCTGATGGGGATGGCCGGCTTGGAAATTGAGTTGGAGGAGTTCTTAAAAGCGCGGCGGGTGGCCCTGCTGGCTGGGACCGCTGGGGTTGGGATTCCACTCCTGCTGGGAACCCTAATCGCCTATCCCTTTCATCGCGATCTGCCTACCTCTATTTTTATGGGCCTGGTCCTCAGCGCCACCAGTGTCAGCGTCTCGGCGCAGACCCTGCTGGAGCTGGGCCGCCTTCGCTCGCCGGAAGGGATCGCCCTCTTGGGGGCGGCGGTGGTGGATGACATCCTAGCGCTAGTGGCCCTGGCGGTTTTCACCGGGATCGTGAACCCGGGAGGCGGGGCGGGAGGGGGAGCCGGAGGGATACTGCTGGCCCTGGCCCGTATGATGCTTTTCCTGATTCTGTCCTTTCTCCTGGCCCGGGCCGTGCTTCCCCGAATCGCCACGTGGGTTCAAAATCAGCCCATCAGCGAGGGCCTGATCGCCCTCGCGTTCGTAGCCATCCTGGCCCTGGCCGGGGCGGCGGAGGAGCTGGGCGGATTGGCGGCGATTACGGGGGCCTTTCTGGCCGGGCTGGGCCTGGGGGATCATCCGGCCCGTCATACGATCTTCGAGCGCCTACGACCGGCCGCTTATGGGTTCTTCGTGCCCCTCTTTCTGGTGGGGGTAGGCTTGCGGGCGGATCTGCGAACCATGTCCCTGGAAGGAGCGCTGTTCACGCTAGCCTTGATTGCCGTCGCGATTGTATCCAAGATCCTCGGCTGCGGCGCGGGCGCATGGCTGGGCGGATTCCGCCCCCTCCAGGCGTGGCGCCTGGGGTTGGGGATGATCTCCCGGGGGGAGGTCGGCCTGATCCTGGCCTCCCTAGGCCTTTCGGCAGGCTTCCTCCAGCCCTACGAATTCGTGGCCGTGGTTGCCATGGTGGTGGCCACTACATTGATCACCCCGATCCTGCTCCGGTGGGCTTTCCGCACGCCGAAGCCAGGATCCGCTCCCCTTCAGAAGGCAGTGTAGGTATAGCCCCTTCCCGAAAGCGACCCCATCCCTGTGAAGCGGGAGGTTGCAGATGCCGAAATGTGTTGTGGTCGTGATCCCGAATCTCGAGAAGATCCATGAGGTGCTTCGCGCCTGGGAGGCTCTGGGCGTCCCCGGGGTGACGATGATCGATACCATCGGGATGGCCTCTCTGCACCAGTGGGTGGGGCGGGAGGACCTGCCGCTGGTTCCCTCCCTGCGCTCCATCCTGGAGAGCAGCGAGGCCGCCTTCCATCATCGCACCCTGTTCTCAGTAGTTCCCGATACCTTCGATCTGGAGCAGCTGATCCGAAAGACCGAGGAGATCCTGGGCCCCCTGGATCAGCCGGAGACCGGTTTCCTTTTCGTGCTGCCTGTTCTGGAAGTTCGGGGCCTGCGACAGCCATGAGCGCCCTTCGCGTGCAGGAAATCCGTGAGCAGGGATTTCCGGCCTTGCGGTTAGAGAACGGGCCTCTAACGCTGACCCTCATCCCGGAGCTGGGGGGAAAGATCGCCGGATGGGAGGATCGGCGCCGGGGCCTCTCCTGGCTGTGGCGGAATCCGTATCTCCCGTGGCGGCTGCCTCAAGCGGAGGCCCGTTATGTCCAGGAATTCGATCTCGGCGGTTGGGACGAATGCCTCCCGGCGATCGCCCCCGGGGCTTACCCGGCAGACCCGTGGACAGGCGTTCCGATCCCGGATCACGGGGAGCTCTGGTTCCAGCCGTGGAAAATCCAGATCCGGATCGAAGAGGGGAAACATCTCATCGCCACCGGCGTAGCGGAGGGCCGCTCCTTCCCCTATCGCTTCGAGCGCACCCTGATCCTGGAAGCCGACCGTCCAGCTGTCCGCATCCGCTATCGCCTGCAGAACAAGGCAGAGCACCCCTTCTATTTCCTTTGGGCGGCTCACCCCCTCTTCCCTCTGCTGCCCGGGATGCGCCTGCTCATCCCCGAACCGGCGACCGCGCGGGTCGCTGCCGCCATCGGGGTTGCTCCCCAGGCGATGGTTTTCCCATGGCCGCAGCTTCCCGTAGAAGGAGGCTTTCTGGACCTCCGGGAGCCGGATTCAGAAGGCGGATGGGCGTTGAAGCTCTTCCTCCGCCCCGCAGCTTCCTGGGCGCGCTTGATCCATCCCACCGGCGCATGGTGGGAAATCGGCTGGCGCGGGCCGATCACCCATCTCGGCCTGTGGATCAACGCCGGAGGATGGTCAGGCGCAAACACCCCACCCTATCAGAACCTGGCCCTGGAGCCCGCGATCGGGGCACCGGATGATCTGGGCGTGGCGATGCGGGAATGGGGCTTCTTCGGCCTGTTGCCCCCCCTTCAGGAGATGGAGTGGTCCCTTCAGGTGACCGTGGGATAAGACACGGAGGAAGGGATCCCCTTACGGCTGCATCACCACGGGGGTTCCGAGATCTGCCCACTGGTAGAGTTGCTCCGCGACGGGCGTCGGCAGGTTGACACATCCGTGGCTCATTGGCTGGCCGAAGTTGTTATGCCAGTAGGTTCCATGGAGGGCGTAGCCCTGGTAGAAATACATCACATAGGGCACGTTGGGCAGCCAGTAGCCCGGGCCCGTCATCGTCTGAGCGCGCACCTTGAGATAGATCCGGAAGGTCCCGACGACCGTAGGCGTGCGAGGGCGCCCGGTGGAAACCTTCGTCCTCAGGATGGGGGTTTCCCCTTCATAGGCTGTCAGTTCCTGATCGCTGAGATCCACCAGGATCCACCGGCTCGGAAACGGCCGCCCAGGCAACGGGGTGGGCGAGGCCAAGGGGCGCGGACGGAATGAGGCTGTAGCCACCGGGGATGGGGTCTCCTCCCACGGGGGAGTGGGCAGAGGATCCGGTGGAGAGGTCGGATGCGGAGAAGGCCAAGCCCCCGTCGGAGCGCTCTCCTCGGGATGCGCCGCGGAGATGGGATCGGGTGGATCCTGCTTTCGGAGATCCGCCGCGGTGTCTGGAATGGGATCCCACCCAATGGCTTCCGGAAAGGAGAGCTCCTCCACCCTCAGCAGCGCCCACAGATCGACGACTCCGAGCCCCCAAGCGATGAGGAACAGCGCGATCAACATAGACAGCCCGTAGAGGAACCTAATGCGGACCATCCACCGAGACCAGCGAGCAGGGGGGCGTCCCCGGGCATTGGGGAAGCGTCTTCGAATCCGTCGCACCACCGCGCGAACGGCGGGGAAGGCAGGGGCGGCAGTATACGTTCGGGCGGCCCACCACAGCGCCTCCTCCGGGGAAGCCGTCTGAAGCGCGCGACAGGCCCATCGAAGGGCCTTCTCCTCCACCGACCGCATCGCTTTCCCCCCTCGCTTTTGGGGCCGGCCGGACTCTTGAAAGCCTTATACGCCGATTGGAAATCGGCCTCGCGAGGCGCTTTGCGCCCCGCGTCGGCCTCCGCCGACATGAAAGGCTTTCTGGCCAGCGCAGGCCGGCCATCGATCGAAGGCATGGGACGCTCCCCGCGCGTCGGCCCATCGCGCCCAGCCGCATCCATTATGCCCCCTATCGGGCCATGCGCACTTCCACCTCCCATCCGGTCCACCCCCCTGAGCCATCAGGAAGCTCGCATGGACGGGCGGCTACCTCCACCCCCACCGCTCCCGGCCCCTCGACCTCGATGCGATACGCCCCATGGGGTTCCATTCGCACATCCGCATAGCCATCCCCCATTTCGGGCTTCAATCCGGTCAACAGCGTTTCCGCGCCCCGCGGGCCATTGACCCAGATGCGCACGCCGGATCGCTCCCTCCCCTCCGGATCGAAGACTCGGATCCGTAACAGCGGCGAGCTCTCACACAGAGGGCGTTGCGCCACCACCGGCTCTTCGGATCGCGTCGGGATAATCGTAGGGATTTCCGTTGGAATCGGAGAAGGTTCCGGCGTGGGGCGGGGAGTTGGAGACGGAAGGGGCGTCGGAGTCGGGGTCGGAGGGGCCGTCGGGGTAGGGATCAGCGTCGGCGAAGGCGGCACGCGGGTGGGGACCGGCGTGGCCAGGATCACCACCAGGGCGGGGGAGCGCGCGCCCAGCTGCTGGGCCGCTCGGGCCAGATCCTGAACGACCTCTGAAGGCCAGTTCTCCAGAAGCCCTCGCTCGGCGAGGGCAGCGACCCGCTCGGGCAGATCAGGCAGGGCCAGCGCCTCCAGCCGCCGCCGCAACGCCGCCGGGTTCCGCTCTATGGCATCCGCCCGGGCGGCGAGCACCATCCAGAGCTCCTGGTAAGGAGAGGCCAGCTCCGCCGGGGAGGACCCCCCGGGGGGCGGTGGGAACACCTCCCACGCCAGGTAAAGCCCCCCGATCAGGCCGGGGAGCAGGCCGACCAAGAAAGCGATCCCGAGATGGCCTCTCACGGCGAGCCTCCAGACGATGCCGGCGAGGAACCCAAGGCGCGGATCAGATCCGCGATGGCCGCACGGGCTTCGGGGGAAAGAGGCGCCGGCGATCGGCTGGGGAGCTGTTGCAGGACCACGAGGGGATCCCCCAGCAGGGCGAGCCGGGCCCGGGCGAGGGCCAGATCAGAATCCCGAGCGTAGGCCAGGGCGACCATTCGGACATACTCCGCCTGCCAGTCCGGATGAAGCTCGGTGGGGGCCACATCGATATAACGCACGGGCCAGACGTATCGCCCGAGGAGGAACCCCGCCCCGACACCGATCAGGAGCCCCAATCCGATCATCCCGATCATCGCCTTCCGCCCACGCACCCGCGCCCCCTTCCGATCCCCCGGCTCGCTATTGGAGATCTTCCAGCCATTGAAGCGCCCGGCGGAGATCCCCCTGGTTTCTCCAAGACCATCCATCTCCACCCTCGCCAACCCAGAACGTTTGCATCCCCACCTTTCGCGCCGGTTCGATGTCCTGTTCCCAAGCATTGCCGATCATCCCGCATGCCTCCGGGGCCACCTGTAGATGGCCCGCCACCTCCAGGTAATACTCAGGCCATGGCTTGGTGAAGTGCATATTCTCCATCGTGGTGACCCACTCGAAAGGGATATCCCCCAGGCCAGCCCATTCCAGACGCTGGCGGATGGCAACCTCCGGGAAGACCGGGTTCGTCGCCACAGCGATGCGCAGGCCCCGCGCTCGTGCCCCCTTCACCAGAAGCCGAGCCTCCACCCGGGGTGCCGTGAGGGCACGCAAAGACGGAAAGGCCTCCCCGTAAAAGCGTTCGAAGATCGGGATCCAGAAATCCCGCGATCGCCCCATCTCCCGCTCAAAAGCCTCCATAAAGCGCTCCCCCACCGTGCGCCGGGGATCTGGCCGGCGGATCGCCTCCCGCACCGCTATCAGGAGAGACGGATCGTGAGGCGCCACGAACTTCTGAAGGCAGTCGAAATAGGCCGGCATGAAGCGATCCATATCGTTGCCCAGCAGCGTGCCGTCCAGGTCGAACAGAACGGCGTGGATCATCCCGGATGACGCTCCCCATCTGTGGGAGGAATCGGATGCCGAGGGCACTCCCCGCAACCGATCTCCGGGCGCGGAACCTCCACCAGGCGGAGGGTGCAAACCGCATAGACCCGCACCTGTTCCCGCAAGCCCAACCACGTCTTCACCACCCGGGCCTCTAACGCTAAATACGGGCACGCATTCGCGCGAACGATCCTGGGGACCGGACAAGTAGCGCAGAGATATGGCTTCCAGGTCCCTCCCCCGGGAGTTCGCTCGATCAAACGACAGGCCTGGGCTGATCGCCCTCGATAGTAATCTTCGAAGTAAAAAGGGCACTCTGCCCCATAAGGCGTGCGCATGATTTCGCCTCCGCCATCTGGATTATAACAGCGGATCCGATCGACAACCCTGATCCCTAACCCCCATGGGAAAATCCAATCCGCAAAGCAGGGGCCTCCCTTCCACCGGGCACGCCGGGCCAAGCGCCCTCCACTCTGGATGCGCCTTGACATTTTCGATCATCGTCGCTATAAAAAATATAAACACATGGAACAAACGTTTGCTTGATCAAAGCCTGGCGATCCGACCGTGCGGACGATGGGGGATTGAAGATTTGCGAGGGCTGTTCCCAAGGAAGAGCTGAGGGGAAATTTCCCGCTGAGCTCAACAGCGGGAGATCTTGGGGAGAGGAGGGGTCTATGAACCGGTATGCTGGGCTGACGTTCAGCGTGATGGTGGTTCTGCTGGCGGCATGCACTGCTCCTTCCACGCCCACACCAACGCCGATCATGCCCACACCAACACCGATCATGCCCACACCAACACCGAAAGTCGGAGCCCCTTATAAGATCGGCTTCATCGCCTCCATCACTGGGCCCGGAGCCAGCCTGGGCATCCCCGAGCGAAACGTCGCCCAGCTGGTTCAGGAGCAGCTGAAGGCCCAGGGGGGCATCGTCGGGCCGGATGGGGTGCGCCACGAGGTACAGATCCTCATCTTCGATGATGAAAGCAAAACCGATACCGCCGCCAGCGTCGCCCGACGTCTCATTGAACAGGAAGGCGTGGTGCTCCTGGTGGCCGGCACCCTGAGCGGCCCCAGCCTGGCCATGGTGCCGATCGCCACGGAAGCGAAGGTGCCGATGATCTCCATGGCCTCCGCCCGCTCCATTATCGAGGACCCCGATACGAAGAAGATGCGCGAATGGATTTTCAAGCCGGTGCCCGAAAACCTTCACTCCGCCCAGATGCAGGCTGACTACCTGAAGGCCGTGGGGATCACCAAGGTCTGTCATCTCTATGAGAACACCGCCTACGGCCAGGACACCTTCGCCAGCGCACAGGCGATCTTCCCCCAGGCAGGCATTGAGATCGTGTATGGCGATGCCTTCGAGCGCACCGCTACGGAGTTCCCCCAGGTGGAGAAGGTGAAGGCAAGCGGGTGCCAGGCGGTGGTCATCGGCTCCATCCCGCCGGCCTCGGCCCTGATGAACGTGGCTGTGCGGGACGCCCTGCCCAATATCCGCATTGTGCATGGCCACGGCTCCTGCAGCCCGGACCTGATCAAGAACGCGGGGGCAGCAGCGGAAGGCACAGTGATGCCCTGCGGCAAGATCCTGGTGGCGGATCAGCTCCCCGACACGGACCCGGTGAAGAAGCTGAATCTGGACTTCATCAAGGCCTATCAAGAGTTCACCAAAGGGGAACCCATCAGCACCTTCGCCGGCCATGCCTATGATGCCCTGCAATGGGCCATCGCTGCCCTGAAGGCCTTACCGGATGGCCTGCCCCTCGCGGAACAGCGGGCAAAGGCCCGCGAGGCCCTGGAAGGCCTGCGAAACTTCCCGGGCACCCACGGGATTTTCAATCTGAGCCCGCAGGATCACCTGGGCTTCAACTACACGGATTTTGTGATGGTCGCAGTGAAGGACGGGAAGTTCCAGATCCTTCCGAAGGAGCAATGGAAGTAGGCTGTATCCGGCTCGGGGGCTGGCCCGAATTCTGGGAAGCATGAAGCCCAGGTTTGGAAACTTGCGGGCTACCAAAGGCCAGCCCCCCTATCTCCAAAATCCGCTGACGAGCAGGATCGAAATCGCAGGGATAGCCCATGATTCAAGAATGGCGAGGGAGGAAGAGGGTTCGAGCCCTGGAAGGCGCCCGACACGCGCAGATCACCGTGGCAGCGGTGGGGATGATCGCCTTCCTGATCCTGTTGGGCCAGCGCCATGGCTTCGGCGCGCTGGAGTATCTCCAGCTCGTCCTGGATGGGTTGCGCGGGGGGAGCATCTACGCACTGGTCGCCCTGGGTTTCGTCCTGGCCTATCGGGTCACGGGCGTTATTAACTTCGCCCAGGGCGCCTTCGTGATGCTCGGACCCATGCTCACGGCGTTTTTCTATGAACAGAAGTGGCCTCCTGCCCCCGGCCTCCGCCTGGCCATGGCCGCGCTCCTGGCCGTGGGGATCGTGGGGGCGCTGGGGATGACGATCGAGCGGCTCACACTCTATCCGTCCCGTCATGCTTCCCCCCTGACTCGAATTATCATCACGATCGGCGTATATCTGGTACTCCAGGGCGTGGCCCTCCTGCTCTGGGGCCCTTACGCAAAAGTCCTGCCCTCCTTCACCACCATGAGCCTATCCGATCCCACCTTTCGCTTTGGCGGGATTCGGGTGAAAGCTCAGAGCCTGTGGATCACTGGCACCCTCATCGTTGCCCTCCTGGCCCTTGGGTTGTTCTTCGGACGCACGACCGTCGGCAAAGCGATGCGAGCGTGCGCTGTGAACCGCCTGGCAGCCCGGCTGATGGGCATCCCGGTGGATACTATGAGCACCCTGGCGTTCGGCATGGCAGCAGCCCTGGGCGCCATCGCCGGGATCGTCCTGGGTCCGGTGACCCGTGCCACCTACGATATGGGTTTGGAGCTGGGGTTGAAGGGCTTTGTGGCCGCCATCATGGGCGGGCTGGTGAGCTTTCCAGGAGCGGTCCTGGGGGGCCTGCTCCTGGGGGCCCTGGAGAATCTGTGGGCAGGGGTTACAGTGGCCGGCTTTAAGGATCTCCTCGCCTTCCTGGTCCTGATCTGGGTCCTCCTACTTTACCCCCAGGGCCTCGCCGGGGCGGAGGCGGAGGTAGAGCGGGTCTGAATTCAGCAAGAGGGATGCGCAGAATGAGTCGCGCCGGATTCCCCTCGAACGCCATCGGGTTCGTCATCGGACTTCCGCTGATCCTTGCCATTGGGGGGCTGGAAGCCTTCCGACCAATGGGGCTCTCGCTGCCAGCCCTGACTGGGGGGCTGCTCACCCTGGACACCATGATCCGGGTCGGTCTGTTCACGATCGTGCTGGTGGGCCTGAATCTTCTGATGGGGTATGCGGGACAGGTTTCCCTGGGGCAGGCGGCCTTCTACGGGATGGGGGCCTTTCTCTCCGCCATCCTGACGGTGCGCGCCCGCGCGCTGGGCATACCCTCTGCACTGGCAGAGGCCTGGTGGTGGCCATGGCTGGTGATGCTGGGGGGCGCCTTGCTGGTTGGCCTAGCGGCTTATGGGATCGGGCGTCCGATCCTGCGATTGCGAGGCCACTACCTGGCGATGGCCACCCTGGGCTTGGGGATCGCTGTGTATATCCTGCTCCGGGAGAATATGGGGCTGCCTCATCTGAATCTCACCGGCGGCTTCGATGGCATCCAGGGGATCCCCCGCCTGCGGCTAGGGGAGGTTCTGCTCTGGCCGGCATGGCGCTATTACTTCCTGGTCTGGCTCTTCGCCTTCGGCGCCATCGCCCTGGGCCTGCGCGTGGTTCATTCGCGCGTGGGGCGAGCGCTGAGGGCAATCCACGGCAGCGAGATGGCCGCGGAGAGCGTGGGGATCCCTGTTCCTCACTACAAAGCCCAAATTTTTGGCCTCAGCGCAGCGATGGCCGCTATGGCCGGGAGCCTCTACGCCCACTTTCAGACCACTGTGATCCCAGCCACCTTCGGATTCGGACCCTCGCTGGAGCTGGTGGTGATGTCCGCGGTGGGCGGTATGGCCAGCATCTGGGGAGCCCCCTTCGGGGCACTGGCCATCCTGCTGGTTCAGGAGGCGCTGCGCACGCAGCTCCACCGGGTGATCCCGAATGCCCAGGGGGAATTTGAGGCCATCGCCTTCGGCGCCATCCTGGTGCTAATGATGCTGTTCCTGCCCGAGGGCCTGACCACAGGCGGGCTTCGCTGGCTCCGGAGCCACATGGGGTTACGCCCTCAATAGGGATGTCATTACGGGCGGGCCCCCCTGATGGGCCCTACCGGGAGTTCCCCGGGAAGGGACGCCTGTGGAGATCCCTCCGGCGGCGGAACGGCGGAGAGCCGGTCTACGAGCCACGGGTCGAGGAAGCCGGAAGGGGTCGGTCATTCGTTTCCCCCTGTTGGGGGAAATAAGTGACGATGAGCCATGGAACGGCAAAGCAACGGGTCTTGAGGCGATCGAGAAAATCCCGTGAGGTGAGAGCGCCGATGTGGCATGCCAGCCCGGACGGAACGGGGGATCGATCCGAAGCGCCGTTGCTGGAGATCCTCCGGGTCTCCAAGGCCTTCGGGGGGTTGATGGCCCTGATGGAGGTCTCCTTTTGTGTGCGGCCGGGCCAGATCAAAGGATTGATCGGTCCCAATGGAGCGGGGAAGACCACGCTGTTCAACCTGATCACCGGGATGCTACAGCCGACCTCCGGGGACATCCGCTTCCAGGGGCGCTCCATCGTTGGACTTCCACCCTATCGGATCGCCGCCCTGGGGATCGCCCGCACGTTCCAAAACGTGCAATTGTTCCCCGGGATGACGGTTTTCGAACACGTGCTGGTGGGCGGGCATCGCCACGGCCGGAGCGGCCTCCTGGGGGCGATCCTGCAGTCCTCTCAGGCGCGACGGGAGGAGCAGGCCGCGCAGGCCCGAGCATGGAGGATCCTGGAGCGGGTAGGCCTGGCCGCATGGGCGGACCGTCCGGCGGAGAGCCTGCCGCTGGGCCTGCAGCGGATCCTGGAGATCGCCCGGGCCCTGGCCGCCTCCCCCCGACTCCTGCTCCTGGATGAGCCTGGGGCGGGGTTAAACCCGGCGGAGAAGGCGCAACTAGCCCATCTGATCCGTTCCCTTCCAGAGGAAGGGATCACCGTGCTCCTGGTGGAGCACGATATGAACCTGGTGATGGAGCTGGCGGACGAGATCGCGGTCCTGGATTACGGTCGGTTAATTGCCGAGGGTCCGCCGGAGGCGATCCGTCAGGACCCGCAGGTGATCGCCGCCTATCTGGGCGAGGAAGACGAGGTGCGAGATGTGGCTCGAGGTTGAGCAGCTGGAAGTCGCCTACGGCTCGGTCCGGGCGCTCCAAGGGATTTCCCTTTATGTGGAACCCGGGGAGATCGTGGCCGTGATCGGGTCAAACGGCGCGGGGAAGACCACATTGTTACGAGCCATCAGTGGATTGCTGCGGCCCCGGTCCGGGCGGATCCGGTTTGACGGGCATGAAATCACCGGATGGCCCCCGGAATCGATTGTAGCCCTGGGGCTGGTTCAGATCCCGGAGCGACGCCAGCTTTTCGATTCAATGAGTGTGGAGGACAACCTCCGCCTGGGGGCTTATCTGCGCCTCCGTCGAGGAGAGCGGAAGGCGGTGGAGGAAGATCTGCAACGGGTCTTCGAGATTTTCCCCCGCTTGAAGGAGCGACGGCGACAGGTGGCCGGAACGCTCAGCGGGGGCGAGCAGCAGATGCTGGCCATCGGGCGGGGGTTGATGGCCCGGCCTCGCGTGCTGCTCCTGGATGAGCCCTCCCTGGGCCTCGCCCCCCTCTTGGTCCAGGAGCTTTTCCGGATCCTCCGCGCCCTCCGGGAACAGGGCCTGACCCTCCTGTTGGTGGAACAGAATGCCCGTCAGGCTCTGCGGATCGCTGATCGCGCCTATGTCATGGAGACGGGGCGGATCGTGCGAGAGGGGGCGGCCGTTGATCTCCTCACCGATCCCATCCTCCAGGCTGCTTACCTGGGAGGCTCCTCAGGTTCCATCCCGCTTCCATCCTCTTCGACGGAGGTGGCCGTCCATGCCCGTTTCCCCCGAGCAGCTGCGTCAGGTGATGCGGCGATGGGCGAGCACCGTCACAGTGGTGACGATGCGAGCGGATGAGCAGATCCACGGCCTCACCGCCACCGCGTTCACCAGCGTCTCGATGAACCCACCACTGGTCCTGGTCTGCATCCAGAACGACAGCCGGAGCGAGGCCGTGCTCCGAAAGGGACGTTGCTTCGCCGTCAATTTCCTGAGCGAAGATCAGGCGGAGCTCTCCGAGCGGTTCGCGGGCCGGATCCCGGCCGCCGATCGGTTTGCTGGGCTCGCCCACCGGGCAGCGGTGACCGGCGCGCCGATCCTGGAGGACGCCCTGGCTTACCTGGACTGCACGGTGGCGGGGGCATATTGGGGAGGCGATCACACGATCTATCTGGGCCTGGTGGAAGACGCCGGGATCCTCCGCGAGGGCTCTCCTCTGCTCTACTTCCAGGGCGCTTACCGGCGCCTGGCCCTGAACGGAGGAAGCACGCCATGAAGGCCACGGATCGCCTGCGCGGCTCCCTGGTGCCCCTGGTTACCCCTTTCCGCAACGGCGCAGTGGACTGGGAGGGGTTCGCTGGGCTGATCGAATGGCAGATCGCCTCGGGATCCCACGGGCTGGTGATCACCGGGACCACCGGGGAGCCGAGCGCTCTGACCTTGGAGGAGCGGGTGGGCCTCTATCGCTTGGCCGTGGAGGTCGCCCGGGGCCGCGTTCCGGTGATCGCGGGGACCGGCACCAACAATTTCGAGGAGACGGTGCGGCTCTCCCAGGCCGCCCAGGCAGCGGGCGTCGACGCCCTGCTGGTGGTGGTCCCTTACTACGTGCGGCCTTCCCAGGAAGGGCTCTTCCGCTACTTCAAGGGGATCGCCGAGCGGGTGGATCTCCCGGTGATCCTCTACAACATCCCGGGGCGCACGGCCGTCCATCTGGAGATCGACACCGTGGCCCGGCTGCGGGAGGCGTGTCCAAATATCATCGGGATCAAAGAGGCGAACAAAGACTTCGAGCACATCAACCGGTTGCTGCACCGCATGGGGCGGGACTTCCGGGTTTATTCTGGGATCGAGCTGCTGTGCTTCCCGGTGCTGGCCATCGGCGGCGCTGGCTATGTGAGCGCCACTGGGAATGTGCTGCCGGATCGGGTGGCGCGGCTCTACGATCTGGTGGCGGCGGACCGCTGGCGCGAGGCCCAAGATCTGCACTACGAGCTGCTGCCGCTGAACGACGCCCTCTTCATCGAGACCAATCCGGTGCCAGTCAAGACGGCCCTGGGGATGATGGGAAAGATCTCCCCGGAGGTCCGCCTACCCCTGGCGCCCATGCGGCCGGAGAACATGGAGCGGCTGCGCCAAGTGCTGCGCGCATACCGGCTGATCTCATAGGGGAACTTCTTGAGGAGCTGGGCAATCGAACAACGGCGGCGAGAGGGCGGTGAGGAGGACCATGCGGATCGCACGGTTTGCGGCAGAAGGACGGATCTGGGAAGGAGAGGTCACCCCGGAGGGGGTGTTGGTGGTCGACGGGCGCGCCTTTGATCCGGAGCGAGTGGTCTGGTTGCCGCCGGTGCCGCCCGGGGGCAAGGCCATCGGCCTCGCCCTCAACTACCGGGAGCATGCGGAGGAACTGTCGGTCACCCCGCCAGAGGAGCCCGCCCTTTTCCTCAAGCCTTCCAACACATGGATCGGCCATCGGGCTCCCGTGCGCTATCCGAAAGGGGTGAAGACGCTGCACGGAGAGGTCGAGCTGGTGGTGATCATCGGCCGGCGCTGCCGACGGATCCGCCCGGAGGACGCCTGGGAGGTGATCGGCGGTTACACCATCGGCAACGACGTCACCGCCCGGGACTTCGTGGGGAATTTCTACCGCCCGCCAGTGCGGGCCAAGGGCCAGGACACCTTCGGCCCTATGGGGCCGTGGCGGGTGACCCCTGATGAGATCCCCGACCCGCACAACCTGGCCCTGCGCCTCTACGTGAACGGGCGCCTGGCCCAGGAAGGCCACACCTCCCGGATGATCCACCGCATCCCCGAGCTCATCGCCTACATCAGCTCGTTCATGACCCTGGAGCCCGGGGACACCCTCTGGACCGGCACCCCCCGCGGCATCGTCCCGGTGCAGCCTGGCGATGTGATGCGCCTGGAGATCGAGGGAATCGGCATCCTGGAGAATCCGGTGACAGAGGAGAAGGAAGGCATATCCGCTCTTTCGCTGGCCAGCCCCTGAGCTTCGGTGAGGGGAGGATCCATGGAACAGCGTGATGGCCTTTACGTCGTCCGCCACTTTATCGACAACGCCTTTGTAGATGCCCTTGAGGGGGGGACCTTTGAGACGCTGAACCCGGCCACCAATCGCCCCATCGGGATCGTGGCCGATGGGAAGGCGGCGGATGTGGATCGGGCGGTGCAGGCGGCCCGGCGGGCCTTTGATGAGGGGCCGTGGCCACGCCTGCCCGCCGCGGAGCGGGCCCGCTATCTCCGCCGCATCGGCGACCTCATCCTGAAGCACGCGGAAGAGATCGCCTACCTGGAAGTGCTGGATGTGGGCATGCCCATCACCCAGGCCGGCAAAGGCGCGATCCCCCGCGCAGCGGAGAACTTCTACTTCTTCGCCGAGATGGCCACCCGGATCACCGGGGAGACCTACCCCAAAGATGGCGAGTTCCTCAACTACACGATCCGCAAGCCGGTAGGCGTGGCAGGATTGATCACCCCATGGAACACGCCGTTCATGCTGGAAACCTGGAAGGTGGCCCCATGTCTGGCAGCCGGCAACACCTGCGTCCTGAAGCCGGCGGAATGGTCCCCCCTTTCCGCCCACAAGCTCGCGGAGATCATCCAGGAGGCGGACCTCCCTCCCGGGGTTTTCAATGTCGTCCACGGCTTCGGGGAGCGGGCAGGCGCGCCCCTGGTTGCCCATCCGGGGGTGCAGCTGATCTCCTTCACCGGCGAGACGACCACGGGGATGGAGATCATGCGCAACGGTGCCTCCACCCTCAAACGCTACTCGATGGAGCTGGGGGGCAAGAACGCCGCCATCGTCTTCCCGGACGCAGACCTGGAGCAGGCCATGGATGGGGTGATCTGGCAGGCCTTCTCTCTCAATGGCGAGCGCTGCACCTCCAACTCCCGCCTGCTCCTTCACCGGGCGATCTACGATGAATTTCTGGAACGCCTGCTGGATCGGGTCTCCGCGATCCGGGTAGGTGATCCCTTCGATCCACAAACGGAGGTCGGCCCGCTGATCCACCCGGAGCACTGGCAGCGGGTGCGGGGGTATATGGAGGTCGCCCGGTCGGAAGGGGCCGCCATCGCCATAGGCGGCGACCGGCCGCCCAATCTCCCCGAGGGCAACTACTTTGCCCCCACCGTCATCGTGGGCGCGCGGCCGGAGATGCGGGTGGCCCAGGAGGAGATCTTCGGCCCCGTCCTGGTGGTCCTCCCCTTCGAGACCGAGGAAGAAGCCATCCGCATCGCCAACGGGGTGAAATACGGCCTGGCCGCTTACATCTGGACCCGCGATCTGGTCCGGGCCCACCGAGTGGCCCAGGCCATGGAAACCGGAATGGTGTGGATCAACGCGCCCAACATCCGGGATCTCCGCACGCCCTTCGGCGGCGCGAAATACAGCGGGATCGGCCGGGAGGGCGGCTTTTACAGCTTCGACTTCTACACCGAGGTGATGACCATCCATGTGGCCCTGACTCCGCCCCGCATCCCACGGCTGGGGGTGGGGCAGTGAGCCGCGTCGGACGGTTCCCTTCGCAGGAGCTCCAGCAGGGGGAGGGCTGAAGAATGGGCGCACGAACCGGCGCGCAGTTCCTGCAACGGATCCGAGAGCATCCCCGGGATCTCTGGCATCGGGGGGAGCGGATCGAGGATCCGACTTCCCACCCGGCCTTCGCCCGGGGACTGCATTCGATGGCCCGGCTTTATGATCTTCAGTGGGAGCGAGCAGAGGAATGCCTCTATGAATCGCCAACGACGGGCGATAAGGTGGGCCTCTCATTCCTCATCCCCCATTCCCCCGAGGATGTGCGGCGGGTGAGCCGGATGATGAAGGTCTGGGCCGACGCCCACTTCGGCTTCATGGGCCGCACCCCGGATTACCTGAACCGGGCGATGGCTTACTACGCCTCCGGGGCGGATTTCCTGGGGGAGAAGGAGCCGGCCTTCGCGGAAAACATGAGGCGTTACTATGAATACCTGCGGGAGAACGACCTCTGCCTCACCCACACCCTAATCCATCCCCAGGCGAACCGGGCGGTGGGCCCATCGAAGCAGGCGGACCCCTACCTGGCAGCCCGGGTGGTGAAGGAGACCGACGGGGGCCTCATCCTACGCGGGGCGCGGATGCTGGCGACGCTCCCCGCCGTGGATGAAATCATGGTCTTCCCCTCGACGCTGCTGCGCAACACCGAGGAGGATGCCCCCTACTGCTACGCCGTCGGCCTCCCATGCGATACCCCCGGCTTGCGCTTCCTGTGCCGGGAGACCCTGGATTACGGCCGCTCGCCCTTCGATCATCCCCTGGGCTCCCGCTTCGATGAGGTCGACGCGGTGGTGATCTTCCACGACGTCTTCGTCCCATGGGAGCGGGTCTTCATCTACCGGGATGTGGAGCGGGCCAATCAGGCCTATGCGGCCACCGGGGCCATCGTGGGAATGGCCCATCAGGTGGTGGTGAAGAACATCGCCAAGACAGAGTTCTTCCTGGGCCTGGCCTCCCTCATCGTCGACGCCATCGGCATCGAGGGCTTCCAACACGTTCAGGAGAAGGTCGCCGAGATCTGGATCTATCTGGAGACGATGAAGGCGCTGCTGCGGGCAGCGGAGGCTGATGCCCATGAGGACGCCTTCGGGGCCTTCCGGCCGGCCTGGCCGCCCCTGGACGCGGCCCGCAATCTCTATATGCGCTGGTATCCGCGCATCGTGGAGATCATCCAGCAGCTCTCGGCCAGCGGCATCATCGCCACGGTCACCGAGGAGGATATGAAAAACCCGGAGCTCGTCGAGGACATCCGCCGCTACTTCCAGGCCGCCCGGGCGGAGGCTTACGACCGCATCCCCCTGTTCCGCTTGGCCTGGGACGCCGCCCTCTCGGCCTTCGCTGGGCGGCAGGTCCAGTATGAACGGTTCTACTTCGGTGACCCGGTGCGCATCGCCGGCGTGATCTTCCAGAAGCACGACCGCACGCCGTATATGGAGAAGGTGCGGGAGTTCCTGAAGCAAATGAAGGAAGAGGCCTTCGCTGAGGCGGAGGAAGCCGGGTTGTGATCTTGCCCAGCGGTTTCTCCTCCTCAGGGCTTTCAGAAACCAGGAGGGATCCATGGGAGCGTTCTCCATCACCCGTGCAGCCCATGCGGAGCTTTGCGTCACGGATCTGGAGCGAGCCCGAGACTTCTATGTGGAGGCCCTGGGGTTTGTGGAAGTCGCCCGGGAGAAGGATCGCCTCTACCTGGGCGGCTTGGAGGAGCGCGATCGCTACAGCCTGATCCTCAAGAAGGCGGACAGCCCGGGAGTCACCCATTTGGCGTTCCGTGTTGCGGACCCGGCGGACCTCGATCGCCTGGCCGATTTATATGCCCGGGCCGGGTGTCCCATCCGTTGGCTGGCCCCCGAGGAGGAGGAGGCCGGCCAGGGGCGGGCCCTTCGCGTGCAGGATCCCACCGGCCTCCCCATCGAGTTCTTCCATCAGATCGACCAGCGGGAGCGGCTGCTGCAACGCTTCGACCTCTATCGGGGCGCCCACATCATGCGCCTGGACCACTTCAACTGCCAGGTCCCCAACGTCCAGGAGGCCTACGATTGGTGGACGGGGGCGCTGGGCTTCTACTGCTCGGAATACACGGTGACCGAGGAGGATCCGCCCCGGCTGTGGGCGGCGTGGCTCCACCGCAAGCAGAACGTCCACGACATCGCCCTGATGAATGGGATCGGCCCTCGCCTCCATCATATCGGCTTCTGGGTGGCCGACACCCAGAGCGTGTTGCGCGCATGTGACATCCTGGCCGCCCGGGGGATGGGCGGGGCGATCGAGCGCGGCCCCGGCCGCCACGGCCTGAGCAACGCCTTCTTCCTCTACCTCCGGGATCCAGACGGCAACCGCATCGAGCTCTACACGAACGACTACATCATCCCGGATCCCGACTGGGAGCCCATCCGCTGGTCGATCAATGATCCGCGCCGGGCCACTTTCTGGGGCCACATCCCGCCCCGATCGTGGTTCGAAGAGGCCTCTCGGGTGGCTCACATCCTCACCGGGGAGTGGATACCGGTGCGGGAGCCCGTGCTCGCGGATCGCCCGGTGTTCGTGACCTGAGACCTCTGTTCGGCGGGCAACAATGGTGCGTCGACAGGAGATATTCCAGGAGGGATTGACCATCGCCTGGGAAGAAGGCGGCGCCCGCGAGGGACCGCCCATGCTGCTGCTCCACAACGCCTGCAGCACCTTCCGGGCCACATGGGGACGAGCACTGGAGCCCCTAAAGGCGCGCTTTTATCTCATCGGGCCGGACCTGCGGGGGCATGGGGGAAGCACCAACCCCAGCGGACGTCTCGACCTGCGGGAGATGGCCGATGACATGGCCAAGCTGCTCGATCACCTAAGGATCCCGGCCGTCCATCTGATGGCCTTCAGCGGGGGGGCCTCCACCGCCCTCTATCTGGCGACCCGCCATCCAGCGCGGGTTCGCTCCATGGTGCTCATCGGCAGCCACTACACGGTGCGGAACCTGCGCACCCGAGGGGATGGCTTCTGGGATCCGGAGCGGATCCGCCGGGAAGAGCCCGCCTGGTGGGCGGCGATGATGCGCTGGCACGGCTCCGAGGAGCGGGTCCGGATGCTCCTGCGCGGCTGGCAGGAGGAGGATCGCCACCGGCCGGACTTCCGGCCTGAGGACCTCCAGGCCATCCGCGTCCCCACCCTGCTGCTCATCGGTGAGAACGACCCTATTACACCGATCGAGCAAACCGTGGAAATGGCCCGCTGGATCCCTCATGCTCATCTGGTGATCTTCCCGGCGGCCGGCCACGACCTCATTCGGGAACGCTTCGAGGCCTTCTTGGAGACCGTGCATGCCTTCTGGGACGAACTGGGGATCCCCCGGGGCAGTCAGGGGGCTCTCCCCGATGGCCCCTGAAAGGTGGGCAAAAGGAAACGCACGGGCATGGCTCTGGAATCGTGACCCTCCCCCGCGGAGGGGCATGGATTCCCATGAGCGACTGCCCGGGATTGAGCAAATCCGTATCGGGAAAGGAGGAGCCCATGGCGGTGCAGGCGAAGCCGATGTATTGGAATGAGGAGATGGAAACCATGCCGCGGGACCAGCTGGAGCGGCTCCAGCTGGAGCGCCTCCAGCGCATCGTAGACTACGTCTATCATCGGGTCCCACACTACCGGCGGAAGATGGACGAGGCCGGGGTGAAACCATCGGACATCCGGCACCTGCAGGACATTGTGAAGCTCCCCTTCACCTCCAAGGCCGATCTGCGGGAAACGTATCCCTTCGGCATGTTCGCCGTGCCACTCCATCAGGTGATCCGCATCCATGCCTCCTCGGGGACCACTGGGAAGCCAACGGTCGTCGGCTACACCCGCAACGACCTGGAGGTGTGGGCGGAGGTGTGCGCCCGGTGCCTAGTGCTCTCCGGCGCGCGACCGGGGGAGGTGTTCCAGAACGCCTATGGCTACGGCCTCTTCACCGGCGGCCTGGGGATGCACTATGGGGCGGAGAAGCTGGGGATGGTCGTGGTGCCGGTCTCGGGCGGCAACACCAGCCGCCAGCTGATGATCCTCAAGGATTTTGGAACCCACGTGATGGCGTGCACGCCATCCTACGCCCTGGTCATCGCCGACGCGCTCCTGGCGAACGGTTACCGGCGGGGCGACCTCAACCTGCGAGTGTTCATCCTGGGCGCTGAACCATGGACCGAGGGGATGCGCCGGGAGATCGAGGAGAAACTGGGGGTCCATGCGGTGAATATCTACGGCCTGAGCGAGGTCATCGGCCCCGGCGTCTCCAACGAGTGCCTCGAGGCCAAGAACGGCTCCCATATCTTTGAGGACCACTTCCTGGTGGAGGTCATCGACCCGGCCACCGGCGAGCCAGTCCCGCCCGGGACGGTGGGGGAGCTGGTCTTTACCACGCTCACCAAGGAGGCCATGCCGGTGATCCGCTATCGGACCGGGGATCTGGCCTCCATCGATCCGACCCCTTGCGTCTGCGGGCGGACCTTTGTGCGCATGTCCCGCGTGCTCGGGCGCACGGATGACATGCTGGTCATCCGCGGGGTGAACGTGTTCCCCTCCCAGGTGGAGGCGGCGCTGGTGGGCCTGCCTCATCTGGCGCCCCACTATCAGCTGGTGGTTACCCGGGAGGGCCGCCTGGACCAGCTGGAGGTGAAGGTGGAGGTCACCGAGGCGTTCTTCCGCGAGGTCGGGGGGGAACTGCTGGCCGGGGAGGTGTTCGAGAGCGTGGAGGCCGTACAGCGCCTGCGGGAGAAGGTGAACCGCACCCTGGATGAGGCCTTGGGCCTTCACGTGAACGTGACCCTGGTCCCGCCTAACACCCTGCCCCGGAGCGAAGGCGGGAAGCTCCGGCGGGTGGTGGACATGCGGCCGAAGGATGCATAAGGGGACTGGAGGGACCATGGGCGATCCCTTCATGAACGCCCTGGGCCTGGAGGCGGAGATCCCGGAGCCCGGGCGGGCTCGAGTATGGGGATGGGTGCGCCCAGAGCACCTCAACCAGCACGGCACCGCCCATGGCGGCTTCCTGTATACCCTGGCGGATGCCGCCTTCGCCCTGGCCTCGAACTCCCACGGGGTCCCTGCCGTCGCCCTCTCCACTCATATGGAATACCTGAGGCCGGTCCAAGCGGGGGAGCGGGTGGAAGCAGTGGCCGAGGAGATCTATCGCGGCCGTCGGGCAGCCCTCTATCGGGTGGAGGTGCGGCGGGATGGGGAGCTGGTGGCTGTGTTCACCGGATGGGTTCACCGGTTCGCGGAGTAGGGCAACGGTAGGGCGACGGCTTGCCGTTGCCCGACTCCGCAATCATGGAGATGGCCGCCATAGCCGCCTCCCAACGTCGACGTCCGGCCCCGGCAAGCCGTTCCCTACGATGTCCCTTCCTCCCACGAGGCCAGGTAACGCTCCTGCTCCGGGGTGAGCTGGTCGATCCGAATCCCCAAGGTCTCCAGCTTCAGCCGGGCCACCGCCTGATCGATCTCCCGGGGCACCGGATAGACCTGGCGCTCCAGGGCGCGGCCGTGGCGGACCAGGTATTCCACCGAGAGGGCTTGGTTGGCGAAGGACATGTCCATCACAGCGCTGGGATGGCCTTCCGCGGCGGCCAGGTTCACCAGCCGCCCCTCGGCCAGAAGGTAGATCCGGCGCCCGTCCTTCAGGGTGTATTCCTCCACGAACTCCCGCACCCGCCGCGGCTCCCCGACGCTCATCTCCCGCAGGGCCGGGATGTGGATCTCCACATTGAAATGCCCCGCGTTGGCCAAGATGGCCCCGTCCTTCATCACCTCAAAGTGCGGACGGTCCAGGATGTGGATATTGCCGGTGGCCGTGATGAAGAGATCCCCTTCCCGCGCCGCTTCCATCATCGGGAGCACCCGGAAGCCGTCCATCGCCGCCTCCAGGGCCCGCAGGGGATCCACTTCGGTGACGATGACATGAGCGCCCATCCCCCGGGCCCGCATGGCGATCCCCCGGCCGCACCAGCCGTAGCCGGCCACCACCACCACGCGCCCGGCCAGGAGGATGTTCGTGGCCCGCAGGATGCCGTCGATGGTGGACTGGCCAGTGCCGTATCGGTTATCGAAGAGGTGCTTGGTCAGGGCGTCGTTAACGGCGATGATGGGGTAAGCCAGCACGCCCTCCCGGGCCATGGCCCGCAGGCGGATCACTCCGGTGGTGGTTTCCTCAGTGCCCCCCAGGATCTCCGCCATCCATCCCGGGCGCTCCTTGTGGAGCATGCTCACCAGATCCGCCCCGTCATCCATGGTGAGATGCGGACGATGGGCGAGGCACGACCGGATGTGGCGATAGTAAGTCTCTGTATCCTCCCCCTTGATGGCGAAAACCGGGACCTCGAAGAAGTGCACCAGGGCAGCGGCCACATCGTCCTGGGTGCTGAGGGGATTGCTGGCGCACAGGGCCACCTCCGCCCCGCCGGCCTGCAGCGCCCGAACCAGATTGGCAGTCTCAGCGGTGACATGCAGGCAGGCGGAGATGCGGATCCCATCGAGGGGGCGCTCGCGCGCAAATCGCTCCCGGATCCGCCGCAGCACAGGCATCTCTCGATCCGCCCACTCCATCCGCCGCAGCCCTTGCTCCGCCAGGGAGAGGTCCTTGATGTCAAACGGTTTGCCGTTCATCCATGCCTCCACAGGAAAGAGTTCAAAAAGACCCATCCCCCTATTGTATCGCCATCGCTCCGACGGAGAAGGAACCCCGGCTCCCCTTCGAGATGCGGAGAGCACCGCAAGCGTCCACCCACAGGGCTTGCGCGGAGGGGGTAGACCCTTCCGCTCTCCTCTTGTTGAACTTTCGGGGCCGGGCCGTGATAGGATGGAGAATAGGATCCGGGGATGAGGAGGATCAGCGATGACGGCGGAGCTCATCGTGATCGGCGGGGGGCTGGCGGGATCGGAGGCGGCATGGCAGGCCGCCCAGCGGGGCATCCGCGTCCGGCTGTATGAGATGCGACCCTATCGGCTCACGCCCGCCCACACCACCGGATGGCTGGCGGAGATCATCTGCTCAAACTCCCTGGGTTCGGACGAGCTGGAGAACGCTTCAGGGTTGCTCAAGGCGGAGCTGCGGCGCCTGGGCTCGCTGCTGATGGCCTGCGCCGACCGCACCGCCGTGCCCGCCGGCAAGGCCCTGGCCGTCGACCGGGAGCTCTTCGCCCGCTGCGTGACGGAGCACATCGAAAGCCACCCCCGCATCACGGTCATCCGGGAAGAGATGGTGGAGGTCCCGGATCGGCCATGCATCATCGCCACTGGGCCGCTCACCTCGGACGCGCTGGCCGCCGCGATCCAGCGCCTGACCGGCCAGGAATATCTTTACTTCTACGACGCCATCTCGCCCATCGTGGCTGCCGACTCCATCGATATGACCATCTGCTTTAAGGGCTCCCGGTATGGCCGGGGCCAGGAGCCCGATGGGGATTACATCAACTGCCCGATGACGAAAGAAGAATACGAAGCCTTTGTGGACGCCCTGATCCATGCGGAGACGATCGAATTACGGGATTTCGAGCGGGAGGACCCACGGTTCTTCGAGGCCTGCCTGCCCATCGAGGTGTTGGCGAAGCGGGGACGCGACGCCTTGGCCTATGGCCCGCTCCGGCCCACAGGCCTGATCGACCCCCGCACCGGCCGCCCGCCCTATGCGGTGGTCCAGCTGCGTCGGGACAACCGGGCGGGGACGCTGTATAGCATGGTGGGGTTCCAGACTAACCTCAAGTGGCCGGAGCAGCGGCGGGTGTTCCGCATGATCCCGGGCCTGCAGAACGCGGAGTTCCTGCGCTACGGCCAGATGCACCGGAACACCTACATCAACGCACCAGCCCTGCTGGAGCCGACCATGCAGTTCCGGGGGCGACCGGACCTCTTCTTCGCCGGCCAGATCACCGGCGCGGAGGGCTATGTGGGGAACATCGCCACCGGGCTGGTGGCCGGGGTGAACGCCGCCCGCCTGCTGAAGGGCCAGCCACCGCTGGTCTTCCCGATCACCACGATGATCGGGGCCCTGTGCGACTACCTGGCCCACGCGGACCCCCGGGATTTCCAGCCGATGAAGGCGAACTTCGGGCTGCTACCGCCACTGGATCGGCCGGTGCGGGACAAGCGGGCGCGGGCCCTGGCCTATGCTCAGCGCGCCTTGGAGGATCTGGAGCGCTTCTGGGCGGAAAGCGGAGAGGGCTACCCCATGTAGCGCATGGATCCCCTTCACCGGGGAAGCTCTGGGGGAGCCCTGTCGACCGCGCCCCTCATGAGCCCGGATGTCGTCATGGATCGTCAGCAACGCAAGCAGCGTCTCCTCCCGCGCCTTCCGGTAATAGGGGATGAACCGTCTTCCCTCGCTCTGGAGATACCCAAAGGAGGCCTGCCGCCTTTCCGCGATCCGATAGGCGGCCAGGATCATTGTTTTCGTGCCGCTCTAGGATGAAATGGACGCTCCGGGTTTGGGCCATGGCCTCCGCCGCCCGGGCCAGGATCTCCGCAGGGGGAAGCGCCGGGGCCGGCTCCGGGCGTCGGCAGTGGATCCGCGCATCGCGGGATTTCTGCCCTCTGGACCCCCATTATCGGTGCGAAGGCCTCCATTCCCTGTAATACTCCTGGAGGCTTTTCACCGTGAAGGCGCGTTCCCGCATGGCCCGGATGGCCTGGACGGCAGCCGCGGCCGCGGAGAGGGTGGTGAGCAGCGGCACGCCATATCGCACCGCTGCCTGGCGGATCCGCATGCCGTCCGTATAGGCTCGCGGGCCCAGAGGTGTGTTCAGGATGAGCTGCACTCGCCCCTCCCGAATAGCGTCGACCACGTGGGGGGAGCCCTCGCTGACTTTGTGGACCACTTCCACCGGGAGCCCCACCCGCCGTAGCGCCTCCGCCGTCCCCCGGGTGGCCATCAGCTGGAAGCCCAGCCGGTGGAAATCCCGGGCGATCTTCAGCACGCTCCCCTTGTCGAAATCGTTCACCGAAAGCAGGACCGCCCCGCTCAGCGGCAGCGCGTCCCCGGCCGCCATCTCCGCCTTGGCAAAGGCATGGCCGAAGGTCTCCGCCCAGCCCATCACCTCCCCGGTGGATTTCATCTCCGGACCCAGAATGGCATCCGACCCCGGCAGCTTCCGGAAGGGCAGCACCGCCTCTTTCACGAAGAATGCCCGGACCTCGGGGGAGCGGGTGAAGCCGATCTCCTCCAGGGATTGCCCCAGCATCACGCGGGTGGCGATCCGCGCCAGGGGAACGCCAGTGGCCTTGCTGATGAAGGGGACGGTGCGGGAGGCCCGCGGGTTAGCTTCCAGGACGTAGACGATGTCGTCCTTGATGGCGAACTGGATGTTAATCAGCCCCCGCACCCCCATGGCCAGGGCGATCCGCTCGGTGTATTCCTCGATGATCTGAAGGTGGTAGCGGGAGATTTTATAAGGGGGAAGCACACAGGCGGAATCCCCTGAATGCACCCCCGCCTCCTCGATATGCTGAAGGATGCCCCCGATGACCACCCGCTTCCCATCGGCCACGGCATCCACTTCCGCCTCGTAAGCATCTTCGAGGAACCGATCGATCAGCACCGGGCGCTCCGGCGAGACCCAGACCGCTTCCTCCATATAGGCCTTCAGGGTTTCTTCATCGTAGCAGATGGCCATCGCCCGCCCGCCCAGCACATAGCTGGGCCGGACCAGCACGGGGTAACCGATGCGCGCGGCGACCGCCAGGGCTTCCGGGATCGAGCTCGCCGTCCCGTGCTCCGGTTGCGGGATATCCAGATCCCGCAGCAGGGCGCTGAAGCGGCCCCGATCCTCCGCCAGATCGATGGCGTCGGGGGAGGTGCCCAGGATGGGCACTCCTGCCCGATGCAGCGGGAGGGTGAGATGGAGCGCCGTCTGCCCGCCGAATTGCACAATGACGCCGAGGGGCCGTTCCCGTTCGACGATGTTCAGCACATCCTCCAGAGTCAGCGGCTCGAAATACAGGCGGTCCGAGGTATCATAGTCCGTGCTCACTGTCTCCGGGTTGGAGTTCACCATGATCGATTCGATCCCCATCTCCCGCAGGGCAAAGGCCGCCTGACAGCAGCTATAATCGAACTCGATCCCCTGCCCGATTCGGTTCGGCCCGCTGCCGACGATCACCACCTTGGGGCGATCCGTGGGAGGCGCCTCGTCGCCTTCCTCATAATGGCTGTAAAGGTAAGGCGTATAGGCCTCGAACTCCGCGGCGCAGGTGTCCACCTGGGCGTAGCGCGGGCGGATGCCCGCCGCCTCCCGGCGCTGCCGGACCTCTCCCTCGGTGCAGCCCCAGAGGGCGGCCAGCTGGGCGTCGGAGAATCCCTCGCGCTTGGCCTGGCGGAGCAACGCGGCCGGCACCGTCGTTAACGTGTAGCGGCGCAGCTCCCGCTCCCGCTCCACCAGCTCCGCCATCTGGACGACGAACCAGGGATCATAACCGGTCAGGGCGCTGATCTCTTCAACGGACATGCCCTCCATGAGGGCATCGTGGACCGCCCGCAGACGCTCCGGGTTCGGGCAGGCCAGGACGGCCCGTAGATCCCCCGGCCGCCGCTCCGGAGGGAACCCCTCGAAACCCTTCGCCCCGATTTCCAGCCCCCGCATCGCCTTCTGGAGCGCCTCCTTAAAGGTGCGCCCGATGGCCATCACCTCCCCCACGGATTTCATCTGGGGTCCCAAGGTGGGATCCGCACCGGGGAATTTCTCGAAGGCCCAGCGAGGGATCTTCACCACCACGTAGTCGATGGCCGGCTCGAAGGCAGCCACAGTGCGCCGCGTGATCTCATTGCGGATCTCATCCAGGGTGTAGCCTACAGCCAAGAGGGCCGCTATCTTCGCGATGGGGAAGCCCGTGGCCTTGGAGGCCAGGGCGGAGGAGCGGGAGACCCGCGGGTTCATCTCGATGACCCGCATCCGGCCGTCCCGGGGGTTCACCGCGAACTGGACGTTGGAGCCGCCCGTCTCCACCCCTACTGCGCTCATCACTGCCCGTGCCCAATCCCGCATCCGCTGATATTCCTTGTCGGTGAGGGTCTGGGCGGGTGCCACGGTGATGGAATCCCCGGTGTGCACGCCCATCGGATCCAGGTTCTCGATGGCACACACCACCACGAAGTTGTCGTGGCGGTCGCGCATGACCTCCAGCTCGAACTCTTTCCATCCCAGGAGCGATTCCTCGATCAGGGCGGAGCCCACGGGGCTGAGGCGCAGGGCGAGATCCACCCGGTCGATCAGCTCCTCCCGGGAACGAGCGATGCCGGCCCCAGTGCCGCCCAGGGTGAAGGAAGGGCGGATCAGCACCGGATAGCCCGTGCCCTCCGCGAACTCCACCGCCTCCTCTACCGAACGGGCCAGGATGCTGTGGGGAACCTCCAGCCCCGCCCGCCCCATCGCCTCCTTGAACGCCAGGCGATCCTCCGCGATCCGGATCGCCCGGGGCGAAGCGCCGATCAGCTCCACGCCGTAGCGCACGAGCACGCCGCTTTCGTAAAGGGCCATCGCCAGGTTCAACGCAGTCTGCCCGCCCAGGGTAGGGAGCAACGCGTCCGGCCGCTCCCGGGCGATGATCTGCTCCAGGATCTCCAGCGTCAGGGGCTCGATGTAGGTGGCGTCCGCGAACTCCGGATCTGTCATGATCGTGGCCGGGTTCGAGTTCACCAGGATCACCCGATAGCCCTCCCGCCGCAGGGCCTTGAGGGCCTGGGTTCCCGAGTAATCGAACTCGGCCGCCTGGCCGATCACAATAGGTCCCGAACCGATCACCAGGATGGAGCGGATATCCGTCCGTCGCGGCATTCCCGATCGATCTCCCAATTGAAGTCGCGCAGCGGTCCGCTTCAACGGGGATTTCCGGGGCTTAGCCGGGCGCCTTCAACTCTGAACCTCGTTCAGCGCCTCTTGCGCCGATCGTCCAGAGGCCAGGGCTGGCGGATCTCCTCCGCCCGATGCTCATCGGCCAGCCGTTCATCAGCCATCATACGCTTACCCGCCTCCACGATCGCTTCCTCCGTTTGCCCTGGATCAATGGGCAATCGGAGAGGGAAACCCATGGCCTAACCCTTCCCGGATTCCCCCAGCCCCTTCACCCACTGATCGAACAACGGATCCGCATCGTGGGGGCCGGGGTTCGCCTCCGGATGGTATTGCACCGAGAACACCGGCCGGTCCCGCAACGCCAGGCCCTCCACTGTCCCGTCGTTCAGGTTCACGTGGGTGATGATCGCCCGCTGAGGATCGATCGTATCCGGATCCACCGCGTAATTGTGGTTCTGGGCGGTGATCCGCACCCGCCCGGTGGCCTCCTCTCGAACGGGGTGGTTGCTCCCATGATGGCCGAAGGGAAGCTTATACGTGCGAGCGCCAATGGCCTGGGCGATCAACTGATGGCCCAAACAGATCCCAAAGATAGGGATCCTGGCCTCCAGCAACTGGCGCACCGTCTCGACAATCCCGGGAAGCCCGGCCGGATCGCCCGGGCCGTTGGAGAGGACAATGCCATCGGGCTGCAGGCGGAGCACCTCCCCGGCGGGCGTATCCGCGGGCACCACCGTGACCCGACACCCCCGGTCCACCAGCCGGCGGAGGATGGAACGCTTGACCCCGAAGTCATATACGACGACATGGCGCCGTGGGTGGGGATCCGGATTGAACCCGTGGGGCTGCCAGCAGCCGGAGCCTTCGCTCCATTCATACGGCGCGGAACAGGTCACCTCCCGCACCATATCCCGACCCTCCAGGCCTTCCCAGGAGCGGGCCATCTCCACCAGGGCCTCTGGATCCGCACCTTCCTCTGTGGAGAGAGCGCCTTTCATCGCTCCCCGGGTGCGGATCAGACGGGTGAGCGCCCGGGTGTCGACCTCGCTCAACCCCGGGATGCCATGGCGAGCCAGATAATTCCCCAGGCTCTCCGCCGCCCGCCAGTTCGATGCCACGGGGCTCAGGGCGCGGACGATGAAGGCGGTGACCTGGGGGCGATCGCTTTCCACATCCTCCGCATTCACCCCCACGTTCCCGATCTGAGTGCACGTCATCACCACCATCTGGCCGCGGTAGGAGGGATCCGTGAGGATCTCCTGGTAGCCCGTCATCGCGGTGTTGAACACCACCTCGCCGACCACGGTCGCACGGGCCCCAAAGGCCCGGCCGACGAAGACCGTCCCATCCTCCAGCGCCAGGATCCCTCGCATCCCGCCCGCCTCCGACAGGGATACATTTGAGGCGGAATCTTAAACGGGCCCTGCCCGGTTGTCAAGGGGCTTATCGCGAATACGATGGAGGGTTGGAAGAGGGTTTCCCGGAGCCCATGGGATTGTGGCCCCGCCTCCAGGCGCGCATCGAGGCCTCTTCTCGCGCAACGGCTGTGAGCCAGAGGTGGAGTTTGTAACCCGCGGAGGGGAAGGCGATCGCAGTGGTCACCCTGGGGCGCGGTGACATCCGCCCGATGCAAAAGGGAGAGATTTTGCCCGTGCGAACGCTGGCCACAGGATGAATTGGATCCCCGAAGCGTCCGGTCTCTTCCCGAATGCTTTCCCCGCGCCAACCGCCTCGCTTCCCCGCATAACGCCACGCTGGACCGGGAAAACTTGACGAACCCCCCGGCTCCCTCTATGCTGAGTGAGTGCTCACTTCATGGGAGGCTCCGATGGTATCCCAGATGGCCGGGGAAGCACGGCGAGCGCAGATCCTGGAGGCGGCGGCGCAGATCTTCGCCCGGCACGGGTTCCGGGGGGCCACCACCCGGGCCATCGCCCGGGCGGCCGGAGTGGCCGAGGGGACGATTTTCCGATACTTTCCGACCAAACGACATCTGCTCCTAGCGCTGTTCGAGGCCTTCGTCATCCGGCCGATCCAACAGCAGCTCCAGACGCTGGAGACCATGGACCCCCGGGAGTGGCTGGAGGCGTTCCTCGTGGAGCGCCTGACGGCGATGCGCGCCCGCCTTCCCCTGATGCAGGCCTTGTATCAGGAAATCCGAACGGACGAGGCTGTGCGTCAGATGTTTGTGGAACAGATCGCCCGGCCCTTCCTGGAACAGGTGCAGGCGCTGCTGGCCGACGTGTTGCCGCAACGCCAGCGCCCATTCCATCCCACCCTCATCCTGTGGGCGATCTGGGGAGCCCTCCATGGGGTGACCATCTTTGGCATGGAAATGGACCCTGGCCTGGCGGCCCTTCCCCCCGAGCAGATCGCCCGGGAGCTGACGGCGCTGTTCCTGTGGGGGCTGGAAGGCCATTCTGATGAACATGCCCAGAGGTGAACGACCGATGCGAAGCCGCCGATGGTTGTGGTTCATCCTGCTCATCCTGCTGTTCCTGATCGGCGCCTGGGCACTCTTCCAGCGCGCTCGGGCGCAACCGCCCGCCTTCCCGGAGACGGCGACGATCCGGCGAGGAACGCTCCGGATCACCCTGAGCGCAGCGGGCAAGATCCGCCCCCGCGCCCAGGCCACCCTGAACTTCGCCACAGCTGGCACGGTGGCGGAGATCTTCGTCCGGGAAGGAGAGGCCGTTCGCAAAGGGCAGCCCCTGGCCCGTCTGGATACGACAGATCTGGAGCTGGCCCTGCGCCAGGCGGAGATCGCCTACCTCACCCAGCAGGTGATCTACAGTCAGACCGTTCAGGGTCCCAAAGCGGAGGAACTGGCCGCCGCGCAAGCGGCCGTGCGCAGTGCCCAGGCGGCTTTGCAGGCCCTGGAGAAAGGGCCCGATCCCATCGATCTGGAGATCGCCCGGCTGAACGTTGAGATCGCCAAGAACGCCCTCTGGCAGGCGCAGTTGACCCGGGATAAAACCGCAGGGACTCCGGTTTCGGCACGGATAGACCTCGACCTGGCAAACGCCCGGGTTGGACAGGCGGAGCTTCAAGCGGAGGTCGCCCGGCTCCAGTATGAGAAGCTGAAGGCGGGAACCCGACCCGAACAACTGGAAGCCGCCCGGACCCAATTGGCCCAGGCCCAGGCCAGCCTGGCCCGGATGCAGCCCGATGCGCTGACAATCGAGCGCACGCGCTTGCAGCTGGAGCAGGCCCGTTTGCAGCTGGAGCAGGCGCGGCGCCGCCTGGAACAGGCCACCCTGGTGGCACCCTTCGACGGCACGGTCGTAGCCCTGAACATCGAGGTCGGCCAGGTCGTCGGCGCGGGTATCCCTGGAGGGGCCATCCTCCTCGCGGATCTGAGCGATCTCTACCTGGATCTGACCGTGGATGAGGTGGACGTTGTCCGCCTGAAGGAGAAAATGCCCGTGGAGATCACCCTGGATGCCCTGCCCGGGCGCACGTTCCGGGGCCATATCGAATCCATCGCCCCGGTGGCCATGGAAACCGGGAGCGCAGCCACTTACCAGGTCCGGGTGGTGCTGGATGAGCGGGATCCCGCCATGCGGTCGGGTATGAGCGCCACTGTGGAGATCGAAGTGGATCGTCGGGAGAACGTGCTGCTGGTGCCCAACGCCGCGGTCCGCCGCGATCGGATCACCGGGCGAGCCTTCGTCAACCGGGTGGTGGGCGATCGGGTGGAGGAAGTAGAGATCCGTCTGGGCGCTCAGGGTGAAACCGAAAGCGAGGTGCTGGAAGGATTGCGCGAAGGCGATATCGTGGCCCTCGGTGACCTCCGGCCGCCTACCGCTTTCCGCGCTTTCCGGCTCTTCGGACCCAGGCGTTAGCTCTGCCACGCTCGGTTCGCGCCACCACCCTTTGGTATTCACGTTCCGCTTTCGCATGGCAATCCTCCGGGCCGATAGCCCGCGAGAAAGGCGCTCTTGACAAGAAGGGAAATCCGGGTTATATTCAGAGGCAACCTCGGAATATCAAGCGCCCGATGCTCTATCCGCCATTCCAGATGACGTGGATCAAAAAAGCCGCTGCGCCTCCAGGCCCGGACGGTAGTCCGGTCCTGACGTAGCGGTTTTTTTGTGTCCGTCAGGATCCCAACCCCCAGGCTACCGTCCGGCGGCCTGGGGGTTTTCTTTTTCCACAAGACCCAGGATGTTCGGATCGAGGGGAAGTCGGGAATCGGACGGGCGAGGGAAATCGCCTGCCCGGCCCTAACTTTATCCTCTACGAGGGAGGTGGATCATGCCCAGCGGGATCTGTCCGGAGTGCGCCGCCCATGTGCCGCTGCGAGAGGACGTCGTGCTCCATGAATTCCTGACCTGTCCCGAATGTGGTACAGCTCTGGAGGTGGTTTCCCTTTCCCCTCTGACCCTGGATCGCGCGCCCCAGGTGGAAGAGGATTGGGGGGAGTAGGAAGCGATGCCGATGCGGATCGCCCTGTTCTGCTCGCTGGTGCGCACAGAGGAGAAGTGGCTGCTGGAGGCGTTCCGGCGTCGGGGCGTGGAGGCAGAAGTCATCCACGACCGCTCAACGGTCCTGGAGGTCGGCGCCCCGGACGGCTGGAACCGCTTCGATGCGGTGTTGATGCGTTCCCTCAGCCACTGGCAGGCTCTCCACGCTGCGCAGCTGCTGGAGGATATGGGCCTGCCGGTCATCAACCCGGCGTCGGTGATCCATACCTGCGCCGATAAGCTGCTCACCACCGCGGCCCTGGTTCGGGCCGGCATCCCAACCCCCCGCGTCCGGGTCGCATTCTCACCGGAAGGGGCGCTACAAGCCATCGAGGAATGGGGCTATCCGGTCGTCCTCAAGCCGGTGCTCGGCTCGTGGGGGCGGCTGCTGGCCCGGGTGAATGATCGGGATGCCGCGGAGGCCCTGCTGGAGCACAAGGAGACGCTCGGGGGTTTCGCTCACGGCGTCTATTACATCCAGGAATACATCCCCAAGCCCGGGCGGGACATCCGGGCCTTCGTTGTGGGCGGCGAAACCATCGCGGCCATCTACCGGTCTTCGGAACACTGGATCACCAACACGGCCCGGGGCGGCCGCGCCTCCAAGTGCCCAATCACGTTAGAGCTGGCCGATCTCTGCGCGCGGGCAGCCGCCGCCGTGGGCGGTGGGATCCTCGCCATCGACCTTTTCGAGGATCCCCAGCGAGGACTTCTGGTCAATGAAATTAATCATTCCATGGAGTTTCGCAATTCAGTAGAGCCTACCGGTGTGGACATCCCTGGAGCGATCGCGGAGTTTGTGATCCGGGTGGCCCGCGATGGGTGGGCTGCCGCTCACTCCCACCCTCACCCTCAGGAGGTCCAGCGATGGAACGGGTCCGCGTGAGCATCGTGGGGGCCTCCGGCTACGTGGGCGGGGAGCTTCTCCGCCTGCTCCTGCGCCATCCGGGGGTGGAGATCGCCCAGATCACCTCCGAATCCCACGCCGGGGAGCCGGTCCACCGTGTGCATCCTCACCTGCGCCGGGTTGCCGTGCTCACCTTCTGCCGGATGGGGGATCTTCGCCCATGCGATGTGCTCTTTGTCGCCCTGCCCCACGGTGAAGTCGCCCCCCGCATCGAATCCTTCACGACCCTGGCGCCTGTGGTGGTCGATCTCTCAGCGGACTTTCGGCTCCGCGATCCGGAAGCCTATCGCCGCTGGTATGATCGCCCGCATCCCCATCCGGAGTGGCTCTCCCGCTTCGTCTACGGCTTGCCAGAGCGCTACCGGGAGGATCTGCGCGGAGCCCGTTATATCAGCGGGGTCGGCTGCAACGCCGCAGCCGCCATCCTAGCCCTTTGGCCGCTGGTTCGGGCCGACCTCCTGGATCCAGGCCGCCCCATCCTGGTGGATGTCAAGGCCAGCTCCTCGGAGGCGGGCCGCGAACCGAACCCCGGCTCCCACCATCCAGAGCGCCACGGCGCCATCCGACCGTATGCCCCCGTCGGCCACCGTCACACCGCCGAGGTCCGCCAGGCCCTGGGCTGGGACACTATCGTCCTCTCCGTGACGGCAGTGGATGCCGTGCGAGGGGTGCTGGCCGTGGCGCACGCATGGCCTCGCGCGCCCCTCACCGAATCCGACCTCTGGCGGATCTACCGCGCGGCCTATGGAGAGGAACCCTTCATTCGGATGGTGAAGGACCGGCAGGGCCTCCACCGGCTGCCGGACCCGAAGGCCGTAATCGGAAGCAACTTCGCGGATGTGGGCTTCGCCTTGGAGGAGGAAACGGGGCGGATCGTCGCTCTGTGTGCCCTGGACAACCTGATGAAAGGCGCAGCGGGATCGGCGGTTCAGTCTCTGAACATCGCCATGGGCTGGCCGGAGACCGCCGGGCTTGACCTGATCCCCGTATATCCCGTGTAGCGCATATTCAACCGCGTCATGGGTCTTTCGGTGTGGAATGAACCGTTTTCTGCAACCCGCATATCCCCACCGCTTCGGAGGCACACCATGTGGGTGATCAAGATCGGTGGGAACGCCGCCGTGAACGCGGAGGCTGTCCTGGAGGAGCTGGCCGCGTGGGCCCGGGAGGGCCAGCGCTGGGTCCTGGTCCACGGGATCTCCGCGGAAGCGGACGCGCTGGGGGAGGCCCTGGGACATCCCCCCCGCTATGTGACGTCGGCCTCCGGGTTCACCAGCCGCTACACCGATGAGGGCACGCGGGACATCCTGCTGATGGCCTACGGCCGGGTCAACGCCCACCTGGTGGCCGCCCTGCGCCGTCGTGGGGTCCACGCCATCGGCCTGAGAGGGATCGACGGCGGGTTGTTGCTGGCTCGCCGGAAGGAAGCGCTGCGGATCCGCGAGGGGGATCGCCTTTTGATTCTGCGGGGGGATTATTCGGGGACGCCCGTGGGGGTGAACGCGGCGCTGCTCCGCGCGCTTCTGGAACAAGGACTCTACCCGGTGATCGCCCCGATGGGGATCACACCGGAAGGGGCGATCGTGAACATCGACGGGGATCGGGCAGCCGCGGCCATTGCCACGGCCCTTCGAGCGGAGGGGCTGATTTTCCTCACGGGTGCCCCCGGCCTGCTCCGATCGTTCCCGGATGAGCAAACCCGGGTGGCGGAGCTGCGCCTCGAGGAGCTGGAGGAAGCGATGGCCTGGGCGCAGGGGCGCATGCGCCATAAGCTCCTGGCGGCCCGGGAGGCCCTTCAGAACGGCCTTCGCTGCGTCTGGTTGGCCGATGGTCGCCGCCCTGCGCCTCTCACCGCTGCCCTCCAGGGGGAAGGAACCCGGATTCTCGCCACACCTTCCGGGTGAAAAAGGATAAGGGCCCGCCTGGGACTCCCGATGAAACACCATCCGGACGCATTCGGGGGTCAATCCTCCGCTATCCCCATCAGGAGGTTGGTCCGATGGATATCCGGGCGATCGAACGTCGCTATACCAGCGGCGTCTATCCCAAGCGAGACCTGGCGCTGATCGGGGGGGAGGGGGTGTATGTGTGGGACGCGGAAGGACATCGCTACCTGGATGCCACTGGCGGCCAGGGGGTTGCCCTCTTGGGCCACAATCCCCCAGCGGTCCGGGCGGCTCTCCGGGAGCAGATGGACCGCTTGATGATTTGCCCCGAGATCTTCTACAACGACCGGCGCGCGGAGCTACTGGAGGCGCTTCAAGGGATCCTCCCCGGCCGTCGGGCATGGCGGATCTTCCTGTGCAATTCCGGAACGGAAGCCGTGGAGGCGGCCATCAAGTTCGCCCGCTGGCGTACCGGACGCAGGGAAATCATCGCCGCCCGCCGCGCCTTCCACGGGCGCACAATGGGCGCCCTTTCCGCCACCTGGAACCCCGCCTACCGTCAACCTTTTGAGCCGCTGGTTCCGGGTTTCCGGCATATCCCCTTCAACGACATCGCAGCCCTGGAGGCGGCCATCGGCCCGGAAACCGCCGCCGTGATCCTGGAGCCCGTTCAGGGGGAGGGAGGCGTATGGCCAGCGGATCCGGCGTTCCTGCAGGCGGCACGGAAGCTGTGCGACGATCGCGGCGCCCTGTTGATCTTCGATGAAGTGCAAACCGGCTTCGGGCGCACCGGGCGCTGGTTTGCGGCGGAGCATTATGGGGTGCTTCCCGACATATTCGCCATGGGCAAGGGGATGGGCGGGGGATTCCCCATCGGCGCTGTCGCCTTCCCCGCCGATTGGGGCCC
The DNA here is from genome assembly GCF_042408815.1 of Thermoflexus sp. Lineage (GTDB taxonomy): Bacteria > Chloroflexota > Anaerolineae > Thermoflexales > Thermoflexaceae > Thermoflexus. The sequence goes on along the minus strand of NZ_JBHOQR010000003.1, from coordinate 202,949 downwards.
CCTGTCCCCGGGCGCTCACGGCTCCACCTTTGGGGGGAACCCGATGGCCTGCGCCGCAGCCCTTGCGGTGATCGAGACCCTTCAACGCGAGCCGCTGATTGAACGGGCGGCCCATCTGGGCGCGCTGTTCCAGGAACGCCTGCGCCAGATCCGCTCCCCCCTCGTGCGGGAGATCCGGGGCCTCGGCCTGATGATCGGCGTCGCCCTGCGGGTGCGCGCCACGCCGATCCTCCGCCGCATGATGGAAGAAGGCGTGCTGGCCCTTCCTGCCGGCCCCGATGTAGTACGGTTTCTTCCCCCTCTGATCGTGGAAACCCATCACCTGGAGCAAATCGCCAACGCCCTGGAACGCGCCCTTCACGAATCCGCTACGCCTGTTCCTTCCGCCGTCGAAGGAGGGGAAGAATGACGCGGGTGGACGATCCGGAAGCCATCGCTCTACTGGAAGCCCTGGTTCGCCTTCCCAGTCCCTCGGGGACCGAAGGGGAGGCGGCCGCGTTCCTCACCCGCTGGATGGCGGCGCACGGATTCGAGGCCTGGGTGGATGAGGCCGGCAACGCCATAGGAAGCATCGGGGAAGGCCCCCGGACCCTCCTTCTTCTGGGGCACCTGGACACGGTTCCGGGGGAGATCCCGGTGCGGGTGGAGAACGGTCGCCTGTATGGCCGGGGAGCGGTAGATGCGAAGGGTCCGCTGGCAGCGGCGGCCGTCGCGGCCGCCCGGGTGGGCCCTCGACCGGGATGGCGATGGGTGGTGGTCGGCGCGGTGGAGGAGGAAGCCGCCACCTCTCGCGGCGCGCGCCATCTCCTACAAACATGGTCCCCCCCCGACCTCGTCCTGATCCTCGAGCCCAGCGGGGCCGATGCCATCACCCTGGGCTATAAGGGCCGGATGATCCTCCACATCCGCCTGGAAGCGCCCAACCGCCACACCGCTATCCCTGAGCCGAACCCGGCAGAGCGGCTGGTGGATCTCTGGATCACCCTTCGGGAGCGCGCCCGCGCCGCTTCCTCCGGGAACCGTATCTTTGAGCAGATCACCTCTTCTCTTCGCCGGATCCAGGCGGATGGGGACGGCCTCCGGGAATGGGCGGAGATGACCGTCGGGTTCCGACTGCCAGAGGCTTGGCCGCCAGAGCGATGGCGGGAGGCCATCCGACCGATCCTGGAAGCGGCAGGGGCGACCTGGCGGACCGAGGGGGAAGAGCCCGCGTGGCGGGGTTCCGCCGACACCCCGCTGGTGCGGGCATTGCTCGCCGGGATCCGGGGGGAAGGGCTCCACCCCCGCTTTCTCTTAAAATCCGGGACCTCGGACATGAACGTTGTGGGGCCAGCCTGGCGCTGCCCGATCGCCGCTTATGGACCGGGCGATGCCCGACTGGATCACACTCCGGAGGAGCACATGGAGCTGACCGAATACGCAACCGGAATTCGCGTGCTGACGCGGGCACTGGAATGGATGGCTGCGCAAGCGTAGAGGCGCAAAGGGGATCCGCCCCATTCAGGAGGATGGGAAGCGCCCTCCCCAACCTCCAAACTCCATGAAGGGAGGCAGACACCATGCCGCTGGATCACTTTTATATCATCGAATCCACCCTGCGCGAAGGGGAGCAATTCGTAGGAGCCCATTTTTCCACCGAGGATAAGATCCGCATCGCCCACGCTCTGGACGAGTTTGGGGTGGAATATATTGAGTTGACCAACCCCTCTGCCTCACCGAAGAGCTTTGAAGATTGCCGCGCCATCGCCCGTCTGGGGTTGCGTTGCAAAGTGCTGACGCATATCCGCTGCCACTTGGAGGACGCCCAGCGGGCGCTGGAGACCGGAGTGGATGGGATCGATGTGGTTATCGGAGTCTCCTCCTATCTGCGGGCCTTCAGCCACGGCCTGAGCGTGGAGGAGATCATCGATCGGGCTGCGGAGGTGCTGACGTTCATCCGGGAGCAGGCTCCCCATATCGAGCTCCGCTTCTCCACAGAGGATACTTTCCGCAGCGATCCGGCCGATCTCCTGCGCGTATATCTGGCGATCGATCGGCTGGGGGTGGTGAACCGGCTGGGGATCGCCGACACAGTGGGCATTGCGACCCCCAGCCAGGTGGCCTGGTTGGTCAGCACTCTGCGACGGCTGACCCAGGCGGACATCGAATTCCATGGCCACAACGACACGGGATGCGCTATCGCCAACGCCTTCGCTGCTCTCGAGGCCGGCGCGACCCACATCGACACCACGGTCCTGGGCATTGGGGAGCGTAACGGCATCACCCCGCTGGGAGGTTTCATTGCGCGAATGTATACCATTAACCGGGATCTGGTGCGGCGCAAGTATAACCTGAGGAAGCTGCGCGAGATCGAACAGATGGTGGCCGAGATGGTGGGAGTGGAGATCCCTTTCAACAATTACATCACCGGGATGGCCGCTTTCACCCACAAGGCCGGTATCCACGCCAAGGCCATCCTGAACAATCCGGAGACCTATGAGGCTCTGGACCCCCAGGACTTCGGGATGACCCGTTACATCTCCATTGCGCACCGGCTGACCGGATGGAACGCCGTGAAGGCGCGGGCTGAGCAGCTGGGGTTGAACCTGAGCGATGAACAGATCCGAGAGGTCACCGCCCACATCAAGGCCTTGGCGGACGAGAAGCGGATCACCCTGGAGGATGTGGACGAGATGCTGCGACGCTGGGCCAGTGGAGAGGCCTCCTCCATGCCTTCCATGCTGCGCGCTCCGACGCCTTCGCGGGCCGATTGATGAATAAAAGCGAACGGAGGAAGAGGCCGATGGGACCGCAGACCTTCGCGCAGAAAGCGATCGCCCGGGCGGCGGGTCGCCCGGAGGTTGCCCTCGGCGAGATCGTGGATGTGCGGCCGGACTGGATCATGAGCCACGACAACACAGCCGCCATCGCCCAGATGTTTTACCGCCTCGGGTTGAGGCGCGTGAAGGATCCCGACCGGCTGGCTATCACCCTGGACCACGCGGTCCCGCCGCCGACCCCGCGCCACGCCCAAAACCACGCCGAGATCCGGCGCTTTGTGGCGGAGCAGGGCGTCCGCCACTTCTTCGAGGCCGGGCGGGGGATCTGCCATCAGGTGCTCAGCGAGGAGGCCCTGGTGCTGCCTGGCCAGATGATCCTGGGGGCCGATAGCCACACCACCCATTTCGGCTGGATGGGGGCCTTCGGAGCTGGCGTGGGGCGCAGCGAGGTGCTGGCCCTCTGGGCCACCGGCGAGATCTGGCTTCGGGTGCCAGAAAGCATCCGGATCACCCTGGAAGGCCGCCTGCCCATCGGCGTGACGGCCAAGGATCTCGGCCTGCGGATCTTCCGGGATCTGGGGGCCGATGGTGGGTTGTATCGCTCCGTGGAATTCGCCGGCGACGGCGTCCGTGCCCTCTCCATCGAGAGCCGCATGGTGATCGCCAACTTCATGGCCGAATTCGGAGCCAAGAACGCCTATCTCCCTCCGGACGCTTCCGTCTTCGAGTGGCTAGCCCTCCGTCGGGCCCGGCGCACCGGCGAGCCCGTGGAGGCGGTCCGCGAGGGCATCGCGGCGAACGCCCTATATCCGGATCGGGATGCAGTGTATGAGGCGGAGTATCACTACCGGCTGGACGAGCTGGAGCCCATGGTGGCATGTCCCCATTCGGTGGACCATGTGAAGCCGCTGCGAGAGGTGGCCGGCGTCCGGGTAGATCTGGCCTTCATCGGCACATGCACCAACGGACGGCTGGAGGACATCGCCGCCGCGGCGGCGATCCTGCGCGGGCGACGGATCGCCCCGAACGTTCGGCTGCTGGTGATCCCCGCCTCCAGCGAGGTGCTCCAGGAGGCCCTCCGGCGGGGCTACCTCGAGATCCTGATCCAGGCGGGAGCCATGATCGGGGTCCCCGGTTGCGGCCCATGCATGGGCAACCATATGGGCATCCCGGCTCCCGGGGAGGTGGTGATCTCATCGGGAAGCCGGAACTTCCGGGGACGGATGGGGACACCAGATGCGGAGATCTACCTGGCCAGCCCAGCGGTCGTCGCCGCCAGCGCCCTGCGGGGAAGGATCACCGATCCCCGGGAGGTGCTGGAAGGCGAGGTCGTCGACCCATGTTCTCTGCTCTGATCGCTTCACCCGATCCGAAATCCCCTGTCATCGATCGGGTCCGCATATCGGGCCCAATCACAGACTTCATCCAGCACCTGTTGCAGGTCATCGGTTTATGATCGCCAGACAGAAGAGCTGTAAGCCGAAAAACGCACGATCCAGCCTGCGGAGGTCCCCATGCGTTTGCGCGGCCGCGTCTGGAAGTATGGAGATCACATCAACACCGATGTCATCTTCCCCGGCAAATACACTTACACGATCACCGATCCGGTGGAGATGGCTCGCCATGCCCTGGAGGATCTGGATCCGGCGTTCGCCCGGGAGGTTCGGCCAGGAGATATTATCGTGGCCGGCCGCAACTGGGGGTGCGGCTCCTCCCGGGAGCAGGCGGTGATCGCCCTGAAAGCTGCCGGGGTGCGAGCGATCATTGCCAAATCCTTTGCCCGCATCTACTTCCGCAACGCCATCAACAACGGCCTGCTGCCGATCGTGTGTCCGGAGGCCGTCGATGCGATCGAGCCGGGCGAGGAGATCGAGATCGACCTGGAGACCGGCACCATCCATTGCCAAGCCGGTATCTTTCCCTTCCCGCCGCTTTCCCCAACCGTTCGGGCGATCCTGGAAGCCGGGGGCCTGATCCCGATGCTCTGCCGCCGCCTGGGCCTGCCCATCCCTTCCGGGCCCCTTCCCTCCCAAGAGGGTTAGCGCGATGGATCCGGCCAACCCAACCTACACAGAAAGGCGTCCCTCACGGCGAACATCCGCAGGCCCCGGACCGGGGTCGGGCGAAACCCCGACAGCCGGAATCGGCAAGATGGGCCAGCAGGACGCCGCCCAGGGCGGCCATCGCCAGCATCAGGCCCAGCGTTAGAGAGGCCGGCTGAAAGCGGAACACCAGATCATGCGCTCCGGGCGGGACGAAGACCCCGCGGAACGTGAAATTGGTCCGGTAGATCGGGATAGGGCATCCATCCAGAAAGGCCTGCCATCCCGGATAGAAGACCTCGCTGAGCACGAGCAGCGCCGGTGCATCCGTTTCCACATGCAGCTCCAGCCGATGGGGCTCGATGCGCAATAGCTGGATACGGCCTTTCCCTTCCCCATCCAGAAGCGGGCCGTTTTCCACCACCGCCACCCGCTCAGGGGCGAAATCCGAGGCCAGCACGCGGGGCAGCGCTTCCCCCTGAGCGCCCACGACCTCCGTCCGGTAGACCAGCCAGGCCCGGGGGAGCGCGCCGGTATGCAGGTGCACATCCACCTGGGGATCTTCCACAAACACCGGCCAGATCCCTTCCCCGCCCGGCGGATGCCCTTTTGGCACCACGATGTATTTCACCCCCAGCATCCGATAGGCCGGCGCCGTTCGATTCGGGATCATCCAGTAAAGGCTAGGGAACGCTCGCAGGTTCATCGGGTTCCCACTTCCCAAAGGCGTATCGAACCCGGCAACCTGGAGGGCGTTCGGAGGCCACAGGCCCCACGCGGATGGATCGACATCGACCCGGAACCATCCGGGATCGGACCGCAGGAAAGCGAGTGCCTGGGGATGAACGAAGCCTTCCAGCGGGGAGCGTCCCTCGATCTCAGCGGTGGCGCTCACCATCAGATGCTCTCCCAGGAGAAGCGCCAGGGCGATCCAGCGACCCCGGCGGGACGGCATTCGATACGCTCCGATCAGGCCCAGCATCCATGCGGTGGCGAGGGCCAGCCCCACGAGTGCCCGCTCCCGGGGGATCCCGGGGGGAACGATCCGAAGGAGCAGCGGGATCGCTCCGATCAGCCCTCCGGCGATGAGAAGAACGCACGTCAGATTCCAGAACCGCCGTCGATGCTCCAGGCCCCAGGCCGCCAGAACGGCAAGGGCGAAGCTCAGCAGGAACACCGCACGCGCCGTTTTCCATGCCAGACCGAAGACAGGCAGGGAGGACAACAGCACATAGAGGGGGGAAGCACGACCGAGCGCCAGCCCCAGCCCCAGCAGCCCGATGGATAGAAGCAGCCCCACGGCTCGCCCCTTTGGAGGGCGAAAGGCCCCGAAGACCGCCAGGGCCAGTGCCACGGCTCCGATATATCCCGTCTCGACCCGCCCCCGCTGGGCAGACCACCACTCTGCCGCGTTCCGGCCATGGATGAGGGGAGAAAGCAGATCCAGGAGATCCTCCCAGGCCATCTCATAGCCATGTCGCTGTTCCAGCGGCACCACTGCTCGCTCCGTCATGGGCAGGCGCTCAATCGCCGGAACCAGCATCGGGGCGGCGAGGAGGATCCCCAGCCCCATGGCCACAATCCCCCGCAGCCAGCGTCGGAACAGGGATCCCGGCCCCGGCATTAGCAGTATCCCCACCGCGGCTCCCAGCAGCGCGTAGGAAACGGCCTGCCCGTGCCCGCTGAAGACCATCAAGGCGATTGCGATGCCGCCCCGAAGCAAGCGCACCGGCGCCCCAGGCCGCATGCTCTGCTCCAGCCCCAGCAGTGCCCATGGGAACCCGGCCATCGCCTCGCTGATCTGGGGATGACCCAGATGGACTACAAAGGGGGAGGAGAACATATACGCCAGGCTACCAGCCAGCGCCGACGGCGGGGAGACCCGAATCCATCGAGATCGGGAAAGCAGGTGAAGCATGCCGAGGCCCGCCCAGAGGGTCGGCAGCATGGCACGCCAGAGCACCGCCTCGATAGGGAGGGGATCCAGAGCGAACAGCGGGCCGTTCCAGGGGTTGAAGAGACCGAACTGTCCTTCCGCAAAAATCGGATCGCCGCCCAGCAAACGGGGGTTCCAGAGGGGAAAACGCCCACGGCGCACTTCGGCGGCCACGAACGCCCAGATCGGATATAGCTGACCCCAGAGATCGCCCCCTCCTCGCGGCAAATAAATCCCTGCCCCAACGACCAGCCAGAAGAACAGAAGATGCGCCAACGCCACCAGGGCGCTCATCCGCGCCCGGGATCGGGTTTCCGACCGCCGGGCCCAGCGGGCCTGGATCCAAAAGAGGAAGGCAATGTAAAGATCGAAAGCCAGCAGCGTGCCTCGCATGAAGACTGGGCACAGGCGGATGATACGGCGATGGCCCATGGGCCCGCCCCGGATCTCATCGAAAGCGGGCGCTCCAGCAGCCGGAACGCCGCGTTTATCCCTTCACCCGGCGGATGAACTCCTCGATCGGGATAGCCGGGAGCGTCATAATCTTCACGCTGCCCCGAGAGGACAGTTCCACCGAGACCCGAGCGACCGTCTCGTTGTCCGGCGCCTCCACGATGTTCACGAAATCATACGGCCCCAGCACTGCATACTGGGCCAGGACCTTCACTCCCATCGCCTCGACTTCGCGGTTCACCTCCAGGATGCGCTCGGGTCGCTCCTTAATGGTCTCCGCGCCCTCATCCGTCAAGGTGCTGAGCATGATATAGATCGCCATGGCCGCCTCCTTACGTGGGAAATCGGATCGCCCTCCCTCCTTCACCTCAGCGGATCTGAAAGCGCTCCCTCCCAATCCGCAGAACGAGCGGGCCCGGGGTGGATAACGCGAACCGCAATTCGAATCCCAGGTTCCGGCCCCCCGAGATCACCCAGGGAAGCGCTGGGGAGGCCTCCATCAGCGGCACCAGCTGGCCTTCCGGCCCGACCAGTTCCACCTCCGTCGCCTCCAGCGTCACCGGTTGATCGCCCGGGTTCCCGATCCCCCCTCGGATGACCAACGCCTGCTCCTCGGGCATCCACTGGGCACTCTGGATCTGAATCTGGAGCATGGCTTCCGGCTCCGGCGTCGGGGTGGGGCGAGGGAGCTCAAACTCCACCTCCACCGGAGCGGTTCGCCCCGGAAACGGATGGAATTGCCAGACCAGAACTCCCTCCGCGCTGTTGCGAGGAACAAGATAGGCGACCTGCCCACTCACCATGCCGCCCGGGGCGATCCGGCCGGATGGAACCGGGACACCCTCCAGCGGGGTAGGCTGATATCGTCGCCCGGCGGCATCGACCAGATTCATCTCAAAGCCCTCGAGGGCCAGAGGCTCTCCCCCGGCATGGACGATCTCGAACCGGAGCACCACCCCCACAAAATCTGCAGGGATCCCGGGCCCGCTCCAGCGTGGCTCCGCGCTTTTCAGCGTCAAACGGATCGATCCCATCTGCACCGAGAGGCCGATCGGAACACGCCCAGCGGTTAGGAGCTCAGCGGGCCCTTCCAGAAGCGGGGAGGCCGTTACCGCCCATCGCGGCTCCCCACCCACCAGCAACAGCGTAAGCCCCGGGCGGTGCTGGGAGAGGATCGCCGTATCCTCGGGCCGTATCTGTTGCCGGCCGGAGACCTGAAATCGAAGCGCCGGGCCCGCGCTCATCTCCACCTCCACGAGATCACCCTCCCGCAATCCCTCGATCAGACGCCGGGTTTCCGGACGATCGGGCAGGCCGAACACCAGATTCGCGAATGTGCCTTCCATCCAGTAAGCCGTATCGCTCCGCCCGGGTGGAACCGGCCAGCTTCCCCCCCGCACGGCGAGAGGAGCCACCCGGAAGCTCACCTCCTTCACCCGAATTCGGAGCGGAAATGGGAAGGAAGGAGTCCCCACCCCGCCGATCGGCGCGGGCAAAGCCGGTTGCGCGGCGCGAACAAGCAGCACAAGGCCGGCGATGAATAGAACCAGTCCCATCCCCCCTATGCTCACGCTGGCCAGCAGCACCGGGCGAAGGCCCGGAGGAATCTGCTCCCATCGCCCTCGCGCCTGCTCCCGCCAGCGGGAGAGGAGGGCCCGAACCCTCCTCCCGAACTCCGACGGGTTTCCCTCCGGCTCGATCATCTCATCCTCCCGCAAATCCGAGAATCAGGGCAGGCGCGTCGGCATGGAAACCGGATTCAACCGAACGGTCACCACCCCACCGTTCTCCACCGAACGAACAATGCCCAGATAAGGGATCACCAGACGCACGCGGCCTTCCGCAAATCCCTGGAGGATCACCCGCCCTGTTTCATCGGTGGTCCCCTGAGCGATCACCTGCCCTCCCCGGAGACTGACCAGCCATGCCGGCAGATCCACGACTCCCTCCCCGGGATCCGGCGCGCCGTTGCCATTGGCATCGTAATAGATCTCCACCGTCACCTCGATGCGTTGCCCGGCCGGCGTAGGAGCAGGCGTTAACGCCAGAACCCGCAGGCGTAGGGGCGTAGGGGTGGCGGTCGGGATCGGGGTGAACGTAGGAAACGGCGTGGCAGTGGGCGGCGGGGGAATTTCTGAGATCGGCCGCGGTGTGCGGGTCGGCGTGGGGGTGGCGGTCGGCGGCAATCCGACATTGCATTGCAGGCTGTAACCGGAGCCATAGACGATCCCCCGCCCCCCCTGCCCGACCAGCACATACATCCAGCCCTCCCATGTCACCGCGACCGTCACCCGGCTCCGGAGATCCCCAGCCCGTGTATCCACATCATCGTTGCCTGCGATCCCATTCCGGTTCGCATCGTAGATGATCATGTTCGTATCGGTCCCCGGGGTGAGATCCAGCGTCTCGCAAGTCACCACCATCCCCGGCTTCACCCACAGCTTGAAGAAATCGTTGTCCTCCGTCCCAGGGACCACCGGCACGAAGTTCAGGCCCGTGTATTTGGTGCCCAGCCCAATCAACGCAGCGTGATCGAAATCATAGTTCGGCTCGAACGCATCCGGGAACCCGGCCGGGGTGGACGTGGGAGAAGGGGTCGGCGTGGGAGTGGGGAGGGGTGTGCCGGTCGGTGTCGGCGTCAACGTGGGGGTGGGAGTCGCTGTCCCTATCGTTTGCGCTGTCAAAGTATAGGTGTCCGTGACAGAAGATAAGTTCTGAACTTGTAAATAAACAAGCGCATTTGAAGACTGAAACCATCGAAGATGTGCTGTTGAACCACTGCTCCAGCAAGGCACATTGCGAATTCCTTCCTCCTCACAAATGAAAAGCTGATTCCCATTAAAATCTTGCAGAGAGATCCCTACCCTCAACATGGAAGCCGAAGGGACAGTAACGGTGATCACATATACATTCCCACCCACATACGCAATTTTGAAGTAATCTATATCTCCAGGCGTCAGCGTTTCATTACAATTCGCAGGATTAGCTAAAGTCCCAACGTTAATAGATTGGGTTGTCGTGATATAATTATTGTCCGGTTCACCGACACAGGAGGATTGAGCATACACGGAAGGATGTGGAGAGAGGCTCTGATAAGCCCCTATAAGAAGAATCAGAATACCGGCCCCCGCAACACCGATCAGCCATTGAGTTCTCATCCTGGACCTCCATTCCGTCGATTCCTGGGAGATGCGGAGCCCCAAAGCGAAGCGGTGGCTTTCCAGCGGCCTGTTGGATTCTTAAACCCTTCCGGTTCGCCTGATCCACGTTTGCTCAGCCCAGCTTCCGGATGCGCTGAATCAACTCTTCCATGGGAAACGGCTTTAACAAAAACTCGTCCGCTCCTGCGGCCCGCGCAGCTGTTTCCTGATCATCCCCAGAAACCACAATCACCCGCACCCCTCGGAGATCTGGGTCCTTCCGCAACGAACGCAACAGCCCTGGCGCTCTCGCCTTCCCCAGATAGAAGTCCATCACAACCACATCCGGCCGGGCTTCCCGGATGCAATCCAGGGCCTGTTCGGGGGATGGGCAGATCACCGTCGCATAGCCCTCGAACTCCAGCAGGGTGGCTAACATCCGGGCCATCAGAGGATCATCCTCGATGATCATGACGGTCGCCATAGGCAGCACATCCAACCAAGGGGGTAGAGAGATTCTCGGATAGGACTCAATCCCCTTGAGCCTGCGTTCAGTGCGGCGGGAAGATCCCTTCCCCTCCGTGGGCCCGGATCATCGGGAGGAGGGCCTCGTTTTCGCCTTCGCCGACGCACGGGAGCGCCGCGCGCCGTCTTTGGAGACGGCCCGAGCGCTTTCCCGACGGTCCTGCAACGCCACCTGCAGGGCCTCGTCGATGGTCTCCACCAGCACGAACTGCATCGCCTGGCGGACGTCCTCGGGGACGTCCTCCAGATCCTTCTCATTCCGCTTCGGCAGGATCACCATGCGCAGGCCTACTCGGTGGGCGGCCAGCACTTTCTCCTTGATCCCGCCCACCGGCAGCACCTTTCCCCGCAAGGTGATCTCCCCGCTCATCCCCACATCCGGTCGCACCGGGCGATCGGTGAGCAGGGAGACAAGCGCGGTGACAATGGTGATGCCCGCCGAAGGACCATCCTTGGGCACAGCGCCCGCGGGCACGTGGATGTGGATGTCGCTCTGATCGAAGAACCGTTCCGGGATCCCGTAATCCTTCGCGTGGGCCCGCACATAGCTCAAGGCCGCCTGGGCGGACTCCCGCATGACCTCCCCCAGGGAGCCGGTGAGGACGAACCCCTTACTCCCCGCCATCCGCGTCGCTTCGATAAAGAGCACATCGCCCCCCGTCGGCGTCCATGCCAGCCCGATGGCCACCCCTGGAACCTCCACCCGGTGGGTGAGCTCCTCCTCGGTGAACAGCGGCTTGCCCAGATAGCGGGGGACATCCTCCGCGTCCACCATGGTAGCTTCCGTGGCCCCTTCGGCGATGCGAGTAGCCACCTTGCGACAGACCCGTCCGATGGCCCGCTCCAGGCTCCGGACTCCCGCCTCGCGAGTGTATTCTCGGATGATGCGGCGCACCGCTGCCTCGGTGAAGGTTATCTCCCCGGGCAACAGGCCGTTCTCCCGCAGCTGCCGCGGGATCAGATACCCCATGGCGATGTGGAACTTCTCCGTCTCCGTGTATCCCGGGATGAAGATGATCTCCATCCGATCCCGAAGGGGTGCCGGGATCGTGTCCAGCTGGTTGGCGGTGCAGATGAAGAGCACCTGGGAGAGATCGAAAGGCACATCGAGATAATGATCCCGGAACTCCCTGTTCTGCTCGGGATCTAGCACCTCCAGCAACGCCGAAGCCGGATCGCCCCGCCAGTCTGCCCCGATCTTATCCACCTCGTCCAGCATGAAGACCGGGTTGCGGGATTCCACCCGGCGCAGCGCCTGGATGATACGACCGGGCATGGCCCCGACGTAGGTCCGGCGGAAGCCCCGGATCTCCGCCTCGTCGCGGATGCCACCCAGGGCAATGCGGGTGAACTTGCGCCCCATTGCTCGGGCGATCGATTGGCCCAGGGAGGTTTTCCCCACCCCTGGCGGCCCAACGAAGCAGAGGATGGCCCCCTCGCGGGCCCGGCGGATATAATCTCGGGTTTCCAGCTCCTCCAGCTGCGCCGCCCGTTCTTGCTTTAACTTGCGCACCGCCAGATACTCCAGGATCCGCTCCTTGACATCCTGGAGGCCGTAGTGATCCTCATCCAAGACCTTACGGGCGTGGGCGACATCCAGGTTGTCGGGGGTCGTCTTGTTCCAGGGGAGGCTGACCATCCAGTCCAGATAGGTGCGGATCACGCCGTATTCGGCGGAGGCGGGGGGCAGCTTGGCCATGCGTTCCAGCTCCCGCAGGGCCTCCCGTCGGGCTTCCGGCGGCATCCCGGCCTCCTCGATCTTCCGCCGGAACTCCTCGACCTCCAGCTGGTGCTCATCGGCCTCGCCCAGCTCCCGGCGGATCGCCTCCAGCTGTTGGCGGAGGAAGAATTCCCGCTGCATTTTCTCCACCTGAGCCTGCGCCTCCGACTGGATCTTGCGGCCCAGCTCCAGGACCTCGATCTCGCGGGTCAGGAGGGCGATGAGCTTGTGCAACTTCGCGGCCACATCGTCCAGCTCCAGGATCTCCTGGGCCTCCTGGAGGGACATCCGGAGATATGTGGCCACCGCATAGGCCAGCTGTTTCGGATCCTCTACCGCCATCGCCATCGACCCCAGCTGATCTGGGAGGCCGGGGATCAGCTCCACCATGCGGGCGAAGAGCTCGGCGGTCTTGCGGCGGAGGGCCTCCAGCTCCGGACCCGGGGTCATGGTCTCCGGATGGCGCTCCACGCGGGCCTTCAGATAGGGCTGAGTGGCCGTGTATTCCGTGATGCGGATCCGCTCCAGGCCCAGGACCAGGATCCGCATCGTGCCGTCGGGCATCCGGAGCAGGCGCTGGATGAGGGCCAACGTGCCCACCGTGTAGCAGTCCTCGGGCATGGGCTCTTCCAGCTCCGGCCGCTTACTGGCCACCAGCCCGATCAGCTTCCTGCCCAGGACGGCATCATCGATCAGCCGGATGGATCGGGGTTGCCCGATGGCCAGAGGGACTACGGTCAGCGGGTAAACCACCACGCCCCGCAGGGGGAGAATAGGCAGCTCCTCCGGAATCTCCACCGCGGGCTCCGCCTGGGCCCGCCCGGCCTCCGGCTGGATCCCCATCGGGGGGATCTCCTCGCTCTCCTCGCCCAGGAAGTAGTCTTCCCAATTAATCCCAAAAGGTCGCATCGCCATTGCGATCATCCTCATTTCGCTTCGAAGGATGGGATGGGCGCTCACGAGTTCGTCTCCGACCGAATCTGCAGACGCCGCGGCGTCCGCACCGTAATGGTCAGCGGCGGCTTCTTAGGAAGCGTCACCATCAAGAAGCCATCGCGGTAGGTCGCCTGGGCCGCATCCGCATCCAGAGCCCAAGGGAGATAGACTTCCACATGGAATTCCCCGTAATGGATCTCCAGCTGATGATAGGCAACCTTGGGGGTGGGATCGTGCCGGTAGCCGCTGATCACCAGCCAGCGGTCGTGCAGCGCCACCATCACGTCCTCGGGACGCAACCCGGCGATCTCCACCCGCACCACCACAGCCTCATCGGTCTCATAGACATCCGTAGGGGGACGCCAAGCGTTCCCATAGCGCGACAGCCATCGCTGGCGGGTCAGGACATCCTGAAGGAGGCGCTCCATCTGGGATTCAAACCGCTCAAAGGCCCGCTCAAACTCATCCATGGAAAGCGCTCCGCTGCTGGCTCTCGGATCTTTGAGGGACCTTCCCCATCACTCTGATTGTAACACATTCCCCCGTCACCTTTCGCATCGATTTCCCATCCCCGGGGCGGCCCGCCACCCGTGCCCGTCCCCTCTGGAAACTGGCAGGGCTTTCGCCCCAACCCCAGGTCGCCCGTGAAGCGGCTCCTACCCGCCGTGCCTGCTCCCAGGAGGCCGGCCTTCGCTGTCCTCCCGGCCGAAAGGCCATTATGGGCGTCTTCCGCCGGCATGTGGAGCATCCCCCCTCCCTGGCCCCTCCATGAACGCATAGGCAAGAAGGGACGATCGCGTCTTCCGAATTCGAACGCGACCGTGTAAATCTCATGTTAAACCTACAAGTCCGGAGGCTCCCATGGCCCTCATCGCCTTTGAAGACTTTTGGAAAGTCGACATGCGGGTGGGGCGCATCCTCCGCGCCGAGCCGCATCCGCGGGCGCGCAAGCCTTCGATCCGGCTCTGGATCGACTTCGGCCCCGAGATCGGCGTCCGGACCAGTAGCGCCGCGCTAGCGGATCGCTACCGGCCGGAGGAGCTGGTCGGGACGCTGGTGATCGCGGTAGTGAACTTCCCTCCCAAAAACGTGGCCGGCTTCAACTCCGAAGTGCTGGTCCTGGGCGTTCCCGATGAGGCCGGCCGGGTGGTCCTCCTGCGGCCCGATGCCGAGGTTCCCTTAGGCGGCCGCGTGTTCTAACATAGAGACTGGAGGGTAGGGATGGGGCGCCCCCGTTCCCCTACCCTGCCCTCGAGCTCTTCATCCGCCGGAGGTTCCCATGTCGGCCAAAGCTCATCTCGCCCCTGTATGGCTCCGCATCTTCGAGCTCGAAGTTGCCCACGGCGAAGGCGTCTATCTTTACGCGAGCGACGGTCGGCGCTATCTGGATTTCACCAGTGGGATCGGGGTGACCAACACCGGACACTGCCATCCGAAGGTGGTGGCCGCGATCCAGGAGCAGGCGGCCCGCCTGCTCCACGGTCAGATCAACATCGTCATCCACCGCCCGGTGCTGGAACTGGTGGAGGAGCTGCTCACCGTCGTCCCCACCCCGCTGGATACCTTCTTCTTCGCTAACAGCGGCGCGGAGGCAGTGGAGGCGGCGGTGAAGCTGGCCCGCTACGCCACCGGGAGGCCGAACATCATCGTCTTCCAGGGCAGCTTCCACGGGCGGACCCACATGGCCATGGCCCTGACGACCAGCAAGACGATCTATCGGGCTGGGTATCAGCCGTTGCCCGCCGGCGTCTACGTCGCGCCCTATCCGTATGCCTATCGCTATGGCTGGGATGAGGAGACCACGCTACGCTTCTGCCTTCGGGAGCTGGATCTCCTCCTCAAATCTCAGACGGCCCCGGAGGAGACGGCGGCCATCCTGGTGGAGCCCATCCTGGGCGAGGGCGGCTACGTGGTGCCCCCGAGGGGCTTTCTAACCGCCCTGCGGGAGCGGTGCGATCATTATGGCATCCTGCTGATCGCCGATGAGGTCCAGACCGGCTTCGGGCGGACCGGGCGCTTCTTCGCGGTGGAGCACGAGGGAGTGACGCCGGACATCCTGATCATGGCCAAGGGGATCGCCTCTGGGCTTCCGTTGTCGGGGATCGCGGCGCGGGCGGATCTGATGGCCCGCTGGAAACCCGGCACCCATGGCGGAACCTTCGGGGCCAACGCCGTCGCCTGCGCGGCGGCCGTGGCGACGATCCGGGCGATGAAAGAGGAGAAGCTCCCGGAGAATGCGGCAGCCCGCGGGGCGGAGCTGCTGGAAGGCCTGCGCCGGCTGGCCCCCCGCTTCCCCGCCATCGGGGATGTGCGCGGGCGCGGCTTGATGGTGGGCGTGGAGTTCACCCGCAATGGCGAACCGGATACCGCGCTGGCGAAGGCGGTCCAGGCCGCCTGTTTCCGCCGCGGCCTGCTCCTGCTCACCTGCGGGACCTATGACCACGTCATCCGCTGGATCCCGCCCCTCATCGTAACCGCCGGGCAGATCCAAGAAGGGCTCCGCATCTTCGAGGAGGCCCTGGGGGAGGCGATGGAGGCCGCCGTATAACAGATAGCCCACGGTTCCGCGAACACCCCTGAGGACGATAAGGGCGGGGCGCGGCGTCTCTTTCGCAACCGATAGCGGCCGCTTCCTCGGCGACATCCACGTCAGGGCGGAAGCTCCTCCGCCCAACCCATCGCTCTGAGCCCGCGGCTCAATGCCCCTCGGCTTCATCGATAAGCCGTCGGGCGAGGGCGAGGGCTTCCTCCCGCGTGGCGATCTCGCCCGCCGCCTGGGCCTCGCGGATCGCCTCCAGGATGCGGCCGATCTGTGGACCCTCCGGCACCCCCATGGCCAAGAGATCCTCTCCTCGAACCAAGGGAACCGGCCGGACGAACCGCTCTGGCGCCTCGAAAAAGGCCCGCCACAGAGCCCGCGCGGTCTCCAGTCGGGGGCCCCAGACCGCATCCGTCAGGGTGGGGCCCCAGACGGCCAGGGTATCCGCCAGGGCCAGCAAGGCCAGATCCACACCCGATTCCCCCACCTCCTGGAAAAACCGATAGATCGCCCGCGGCGTAAGCCGCCCCCGCGCCAGCCCATGCGGCCGCATATGATGGCGGACCAGGATCTCGATCTCTGCGATCTCATCGTTGCTGAAGCGGAGGGCGGTCAGGCGATGGGCGGCCCATGCCGCCCCCACCCGTTCATGACCGATGAACCGCACCCGTCCATCCGGCTCCACCGTCCGGGTCGCCGGTTTCCCGATATCGTGCAGCAACGCGGCCAGCAATAGCAATGCCCGCCGAGGGTGATCGATCGCCACTTCTTCCTCCCAGCGAGCGAAAAGGCGCTCCCCCCATGGAGCCATTGCCGCCTCGATCTCCGCCCATCGCGGCGGGAGATCATGCCACTCGGGCGACTCCGCCCGGCCTCCCAGCAACCATTCCATCGCGGCAACAGTCCGCAGCGTGTGCTCATACACATCCCACACGTGGGGCGGACTCTGACCCACCCCACGCAGATTCGCCACCTCGGGCAGCACCTCGGGGAGGATCCTCAAGGTTTCCATCCGCCGCAGGCTGCGGACGACGGGAGGGATCATCAGGGTTTTGACCAGCTCCTCCCGCACCCGTTCCGGGGCGACCCGGGCCAGCCCGGGGAGCGCTTCCTGGAGCGCCTGTTCCGTCTCCGGCGTCATCCGCAGCCCGAACTCTGCCTCGAAGCGGACCGCTCGAAGGATCCGGACGGGGTCCTGATGGAAGGCATCGGGAGCGCAGAGGCGCAACCGCCCAGCCTTCAGGTCCTCCAGCCCCCCCAGGGGATCAAAAGGAACAAACGACCCCCCGCTGAGGAAGGCATCGAGGTCAACCATCATGGCATTGATGGTGAAATCGCGGCGCCGGAGATCCTCCTCCCAGGAGGCGCCCTCCCGTCGGGTGAGGTCGATATAGAACCGGCGGCCCTCAGGGCTTCGCCAGACCACCCGCCCGAACTCCCGCCGGGCGTCGAGGACATAGAAGAACCCGCCGATCCGATCGGCCAGGGCGCGGGCCAGGCGCAAGGCCGGGCCAACCACCACCACATCGAAATCGTTCGGCTCCCGGCCGATCAGATGATCCCGCACCGCCCCACCGACCACCCGGGCCTCATCGAGGCTTTCTTCCAGCATGCACTTCAGTGGTTCCAGCAGCGCTCGGAGCATGCGCAACCCCAGCTATGGGGAGAGCTACGCTGTCGATTTTACCCCACGAGGATCGGAAGACCGGGTGCAGCGCCTTCGATGCTCCGCCCACTCCCCCGTCTCAGGGAGAACCGGCCGCTATCATGTTCATGGACACCGTCAGCCTCATCATCCGGAGGAGCAATGCCTCGAATCCCGCGTCTGATCCTGACGGCGCTTCTGGGCCTGAGCGGAATGATCCTGCTTGCCCTGCTCCCCCCCATCCTCCAACGCTCCCGGGCGGAAACCCCCCGGGTATGGATCACCGCGGTCCATCCCGATGGCATATTCTCCGGCGAGCCCGATGAAGCCGTCCAGCTGACCGCTCTCGGCCCAGGGCCTGTTGATCTGAGCGGATGGAGCCTGCGCGACCGCCTGACGGGAACGGGAGGGCTGAGGTTCCCCTTGGGGTTCACAATTACCCCGGGGACGTCGATCTGGGTGGCTCACCACGCGCTTTCCTTCACAATGGCCTTTGGGCATCCGCCGGACGCCGCCGTCTTCACTGACGGCCTGGAGACAGTGCGCCCGGTGAGCGGGGTGTGGCCCGGCTTCGCAAATTCCGGCGATGAGGTCGTGCTTCGGGATTCCGCCGGGGCACTGGTCGACGCAGTGCTTTACGGCGAAGGCTACACGGAGACTATCGGATGGCACGGTCCTCGGGTTCGGGTTTACAGCATCCCGGGCGCCCGGAGCGAAGGTCGGATCCTGGTCCGCCGCTTGGATCCTTCTACAGGGCTTCCCATCGACACGGACACCGCGGACGACTGGGCCAGCGATGCCCGGGATCCATGGCAGGGGCGCCGGGTCCGCTTCCCGGGATGGGCGCCGGAACGCTATGAACGGCCGCTGCGGATCACCGGGATGATCCCGATGACGCTCATCGTGGCTCCCGATCACGCCTTCGAGGCCGTCGCTGCCTGGATCGACGGCGCTCGGGTTTCCATCCGCGGGGAGATGTTCACCTTTGAGCATCCCCGGCTGGCCGAGCGGCTGGCCGCGGCCGCGCAGCGGGGCGTCTCCGTCACTCTGCTCCTGGAAGGAACGCCCCCCGGTGGGATCACGGACGATGAACGCTATGCCTGCCGGCTTCTGCGCGAGGCGGGCGGCCAGTGCCTGATCATGCGGAACGCGCCGGCGGCGATCCCGCCCGCATTACGCCGCTACGCCTACGCCCACGCCAAGTTCCTGGTCCGGGATGACCAGGGGGTGCTGATCGGGACGGAGAACCTGAGTCCGCGGGCCATGCCAGATGATCCGAAGGGGGATGGCACGGATGGCCAGCGGGGCGTGCTGGCGGCGTTCGAATCCCCTGAGGCCGCCGCCTTTCTGAACGAACTATTCCGCCAGGATACGGCTTCGATCTTCCGGGATGTGGCGCCGCTGACGGAAAATCCCCCACCGACCTACACCCCACCCCTCACCCTGGGCGGGAGCGCTTACCCGGTCCGTTTCCCGGAACCGATCCCGATCACCGCGACGGATCTCACCCTCATCGTCGGGCCGGAGGGGATGCTGAACCTAAATGCGGGCCTGTGGCCGCTGCTCCGGGAAGCGGGCGCGGGAGATCGAATCGAAGCCCAACAGCTGACGGTGCCGGCCTGGTGGGGACCGGGCGCCGCCGATCCGGCCAGTGCTCCCATCATCTCCCCCAATCTCTACCTCACCGCGCTGATCGAAGCAGCGGATCGCGGCGCATCGGTGCGCCTGCTGCTGGATCGCTTTTACGATGATCCCACAGCACCCCGCAACAACGCGGCGACGATCGCGTGGATCGAAACCCTGCGAACGCTCCGCCCCACCCTTTCCGACACCTTCCAGGCGCGCCTGGGGAACCCGGGCGGGCGAGGCCTGCATAACAAAATGACCCTCATCCGCCTCCGGGGGGAGCCCTATATCCTCCTGAGCTCGGCCAATGGCACCGAGACTTCTCACAAGCTGAACCGGGAGCTAACGCTTTTCTTCCGATCGGAGGAGGGGTTCGCCGCCCTGAGTGAACTGTTCCGCTTCGACTGGGAACTCTCCCGGCCCAAGGTGTATCTCCCTCTGGTCTTTCACGGCTACCGGCCACCCCACCTGCTGATCAGCGAGGTGCTGGTCAACGCCCCAGGGATCGATCCGAACGAAGAGTGGGTGGAGCTGTATCATCCGGACGGCGTCCCGCTGGATCTCTCAGGCTATAGGATCGGCGACGCGGCGACCCCGGGGGACTACGAAGGGATGTATCGCTTTCCCGCCGGAACAGTCCTCGGGCCCGGGCAGGTCATCGTGGTGGCCGTGTCGGCCCAGGCGTTCTCCGCCCGCTATGGGGTTCTCCCGGACTTCGAGCTGGCAGGGATGGATCCGCGGGTCCCGGATCTCATCCCGGACCCCAGCTGGGGGCGAGGCTCGTGGAACCTAAACAACACCCAGGATGAGGTCGTTCTGATCGGACCGGAGGGGGAGATCGATCGGGTGGAATGGGGAAGCGCGCCGCGTTGCCCCGCCCCACCTCGGGGCCAGAGCCTGGAGCGCTTCCCGGCGAACCGGGATACGGACTCATGCGCCGACTGGCGGATCCAGGCGTTCCCCTCGCCCGGCCTGGTCCCTCGCTGAACGAAGGAAACCCCGGCCTCGGACCCCTGGACCCAGGCCGAGCGGTATAGCTTTCCAACCATGGAAAGCGCGAGCTTTCTCCGTATGATCCACGAGCAAGGAGTCGCACAAGCTATAGAGGCGTTTTTCGAACCACCACCGGAAGAGGAGCTTGCCAAATGGGACGCTGAGGGGGACATCGAAGGCGCCTTGTCCAGCCCCCGAGGGAAAGCCGCCCTCATTTCGCCATCATCCTCTCCGCTTCCTCCAGGCGGAGGCTGAGAACCTGCGAGGCGCCATCCGGACGCAAGGTCACCCCATACAGGACATCGGCAACCTCCACAGTGCCCCGGTTGTGGCTGATGAGGATAAACTGGGTCCGCTCCGAGAGCCGGCGGATCATTTCCCGAAACCGCCCGATGTTCGCCTCGTCCAGCGCCGCGTCCGCCTCGTCCAGGACCACAAAGGGCGAAGGGCGGACTTTCAGGAGGGCGAAGATGAGGGCAGTGGCGGTCAGGGCCTTTTCTCCCCCGGAAAGCATCATGAGGCTCTGGGTTCGCTTCCCGGGAACCCGCACGAAGATCTCCACCCCGGCTTGATCCCAACTCTCCGCCGCGGTGAGCGTCAGGCGGGCGTTGCCGCCTCCGAACAGCTCAACGAAGGTCTCCTTGAAGGCGCGCTCCACGGCCCGGAAGGTTTCCCTAAACGCCTGCTGCATCCGCTGGTCCAGCGCCACGACTGTCTGCTGAAAGGAGGCCGCCGCCGCCTCCAGATCCGCAACCTGGGCCGTAAGGAAGGCATGACGTTCCTGCAGCGCAGCGTATTCAGACGCCGCCTCCGGGTGGATCGGCCCCAGGCGTCGCAACGCCTGACGGAGGGAGTCCACCCGCGCTTCCAGCGTCTCCAGCGGCTCCGCCGCTTCGGCCTCCTGGATCCATGCCTCCAGATCCATCTCGGAGTCATCGAGGTGACGCCACTCCTCCCGGAGGGTCTGTTCAAAGGCGTGGACCTCCCCCTCCCAGCGCACTACTTCCAGTCGGGCGGCGTGGACTTGCTCCTCCAGCGATCGGCCGGCTTCCCTGAGCTGCTCCACCTGCTTCCATGCTGCTTCGAACGCCGATTCCGCTTCCAGGAGCTCAGCCATCGCTTGGGCCCGCTGCGCTTCCATATCCTGCAGGCGGGCGGCGAGCTCCTGGCGCAGACGCTGCAACAGCTCCCGCTCCCCCTCCAGGGCCGCGCGCATGGCATCGTCCGCTTCCATCGAGCGCCTTGCCTCCTCCGCCTCCACCGCCCGCATGGCCTCTTCATGCTGGGCGATCCGCTCCTCCACCCGACGGCGCTGCTCTTCCAGCCACCGTTCCTCCGCCTGCAGACGGGCCATGTCCGCCTCGATCAGCTCGAGGCCCAGCGCGGCGATGGCCCGGTTGACCTCTTCCCGCGCCGCCTCCAACGCCCGGTGCCCCTCCTGGAGCGATCCCAGGCGGCGCCCCAGCTCCTCATATTCCGCCTCCATCTGCGCCCGCTGCGGATCCCCTGCCGCGATATCGTGTTCCAGCGACGACAGCGATCGGGCGATGTCCTGAAGCTCCGCCTCCAGCGCGTGGATCCGACGCTGCAGCTCCTCCCGACGGGCCTGGGCAGCCCGATATGCTTCCTCCAGAGCCACCCACTCCTCATGGACCTGTTTCCAGTGGGCCAGGCTCGCCTGGAGGGCCTCTTCGGCCTGACGGGATGCCTGTCGGGCAGCTTCCAGCTGTTCTGGAAGCGATCGCCACGCCCACTCCTGGGCCAGCCACACCACCTCGGGAGCCGTGTATCGGCCGATCCACAGGATCCCCTCCCCTCCGATCCGCTCGCCATCCCGGGTGAGGATCTGCGCCGCGCGGGGCATCCGGGGCCAGAGGGCGACCGCCTGCTCCCAGGTATCCGTCAGCCATATCCCTTCCAGATGGCGCTCCAGCCAGGCCTGCAGGCGAGGCTCCCGCGCCCGCAGGACCGCTATCGCCGGGCGAGCCGGAAGGGCCGGCCTGCCTGTGGGGAAAGCGATCCCCTCCCGGATACGCCCGCGAATCCCTGGCCTCCGCTCGACGCGCAACGCCTCCAGGACCACCACCGGGAGGCTGCGGCGAACCCAGGGTCGGAGGGGCTCTAGGGCCGCTGCATCCCGAACCACCAGGGCTTGGAGGAGCGGTCCCAGCATCGCGGCCGCGGCCGTCTCCCAGCCGGGCTCGATCTCCAGGAAGTCGATCAACCGGCCCACCACTCCGGGGAGGTTCGCTGAGAGCAAGGCCTGCAGATCCGTGTCCCCCCCTTCCGGTTCCGCTCGATGGCGAAGAACGTTTTCTAGGTAAGCCTGCCAGTAATCCTGCCGAGCGCGGGCCTGAGCGGCCGCCTCCCGGGCCCGTTCCACTTCCGCCTCGACTTCATCCAGCTGAAGGCGGACCCGGGCGCGCTGGCGCTCCAGCTCCTCCAGGGTAGAAGATACGGCGCGCAGCTCCTCGCGGATCCGCTCCTGCTCCTGAAGCCGAGCCGTCTGCTCCTGGATCTTGTGGGCGCGCAGCGCCCTTTGCTGGGCGGCCCACTTTTCCAGCTCCGCAAGGGACTCCTCCAGCGCAGCCCGGCGGCGAGTGATCCGGGCATTCTCTTCCTCCAGCTGGCGCAGGGCCTCTTGAAGCGCCGCGCGTTGCCGGCGTAGGTCCTCCGCGCGCCCGCGCCGCTCCTCGTAGAGGGCCTCCAGGGCGTGCCGCCGCTCCCGGAGGGTCTGGAGCTGGCTTTCGAGCGCCGCCTGTTCCGCCTCCAGCGTCTCGCGCATAGAGGCCAGGGCCCTCCGACGGGCCTGGAGGGCTTCGTATTGCTCCCGACGAGCTTTCTCCTGTTCCACGAGCGCCTGAAGTCCCTTCTCCACAGCCTGCAGCTGCTCCTGGATCGCGGCGGCTTCCTGCTGGAGCTTTTCCCGCGTGGCTTCCAGCTCGGCCAGCGTCGCCTGGAGGCGGCGGATCCGCTCCCGGATCGCCAGGGCATGCTGTTCCGCGAGGGCCTGGCGGTCCTGATGCTGGGCCCATTCAGCCTCCGCCTCCGCCAGAGCCTGGCGGGCGGCCTCCAGGCTTTCCCGGAGCCGGGCCATCCGGCGGGCGGCCCAGCGGCGCCACTGTTCTTTGAGCTGAGAGCGGAGCGCCTCATACTGGCAGGCCCGTTCCGCGTGGCGGCGGAGGCTGTTCATCCGCGGGGTGATCTCCGCGAGCAGATCGCGGACCCGGGCCAGGTTCTGCCGGGTGGCCTCCAGGCGCCGCAGCGCTTCCTCGCGCTTCATGCGGTAGAGGGCGATCCCTGCTGCCTCCTCGAAGAGCGCCCGGCGCTCCTCCGGCCGCATCCGGAGCACCTCATCCACCACCCCCTGCCCGATCACCGTGTAAGTCCGCCGTGCCAAGGGAGTGGACCCCAGGAGCTCCTGGATGTCCCGCAAGCGCACCCGGTTCCCGTTCAGCAAGTATTCGCCTTCCCCATCCCGGTAGACCCGGCGGGTGAGGGCGATCTCTGTGAATTCCAGCGGGAGCGCGCCATCGGTGTTATCGAAAATCAGGGTAACCTCCGCCATCCCGGCGCGGGGCCGCTGATCGCTGCCCGCAAAAATCAGATCCTCCCCCCGCCGGACCCGGAGGGTGGAGAGGCTCTGCTCCCCGAGGACCCAGCGGATGGCCTCCGCGATGTTGCTTTTGCCGCTCCCATTGGGGCCCACGATCACCGTCACCGGCCCCGGGAACTCGAGGCGGGTGGGATCGGCGAAGCTCTTGAAGCCATGCAGCTCGATCGCCTGGAGTCGCACCGGATCCCTCCCTCCGTGGACTTGTAGGTCCTAAAACGAGTTTTAATTATAGTGAAAAAGGACGCCGCTGACCCTTTTATCAGGACATTCAGGGCCGAACGGGCCCAACGCTATAGCGCATGCGCCTGGAATCGGAGGATGTGCGCACTCTGGGCAGCCTTGGCGGACTGGATCGCGTTCCGTGGGCCGCGGGACACGAGAGGAGAGGCGGTGGAAATTCTGCGTGATGGAGGCCAAATAAGGAAGATTCCACCCCTCCGGCGGGAGCCACGCAGGGAGCGAACAGAATCCCTCAGGTCTTGTCCCCCCATGGGTCTGAATTTACCATAATTAGGAGGCCGGGATCGCTGAGACATGGCTTCCGGGTCGCGTGCTGCAGAGGGCAGATGTCCGTCGCCTGCCGCGCTCCGGGCGGGGCCTGGAGACAGCCGTCGGACGATGGAGATGAGGAAAACGATGGCGATCCACGATCTGGATCTGGAACGTTGGGAGGAATACGAGGACATCCTCACCGACAGCCTGTGGCTGCTGGGCCCCCGGGCCAACCATGGGATGCACACCCCGGAATACTGGGGCAACTTCGTCCCCCAGATCCCCTACCAGGCCATGCGGCGTTTCACCCGTCGAGGGGAGCTGGTCATCGATCCCTTCGCCGGGCTGGGCACCACCCTCATCGAGGCGAAACGGCTGGGCCGCTTCGCCATCGGCATCGAGCTGGTCCCCAGCGTAGCCGAACGGGCCCGCCGGCTCATTGGCCTGGAGGAGAACCCGTATGGAGTTCAGACAGAGCTCCAGATCGGAGACAGCACGGATCCCGCCACTGTAGAGCGCGTCCGGGAGACGATGGCCTGCTGGGGGTTCTCCGGCGCCCAGCTGCTGATCCTGCATCCGCCCTATCATGACATCATCCGGTTCAGCGCCGACCCGCGCGATCTCTCCAGCGCGCCCACGGAGGAGGCCTTCTATGAGGCCTTCGAGCGAGTGGTGGGAAATTTCGCCCCCCTCCTGGACCGGGGGCGGTTTCTGGTGCTGGTGATCGGGGACAAATACACGCAGGGGGAATGGGTGCCCCTGGGCTTCCGGACCATGGAACGGGTGCTGCGGCACGGGTTCCGCCTGAAGAGCATCTGCGTCAAAGACATCCAGGAGAACCGGGGCAAGCGCGGCCAGTATCACCTCTGGCGCTATCGCGCCCTCAAGGGGAATTTTTACATCTTCAAGCACGAATATGTGATGTTCTTCGAGCGGAAATGAAATAGGGAAACCCGCTATCTATCACCCTTTCCGTCTCCGCCTGCGCCGGGCCGACGCCGGCGGCGCCCACCTTTCCCACTCCCGCCGCGCCAACGGTGGCGCCAGCATCCAGCCCCACCCGACAGCCCTCGCCTTCCCCCGTTCCCTCTCCGACGTTCCCGGCAACAGCGACGCGGACCCCGACCGCCACCTCAACCGTCTCCCCTTCCCCACCTCCGACGCCGGCCTTCACCGCCACCCGGATGCCCCGACCGACGGCCGCGCCGGAGATCTCCTCGGATACCCTACAGGGAATCCCCGGCGCCAAACGCCTCTATCCGGCCTACCCCACCGTCTGCATCCCACCGCCGCCGCTGGACCTGAACTGTAAGGACATCCCCTACCGTAACTTCCTGATGGGGCGGACGAGAACCCCGCAGGCCATGCCTCCTGATGTCGGCGAATTGATCCACCAAACAAATGCATCCCCGGAGCGCTGGCGTGCCTATCGGACGCACGGGTTGAAGTCATCCCCCAACCAGACCCGATAGGGGGCTTCCGCGCCCGGCTCAAGGGAAACTTCGAGACGGGACCTCGGCAGCCGGAAGGCCCGCAGGAGCGCCGAAGCGGCCGTGGAGGATCCGGCGGAGCTTGTGGCGATCACCCGCGTAGGCTGTCCATCCGGCGCCGCCTCCACCATCCGGACGGCCTGAAACCCGGCCTCCCGCAGGATCTCCGCGGCCATCTCCCCATAAGAGGGATTCCCACTGGCGTTGATGATCTCCACTCGCGCAATGGGCAAAGCTTCTGCGAGCAATGGGCCCAGCAGGAATTGCTCCAGGTAGGAATACGCCTGCTCCGTCGGCAGGTAAACAAACAGATTGCTCCCCACAGTGGTGGAGATCATGCGGGGAGCCAGAACCGGATGCAACCATCCCCGGGCGATGCGTCTCCGATCCAGGCGCGCCCCGATGGAAGCCAGCCAGAGCGCTTCCTCCAACCCCAGATCTGTCTGCACCGTCTGGCGGATCCCGGACCAAAGGGATGGGACGCGCCAGAGCCACCCGCCTTCCTTCATGCGATCCAGCAATCCTTCCAGCACCTGCTGCTGCCGGCGCGAGCGGTCGAAATCGCTGGTCGAATATCGGGACCGCATATACCACAGGGCCTGCTGGCCATCCAGATGGTAACGGCCCGGCGCGGGCAGGGCGAGTGTGCCGGTAATCGCCGGGTTGTCGGGATCGGGGAACACATCATACAGCGGGCATCGGACGTTCACATCCACTCCGCCCAGGGCGTCGATGATCGTCCGCATCCCATCGAAATCCACCAGGGCATAGCCGTGAGCGGTCAGCCCCAGATTGTAACGAAGCGTATCCTGAAGCAGGCCATAGCCCCCACCCGGATAACGGGCCAGCTCCCCATGGACATAGGCGGTGTTGATCTTGTTGAGCCCCCAGCCGGGGATATAGACCCAAAGATCCCGCGGGATGCTGAGCAACCGCACCGAGGGCTCATCCGGATCAATCGAGACAAAGAGGATCGTATCCGTTCGCCCGATCCGCTCCCCAGGCTGCCGATCGCTCCCCAGCAACAGCAGGTTCACCCGTCTGGGCGGAAAGGCCAGAGGCGGGCGGGGCTCCGGGATCCCCTCCAGGCTTCCCCGAGAGACCCCGGGAAGGGGAGTAGGGGTGACTGCCCATCGGGCCGGGAAGGCTGGAGTGGGCGTTGATGGGGGCGGGACAGGGGTGAACGTAGGCGTGGGCATGGAAGGCGGCGTCCCGGTGGGTTGAAGGGTGGGCGTGGGCCCCGAAGATGAGGTGGACGCAGACCGCTCGAGCCCATTAAGCCCATGCCCAGGATTCCCAGGCGGTCGATCCGTCAACATCCCCTGGCTCATCCAGATCAAGCTCTGGGCAATCATCATGAACCCGATGAGGACAAGCGCTCTTCCCAACCAGCGGATGGACATGGGGATTGCCTCCACAAAACAGCGTTGGCGACAGCGGACAGAGCCCTACCTAAGATGTGGAAGAGATGGAGGCTTCCTGGATCTGCCCTCGCAAGAACATCTCCAGCGCCTCCTTCTGCGCCTCTCCCGCCTCCACCCCTGCCAGCTGCTCCAGCAGCCATCCGATGATCGCCGGGTTCAACCGCGCCACCTGAGCCACCCACTCCCGGGCCCGCCCGGCCCGGTAGGGATCCGGATCATGGAAAAGCTCCAGCAGACGTCGAGCGAAAGGACCGGAGGTCACGGGGACCTGATTATCGAAGAAAGCGGACAGCGCGTAATGCAGCATGAAATCCACCAGCCCGCGGAGCTTCTCCCATACCGGATCCCCCGGGATCATCAGGGCGATAAAGGCGTGATAATAAGGGAGGGAACCGGCGAAGTCCCGACGATAGTTGAAAAGCTCTCCCGCCTGCACGGAGCAGTAGCTGGCCGCCCGCCAGCGGATCTCATAGGGCCCAATTCCCGGAGTGCGCATCTCCCACAGATCCAAGGTCATCCGCAGAGACTGCAAAAAGCGCTCCCGGGCCATTGGGAAGTTTCGATCTCGCCGGTAGCTCATCCCCTCCTCAAACAGCGCCCGAGCATCTCCCAGGGAAGGGGCAAGCCCCGACGGATAGGTGACGCCGGCCAGATCCGCCCGCAGGGCCTCAAACACCGGACCCCGCAATGGATCCTCATGCGGGATCCAGCGGAAGGTCCCATTCTCCGCCGCCAGCAGGCCTTCCCGCGCCATGCCGCGGAGCATGGCTTCAACTTCTACCGCAGGAAGCCCGAGGAGGAAAGCCAGCGCTTCCAGTTCCAGCTGCCAATTCGCCATGCCCAGAAATCGGATTAGACCGCCCTCCGCCGCTTCAATAAACCGCTTCAGGCCAGCAACCCGCACCCCATGAATCGGGGTGAAGAGCGAAGGCGGAAGGGATCCGAAGGAGAGCCCGGAACCCAGGAGCAGCAACCATCCGAGCTCCTGACGGCCGCCCGCCTCGATCTCCAGGCCCTCCCAGTTCGTTCGGTCCAGCCATCGAGCCAGGGTGAGCTCGGCTATCCCTGCCCGCAGAGTCTCGAAAAGGCGGGTCAACCCCATCCGACGGAGGGTGGGCTCTAGCAACACGAACCCCCAATCCTGGAGATACCGGCGGTAACGCTCCGCGGTTCCCACGATCTCGGAGGCTGAAGCGGAGGCGGATGGCTTGGGGACAGACGCAGAAGGAGCTGGGGCCTCTCCCGCTTCCGGCGCAATCAGCGTGTCATAATAGATGAACTCATCGCACAGCGCAGGGATTAAATCGCTGGTCGCCCCCTGCACGCCCACGCCGATCACGAACCGGCCATGCTCCCGGAGACGAGTGATCAGGCTGGAGAAATCGCTGTCCCCGGAGACAATCACAAATGTCTGGATCTCCGGACGGGTGAACAGGCTCTCGATGGCATCGATAGCCATACGGACATCCGCCCGGTTACGGGCAAGCTTGTGGCCGTAGGAGTAAATCTGAACCAGATCCACCCCATGCCGGAGCAGCTCATCCCGATATTTGGTGAAACGGGACCAGTCGGCGTAAGCGCGCTTCAGGACCGGACGCCCCCGTCGCCCCAGCTCCGCAAACAAGCGCTGGAGATCCAGCGTGTAATACCGGCTTTCCGCCGCGGTGGCGATGTTCTCAAAGTCGATGAAGACCGCCATTTCAGGCCGCTCGCGACGCGCCATGGTGGTCTCGAAAGCATGGGTTTGATGGGCTCCCGTCTAATTAGCCCGCGAGAACCATATCGCGCTATTCATCATAACCTCAATTCCGGCGGATTGTCCGGAGGGTGCGCGAAAAGCAGTAATCCACCATTCCTCCATGCGGAGGCCTAGCCATGCCACGAGCCGCAGCTCCGGATTATGTGATCATCTTTGACGGAGGAAGCCAAGGCAACCCGGGCCCCGGTTACGGATCCTACATCATCCGAACCCGGGATGGGAGGGAGGAGCGACGCCGACTGAATTTCGAGGAAACCATGACCAACAATGAAGCGGAATACCGGACACTGATCGCCGCCCTGGAGGACCTGATCGGCCGGATCGAGGGGATCGGAAAGGATCCTTCCGCCTTCACCCTGGAGATCCGGGGGGATAGCCAGCTGGTCCTCGCCCAGCTCCAGGGGACCTTCCGGGTGCGTGCCCCTCATCTGCGCCCTCTCCAGCAGGCAGCCCGTGAGCGCCTCAGCCGCTTTCAAAGGGTCCGGCTGGTCTGGCAACCTCGCGCCGCCTCCGCCTCCGAGCTGGGGCATTGAGGCATACATCTCCTCCCTCCCCATGCGGAGCGAGGGCTGAGGCCACCAGGCTCGAAGCGGAAAGACGGGACGGCGCCTGTCCGGCGGCCAGGCGGGCAGCCTGCGGGAGACCCGCTCGACCATCCAAGCCCCCAATGGATTTCATCCACGTCGTCGCAGGAAGGCCGGTATGTCCAGATCGCCCTCATTGAAGCTGCGGTCGCTGAGAGGACGCCGAGCCTCCTCCGAGCGCAGGGGGCTGGACTCCGTGCGCCCCAGCGGCGTGGAGGTCGGGGCGGGACGGCGGCCCTGGAGGGGCGGGCGCTCGAACCCGGTGGCGATCACGGTGATCCGCACCCGTTCCTGCATCGCCTCATCGATGACCGCGCCGAAGATGATGTTGGCCTCCGGATGAGCCGCCTGACGGATGATCTCCGCCGCCTGATGGACCTCGTAAAGGGTGAGATCAGGACCCCCCGTGACGTTGAACAGGATGCCCCGGGCCCCATCAATGGTGACCTCCAGAAGCCGGCTGGAGATGGCCTGCTGGGCGGCCTCCACTGCCCGGTTCTCCCCCGAAGCCTCCCCAATGGCCATCAGCGCGGCACCGCCCTCGGCCATGATGGTGCGCACATCGGCGAAATCCAGATTGATCAGACCGGGGACGGTGATCAGCTCACTGATCCCCTGGATGCCCTGGCGAAGCACTTCATCGGCCATTCGAAAGGCTTGCATGAGGGTCACCTTCTTATCCGTGATCTCCAACAAGCGATCATTGGGGATCACAATGAGAGTGTCCACGCTCTCCTTCAGGCGGTTAATGCCCTCCTCCGCGGCCTTGGCCCGCTTCGGGCCTTCAAAGGAGAAGGGGCGGGTCACCACCCCGATGGTCAGGGCGCCCACCTCCCGGGCGATGCGGGCGATCACCGGGCTGGCGCCCGTCCCCGTGCCGCCCCCCATCCCTGCCGTGATGAACACCATATCCGAGCCGCGGAGCGCCTCGTAGATGAGATCCGCCGACTCCTCTGCGGCCTTGTATCCAATCTCCGGGTTCCCCCCTGCGCCCAAGCCACGAGTGACTTTCTCCCCGATATGGATCCGGCGATCGGCTTTGGCCAGGGAGAGAGCTTGCACATCGGTGTTGACGGCGATGAACTCCACCCCCCGGAGCCCCTCCTCGATCATGCGGTTCACGGCATTGCTGCCCCCGCCGCCCACGCCCACCACGCGGATTTTGGCCGGCGTCTGACCCATCGCCATCGCCTCCATCGTCCACCTCCTCGCAGCAAGGTTCCTGATCAGCCCGGGCTAGAGAAAGAAGGCCTCGGGCGGAATTCCCGATCCGGAAGCGCGGGCATGCCCTACCCAGGCAACATCTCCCGGAAGATCCCCTGCAGGGTCCGCCAGAGACGCCCCAGCCATGAGTCCCCGGACGGAGAATAGCCAGTGCTGGCATCCATCCGAAGGCCCCAGCGGAGCAGGCCCACCGCAGCCGCGAACATCGGTGAACGGAGGGTCTCCGCCAGCCCTCCCAGATCCCACGGCATGCCCACGCGGACGGGCATCCCGGTGACCTCGCGGGCTACCTCCCGGATCCCCGGCAGCAGAGCAGTCCCTCCACAGAGGACCAGCCCGGCCGGGAGCAACCGCTCGTAACCTGAAGCTCGCAGATCTTTCAGGATCAGCTGGAAAATCTCCTGGACCCGCGCCTCGATGATCTCAGCCATCTCCCGGCGCGAAAAGATCAGCGTGCCGTTCTCCCCGAAGCCCTGGACCGTGATCTGCTCTTCCGGCGCGATGGCCTGGACCGCCGCATGGCCGTATTGGACCTTGATCGCTTCCGCCACCGTGGCCGGGACGTGCAGGCCATAGGCCAGATCGTTGGTGATGTGCTGCCCTCCCACCGGGATCACCGCGGTGTGCGCGACGCTCCCCTCCACAAAGACCGCCAGATCCGTCGTCCCCGCCCCGATATCCACCAGGGCCACCCCCATTTCCCGCTCACCCTCCGTGAGCACCGCCTCGGCCGAAGCCAGCGGCGAGAGGACGAACTCTTCCACCCCGATCTGGGCGGCCTCGATGCACCGTCGCAGATTAGTCAACGGGCCCACCTGGGCGGTCACGATGTGGACCTCCGCTTCCAGCCGGAACCCATACATCCCCAGGGGATCCCGGATCCCCTCCTGGCCATCGACGATGAAAGCCCGCGGGAGCACGTGAAGGATTTCATGGGAATGGGGGATCGCGATGGTCCGGGCGTTCTCGATCGCCCGCTCCACATCCGCCGGGCTGATCCCCCGATCCCCCCGCATCACCGAGGCGGTGCCCTTACTGTTCACCGAGGCCACATAAGGCCCGGCGATGCCCACGATGGCCCGTCGGATCTGATAGCCGCTGGTCCGCTCGGCCTTCTCGATCGAGGCGGCGATCGCCTCCGTGGCCTCCGCGATGTTCACCACCACCCCCCTACGGATCCCCCGGGCTGGGACGACCCCCACGCCCAGGATGCGGAGCATCCCGGCTTCATCCGCCTCGCCCACCAGCGTGCAGATCTTGCTGGTGCCGATATCCATCGCGACCAGCGTCATGGGATATGCCCTCGCGCGCACGGGAAGAGACCTGCCCGATTCATTGCGGTGGGAATCCAACCGCCGGGGCCTCCGGGACGCGCAAATCCAGATAGGCGGGGCGCTGGCCCTGAGCGGTGAGAAGATCGCGCATCACCCGCCACACCGCCGCGCGCGTCACCATGGATCCGTATTCCCCCAGCAGCACCGGCCAGCCATATGGATCAATGAAGGAGAACCCCCGGCCTACTTCATATCGGAAAGCCTGGATCTCCGGGAAGGCCTGGCCCAGATCCTGCATGCGCGCCCATAACCCCGGATCCACGCCCTGGCCCGGGGCAGGGGGCGGCAGGCCATCAACCTCCAGCCGGCGCCGGGCTTCCACGGCCTCCCCTTCCACGACATGACCGCTATCATCCAGAAGCACTCGCAGATCCCCGCTCACCCACTCCCAGGGGGCCTGCCCTTCCACGACAAAAAGGGTGCAGAACGCCGGCCATCGACAGCGCACCGTTGCGTCCTTCAGGGTGGGGAACTGACGGCGGACGGCAGCAGCGGCTTCCGCCGGGTTCACCCAAAAAATGTGCAGGCCGTCGATCCCGCTGGCGGCCGCCAGCGCCTCCGGGGAGAGCCGGTGGGCGCCCGCCACATCCAGCCGGGTGTAGAAGACATCGTGAAGCAGCAAGACCCCGCCGGTCATGGCCCAGAGCAACAACAGCCCCCCCGCCACCAGCCGGGAGCCCACCGGGGGGAGGGCCCAGATGGCCACCGCCATCCCCGCCGGGCTCACCGAGCGGAAGGTCCGCCCTCGCCTTCTTGTGGCGCGCCGCTGGCGCGACGGGAGGAAAGCCATGTCCACCCCTCGTAAGCGATCACATCCCGCTGACGATCCCGATAGCGCTCCAGCGCCAATTCGATGAGCCGATCCAGCAGCGCCGGATACGGCAGGCCGCTGGCCTCCCACAGGCGCGGATACATGCTGACCGCCGTGAACCCCGGGATGGTATTGATCTCATTGACCACCAGCTCCCCGGTCTCCCGGGAGAGGAGGAAATCCACCCGCGCCATCCCCCACGCGTCGATCGCCCGGAACGCCTTCAGGGCCAGGGAGCGGATCCGCTCCGCCAGCGCCTCATCCAGCGGGGCTGGGATCACCAGCTGGGTTCGATCATCGAGATACTTGGCCGCGTAGTCGTAAAACTCCCCTGCCGGGATCACCTCCCCAGGAACGGAGGCGATGGGATCCTCGTTTCCCAGCACGCTGACCTCGATCTCCCGGGCCGCCGGGATCGCCCGCTCCACCAGCATCTTGCGGCCATAACGGGCGGCCTCCGCCAGGGCGGCCGGGAGCTCCTCCCGCCGCTTCACCTTGGAGACGCCCACGCTGGACCCCAGGTTAGCCGGCTTGACAAAGCACGGAAACCCGAGCTCCTGCTCGATCCGATCCATCACGCCTTCCGGATCCCGCTCCCATTCCCGCCGGAAGATCACGATATACCACGCGACCGGGAGGCCATGGGCCCGGAACACATCCTTCATCACCGCCTTATCCATCCCCACCGCCGAGGCCAGCACCCCTGCCCCCACGTAGGGGATGCCCGCCAGCTCCAGCAACCCCTGGATCGTCCCATCCTCCCCGAAAGGGCCATGGAGCACCGGGAAGATCACATCCACCTCCGGGATTCCTTCCGCCTGGACCCCTGGGATCAGTTCTCGCCGCCGGGGAACCGGCGGGGAAATGATCGATTCCGGCTCCACAATGGAGGGCGTCCCCAGCAGATCGGCCATCGTCACCGCCCCGCCGGTCAGGGCCTTCATCGGATCCCCCCGGGTGAGCCAACGGCCCTCTTTGGTGATCCCGATGGGAATCACCTCGTATTTCGTCTTGTCCAGCGCCCGGATCACCGATTGAGCCGACAGAAGACTCACCTCATGCTCCCCGGATTTCCCGCCGAACAGCACACCCACCCGAATCCGCCGTTTCATCCTCCCACTCCCCGACGAACTCGATCTCCGGCTCCAGGAGCACACCGAACCGTTCCCAGACGCAGCGCTGAGCTTCCACCATCAAGGCCCGCACATCCGCGGCCGTGCCGTTTCCCTCATTGATGAAGAAATTCGCGTGCAGCGTGGAGATCACGATCCCTCCCCGCCGAGCCCCTTTGAGGCCCGCCGCCTCAATCAGACGGCCAGCGTAGTCCCCGGGCGGATTTCGGAACATCGATCCGATGCTGGCTCCGCCCGGCTGGGTGCGCCGGCGGTAAGCATTGAAGGCTGCCATCCGCTCCAGAATCGCCTCCGGATCCTCCGGTCGAAGGAGGAAACGGGCGGCGAGGACCACCGGCCGCGGCACGGTCGGCCATGTCTTCAGCCGGCTGGTTCGATAACCCAGCCTGAGCTGCTCAGCCCTCCAGGTCACAATGCCCTCTTCCGGTACCAGCAAATCCACCGATTCCAGACAGCTCGCGATGTCTCCCCCATGGGCCCCAGCGTTGCCCACCACCGCTCCGCCCACCGTGCCCGGAATCCCGATCGCCCATTCCAGGCCGGACCATCCCCGTTCGGCGCACAGCCGGGCCAGGGTGGGCAGAAGGGCACCGGAAGCCGCCCACACCCGCCCATCGGCTTCCAAGCGCAATGCCCGCGCCCGGTTCAGCACCACCAGCCCCCGCACCCCACGGTCGGCGATGAGCACATTCGAGCCCCCACCCAACAGGGTGAGGGGGATCCCATCGGACCATGCGCTCTGTACGACATCGACCAGGGCCTGGATCTCCTCCACGATCACCAGGGCATCCGCAGGCCCGCCGATCCGGGATGTGGTGAACCGAGCCAGCGGGATATCCCGATACAGGGGCAGTCCCCATCGTTGAAGAGCCGCCGCCAGAGCCCGGCCGGTGATGGCCATGGAATCCGACATCATCCTCCCTCCGCGGGATGGCTCAGGAGCGCCAGCAGCCGCTCCCCGATCCGATATCCATCCCCTGCCCCCATGGTCACCACCACATCCCCCGATCGAACGTGTTCCCGCAGATAAGCGACCACGGCGTTGAAATCGGGGAGACAGCGAGCATCCGGATGGCTCATCCGCCTCACGATATCCTCGCTGCTCACCCCAAGGGTATCCGTCTCTCGAGCCGCATAGATCGGAGTGAGAATGACATGGTCGGCGTCTTCGAACGCCTGCGCGAATTCCTTCAGCAACGCCCGCGTCCGGCTGTAGGTGTGGGGCTGGAACACCGCCCAAATGGAACGACCCGGGTAACGGTCGCGGACCGCCCGGAGCGTGGCCCGGATCTCCCCTGGATGATGGGCATAATCGTCGATGACCAACACCCCGCGCGCTTCCCCTTTGATTTCAAACCGCCGCGCCGTGCCCGGAAACCGACTCAGCGCTTCCCGGGCGATCGCCGGAGGGATCCCTACCGCCTCCGCTGCGGCCAGTGCCGCCAGGGCGTTCAGGCCATGGTGGTGCCCGGGGACGCGAAGGGATAGCTCGCCGATTCGGCGATCCTCCCGGTGGATTTCAAAGCGGTCCACCGTTACGGGGCGGGCCCACCATCGGGCGGGAGGCCCCCATCCATATCGCACCACCGATCGCCCCCGTGCCTCCAGGAGATCCGCCAGACGACGCGCCCCAGCATCCGCATCGCACACCACAAAGATCCCATGGAGTGGCACTCGCTCCGCAAACGCCACAAACGCGTCGAAGAAGGCCTCCGGCGTCGGGTAACAATCAGGATGATCGTGCTCGATCGTTGTCACCACCGCGACCTGCGGCTGAAGCCCCAGGAACATCCGGTCGTATTCATCAGCCTCCACAATCCAGAGATCCCCCCTGCCCGCCCGCGCGTTTCGATTCAGGCCCTGGATCAGACCGCCGACGATAAAGGTTGGGTCGCGGCCAGTGTCCATGGCGATCCAGGCAAGCATGGCCGTGGTGGTGGTTTTCCCATGGGTCCCAGCCACTGCAATCCCAGTCCGCTCCGCCATCAACGCCCCGATCACCACCTCCCGCTTGACCACCGGTCGACCCTGCGCCTCCGCCGCGCGGACCTCGGGGTGATCCGGCGGAACAGCGGAGGACCGCACCACCACCTCGGCGTTGTGGACATGGGCGGGATCATGACCCAAATACACCGGAACGCCCATGGTGCGCAGGATCTCTACGAACGGTGAGGGGGAGCGATCACACCCGCTCACCGCATATCCGAGCTCATGCAGCACCGTCGCCAGGGCCGAGAGCCCCGCGCCGCCGATGCCGATCAAATGAAAGGCCATGCCAGGCCGCAGCCGGATCATCCCGATCCCCCCGACGGCATCCCGGATCTCGAGAACCGCCTCCTCCATCATCTTCCGGTGGAAAAGGCCCCCGCCTCATGAATCCCTGCTCCCCATCCTGAGACCACTACCTGAAACCATTAGAGATAAAAGACCAACAATGCGAACAGCGCAATCAACACCATAAAGTAAAGCAGCGGCGGCTTCATCACCGCAGGGGGCATCCAGGGCAGCAGATCCATCATCGGGCTATTCGGGCCCGGGGGCTGAAGGATCTCGGGAAAGGGATAGCCGGTCTGGTGTAGAAAGAACAGGATCGAGCCGACGATCAGCCATCCGTTGATCGCCCCCGCGGCGAAGCCGGCGATGATCTCGGTGCCTTTCTCCCGTTTCGCCCGGCCAGCCAGCTGAATGGAGAGCGCCGGGCCAGCATATCCCAAAATCGCGGCGATGGCGACCGCAGTGGTCTCAACGAAAAAACTAGTGGCCGGATCCCGGGTAAACGATTCCCATATCGCCGGCGCGAATTGCTGCAGCAGGCTGAAGAAAAACATGATCCCCACGATCGAAGCGCTGACCAGGATCTCCTTGGCCACCCCCCGCAAGGCTCCGATCAGGGCGAATAGGGCCACAGAGGCCCAGAAGACCGCGTGCAACGCGATCATCCCCCCCTCCCGACCCCGAGTCCTGCCGGAATGGAACCGTGAGCTTTCATCCACTGCATCACCAGGGCCGCCAGGCGTTCCGCCGCCTCCGGCCGGGCCAGCGCCGCCATCCGATGGCGCATCTCGCTCAAGCGATCCGGACTGCGGAGAAGACCCCGCACCACATCGCCCAGCCGTTCCTCGATCTCTTCATCCGGGACCATGACGGCGCCCCCATGTCGGACCAGGTAGGCCGCATTGCGTTCCTGGTGGCGTCGCACGTAAGGATAGGGCACCAGCACCGCCGGCAATCCGAATAGGGGGAGCTCTCCCAGCGCGGAGGCTCCTGCTCGGCACACCGCCAGATCCGCCATGGCCAGCGCCTCCCCCATCTCTTCATCCAGATACGCTACTGGCTGGTAACGAGCCCGGCGTTCAGGAGGCAACGTCGCTCGCCATTGTTGCATCCCTTCCAGATCGGCAGGCCCGGTGAGATGGAGGACCTGGGCCTCCGCCGTCAGCGCCTCCAGATGACGGGCGACCGCCTGATTCAACCGGCGGGCGCCCCGGCTTCCCCCAAACACCAGCACCACTGGAACCTCCGGGGCAAACCCCCAGCGGGTGAGTCCCCGCTGTCGGGCTTCCTCTCGGACCCGGGCCGCCTCCACCAGCGCCCGGCGCACCGGATATCCCGTGACCACCACCGATCGCCGCGGAAAGGCCTCCCCCGCTTCCGGCGCGGTCACTGCCACCCAGGCCGCCCGACGGGCCAAAATGCGGACGGCCAAACCAGGCTCGATGTCCGGCAGGTAAACCAAAATCGGAACCCCCGACCATGCCGCAGCGAGGGCGGCCGGGATCGATACGAAACCTCCCGTGGTGAACACCGCCTGGGGGCGTCGCCGGCGCATCTGCCCCCAGGCCTGAACCGCCCCCCGAAGCGTCCGCCAGAGCCCCTTCAACCCCCGACGCCAGCCCATTCCATACACCCCGCCCGCTTCCACGGGAAGGAAGGCATAACCGCGGGATGGAATCAGGCGGGCTTCCATTCCATCCCGCGCGCCCACCCATGTCAGCTCCAGATCCGGATCAGCGGCCTGAAGCGCCTCCGCGACGGCTAACGCCGGGTAGATGTGCCCGCCGGTCCCGCCCGCGGCGATCCAGATCCTCATCCCCTCGCCTCCTGGCGACGCTGAGCAACATCCCTGCCCCCATCAGCTCGCTGAGCAGCGCGGAGCCGCCGTAGCTGATAAATGGAAACGGGATCCCGGAGAAGGGAATCACACTCGTCACCCCGCCCAGATGGATCAACCCCTGCCATGCGATCCACAGCGTCACCCCCAGCGCCAGCAGACCCCCAAAGGCATCACGGGCATGTCGAGCCGTGCGGAACCCCAGGAACACCCAGACGCTCAGCAGGCCGATCACTCCGATCACCCCTGCAAATCCGAAAGCCTCCCCAATCACCGCAAAAGCGCTGTCCGAATGGGGAAGGGGAACTTGGCCGCTGAGGACATAGAGGCTCGCCCCCGGCCCCTTCCCGAAGAGACCCCCGGAACGGATCGCCTCCTGGACCATACCCACATGCCCTGAAGCGCCCTCCGGGGCGCTCAGGGCTCCCAGGTAATCCAGCAACCGCACCATCGCGTGGGGATGGATCTGGAGCAGCGCCCCGAACACCCCAGCCCCCAGCGCCAGCCCCAGCAGTACCTGAACCCAGGTGGCGCCCGAGGCCACGAACATCCAGGCGGCGACTATTCCGATTAACAGCCCCGTCCCCAGATCCGGCTGCAGGAAAATGGGGATGACCACCGTGCTGAGCACCATCAGGAAGGGGATAAACCCTCGGCTGAGCTTCCGTAGACGCTCGCCCTTGGTGGGCAACCAGGTGGCCAGATACAGGATGATAATCGGCTTGACGAACTCGGAGGGCTGGAAGGAGCCGCCCGAGAAGGCCCGTCGGGCCCCCAGGCGTTCCTCTCCCACAACCAGCACAGCGACCAGAGAGGCCACCCCCAACAGCATCAGGGGAATGGAGAGCCGCTGGAGGCGATGATAATCCACCCGCCACAGCCCCAGAAGAGCGAGAGCTCCCACCAGCGCGGCCCCAGCCTGACGCCGGACGAAATAAAACGGGTCATTGAAGACCTGGCGCGCCAGATAGTAGGTGGCGCTGTAAATGAGCAGCAGACCCAATAACACCAGAACGGCCAGCAGGATCAGCAACCCCAGCTCCAGAGAGGTGATCCCGGGCAACAGCGTCAGGGTCCCGCTTTGGGGAACCGACTGCTCATACCACCTTCTTCGCGCCGTGGTCATTCCAACGTCTCCACCAGCTGACGGAAATGGGCGCCGCGCTCTTCGAAATCTCGATAGGCATCGTAGCTGGTCCCGCCCGGCGACAGCAACACCACCTCCCCAGGGCGGGCCAGCCGGGCAGCCAGCATCACTGCCTCCTCCAGCGTGCCCACTCGCTCCACCCGCTCCAGAACTGCCTCCCCCAGGCGAGCGCGAGCCGCCTGCACGGCCTCCACAACCCGATCCCCCATCTCCCCGAAACCGATCAGGATCCGTACCCGTCGGACGATATCCCGGGCGGCCTCGTCCCAGGGAAGCTGTTTATCCCGCCCGCCCGCCAGCAGAATCAAGGGCTCGTCAAAGGCCTCCAGCGCCACCCGCACGCGCTCCGGGGTCGTGGCGATGGAATCGTTCACATAGCGCACCCCGCGCACCTCCCGCACCAGCTCCAGGCGGTGGGGCACGCCGGAGAAGGTGATCGCCACCTCCCGAATGGAATCGATGTCCACCCCCAGGCTGCCGGCGATCACGGCCGCTGCCAGGAGGTTCCACCAATTATGCCGGCCCCGCAGGCGCACCTCTTCCACCCGACAAATCGGCCAGGCATCCGCTCCCAGGCGCAGGAAGAGAGTCTCCCCTCGAATGAAGGCCCCCCGAGCGACCTCCCGCTCCCGGCTGAAAAACCGCACCCGCCCCCGCACCGCCGCCGCCAGAGATCGGGCGTTGGGATCATCGTAGCCCAGCACCGCAATGTCCTCGACATCCTGGAAATCCAGGATCCGCTGCTTGGCGGCGATATAGGCTTCCATGGTCTTGTGACGATCGAGATGATTCGGGGTGATGTTCAGCACGGCGGCTACCCGCGGGCTGACCGTCATGATCTCCAACTGGAAGCTGGAAAGCTCCAGCACCACCCGATCCTCCGGGCCGATCTCCTCAACGGATTCGATCAACGGGTTGCCGATGTTCCCGCCCACCCACGTTCGAAAGCCCGCCGCCCGGCACATCGCCCCCACGAGGGCCGTCGTGGTCGTCTTCCCGGAGGAGCCCGTGATCCCCGCTGTCCATCCCCGGCAGCGCTCCAGGAACAGCTGCGCATCGTTGGCCAGAGGGATCCCCCGCCGGATCGCCTCCTGAACGATCGGGATGTCCAGGGGAACACCCCCGCTTAGACAGAGGAGATCGCAATGCTCCAGCAGCGAGAGCGGATGATCCCCGAGCACATAACGGATCGGCAGGCCTTCCAGAGTTTGCAGGAAGCCCTGAAGGCGCTCGGCCGGCTGGCGATCGCTGACGGTGACCTCCGCGCCCTGCCGGACCAGCCAGCGGGCCAGTGCCGATCCCTGCCGGCCCAGCCCCAGAATCACCACACGAGCACCGGCGAGATCTCGCATACCGGTATCTTGATCCTTACAACAGCGCCAGCGCCACGCCGATCATGGCCGACCAGATGGCGATCAACCAGAACCGCTGCACCACCTGGGTTTCAGACCATCCGAGCAGCTCGAAGTGATGATGGATCGGGCTCATCCGAAACAGCCGCTTCCCCCGGGTCCATTTGAAATAGGCCACCTGCAGGATCACAGAGAGCGTTTCCACCACCGGGATCAGCGCCACGATGGGCAACAGGAGCCACTGGCCGGTCATCAGCGCCACCACCCCCAGGGTCGCCCCCAGGGCCTGGGAGCCGATATCGCCCATGATCAGCTGCGCCGGATGGGCGTTGAACCACAGGAACGCCAGACACGACCCCACCACGATGAAGGCGAATGTCGCCAGATAGATCTGCCCCTGGAGATAGGCGATCACACCGTAGGCGATGAAACTCGTCGCGATGATGATCCCGGCCAGACCATCCAGGCCATCGGTGAGGTTCACGGCGTTCGCCGAGCCCACGATGATGAACACCGCGATCGGAAGGTAGAAGAGCCCGATGTCGATCTTCTGTGGCACGGTGGGGATGGCCACGCTGCGCAAGCCCATCCCAAAATGCAATACCAGCGCCAGGGCGGTGCCGAGGGCGATCTGGATCGGGAATTTATGACGGGCCAGAAGCCCACCGTTCCCCCGCACGCCCATCCAGTCATCCACCGCTCCCAGCGCCCCGAAGGCCAGCATCGCCGCCACCGGCACCAGGATCGAACGCCCGATCAGCTGATCCCCCGGCCATCCCATCCGCCTCAGGAACACCCGTCCTGCCTCGGTGTTGGCGATCAGGTTACCGATGTTCAGGATTATCGTCAGGACCACGACCGGCACCACGATCATCAGGCCGCCCATCGTGGGCGTCCCCATCTTCACCAGGTGGGTTCGTGGTCCCTCGATCCGGATCTTCTTCCCGATCCCGTTCGCCCGCAGCCAGTGGATCAGGGGTGGACCCCAGACGACGGCCAGCAGAAAGGAAAGGCCTCCCATGAACAACGCCTGCGCCACAGAGGCACCTCATCGGTTAAAGTATGAGATATGGTTTCTCCCTTCCCCTCGGAACCTTTGGGCCTTGAGGAAGGGAGGCGCAAGTCCGGATCCCATTACCCCTCGCACAGGGTGCTGACGATTTCCTCCATATGCAGACCCCGGGAGCCCTTCACCAGCACCACATCTCCGGGCTCCAGGATCTGCCGGAGGACCTCAATGGCCTCTTGGTTGGAATCACAGATCCACACCCGATGGGGCGGCAGGCCCACGGCCATCGCCTCCTGGGCGATGATGCGGGCCCGCGGCCCCACCGTGATCAGGAGATCCGCCACCGCTCCGGCCCGTCCCCCCACCAGCCGGTGTCCCTCGATCTCATAAGCGCCCAGCTCCAGCATATCCCCCAGCACCGCGATCTTCCGGCCATCCAGCTCTGCCAGCAGGTTCAGGGCAGCCAGCATCGAGGGCGGGCTGGCATTATAGGTATCATCGAGGATCGTCGAGCCCCGAAGGCCCGGCACCGCCACCAGGCGCAGCTGGGCCCGCCGATCCCGCAGGCCCGCGAAGATCTCCTCCCAGGTCAATCCCTCCAGAAGGCCCACCGCGATGGCCCGTAGGGCGGTGTGGACACTGTGACGCCCCAGCAACGAGACCCGAACCCGCCGGAAGGTCTCGCCCCGATAGTGCAGATCGAACCGCACCCCCTCCAACCCCTCGCTCACGATCTCATCCGCCCACAGATCCGCCTCCGGATCCAGACCATAGAAGAAGACCCGGGCTCGGGTCCGTTCCGCCATCCCTCGAACATACGGATCATCCCGGTTCAGCACCGCCACGCCATCTTCGGGCAGGGCCTCCACCAACTCCGCCTTCGCCGCCGCGATGGCCTCCATACTCCCCAGACGCTCCAGATGAACCGGGCCGACCATCGTGACCACGCCGATCACCGGGCGAGCGATGGCGCAGAGGGCGGCAATCTCCCCCCGCGCATACATCCCCATCTCCAATACCGCCCACTGGTGGCGTGCCGTGAGCCGGAGCAGCATCAGCGGCAGCCCGATCTCGCTGTTCAGATTCCCCTCGGTCTTGAGCGTCTCATACCGACGGGAGAGGATCGCCCAGGTCAGCTCCTTGGTGCTGGTCTTCCCTACACTCCCAGTGATGCCGATCACCCGCACCGGAAAGCGAGCGCGCCACCATCCGGCCCAGCGGTGGAGCGCATCCAGGGTTCGGGCAACCCGAAAGCAAACCGGGAAGGTCAGGGATTCCGGCCATGGCCCTCGCTCGAGATCCACCACCATCGCGCCCGCTGGAACGTCCTGATGAACCAGGGCGGCGATCGCCCCACGATGGAACGCATCGCCCACATATTGATGTCCATCGGTCCGCTCCC
This sequence comes from Thermoflexus sp., assembly GCF_042408815.1. GTDB lineage: Bacteria > Chloroflexota > Anaerolineae > Thermoflexales > Thermoflexaceae > Thermoflexus. Next base: position 159,747 of record NZ_JBHOQR010000003.1, on the reverse strand, counting down.
CGGGCAATGCCACAAAGAGATCCCCCGCCTCGCATGTCCGCGAATCGATGGCCACATGCCGGATCGGCATCTCCCATGGCGGACGGCGTCCGCTCAACGCCTCTGCCAGATCCGCCAGCGTCATCCCCTCCACGGCAACGCGCGTCCCCATCTCCCCCGACATCTCGCCTTCACTCCATCCACAGGATCGCTCCGCCCAGCTGCCAGCCGTGTATCCCTTCTTCAAGGGCAGCTCGCTACGGCCCTGACGACGATGGTGGGACCCCCAACAGCGGCAGGATCCGCGCGGCGATCCGGGCGAACACCGGGGCGGCCTCCTCGGAGCCCCACGGCGAGCGCCGGGGGCGATCCAGCTTCACCAGGATCAGCACTTGCGGATCCTCCACCGGGCCGAATCCGACAAAGGAGGCGATGGTATCCCGGGGATCGTAGCCCAGCGGCGTGGGGATCTGGGCTGTCCCGGTTTTGCCGGCCATCCGATAACCCGGCACCCGCGCCTTCACCGCCTCCCGCTCAATCACCGCCGCCAGCATCTCCCGGAGCGTCCGCGCCGTCTGGGCGGAGATCGCCCGACGGCGGATCCGGGGCTCCGTCCGCTTCACCCCTTCCGGGGTGTGGATCTCCTGCACCACGAAGGGCCGCATCATCAGGCCATCGTTGGCCACTGCCGAGACCGCCACGGCCATTTGCAGAGGCGTCACGGAGACCGCCTGCCCAAAGGATTGCCGCCCCCAATCGGCCTCCCGCCAGTCCGGATCCCCATACGCTCGCACCCGCATCACCGCCTCGTAGGGGAGATCCACATCGGTGGACTCCCCGATCCCGAAAGCGTGAAGGGCTGCGTAGAACCGCTCTGGGCCCAGGAGGCGGGCCAAGTGGGCCGCGCCCACGTTCCGGGAGTAGATCAAAAGCTCTGTCATATCCAGCCAGCCCCGCCCGCCCGGATAACGATCCCGATCCCAGTTGCAGATCGGCGCTCCTCCAAATTCCACGCATCCCTGGTCGAGATAACGATCCTCCGGCCGGATCACCCCGCTCTCCAGGGCCGCCGCCATGGTGAGGATCTTAAACACCGACCCCGGCTCGTAGAGATCCTGGACTACTGGGTTGCGGGCGTCTCGATCCAGGGTCTCCAGGGCGTTGGGATCGAAGGACGGCAGGCTCACCATCGCCAGGATCTCACCGGTGCGAGGGCGGAGCACCACGGCATCCCCCCGCTGCGCCCCGCTCTCCTGCAAGCCCCGCGCCAGCTCCTCCGCCACAATCGCCTGGATCGTCCGATCGATGGTCAGCACCACCTCTCCCCCCGGCTCGGGCTGGGTCAGCGCCTCTTCCCTCACCGGCAACGGACGTCCTTCCGCATCCACTGGGACGCGCAGGGTCACCGGCTTGCCGCGCAGGAATTCATCATAGGCTTTTTCCACCCCGGCAGCGCCCTGCCGTTCTTCCATGCCTGCATCCCCTGGCCCGAAGAACACAAAGCCCACCACCGGCCCCAGCAACGAGCCCTCTGGATACACCCGCTTCCAGTAGGGCATCACCCGAACCCCCCGGAGGCCGGTCTCCTTAACCCGCCGGCTGACCACCCGGGCCAGATCCTCCGGGATCCCTCTGGCTACCGGAAATTGCCACCCGGTATCCGGCCAGCCCCGCGCGGCCTCCTGGACCGGGAAACCCAGCAGGGGGCTCAGGACCTCATCCACCTGTTGCAACCACTTCGCCCGACGGATCGGATCTCCTCCGTAGGCGATAGGGGGGTATTCCAGAACCACCTGATATCGTGGCGCATCTATGGCCAGCACGGCCCCGTGGCGATCCAGGATCCGGCCTCGTTGTGCCTCGAGCCGCAATTCCAAGGACTGAACGCCCAGCGGCTCCCCCGGCGCGTAGAAAGTCAGATAGATCAGGCGGATCACCACCAGCCCGAGGAACAGGGCAGGCGGGAACGCCACCGGATGCAACCGCAGTGTCGATCCCGTTTCCTTCATGGCCCCGCGCTCTCCAGCGGAAGCGTCACCGGCAATGAGAGCGGCAAGCCTGACAGTTCCCCGCCGGGAACGAACCCCATCGACCGGGCCCGCTCTCGTAGGCGCGGGATCGCGCTTTCCCGGGCGATGGCCTCTTCCATCGCGGCATTCCCTCGCTCCAGCGCGGCACGGGTCTCGCTCAGATGTTGAACGATCTGTCCCTGCTCCACCGCCGTGGTGGAGAGAAACGTAAACAGCATAGAGAAGGAGGCCAGGAACAGCAAGGCTCCTGCTACCGCCAGAAGAAGTCGCTGCCGCCCGCTCATCCCAGTCGCTCCACAATGCGCAATCGAGCGCTGCGGGCCCGCGGGTTGATCCGAACCTCCTCTTCCGAAGGCCGGATCGGTTTGCGCGTGACCAGACGCAGGCTTGCCCGATGCCCGCACATGCAAACCGGCGCCTCTGGCGGGCAGAGGCAATCCCGCGATTCCCGCTGAAAGAACGTCTTCACAATTCGATCTTCCAGAGAATGGAAGGCGATCACGGCCAGCCGGCCGCCCGGCCTCAACAACGAGACCGCTTGGGGGAGGGCTTGTTCCAACGCCTGAAGCTCCTCGTTCACCGCAATGCGCAACGCCAGAAACGTCCGCGTGGCCGGATGCTGATCCTCCCGCCCCCGGCCCACCACCCGGGCGATTAAGTCAGCCAGCTCCGTTGTGGTTCGGATGGGTCGGTTCCGCACGATCGCCCGCGCGATCCGCCGGGCGAATCGTTCCTCCCCGTATCGACGGATGATCTCCGCCAACTGCTTCTCCGGCCAGCGGTTCACGATCTCCGCCGCCGGGACTCCACGGCCGGGATCATACCGCATATCCAGCGGGCCCTCGATCTGGAAACTGAACCCCCGATGGGGATCCGCCAGCTGCCACGAGGAGAGTCCCAGATCAAACAGGATCCCATCGACCGCCAGGAAGTCATACCGCACAGCGATCCGCCGCAACTCCGCATAGGAACCGTGGACCAGGACAGCTCGCTCTCCGAACGGACGCAGGCGCTCTCGCGCCCGCTCCAGCACCTCCGGATCTCGATCGATCCCCAGCAGACGGCCGTCCGGCGCAGAGCGCTCCAGGATCGCCGCCGCATGCCCTCCCCCACCGACCGTGGCATCGATATACACGCCGCCGGGTCGAACCTTCAGGCCCTCCAGCACCTCGCGAAGCAGAACCGGGATGTGCATCGTGAAATCGCCGTTGCGACCGGGCCGAGCGCTAAATCCCGAGCTTCATCCAGTGCTCGGGTGGAATCCGGCCGTTTTGAAATCGCCCCAGGATCTCCTGCCAGGCAGGAGGAGACCAGATCTCCAGATACGTGTGAACGCCCACAATCACGGCTTGACCCTCCAGGCCCGCATACGCCCGGAGAGAAGCGGGAATGAGGATCCGACCCTGTTCATCGGGGATCACATCAAAGGCCCCGCCGAAGAAGAACCGACGCCATTCACGGGCCTCCGGGGCCGTGAGCGGCAACTGGCTGATCCGCTCCGCCACCCGCCGCCATTCGGGAAGCGTGAACAAATACAGACAGGGCTCCAGGCCTCTGGTCAGCACCGCTCCCCCCGCAAAAAACGGCCGATAACGCGCCGGGAGAAACATCCGCCCCTTGGCATCAATCCCATGCCGATACTCTCCCAGGAACATGGGAGGATCCCCCGGGGGGAGTATCGGCTGCTCCAACGCGTTTTTCCCTCGTCCCCTCATCACCACATCCCTCCACTTTCCACCACCCTACGCCTCCATTATATGAATTCCCTCCACCTGCACAAGAGATTTGGGAAACCTTAACGCGAGGATTGGGTTATCTTGGGATAACGCCGTTCACGCCCGAAGCCTGGCATTCCGCTCCGAGAGCGGCTGGAGGCTGGCGCTTTGTTGGGGGGGATCGCGCGGTTCCGATCTGAAAGGTGCCCGGTTGGCCGCTCCCGGCAGCGGAAGGACGGGGGTTACGCTATAATAAAAACGTTGCCGATGGGATTCATCGCGATTCTATCCCTAACGAGGAGCCCTCCATGCTGGCCGTTTACCTGAACCGGGGGCTGGAGATCCGACACGACTATCCCGTGCCTTCGCCGCCACCGGGGGAGGCCCGCGTTCGAGTGAAGATCGCTGGGATTTGCAAAACAGATCTGGAGCTGATGCGCGGCTACCTCGATTTCCAGGGCATCCCCGGCCATGAGTTCGTGGGCGTGGTGGAAGAGGCCCCGGGTCACCCCGAATGGATCGGCAAACGGGTGGTCGGTGAGATTAATGCCGCATGCGGGATCTGCCCCACATGTCGGGCCGGACGGCCCACCCATTGCCCGCATCGGACCACCCTGGGGATCTCCGGCCGCGATGGCGCGTTCGCGGAATATCTTCTCCTGCCCGTGGTGAACCTTCACGAGGTCCCCCCGGAGATCCCCGATGAAGCGGCGGTGTTCGTGGAGCCGTTGGCGGCGGCCCTGGAGATCTCCGAACAGATCCACATCCATCCGACCGACCGCGTGGTGGTGCTGGGCGATGGCAAGCTCGGCCAGCTGGTCGCGCAGGTGCTGCAACTCACCGGGTGCGATCTCCTGGTAATCGGACGGAACCAGAACAAGCTGGATCTCCTGGCCCGGCGGGGGATCTCCACCGCGCGAGTGGAGGAGGTGAACGCGCTATCCGCCGATGTGGTGGTGGAATGCACCGGTTCTCCGGAAGGCTTCCATCTCGCCCGCCGATGGGTGCGCCCGCGGGGAACGCTGGTCCTGAAGAGCACCTATCACGGCACGGTGGAAGCCAACCTGACTATGATCGCCGTGGACGAGGTGGCGGTGATCGGCTCCCGTTGCGGACCATTTCCACCGGCCCTCCGGCTCCTCCAGCAGGGGCTCGTCGATGTGTTGCCGCTGATCCACGCTCGCTATCCGTTGCGCGAGGCTGCCCAGGCCTTTGAACACGCCGCCCGCAAGGGCGTGTTGAAGGTCCTGCTGGATGTTTCCCCATGACGGCGTTTATACGCTGGGAAGCTGTGCAGAGAGAGGCGATTGTCTTTTACCGCTTCCGGGGCTCTCCGTGGAGCGACATTCCCCATGGCTTCCTCACCCGGAAGGGAGGGGTGAGCGCCCCTCCTTTCGCCTCCCTGAACCTGAGCCACTCCGTTGGCGATGACCCGGCAGCGGTGGCTGAGAACCTGCGCCGGGCCTTCGCCGCCATCGGGCTGCGGGAAGAGGAGGTCGTCACCGCCTGGTTGATCCATGGGAACCGGGTGGCTCTGGTTGACGCACACCACCGCGGCATGATCTTGCAAGGCGTGGATGGGTTGGTCACCGTGGAGCCGGGACTGGCCCTCTTCATGCGATTCGCTGATTGCATCCCGGTTCTGCTCACGGATCCGACGCTCCCGGCCGTCGGCATCGTGCATGTCGGCTGGCGAGGGCTGGCAGCGGGGGTTCTGGAAGCCACTCTGGAGCTCTTCCAGCGTCGCCTGGGACGCTGCCCATCCGCCCTCCATGCGGCCCTCGGCCCCGGGATCGGAGGGTGCTGCTACGCGGTGGGCCCAGAGGTCATCGAGGCCCTGGAGCCCCGCATCCGGAAAGCCCTCCCCCTGCACCGGCGCAACGGCGCCTGGCATCTCGATCTGCCAGAGGCTGTGCGCCAGCACCTGCGCGATCTGGGAGTGACCTCCGTGGTCGCCGCCGGGGTTTGCACCGCCTGCCATCTCGAGGACTGGTATTCCCACCGGGCGGAGCATGGAAGGACCGGACGCTTTGGGGCCTGGATCCGAAATCCGTGAGGGGATTTCCCCGCCAGCCCCGGCGGGTGAGCGTGCCGCCATGCCGCGACACCGACGGTTCCGGCCGGGAACTGAGGCCAGCCCCTTCCATCAGTTCATGGTGGCCCTGAACCGCCTGGAATGCCTTCCGTGGGCCTTCCTGGGCCTGTGGGCACTGGCTCTGGGGGCAATCATCGGACTGGCCTGGGGGGAAGCATCGGGATCCCTGGAGGTCGGTATAGGCGCCGCAGGGACCTTCCTCGCCTTCGCCGGGGGCGATGCCCTGATGCTGGTTCTGCTGCCTCGCCTCGGGTATTCCTTCGGCCCATCCCGGCCCCCATTTGTCATCTTCACCCTCTTCCGCTTGTTCTTGAGCCTGGGCACCCTTCCCCTTCAGCCGTTCTCCTGGGCGATCGAGCTGGCACTGATCGGACACCTCGCCTTCACCGGAAACCTCCTCAACGCGCTTTACCGAGAACCCTTCCGGCTGACCTTGACGGAGCTCGTGGTGGCCTCCCCCAAGTTGCGGGGAATGCCTCCCCTCCGGGTTCTGCACCTCACCGATCTCCATCTGGAGCGCCTGACCCGGCGGGAACAGCAGGTCCTGCGGTGGGTCGAGGAGCTGGATCCCGACCTGATCGTCTTCACGGGAGATCTCCTCAACCTGAGCTATGTGCACGATCCCCAAGCCCAGGCCCAATGCAGTCGGTTCCTGGAGGCGCTGCGCGCCCCCCTGGGGGTTTACCTGGTCACCGGGACGCCCTTAGTGGATCCGCCGGAGGTAGTGCGGCGGATCCTCTTCGGCTTCACCCACATCACCTGGCTGAACAACCAGGTGGCCCGCTTCGGGCAGCTGGGCCATCGGGGGCCTCAGGTTTGCCTGATCGGCCTGACATGCACGCACGATCCAGAGCGGGATGGCGAGCGGCTGCGGGAGCTCATGCACCAGATCCCGGCTCACGCCCTCACCGTCCTGCTCTACCACTCACCGGATCTCTTCCCCGAAGCCAGCGCGCTGGGGATCGATCTCTATTTATGCGGGCACACCCACGGCGGACAGATCCGCCTGCCCCTCATCGGCGCGCTGATCACCGCTTCTATTTATGGAAAGCGATACGAGATGGGCCTGTATCGACGGGGCCCGACCACGATGTATGTGAGCCGGGGATTGGGAATGGAAGGACTCGGGATGCCCCGGATGCGCCTGATGTGCCCGCCGGAACTCGTTCTGATCCACCTGCAAAGCGATGAGCCGGAAGGATCAAAAGGCCTTTCGACCTCCTCGTGAGACCGACACGATCGGGCTATGATAGGAGGAGTGGAACCGCACCCATCCCAATTGGGAAGGAATCGCCCGGCGATGCGCCATCGCCTAGAAACCGCGATCTCCCTCTTCCTCGCGCTGACAGTTGCTGGAGTCGGATGTGGGATCTGTGGGCTGGGGACCCTGGCCATCCGCGGGGATCTCTCCTGGAGCATAGGGGGCGCCCAGTATCGCCTGTGGTTAATCCGCGAACGAGAGGGCTCGGGTCTGGCCCTCTCCCAAACGACGGCCTACCGGAACCCGGAAGGCCGCCTGTGCCAGCGCACGGACGTCTGGTTCTGGCTCTGGGCGCCCCGGCTGAGCCTGCAACCGGTGACGTATGAAGAGTGCCCGCCTTCGGGTCAGCACCATGAGCCTCGGTCATCCCTGAATCCCTCTTCTGCGCAGGCACGGGAGAACGGGGCAGATGGGCCCACTGACCGTGGAAGGGCAGGCAATTACCTGACCCCCAGAGCCCTGGTGGGGACCTCCGGCCGTGGAGTAGCCTGAGCAAGGAAGAAGGATGGGCCCCATTCCTTGCCCTCCTCATGGCCCCCGGTGTAAGATGAACGTTGCACTTTATTCTTATCTGGAGGATTGATGGATTTTGAACGCTTCCTTCGTTTGATCGGCATGTTGGTGCTGGGAGTTGCCGGATGGCGGCTGGGGATGGACGCGGCCCGGCTGGGGTTAGATTCGCGCCCGGCCTGGCAGTTCGCCCTGGCCTTCAGCCTGATCGGCGCCATCCTCGGCCTTATCCTCACGCCCTGGCTCACCATCCGCCCGGCCGCCATGATCCGCCAGATCATCCGGCCGATCCCCTTACAGCAGCTGATCGCCGGCACGATGGGATTGATCCTCGGGTTGATCATGGCCGGGCTGGTTTCCTATCCACTTTCCCTTCTTCCGGACCCCCTGGGCCGGGTGATGCCCTCCTTGGGGGCCGTGTTCTTCGGCTACCTGGGCCTCACGGTCGCCAGTACCCGCTACAAGGACCTGCTAGCCATATTCCCTCGTCACCTGCGTGATGGACGGGATGGTGAGCACGCGATCCTGCTGGATACCAGCGTGATCATCGATGGTCGGATCGCCGATGTCGCGCGCACCGGGTTCCTTCAGGCCACGCTCCTGGTGCCCCGTTTCGTCCTGAACGAGCTCCAGCACATCGCCGACTCTCAGGACCCCCTGCGGCGCAACCGGGGCCGCCGGGGCCTGGAGATCCTGAGCCGGATACAGAAAGAAAGCCACGTCCCGGTCCGCATCGTGGATATAGATGTGGAAGGTCGGGAGGTGGATGAGAAGCTGATCGCCCTGGCCCGCCGCTTGCGCTGTCCGATCATGACCAACGACTACAACCTGAATCGGGTGGCCGAATTGCAGAACATCCGTGTCCTCAACATCAACGAACTGGCCAATGCCGTGCGGACGGTTCTGCTACCTGGGGAAACGTTCACGCTTGCCATTATCCAGGAGGGGAAGGAACCCGGACAGGGTGTGGGTTACCTGGAGGATGGGACGATGGTAGTGGTGGAAGAGGGGCGCCGCTATATCGGCCGGGAGATCCCAGTGGTGGTGACCAAGGTGCTCCAGACGGCGGCCGGTCGGATGATCTTCGCCCGGCCCGAGGAACCGAGCCGCGGGGGCTCCTCTTAGGGCCTTCGCCACGGATCCCCGGCGATCCGCTTCGCTCTTCACCTTTTACTTACAACCATACAGCTGGACTCCGAAGGTTCTTGCCGGGCGCATTGGAGGGGCGAGTGCCTCTCCGTCGGCTTAGAGAACCGGTTCGGGAGGCTACAGCGGTCGCATGCCCCATCTTCAGGAGGTGCGAAATCGATGAGCCTGATGGTCTATAACTTTCTGACGCGCCAGAAGGAGCCCTTCGTTCCCCTGCGCGAGGGACGAGTTCATATGTATGTCTGTGGACCGACCGTCTACGATCACGCCCACCTTGGTCACGCCAAGCTTTATGTCTCCATGGATGTGATCGTTCGTTACCTCCGGTATCGCGGCTATAAGGTCCGCTACGTCCAGAACATCACGGACGTGGGGCATCTGCTGGATACCGGGGAAGACCGCATCCTCAAGGGAGCTGCCCGGGAACGCCTGGAGCCGATGGAGCTGGTGGAGAAATACATGCGCAGTTATTTCGAAGACATGGACGCGCTGGGAGTGGTGCGTCCGGATATCTCTCCCCGGGCCTCCTGCCATATCCCCGAGATGATCGAGATGATCAAGATCCTGATCGAAAAGGGCCACGCCTATGAGGTGAACGGCTCGGTTTATTTCTCGGTGGAATCCTGGCCGGAATACGGGAAGCTCTCCGGTCGCCGTCTGGAGGAGCAGGAGGAGGGCGTCCGCGTCCCGGTGCGGGAGGAGAAACGGCACCCTGCCGATTTCGCCCTGTGGAAGCGGGCAGAGCCGGAGCACATCCTACGCTGGCCCAGCCCGTGGGGCTGGGGCTACCCGGGCTGGCATATCGAATGCTCGGTGATGGCCACCAAATACCTGGGGCAGCCGTTCGATATCCACGGCGGAGGCATCGATAACCTCTTCCCTCACAATGAGAGCGAGATCGCCCAAGCGGAGGCCGCCAACGGAGTGCCCTTCGCCCGCTACTGGCTGCTCACAGGATCCCTCACCGTCAACGGCGTGAAGATGAGCAAAAGCCTGGGGAACGTGGTGCGAATCAAGGATGCCCTCCAGCAATACCGACCTCAGGCGATCCGCCTGTTCATTCTCTCCAGCCATTACCGCTCCCCTGTCGACTACAGCGAAGAGGCTATGGAGGCGGCCGAGAAGGGCCTGGACCGCCTCTGGAACACGGTGATCGAGGTTCGGGAGCGGCTCGCCCGGGGTGATGTCCTCGAAACCGCTGAGCCGGAGACGTTCGTGGAGGAGATCCAGCGGGCACGACGCGCGCTCCTTGAGGCGATGGACGATGACTTTGGCACACCAGAGGCCCTCTCGGTGCTCTTCGAGTTCTCCAAAACGGTCAACAGCCTGCTCTTCGGCGGGGCCCCGGTGGGGCGTCCCATCCTGGAGGCCATCGACGCCGTCTATCGAGAGTTCGGGGGCCAGGTCCTGGGGGTGATCCCCGATGTCATCCGGCCGGACATCCCCTCGGATCTGGTGGCTGGGCTGGTGCAACTGCTCGTCGAGATCCGGGCGGAAGCCCGCCGCCAGCGCGACTTCGCCCGCGCCGATCAGATCCGTGACCGCCTTCGGGCCCTGGGGATCATCCTGGAAGACCGTCCAGAGGGCACCGTATGGCGGATGGCTCGTTCTTGAGTCGAATGCATTTGACCTCACTGGCCTTCGGCCGATGGCCGGCCTGCGCTGGCTAGAAAGCATCCTCGCGTCAGCGAAGGCCGGCGCCCGGTGCGCAGCACCCCACAAGGCCGATTTCAATCGGCGTGAGGAGGCCTTTGGCCGGCTGGCACCGGGCCAAAGGGTTTTCGTGCCGGCGAAGGTCGATTGGCCATCGGCGTGAAGCGGAAACACGGGGAGGCGGCTCATCTTCTTCGAGGCGGGGCTAGGATCCCCTGGCTCCAGTACCACTCGAGGGTCCGCCTGGCTCCTTCTTCAAAAGGCGTTGGCTCGAACCCCAGCTCCCGTTTCGCCTTCTCAGAGGAAACTTTCCAGTCGTAGAACACGTAAGAGGCCAGCGCCAGGGGATAATAGGGCTCCCGCCCGGTGAGATCCGCCAGCTTCGTCCAGATCCATGCCAGTATGAGCATGGGCGCGGCCGGGACATTGATTCGCCACGCGGGAACTCCCGCGATGCGGGCCACGATCTCGTAGATCTCTCGATGCTGCCGGCTGCGATCTGCTACGTTGTAGATCTCCCCTACCCGTCCCTGGCTCAGCGCAGCCTCAATGACCCGGCACAGATCCGGAACGAAGATCGGGAACGTATAGCGACGGCCGCCGTGCACCTGAAGGCGCAAACCCTTTAGGAAATCCTCGAAAAAGAGCCGGTTGAACGCATAACGTCCCCACGGGCCATAAAACGCCCCGGGGCGTAAGATCACAGCCGGAAGCCCTCTGTAGGCCGCCTCCTGAACGATCCACTCCCCTTCCAGCTTCGTCCGCTGGTATTCATCCACAGGCCGGCACGGATAGGTTTCATCGATCACAGTCCCCGAGCGCGGCCGCCCGACCACCGCCACCGTCGAGATATGGATGAACCGCTGAACCCCCATCCGCTCCGCCGCATGAACCACGTTCCGGGTCCCGATCACATTCACCACCCAATACTGATCCCGAGGCCCCCAGAACCGAAAGTAGCCCGCGGCATGAATCACCGCATCGCATCCGGCGAGGGCCGCATGAACCGAGCCGGGATCCTGCACATCGCCGAAGGCGATCTCGACTCCCCGCTCCGTCAGGAACCTCCAGTCCGAGGACGGTCGAACCAGGGCGCGCACGGAGTGTCCCCGTTCCACCAGGTAAGGACAAAGGTTTCGGCCCAGGAAGCCAGTCGCCCCGGTGACCAGCACGCGCATCGATTTTTCCTCTAAATGCGGATCGGGGTTACGCTCAAACCCAAGGAGGTGGGATCAACCCCACAAGCCCTCCGAAGGAAACCAGCGGCGCCTCGCTCAGGGGGTCGCCTGAGCCACAAATTCCAGCCCCAAACGCTGAAGGGTTTCCGGGGTGGGCTGGCCTGTCTCCGGGTCCCATCCGCGGACCTCATAATATTCCCGCAGCATCGTCTCCAAATCCGGAACGAAGCCCGCGGCCCCTCCATCGGCCAAGGGCTCCAGCAAACGCCTGGGCAACCGGTCATCAGCCCGGGTAGCGCCGAGACGGCCGTTGATCGCTCGCTTCAATTGCCAGCCCCGCTCCCCCGCCTCCAGCATCGTGGGCAGATCCCAATCCCAGCCCATGGCGGCATTGAGCAGCGCGAGGACCATGCGGGGGGCGACGTTTGCAAAATAACACAGCACCAGGCTGTTGCACACCGTGCGCCAGTCCTGATGGATCGCCACATAGCGCGCCTTCCCTTCGATCTGATGCCGGTCCAGATACGGGATGCCCAGTTCCTCGATGGACTGGCCCAATTCCACCATGAAGAAATCGCTCTGATTATGGCAGGCCCCGCGCGGGGAAGTCGCATAGCTCAACGCCATCCCGGCAACCCCCCGCGGATCGTGATAGGGAACCTCGAGGCCCTTCACCTCGACGGCCAGATCCTCCGCCCCGAACGCCTGTCCCAGCCCTCGCGCCCCCAGGGCCAGGAGCGCGCCGAACCCCTCCCGCCGGGCCGTCTGGGCAATCAGAGTCTCCACCGGCCGGACGTCACCCCAGCGCAGGATGAGGCCACCGGTCTCCCGCTCTGTGATCCGACCTTTTTCGAACAACAAATAGGCCAGGCCCAGCACATTCCCCATGCTGATCGAATCCAGGCCGTAGCGATCGCAAAGATCCCCCAGGTGCGTGATCGTCGGGAGATCATCATGCAGAAGGTTCGGGCCGAAGGCCGCAATGGTCTCATATTCTGGACCCTTCGCCTTCGTCCGGGCATAGGGGCCTTCGGGGATGGTCACCACCCGCCCGCAGGCGATCACACATGCATGGCAGGCCGACACCCCGGAAAGAATGGTCTCGGCCATGGCCGCCCCGCTGATTCGGGAGGCCCCCTCCCAGGCTCCCTGCCCGTAATATCGTTTGGGCATGCTCCCCAGCAACTCGAAATACTCCGCCGCGCCCGCCGTTCCGGTCTCCCGGAACACCCGGGTCAGGTTATCCTCCCGCAGCGCCCGGTTGACCTGGGCTCGCAGCGTCTGGAAGGCTTCCGGGCGGGCCAGGGGCACGGGTTGGCCTCCCCGCACCGCAATGGCCTTTAAGTTCTTGGAACCCATCACCGCTCCCATCCCGGTCCGGCCAGCCACCCGGCCGTGATCGCACAGGATGAGAGCGAAGGGAACCCGGTTCTCGCCGGCAAGGCCGATGGCCGCCACCCGGGCGAGGGGATCCCCCACTTCCTTTCGCACGATCGCCTGCACGGTATAGGGATCCTGGCCCCAAAGATGGGAAGCCGGACGGATCTCTGCTCGGCCCGAAGCGATCCACAGGTAAACCGGCTCCGGGGCACGCCCTTCGATCAGCAGCGCATCATAGCCCGCGAACCGCAGCTCCGGCCCCCAGAACCCGCCGCAGTTGGATTCGCCCCACAGGCCAGTGGCAGGGGAACGGGCACACACCGTGAACCGTCCTACGGCCGGCCCTGCCGTTCCGGTCAGGGGACCGGTGATGAACAGCAGGGGGTTCTCCGGGCCCAGAGGGTCCACCTCCGGCCGCAGGCGCTCCCACAGCAGGCGAGCCGCCAGAGCGCTTCCCCCGATGAAGCTTTCGATCCAAGAAGGAGGAATCTCCTCCCGTACGATGACGCCAGTGGAAAGATTCACCCGCAGCAATCGCCCGAACCGTTCCATCGGGTCCCTCCGACAGGAGTTCCGCAGCGCATTTCCCCCACAAACCGCATGGGATACCCGGAAAGCCCCCTGGCCGGCACCCTAGCTGTCCAGAGGATTCACATTCCAGGCCCTCAATCCGGATAATCCGCTTCCGGATCTGTATAGATGGGGAGGGGATGGGGGGTCCGTCGAACCCGCCACAGACCTCGCAGATCCTCCAGGGCGGTGCGCACGATCTTCACCCGGGTATCCGGATCCTCCCGCCAGATCACTGGGACCTCCCATACCGTGTAACCCCGTTGCTCCGCCCGCAGCAACAACTCCGTGTCGAAGAACCACGACTGATTGGCCACCAGGGGGATCAACTCGCGGGCCGCCTGGCGGGTAATGGCCTTGAACCCACACTGGGCATCCTGAAAACGCCGGCGGGGGAAAAGCAGCCAGACGATGAAGTTATAAACACGGGAGATCAGCTCGCGCTTGAGCGAGCGCGTGATCCGGGATTGGGGATGCAACCGATTCCCAGTAGCGATGTGATAGCGCCCTTCGACCAGAGGTTGAATCAGGGGCATGAAGGCGCTGAGGTCTGTGGAGAGATCGACATCCATATAGGCCATCACATCGGCATCGCTCTCCAGCCAAGCCTTGCGCAGCGCCCGCCCCCGTCCCTTGCGGTTCAGCCGGATATAGCGCACCTCATCGGGCCATTGTGCGGCCAGTCGCTGCCCGATCTCTGGCGTGCGATCCACCGAGGCGTTATCCGCGATCACAATTCGCCAGCGGTAAGGGCAATTCGCCTGCAGAAAAGCGCGCAATTTGTGAACGCTGGGCTCCAGGTCCCGCTCCTCATTGTAGACCGGGATGACTACATCCACCCGAACGCTCGTGCTCATTCGATGAGGCTCCTCCATGTCTTTCGCTGATATGGGTGCAGGCCGCCCACATACCGGATCATCTCCTTCGTCCTGGACAAAAGTCTCCTCTGAGCTCCCCAAGGGGATTGCTGAAACGAAGACCCCGGGGAGAAATCAATCCAGCGTCTCCCACGGTGCCGGACGGGAAGCTCCATGCAGGGAGTCCATAACGGCGGGGGCGAACTCCGGGTAAAGGGCGGCGAAGGCCCGCAACAGCCCGAAGCAGCCGGCCAGCATCATATCCCCATAGGGGACGGCGAGGTAAACCGGATGGCGGGACCCCCGCAGCAGCCCGCGGCGAGGCCCCACAACCGCTACCCCCTCCAGCTTCATCGGCGCCCTATCGAACATCAGCGCTCCATGGCCCATATCCCCGAACACTTCCTCAAAGTCCAGCGTGCCTCCCGCCAGCTGGCTCAACAGGCGATCCAACTTCTCCCGATCCAGAAAGCCCGTGTGGTGCTCGAAAAGTCCCTCCACCCGCCCCTCCCGCAAGCGAAAAGCAAGGGTATGGAAATTCCCGATATTGACGATGAGGCACTGCCGCCAGGCCGCCACCCGGGGATCCAGGGTCGCCCCCAGGACCGCCGCGGGAGCCGTATCCATCCCCACCACCGGCCCCTCGAAGACCTCTCGAACGGTACGCACCACCGCCTGCAACCGGGTCAGGGCGGGAGGGATCTCCTCCCCTCGATGGGCGAAAACTGTGAGATCCCGATGCTCGGAAAGCTGCCGGGCGAGATAGTCGAATCGGAACTTCCGATCAGAATATCCCGGGGGCGCCGCGCCATGATCAAAGGCCGCCACCGCGATCCCATCGGGCTGAAGGGGGACACCGAAGGCTTCAAAAGCCTGCCGCAGCGCATCCCAATCGAAATCCCGCAACACCAGGCGGACCACCCGCTCATCCATGCGGGCGGCTTCTTCCTCCCCGATGATCCGCACCCCCATGGCCTGCACCGCGTTCAGGTCATCGTTGAACGTGCGCGCCGCCTCGGGGGTCGCATACACCGGAAGGCCCGCCCGAAGGTGGTCCTCCACAGCCCACTGGCATGGGCCTCCCCCCATCGTAACGCCGGTGAGGAGAAGGGGCCGCCGCTCCCGGGTCGCCTGGCGGATCGCCTGAGCGACCCGGATCGTGGGCGAGGGCATGATCAGCTGATAGGCGTTCTCCAGCTCCCTCCGGCTATCATAGAGCAGGATGTCCTGGGTCCCCGTCCCGATGTCCACACAAAGGATCTTCAAGAGAACCTCCTCATACACCGGAAAAACAGGTGAATCGCCGGGTCAACCCCGTGGACGGGAGATCCGCTCCACCGGGCGTTCCAGCCGGGCCTCCAATGCCGCGATGGCTTCCTCAGGCGTCTCCACCAGCTGCAGGATTGCCGCATCCTCCTCCCGAATGTAAAACGGATCCAGATACGCTTCCAGCAAGCGTCGCCATCGGGAGCCCAGAAGCAGAAACGGCCGGGGAGGGAGCTCACCGGTTTGCAGAAGGCTCCAGGCCAGCGCCATCTCGCTTAAGGTGCCGATGCCCCCGGGGAGGGCGATCAGCGCATCGCTGGTGGTGACCAGATAGTGAAGGCGCTGAAAGAGAGTAGGGAATTTGATCTCCACATCCAAGTAAGGATTGGCTTTTAGGCCCCAGCGATCGAACCTATCCACCGTCACCCCGATGGTCCGACCGCCGGCCTCCTTCGCCCCGCGGCACACCGCCTCCATCGTTCCACGGTACCCGCCGCTCACCACCACGAACCCGGCCTGGGCCAGCCGGCGGCCGAGCTCCCGGGCGATCTGATAATCGGCGGATTCCGGGGATGGCGCGCTGCTGCCGAAGACCGAGATCATCCACTGCCGCATTCGAGTTCGCCTCCCAGGCCTCCGCGAAATCAACCCTCCATAAGGCTCAACGTCCCGCTGAGCGGAACCACCCGAGTTCCCCTCGCTCTATGAGCTGGGATCGCAGGCCTCCCCTAATGGGTGGGGAGAACAGCCCCGGGATGCACAGCCCACTAAAACGCCCCGAGGCCTCGATACCGAAAGCGCTCGATGAGAAGAATACCGAAGAAAGTAAGGAGGAGCAACAGGGTGCTCATGGCCATCGCCTGGCCCAGGTTCAGCTCGCCGGGCTGGCTCAGAAAGCGGGCAATGGCCAGGGGCATGGTGGTCATCGTCGGCCGGGCGATCAGGGCGGTGGCGCCGAACTCCCCCAGGGAGACACAGAAGGCGAAGACCGCGGCTGTGAGCAGCGCCCGCCCCAACAGTGGCGCTTCCACATGCCACCAGACCCGCCAGGGGGAAGCCCCCAGGGTCATCGCCGCCTCCCGCCAGCGGGGGTTCATCCCTTCCATCGCCGGCAGGAGGATGCGCACCACAAAGGGATAGGCAATCAGCGTGTGGGCGATCACCACCAGAAGGGATGAGGTGCGCAGGGCCATGAGGGCTTCCACGATCCCCGGCCACGCCCACAGGAACGCCGGAGGACGGCTGAACCCCACCAGGAACCCGAACCCCAGCGTGACGGCAGAAGTCGAAAGGGGAAGCATCAGCAGAGGATCCAACCACCGGCGACGGCGGCGGCCGGCCATCCCATAAGCCGCCAGCCCCCCCAGCAGGAGCGAGAGCGTCATGACCGCAATGGCGAAGACCAGGGAGTTGCGCACCGCCTCGATCGGCGGGATATACGTGACGGATCCCCGCCGGTTAATCCACAGCTCCCGATAATATCCCAGCGTGATCCACCCGGTGTAGACCGCCGCCTCTCCCGGCTTACGGAGGGTCATCGGGGTGAGCGAACGTAAGATCAGCGCCAGCAACGGCAGCCCGATCCACAGGAAAAGCACCGCCATCCCCAAACCCACCCCTACACGCTCCAGTCCCCTGCGCGGCGGGCGGATCGTGGAAGCCGCCGGGCGCCATTCCAACGGGAACGTGAGCCGGGCCTGGAGGCGAGTATAGATCGCCAGGATCCCGAAGGACAGCCCCAGCTGAGTCAGGGCCAAGGTGGCGGCGACGGGAAGGTTGAAAAGGCCAACCGCCTGCCGGTAGATTTCCACCTCCAGCGTGGCGTATCGGGGGCCGCCTAGCAACAACACCACACCGAAGCTCGTGAAGTCAAAGAGGAACACCAGCGCCGTCGCCGCCAGGATCGCCGGCATCAGAAGGGGAAGTGTCACCCGTCGCAGGGTTTGCCAGCGGTCCGCCCCCAGCGTGCGAGCTGCCATTTCCAGTGTCGGATCCAGATGGGCCCAGGCATTCCCGACGATGCGCAGCACCAGCGTGAGGTTGTAGAACACGTGAGCGACCACGATGGCCGTCAAGGTGTTGAGGAAAGAGATGGGCGGCTCCGGAAGACCCAGCGCGGCCATCAGGATCTGGTTCACCCAGCCCCGGGGGCCCAGGAGCGCGGTGAAGGCGGCCGCCACCACGACGGTCGGCAGGACGAAAGGCACAGTCGCCATCGCCTGCCACCAGCCCCGGCCCGGAAAAGGATAGCGAGCGAAGAGGCCCGTTAGAGGCAGACCCAGCGCCAGGGTGACGCCAGTGGAAAGCGCCGCCTGACCTACCGTGAACCCCAAGATCCTCCAGAAGGTTGCCCCTTGAAGCGTTTGAACCATGACCTCCCAACGGATGATCCCTTCAGGGGCCAGGCTCAGGCTCAGGATCGAAACCAGCGGGTAAAGATAGAACACTGCAAAAAACAACAGCGGGGGAATCAACAGAAGATCCCGGCGGGACATCCGCGCCCTCGCTCCCTCATGGGGTATGATTCCGAATCAGCATGCTCCTATATATTTTGGCCTTATCCGCCTGAGAAGATTTCGGGATACCGACGGCCGCCGAAGACGGCCCTCGCCTTTTTTCCTCCACCCTTGCATGGCCATTTACGCTATGATAAATGGAGAAGGCCATCATGCTTTCCGGATCGGAGCCCAAAGGTGCAGGCCCTGATGATCGGAAAGGGGGCGCAGTGAAGCGAGGGCAGGTGCGGCAGGAGCTCGTGGAAATCTTCGGACCCCGTGGGGTGCTCTGGGAAGATCACCATCTCCTCCTCTACGAATACGATGCCTCCATCGATAAGGGGCGCCCGGATTTCGTCGTCTTCCCCACTTCCACGGAACAGGTGGTCGCTGCCGTGCGGATCGCGAACCGCTATGGGCTACCCATCGTGGTGCGGGGCGCCGGGACCGGGTTGAGTGGCGGCGCGGTAGCCGACCAGGGCGGCCTGATGATCGTCACCACGCGAATGCGCCGCATCCTGGAGATCGATCCGGTGAACCTGAGGGCCGTGGTGCAGCCCGGCGTGGTGAACATCGCGGTCTCCCAGGCCGCAGCGGCCCACGGCCTGTATTACGCTCCAGATCCCTCCAGCCAGAAGGCATGCACCATCGGTGGCAACATCGCGGAGAACTCCGGAGGGCCTCATTGTCTGGCCTATGGGGTCACGACCCACCATGTCCTGGGCTTGGAGGTGGTACTTCCCGACGGCGAGGTGATGGAGGTCGGCGGCGCCGCCTGGGACTGGCCGGGCTACGACCTCACCGGGCTGATCGTCGGTTCGGAAGGCACGCTGGGGATTGTCACCAAAGCGATCCTCCGCCTGATGCCGGCGCCCGAGGCGGTGATCACCCTGCTGGCAGTCTTCGACACCGTGGACCAGGCCAGCGAGGCCGTCTCTGCGATCATCGCCGATGGCACCATCCCGGGAGCCATCGAGATGATGGACCACACCGCGATCCAGGCCGTGGAAAGCACCAAGCGCTGCGGCTACCCGATGGATGCCGGGGCCGTGTTGCTCATCGATGTCGAAGGGCTGTGGGAGGGCCTGGAGGAGCTCGCCCTTCACATCGCCCGCATCTGCGAGCACTTCGACGCCCGGGAGGTTCGCATCGCCACAGACCCGGCCGAGCGGGAACGCCTGTGGTCTGGCCGCAAGGGCGCCTTCGGGGCCATGGGCCGCCTCGCACCCAGTTACTACGTTCAGGATGGTGTGGTGCCACGGGATCAACTGCCAAAGGTCCTCCGCCAGATCCAGGAGATCGGGCAGCGCTATGGCCTCACCATCGCCAACGTCTTCCACGCGGGAGATGGAAACCTTCACCCGCTGATCCTCTTCGACGAGCGGGACCCAGAGCTCACCCAACGGGCCGTGGAGGCCGGAGCGGAGATCATCCGGGCCTGCGTGGAGGCCGGCGGAACCCTGACCGGCGAACACGGGATCGGGCTGGAGAAGCGAGATCTGATGCCCCTGCTGTTCTCACCGGCGGACCTGGAGGCGATGGCCCGTATCAAGGCGGCTTTCAATCCCGAGAACCGTCTCAACCCTTGCAAGATGTTCCCTTCCACAAAGATGTGTCTGGAAACATGGAGCCGCCGCAGGGCTCGTATGACGGAGCCTGTTCGATATCGCACCGCACCGCCTCCTGCGGAGATGGAGGAGGAGTTGTGGATCTAACCACCCGCTATTCCCTGAACGGTGTGGTCCCTTCGATCGTGCGGCAACCGCAGCGCGTGGAAGAGGTCGCCGAGACCCTCCGGGAGGCGGCCCGCTCGGGATGGGCGGTGGTGCCATGGGGGAGCGGCGCCCATCAGGGCATCGGCCACGTCCCGCCCCGTTACGACCTCGCTCTGGATCTCACCCGACTCTCCCGGATCCTGCGCCATCGTCCGGCCAATCTCACCATCCGGGTGGAAGCGGGGATCCGCCTCGCCGATCTCAACACGATGCTGGCTGAGCACGGCCAATGGCTCCCCCTCGATCCGCCCTTTGGGGATCAGGCGACGATCGGCGGGATCTTGGCCACGGGCCTGAGCGGGCC
The DNA here is from genome assembly GCF_042408815.1 of Thermoflexus sp. Lineage (GTDB taxonomy): Bacteria > Chloroflexota > Anaerolineae > Thermoflexales > Thermoflexaceae > Thermoflexus. The sequence continues at coordinate 139,530 of NZ_JBHOQR010000003.1, read as the reverse complement.
GTTGCGGGCCCGCTACGGCTCAGCCCGGGACTTGCTGATCGGGATCCGGGTTGCCCTGGCCGATGGGACGCTCATCCAGGGCGGAGGCGAGGTGGTCAAGAACGTGGCCGGATATGACCTCCCGAAGCTGTTCCACGGCGCGCTGGGAACGTTAGGGGTAATCGTGGAAGCGGCCTTCAAGCTATGGCCGCGCCCCAAGGCGGAGGCCACATGGGTGTTCAGCTTCCCCCGCGTGGAGGATGCGCTGCCGCTGACCCTGGGCATGCTCCGCCACCCGGGCTTCCCCCTCGCGGTGGAAGTCATGAACGTCCGGGCATGGGAGATCCTGCGGGAACAGATAGAACTCCCCACGGATCCCGGAGCACGGGTCTGGGTGCTGGTGCGGGCCGGCGGATGGCCAGCGCAGGTTGAGCGGGTGGGGCGAGACGCCGCGGCCGCTGCCTCCGGGGCCCAGGTGAAAGACCGCTTGACGGAGGAAACCGCATCGGCCCTGTGGGCTCGCATTCCTTCCCTGGCGATCCCCCCTAACCCAACCCCCAGGGAGACGCTGGGCGTGCGCCTGGGGCTACTGCCTTCCCAGTTGGCGGAGGGCGCTGCGGTCCTGGAAGCTCTGGAAGAGATCCCAGCGCTCTGGCGAGCCCATGGAACCCTGGGCTTGATCTATGCGGAAGGCCATGGGCCGCTGGAGACCCTCCTCCCATGGGCGCAAGAGCTCCGCTCCTTCGCCCTCGCCCATGGGGGGCATTTCATGATCCTGGGCGGCCCGGAGGGGATCAAACAGACCCTGGGCCTGTGGGCCCCGCTCCGGCCCGAGGTGGAGGTCATGCGCCGGATCAAAGCCCAGCTCGACCCAGAGGGTCGGCTGAACCCCGGGCGCCTAGGCTGGGCCTAAGAATTAGGACGACGGCTCGTAGGGGGATTGCCGATGACCTGCGTGTTCTGTCGCATCCTGCGCGGCGAGGCCCCCGCCTTCATGGTGCTGGAAGATGAACGCTCCGCGGCCTTCCTGGACCAGCGCCCCCTGTTCCCGGGACATTGTCTTCTGATCCCGCGGTCTCATTATGAGACCCTGACCGATTTGCCGCCGGAACTGGTGGGGCCGCTGTTTCAGAACGCCCGCCTCCTGGCCCGGGCGGTGGAAGTCGGGCTGGGAGCGGAAGGGTCCTTCGTGGCCATCAACAACCGGGTGAGCCAGAGCGTACCCCATCTGCACATCCACATCGTTCCCCGGCGGAAAGGGGATGGGCTGAGGGGCTTTTTCTGGCCTCGGCAGCGCTATGCGAGCGAGGCCGAGATGGCCGAGATCGCCCGAAAGCTGCGCGAGGCGATCGACCGGCTGCGGGAGAGGGAACGTTGAAAACGATATCCTGCTATTCGGCCCAGAGGACATTGCCCAAACGGCCCATACGGCGCATCAGACTCTCCCTCAAACTCCACCAGCGCTCCGGATGAGCTTGAAGATCGATCCGCTCCAGAGCGATCTGAGCCCAGCGGCGGGCCTCCATCGGATCCCGTCGGACACGCTCATAGTAGCGGGCCAGCCGGACCGCCGGAAGCACCTCGTCTGGGATCTCCATCGCCCACTCCTGCCAGATCCGGGCGGCCTCCTCCAGGCGCCCCATTCGACGCAACAGCGTCCCCAGCGCATGCCACGCGGCCCGACGGAGCTCTAGATCCTCTCCCCCCTCCTCCAGCGCCCGACGAAAGGCTCGCTCGGCAGCCTCCCAGCGGCCGCTCTCTTGATACCACCGGCCCAACTGCATCCAGTCCCAGCCCTGGACCGCAGGATCGAGCTCGGGCGCCTCAAACAGATGGGCCAGCCGGGCCGCCAGGATCACCATGGAAAGCACATCCTGACGGTTGTGAAGAAACACCCCCTCCAGCAGATTCAGATCCCGGGTTTGCAGATAAGACCAATAACGGGTGGGGATCTCATAGCCGGGCACATCGCCCAGGGAACGTTCCAGCCCCAGCACCGCCTCCTCCAGAGCAGCCAGCGCCCGGGAGGGAAGACGACGCCGCCAGAGGCGACGGGCAGTGGGTAAAAGATCCCAGTGCGGGACGTCCAGGCCATGCCAGCGAAGCCGTTGCATCGCAAGGCGCATCTCGATCAGGGGAAGATCAAAACCCCGCCCATTGAACGTCACCAGTCCCTGCACCTCCCGGGTCATCGCGAGGAAAGTCCGCCAGAACATCGGCTCCCCCGCCGGATCAGCCAGGAAAAGCTGACGGAACACCAGCGCCTCCCCCTCGATCCGGGCGAAACCGATGAGGAAGACCATCGTCCCGGCCCCTCCTACCAGCCCGGTAGTCTCCGTATCCAGAAAGAGCACTCCTTCCGGCGGGATGTCCAGCCAGTCGGGATGGCCCGCCAGGGTCGCCACTGCTTCCCGCGAGGCCCTCCGCCAGGCCTCCAGCGGAAGATCCCCATGCCCCGGGAACAGCGGCAGGGATTCCTCCCATAGGCGAATTCCCTCTCCCCGCCAAGGAGAAAAGTCCGCCTGATCTACACGGTTTCCTCGAAGCCGGCGCCACCGGGCTTCCAGGGATTCCATATTCACGCCTTGAAGGGATCTTGGGGGGGTTGCATCGATATGCGGAGGCCCCGAAATTCACCGGGGACCCCGCAGGACCTCTACGCCCATGTAGGGGCGCAAGACCTCAGGGACCACAATGCTGCCATCCCGCTGCTGATAGTTTTCCAGGATGGCGATCACAGTGCGGGGAAGGCCCAGGCCGGACCCGTTGAGGGTATGCACGTAACGCGGGCGCGCGCCCGGGCGGGGCCGGTAGCGCAGGTTCGCCCGCCGGGCCTGGAAGTCCTCCGTATTGCTCACCGAGCTGACCTCCAGCCATTCCCCACAGCCGGCCGCATAAACTTCCACATCGTAGGTCTTCGCCGCCGCAAAACCCAGGTCCCCCGTGCAGATCTCCACCACGCGGGTCGGCAGCCCCAGACGCCGGCAGGTGTCCACCACATCCTCCACCATCTTCTCCAGCTCCAGATAGGAGGTCTCCGGCGTGGTGAACTTGTAGAGCTCCACCTTGTCGAACTGATGCCCGCGCTTGATCCCCCGCACATCCCGACCAGCGGACATCCGTTCCCGGCGGAAGCATGGCGTGTAGGCCACGTAATATAGGGGCAGTTGTTCCGCCTCCAGGATCTCATCCCGATGCAGGTTGGTGAGGGGCACCTCAGCGGTGGGAACCAGCCAGATATCATCCTCCACGTCGTGATAGAGGTTGTCCTCGAACTTGGGAAGCTGCCCGGCGCCCACCAGCGCCTCCCGCTTGACCACAAAGGGCACATAGACTTCCGTGTAACCATGGATCTGCGTGTGAAGGTCCAGCAGCCACTGGATCAGGGCCCGCTCCAGACGCGCGCCCAGCCCCCAGAGCACATAAAAGCGGCTTCCGGAGAGCTTGACCCCCCGCTCGAAATCGATCAGCCCCAGGCGCGGCCCCAGCTCCCAGTGGGGGAGCGGTGGGAAGTCGAACTCCGGGATCTCGCCTTCCATCCGCACCACCCGGTTGGCGGATTCATCCGGACCAATGGGGACACTGGGATGGGGGATGTTCGGGAATTGTAGCAAAAGCTCCTCCCGCTGTGCCTCCAGATCCCGAAGCCGCACCTCCTCAGCGGCCAAGCGTTCGCCCAATTCCCGCATCTCGACAATGCGGGCCTCCCGCTCCGGTCCCGGCGGCATTTGCCCGATCTCCCGGGAGACCTGATTGCGCACTGCCCGCAAGCGCTCCACTTCCTGCAACGCCGCCCGATATGCTTCATCCAGCTCCAGAAAGCGATCCACCAGATCCGGGGATTCCCCGCGATGCTGAAGCCCTATCCGGATCTCCTCCGGATTGCGCCGGATGCGTTCCACGTCCAGCATAGGGTGCTCCTCTGAAGGAGAGTCCAAGCAGCCTGGATCCCCATGTCACCGCATAACCATAAACGGACGAGAAAGCTCCTGTCAAACTCAACGCGGTAGGCGCAAGCTCGCGAAGGAGGAGGCCACCGAGATATCATTATTAGGGAGCGAGCAGATTCTTCCAGAGTCTTCCGGTCTCCCCGAGAGGGCTTTCCTCAGCTTATCTCCGAACCCGCATCCATTCTTAATCCGAAGCCTCAGGGGGCGCCTGGCGCAGCACCCACATGAGCACCCCGCCCAGCATGGCCAGCGCCATGGCTTTATAGAGAGCAGAGGGGATCAGCAGGGCAATCCCTCCAGCGGCCGCGGCAAAGCCATAATAAGCCATCCGGATTCGATGCGGAGACCATCCCGCATCCAGCAGGCGGAAGTGCAAATGATCCCGCCCCCCCTGGGTGGGACGTCGCCCTCGGCGCCAGCGATAGGCGATCAGCCACGCCACATCCGCGATGGGCAGCGCCATGGCCATCACGACCGTGGCCACCTTCGCGCCGCCGATGATCGCCAGGACCCCCAGGGTGTAGCCGAGGAAGAGCGCGCCGGAAGACCCCAGAAACAGACGGGCGGGTGACCAGTTCCAGGGAAGAAACCCCACACATGCTCCGGCCAGGGCCGCCGGCAGCAAGGCCACGCTATGCTGAGGCGGATCCAGGCGATATCCGGCGTGCAGGAAGAGGATCAGCGCCACAATGGCCACCACCCCGCTGGCCAGGCCGTCGATCCCATCCAGCCAGTTCACTGTGTTCATCATCCCCACCAGCCAGAAAACCGTCAACAGGACAACAATCAGGGGAGGGAAATAAAGCGGGCGGCCGGTCAGCGGGTTGTTGACGTATTCGATGAAGATAAGAAAAGGCAAAGATAGAAGGGCGATCAGGATCTGCCCGAGGAACTGCGGCCCCGGAGGGAGCTCCCATCGATCATCGATCAGCCCCAGGATTAGGCTGAGCGTTCCGCCCAGCAAGAGGCCTATCAGGCGGATGACCTCTTTCGAATCAAAGCGGGGGATCGGGAGGCTCTGCGCAAAGAGGGCCGCCAGAACGAACGCCATCCAGAGCGCCAGGCCGCCGGTACGCGGGATCTCCCCGCGATGCCGCCGACGCCCTCCCGGCCGAGCCAGCATCCCTAGCCGATAGCCCAGACGCGCCGCCACAGGGGTTGATCCCCCTGAAAGCAGAACGGCGATCAGGAACACCAGCAAGGCTGCGAGAAGGAAGGGCATCCTCGTTCCGTTCCGGAATTGTGAATCTCATGATGGGAGGGCTGAACCACGGCTGACCCGTTCCGCAATGTGACGGAGCTGCTGGAAAACCTCCCGGGCCGGGATCTTCTGATCCCGGGGGAATCCCACGTGGATCTGGAGGTGATGGGGCTCCGCACGCCGCACCGACAGTCGGGCGATGTAGGGATAACAGCGGCTCAGATCCCCCAGGCATTCCTCGATCACCCGTGGCGCTATGGTTCCCCGATACGCCAGGCGTCCCCCTGCCAGATCCATATTCTCCCACTCCCCCCAGACGATGCGCTGAAGGATCTCCCGCCCGGTCCACATCGCGGGGTTGGCCCATTCCCCCTCAAAGGCCGGGGGCTGTCGGAGCCGCGCTCGCACGATCATCAGATCCCGCCGCCCGCGCCACCGGGAGAACAGCCAGAGAAAGGGCACATCCCGAGGCTCGAAAACCAGGAGCAGCTCCACCTCCCGGAAGGGGGTTTTCGCCTCCCGCATCCGCAGCCGAACCAGGGACGTCCCGACCCACTCCAGCGTGGTCCGCTCGCTGAGCAGGGGCAGTCCCTCCCGCATCCAGCGCAAAAGGCGTTGGCCTTTATGCACATTCCATTGCATGCCTAAGAAAAACCACCCCACCACGAGGATGGCCCCTGTCATCAGGATCGGCACACCCAGATCCATCCGATGTCCCCCCAAGGGAATTTGCTTTCATTATAATTTAGAGAAAGCGCACTGCTCACCCCCAGAGAACGATACATGGGCACGACTCCTGACCTTCATCCAGCGACCGCATCTCGGATGGCTCGCGTTCGTCTGGATCTTCTCCTCGTGGAGCGGGGATTGGCAGAGAGCCGAGAGCGCGCCCAACGGTTAATCCGCGCGGGACGGGTGCGGATTGGGGACCGGGTTGTGGACAAGCCGGGGGCCCTGGTTCCGGCGGATGCGCCGATCACTGTAACCGCGCCGCTCCCCTATGTGAGCCGCGGCGGCATCAAGCTGGCCGCGGCCCTCGCCCGCTTCCCGGTCCCGGTCCAGGGAGCGATCTGTGCGGACGTCGGCGCTTCCACGGGAGGATTCACAGATTGCCTGCTCCAGCATGGCGCGGCCCGGGTGTACGCCATCGATGTGGGCTATGGCCTCCTGGACCTGCGCTTGCGCCAGGATCCCCGTGTGATCGTCATGGAGCGGACCAACGCCCGCTATCTCTCATCGCTCCCGGAGCGGATCCATCTGGTGACGATCGATGTCTCTTTTATCTCGGTTCGCCTAATCCTCCCCAACGCCCATCGCTGGCTGGTCCCGGAAGGTCACGCGATTATCCTGGTGAAGCCCCAGTTCGAGGCTGGTCGGGCCGAGGTTCGGCGGGGCGTTGTGCGCGATCGTGCGGTGCACGAGCGGGTGTTGCGGACACTGATCGAATGGGCCATGGGCCAGGGCTGGTGGCCACGCGGGATGATCCCCTCGCCACTGCTCGGACCGGCTGGCAACATCGAGTTCCTGTTATGGCTTCAAAAAGGGGAAGGGACAGCCGATCCAGAAGCGATGATCCGCGAGGCCTTCGCCGAGCTCGAAGCCCATCCCCCCTCACGAGAATAGAACGGGAATAGAGACATGGCCTCTCCCTGAAGCTCCGCGGATCTTTTAAGATCATCTTCTCATTTCGGGGAACGGTCGCCGATGAGTTCCCGAAAGACCATCCCACCTTTCTGGCGCTGGGTCATGATGGGGGCCGTGCTGCTGAGCCTAATGGCACTCTTCGCCCGGATGCCGCGGCCGTTCCCCTCTCCTTCCCTCACCCCCACAGGGATGCCTACCGCCCCTGCCTCCCCCTCTCCCATCCCCTCCCCGACGCCTCCACCCACCCCTGCCCCCTCCCCCAGCGAGTGGCTGATGCGGGCTCAAGCGGCGATGCGAGCCGGAGCGTTTGAGGAAGCCGCGACGGCCTACGCAGCGGCGCTTCAGGGCCCGCTGTCCATGGAGCAGGCTGGGGAAGCATGGGTGGGCATAGGGCGAGCGTTGCTGGCCGCTGAGCGGCCGCTGGAAGCGGCACAGCGGCTGAGCCAGGCGCCTCTGGAGCTCCTATCATCCGAATGGGCGCGCCAGCTCTGGGCGCTCCTTGGGGACGCCCGGCGACAGGCAGGGGATCCGATCGGGGCGGCGGAGGCGTATGCCCAGGCGCTGGCTGCCGGCTCTCCGCTGACCGTGGAGCTGCGAATGCGACGGGCGCTGGCCCTGCGAGAAGCCGGTCGGTGGGAAGCGGCTGCAGCGGAGCTCCAAGCGGCCTTACCCTTCGCCCGGGACCGAAGCCAGGAAGCGGCGATCCGGGAACAGCTGGCGGAAACCCTGGAAGCCCTTCAGGCCTATCCGGCGGCGCTGGAGCAGTATCAGGCGATCCTTTCCTTCGCCCAGAATCCTGCCGACCGAGCTTACATCGAATGGCGGGCTGCTCAGACCCTTCTAAACGCCGGGCAAACCGCCGAAGCCTATGCGCGACTCCAGCGCCTGATCCGCGAGGCCCCGGATACCATCGGGGCCTACAACGCGCTGGTCCGCCTGGTGGCCGCCGGGATCCCCGTTCCCGACGACCTGCGCGGACGGATCGATTATTTCGCTGGACAATGCCTTCCGGCCGTTCAGGCCTTTGAGCGCTGGATCGCCGCCCATCCAGACCATGGCGATGTCCATTATTATGCGGCGCTGTGCTACCGGGATCTAGGGAACGCAAAGGCGGCCCATGCCCATCTGGACGCGTTGCTCCGGGATCATCCGGAAGCTTCTCACTGGGCAGAGGGATGGCTGGAGAAAGGGCGGTTATGGATTCAGGAGGGCAACGCAGAGGCTGCGGTCGCGCTCTGGGGTCGCTTCCTTGCCCGCTTCCCCGATCATCCCTTCATCCCCCGCCTGCTCTGGGAAGCCGGGCGCCTCATGGAGAGGAACGGTGTGGAGGCATCCGCGGTGGCCTTTTATCGTCAGCTAGCGGAACGATTTCCTGCCGACGCGCGCGCCCCGGAGGCGTGGCATCGAATGGGCGTGCTGGCCTACGCTCGCGGGGATCTGACCACCGCCGCTGCAGCCTGGGAGACCCTGCGGAGCCGATATCCCGACTCGCCCTGGGCGCTGACGGCCCAATTCTGGTTGGGGAAAGTGGCGATGGCCCGCGGAGATCGCGAACGCGCGACTTCGGAATGGCGGGAAGTCGCCGCCCGGGCCGCCGGGCGCTTTCTCGGGGAGCGAGCCCGGATGCTTCTGAACGGCCAGGAGTTCCTGGACGGAAATCCCTCCCCGACCTTTCCGGATCCTGAATCCGGACGGGAGGAAGCGGAGACATGGCTAGCGGCCCGGCTGGGGATTACGGACACCGCCATCTTGCGGAGCCCTCGCTTCCTGTCGGATCCGGACTGGCTGGCCGGGGAAGAGGCGTGGCGGATGGGATGGGTGGAAGAGGCCCGCAAGCTCTGGACCAACGTGCGCCAGCACCTGGACGGGGATCCGCTGGCTCTCTATCAGCTCGCGCTGGCCTTTCGAGCGCGCGGGGCGGATGCCCTCTCTCTGCAAGCGGCAGCGCGCATGCTGGCCCGCCTGGGCATTGCCCCTCAGGAAGCCCCACCGTTCCTCGCCCGTCTGGCCTATCCGACGCCTTATCTCGAGCAGGTGCTGGCGGAAGCGCAGCGTTATAACCTGGACCCGCTGCTCCTTTACGCCCTGATGCGTCAGGAGAGCCTGTTCGATCCCTATGCGGTATCCTCCGCGCAGGCCCGGGGGCTGATGCAGATCATCCCGCCGACGGCCCAGGCCATTGCCGCGGCGCTGGACCAGCCATATCGGGAGACATGGCTGTATCGGCCTCAGGTGAATATCGCCTTTGGGGTTTATTATCTGGCCCGGCAGCGGGATCGCTTCGGGGGGAACCTGTGGATCGCCCTGGCCGCGTATAACGGGGGGCCGGGGAACGCAGCGCGTTGGTGGGAAGCGGCCCGAGGGGACGTGGATCTCTTCTACGAACGGATCACCAGCGAGGAAACCCGGCGCTACCTGGAACGTATCCTCGAACACCTCTCGGTGTATCGGTTGCTTTACGCCTCCCGGAGTAAGTAGCCCAGACCGGGTTTTCCATGGGAATTCAGCATCCAGCTCCGATAAAGAAGGCCTATGGGAGTGCCACCTAGGTTATCCCTCCCTGGCCTTCGCCGCCAGGGGGCTGGTCAGACGCCCACTTCATCCTCACGGAGCAAATCTTGCTCAGCGAAACCCAACCTCTTACGATGTTTGGGATCCGCCCTGGCGGCCAGCCGATGATTGCGGATGGGAATCCGGACCCGACAGCCGTGAAAGGCGTTCTTTCACGAATGCGATCTCATCCTCCCGGGTCTGCACCTCGCCATCGAGGCGGGCCGCCCGCAGGGCGCGCAGCATCTGCCCGATGGCCGGGCCCGGTGGGATACCCAGCCGCCGCAGATCGTCCCCTCGCAGGATCGGTCGAACCCCTCGCCAGTGATGGGCATACTGATAGAGGTTCTCCCGAGCCCGGCTCATAGGCGCGGCGACCCAGACCACGAAGAGAGCAATCGCCGGGTAAAGATCCAGATGCTCGGCGATGGTGCTGGGCTTCAGCGGCTCCGCCAGTCGATCCAGTTTCCCCTTGATCTCTTGGATGCCCCGCAACACATTTGCATCCCGCGCCGGGAAGCGCAGTCGGCGGATGGCCTGCTCCAGCTGGACGGCAGACAAACGATAGCTCATCACACCCCATCCCGCCAGGATCCGCCAGCGCTCCGGCGGCTCTTCGATCACCCGCCACTCTCCCTGCTCCAGCGCGCTCCGCATGACCTGGAAACGCTCCCGCAGCCACGCATCCGCCTGGAGTCCAGGCATCACAAAGGCGAGCGCTCGCCATTCCTCCAGTCGGGCCAGGATGCGCTCGGGCTCGGCCTCCGCCAGGATCAGCTCCATCTCGTGGCGGATGCGTTCCCCGCTCACCCGTGCCAGGAGATCCACCGCATGATGGATGAGCTCCTCGGTCCGGGGTTCCACCCGGAACCCCAAGCGCGCCTCCAGCCGGGCCGCCCGCAGGATCCGAGTGGGATCCTCCACAAAGCTCAGGGAATGCAGCACGCGGATGAGGCCTCGCTGGAGATCCTGGAGCCCTCCATAGAAGTCCAGGAGCTCCCCGAATCGGTCCGGGTTCAGACAAACCGCGAGCGTATTGATGGTGAAGTCCCGCCGGTGCAGATCCTGCTTGATCGAGCTGGGTTCCACCTGCGGCAGTGCCGTGGGATGGGCGTAGAACTCGCGACGGGCCGTGACGAAGTCGATCGCCTTCAATCCCTTCACCGGCCCGGCCGGTGTGGCGATCGTTACCCCCTCCAGCAACCACTTGGCAGTGCCGAAGCGCCGATGGGCCACCACCCGCCCCCCGTAGCGCGCGCGCATCGCATCCGCCAGGGCGATCGCATCCCCCTCCACCACAATGTCCACATCGACAAGGGGGTGATTCAGGATGAGATCGCGGACCAGGCCGCCCACGAAGTAAGCGATGAAGCCCATGGACTGTGCCGTCGCGCCGATCTCCCGCACGAGGGCCAGCCAGGAGGGTGGAAACGCCACCTCCATCGCGGAGACCACGCTGAGGCGGGGGCGGACCCGCAGGCGCTCCCCCCATAGCTTGATCAGATCGGTTCGGGTGACGATGCCCACCACCTCCCCATCCTCCACCACTGGGATCTGCCCCCAACCGGTCTCGATCATCAGACGCTGCACCTTCTCCACCGGATCGGAGGGGAGGACGAAAATCTCGCCCTTCTCCATCACCCGTTCCACCGGCTGCCCCTCCAGACCATGATGGAGCGCCCGGTCGACGGCGCGACGGGTGAGCAGCCCGATGACCCGACCGCCATGAACCACCGGGAAGCCCTCATGGCCGGTCCGCTGCATCTCCTTTGCCGCCTCACTGATGGGTAAATCTGGGGGGAGAACACGAACGCCACGGGACATGATCTCCGCCACCGTCACAGCAGGTCGGATGTGGCGGGGCAGGATCTGCAGCAGCTCCTCCCGAACCTCCTCGAGGGAGCGATCCCGGATCACCGCGGCCGCTGCTCGGGCGTGGCCGCCGCCGCCGAAGTGGGCGGCCACACCGCTGGCATCGATGTCATCCGTTGTGGTGCGACAGACCATCTGGATATGCCCGTCGAACTCCACCAGCACGAAGAGGGCGGAGGGTTCGAAAAGATCCCGGAGCCGATGGGCGATGGTGGAGACCTCCTCCATAAAACCATCCGCTCGGGCCGCGGCGATCACCACAGTGTGTCCCTTGATCTCCCGGGTCTCTGCTGATTCCACCAGGCGATCATACAGGCGACGCTGGGCCTCCGTCATCGGGTGATGGAGGAACTCGCCCAGAACCGCTAGATCCGCCCCGCGCTCGATCAGCCAGGCGGCCGCCCGCAGGTCGCGAGGAGTGGTCGAGGGATAGCTCAGGGAGCCCGTGTCCTCATAAATCCCCAGCAACATCAACGTGGCCTCCACCCACGTCAGGCCCATCCCCCGCTCGGCCAGCCCCTCAACCAGGAGCGTGGTGGTAGCCCCGACCGGCTCGCCATGGTAAGTCCACCCCGGGGGAAGATCCCGCGCCAGCGGATGATGATCGATGATCTGCACCCGCGTCTGGGGCCCTATCCCCCGCACGGTCGCCATCGTCTGCGCATCCACCAGGATGACCTGATCCACGGGGCGCCGGATCAGCTCGTCCGGGAGCATAAACGGCAGCTGATCCCCATACAGGTTGAGGAAGGCGCGCACATTCCGGTTCATCCGACGGGGAAGCACGGGGATCGCCCGCGGGTAGAGCCTGGCCGCCGCCAACTGCGCGGCGACGGCGTCGAAATCCGCGTTCTCATGGGTCAGGATGAGGGTCAGGCCCTCTTCCATCCCGCTCTCCATGGGGAAGCTCAAGAAACCCCAGTTCCAAACTGGCGATCGCCTGCGTCCCCTAAGCCGGGCACGATGAAGCCGTGGGGGTTCAGGTGGCTATCCACCGCCGCCACATAAACGGGGATCTCCGGATGAGCCTGAGTGAAGCGATCCAGCCCCTCCGGAGCGGCGATTAAACCCACAAAGACAATGTGTGGCACTCCCCATCGCTTCAGGATATCCACCGCGGCCACTGCTGATCCTCCGGTCGCCAGCATCGGATCCAGAACGAAGCACCACGTCACGGTGGGTTGGGGAGGCAACCGGTTGTAGTATGCGATCGGCTGCAGGGTGCGCTCATCCCGATAGATCCCGAGATGCCAAACCTGAGCCTCCGGGAACACCTGCAGGGCCCCCTCCACCATCCCGAGCCCGGCCCGCAGGATGGGGACCAAGCCCATGGTTCCCCGCAGGCGCTGCCCCCGAGCCTCTCCCATGGGGGTGCTCACAGGAACCTCCTCCACCTCCAGATCCCAGGTGGCCTCATAGAACAAAAGGGGGGTCATCTCGCGCAGCAGCTCCCGAAACCGCTTGGGGCCTGTTCGCTGGTCCCGCAACTCGGTGAGCTTGTGCTGAACGACAGGATGGCGCACGATCCGAACCTGGCTCATGGCCGAACTCCTGAAGGGAAGATGTGGCGCTCAGAAGACCCGGCGAGCTACCGAAGGCAGCCCACCCCGTTCCCCACGTGGCCCCCGCGGCGCTCTATCATAGACACAAATAGGGCATCGGGTCCAGGATGTCCCCATACGGCCCGTTCCGCGCCCCCGCTTTCTTCAGCATCCAATGGACAAACCCCCTGGATCCCGCCCGCCCCAGCGGCTGTCCGGGTTGCACTCGCTCCCCCACCTGAACTTCCAAGGCGCCCGGCATGAGGTGACCATAAATCGTAACGTAAATGCCATCCGGCCTTGGATGCTGAATCCGAACCTGGGTCCCATAGGGATGATCCGGACGTTCCGCAGCCATCACCACGATCCCTTCCGCAGCCGCATAAACGGGTTCGCCGGGTGGAGCCCGGAAGTCCACGCCCTCATGGCCGGGCAACCCCCACGCCGCGAAGGAATCCGGATCGGCTCCGAAGGCACGATGGACCACCGGCGGCTTCACCGGAGGCTGCAGCCAGCGCCTCGATGGATGGACGGGCAACTCCTCCAGGGCTCCCCCCAGGATCTCCAGGCCCTCCGTCGGCACCCAGCCCGTATGGGCAGCATCGGGAAAGGCAACCTGGATCCATCGTCCTCCTTCCGATTGCCCGAGGGCTTCCCGCTCCGCCCCCTCGGGGAGCTGGCCCAGGATCGGCGCCCCGGGATCCGGTTCCTGACGGACCGCAAGCGAAGCCCGGGCGCGAACTCGGGGAAGCTGCACCAGGAGGACCGGCACGGTCTCCGGGATCCCTGCGATCACCCGGGTATACGCGGCAGCGATCCATGCGCGTTCCCGGCGTATCGGATCCAGGATAGCCCACCACGCGCCATCCGCGCTCTGTCCCACCACCTCCACCTCAACGCCCGCCTCCAGACGACCGATGATCGGGGCGGAGAACCCCGGCCCGCCCCGGACGTTCAGGCGATCCGTGGTGACGACCCGTAGCCCTCGGCCCAGCCGAGCGCCGTGGGCTGTGCGGGCATCCAGGATCCTTTGCAGGCGTTCCGGCGTGGGGGCGAAGAGCACATCCAGGTGAATAGAAGGTCGACGCTGGCGAAGCTGGGCCGCCGTATGCCCTGGGCGCCCATCCGGAAGGACCAGCGACACAATCAGCGACTCGCCGGGAAGCATAAGTGCGAGCTCCGGGTTCGTGGTGGGGATCACCCGGAACCGTTCGATGTAGAAGCGGGACGCTTCCATCCATCGCCAGTCGGCTCCTGCAGGCAGGAGCAACAAGTGCCGGAGCGCGCCCATCGCAACCTTATATTACGGAGAAATTTTGGCGGGCGTGAGCCCGCTGGAATGACCTCCCCGCTCATCGGATCCGTCTATCCTCCAGCCGGCGATCCGGAGCGTTATCCGGACCCCAAGGATCCGCCCGGATGGTCGACGGCGGTCAAGGGCGGCCGGCGACGATGCCAGGGCGTGGCCTGCTCGTAGGCGTAAGCCACCCGCAGGATCTTCTCCTCGCCCAGCGCGGGCCCCAGGATCTGCAAGCCGATGGGAAGTCCCTGGTGGTCAAAGCCACAGGGAACGCTGATGCCGCAGATCCCGGCCAGATTCGCCGTGATGGTGAAGATATCCGCCAGATACATCTGAAGCGGATCGGATGTTCGCTCGCCGAGCCGGAAAGCGGTCGTCGGGGAAGTGGGGCAGACCATGACGTCCACCCTTTCAAAGGCCTGCTCGAAATCCCGTCGGATCAGCGTGCGCACTTTCTGGGCTTTCAGATAATAGGCGTCATAGTAGCCGGCGGATAAGGCGTAAGTTCCCAGCATGATCCGTCGCTTGACCTCCGAGCCGAAGCCGTATCCCCGGGTCAGGCGATAGGTATCCCAGATCGTTTCCCCCTGGATGCGGAGGCCGTATTTGACCCCGTCGTAACGGGCCAGGTTCGCGGAGGCCTCTGCCGGGGCGATCATGTAATACGTGGGCAGGGCGTAGGCCGTGTGGGGAAGGGAGACCTCTACGACTTCAGCCCCCAGCTCCGCCAGCACCTCGATAGCTTCTCGAACCGCCCTCTCCACCTCCGGCTGCATCCCGGGGATGAAATACTCAGGGGGAACGCCTACCCGCACACCCTTCAGATCAGGAATCAGCGCCCGGGTATAATCGGGGACCGGCGCGGGCCATGAAGTGGCATCCCGGGGATCAGGCCCAGCGATCCACTGCAACAGGATCGCCGCATCCCGCACGTCTTTGGTGATCGTCCCGATCTGATCCAGGGAAGAGCCATAGGCCACCAGGCCGTAACGGGAAACCCGACCATAGGTCGGCTTCAACCCGACGACCCCGCATAGCGCGGCCGGCTGACGAACCGAACCGCCCGTGTCCGTGCCCAGGGCCCCGGCACAGAGGCCGGCCGCGACCGCCGCCGCGCTGCCCCCTGAGGAGCCTCCCGGCACCCGCTCCAGATCCCAGGGGTTGCGGGTCGGGCCGAAGGCAGAGTTCTCCGTGGAAGAACCCATCGCGAACTCATCGGTGTTCGTTTTCCCCAGGAACACCGCGCCGGCCTCTCGCAACCGGGCGATGGCGGTGGCCTCATAAGGCGGAACGAAGTTCTCCAGGATGCGGGAGCCGCATGTGCAGCGCACACCCCGCACGCAGATCACATCTTTAATAGCTAAGGGGATCCCGTTGAGCGGGGGGAACGGCGTGGTCGGATCCCGTCGCCACGCCGCCCACCGTTCATCCGCCTCCCGGGCCTGGGCCAGCGCCAGATCCGGGGTCAGCGTCAAATAGGCATGCAGGATGGGATCCAGCGTTTCGATGCGCGTCAGGTAGGACTCAGTGACCTCCACAGCCGAGATCTCTCCCCGACGGAGATGCTCCAGGGTCTCATAGATCGTCCACTCGTAAGGAGCCATCACCTAAGCCTCCTTCTGAGATCATGGGGAAGGCGGCCCGCTTTCGCCCTCATCCCCCTACCCCCCTCATTCCTCCAGAACCGGCTGCACTTGGAAGCAGCCATCGGCCTGGGCGGGGGCGTTTTGAAGCAGCCATTCTCGCGACATCGGCTCGCCCGGCTCATCAGGCCGAAAGACATTCCAGATCGGCAGGACAGTGGCCGTCGGGGAGATATCCGAAGTGTCGACTTCCTGAAGCTTGCGGAAATAGTCCAGGATGGCAGAGAGTTGCTCCGCATACAGGGATTTCTCTTCATCTGTCAAAGCCAGTTTGGCCAGCTCCGCGATGTGCTCTACCTCCTCACGGGAAAGGGCCATGACGACCTCCTCGGGCATGGAGAACTCTGCACGGAGCCTAACGGCGTGACTCTTACCGAATTATAAGGGAGGGAATTCATCCGTGGGACCGGGAGGGGAACCCTTCAAAAATCCGCCTCGAGTCTCCTCCTAAGATTGATCGTAAAACAACACCGGGGATGCTCGGTTCGAGCATCCCCGGCACATGCGCGTTACCTCCTACGGCCGTCAGAGGATTATCCTTCCTTCCCATCCTCCTCAGGCCCCAGATCCAGCAGGCCCAGGGGCAGGCGCGGCAGCTTCGGCTTCTCCTCCTCCCGCCCAAAGCGGATCACCTCGCCGGTATCCGTGATCGCCTCCACCGACACCGCCAAGGACTGGAGCTCCTTGACCAGCACCTTAAAGGAGGCCGGCAGCCCGGGCTCCTCGATCTTCCGCCCTTTGACGATGGCCTCATAGGTCTTGACGCGGCCCTGCACGTCATCCGACTTGACGGTGAGCATCTCCTGGAGCGTGTAGGCCGCGCCGTAGGCCTCCAGGGCCCAGACCTCCATCTCGCCGAACCGCTGCCCGCCGAACTGCGCCTTGCCGCCCAGCGGCTGCTGGGTGATCAGCGAGTAAGGACCCGTGGACCGAGCATGCACCTTGTCCTCCACCAGATGGGCCAGCTTCATCATGTAAATCACCCCGACGGTCACCGGCCGATCGAAGGGCTCGCCAGTCTTGCCGTCGTAGAGGATCATCTTCCCCAGGATCGGCATCGGCTGGCCTGTCTCCAGCATCACCTCTGTGGCCCGCTGGCGGACCTGCTCGTCGGGAATGCCTTGTGTATCCACCCCGAGGCGCTCCATCCACAGCCGCAGGCCCACCAGGATGGCCTTTTCATCCGCCTTCCGACGTTCCTCCGGAGAGCGTGGATCATCCTCGAACACCAGGATCTCATCCGGATCGTAGCCCCGATCCCGGAGCCATTCCCGGAGGGTGCTGCGGCGAGCGTAAACTTCATCGATGGCCAGACGGTCCACATCGTAGCCCCGGGCGCCCAGGATCGCCGAGAGATAGAGCAAACGCGCCTCCGCATCATCCTGGAGCTCCGAGAGCTCATAACCCTGGGCTTTCAGCCAGCCCCAGCACTGGCGCCGGGCATCCTCCCAAGCCGTGTCGATCATCCAGGCCCGGGCCAGCTCCGCCTCGATCTCCTGCTCATCTGCCCCATCGAACACCGGGGTGATCGCCCGGAAGCCCAGCCGCGAGGCCGCCCAGCCCAGATGGGTCTCCAGAAGCTGGCCGATGTTCATCCGGCTGGGCACCCCCAAGGGGTTCAGGATGATATCCACTGGGGTGCCATCGGGCAGGAACGGCATATCCTCAATGGGCACGACCTTGGAGATCACACCCTTGTTCCCGTGACGGCCGGCCATCTTGTCGCCCTCGGTGATCTTCCGCCACTGGGCCACTGAAACCCGCACCACCGCGTTCACGCCGGCGGGGAGCTCCCGGTATTCCTTGCGGGTGAAAAGCTTCACATCGATCACCTTCCCATGCTCGCCGTGCGGCATCCGCAACGAGGAATCCTTCACCTCATGGGCCTTCTCCCCGAAGATCGCCCGGAGCAGGCGCTCCTCCGGGGTGATCTCCCGCTCTCCCTTCGGTGTGACTTTGCCCACCAGGATATCCCCCGGGCCCACCAGCGCCCCAATGCGGACGATCCCGTTCTCGTCCAGATCCCGGAGCTGCTCCTCGCCGACATTGGGGATGTCCCGCGTGATCTCCTCCGGGCCCAACTTGGTTTCGCGAGCCTCGGCTTCGTGTTTCTCAATATGAATGGAGGAATAAACGTCCTCCTGCACCAGCCGCTCGCTGATCACAATCGCATCCTCAAAGACCTGGCCCTCCCACGAAAGGAAGGCCACCACCAGGTTGCGGCCCAGGGCCAGCATCCCCTGATCCGTGCTGCTGGAGTCCGCGATGACCTGGCCCCTCTTCACCGGCTGGCCCTTGAAGACCAGGGGGCGCTGATGGATGCAGGTGCTCTGGTTCGACCGCTGGAAGCGCCGCAACGGATAGCGATACAGGCGCCGGTTGGTGCCCCGGATCACGATCTCATCGGCCGTGGCTTGGACGACCTCCCCATCCACCTCCGAGAGGAGGACGTGGCCGGAATCCCGGGCCGCCACCTGCTCCATCCCAGTCGCCACGATGGGGGCCTCGGGGCGCAGAAGCGGCACCGCCTGGCGTTGCATGTTGGAACCCATCAAGGCCCGGTTGGCATCATCATGCTCCAGGAAGGGGATCAGGGAAGCTGAAACCCCCACAATCTGCCGCGGCGCCACATCCATGTAGTCGATCCGCTCCGGGACCTCCATCATGAACTTCCCCATATGGCGGGCGGGGACACGGGCCTGCTTGAAGTGCCCTTTCTCATCCAGCTCCACATTCGCCTGGGCGATCACATACCGCTCTTCCTCATCAGCCGTGAGATACACGATCTCCCGGGTCACAAAGGGCTGGACCCGGATCTCCTTCAGCGGCAGACGGGCAATCCGCTTCGCCAGGCCGGCGTCCACCTCTGTCCCGGCCGGTGCGATCACCTCCCCAGTCTCCGGATCCACCACATCCTCCCGCAGGATCCGGCCGATCAGGGCCTCCGGCTGATTGGGCACGGCTCGCAGCACCTTCCGGTAGGGGGTTTCGATGAAGCCGAACTCATTCACCCGGCTGTAGATCGCCAGCCGGCCGATCAAACCGATATTCGGCCCCTCCGGCGTTTCGATCGGGCAGATCCGGCCGTAGTGGCTGAGGTGGACGTCCCGCACCTCAAAGCCAGCGCGCTCTCGCCGCAGACCACCTGGCCCCATCGCGGAAAGGGTGCGCTTGTGCGTAAGCTCCGAGAGAGGATTCGTCTGATCCATAAACTGAGAAAGCTGGCTCGAGCCGAAGAACTCCCGCAGCGCGGCCATGACCGGGCGGATATTGATCAGCTGTAAGGGGGTGACGGTGGCAGGATCGGCAATGCTCATGCGCTCCTGAACCACCCGCTCCATCCGGCGCAGCCCCACCCGCATCTTGGCCTGGATCAGCTCGCCCACCGTGCGCACCCGCCGGTTGCCCAGATGGTCCATATCATCCGGCGGGCGCAGCCCGTTGTTGATGCGGATGAGCTCCTTGATGATGGCCACAATATCCTGCTTGGTGAGGGTGCGATGGTGAATCGGAATGGAAAGCTCCAGCCGCCGGTTCATCTTATACCGGCCGACCCGGTGCAGATCATACCGGTGCGGATCGAAAAGCTGGGCCGCGAGGAAAGAAGTGGCGTTCTCCAGCGTCGGTGGATCGCCCGGACGCATCCGGCGGAAGAATTCGACGAGGGCCTCCTGAGCCAGCGTGCGACCTTCCCGGGGCTCCAGCTGGCCCTCTTGGTGGAGGGTGCTCAAAATGTAGGGATGATCCGGATGGGTATCCACATCCTGAAACAGCTCCAGGAGCTCTTCGTCGGTCCCCTCCTTCAGGAGATCACTGATCCCATCATCCAGCGCGGCCAGGGCACGCAGGAAGAGGGTGACCGGCACCGTGCGACGGCGGTTGAAGCGAAGGAGCAAGAGGTCATTGCGCCGGGTCTCGAACTCCAGCCACACGCCCCGATCCGGGATCAGCTTGGCCATCGCCAGGGGGCGGCCCAGCGTGGGATCCTCCTCTACATCAAAGTAGACACCGGGCGAGCGGATCAGCTGGGAGACCACCACCCGCTCGGTGCCGTTATAGATGAACGTGCCGTTGCGGGTGATCCACGGGAGCTCCCCGAAGAAGACATCCTTTACCATGGGCTCCCGCCCGGCCACGATCAGCGCCACCTGAACCCACATCCCGCGGCCGTAGGTAAGGTCCCGCTCCAGGCACTCCAGCTCCGTATATTTGGGTTCATCGAACCAGTAGCGCAACTTCAGCTGCCGGGCCACCGGGTTGTTGCCCGGGAAATACAAACGCATCTGGCCGTTCACGCTCTCGATGGGAGAAATCTCATCAAAGAGCTCCTTGAGGCCCTCCTCGATAAACCATTGGAACGATCGATGCTGGATCTCGATCAGATTCGGCGGCTCCAGGATCTCCGGGATATGCGCGTAGCGCTTCTCACCATTGATTCGAAGCATCACAGATCGCCCCCTCCCGTTCAGGCTTGCATGCTCGGTTCAATCCGGACATCCACTGCTGGGCTCCCATTCAGGCAAGCGGGGTGGACCCAAAACCCCAAGAGGAAGCCCGCGGCATAACTTCGGATAGGATCGGCGCGGCTGGACCTCCATGCGTCGGAAGGCCTTCAGGCCCCAGGGAGACAAGGAGCAGGCCCGAAGGAGCCTTATCGCCTCCCGGATGGACATCGAACTGTGCAAGCCCTGAGCGCCATCGTGGTCCCAAAAGGTGGCTTTTGAACATCCGCGTGGGATCTGCAGTTCCGCCGCTGGGGATCCGATGGGAGATATTCGGAATCACTCCCATCGAGGATCTTTCTGGAATCTCTAGGAAAACCCATGCCAATCTTCCTACCCTCCCATGACTGGCCCTGAAAAGGCCAATCCCACCCCCCGCGTGAAGCTTCCAGCGGTCTTCTATGGGGTTTGCAAGTCGCAAATTAACAATATATCAACAAACTCGATTTGTGTCAAATCCGAGCGCTTCCCGTTCCTCTTGTATATGATCCCTCAGGCCACAGCGCCAGGGCCAGGCTGGTCCTGGAAGCCCCCGGGAGGAAAGACGCTTATGCGGCGCGGATCAGGAGCTCCAAACGCCGCTCCCACAACCCCTGAAGCTCCTGAAGCTGGCTTTCCAGCGGGCGCAGGGCGGCCGGAAGATCACCGCCCCCGCGGATCGCCTGGGCCAGAGCGTCAAGGCTCCCTTGCAGCTCCTCGATCTTCTGAAGGAGATCCGCATCGAACCGGTAGAGCGCCTCCAGCTCCGCTTCCCCAATGCGGACGGCATCGAAGAAGCCCGCGTAACCATATCGTGCCACCCCCACCTGATCGGCCAGCGTCTGGATCCGACGGACTACCCGATCGATCTCATCGACCCGGGAGAGATCTCGTTCCGAAAGCTCCCGCTGGAGCCCCAGGAGACGATCGGCGAGCTCCCGAAGCCGTTGACGGATGGTTTCCCGAAGGATCCGATCCGCATCCCGCCGCTGCTCCTTCTCTTTGTATCCCGCATAACCAGGCAGAAGTCGAAGCCATCGTTCCAGAGCAGGACGGTTTGTTTTCACGCGCTCCAGAATCTCATCCATGAGAACCTCCATCTTCACGTGAACGCATTGCTTTCTCTCTGCCTCTTTCTTTGACCCTCCGCAGGGAGCCGGCTACCACAAGATCATGAACGGCGGCCCTTTCCCTCCGCCATCTCGACGATCTGGCGCAACAGGGTGACCAGGGTGACAGCGCCCTGGACCATGGCGGCCGGGGATGGCCGTGCGCTTCCTCCGCGCTCCTGTCGGGCCCGCACATAAAGATAGGCCGCCAGGACCCCAAACAGAGCACCCAGGACTCCCCCCACCAGCAACCAATGTCCCTCGCGGCGCACGTTTCGCCCTCCTCCGGGATTCCTGGCGATGTCGCCTCTTAATCATAGCTCAACTCACCGAGCGACGCTTCCACAACCAGGGAAAGAACCCTTTCTGCCTCCCGGGGGGATCCCACTTGCAAGTTGAGTTATGATAAAAACCTGGAGGCCCGCATGGCGTCGAGCCCTCAGATCTTCTCCCTCCCTGGGGGCTCGATCCTGGGGAATCATCCCATTCCAGGGAGGAAATCATGCCGTTCGCAACGATCGACGGGATTCGCCTCGTCTATGACGTCCGCGGCCAGGGGATCCCAGTGCTCTGGATCCACGGCTTTCCCCTGGGGCGCTGGCTCTGGGACCCGCAGGTCCATGCCCTGGCCGATATCGCCCACTCGATCACCGTGGATTTGCGCGGATTCGGAGGCAGCAGTGCGCCGGAAGGTCCATATACGATGGAAACCTACGCGGCCGACCTGCGGGGATTGCTGGATACACTGGGGATCGATCGGGTGGTGCTGGCCGGGCTTTCGATGGGTGGCTATGTCGCCTTCGCCTTCTATGCGGCTTATCCGGAACGGGTCCGGGCCCTGATCCTGGCTGACACCCGGCATCAGGCCGATGCCCCGGAGGCCCGGGCGAACCGATACGCGCTGATCGAACGAATCCGAGCCGAGGGAACACCCGCCGCGGTGGAGGCGTTCCTTCCTCGTTTGTTCGGCGCCACCACGCAACGCGAGCGGCCGGAGCTGGTGGAAACCCTTCGACGCAAGATGCTCACAAACCCCGCCGCCGGGCTCATCGGCGCGCTGCAAGCGATGGCCGAACGGCCGGACCGCACGGAGCTCCTTCCCTCCATTCAGGTGCCGACGCTGGTGCTCGTCGGCGAGGAGGATGCGGTAACCCCACCGGATCTTACCCGCCAGATGGCGGAAGGGATCCCCCGCGCCCAGCTGGTGGTGATCCCCCGAGCCGGCCACCTGGCCAATGTGGAGGCTCCCGAGGCGTTCAACGAGGCGGTCCGGGGATTCCTCCAGGAGCTAGGGGCCTGAGGGATGCGATGAACCAGGATATGGGAGCATGCCCCCGCCTACCCATCTGGATGGAGAACCCGATCCATGGAAAAACGGGCGATCGCCACCGTGCGGCGAGCAGTCCGCGAGGCCGCTCTTCGCTTTCAGCTCTTCGCCTCTGGGGAGCCGGTTGTGGTGGGCGTTTCCGGCGGGCCGGATTCCCTGTGCCTGCTGGATGTGCTGCGGGATCTGGCCCCGGAATTCGGGATCACCGTTCACGTCGCCCATCTCCACCACGGCCTGCGCGGAGCGGAAGCGGACGCCGATGCGGCCTTCGTAGCGGAGCTGGCCCGGGCCTGGGGGCTGCCGTGCACCGTTGAACGGATGGATGTCCACGCGCTGGCCGAGCAGGAGGGTCTTTCCCTCGAGGAAGCAGCCCGCCAGGCCCGCTACACCTTCCTGGCCGAGGTCGCCGCCCGGGTGGGGAGCCACACCATCGCGGTCGCTCATCATGCGGATGATCAGGTGGAAACGGTGCTGATGCATCTTTTGCGAGGAAGCGGCCTGGCAGGCTTGCGGGGTATGCGCCCTCGCATGCCCCTCCCGGAATACCATGGTCTGCTGCGCCAACCCCCGGAGGGACTCTGGCTCGTGCGGCCCCTTCTGGGAATCTGGCGGCGGGAAATCGAAGCTTATCTTCAGGCCAAAAGGCTGACGCCCCGTTTCGACCGATCGAACCTGGACCTCACATTTTTCCGCAATCGGCTGCGCCACGAGGTGCTTCCCTTCCTGGAGCGTCTGAACCCCCGGCTGCGGGAAACCTGGTGGCGGATGGCCGAGGCCCTCGCGGCGGATTATGAGTTCTTGGAGCAGACCCTTCGTCAGGTCTGGCCCACCGTCGTCGTCAGCGAAGAACCGGAGCGCATTGTCTTCGACCTCGCCCGCTGGCGGAGCCTCCCCCTGAGCCTCCGGCGCATGGCCTTGCGGGAAGCCGCCTTCCGTCTGGCCCGCCGCCTGCGGGACCTGGGATTTGAGCATGTAGAGAAGGCGATCCGGATCGCTGAGGAAGGGAGGACAGGGAGCATGCTGACCTGGCCTGAAGATCTGCGGGTGGTGGTAGCCTATGGGAATCTGATGATCGCCCGCACAGGCGCCGTCTGGCCGGATCCAGACCTTCCCCTGCTGACCGCTCCCTTGCCGCTACGCCCCGGAGAGACCCCATGGCCCGATGGCCGGTGGGTGGCGATCTGGGAGGAAATCTCTGCCTGGGATCCCATCCGGCTGCAGCATGCGGATCCATGGACCCTTTACCTGGACGCAGAGCGTGCGGGGACCCACCTGGCTTTCCGAGTTCGTCGTCCGGGAGATCGCTTTCACCCGGCCGGGATGCCCGGCCCGGTGCGCCTGAAGACCCTCCTGATCCATCAAAAGATCCCTCAGGCATGGCGCGAGCGATGGCCGCTGCTGGTCAACGAGCGGGATGAGATCCTGTGGGTGGCTGGCGTGCGGCCCGCGGCGTTTATCCGGCCTGGCCCCGAGGCCCGCCGGGTATGGCGCATCGCCATCCGGCGAGCGATAGGGAAATGATCGCCGGTCGTCCCTATGAGGAGAGATCGGCCCTCACCGGCAAAGGCACCGCTGAAAGATCCTCCTGACAGCCCATCAGATCAGCGCCCGGAGCAGCCCTACCCCCGCTCCCACCAACACGACCCATGTGGCGTTGATCGGGAAACGGGCGAGGATCGCCAGGCTGAGCAATCCAATCCCTACCGTCAGAGGATCCACCAGGGAAGCCGGCGCGAGCTGGACCAGGACCCCCGCCATCAGCCCGAGGGAAGCCGCGTTCACACCGTCCAGGAAGGCGCTGATCGCAGGAGAGCGCCGCATCCGGGGGATCAGCGGGCCGGTCCATGCAACAAATACAAAGGACGGTAGGAAGATCCCGAGCGTCGCCAGCAGGGCCCCCGGGATCCCGGCTAGGAGGTAGCCGATAAAGGTGGCGGTGGTGAGAACCGGCCCCGGGGTGACCTGGCCAATAGCTACCGCGTCCAGCAACTGGGCCTCCGTCAGCCAGCCCAGACGGGCTACAAAATCCGCCCGCAGAAAGGCCACCAGCACATAACCGCTTCCATACAGGATGGCGCCGATCTTCAGGAAAAGCAGAAACATCAGGGGAAGGCTGAAGGGAGCCGGGAAGGTGGAGGAGGCCAGCAGGGGCAATCCCACCACGCCCGTTAGGGGAATGCGGGAGCGCAACCTTCGACGGGCGAGCATCATGAATGCGCCCGCCATCAGCAGGAGGAGCAGCTCATGGACGCCCCACAGGTAGAGTCCGAAAACCGCCAGGCCAGTTAGCGCCAAAGGGATGCTCCGCACCGTCCGACGCCCCAGGTCCCACAGCGCCTGGGCGATCAGGGCCAGCACCACCGGTTTCACCCCGTAAAGGATCCCCGTCAGAGCCGGCGTGGCTCGAAAGTGAACATAGAGAGCGGCCAGGGCCATCATGAGGATCATAGCTGGCGCGATGAACGCCACGCCCCCCAGAACCAGCCCTACCCATCCGGCCCGCACAAAGCCCAAATGAATCGCCATCTCGGTCGAGTTGGGTCCTGGGATTAAATAGGTGGCGCTCAGGAGATCCAAGAACTGCTCCTCCGTCACCCACCGTCGGCGACGGACCAGCTCGCGGTGCATCAGAGCGATATGCGCCGCCGGCCCGCCGAAGGCGGTGAAGCCCAGCCCCAGGAAAAATTTCAACACCTCCAGCGCGGAGCCAGGATGCGCCCGGTCTTCAGAGCTCGCCATCTTTGGATACTCCCCAAGAGCAGATAACGGGAGAACGTCCTACCTGGATTCTGGAGGGCGATACAGCCACCTTGAGCCCTCTGACTCCAGCTGCCAGATCCCGCCATCCGGCGCCTCAATGAACAAAACATTGTAACGTATCCGCGCCGTGGCCTGAATCCGCGTGGTGAACCCCTGTTCCGGCCGGAGTGCCCATCCCAGATGAGACTGGACCTCGGGGTCGCTCCGCCAGACAAGCCCAAATCCCCGAACCGGCTGAAAACGCCCGGGAGGTGGCGTTAGAGCGGGATCGGATTCCGGCATCCCCTCCTCAAACAGGTCCACAAACACGCGCCACCGATGGACCGGCTCGTCTTCAAAGAGAACGAAGACCTCATCGCGGGCTAGAATCCAGATCATATGCCCGCGCTCGAAAGGTTGATAAGCGGCGAAGGAGACCACGGGGGGGCCCGATGGACATTCCGCCGGAGGGTTCGCGAAGAACCATCCCGCCGGGCATTGTCGAAGGGGTAAACGAAGGCGTCGGGAGATCCGCGCGCCCGATGAATCGAACACAAGCAGCATATATTCCAGCGGCTGGCGCAGATCCACAGGGGCCGTCAGGATCCAGGATCCAGTGGGAGAGACCGGCATCCCCTGGGTCGACCGTCCATCCACAACCGGATACAGCCAGGCCTGAACGGCCCCTGCCGATTCCCAGGTGAGCGTAAACGTCTCTCCCGGCATGATGGCTTCCCGATCCGCACGAAAGAACCGGATGGCCAGATCCGAAGCCCCCGGCGAAGCGCCGGATGGCGGGGAAGCCAGAGGCACGGCCGTCCCGGATGGCGTGGGGGTCTCTGAGGGCTCCATCGCTGAAGACACAGGCTTCGTGGGAGAGGGCACTGGAGCGGAAGGCGCAGGGCTCACACCCGGCGCTGGGCCTCGAAGGATGCTCGAGCCACAAGCCGCCAGCCACACCAGCAAGACCCCGCCTACAAGGGTCTTCCGGCAATATGCCCGCTCTCGCATGAAAACCTCCTATATGGGATCACCAGAGATCTCACTCCCATCCCTCCCTCCCCTCCGAACAGGCGAGATCCTGCAAGGCCTTCCGCTCCCGAATCAGGATGTAACCGCCCCGCTCCGTGCGGATCCATCCCATCCGGGTCCACCGGCTCAGGATCCGGATGGCCGTCTCCAGGGTGGTGCCGGCCATCCGGGCGATATCCTCCCGGGAGAGGGGGATGGTGATCCAGACGCCCTGGGGATCCGAGCGCCCGGCCCGCTCGGCCAGGGTCAGCAGCACGTAGGCGATGCGGTTCTCCACTTTCTCCAGGATCAGGGCCCGGATCGACATCGCGTGCTCCAGACGTCGGCCGAGCATCTGCAGCAGGCGAACGGCGACCCGCGGATACCGCTCGAGGAGCTCCAGATAGGCAGCCCGGGGGATGCGCAGGAGAGTAACCGGGGTGGCAGCCTGAGCAGTAGCCGGATTACGGCTCAGCAAGAGCGCCGCTCCCCCAAACACCTCGCCTGGCCCCAGGAGCTCCAGGATCACCTCCTTCCCCGGGGATGCATGCCGGAGCATGCGCACCCGTCCCTCCGCCACGATCCAGACGGCATCCGCCTCATCGCCCTGATGGAAAATGTAATGCTCCGCCGGGAAGGAAAGAAGCTCCATCCCGCGGCCGATCTCACGATAGGTCTCCTCATCCAGACCGCTGAACAGAGGAACCGATCGGATCGTCTCCAGCAACGTGCGCATCACCCGGTCTCTTACGGGATCTCCCTCAGGGGTTATACCGTCGGTCAGGTAAAATTAAAACGACCATGCTCTGGTTTCGATTTTCGCTGGACTTCGGCCATCGCCCAAATCTCGGAAACGAGGAGGTAAGGATTGTCCGCTTCGAATCCCTTGCGACCCACCGGAAGGAGCCCGGAAGAGATCCGGCTGGCGCTCCCCAGCAAAGGGCGCCTGGAGGAGCCCACCCTGGCCTTCCTGGCCGCCTGCGGCCTCGCGGTGGAGAAGGCCAATCCACGGCAGTATGTGGCCCGCATCCCGGCGTTGCCCGGGGTCACGGTTCTCTTCCAGCGAGCAGGGGATATCCCGCTGAGCGTGCGGGACGGCGGGGTGGATTTCGGCATCACCGGCTACGACGTGGTGATGGAACGGCTGGATCATGACCCGCAGGTGCTGATCTTGCACGAGGCGCTCAATTACGGCCATTGCGATCTCGTCCTAGCAGTCCCGGAAGCCTGGCCGATTGAGACGGTCGAGGAGCTGGCCGCTCTGGCCCAATCCCGCGCTCGGGAAGGACATCCCCTCCGGATCGCCACCCGCTTCACCCATCTGGTGAGTCGCTTCCTGAAGGAACGGGGGATCGCCGAATTCCATCTGGTGGTCTCAGAGGGAACCCTGGAGGTGGCTCCGAGCATTGGATATGCAGACCTCATCGCCGATCTGACCACGACGGGGACGACGCTGCACGACAACCGGCTGAAGCCGCTGCGCGATGGAGTGATCCTCCACGCTCAGGCCTGCCTGATCGCCAACCGCGAGGCCCTGAAGGCCCGACCGGAGGTCCTGGCGGTGGCCCGCCAGCTGGTGGAGTTCTTCGAAGCCCACCTGCGGGCAGAAGGTCACTACATGCTCTTTGCCAATATGCGGGGGGAATCCGCAGAGGCGATCGCCCGTCGCCTCTTCACCCAGACCGATCTGGGCGGCCTCCAGGGGCCTACCATCTCCCGCGTCTATGTTCGTGAGGCGGACCCCGGCTGGTTCGCTATCCATATCATCGTGCGCAAGGATCGTCTGAACGAGGCCATCCAGCAATTGCGGACCATCGGAGGCAGCGGGGTGGTGGTCGCCCCGGTGACCTATATTTTTGAGGAAGAGCCTCTCCGCTGGCAACGGGTGCTGGAGCAGCTATCATAGGGGGCTTGGGCTGTGTGAACGGATATCGGGCCGCTTCTCCTCGGGGAATTCGTCTTAGGAGGCACTTCCGTGATCGAACGCTGGCTGCGCCCTGACCTTCGGGACCTGTTCGGCTACAGCATGTTGGCATCGCCGGAGGATGTGGCCGCCGCCTATGGGATATCACCGGATCGATTGATCCGGCTCCATGCCAATGAGAACGTCTACGGTCCCTCCCCGCGGGTATATGCCGCCCTGGCTCAAGGCGCTTGGCACCAGTATCCGGACCCACAGGGGAGGGCCCTGCGGCGGGCGCTGGCGGAATACACCGGGCTCGGCCCGGAGTGGATCGCCCTGGGCAACGGCGCCGATGACGTCATCGACCTCCTGGCTCGCCTCCTGATCGGGCCCGGGCGCACCGCCCTGATCGTGGAGCCCACGTTCGAAATGTATGCCCTCTCCGTCCGCTGGCACGGCGGAAAGGTTCTCACACTCCAGCGGGATGAGGCCTTCCACATCCCACTCGCGGAACTTCTCGAAGCCGTTCATCGCCATCGCCCCGCCGCGATCTTTCTCGCTTCCCCCAACAACCCGGATGGCACCCTACTCTCTGAAGAGATCCTCCACGCCCTGCTCGCAGAGGATGTGATGGTCATCGTGGACGAAGCCTACTTCGAGTTTTCGGGTCACACTTTTGCAAGCTGGCTTCCGAAACACTCCAATTTGGTCATTGTGCGAACCTTCAGCAAGTGGGCAGGGCTGGCCGCCCTCCGCCTGGGCTACGCGCTGATGCACCCGGAGCTGGTCCGAGCGTATGATGAGGTTCGGCCGCCGTTCAATGTGAATCTGGCCGCCCAGCAAGCCGCCCTGGTGTCGCTGGAGGATCGAGCGTATCTCCTGGCGAACGTGGCGCGGCTGGTGGCGGAACGGGAGCGGCTTTATCAGGCGCTGCAGGAGTTCCCTTTCCTTCGGCCGTTCCCCAGCCGGACCAACTTCATCCTGTGCCAGGTGGTGAATCCAGACGCCCATCGCCTCTGGGAAGAGCTCCTGCGCCGCGGGATCCTGGTTCGCCGTTATACATCACCGGAGCTGCGGAATTACCTCCGCATCTCCGTCGGGCGTCCAGAGCACACTGAGGCGCTGCTTCAGGCCCTAACCGAGATCGCCGGGGAGGTTCCTCATGGCCCCTCGTGAAGCTCGCCGTCAGCGACGCACCGCGGAAACCGAGGTCGCAATTTTCCTGCGACTGGACGGACATGGGGAGGCCCGGGTAGCAACCGGCATTGGCTTCCTGGACCACCTGCTCCACCATCTGGCTGTCCACGGGTTGTTCGATCTGGAGGTCCAGGCCCGAGGGGACCTGCATATCGATCCCCATCATACTGTGGAAGATGTCGCCATTGTGCTGGGGCAAGCTCTGGATGAGGCGCTGGGGGATCGACGGGGGATCACGCGGATGGGACATGCTTGGGTGCCTATGGATGAGGCCCTGGCCTTCGTGGCCGTGGATCTCTCTGGACGGCCCTATGCCGTGCTGGACCTGGCCTTCAGCGGCCCCTCCATTGGCGCCATGCCCACCTCCCTGATCCCCCACTTTCTCGAAACTCTGGCGGTCCACGCCCGGATGAACCTGCATGCCCGATTGCTCTATGGACGGGACGATCACCATCGGGCGGAGGCGCTTTTCAAAGCCATGGGTCGGGCCCTGGATATGGCGGTGCGCCTGGATCCCCGCCGACACGATGTTCCCTCCACGAAAGGAACCCTGGGTCCGTAGAATAGACAGCTGAAGCGGCTCCTACCGGCAGCTTCTGCCCTCAGTAGGTCGGCGAAGGTCACCTACCGAGCCCTCATAGAAAAGGGGAAGGGAGCCGCCCGGTCTTCCCGATTCGAACTCAACCTCAGGAAGTATGGAGAGTTACATGCGAGCCGATTTCTGGATGGAGAACATCCGCCAGGCCCTGGATACCTTAGCCTCGAACCGGCTGCGGGCCGCCCTAACGTTGCTGGGCATCCTGATCGGCGTCGCCGCAGTCATCGCCATGGTGGCCATCGGCCGGGGCGTGCAGCATTACATCAACGCCCAGTTCGCAGCCATCGGCACCAATCTCGTTTTCGTGATCCCCCGAGCAGCTGTGGAGAGGAATTCCGCCGGAGCCGCCCTTCAGGACGTCTCATCGCTGACCATGCGGGACGTCCGGGCCATCGAACAGGCGGTGCGAGGACGAGCCGTCGCGGTGGTTCCGATCATCCAGCGCTTCGGTCCGGTGGAAAGCGAAGGCCGTGAGGCGGTGACCGTCATTCTAGGCACCACCCCTGGCTATGCCCCGGCCCGCAACTGGCGCCCCCTTTATGGGAGCTTCCTGGAGGAAAGCCATATTCTGAACCGATCCCGAGTGATCGTGCTGGGCCTGACCCCGGCCCGTCGTCTGTTCCCCGATGTGCCAAACCCGATCGGGCGGACCGTCCGCATCAACGGCATCCCCTTCCGGGTGATCGGGGTGATGTCGGATAAAGGGGGCAGTGCCTTCGGCGATTACAACGATCTGGCCTTCATCCCGCTCACCGTGGCCCAGGAAATGCTTTATGATGCCCGGGATCCACGCACCGGCGAGCCGCTGGTGACCGGCATCATGCTCCAGGTAGCGCGGGCGGAATACACCGACGGGGTGGTTCGAGCGATCACGGAAACCCTGCGAGAACAGCATCGGATCCGCTTCCAGGACGAGGATGATTTCTCCGTCCTGACCCAGTTCGAGCTGGTCTCGACCTTTGGGCAGATCTCCAGCGTGCTGACCGTTTTCCTGGGGGCGTTAGGGGCCATTTCGCTGCTGGTAGGCGGCATCGGAATTATGAACATCATGCTGGTTTCCGTCACGGAGCGGACGCGGGAGATCGGTCTGCGAAAAGCCGTGGGCGCCCGGCGTCGGGACATCATGATTCAGTTCCTCGCCGAAGCCACGCTGATCACCCTGCTGGGAGGCGGGATGGGCACCGCTGTAGGGGTGGCCCTCGCTTCCCTGATCGGCATCCTCAGCCGTGGGGAAGTTCAGGCCGTCATCGGGGTGGACACGGTGCTCCTGGCGGTTGGGGTGAGCACAGCCGTGGGGATCTTCTTTGGCCTCTACCCGGCCTGGCGCGCCGCCCGATTGGATCCCATTGTTGCGTTACGCTATGAATGAAAAGTCGCTGTAGCGTCTGAGGAAAGCCTCCCGCGAGATCCAGAATTGAACACGCTCTAGCTGATGGAGATGTCGATTCCGCAAGCTAACGGGGTTATATGCGCGAATCAATAGCCACACATAGAAGTCATCCATTCGATAACGCAGCCGCCGCCATCCCCGGGCTTCCTGCTCCAGCCGGATGAGATCAAACCCGAGCGCCTGGATCAGCCTTCGGGCAGGATCCACCATCGAGGTTTCTCCCCGCAGCGCTTGGGCTTGTCGAGCTTCGGGATGTTGCGCCATCCACCGGGCGACCAGCCGGAGCGAGGCCACCAGACGTCGATAAAACCGAAGGCTCCAGGCCAGATCCGGCCCCTCTGGAGGCATCCGCGGGATCCGTTCGTTCCACAGATGCAATTCCACGATCGGATCCCTCCGTCGGATCCATGTTCCATCGGACAGCTGGAGATCCCGATCGGAGAAGCCCAGCGCCACCCGAAGCAAGCATTGTGGGTCCTCCGTGAACTCCCGAACCCGATGAGCCCTCCGAAGGATAGGGTCCAGCTGATGGACAAATGCTTCGATGATGAGCTGCATCGCTCAGCGCCCCCTCACGATCAGGGCGACGCCCAGCACCACCAGCCCGGCCCCGATCCATTTCCAGATCCCGATCGGCTCCCGGAAAATCAGCCATGCCGTGAAGACCTGAACGCTGACAAACCCCAATCCCATCGTGAGGCTCACTGCGATATGAACAGGCAGCCAGCGGAGCAGAGCGGTATAGGTCAGCACGCTGAGGAACCCGGAGAGATTGCCCAGGATCTGCCATGCCAGAAAGGCCAGAGCAGTTGTGCTCTCCGCGGACCGCTTGAATCCGAAGTTCGCGAACACCACCAGGCCCTGATAGAACAGCACCAGAAGGGGAATCCCGATCGGATGAAGAAGGCGAGACATGGGCCACCTCAAGGCAGAGCGAGTCGGAGAGCCAACCGTCAATGGGCTGCCGGTAGATCTTCGGGAAGGTTCAATAGCCGTCGCTGCCATTCGGCGAGGCGCCGCAGGGCTTCCAGCCGCTCCCGATCCCCCAAACGAGCCTGCTCCACCGCCTCGCGGAGGATGTGGATGGAACGATCATACAACGTGCGATCCACCGGGAAGGGATGGTGGTCCTTTCCACCATGGGCGAAGGCGAAACGCGCTGGATCCCGGAAGGATAGGGGTGTCCCGTAGAGCAATTCCGCCAGAAGAGCCAGCGCGCGGATGGTTTTGGCGCCAACCTGGGGGAGTCCCAGAAGCTCCGAGAAGGAGGAAGGCTGAGCCTCATAGGTTTTGACGAAGATCGAGGCCAGATGGTCTGGGTGAATGTCTTGAATCAGGATCTCATGGTGGGGCGGAAGGCGCAATCGCCGGAGACGCTTCAGCTCATGGAGCAAACGCCACGGCTTCTCGCGGGAGAGTTCCGCTACCGCATGGCGGACGGCCTCCGCTTCCGCGGCTACCATATTGAGGGGGCGCGTCTGTTCGTCACAGCAAACAGCGGCGTGGGGCTCATGGACAAAATCCGTTATCACCTCGCTCAGCCAGTGATAGCGGCGCGCGTAGCGGTTGTTCAGATTCATCCCCTGTTGGATGACCGCCCATCGCCCCTCCCGATCGAAAACCATCACGTGATGATAAATCGTATAACCGTCCTGGAGCGCATGATTATCCACCTTCGCCGCCATGCGGCTGGCATAGATCAAAGCCGCCGGATCGGCATGGAGATATCGGGAGGCGGCCTCGATCTCCTCCGGGGTTCGACGGGAGGCTTTCCCTTTCCCCCCGGCTACGAAGAGGCCCAGATCCCGCCCTACGTCTTTCAGGGCTTCCTTGAGGGCCCCGCAGACCACGGTGGTCACCCCACTGGAGTGCCAGTCATAGCCCAGGAGGCATCCGAAGGCCTGGAACCAGTAGGGATCGCTCAGGCGACGGAGCACCTCCGCTGTCCCGAATTCATCCACCAGGACGGTTACGATCTCACGGGCCAGGGCGGTCATCCGCACGAACAACCAGCGCGGGGCCCGTCCGGTATGCAGAGGCAGATCTGCAAAACCAGTGCGGGTCATCCGCTTCGCTCCCCTAGGTGACGAGGAGATCCCGCGCTCGATCGCTTTGCAAAACCTCAGCGGCGGCGTGATCGGCGGAGCGGCTCACCTCACTACCTCGGAAAAAGGCCCACCGGATCTCTCCGACAAAATTCTACCGGAACAGATCCCGGGATGCCAGCACCGGCAGTAGATCGGCATGCCCATCTTTCTCAGATGGTTTGCGGAACCCACCCAGATTTGTTACAATACAAAACTTGGAAGTCAGCTTCCCAAATCCCATGATCCTGGCAAGGAGGAAGGCGCAGTGAGCCTTTCGAAGGAAGAGAAACAGCAGCTGATCGAGATGTTCCGACGCCACGAGGCCGATACGGGCTCTCCGGAAGTGCAGATCGCGATTTTAACTGAGCGGATCCATCGTCTGACTGAACATCTGAAGCAGCATAAGCATGATGAGCACTCCCGGGTGGGACTGCTCAAGCTGGTCGGTAAACGCCGACGACAGCTGGAATATCTCGCCCGGGTGGATCCTCAACGCTATCGCATGGTGCTGGAACGGCTGGGCCTGCGGAAGTAAAGCAGCCCTCTGGGCCTTAGGGGAAAAAAAGATCCTTCCCTCATAGGCCCTCAAAGGAGGGAGGCAGCCTGTTGGATTCTCCGCCATGATTCAGCCAGCGATCCCAGGATTGGCTTCCTGATGGGAGGGTGTAGAGCGCCGCGCAGGGCATCTTTAGCGCCCTGCGCAGCTTCCCAATTGGAGAAAAGGCCTTATTGCCTTCTGAATGGAAGCCAAACAGCGCAAGTCCTAATCCTTTGTCCGAGGGAGTGAGACGAAACGTGAGGCGAGAAAAGCATGTTTTCAAAACAGTTGTAGGCGATAAAGAGATTACAATTGAAACGGGCTACTTCGCCTGGCAGGCCAACGGGGCCGTGATCGTCCGGATCGGAGACACGATGATCCTGGCCACGGCCACGATGGCGAAGGAGCCGCGAGAGGGCATCGATTTCTTCCCCCTAAGCGTGGATTTCGAGGAACGGCTCTACGCCGCCGGCCGGATCCCCGGCAGTTTCCAGCGCCGAGAAGGCAAGCCCTCCGAGAACGCCATCCTCACCGCCCGCTTGGTGGATCGACCCCTCCGCCCGCTGTTCCCGAAAGATCTCCGCAACGACGTCCAGATCATCCTGACCAGCCTCTCCGCCGATCCCGAATATCACCTGGATATCCCTTCCATTATCGCTGCCTCCGCGGCCCTGACCATCTCAGATATCCCCTGGTCCGGGCCCATCGGCGCCGTCCGAGTGGGATACATCGATGGGCAATTGGTGATCAACCCGACGGTCAGCCAGATGGAACACAGCCGGCTGGACCTGCGCCTCGCGGGGACAGCGGATGCGGTGATCATGGTGGAGGCAGGAGCGAATGAGATCCCGGAGGACCTGATGGTGGAGGCGATCCGGTTGGGCCATGAGGCCATGCAGCCGCTGATCGCTCTCCAGGAGGAGATGCGGGCGGCGATCGGCAAGCCCAAGGCTCCCTACCGCTCCTTCGCCATCTCGGAAGAGGTCCGCCAGGCGGTCCGTGCCCGTCTCGATCATCAGATCGTCGAGATCCTGGACACCTACTTTGATAAAGACCGGAGGAATGAGGCGCTGGACGAGCTGGAGGAGGAAATCTTACATGCGCTCTCGGAGTATGAGCAGGCCCAGGTAAAGGAAAGCTTCCACGAGGCGCTGCGGGAGGAGGTTCGCCGCCGAATCCTGGAGGAGGGACGCCGGCCGGACGGACGAGGGCCGAAGGACATCCGGCCGATCTGGTGCGAGGTCGATGTGGCGCCCCGCGCCCATGGCTCTGCTATCTTCACCCGTGGCGATACCCAGGTCCTCTCTGTGGCCACCCTGGCCACGCTGGCGGAGCAACAGGAGCTGGACACCCTCGCCCCGGAGGAGACCAAGCGCTATATCCATCACTACAACTTCCCGCCGTTCTCCACTGGCGAGGTTCGAGTGCTCCGCGGCGCCTCACGGCGGGAGATCGGCCACGGGGCCCTGGCCGAACGGGCGCTGCTCCCAGTGATCCCGCCAGAAGAGGAATTCCCCTACACTATCCGGGTGGTGAGCGAGGTTCTCTCCTCTAACGGATCCACCTCCATGGCCAGCGTGTGCGGCTCCACCCTGGCCCTGATGGACGCCGGCGTGCCGATCCGCAAGCCGGTATCCGGTGTGGCCATGGGCTTGGTAACAGCCGATGAGACCTGGCAGAAATACGTGATCCTCACCGACATCCAGGGAATGGAAGACCACCTGGGCGATATGGACTTCAAAGTGGCCGGCACGGCGGATGGGATCACCGCCCTGCAAATGGATGTGAAGATCCGGGGGCTGCCTTATCACGTGCTGGCCGAGGCGCTGCACCAGGCCCGCGAGGCTCGCCTCTATATCTTGGAGAAGATGCTGGAGGTCCTGCCCGCGCCTCGACCTGAGCTCAAGCCGCACGCCCCGCGGATCTTCACTGTCCACATCCCGGTGGAGAAAATCGGCGCCTTGATCGGCCCGGGTGGCAAGACCATCCGCAAGATCCAGGAGGAGACGAACACTCAGATCGATATCGAGGAGGATGGGACCGTTCATATCGCTGCCACCAGCCTGGCAGACGCCGAAAGCGCCCGTCTGAAGATCGAAGCCTACGCCGAGGAGCCTCAGGTGGGCAAGATCTACCTGGGGAAAGTTATCCGGATCACCGACTTCGGGGCCTTTGTGGAGATCCTGCCCGGCGAAGTGGGAATGGTTCACATCTCTCAGATCGCCGATCAGAAGGTGAACCGCATCGAGGACGTGGTGCGGGTGGGAGACCAGATCCTGGTGATGGTCACCCACATCGATGAGGACGGCAAAATCCGCCTCTCCCGCCAGGCGGTCTTGGAGGGGCTCTCAGTGGAAGAGGCACAACAGCGAGACCGCCTGCTTTCCAGCAAGGCGGCGCCCAAAGGCAAAGGCAAGCCAGGTGAGGAACGCCCCCTGGCCGGCCGAGTGAAAATCGTGAAGCGGATATCCGGCGGGCGTTGAGCCGAGAGACCGGCAGGGGCCCTCTTTCGGAGGGCTTTCAGGGCCGGGGTGTCCGCCCCGGCCCTGACCTTTTTATATCGGGCGCACTTCTGTTTGAGCCCACTCCTCAAACAGCGTCACCAGGGCGGAGTGATCCAGCTCCCCCTGCCCCCGCGTGACCAGGGCCCCTAACCATTCGTGGATCAGGGCCGTGAGGGGAAGGCTGGCCCCGACCGCGCGGCCCAGCCCCAGGGCGATCCGAAGATCCTTATGGTGCAGGCGGATCCGGAACCCCGGTCGAAAGTTTCGCTCCAGGATCCGCTGGCCGTGAACTTCCAGGACGCGGCTGCTGGCGAAGCCTCCAAGAAGCGCCTGGCGCACCCTTGCCGGATCCACACCCGCTTTGGCCGCCAGGGCCAGCGCCTCGCTGACGGCAGCGATGGTGAGCGCTACCACAATCTGATTGGCCGCCTTGGCGACTTGGCCCGCGCCCGGGCCGCCCATATGGATGATATTCCGGCCCATCGCCTGGAGGATCGGAAGACAACGCTCGAAGACCGATACGTCCCCCCCGACCATGATGGAAAGCGTCCCCTGGATCGCCCCGATTTCCCCTCCCGAGACCGGAGCGTCCAGCATGGCGATTCCCCGCTCCGCCGCCTGGGCGGCGAGGCGCCGCGCGGCGATCGGGTCGATGGTGCTCATGTCGATCACGATCAGCCCGGGTCGTCCGCCCTCGAAGACCCCGTTGGGCCCGGCCAGCACCTGCTCCACATCTGGGGTATCGGGAAGCATCGTGATCACCACATCGCTGCATTGCGCGACCTCTTTCGGGGAGCCCGCCGCCTCTGCCCCTTCCGCGGCCAGCTCTTCCACCGGTGCGCGGCTGCGGTTGTAAACCACCAGCGGGTATCCGGCCTTCATGAGATTGCGGGCCATGGGCTTGCCCATCACACCCAGGCCGATGAAACCGATGCGTTCCATGCCAGCCTCCCATGCGGAGAGATCCAGCAGGCCTCGGATCCGCCCTGGGCTCTTTGAACTGCGTTGAAGGCCGTGCTTGCCCGAGCACAGATCCGCGCCGAAGGCTGCTTCAGGCTCCAAGGGTGTCGGAGGATCCCGATGCAAATCCGCCGGCCGTGGGAGGGAGCGTGAGACGACAGCGCGACGGAGGGCCCGGTTCGGCGCGATACGCCGCCCATCGGGCGACCTGCGCCATCGCCTCCTCCAGCGAAGGCCGAGGCAGCACCTCGGCGGAGAGCCACCCCCGGTAGCCCACCTCTCGAAGCGCCTTCAGGACAGACTCAAAATCCAGATGCCCCCACCCGGGCGCCCACCGGTTGGAGTCCGCGATATGCACATGGAGCAGTCGCTCCCCCGCGCGCGCGATGGCCCTCTCCAGGGAAGCCTCCTCTATGTTGGCGTGGAACGTGTCCAGCAGCACTCCCACCTGGGATCGCCCCACCCGCTCGATCATAGCCAGCGCCTCCTCCACCGTGTTCAATAGGTCCGTTTCGTAGCGGTTTAAAGGCTCCAGCGCCAGTCGAACGGAGTAGGCGGCGGCCCGGTCCGCCAGGCGGGCGATGGCTTCGCTCAGCCATTCGAGCGCCTGGGCTCGATCGACACCCGCCATCAGGCGCCCGCGGATCAATCCGATGATCACCAGGCTTCCCCATTCCGCCGCCAGCTCCAGGTGGGCTTCCAGCCGGGCGAGGGCGGCCCGGCGCACAACGGCATCCGAATGGGTGAGGGATAACCCTTCCTCGACCCACGCCTGACCGGTGCCAATGGCCGGGACCCGCAGTCCATAGCGTTCCAGGAGGGCCCGTAACTTTGAAGCCGGGACGGTCGCCGGATCCCGGATGGCCAGTTCCACACCGGCGTATCCCAGCGCTCGCAGCTGCGCCAGGGTGGGCTCCAGGTCCTCGATGGCGGCAGCGGCTTCGAAGCGAGTAGGTTGCCAGGAAAGCACAAACGCCAGCGGCCATCCCATCCCTTCAAACCCCTGCGTACGCATTGAATCCCCCGTCGATCGGCACCACCACCCCGGTCACAAAGGCGCTGGCCGGAGAAGCCAGCCAGATCACCGTGCCGATCAGATCCTCTGGATCCCCGAACCGGCCCATGGGCGTATGGTCCAGGATCGCCCGGCCTCGAGGGGTCAGGTTTCCATGCTCATCCAGGAGCAGATATCGATTCTGCCGGGTGAGGAAGAACCCCGGGGCGATGGCGTTCACCCGGATCTTCGGGGAGTATTCCTGGGCCAGATGCACCGCCAGCCACTGGGTGAAATTGCTCACCGCCGCCTTGGCCGCGGCATATCCCACCACGCGGGTTAAGGGGCGGAAGGCCGCCATGGAGGAGATGTTGATGATGACCCCCTCGCCCGCCTCGACCATCTGTCGGGCGAAGACCTGGCTGGGGAGGATCGCCCCACCGAAGAGGTTGAGGGCCACCACTTTCTCCAGGGCCTCCAGGGGCAGATCGAAGAACGATCGTTCCGGCCCGACAGTGGCCTCCGGCATATTTCCCCCGGCCAGGTTAATCAGGATGCTCACCGGACCCGCCTCCTGCCGGACCCGTTCCGCGACCGCTTCGATCTCCGCCCGGTTGAGCACATCCATCCGGTAGCCGTAAGCCTCCAGGCCCTCCGCCTGCAACTCGGCCAAGCGGCCCTCCAGGGGATGGATATCGGTGAGCACCAGACGGGCTCCCGCTCGGCCCAGGCCACGAGCGATCGCGCCGGCCAAAACGCCGGCGCCCCCCGTCAGCAAGGCGACTTTCCCCTTCAGGGAAAACAAAGCTTCCAGATAGCTCATCGGATGCCTCCTGAACGCCTCGCCTTTGGAAGAGGGGCTCTTTCCCTTCCCATCCCCTGAGACACCTTCTCAATCCAGCCACTCTGTATGGAAAACGCCGGGCCGATCGACCCGCTCATAAGTATGGGCCCCGAAGGCATCCCGCTGGGCCTGGATGAGGTTGGCCGGCAACCGAGAGCGGCGCATGGCGAGCACATAATCCACAGCCGTGCTCAGCGCGGGCATCGGAATCCCCGCTTCGAAAGCCCAACGCAAGATCCGCCCGGCCGCCGGCAGGCGCTGCTGTAGCTCAGCCCGGAAGCGCGTGCTGAACAGAAGATGGGGATCCTCCGGATCCTCCCGCACGATCTCCCGCAGGAAGCCCAGCCAGCGGGCGCGGATGATGCAGCCGGCCCGCCAGACCCGCAGGACCTCCGCTCGATC
Source organism: Thermoflexus sp. (assembly GCF_042408815.1). Taxonomy (GTDB): domain Bacteria; phylum Chloroflexota; class Anaerolineae; order Thermoflexales; family Thermoflexaceae; genus Thermoflexus. Next base: position 99,766 of record NZ_JBHOQR010000003.1, on the reverse strand, counting down.
TGTCCCATAGTGATAGGCCTGCGAGGCCTCTTTCAGCAGCCAGAGACCCTGCGAGAAGGCCGTCAGCAACACCAGATTCAGGGCCGCTTCCAGATCCGCCAGGATGCCTGCTGAATCAGGCTCCGAACAACGTGGATCCGGCCATGGGAAGCCAGCCCCGATTCGCTCCCGATCCGCCTTGAAATGAGAGAGGGTCCGCGCGATCACCGCCGCGGTGAGGGTAGGGGCGGGCACGCCCAGCTCCAGCGCGCTCTGGGCCGCCCACCGCCCCGTCCCTTTCTGCTCCGCGCGATCCATGATCCGCTCCACCAGCGGATCCCCGCTCTCGGGATCCCGGTAGCGCAGGACGCGGGCAGCCAGTTCCGTGAGGAAGGCATTCAACGTCCCCTCATTCCACCGCTCGAAGGTTTCTGCGATCGCTTCGACGGGCATCCCCATGGCCGTCTTCATAAAGTCGTAGACTTCAGCGATGCCCTGCATGAAAGCGTATTCGATGGCGTTATGCACCATCTTCACGTAATGACCGGCCCCGCCCCGACCCATATAGGCGCAGCAGGGGCCCTCCTCGCTCTGTGCGGCGATATCGATGAGCATCCCCTCGACCATGGCGTAGGCTTCCAGAGATCCACCCGGCATGATCGACGGGCCCAGCAAGGCCCCTTTCTCACCCCCGCTGATCCCCACCCCCAGGAACCGGATCCCATGGGCGGCCAGCTCCTGCATGCGACGTTCGGTATCCGCGTAATGGGAGTTGCCGCCATCCATCACCAGATCCCCCGGCTCCAGGAGAGGAAGCAACGCCTCGATCATCTGATCCACCGCCGACCCCGCCTGGACCATCAGCAGGATCCGTCGGGGACGTTCCAGACATCGCACGAATTCCTCCAAGGTGTAGGCAGGGACGATCGGCTCATCCCGCACACGATCCCGCAGGAACGCCTCCGTCCGCTCCCGGGTCCGGTTATAGACACACACCCGGAATCCATGCCGCGCGAAATTCAGGGCCAGGTTCTGGCCCATCACGGCCATGCCGACGATCCCGATCTCGCCACTGTTCCGCATGATCGCCTGCTCCGTGGGGGGCGAATCTTGGATGCTCATCCCATAGAGCAAGACTACCGGAAACCCCACCTATAGACGCTCCATCCGGCTGCCAAATATACCACCCACTTACACATCGGAGCTCGAGCGGAAGGCAACCCGGGCCTCACCGGAGGTCCAGGGCCTCCTGATGGCGGCGGAACGCCGCCTCCAGATCCTCCATCAAAGCCTGAAAGCGCTCGAACTGTCGCTCATATATCGGCACCCAATCCGCTACCGGTTCGTAGATCCGCACGGGCATCTCCCGGACCGCGGATAGCAGATCCGGGGCCGCGCCGATGGCGACCCGGGCCAGGACAGCGCTTCCTGCCAGAGCCGGCTCCAGAACCTCAGGGACTTCCACAGGAATCTGGAGCACGGAAGCTAGGATGCGCATCCAGAGGGCCGAGCGGGTTCCCCCGCCGCCCGCCCGAAGCCGAAATGGGGGCAAACCGCTGGCCCGCAGCGCCTCCAGGATCAATCGGAGAGCGAAGGCCACGCCTTCCATAGCGGCCCGGATCAGATGCCCTTGACTGTGATAGGTCCGCAAGCCGAAGATCACCCCGGAGGCCAGATGGCTGATCCCCGGATACCGTTCGCCGGTTAGAAAAGGAAGAAACAGAAGCTCGGTCGGCCTCCCCACGGCCTCGGCCCGAGCATCTTGCTCCGCATACTCCAGGCCCAGCAACGCCTCCCGCAACCACCGCAGGACGCCTCCCGCGTTGTTAATGGCCCCACCCGGAAACCAGCGACCTCCTGCCAGATAATACGTCTGCAAGCGCATCTGGGGAAAGCGATCCAGGATCGGGCGATCGGCGACCAGACGGATCATGGCCGTGGTCCCCAGGTTCATCGCCCCGACCCCGGACGCCGCAGCCCCCAGTCCCAGGCCCACCGCCCCTCCATCATAGACCCCGGCGATCACCTCCACGTCCGGGCGGAGGCCAAGAGCCCTGGCGGCTTCGGGACGCAGGGGACCGATCCGGGTTTCCGGAGGGACCACCTCTGGCAGGCAATCTTCCGTCAGCCCCACGAGGGAGAGGATCTCCGGATCCCATCGAAGAGTGTGCACATTCATCAGCTGCGTCGCCGTAGCCAGGGAGGGCTCCGTCAGGAACCTTCCTAGAAGATGGAAGAGGATGTAATCTTTCGCCCCCACAAACCAGCGGGCCTGGTGGAAGATCTCCGGCCGGCGAACCCGAAGCCATTCCAGCTTGGCCAGCGGATATTGAAAGAGAGGGGGGCACCCGGTCCGCTGGTAGATCCTTCCGATATCCATACGGGCCAGCAACCCCGGGAACGTCTCCTGGGGCCGGGTGTCCAGGAGGGTCATCATCCCCATCAGGGGACGACCCGCCGCATCGACCGGCATCAGGCCGAGCTGATAACCGGAAAGGACCAGCCACCGGATCTCATCCGAGGCCTCTCCAACAGCCTCCCGCACGACCTCCACCCATTGATCCCATAGGATCTCCGGGTCATGCTCTGCCCGTCCGGTCTCGTCCCGGATCAGCGGGAGCTCCCGGACGACCACCTGATAAAGCTGTCCATCCCATCCGAAGCGCCCGGCCTTCAGATGGGTGGTGCCGATATCCACGGCGAGAATCTGGGCCATCTTCGGTCCCCTCATGATCCGGGGGGATTACTTTTGAAACGCCCGGGCATGGGGAAGGACTTCGGGGTTCACCACTTCTTCCGGGATCTCCCCACGCAGCACTCGCTCCACATCGTCGATCACCTTCTCCCCCATACGCCGGAGCGTCTCGTGAGTATAGGCGGCGATGTGGGGGACGATCAGCACATTGGGGAAACGGAGAAGGGGGTGATCCGGGCCGATGGGTTCCCCTTCCACCACATCCAGGGCGGCCCCGGCCACACGCCCGGATTCCAGGGCCGCCATCAGCGCGGTCTCATCGATGAGCTCTCCCCGCGCTGTATTCACCAGGATCACCCCCGGCTTCATTGCTGCGAAGGCCTCGTGGGAGAGCATATGGAAGTTTTCCTCGGTGAGGGCCGCATGTAGCGAGATGATGTCGGCCTCCTGGAGCAGTTTCTCCAGAGCCACAGGCTCTGCCCCCACCTCTCGAATCGCTTCGGAGGGCACGCTGGGATCGAAGGCCAGAACCCGAGCGCGGAAGCCCCGCGCCAGGATCTCCCCCACCCGGCTTCCGATGTTCCCAAAGCCGATGAGCCCTACGGTCTTGCCCCGAAGCTCCCATCCGACAAAGGCTGCCCGTTCAGCCCAGCGCCCCTCCCGCACGGCGGCGGCGGCCTCCGGGATCCGACGGAGGAGGGCCAGCAGCAGGGCGACCGTCATCTCCGCCACTGCCTCTCGCTCCATCCAGGGGGTGACCCGGGTCACCAGCACCCCATGGGCGGTTGCGGAAGGAAGGTGGATGTTATCCACCCCGATGCCGTGGCGGGCGATCAGCCAGGTCTCATCCTTATGGGCGAAGAACTCGGGCCCAAACCGTGGGGTGACGCTCACAATGAGGATCTGGAAGCCGCGGAGCCCCGCCGCCAGGGACCGGCCGTCGATCGGCGTGGGGAAGTCCAACCGATGAACCTCTCCCAGGGCGGCCAGGCGCTCCAGGTGTTCCGGGAAGTGCCGACCGAAGCTGCTGGAGTTCACAATGGCGATGCGCGGTCGCACCGCGGGCGCTCTCCTCACAGAGGATGGAGGTCTGGTGTCTTCTGCCGATGCACACCCGGGCGAAGGCAGGCGATAAAACGCTCCCTTTGCCTCCAGGCTATTTCAGCAGGGCTTCCAGATGGCGCTCCAGGTTCCCCCAGACGGCGGCATGGTGTTCCCTTTCATGGCGCTCCAGGAGCTCGCGGATCGCAGCCCCTCGCTCACGCAGCAATACACCATAAGAGATGTGGAAGAGCTGTCGTACCGCGCGATCGGCCAGCGCGGCTTCCGGATGGCCGGGAAGCGCGGTGGGCAGATCCTCCGGCCGCAACGCGATGGGGTAATCCCGGCGGCTTTCCTCCAGATGCGCGCGGGCGATGGCGTAGAGCTCAGCGAAGAGCCCGGGGTGCACACGGGCGATGACCCGCACCGCCTGCAGCCACGTGGTCCCCGAGGTTTTCACATGGAAACATCCAACGGTCGCTTCCCGGAAGATGGACAGGATGCGGAACTTCTCGCTTCCGGAGTGGAGGCTCAAGCGATGGCCACCGAAGGCTCGGGCCACGGCTGCATGCAGGGTCACGGCGCGGGCAAAGCCCGTCACATCTCCCTCATAATCGACCGCCTTCTCGAAAATCCCCGGGAACCGGGGGGCCAGGCTCCAGAGAGCGACTCCTCGCCGTTGCAGATACACGGCGATGAAGGCATGGGCTTCCGGAGAGGTTTCCTCCTCCGTCTCGTCCACCGACACCTCCAAGTCGGCGTCGATCCCCTGATCGCGGAGAATCCCAGCCCAGCGAACCACGTCCTCCAGGGCCGGCGCATACCGGCAGGCCGCCTCCTGCAGGGCGGATTCCTGGAGGATCCAGGAGCCCCCCGCCGTCTCGATCCGGCGTCCGGCCAGCTCGGCAACCACGGATCGGGCGAGGGCGGGGAGCTCCTCCCAGGGGTAGGGACCTCGAGCCAGAGCCCGGCGGAGGTCGAAGGTGTAAAGGGAGTAACCGGCGGCGGCCGCCGCGCGGAGTTGCTCCTCCTCCTGCAGATGATCGGCATCCGCTCCGAAAGGACCCGTGTAGCCGGCCTCCAGTACTCCCCATGCGGCATCCAGCAGGACGGACTGGAAATCCCGGCCGGTGCGGGCCAGCTCCCGGGGCGACTGCTGGGCCAGCACGGGAAAGACCGGGTATCGTCGCATGGCCGCGATCTGAGCAGCACTCGCCATCCCCAAGCGATCCCCAGCCCCGAAGGACGCTGGCCAGTCGCAGCGCCGGGGGGTCAGCGACAGCACAGGCCGAAGCGTGAGATAGTTGTCCCAGATCCAGGGATAGAGATTCACCCGATAGCGGCCTATGGGGATCGACTCATGGAGCAGCGGGGCGATCAAGGGCGGAAATCCCGCCTCGCCTGCCCACCCTACCACCCTCCTCCCGGGACCGCGCGCGGCAAATACCCAGCCCCGTCCGGGGATCTCCCGAAGCGAGCCGGGCAGGAGCTGAAACCCGTGCTCCCGCAGCGCGTCGCTGAGCATCTCCGCATTGAGGTTCACCCATCCTCCATACAACGACCTGGGTCGGGCAGCCATCTCCCCATTTCGATCCACTCAGCGCAAGCTGCCTTCACATCGGATAATGCAGCTCATACAGGCTCCGCCAGCCAGGCTCGAAGGGCATCTTGAGATAGGGCTCCAGCATCTCCCGTTCCCGCTCGGTCACCCCCTCCAGCGGCGGCAGCTTCCCCGGTGGGAACGCCTCCAGGATGTCCCGCACCAGTTTCTCCAGGTAGTCCAGGAGCTGTTCCACCCCAGGTTTGGCCTTCTCCGCGCGGGCCAGGGTGGCCTTGCCCACCACGCCCGGCGGGTAGGCCTTGACCTCGATCGGCCGAAGGCCCACCTGGGCATACCAGGCGATGGGCTTGCGCAACAGGTTCCCCGCCTTGTCAATGTGCTCGCTGTCCGTGGGCAGGAAGCTGTAAGGCTCCGTGTCCACCGCATCCTCCATGCGGATGAACTCGGGGAACAGGGCCAGGCTCCAACTGGTCTCCACCTCATCCCCGTGAATGAAATGGGTCTCATAGGGACCGCCCTCGGCTTTCAGTTTGAAGTGCTCGGGGATGGCGTGATACCAGTTGACGTTGACGATGATCGCCGGCACTTTGTAGATCTTAGCGAAACGGTGGATGGCGATGGGGATCACGTACTCCTGTCCGTGGCCGTTCAGGATGATCTGCTTGCGGAAGCCCGCGTTCCAGAACCCGGCGATGATCGCCGTCAGCATCCCGACGAACACATCCTCAGGCACCACGATGGTCCCCGGCATTCCCATATGGTGATAAGGGTGGGAGCCAAACCACAGCGGCTGGCTGACCGTGCATCCGGTCCGCAAGGCCACCTGTTCGGCCATCCGGGTGACCAGAAAGACGTCCTCCCCATAAGGCGCGTGAGGGCCATGGGCTTCCGTGGCGCCCACCGGGATGATGATCAGGTCGTTCTGTTTCAGACGTTCCATGACCTGCTTGCCGGTCATGTTCTGGAAGTAAATTCCCGTCGGCCGATCCATATGGCCACCTTCCGGTGGGATCTGCCATTTGCTCATCGCGAGAACCTCCGCATGTTGGTGTGGGGATATCCGCCGCTCGCTCCATTCAGGAGGGCAGGATGGCCACCCCTCACCCGGGCACCATCATCACTTTCACCGCCTCTCCCCGGCGCAAATGCTCCAGCCCCTCCCCGAACCGGGACAACGGCAGGCGATGGGTGACGAGCTCCTCGGGACGGATCACCCCGCGCTCCAGCATCTGGACGGCCAGAGGGAAGGTATGGCGGCCGACATAGCTGCCCACCACCCGGATCTCCCGACGGGTGATCTCATACTGGGCGATCTCCGCCCGAGCCCGGGCGTTCATCCCGAAGAGGATCACTGTCCCCCCCGGGCGCGCCAAGCGCAGGGCAGTCCCGATCAACGATCCCACCGCATCCACCACCACATCCGCCCCAACCCCGGTGACCTCCCGAACCAGCCCCTCCAGATCCTGCTCCCGGGGGTCCACCGCCCAATCTGCCCCCGCCCGCCGTGCGAACTCCCGGCGGAACGGCGCGATGTCCGCCGCGACCACGCTCGCGGCCCCGCTGGCGCGGAGGATCTGAATGAACAGTAGCCCAACCGGCCCGCAACCCAGCACCACCGCATGCTCCCCCGGATGCAAACGGGCCTGAAGGGTTCCGCCTACCACCGTGGAAAGCACTTCGGTAAAGATCGCTCGCTCCAGGGGGACCTCCGGGGAGATCGGGAAGAGGGCCCGCGCGGGGGCCACCTCATAAGGGGCTAGGCCGCCATCCAGGAAAATCCCTAAGGTGGTGAACCGCTCGCAATGGTTGAAGAGCCCTCGCTGGCAGAAAGGGCAGACCCCGCAATACAGATTCGGCGCCACCGCCACCCGATCCCCCGGCCGCAGATGGGTCGCCGCCGGACCGACCTCCACGACCCGGCCGATCACCTCGTGGCCCAGGATCACCCCGGGGGTGGCCGGATGTCCTGGCGGCACCTCCAGGATGTGCAGATCGGTGCCGCAGATCCCGCAGGCCTCCACCTGGAGGAGGACATCATCCGGGTTGCGCAGGGAAGGGACCGGCCGCTCCTCCAGCGCCCACCGCCCTTCTCCGAGGAACACCACCGCCGGCATTCGCTCGGCCATGCCGGTATCCTCCGATCAGGCGATTGCGGCGGCCGCCGGCTCGGCTTCTGGCACCGCCCGCATATCCGGCTTGATCGTGATCTTCGCGTCAATCCGCTGGCTCAGCCGCTCTACCGCTTCCACCGCCCGACCCAGGGGATAGCGGGCGGTGATGATGCGAGTCATATCGATCAACCCGGCGGCCATCATCCGGATCACACTGGGGAAGATGGCGTCGCCCGAATGGCCCTGGGCGCCGAAGATCTGCCCCCGTCGCACCTGCAGAACTTCCAGATAGAGGGGCACCCGTTCGGCGGCCCGACCGATGATCACGATCCGCCCGTTGACGGCCATGGCCTTCTCCATCTCTGGCAACGTCCGTAGAGGTGCCCCCGCCGCCTCCACCAGCACATCCGCTCCTTCCCCGCGGGTCACCTCCCGGATCGCCTGGCTGGGCACCACCTCCCGGGGGTCAAAGGCCACATCCGCACCCATCCGCAGCGCCATCTCCCGTCGCGAAGGGCTCACATCAAACGCGATCACCCTCCCAGCGCCCGCCGCCCGGGAGAGGGCAATCGCCGCCAGGCCAATGGGCCCTGCCCCGAAGACCGCCACATAGGCTCCAGGGCGGAACCCGCCCGCGCGGACGAAGATCCCGTTGTAGGCCACACTGGTGGGCTCCACCAGGGAACCCGCCTCGTAAGCTTTATCGACATCTCCATAGCGCTCGGCGATGGCGTCGATCTTCCAGCAGTATTTGGCGTGGACCACCACATATTCCGCCATGGCTCCGGGGACAGTGAAGCCGAGCTCCTCCAGATTTGTACAGTGGTTGAAGAAGCCGCTGCGGCATGGCGTGCATATCCCGCACCACAACATCTCTTCGGAAGTCACCATATCTCCCGGCCGCAAATCCCGTACTGCCTTCCCGACGGCGACCACTTCGCCGGAGAACTCGTGGCCCGGGATCACAGGGAACTTCACCAGGCCGGGATACAGAATATAGCCCTCCGCATCGGTCTCATAGAAATGGAGATCCGACCCGCACACCCCGCAGGCCTTCACCCGGATCACCACCTCCTCCGGGCCCGGCGTGGGGTCCGGAACCTCCTGGATCGAGAAACGAGGATGCCGCCAGACGCTGGCCCCGGTGATCGCCTTGCCGGTCTCCCGCTCCCAGTCCGAGAGCGGATAATCCGGACGCGGGTCCCACTGGGCCTCCACCACCACTGCTTTCATGGCTTCCCCCCCTCAGGAAGGGTGATCCCGCCGGCGATGAGCTCGGCGACCATCTCCGGCGAGATATCGGTTTTGCGGAAATCCCCGATCTTGCGGCCGTGGCTTAAGACGACCAGGCGATCCGCCACGGGATAGACGTGATAGATGTTATGGGTAATGAAGATCACCGAGAGGCCCCGCCGGCGGACCTCCTCCACATATCCCAGCACCTTACGGGTCTCTTTAATCGAGAGAGCAGAAGTAGGTTCATCGAGGATCAGCAGGCGCACGCCGAAGTGAAGAGCGCGGCCAATGGCGATCGATTGCCGTTCCCCGCCCGATAGCACGGAGACGGGCTCCCACACCGAACGGACCTGGATGCCGATCTCCTCCAGCACCCGACGGGTGACTGTTTCCATCTCCCGCATATTCAGGAACGAGAAAGGCCCGACCCGCTGCACGGGCTCCCGGCCCAGGAAGAAATTCCGGGCGATGCTCATCATCTCCACCAGGGCCAGATCCTGGTAAACCGTCTCAATGCCCAGCGCCCGTGCCTCACGAGGCGAACGGAAGCGCACCGGACGGCCCTCAAAATAGATCTCGCCGGCATCCGGCGGATAGACTCCGGTGAGGACCTTGATCAGCGTGGATTTCCCGGCCCCGTTATCCCCCAGGAGGCCCACCACCTCCTGATAGCCCACCGCGAAATCCACCCCGGACAGGGCCTCCACACCGTCGAACCGCTTGACAATCCCTTGCATCTCCACCAACCAGCGTCCTTCGCTCATCCGCGCCATCACCCCCATCGCCGGATCCGCAGATTGATGATCACCGCTCCGACCAGGACCAGCCCGATGAACGCCCGATACCAGTAGGCCGGCGCGCCCGCCAGCACCAGGCCGTTGCGGACCATCCCTACGATCAGCGCCCCGAGCACCGTACCGATCACACTGCCATAGCCCCCCGTGAGCAGGGTCCCGCCGGTCACCGTGGCCGCGATGGCTTCCAACTCCACTCCTTCCCCCCGCAGAGGATCTACCGACCCGAAGCGGCTGAACTGGATAATGCCCGTCAGGCCTGCCAGAACCGCCGTCAGAATGAACCCGACCTGTTTCACCCTGGCCACCTCCACCCCCAGGGCCCGGGCCGCCTGGGGGTTGCCTCCCGAAGCGAAGAGCGCGTTGCCGAAGGGCGTGCGGGTGAGAACCAGGGTGGCGATCAGGGCCACACCCAGGAACCAGAGGGCCGAGGCATGGAAACCGCCGGGGAGCCGGCCGGAGAGGACAAACATAAGCAGGGATTGCTCTTCGTAGGCAATGGGGAATCCCCCGGTCACCGCCAGCAGCACCCCCCGCCAGAACATCATGGATCCCAGGGTGACGATGAACGAAGGTAGCCGACCTCGGGTCACCACCCAGCCGTTCAGCGCGCCGATCGCCGCCGCCAGAACCAGGGCCGCAAGGAACGCGAGGAGATGCGGGATCCCCGCCCGGGCCATCAACGCGAACGCCATTGCCGAGACCCCCAGCACGGATCCCACCGAGAGATCGAACTCCCCGGCGATCATCAACAGCGTAACCCCCACTGCCACCAGCCCCAGCTCAGCGGCGATGGTCATGATCCCGGCCAGGGAGCCCAGGGTGAGGAAGTGAGGGGCCACGATGGCAAAGCCGAGAAAGACCGCGAGGAAACCGGCTAGCGCCCCCACCTCCGGGTATCGCCGCAGCTCCGCCAGCGCCATCCCTCGCGCCCACGGACGGGTCCGCGCCTGCCCACGCGCCTCAACAGCTTGCAGGTCCATTGCGAAAGCCCTCCGCCGGATCTGCGCCCTCAGGCTCCGATCTCCCCACCCTCTCCTCCTCTGCGGGCCGGGCCGCCCGCCTTCGGACACCGGCCCGGCCCAACAAGCCCTTCGAGAGGTCCGACAGGTGCGAGCCCTTCGCCCCACACCCAGGACCGAGGTTTAACGGATGCCCTGCTGGATCAGCGCCTCCACCAGGCCCACATTGTCCTTATCCACAAAGCCCGGCCCGGTCAGCACATCGTTGGCCGGCCGCAGCCCGTATTTCTTGTAGAGATAGAGCCAGGTGATGGCCATGTAGCCCTGCAGGTATTGCTGCTGATCGATGGCGAACAATGTCACCCCCTCCTTGATCGCCGACAGCGTCCCGGGGTGCAGATCAAATGTTCCGTGGAGCACCTTGCCCACTAGGTTGTTTTCCTTCAGGAACTTCACCGCCGGGTCCGTGCCCAGGGGGCCGAGGGTGAGGAGGGCATCCGTATCCGGGTTGCGGGTGAAGTAAGCCTTCAGGGCCTCCACCGCCTTGGTGGGATCCGTGCCGATATCCAGCTTCTCCACCGGCACATTCTTCCCTTTCATCCCATCCAGGAAGCCCTGGCAGCGGGCCTCCAGGCCCACGTGGCCAACCTCATGGATGGCGCAAACGGCCCGCTTGGGTGTGCGCACAGTCAGCATCCGCTGGGCCGCCCGGAGCCCCCCTAGATACTCATCCATGCCGATGTAAAACAAATAGGGGATGCGCTCGCCCTCCGGACGCGGATCCGCAACGTTGATGGCTACCACCGGGATGCCCTGCTGGATTGCCCGGCGCAGCGGCTCATCGAGAGCCTTGGGGTCTGTGATCGTCACCGCCAGTCCGTCCGGCTTGGCGGCGATGGCGCTGTTGAGGAGGTTCACCAGTTCCTGAATGGAGAACTTCTCCGGTCCGAAATATTTGGCCTCCACCGGGTAGACCTTGGCGGCGTCGTTCATCCCTTTGATCACAACCCCCCAGAAGGGATCCGCGGGGCCGCCGTGGGAGACGATATAGAACGTGAACTCTTTCTTCGGAGGAGTAGCAGCGGGTGTGGCCGGGGCACAAGCGCCCAGCAGGAGACCCAGAGTCAGGAAGAGAGGAATCCATCGGCGGACGACCTCAATCATGGCAACCTCCTTTCAGCCAGAAGATAGGGAACGCCCGAAATGAAGCTTTCCGGGGGCGGGCCGCAGGAGGCGCGCTCCACAAGGCGGCAGGGCAGCCGCAGATGGGCCGGCGTTCGCTCCCCCTGAAGCAACCGCAACAACACGCTCATAGCAGTCCGCCCCATCTCATACTTGGGCTGAGCAACAGTGGTCAAAGGGGGCTCCGTGTAGGCAGCGAAGAGGATGTCATCGAAGCCGATGATAGAAAGATCCTCAGGGACACGCAGGCCAGCCGCGCGGGCAGCCCGCAGAGCCCCAATGGCCGTCATATCGTTGTAGCAGAACACGGCGGTCGGCTGGCGCGGGACCTCCAGCAGGCGCCGGATCCCCCATTCCCCCCCTTCCGGCCGGCCGTTCCCCTCCACCATCCAGGCGGGATCCACGGAGAGGCCGGCCTGCGCCATCGCTTCCTGATAGCCGGCCAAACGCTCCCGATTGGAGCGCGCTGTCGGCGGGCCGGCGATGTAGGCGATGCGGGTGTGGCCCAGCCGCACCAGGTAGGAAACCGCCTCAACGGCCCCCTGACGGCTATCCGAGGCCACTGAATAGATAAAGGGCTCCTCCCGCTGGTTGTTGATCAGCACAATGGGAACGCCCAGGGCCTCCAGGTGGGGAAGGTAAAGATCTCCCACTCGGGAGGAAGCCACGATCACCCCCTCCACCCGGCTCTCGGCCAGGGCCCGCACCGCCGCCATCTCCCGCTCGGGATCCGCATTGGAGGTGGCCAGGAACAGGCGATAGCCCGCCTCCAGGGCCACCTCCTCTACCCCGCGGACGATCTCCGCCAGGAAAGGATCCGCCAGGGTGGTAATGACCAGGCCGATGATGGAAGTGCGGGTGGTGACCAGGCTCCGCGCGGCGGCGTTGGGCACATAGCCCATCCGCGCCGCCAGCCGACGGATCCGCTCGGCGGTGCGCGGATTGACCAGGGGGCTCCCCCGCAACGCCCGCGAGACCGTGGAATGGGAGACGCCGGCCTTTCGAGCGATATCCTTGATCGAAACCCGCCGGGAAGCGCGTCGACCCATCGAGGGATTTGCACACGTTTGCAATTTGCTTCCGATGATATCGGGGATGGCTGATTTTGTCAAGGGGTTGCGGCGTCCAAGCTGGAGAGCACAGAGGATGTAGACCGCATCGGTAGGAGTCGCTTCCGGGGCGACTACAGGTTAGAGCGAGAGCCCCTCTTACCGGTTTCCAGAGGATGGGGGTGAAGGGCGGCCCCTGGCGGCGGACTCGGGTCGTCCCTCGTGGCCTTCGGCCGGGAGGCCCACAGAGGCCGCTTTCCCGAAAGAAGCCTCCACCTCCAGGGCACTGGAAGGGCTTCAGAGCGGCTTCCGATCCTTCGCATCACGGATCGAGGATGGAGGATGGACGGCCAGGCCAGCCATGTCCCCTTCCCTTCTTCTACCCTTCCACCTGGACGCGAGGATGGGCGGTGATGCCCGAACGCGTAATCGAAGGGAAGCGATCGGATGGGGCGCCCAGCCCACACCTGGGCTTCCGCCCAGAGATATTTCAACAGCAAGGGGAAGACACCCTCCTCCTCCAGCCGCCGGGTGGATACCGGGATCCGAACTGTGGTGAGGACTCCGAACCGGCCGTAACGGGATGCCCGTCGCACGTAATCGTGATCTTCCGCCAGGAGCAGCGTTTCATCGAACCCACCGATGGTCTCGTGCAGATCCCGGCGGATCAGAAGGCAGAACCCGGGGGCGCGGGGGGAGATCCACTGTAACGCCAGGAGGTATCCGTTGGCCACTTCATGGAACACCCGATCCGTCGGCCGGGGACTCAGGGGCTCCATCAGGCAGGTGGCGATGTCCAGACGCCGGGCCTCGATCTCCCGCATGGCCTTCTCCAGGAAATCCGGCCGGGGAACGACATCCGCATCCAGAAACACCAGCCATGTTCCCCGGGCGACGCGCGCCCCGGCGTTCCGGCCGACCGCCGGCCGTCCCCCAAGGACCACCCGGGCGCCCCAGGCCCGGGCGATCTCCAGCGTCCCATCCCTCGAGCCTGCGTCGGCCACGATCACTTCGTCCGGCTGTCGCGTCTGGCGCGCCAGCGCTTCCAGCAGATGCGGAAGATAGGCCGCCTCGTTCAGGGTCGGGATGATCACACTGATCATCATGCGCCACCTCCCATAGAGGCACACCGCCGTGCACCCCGACACTTCATCCGATTCCCGCTGTCTCTCGCAGGATCTGATGCGCGAACTGGGATAACCGGCGTCGATCGAGGGGATCGAGGCGATCCCACTGTTCCTGGAACCATCGGATCCGCGCCATCAGCGCCTGGACCTGATGAGGCTCTGCACGGCTCAGGGCGACCAGGGCGGCGCTGAGACCGGCCAGAGCCCCCAGGTCCAGTGCCCGGCCCCGAAGGAAAATCCGCCCCTCATGCCTTCCTTGCTGCAGCAGGCGGAAGACCAGCATCAACCCGGCGGCCATACGGGCCATCCCTTCAGACACCGGCCCCTCCATCGGAATGGAAAGCAACCACTGGAGCAGCGTGGCGGGATCCATACGGGCCTGCAGTCCCTGCAGCTCACCCCACAACCGGATCCGCGTAGCCCGCCAGATCCGGGCCTCCCAAAGGCCGCTGAGAACACGGTGGGCTTGAACGGTCGGGCGGAACATCACCCGCGGCCGGCCCGGGCCGGCTCGGTGGGCATATTGCCGTTCCACCAGGCCGACGCGCTCGAGCAGCGCCAGCATCTCATAGGCGGTGGCCTGTCCGATGCGCAACGCGCGAGCGACTGCCCCGTAATGAAGGGGCTTCCGCCACCGCCGATACAACCGGAGGAAGGCGGCCAGGAACTCCCGTTGACGTCGGGTCAGCGCGCGCATTGCCGCTGCCTATCCGGTGATGAACGGATTTTCCGAAAATTCCAGAAAAATTTTACACGCGCAGAAGCGGGAGCGCCAGTGGCGGATGAGGCGGAACGGCAGGGGCATCCTTTGGGGATCCATTGAGGAACAGGGGAACCTGCCGGGCGAGCGGTGGCCTCTGGAGGGAGCATTCTTCGAAGCTGGGCCGGCCCTCCCCAGCCATCAGGGAGGCGATGGTTCCGACGGTTGGACCTCAGGCGCTTCCTCCCCAGATACCGCGGGCAGCGTAAACACAAAAACCGCTCCGCCCCCCGGGCGATCCTCCACCCAGATGCGGCCGCCATGGGCCTCCACCGCCAGCTTGCAGAACGCCAGCCCCAGGCCCACGCCGCGCCCTTTCGCCATCCCGGTGACAAAGGGCTTGAAGATCGCCTCCTGCAGCTCCGGAGGCACCCCCGGCCCGGAATCCGCCACCATCACTTTCACCCACGGCGTTCCATCCGTCCGCTCCGGAGCCGCTCGAATTTGGATCTCGCCTCCGGAGGGCGTGAACTTGATGGCGTTGTCCAACAGATTCTGAAAGATCCGCATGATGAACAGCTCATCGCCCCATACCTTGGGCAACTCCTCTGCTCCCCGCTCCTCGCTGGGCCATGAGAGGTCCACACGCACCTTCAGCGATTTTTCGCGAATTAATGGGGAAAGCTCCCGGAGAATGCCGGCCACCAGCTCCGGGAGGGAGATCGCCCTCCGATGAAGAACCACCTCCCCGGATTGCAGGCGACGCAACTCCAGGATCGTATTGACCATCCGCAGCATACGCCCGATGTTGTCCCGGGCGATGGTCAGCACCTCCCGTTGCTCCTGGGAAAGCACGCCCAGGCCCTCGCTCAGCAAGAAGTCCAGCGCCGTCTGAACGGAAGCCGCCGGGTTGCGCAGATCGTGGACCACCATATGGAACAACTCCTCCCGCAACCGTTCCAGGGTCCGGGCAGGAGTCATATCGTAGATCATCACCAGCCAGCCCATCGCCGCGCCCTCGCTCTGGATTCCAACGATCTGCATGCGCAGGCTCCGCGTCTCCGTCTCGAGCTCCATTGTCCAGGCGCCCGAGGGATCCCGGCGCCCCTTCCTGAGCTGGCGGATCAGCGCGCGGGCCAGCGCCGGCCGGACCTTTCGCAGATTGCGGATCCCATCAGCGACCGGCCGGCCGATCCACGCCCCAGGCTCCTCTTTCAGATCGAGGAGGTTCACAGCGGCTGGATTGAGCTCCATGATCCGACCATCGGTGCCGATCAGGATGATGCCATCCACCGCGGCGCTGATCAGCGTCCGCAGACGGTGACGTTCCTCCTCCAGGAGCTCTAACAGCCGGATATGCCCCAGCGCCACAGCCGCATGGTTGACAATGGCCTGGCTCAGGGCGATCTGATTCAACAAAAAGCCGTGATCGCCGCGCGGGTCCCACACTTCTGCCAGGCCCAGCACCTGGCCCCCCATAGCCAGCGGCAGAATCATCAGACGCCGCACCCCCAGCCGCTCCAGCACCTGCCCATCCTCCTTCTGGATTCCTGGCGGCAGCGGCGTTCCCTCGAAACGGCCCGACTTGGGGATCCACAGAACATACGGCTTGCGCTCCCGGAGCACCGCGTTCCGGATGGAGAGAGAAGCACCGCGGACCTGCTCAAGCCAGGAGAGCCACTGCCCGGAAGCGGCTTCCGGGGCGACATACTCGGAAAGCAGCTCCAGCGTATCCGCTTCCCATCGATACCAGTAAAAGCGCGCGTAGATGCCTCCCGTGATCTCCGAGAGGAACCGCCCCAGGAACTTGACCACGGATCCAACATCACGGGCGGCCAGTAAATTGGCGCTGGCTTCGTATAGAAGCGAGACCTCGCGGATTTGCTCAGCCATTTGCTCCACCAACATCGCGCGCTCCACGGCCAGCGCGAGATGATCGGCCAGCGTCCGGATACGGGTCAGCTCATCCTCTGTGAACAGATGAGGCGCCGGATCACAGAGGCTGAGAACGCCCATCCAGCGGGAGCCCGCCCGGAGCGGGACGCTCACCCAGGCGCGTGCGGATAGAAAGGGGATCCGCCGATAGAGCTCCGGCGCTTCACGGGGGAGATCGCTGTAAACAACCGGCTGCTCGATCAGCAGGCCGGCTGCTTCCTCTCCCGGGTGGTACTCCTCCAGCAGCCCCCGCGCGTCCTCGGGGATCCCGATTGCCGCCCGAAGGCGCAGGACCTTCTGACTTTCATCCCACAGGTGGACCATTCCCATCCGGAATCCCGTGAGCGCTTGTTCTAGAGCGATTCGCAGAACATCCTCCAGATCCTCCCCCTGGAGGATCGCGACCACCACCTGATTCATGGCGGCCTCATGGCGGGCCCGCCGCTGGGTTTCCTCGAAGAGATAGGCGTTCGCCAGCGCCTGGGCAGCCGCGTTGGCGAACGCCTGCCCGACCAGCAATTCCTCCGCCTCCAGCTTCCACACAGTGTCCCAGTAGACGGTCAATACGCCCCGAAAGGGGAACTGGCCGGAGGTCATCACGGGCGCCCATAGAGGGAACACCACGTAGGCGCGGAACCCCTCCTGAATCAACCGGTCCCGAACGCCCTCAGTGCGGGGATCGCGCAGGACATCCGATACGTGGATCACCGTGGGGATCTCAATGGCACGGACCCCGGGAACCTGCTGGTAGCTTTCCAGTAGCCACCGAACGTAGGCCT
The DNA here is from genome assembly GCF_042408815.1 of Thermoflexus sp. Taxonomy (GTDB): domain Bacteria; phylum Chloroflexota; class Anaerolineae; order Thermoflexales; family Thermoflexaceae; genus Thermoflexus. The sequence goes on along the minus strand of NZ_JBHOQR010000003.1, from coordinate 82,615 downwards.
CCGAGAGCCCTTCCACACCGGCGCAGGCCACCTGCTTCCGGATCGGCTCATAAAACCACAGGCCCGCCCGATCGCCCCGCAGCAGCCGCCGCGCCGCCCGCAGGATGGTTTGCACCCGGGCCTGGAACTCCGGCGGACTGGCCAGAATCTCCTGCAACGCTCCGGCCATGGCCTCCCATATCCAGGCTTCCCAACGCCGCCGCAGCGCCGCCGCCACGACATCCGCCAGGGTCTTCGTTAGGCGCAACGTTTCCTCATCCGGATCTAAGGACCGATCATAAGCCAGCATCAGCTTGCCCAGGGCCTGCCCCCTACTCTGGATCGGGACGAAGGCCAGGGCGTGGATCCCTTCTTGAAGCACGGCCTCGCGGACCCCTTCCAGTTCCGGCGCTTGCTCGACATTCGAGATCCACAGGATCTGCAGATCCGGATTTGAGGGATCCCAGGGCCAGTGTCCCTCGACGGCCTGACGGTATGGCTCGGAGAGATTTCGCCATGCCTTGAACCGGACCACCCCATCCCGATCCCGCAGCAGGATGGCCGCGCGATCCGCTCCCACGATCTCCAAGATCCCCTGGAGAACCCAATCGTAGAAGCGCTCCAGATCAACCGTCTGAAAGAGCTCCTGGGTGAGCTGCTGGAGCAGCTGGAGCTGCCCGGCATACCGCTGGGCCCGCGCCTCAGCCGCCCGACGCTCGGCGTTCGTCCAAACCGAGGCGATCAGGTCTGCCAGCTCAGCGGCAAAAGCGATCTCCTCGGGGGTCCAGTGACGGATCTCACCTACCTGCTCATGGCAGATGACCCCCACAACCTGTCCTTCCCGACGGATCGGCGCGTCCAGCATGGAGAAAATCCCCAGGGGCTCCAGATACGACTCCCGCAGCTCCCGGGTTCGGGGATCCTGACGCGCGTCCGTCGCATCCACCGCCCGGCCCTGCCGCAGCGCCTCGAAGTAAGCCGGATAGTCCGCAGCCCGCAGGACCGCCCCCTTGTGGAATGTACCGGACGGCCATTCGACATGGGCCAGGCATTCGAGCCATCCGCTCCGTTCATTCAGGCGCCAGATATTCACCCGGCTGACCTGAAGGGTTTCCGCCGCCACCCAGGCGATCCGCGACAGCGCTTCCTCCAGATCCCCGGCCTGGACGCGGGGATCGGTTGCCAGGCGGATCAGGGCTTCCTGCTGTCGGACGCGCCGAAGGGATTGCCGCTTGTATTCTGTGATATCGCTGGCCCGCACCAACCATCCCGCTCGCTCCTGGAATTGCAGAATTGGCTGGAAGGAGATCAGAAACCAACGATCCTCCTCCGGATGGCGGAATTCCCCGATCCCTCCTTGTCCCTCCCGCGACCATAACCGTAGCGCCTCGCGGAGATCCGGCCACGCAGCCAGCGCCTCTTCCATCGATGCCCTGACCAGCGCAGTGGGAGCTCGGTGGAGCCAGCGCGCCATCGGAGGATTGACATCGACCACCCGCCCCTGCAGATCGAGAACCATCATGCCTTCCGACATGGTCTCCACGATCAAACTTCGGGCAATCGGGATCGGGTGGAAAGAGGGGAGGGTCTGGAATACCAAGCCCAGCAGTACCGCCGCCAGCCCCAGTATCAAGGCGCTTGCCCCTCGCCATGGAGCGGATCGATACGCATAGGAGGGATCATAGAGGCTCAGGAGGAGAGCAGCAAAGATCAGGGCCGTGGCCAGGAACAATCCCGCGATCACCGGAAGCGATTCGCGGGAGACATGGATGAGGACATGAAACATGAGCGCCAGAGCGACCAGAAAGACCATGATCGCAAACAACGTATGGAGCCAGAACCATGGCCCGTAAGCGATCTGCAGCACTCCATCGGGGCGTAACTCCAGCGTGGACCAGATCAGATGATGGTGATCGTTCGAGAAAGCGAGGAGGATGGTCAGGACGGGGATGATGAAAATCCCAATTCGATAGCGGAGATGGAAGCGCAGGACCGCGCCGGAATACTGAATAGCGCCCAGCAGGAAGAACGGGGCAATCCCCACCACCCCTATTACATGAGCCCGGACCCCGAGGAGCCGGATCTTCGGATCCACCGGCGCGACGATGAGGCTCTCGCTGATTCCCCACCAGGCCAGCGCCGCTAGGGCCAGCGTCCACAGGCGAGCCTCCGGGGTTCGCGTTCGCCGCCCGCCTACATAGGCGAGGATCAGGCCTGCCAGTCCCAAAATCCCACCCCATAGGGCCATCCCATCGAATCCTTTCGTTTGGCCGGAGTTCCGTAGCGGGTTCTTCAGTTTTTGAGCCGCTCCGCCCCAAATGCGTGAGGAGTGCAAGCCTTCCGCGCAATGGGCGCGCCGATCTCAGCGATGTTAGAATAATACAATCCTCCAGAGCTGTCAATGCAGCCGATCGACAGGCGCGATTGTATCCCTCGATGGAGGTTGTTAGACGTTGAAACCTCTTGCAAAGCCCTCGAGTTTCCTTCGAACATATCGGCGGGGCCCGAATGGCATGACGGCGTAGAGACCTCGAATGCCTTCGTAGGAGCCGCTTCGGCGGCACCCCTGGTTGGAACAAAAGGCAGAAAGGTAGAATAGAAGGGCATCCATCATGATGCAGAGCCGTGAGATCCGCGGAGGTCGTTCCGGATGCTGGCCCGTCTACAGGAGAACTTGCAGACGGCTATCCAGAGCTTAATGGCTAACAAACTTCGCACGGCCCTCAGTCTCCTGGGGATCCTGATCGGGGTCGGCGCGGTGATCGCCCTGCTGGCGGCGGGCCAAGGGGTGCAGGATTACATCCAGCGCCAGGTCCAGGCGATTGGACCCAACGTCCTGTTCGTCTTCCCCGGGGGATTCTCTCAGAGCGGGTTCACACGGGCCGCCGCCCAGCAATCCGGTTCGATGCGTCCTACCCTGACACTGGGCGATGCCCGGGCCCTGCAGGATCCGGCCCGGGCGCCCGATATCCTCATGGTCGCCCCCGTGGTGGCCCAAACCTTCCCGGTCGCCTCAGAAAAAGAGCGTGCCATTGCGACCGTGCGCGGGGTGACCCCCGAGTATCGCATCGCCCGGAACTGGCAGGTGGATCGCGGGCGGTTCATTGAACCTGAAGACGAACGAACCCGCGCCCGGGTCGCCCTGCTGGGCACGGAGATCGCTCGGACCCTTTTCGGGGAAAGGGACCCGGTCGGGGAGCTGATCCGGATCCGGGATGTCCCCTTCCGGGTGATCGGCCTGTTGAGCCGGAAAGGTGGGACCTCCTTCGGGAACGAGGACGAGGTGGTGCTGATCCCTCTCAGCACCATGCATCAGTATCTTTACAGCGTGCGGGGGCGTGGGGGGGAGCCAGGCCTCACCGCCATTGTGCTGGTCGCCCGCTCCCATGAGCGAATCCGAATCGCCCAAGAGCAGGCGATCACGATCCTGCGGGAACGCCATGGGATCCGCTTTCAGGAAGATGAGGATTTCACCATTGTCTCCCAGGAAGAGATCCTGAGCCTCTTCGGCAATCTCACTGCGATCCTCACTGCCTTTCTTTCCGCGATCGCCGGCATCTCTCTGCTGGTCGGCGGGATCGGGATCATGAACATCACCCTGGTCTCGGTGCGGGAGCGCACCCGGGAGATCGGCCTGCGCAAAGCGGTAGGGGCCCGGTGGCGGGATATCATGCTCCAGTTTCTGGTCGAGACGGTGCTGCTTTCGCTCACCGGGGGCGCGCTGGGCATCCTGCTGGGGATCGGGGTGGCGCAGTTGATTTCCGCCCTGGCGGGAGGCACGTTTCGGGCGATGGTGACCCCGGGGGCGGTGATGCTGGCGGTGGGCCTCAGTTCGGCCGTTGGTCTCTTCTTCGGGCTTTACCCTGCCTGGAGGGCTGCCCGCCTGGACCCGATTATCGCGTTACGGTATGAATAACGGGTTCTGCGCCGATTTCCAATCCGGACCAAACATGCGAGCGGTGGATCGAGGCGGGAAACGTTGCTCCAGCGCCTTAGCCTGGCGGAAAGGGCCTCAGGGAGGCGGGAACGTCGGCTGCGCCCGCCTCACCATGAAGAACACCGGAGCATAGCCGGTGGATCTCGATGGGCGGGTGGTCGTCGACATCCCCTGACGACGGCCAAAGGGGACAGGCGAGTCACATCGCCTGTCCCCTGCCTTCTGTCTGCTACCCTTTCAACGTCTCCGGAAGATCCTGCCAGCGGAAAAGCCCAATCCGTCCGCAACTCTGTGTGGGAATCCCGAGGGAAGGTTCGGCTCTATCCGCCGCTATCTGACTCTGCAACGAGGATCCCCTCCCTCGCGGAACGCGTCGAACCAACTCCTCTGGATCTCGATTCAAGAGCTTCAGGCCTCTGCTATCCCCCCGAATAAAGGCCCGCGAGCATCCGGAGCGATCAGATATGGAGAGCCGCCCCCAAGGCGGCATGGGCGGCCTCGGCCAGGACCTCGCTGAGGGTGGGGTGAGCATGGACGGCGCGGACGATCTCCTCGGGGGTGAGCTCCGCCACCCGGGCCAGGACCAGCTCCGGCAACAGCTCGGTGACCTCGGGGCCGATCATATGGACCCCCAGGATCTCGCCGTATGTAGCGTCCACCACCAGCTTGACGAACCCCGCGTGCTCGCCGAAGGCCAGAGCCTTCCCGTTGGCCTGGAAGGGGAACTTCCCTACTTTCACGGTGTATCCCTGTTCCTTCGCCTGCTTCTCGGTCAACCCCATGGAGGCGATCTGAGGGCGGCAGTAGGTGCAGCGCGGCATGGCCAGGTAGTCCAGGGTCGGGGGCATCGGGCCCTTCCCCTCGCGGGCAGCGATGTGTTCCACCGCCACAATCCCCTGGGCCGAGGCCACATGGGCCAGGGCCAGCTTCCCGGTGACATCGCCGATGGCATAGATGCTGGGCACCGAGGTCTGAAGGAATTCATTCACAACAATCGCCCCCCGCTCCGTCTGCACCCCCACAGCCTCCAGGCCCAGGTTCTCGATGTTGGGCTGGACACCGATGGCCACCAGCACGGTCTCCGCCTGAAGGGTCTGCCCACCGGCTTCCACAGCCACCCCATTGCCCGCCGCCCGCACCGCCTCCACCCGGGTGTTTGTCATGAAGCGGATCCCCAGGCGGGTGAACTGCTTCTCTAGCTCGACGCTGATCTCCTCATCCTCCAGCGGCGCCAGATGGGGAAGCATCTCGATCAGCGTCACCTCCGCGCCATAAACCCGGAAGAGATAGGCGAACTCCAGTCCGATCGGCCCCGCGCCGATGATGACAATGGAAGGGGGGACTTGTTTCAGCTCCAGAGCCTGGCGGTAGGTGATCACGCGGGGTGGATCCAGGGAGAGGCCCGGCAGCAGCCGCGGCCGGGCGCCGGTGGCCAGGATGATGTATTTCGCCTCCAGCACCCCCTCGAACTTCTGGCCGCCGACGGCCGCCCCCTGCGTCGGATGCACCTCGACCTCCCGGGCCGAGCGAAGGTGCCCTTCCCCCTCGTAGACATCAATCCGGTTCTTGCGCATCAAGAACTGAACGCCCCGCACCAGCCGATCGGCCACCTGACGGCTACGGCGGTAGGCCGCCTCGTAATCGACTTTCAGATTTTCGAAGGAGAACCCGAACTCCTCCCCCCGGCGCAGGAGCTCGATCACTTCAGCATTGCGCAGCAACGCCTTGGTGGGGATGCAACCCCAGTTCAGACACACCCCACCCAGATGCTCCCGCTCGACCAGGGCCGTCTTCAGGCCCAGCTGGGCCGCCCGGATAGCCGCTACATACCCGCCCGGCCCGCCTCCAATGATGACCACGTCATACTGGGGCATGGGATCCTCCTATGTGGAACTCCGCCCGGCTTTCTGGATCCGACAAGGGCAATAGCTGAGTCTGCCAGCAGAGCTCGCGCAATCAGGCCATGGATTCCCCCTCCCTCGGCGGACAGCCCGCCTCACCCGCTCAGGCGGGCCTTTAACTCCGCGATCACCTGAACCGGCGTGGGATCGATTTCATACGCCAGCGCCAGATATACGCTGATGAAATCGCCCAGGAAGATCAGGGAGAACGCCTGAGCGATCGGACTTTCCCCACGCCCGATGAAGAGATCGGTGTTCACCCCCTGACGCATGAACAGCTCGCGGGTGATCCGCACCCGCAAGGCGTTGCGCGGATGATCCGAAGGGGCAGTCAGGAAAAGGGCCATCAGATGGGGCAACAGCTCTGGAGGAAATTCCGTGCCGACCACTGTGTTGTGATCGGCTTCCGGCAGGGCCTCGAAGACCGCCGCCGCCTTCGCGTTCTCGTTGATCTGCGTCTTCCAGCGGCGGGCCACCTCGGCCAGGAGCCCCGCTCCGAAGATCACCGGAAGGCGCCCGACCAGCTGCCCGGCCATCCGTTTAGCCGGATTCCGGACAGCCGGGACCTCGGGGGCCATGCGGGGGAGATCCGCTTGCATGATGGCGACCGCCTCATCGATCGCCGGCCGCTGATCCGGGATCAGCCCCAGCCGGTGGAGCAGGCCGAGGAGGATGGCGAAGGAATAACCCAGAGCGGCCCGGGGTTGTCCGACCGGCTCGAACAGGAACAGCGGGACCCCCCACGTTCGGGCCCATTCCGCCAGCCGGCCTCCCGTGGCCACCGCCGCCAGGGCGCACCCGCGCTTCCGGGCGGTTTCGAAGACCTCCAGCGTCTCCTCCGTTTCCCCCGAATAACTGGAGGCAACCACCAGAACCCGCGGTCCCCGCGCAAAGGCCGGCAGGGTATAATCCCGCACCACCACGAGCGGGATCGAGCATTCCCCCTCCGTCAGGGCAGCGACCAAAGAGGCCCCAATGGCCGACCCGCCCATCCCGGCGATCACAACGGCGTGGAAAGTCGAAGCCTCCCATTCGCGGGGCAGCGGCGTGGCCATCGCCAGCTCCCAACCGGCCCGCAACTGTCGTGGGAGATCCGCCACCCGATCCAGCATCCGGCTGGTATCCAGCGCCCGCAGGCGCGCCACATCGTCCAGATGACGCATCTGGATCCCTCCTGCAGGGAACGAAATCACCGTCCGGGCCAAACCGGTCCATCGATCCCCGCATCCGGCTCAACCCGGAGGCGCGGAGCGAAAGCAGTCGCATTATAGCATGCTCGCGGTCCGGTGATTGGAGGGCCTTCGAAGGTTTTGCACGCATACCCGTTCCCGATAAAATGATGAAGCGCTTTACTTAAGGGGACTGGAAATCCAGCATGGGTGTCCTGGCGAATCCCTGGAGGAAACAGCCGTCTGGAGAAGTTGGATAGGGAACCAGGCCCCTGATCTCCATTCTTTCAGGAGGGAGGGATGAGCGCTCTTCCGAAGGAGGGGATGATTCCCAAGCGCCTTGCCCGTCTGAGGGATCTGGCCAGCAATCTCTGGTGGACCTGGCAGCCGGACGCCCAGCGGTTGTTTCAACGCCTGGATCCGGTGCTCTGGGAGGAGGTGCGGCATAACCCGGTGGCCCTGCTCCGACGGATCGAGCGGATCCGCCTCAACGCGGCGGCCCAGAGCCCGGTTTACCTGGAGCTTTACGATCGGATTCTGGCGGAGTTCGATCGGGCGGTCGCTGGGGAGACCTGGTTCGAACGGTCCTTCCCGGAGCACGCGGGGACTACCATTGCGTATTTCTCCACCGAGTTCGGCATCCACGAAGCGTTCCCCGCTTACGCGGGCGGCCTGGGAGTGCTGGCCGGAGATTCCCTGAAGGAAGCCAGCGATCTCGGGCTCCCCATGGTGGGGATTGGCTTGCTGTATCAGCATGGCTATTTCACCCAGCGCATCACCGAGGACGGCTGGCAGGAGGCGCTGTATGAAGACCTGGATCTCGAAAACCTCCCCCTTGCACGGGTGACCGGTCCTGATGGACAGCCCCTGCAGGTGGAAGTCTCTATCGCAGGTCGCCTGGTTCGGGCTCAGATCTGGCGCCTGCAGATCGGGCGGATCCCCCTTTATCTCCTGGACACTGCCCTTCCGGAGAACCTCCCTACGGACCGGGAGCTTTCCGCCCGGCTCTACGATGGGGATCCCGAACGACGCATCGCTCAGGAGATGATCCTGGGGATCGGAGGGGTGCGGGCGCTGCGCGCTTTGGGGATACGCCCTGGCGTCTGGCATCTGAACGAAGGACATTCCGCGTTCTCCATCCTGGAACGATTGCGGGAGCATATCGCCGAAGGGCTCCCCTTCGAGGAAGCCGCCGCATGGGTCCGGGAGACCACGGTGTTCACCACCCATACCCCCGTCCCCGCGGGCCACGATCGATTCTCCTTGACGCTGATCGAGAAGGCGTTCGCAGGCTACTGGGAGCAGCTCAAGCTCTCCTTCGAGGAATTCTGCGAGCTAGCCCGCCAGGACGAACCATGGGGGCCGACGTTCAACATGACCGCCCTGGCCCTTCGCTTCTCGAACCACCGGAACGCGGTGAGCGAGCTGCATGGCCGGGTGACCCGTCGGATGTGGGCGCACCTGTGGCCGGACCGCGCGGTGGAGGAGGTTCCCATCCGTCACATCACCAACGGTGTGCACATTGGAACCTGGCTGGCGCGCCGGATGCGAGCGTTGTATCAGCGCTACCTGGGGCCGGACTGGATGGAACGGGTGGACGATCCCGCCCTCTGGGAACGGGTTCTGGAGATCCCGGATGAGGAGCTGTGGGCGGTCCGGCGCCATCTCAAGCGCAAGCTGGTCGCCTTCATGCGCGAGCGGGCACGACGGCGTTGGCAACGCAACCATGTTCCTCCCATCCAGATCGTGGCCTCGGGGGTGCTCCTGGATCCCTACGCCCTCACCATTGGCTTCGCCCGACGGTTCGCCCTCTATAAGCGGGCTTACCTGCTGTTTCGAGATCCCGACCGCCTACGGCGGCTGGTGAACGATCCGCACCGCCCTGTCCAAATCATCCTGGCGGGGAAAGCGCATCCGGCCGATGAGCCGGCCAAGCGGATGATCCAGGAGATCTATCGCCTGATCAAAGATCCTTCCTTCGGCGGGCGGATTGTTTTCATTGAGGACTACGATATGGAAGTGGCTCGCTATCTGGTGCAGGGAGTGGATGTCTGGCTGAACACCCCACGCCGGCCGCTGGAGGCCAGCGGCACCAGCGGCCAGAAGGCCGCTCTCAACGGCGTGTTGAACCTGAGCGTGCTCGACGGCTGGTGGCGGGAAGGATACAACGGAGCCAACGGCTGGGCCATCGGGGAAGATCGGGATTATGAGGACCCAGAGGCCCAGGATGTAGCCGACGCCGCCTCGCTCTACGAGCTGCTGGAGAACGCCGTGGTGCCCCTTTATTACGATGTGGAAACCGATGGCATTCCCCATCGCTGGCTGCGCATGGTGAAGGAATCCATTCGCTCCCTAGCCCCCTTCTTTAACACACGCCGGATGATGAAGGAATATCTCCACGAGATGTATCTCCCCGCCATGGAAGCGGCCCGCCGCCGGACGGCCATCCCCCGGGAGCCGGTTCTTTAGGGGAGAAGGCTATGCCGTGGGCCGCCCGGCTCCTTATATCGCCCTCTCGCGGATCAAAAAACGGACTGCGCTGGCCCCCGGAGACGCGGATCCACCGCTCATTGAAAGGCCCAGCTAGGCCCCGGCTTGCCCTCCCTATGTTTTAAAGATAGACTCCAGGCGATAGAACCCAGGGGAGGATGGCCATCTGCGCCCTCCCCGTCTTCCCTTTGAGATGCCCGGATGGCAACCGGATGCAATCCCAACCTTGGCGCGAAGGAGGCCATCGATGGCGCGCTCCCTTCCCCCTGAGGCCCTGCGTCGCACGGTGGATCCCCTCCTTCTTCCTCTGCGCTCCACCGAGGAGCTGCCGCCCCTCGCCGGCCTGATCGGGCAGCCCCGGGCAGTGGCCGCCCTGGAGTTCGGCCTCGATATCCCCGATCAGGGCTTCAATATCTATGTGGCCGGCCCCCCAGGGGTTGGCCGGATGACCGGCGTTCAGATGTTCCTGGAAGCCCGGGCCAAAGCCCAGCCTACGCCTCCGGACTGGTGCTATGTGTATAACTTCCAGGATCCTTCCCGCCCCCGCGCCCTCCGCTTGCCCCCCGGGAAAGGGCGCGAGCTGCGCCGCGATATGCAACGACTCATCGAGGGGATCCGCCGCGAGATCCCCCGGGTGTTCGAGAGCGATGAATACAACGCCCGTCGGGAGGCGATCCTCAAGGAAGTCAACCAGCAGCGCGAGGAGATCCTCCAGCGGCTGAACCAGCGCGCCAGGGCCCAGGAGATGATGGTGGAGGTGACCCCTATGGGGATCGCCGTGATCCCCCTACTGGGCGGCCGTCCGATCACAGACCAGCAGTTCACCGCCCTGCCCCCGGCCATGCAGGAGCTGCTCCGCCGGCGTCGAGAGGCCTTTGAGGAGGAGGTGAAACAGGCGATCAAGGAGATCCGCCAGCTGGAGCGAACGGCCCAGGAGCGGCTGCGCCAGCTGAATCGGGAGGTTGCCCTCTTCGTCGTGGAAGGGCTGATGGACGATCTCTTCGAGAAATACCGGGATCTCCCGGAGGTGCTCGCTTATCTCCAGGCGGTCCGGGATGATGTTGTAGAGAACGTGGATCAGTTCCGCGGCCGGGAGGAGGGCCAGGCCCTTCCCTTCCCGCTTCCTCTGCCGGCTTTCGCGGACCTGGCGCTGCGCAAATATACGGTGAACGTCCTGGTAGATAATGCCGAGCAACAGGGCGCGCCGGTCATCATCGAGTGGAACCCGACCTTTCCCAACGTCTTCGGCCGCCTAGAGAAAGAGAGCCTGCTGGGGGTGCTGCACACCGATTTCACGCTGATCCGCGCAGGGGCCCTTCACCGGGCCAACGGCGGCTACCTGGTGATGCCCGTGGAGGGCGTGCTCCTCAATCCCTTCGTCTGGGAAGGCCTGAAGCGCGCCCTGCGCCAGCGGGCCATCGAGATCGAGGAGCCCGGGGAGCGGATGGGCCTGATCACCACCCGCACCCTGGATCCGGAGCCCATCCCCCTGAACGCCAAGGTCATCCTCATCGGCAGCCCCCTGCTTTATCACCTGCTCTATCTCTACGATGAGGAGTTCAGCGAGCTCTTCAAGGTGAAGGCCGATTTCGATATCGAGATGCCGTGGGACGAGAACGGGATGCGGGGTTACATCGCCCTGATCGGCACCCTGTGCCGCAAGGAAGGGCTATGCCATCTGGACGCGGAGGCAGTGGCTCGGGTCATCGAATACGGAGGCCGGCTGGCGGAGGACCAGACCCGGCTCTCCACCCGGTTCGCGGAGATCGCCGATCTGGTGCGGGAAGCAACCTTCTGGGCCCGCAAGGCCGGCTCCCCCATGGTGACGGCCGAGCACGTCCGGCAGGCCCTGGAGGCCAAGATCTATCGCTCCAACCTCATCGAGGAGCGCATCCGCCAGCTGATCGCCGAGGGCACCCTGTTGATCGATGTGGAGGGAGCCCGGGTCGGGCAGGTCAATGGCCTCTCCGTCCTCGATCTCGGCGACTACCGCTTCGGGCGGCCGAACCGGATCACGGCCACGATCGCCCTGGGGCGGGAAGGGGTGATCGACATCGAGCGGGAAGCCCGGCTGGGCGGCCCTATTCACACGAAGGGCGTGCTGATCCTGAGCGGCTACCTCGCCTCCAAATACGCCCAGGATAAGCCCCTTACCCTCTCTGCCCGCCTCGTTTTCGAGCAGTCCTACTCGGGCGTGGAAGGGGATAGCGCCTCGTGCGCGGAGCTCTGCGCCCTGCTCTCCGCCTTGGCCGATGTCCCCATCCGCCAGGGCATCGCCATCACCGGCTCTATCAACCAGAAGGGAGAGCTGCAGGCCATCGGCGGGGTCAACGAGAAAATCGAAGGCTTTTACTACACGTGCAAGGTCAAAGGGCTCACCGGCGAGCAGGGCGTGATCATCCCCGAGGCCAACGTCCGCAACCTGATGCTCCGGGAGGAAGTCGTGGAGGCCGTCCGCGAGGGGAAGTTCCACATCTGGGCCGCCCGCACTGTGGACGAAGCCATCGAGATCCTGACCGGCGTGCCCGCCGGAGAGCGGGGGCCCGACGGGAAGTATCCGGAGGGGACGATCAACGCGCGGGTGGATCAGCGGCTGCGGGAGATGGCGGAAACGCTGCAGCGCTTCGGCCGCGAGGAGCGCCCGGAACGAAAAGAGGCCGAGGCCCGGAAAAATGAAGAGGGATCCTCGCAAGGAGAATCCAACAACGCTGCTCAAGGGGAAGGCCCGGCATGTTCGCTCTGAATCGTTCGCTATGGGGGAAGCTTCCATGAACAAGGTCGCCCTGATCCAGCGAATCCGGGAAGAGCGGGAACGCCTTCTGAAAGCCCTCGAGGGGCTCACCCCGGAGGAGATGACTCAGGAGCCGGTGTTCGGGGAGTGGACTGTCAAAGACATCCTGGCCCACATCTCCGTGTGGCAGGGCCGTCTGATCACCGCCCTTTTCCAGCTGGAACAGGGGCGACGCCCTAAAGACCTCTCCGAAGAAGAGGTGGATGCCCTGAACGCGCGTTTTTACCGGGAACAGAAGGATCGCCCTTTGGAGCGGGTGCTGGCTGATTTCCATGGAACCTATCAGCAATTGCTGAAGCGCCTGGAGCGCTTCTCCGACGAGGACCTCACTCGCCCCGGCCGATTCCCGGGCGTCCCCGAGCCGCTCTGGAAGCTCATCGCTGCCGACACCTTTGAGCATGACGCCGAACACCGGGCGGATATCGAGCGATGGCGGGAACGGAAGTTGCGCTGAACTTAAGACTTCCACCCCGGTGGGGCATTGCCTCTCAGCTCTCCCCCAATTCTCCTTTCCGAGCGGCCAGGGTATGGGCCAGGGTCTCCAGGGCCGGGCTGAGGCGCACCGGATAGCGAGGGGCGTCCCGCAGCGCTTTATACCGCTCGGGCAGCCGCCGGAATGCCTCCTGGAACCGCTCGCGGATCTCCACCAGGGCAGGATGAGGCCGAAGCAAGCGTCCTCCCCCCATCACCTTCTCCAGCAGCGGAACGCCTCCCTCCACCTGCTCCTCCCGAAGGGCCAGGACGTCCTCCCGCATCTGGCCGTTTTCCTCATAGAACCGGAAGATCTGCTTCGGGCCGGGGAGAGACGCCTTGCCGGGGCTGAGTTTCAACGCCGGGCGATCCTCGTAGGCCACCAGCTTGTAAGCCATATCCAGCCACGGCCAATCCTCCGAGACCCCCATCCGGGTTCCCACGCCGAAGGCGTCAATGGGCGCCCCGGCGCGCACCAGCTCATCTATGCGATATTCATCCAGGCCTCCACTGGCCAGGATCCGAACCTCCGGTAGCCCGGCCTCATCCAGGATGCGACGCACCTCGCGGCTCAGGGCGAGCAGATCCCCGCTGTCCAAACGGACGCCGCTCAAGCGCCAGCCCTTCTGTTTCATCTCCAGCGCCACCCGCGCCGCCCGGCGGGCGCCCTCCAGGGTGTCGTAGGTGTCGATCAGGAAGATCGAGCGCTCCGGGAACGTCTCGGCAAAGGCTCGGAAGGCTTCCTCCTCCCCCGGAAAGGCCATGACGAACGAGTGGGCCATCGTCCCGGTGATCGGTATGCCATAGAGCTTGCCGGCCAGGACATTGCTGGTGGCCTGGAATCCGACCATGTAAGAGCAGCGGGCCACCTTCAAGCCGGCGTCGATCCCATGGGTCCGGCGCAGGGCGAAATCCACCACGCCGCGACCTCGCGCGGCGACGATGCAGCGGGCGGCCTTGGTGGCGATCATCGTCTGCAGGTGAATCTGATTGATCACATAGGTCTCGACGATCTGGGCCTGGATGATGGGAGCAGTGATCTCCAGGATGGGCTCATGGGCGAACACCAGCGTCCCCTCGGGGACCGCCCACACCTCCCCGGTGAAGCGAAGGGTGGCCAGGAAATCCAGGAAGGGGCGGGAGAAGATCCCGGTGGATTCCAGATAGGCCAGGGCCTCTGGAGGGAAATGGAAATCCTCCAGAAAGCGCAGCACATCCTCCAGCCCGGCGGCCACCAGAAATCCCCGTTCCGGGGGGAGATCGCGCACGAACAGGCTGAACGTGGCCTGACCCGTGACGCCATGGACCCAGTAGGCCTGAGCCATGGTCAGCTCATAAAGGTCCGTGATCAGAATGCGGTCTTCTGGTTTCACCATCGCAGACACCGCCTTCTGAGATGGGGGCTTGCAGCGTTCGATCCTGAGGAGAATCAGATGATTTCCGGCAAAAACGCCTGGCGCACGTCCTCGACCTCCGACATCGCCCGTAGGGCTTCCAGAACCTCGGGAGGAGCGGGAGTGTCCAGATTAATAAAAGAAAGGGCAGTGCCCCCTGGCCGATCTCGACCCAGGCGCCATTCCGCGATATTGATCCCATGCTGCCCCAGCAGCGTCCCCACGCGGCCGATCACACCGGGCACATCCCGGCTGCGCATGAAGAGCACCGCCCCGCGGGGCAGGGCTTCCATCGGGAAATCATCCACCTGGACGATGCGCGGTTCCCCCGCGAACAGCGCGCCCACGACCAGTCGGGTTTCCCGGGTGGAAAAAACCCGACATGCGATGGCCTGCGCGTAGGCTCCCAGGATCGGCTGGGCGGCCTCCGCGATCTGTATCCCTCGCTCCTGGGCCAGGAGGGGCGCGTTTACAAAGGTGACCTCATCCCCCAGGATCGGCGTGAGGAGACCTTTGAGAAAGGCCACCCCCAGAGGACGAAGGGCTGCCCGCAGCTCCTCTCCGCGCACATCGATCTCGGCCCGATGGATGCGCCCGCGGATCAGCTGCATCTGCAGGCGCCCGATCACCTCGGCGAGGCGCATGAACGGCGCCAGAGCGCGATAATCGGCCCCCTCGGGGAAAGGCAGGTTCACCACATTCCGGTAATCCCGCCCTCGCAGCGCATCCAGCACCTGCTGGACGATCTGACGGCTGATCAGGCGCTGGGCCTCCCGGGTGCTGCCCCCCAGATGGGGCACAGCCACCACCCGTTCATGGGCGATCAGGGCCTGCAGGATCGGAGAACGGGGCGGCTCCTCGCTGAAGGTATCCAGGGCGGCGCCGGCCACCCGGCCGCTGTTCAGCGCCTCCAGGAGAGCTTCCTCATCCACCACCGCGCCCCGCGCGGTGTTCACCAGGTAAACCCCGGGCTTCATCTTCGCAAAGGCCTGGCGGTTGATCAAGTGCTGCGTTTCACGGGTCAGGGGAACGTGGAGGCTGATCACGTCCGCCCGGGCAAAGAGTTCCTCCAGGTCCGGGACCAGCTCAATCTGTAGGGCTGCGGCCCGCTCCTCCGGGATATAGGGATCGAAGGCGATCACCTGCATCTCAAAGGCCCGGGCCCGGCGGGCCACCTCCACCCCGATCCGCCCCAGGCCCACCAGGCCGAGGGTTTTGCCCGCGAGCTGGACGCCGAGGAAACGCTCCCGTTCCCATTGTCCCTCCCGCAAGGAGAGCCAGGCTGGCGGGATCTTCCGCACGAGGGCCAGGAGCAGGGCGAAGGTATGCTCGGCCACCGCGATCGTGCTGGCCCCCGGGGTGTTCATCACCAGGATCCCCCGCCGGGTGGCAGCCTCCAGGTCGATGTTGTCCACCCCGATGCCGGCACGGGCGATCACCCGCAGCCGCTCCGCCTGCTCCAGGATCCCGGAATCCAACCGCACGCCGCTGCGAACGATCAGGGCATCGCACGTCCGAACCAGCTCCCGCAACTTTTCCGGGGAGGGGCGCCGGGCTTCCACCACCTCCACTTCCGGATCCTCCTGCAGCAGGGCGAACCCCTCTTCATCCAAAGGATCGGTCAGCCCGATCCGCCAGGCCATGGGTGAACCTCCCAGCGGATGTGAGCGAGGTTGCCTGTCCGATCTTCGCGTCTCATGGCTGGGCGTCGAGCCACTCCTCGATGTCGGCGAGGAGCTCCTCAAGGTGGTGAGGCTGGATCTCCCCCATATGGGCGATGCGAAAGGTCTTCCCCTTCAAAGGGCCATATCCGGAGGAAATCACCTTCCCCCGGGACCGCAGGAATTCATTCAACGCGCCCACATCGATGCCCCGGGTATTGGCCACGCATGTCAACGTCCACGAACGATAGCCGTCCTCGGCGAAGAGGCCGAAGCGTTCCATCGCCCACGCTTGGAGGCGCTCGGCCATCCGGCGATGGCGCTCCCAGCGGGCCTCCAGCCCTTCCTCCAGGATGCGCGCGAGCTGGAGATCGGCTGCGTAAAGCAGGGAGATGGCCGGCGTGGCCGGCGTCTCCCCCCGATCTGCATAGCGGGCCAGAGTGAGCAAGTCGAAGTAATAGCCTCGATGGGGGACTTCCTTCGCTTTCTCCAGCGCCCGCTCAGAGACCGCGCAGAAGGCCAGCCCGGGCGGCAGGGCCAAGCATTTCTGGGAAGACGTGAGCACGAAGTCCAGCCCCCATGCATCCGTCTCTAGCGGAGCCCCGCCCAGCGAGGAGACCGCATCCACCAGGATCAGCACCCCCGGGAAGGTCTGGTGCACCGCCCCGGCGATCTCCCGGAGCGGGTTCATCACCCCGGTGGAGGTCTCATTGTGTACCAAGGTGATGGCCTCGACATCCCGATGCTCCTCCAGGGCTGCCACCACCTGCTCGGGACGAATCCCCTTTCCCCATTCGACGGAGACGGGAACGGCCTCTTTGCCGTTGGCCAGGGCGACCTGATACCAGCGCTCTCCGAAGGCACCATTGATCAGGCACAGCACCTTACGGCGCACCAGGTTGCGCACGGCGGCCTCCCACAGACCGGTTCCCGAAGCGGCGATGAAGAAGACGCGGCCGCGAGTGCGGAAGATGGCCTGCAGGCGAGGGAGGATCCGCTCAAAGAGCGCCGTGAACTCCCGGCTCCGATGGCCGATCATCGGCCGGGCCTGAGCCCGCGCGATCTCCTCGGGAACGTAGGTGGGGCCTGGAATGAACAGCATGGGAGCCTGCTCCATCGCATACGCCTCCCGCGAGGTTAAAGGGGAACCTAGACGGCCAACGGCCTCAGGGCATGCTCGCCCATGCCCGCAGAAACCGCTCGTGGCGCTCGGGATCCCGAAAGCGCGCCAGGCCATCCCGGAACGCCTGCAATCCCTCTCGGAGCACGGCCTCGGCCGGCGTGCCCTGCAGCCGGCGCGCCCGCTCCGGCGAGAGGGCCAGCGGGAGAACCGGCGCGAGGCGATCGCAGGCGATATAGACATCGGCGGCTTCGGCGATGGCGGGCCGATGGAACACGCCACCGAACCCGACGAAGAGATGGACCGCGGGACGGGCGAGGAGATCGGTCGCGCCATCCCCCACCAGCATCAACCGTCGGCCCGGGGCTCGAAAACCCGATAGGAGGCGCGCTTTGCCATCCTGATAGAGAAGCGGAGAGGGCTCCACTCCGGCCACCGGTCCTTCCTCCCCCTGCCACCATGCGCCGGCGAACGGATCATAGCGGACGCGAACTGCGTGGACGCGCTGGGGTGGGATCCCCAGAAGCCATCCCAGCCCTCGCACCGCCTCCTCCAGTCCACTGCTCAAGAGATGAACGGCGATCCCACCGGCGTGGAGGGCCTGAAGGACCTGAGGGGCATCGGGGATCAGGTTCTCCCGGTAAATCCGGACCAGGTGGCGGATCTCCGCCCGGGTGGGACGGATCAGGGCGAGGCGCTGCTCATACACCGCCTCCAGAGGCAGACGGCCCGCCATCGCGGCTTCCGTAAGGGCTGCCACAATCGCCTCCTGGCCCCGCAGTCGAGCCAGCTCCACGATCCCCTCCACCCGCACCAGGGTCCCATCGCAATCCAGAAAAACATGGGTGCACGAAACCCAGCGCGCCGGCCCCTCCCCCATTCCCCTGGCTCCGTGAAAGATTTCCCAAAATTATACCGCAAGTCGCAAATCCGTCCAATCTGTGGGGCTAGAGGGTCGGCTTTGTACTGGAGGCAAAACGGGAATGAATTTCACCGGAGGCCCGGGTTTTGAGGATTTCTGCCGGTGGGCGGAGAGCCCGCCCGGCTACTGGATCCTGTTCGGGGGGTGCCGATCCCCCTGGATCTATCCGTTGCTTTCCTTGCGCATTGTGACCGTTGGCGTCACGCCGCGAGCCCCCCAGGCCCTTCCTCCCGGCAGCCTGTTGGAGCCATCCACACCCTTCCGGGTCCGGGGGGCTCGCATCCTGAAGGCGTAACCGGACGGGGTGCTATTCTTCGGCCGCCAGGCGTACCACCATCTTGAAGATATCGGACTCCGTGATGATCCCGACCACGCGGCCATTCTCCACCACGGGCAGGCCGCCGATCTTGTGCTCCAGCATCAGGCGCGCCGCCTCGTAGATCGGCGTATCGGGCGTGACCGTGATGACCTTGCGGGTCATGATCTTATCCACCGTGAGGCGGGCCAGGAGATAGTTGAGCTCAAAGATGCTCAAGGAGGTTGCATCCGAAGGGGAGGCCTCGCGCACATCCCCCAGGGTGACGATCCCCACCAGATGGCCGTTTTCATCCACCACCGGAAGGCGGCGGATGCGTTTCTCCTTCATGATCTGATGGGCCTCCGGCAGGGTTGTGCGTGGGGAGATGGTAATGGGATTCGGGGTCATCCAGTCCCGCACCTTGTATTGCTTGAGGACACTGGCCATGGAAGACCTCCGGGCGCAGGATTCCCATATTCAGTATAACATATCGCCGCATTCATTGCTCTGAAAAACGCAAGATTTTAGCGATATCGCTCCGGGGAATCGTAGCGGTCGTTGCGCCCAGGCGGATTGGCCCTGCCCTTGTTTCTTCATATGACACAGGCCGTCTTCGGCTACGAGGAGGATGGGGAGACGTCGGCCGGCGAGGGCCGGTAGTGGCCTTCGATCCACACCTCGCCGTGAGAGCCGATCTCTTTCTTCCAGACGGGGACGATCTCCTTCAGACGATCGATGCCATAGCGGGCGGCCTCGAAGACACCCTCATGGCGATGTCCAGAGGAGACCGCCACAGCGACCGTGATCTCTCCGACTTCCATGCGCCCTACGCGCTGCACCATGGCGATGCCGTGAATCAGCGGCCAGCGCTCCCGGATCTCGGCCGCGATCTGGCGCATCTTGGCCTCGGCCATCGGCCGATAGGCTTCGTATTCCAGGAACTCCACCCGCCGATCTCCCTCCTCGCCTCGCACGACCCCAGTGAACAACGCCACGGCTCCGGAGCGGGGAGTGGTCACCGCCCGCACCAGGGCGTTCAGATCGATGGGCCCGCTCGTGAGAGCCACAAGCTCCGGCCGCATGGGATCCCCCTCCCCTCCGCTGACCGGCGGGAACAGGGCTATCTCATCTCCCGGGCGCAGGCGATCTTCTGGGAAAGCGAACTCATGGTTGATGGCCACAACAGCGGAGGAGAGATAGGGCTGAAGGGTCGGATACGTCTCCCCGACGGCCCTCAGAAGATCCGCTACGGAGGCGCCGTCCGGAAGCCAGACGGAGATCTGCTCCTGGCCGGCACGGTCCTTCAAGGTGGCAAACAGACGGATCTGCACCTCCATCGCCCTTTCCTCACAGATTCCTGAAACAACGGAGATATGGTTAGGGGTCGCGCAGCCGAGCCGGAATCCAGGGTGCGGGATGCCCATTTTCCCCAAAGCCCTCAGGGGAGGGACGATCCTTATCCTCACGGTTCCAGAACCAGATCGCCGCTTTTCCCGCCGTGCTTCTCGATCAGGCGGATGTTGGTCAATCGCATACGCCGATCCATAGCCTTGGCCATATCGTAGATCGTCAGCGCGGCCATAGTCACAGCGGTGAGCGCCTCCATCTCCACCCCAGTGCGGGCCACGGTTTCCACCTGGGCGGTGATCTCCACCCATGGGAGCGGATGCGCTTCATCCGGCTCCCGAAGGGCGAAATCAACCAGAACCCGAGTGAGGGGCAGAGGATGGCACAAGGGAATGAGCTCGGGAGTGCGCTTGGCGGCCATGATGCCGGCAATGCGGGCGGCCGCTAGCACATCCCCCTTCGGAAGGCGGCCCTCCCGGATCGCCGCCATGGTTTCTGGAGCCATCCACACCTCTCCCCGGGCGATGGCCACCCGATGGGTTTCGGGTTTCTCTCCCACATCCACCATCCGCGCCCGGCCGCGCTCATCCAGATGGGTGAGCATCCCATCCCCCCGCATGCCGGAGAGTAAGGCGCCAGGGTCCCGTCAAGCCGGCGGCCCTAAAAGTCCACCATCTTCCCCTCATAAGCATACATCATCAGGTGCTCGATTTCCTCAGCCGTCGGGGATCGAGGATTGGTCAACGTGCTGGGGTCCGCTAAGGCGTATTCCACCAGGGTTGGCAGATCCGCCTCGAAATCATCCCGGGGGATCCCGCAGGCGGCGATGGTCTGGGGCTGCTCCAGCGTTTCGAGCATCTCCAGAACCGCCCGGGAAAGCTGGAAAGCGGCCTCGGGGCCGTTCGGGCTGGGCCAGCCGATGGCCCGCAAGAGATCCGCATAGCGATCTGCCGCAATCCGCGCGTTGAACTCAATCACATAAGGAAGAAAGAGGCCCACCGCTCGGCCGTGGGGGATGTCAAAGCGTGCCCCCAGCGCATGACCCAGGCTGTGCGCCAGGCCGACCAACGCGTTCCCAATACCGATCCCCGCCATCGTGGCCGCCAGGTGCATCTGGGCTCGGGCTTCTGAATCCCCCGCCCCTTTTCGATAGGCCCGGGGGAGATAGGTGAAGATCAGACGGGCGGCATGCAGACACATCGCATCGCTGAAAGGGCTCCGCCATGTGCTCACATATCCTTCCACCGCATGGGTCAACGCGTCCATCCCCGTATCGGCGGTCAGACGGGGCGGCAGCTGCATCACCATGACTGGATCCACAATCGCGATATCCGGCATGCTCTCACGGGATCCCACTCCCAGCTTGCGCCGTGCCTCCGGGTCCGTCAGGACCATCGCCCAGGTCGCCTCCGAGCCTGTCCCGCTGGTGGTGGGGATGGCAATCAAACGGGCACGCCGCCGCAGGCCCAGGGGCTCCATCGGGTTGATGGCCAACGGATCCAGATCCGGCCGCTCCAACAACACCCAGATCGCCTTGGCCGCGTCGATCACCGAACCCCCGCCCACCGCCACGATCCAATCCGGGTTGAAAGCGCGGATCACATCCGACCCCATCCGGACCAAATGGATGGTGGGGTTTGGCTCCACCGCGTCGAAGACGTGGACCTCGAATCCAGCGCGGCGCAACCGATCCTCCACCGGCTTGACCAGGCCCAGACGCCGAACCTGGGAATCCGTGATCACGAAGGCGCGTCGCCCCTCGAGCTGCTCGAGGTAAGAGAGGGCATCCTCGCCGAATACGATCTCCGGGGTTTTGAAGAACCACATGGACTTCAACCTCGTTCATGGATCTTCGCAGGGGCCCGGGGAAGATCTTTCCCCCCAGCCTTCTCTAAGCGATGAAATCCGTGGGCACCCGGGTGCAACAGAGCACCAGCTCCTTGGCTGCCCGCACGTTCCGCATAATGTTCACCATATTTCCCCTCAACTTGATGCGACCGGTGACCAGCGCCTGGATCGGGTCCAGCTTCCCCTGGATGACCTGCTTCCATACGGAATAGGGCGCGGACATCCGGTAAGCCGGGTTCCGGATGGATTCGTCGGTTACCTCAAAGGCCTCACGGCACTGACCATGCCAGAGATCCATATACAGCACCACCGGCTTCGTCAGAGGGCCCTCGGGCTCCACTACGAAATAGAAATCCCCTTCCCAGTTCTTCGCCGCCTCCGCGTAGCCCGGGCTTCGATTGACTTCCCCCATCAGGGCCTTGATCCACGCATCGGATGGGAAAAGAATCCCCATTGGATCACCTCCTCCAGAGGCGGTGGCCGAAATCCATGGAGGGTTGCGCAGCGGGTTTCCAGCCCCGCCGAATCCTTTGCCCTTCCCCACCGTCGAGCCCAACGGCGCCATCCCCGGAATTTACGCCTTTTCCCTGGCCGCCTCGCGCTCCCGACGGGCCTGTTCGATGATCATTTGAGCGATATGCGGTGGAACCTCCTCATAGTGGCTGAACGTCATGCGGAACACCCCGCGCCCCTGGGTGAGGGAGCGCAGCTGGGTAGCGTAACGCTGCATCTCCGCCAAGGGGGCAAGGGCGATGATGACGCTCTTATCGCCCTGCTGCTCGATCCCCTGCACCCGGGCCCGACGGGTGTTCAGATCGCTGATCACATCCCCGGTGAACTGCTCGGGGACAATAATGGTAAATTGCATGATCGGCTCCAGGAGCACCGGGCCCGCCTGCTGGAATGCCAGCTTGAAGGCCTCGCGTCCGGCGATCTGGAAGGAGATATCATTGGAGTCCACCGGATGCTCCTTGCCATCGTAAACCGCCACCCGCACATCCACAATGGGATACCCGGCCAGCAACCCCTGCTCCATCACACTCCGAATCCCCTTCTCAATCGAGGGGGCGAAGTTCGAGGAGATCGCCCCGCCGAAGACCTCCCACACATATTCGAAGCCGCCATCCCGTGGGAGGGGTTCGATCCGCAAATGAACCTCCCCAAACTGCCCTGCGCCCCCGGTCTGCTTCTTATGACGATACTGGGCCTTCGCCACTTTGGTGATCGTCTCCCGATACGGAACCCGGGGGACGCTGGTCATGATCTCCACACCAAATTTCGTGGAGGCCCGCCGGATCGCCACATCGATGTGGGTATCTCCCATACCCTCGAGGATGGTCTGATGCGTGGAAGGCTCTTGGCGGAGGTGAAGGGTGGGATCCTCCTCGCACAGGCGCTGGAGCGTGGGGATCAATTTGGCCGAATCCGCCTTGGTCTTGGGCTCCACCGCCACCGCATACAGCGGCGTCGGATAGATCGGTGGGGCGATCCGAACCGGATGGCTGCGGTCGCATAGGGTATCCCCGTGGCCGGTGACGTTCAGCTTCGGCACCGCCCCGATATCTCCCGCCGCCAGCTCTGGAACAGGGATCTGCTCCTTCCCCCGCATCACAAAGATTTGAGCCAGCCGCTCGTCCTGATTCCGATTCGCATTGAACAGGTGGGAGTTGGAACGCACCGTGCCCCGGAAGACCCGGAAGTAGGCGAGCTTCCCCACAAAGGGATCTGCCATGATCTTGAATACGTAAGCCACGGTCGGGCCCATGGGGTCTGGCTGGACAATCTCCGGTTGTCCGTTGGAAACAGGGAGCGCTTCGACCGGCCGAGCCTCCAGCGGCGAAGGGGCCAGCTGCACCAGGAGGTCCAGCAAGGGACCCACGCCAATGGTCGATAACCCGGCCGCGCATGCCACTGGGACGATGCGCCCGGCCAGAAAGCCCGCCTTCAACCCTCGTCGGATCTCCTCTTCGGTCAGCTCGCCGCTCTCCAGATACTTCACAATCAGTTCATCATCCGCCTCCGCCGCGGCTTCCATCAGGCGCATCCGAGCCTCCTCCGCCTCATCCCGTAAGCCGGCGGGGATCTCCCCGATCTCGCCGCGCGGCCCCCGCCGGGCCTTCATGGCGATGAGATCCACTACCCCCTCAAACGCGGACTGGCTGCCGATGGGAAGCTGAATGGGAACGAAATGGGCCTTAAAAACGCGGCGCAGACCTTCCAGGGCGTTCTCGAAATTCGCATTATCCCGATCCATCTTGCTGATGACTGCGATACGCGGCACCCCCCGTTCCTCCAGCGCCGCCCATGCCTGTTCTGTGCCCACCTCCACGCCCGCCACACTATCCACGACCACCAGCGCACAATCGGCCACATGAACCGCGCTCCTCATCTCGCCGACGAAATCCAGATAGCCCGGCGCATCCAGAAGATTGATCTTGTGGCCTGACCATTCCACAGGAACAAGGGAAGCGTAAATGGAGAGACGACGGCGGATCTCTTCCTCATCGAAGTCGGAGACAGTGTTGCCCTCCTCCACACGGCCCATACGGGTGGTCGCCCCGCTCAGGAACAACATCGCCTCCACCAGCGTGGTCTTGCCTGAACCGTTATGACCCACCAGCACCACATTGCGGAGGTCCTCGGTTCGATAGACTTTCATCGCGCCTCCCCCTGATTGAGGATGACTGCGGATCCGCTCATCCGAGCGGGAGGAGCCTCTCGTCCCCGAAGCGCTTTCATAAGCCGGCGAAGCCGGTTCAACGATCCTCCCAACACAGATGCCCTGTCCACAACTTCAATTATAGCCGCGCGATTGGCTGTCGGAACATCCTTCCCGGCGACCCCCTCCACAAAAAGGCAGGAGCCATCTTCGGCAGCCCCCCATCCTCGGGAATCCCCCAGCGGACAAAGCATCCCTCTCCGTTTTCAGGGGCTGGCTAATGGATTCGATCCGCCTGCTGGAGACGACGAAGCAGCCGTGTCTCCAGATCCTCTTCCGGTTCCGGTGGACCCAGGGCATCCTGATGCCGGCGGATCAGGGCGACGGTGAGGGGATCACACCCGATCTCCATGGCCCACGCGGCCCCGATCTCAGGGTGAGCCCGATAACGCCACACCCGATTCACCCAGCATCGGAAGATGGGCCATCGGAAACACCCGAAACGATCGGGCTGGATCCCCACGGCTTCTCCCAGAACGATCAGCGCTCGCTCCCACGGTGGGAGCGGCGCCGCCGCCTTCCCCACATCGTGCAACAACGCCGCCTTCAAGAGGGCTGGGTGCGTCTCCCCCCAGGCTAGCAGGGTGCGCAGAACCGCCAGACTGTGCCGCTGATCCCCCGGGGCCATCCGCCAGAACAGCGCCTGGGCTTCCGGAGGCAGGATCCGCGCCACCAGCGCCCGGTCTTCCTCCCCGATCCGGGCTGTGATCGCCCACCCGAATTGCCGGACACGATACAGCCATCGGCACACAGGTTCCCCTCCAAAGATCGGATCCTCCTTGATCATACATGGTGGATCCTTATAACCGGGAAGCCCGAGGGATCCCATTGGACTCCCCAAGGCGGGGAGGGCGATGAACCCGCTCAAAGGCGATTTCCCATGGTCGCCCAAAGGGCAGGTCAACCCCGGTGGCGGAGAAATGATCATCCCTTGACATGGAACAAATGTTCCGATAAGATTTGGGAAAAGTTGGGATACGTTTTGGGATACGGGAGGCTCGGCATGACGCGGAGGCGCCGATCGCGGATCCGACGGAATCTTCGGCAGGAGATCCTCCACTTTATCGCCCGATGGTATCAGCAGGAAAGAACCTATCCGACCGTTCGGGAGATCCAGAGGGGATTGAAGATCTCCTCACCTTCTGTGGTGGACTATCATCTCCGCCAGCTGGAGAAGGAAGGTCTCATCGTTCGGGTGGGTCGGCGCTCTCGGGGGATCCGCCTCCGACAATGGCCGGATGGATTGGCCCCGGTAGAGGATATGATCCTCATTCCCTTCATGGGGTCGATCGCCGCTGGCGAGCCGATCCCCCACCCCGATGCGGAGCCCCATGCCTGGATCCGGATCCCTCGCCCATGGCTTGCCCATGGGAACGGGCTGTTTGCCCTTCAGGTTCGTGGGAATTCCATGATCGATGCCCTGATCGGCGATGGGGATCTGATCATCGTGCAGCCTACGCCCGAGGTGAGGGACGGAGAAATGGCAGTGATCTGGTTAACGGACCGCCACGAAACCGCACTGAAGTATGTGTATCGGGAAGGAGATCGCGTCCGCCTGCAGTCGGCTCATCCAATCATGAGCCCCTTCGATGTGCCGGCAGAAGTGGTTCAAATCCAGGGGAAGGTAGTTCAGGTGCTCCGGAGCCTGAATGGCATCCCGCTCCCCTTGGAAAAATAGAACGGACACGCTTTCGCTAGGAGCAGCTGGAACCCCTTCCGCTCCCCTGAAAACCCGAGGATCCTCCAGCACCCCACGATGGGAGGGAGAGGGAATGAAAGAGACCGGATTGCATCCCGGACATCTTTAAAGTATCATTGAGCCTTGTAATCTGCCCGGAGGAGGTGGATTCATCCATGGTTCTCGCGGATCTCGTTTTCCCGGAGGCGCTGCGCCGGAGCCGGGCGCAGCAGCGGGCGGTGGATGTTCTCCTGATCCTGATCGGCAGCCTGTTCACCGCCATGATGGCCCAGATCGCTATCCCTCTGCCCTTCACCCCTGTTCCCATTACCGGCCAGACCCTGGCCGTGCTTCTCACCGGCGCGGCGCTGGGAAGTCGACGGGGAGCCCTCAGCATGGTTGCTTACGTTCTGGAAGGCAGCCTGGGCTTGCCGGTCTTCGCCGGGGGAACGGCTGGCCTGAAGCGGCTGACAGGGCCCACCGGGGGGTATCTGATCGGCTTCATCGCCGCTGCCTTCGTCACCGGGTGGCTGGCAGAACGAGGCTGGGATCGCCGGCCCCTTTCGACGGCCCTGGCGATGCTGGCTGGCAACGTCGTGATTTACCTGTTTGGCCTCCCATGGCTTGCGATGTTCCTCGGGGGCTTCCTCGGCCCGAAAGGGGCCCTGGTCTTGGGATTGCTTCCCTTTATCCCCGGCGATTTGCTGAAACTCTTCCTGGCCACCCTCCTTCTACCCTCCGTATGGGGGGTGGTTCGAAACATCCGGCGGGAGCGATGAGCCAGGACTGCGCATAGTAGGGGCGCACGGCCGTGCGCCCCTACCGCTGTTATGTCCCCCTCCGAACGTATTGAAAAACAGTTCGAACCGCCCATGGGATCCGCCAAGGCTACACCCCCCTACGAGAAGATCACGGAAGCGCTCCTGCATTGGTATGGAGGGAACCGTCGGGACCTGCCCTGGCGTCGCCGGCGCGATCCCTACGCCATCTGGGTGGGCGAGGTGATGCTCCAGCAAACCCGGGTGGAGACGGTGATCCCCTACTATGAGCGCTTCCTCGCCCGCTTCCCCACGCTGCAGGATCTGGCCGCCGCGCCGTTGGAGGAGGTGCTGAAGGCCTGGGAGGGGCTGGGGTATTATGCGCGGGCACGACATCTGCACCGCGCGGCCCGCATGCTGATGCACGAATACGGAGGGTCCTTCCCTCAAACGCTTCCAGAATGGCGTCGCCTGCCCGGGGTTGGCCCTTACATCGCTGCCGCGGTCCTCAGCATCGCCTTCGAGCAGGATCTCCCCGCCATCGATGGGAACGGGGTGCGAGTGCTGACGCGGCTCTTCGCGATGGCGGAGGACCCCCGACGGCCGGAGGGCCGGCGTCGGCTGCAGGCCTTGGCGGAACGTCTTCTCCCGCGCGGCCAGGCGGGGGATTTCAATCAGGCGCTGATGGATCTGGGGGCCACCCTCTGCACGCCGAAGGCACCGCGCTGCCGGGCATGTCCCCTCCAAGCCTTCTGCGCGGCCTTCCACCAGGGGAATCCGGAAGCGTTTCCCATCCGGGCCCCTCGTCGACCCCTTCCCCATTATGATGTGACCGCGGGGGTGATCCAGCATGGCGATCGCGTGCTGATCGCCCAGCGCCCAACGGAGAGCATGCTGGGCGGGTTGTGGGAATTCCCGGGTGGCAAAGTGGAACCCGGGGAAAGCCTGGAGGAGTGCCTGAAGCGGGAACTCCGGGAGGAGCTGGGGATCGAGGTGGAGGTGCTGAAGCCGATGATGACCATCCGGCATGCCTACACCCACATGCGCATCACGCTCCATGTCTTCCGGTGTCGATGGGTCGGGGGAACTCTCCGGCCCGCAGGCTGCGCCGATGCCCGATGGGTCCGGATCGAGGAGCTGGATCGCTACCCCTTTCCGAACACGGATCGCCAGATCGTGAAGCGGCTGAAAGAAGAGAAAGAAGAATGGAGGGTAGGGCCGTTAGGCCAGGCGACCTCATGAGGGTCCCATCAGGGCTGGGCATAGCGCCTTGGGCGCCTCGCCCAAGCCCCTTAAATCCCATCACCGGGTCATGTCAGAAAGCGGGAGCGAACCCCGCGGGGTTCCGGTCTCATCCGCCCAGGGATCGATCGCGAACTTAAACCCCTGACGCCGCTCCATCCGTTCGAAGGCCTCCAGCAGACGCGCAAGCGGGAGCTCCCCGCTAATCAGATGCTCCACGGGCACCCGCCCGGCGCTCAGGAGACTTAACGCCGCGCGAACGAACCGGGGGTGATGATGAAAAACGCCCCGCAGGGTGAGCTCCCCGTAGTGCAGGCGGGCCGTATCAAAGGAAGCCCGCGTGCCCACCGGGCACCCGCCGAATAGAATCACCCGCCCGCCTGGCCGCACCGTGTCCGCAGCGGCCTCCCACGTCTCCACACGTCCCACCGCCTCGATCACGACCTCCGGCAGCTCCCCGAGGGCCTGTTGAAGCGCGGCGCGGACATCCTCCCGGGAATCCAGCGTTAGATCCACACCGATGCCTCGCGCAGCCTCCCGACGCTCGGGATGGGGATCGGAAAGGGCTACCCACGCCCCCCGGGATTTGGCCAGGTGGGCCAGCATCAGCCCGAGGGAACCCCCACCCATCACCAGGACAGTGGATCCGGGCTCGATTTCCGCCGCCTCAATGCCGCGCAGGGCACACGCCAGAGGCTCCACCAACGCCGCAACCGCCGCAGAGAGGTGATCGGGAATCGGATACAGATTGACCCGGACGATCGGTGCGGGGATCCGGGCATACTGGGCGAAGGCGCCGAAGAAGAAGGTGAGGTTCGGGCACAGGCTGAATTCCCCTCGCTGACAGAATCGGCAGGAACCACACGGCGCGGAATTGGCTGCCACCACCCGCATCCCCGGACGGAAATCCAGCACGCCTTCCCCGACCGCAATGACCTCCCCAGCCACTTCATGGCCGAACAGGGAAGGCAACGACCCCAGAGCCGGATGATGCCCCCGGCGGAAGATCTTGAGATCCGTGCCACAGGTAAGGGCGCGCTCCACCCGGAGAATCACCTCGCCCGGTCCAGGCTCCGGCACAGGGATCTCCTCCAGCCGCAGATCCCCTGGCCCATACAGACGCGCCGCCAGCATCCGCTCCGCCATCGGATCCCTCCCGCGTATTTCCCCTCAATTTAACAGGAGCGTTAAAATAGCTCAAGTGATCTGTCTGAATGGAGGCGCACGCAATGAGCGATCCCGCGGTTCGAGAGCTGCTGGGAACCGGCCGTCGGATCCCGTTCCATCCAGAGCGATTCCGATGGGAAGGGATTGAGCCGCAGGCCTATAAGTTCAGCCTCGGAGAGGAACGAGGGTTCGGCTGGCGAGGGGTGACCCGGTTCGTCATCGGCGGCCCCCCGGAGGCTCCCTGTCGATTCCAGCTTCGCTACTTCGAGCTGGCTCCGGGGGGCTACTCCAGCCTGGAGAAACATCAGCATGTCCATTTCATCATCGTCATTCGGGGCCGAGGCAAGGCCCTCGTGGGCCCCGAGGTGTTCGAAGTGACCCCCTTTGATGTGGTCTACGTGCCCCCCGAGGTGCCTCATCGCTGGATCAACGATAGCGATGAGCCCTTCGGCTTCCTGTGTCCAGTGGACGCAGAGCGAGATCCGCCGCGGCCGGTGGAGGAGTCCGAGTGGCGGGCGCTGAAGCGGAATCCCATCACGGCCCCTTATGTGTTCTGATCCGACTCCGGCGGTCTGACTTCTCCCCCTACCCGAGGCCTGGAGAACACTCCACGCTGGCCGCGGGGGCGCTGAAGGCGCTCCTGCGGCCCCCGAAAGTCCTCTACAAGACGCCAGCAGCACCCCTCTGGCTTAAATGAAATCGTGAATGCGGTGCTTAAGGGCATAAGCCGCCGCCTCCACCCGGTTGGAGACCCCCAGCTTATCCAGGATGATGCTGACATAGTTCCGCACCGTCTTCTCGGTCAGATAGAGCTCCTCCGCGATCTCTTTGTTGGTCTTGCCCTCCGCAATGCGGGCCAGGATCAATCGCTCCCGCGGCGTGAGATCTTTGAAGGCATCCGCCTGAGCCGCCCGCGCCCGTTGCCGGAATTGCTCCAGCACCTTACGGGTGATCGCAGGATCCAGAATGGCCTCGCCTCGAGCCAAAGCTTCCAGAGCCTCCATGAGCTCCC
Source organism: Thermoflexus sp. (assembly GCF_042408815.1). Taxonomy (GTDB): domain Bacteria; phylum Chloroflexota; class Anaerolineae; order Thermoflexales; family Thermoflexaceae; genus Thermoflexus. The sequence continues at coordinate 52,711 of NZ_JBHOQR010000003.1, read as the reverse complement.
GGCTCCCCGCCCGCTTCAAAACGTATCCGGAGGCCCCCGCCTCGATCGCCCGCACAATGAACGCTTCATCCGGATAGGCCGTCAGGATGAGAACCCGAATGCCAGGGAATCGCTCCGTGATCTCCCGGCAGACTTCCAAGCCATCCCGATCCGGAAGGCGAACATCGAGGATCACCAGGTCAGGGCGCAGGCGCTCCACTAGCGCCAGAGCCTGCGCCCCGTTCTCCGCCTCCCCCACCAGTTCGAAATCCGGCCGGTTCTGCAACAGCAATCGCAACCCCAGCCGCACGACCTCATGATCATCCACTACCAGGAGCCGCAGCCGCCTCATCCTTTGCGCTCCACCGGCAACTCCAGCCATACCGTCGTTCCCTCTCCCGGTTGGCTCTCAATGCGTAAGACCCCTCCCAGCAGCCGCGCGCGCTCCTGCATGGTCCGCAAGCCTATCCCCACTGGATGATCCGGGCGCATTCCCACCCCTTCATCACGAATCCCGATCCGCAGGTGGCCATTTTCCATCCGGGCCTCCAGGAGCGCCCGACGGACGCGCGCGTGACGGATCACGTTGCTAAACGCTTCGATCAGGATAGCCGCCAGGTGAGCCGCCTGCTCGGGCTCCAGGGTCAGATCCGGAACCTCAATCCGCGCCTCGATATCGATCAGGCTCCGGAAGCGGGGATCCCGAATGATCTCCTCCAGCAATGAGCGCAGATGTCCGGGCCGAGAGATGCCCTGCAAGGTCGAAATGTAAATCCGGATGTCTTCGATCGCCCGGTTCAGAGAGAGCAGGATTCGATCCAGAACCTCGCTCATCGACGCACTGGACCCGTACTGTTCGCGCAGGACCTCCGCGAGCAGCCCAGCAGCATAAATTTGCTGGAGAATACGGTCATGGAGGTCCCGCCCGATCCGCTCCCGCTCCAGAGCGAGGATATTCGCCCGCTCCATCTCCTCCAACCGGTGATCGATTTCCACCTGAAAAACTTCTATGGAACGGAGGAGGGCGATCAGCAGGATCAGGCCCAGAATGGAACGCCAGACCGGCATCGGGACGCCTACAGCCTGGAACACCACATCCTCATGGAGAAGATTCCCCGGGAAAAAGGACACAGCAGGCCCCAGGAGTCCCCCCGCGATCCCATATCCTGCCATCGCCAGCCCGGCGATCCGGAGGGTTCGGAAGATATCCGGCAAATCCAGCGGGGCGATGTGGCGATGAGCGTGGACCCGAAGGCCATAAGCGGCCAGCAACCCGCCCGGGAGTCCCAGGCTATAGCGCGCCAGGGCGGAAGCCGTAGCATGCCAATCCGTGATCTCCGGGATCAACGCGAGGCCGATGTAGAAGGGACCTAACAACCACACCAGGAATATCCCCACAGGAAGCCAGAAGACCCAACGCCATGGGGAAGGCAGAGGGCTAAGCATGGCAATCCCAAACTGAAACAAGCAAAGGAAGGAGAGCGCCAGGAGAAAAACCTGGGCGATGTGCAGCAGCTTGGTCAGAAAGGCGGGCAGATAGGTCGCCTGGATGGGAATAAACACATCGCCCCACTCGTGGAGACCGTGCAGGATCCCGAAAAGGGCCAGCCAGGGGAGCGCCTGTGCCAGCCGCAGCCGGCTGTGGTGTAGGCTTTGAACGGCCAGGATCACCCCCATAGTGAAGAAGACCTGGCCGTAAATGGAATACACAACGACCCGATTGATCGTAAAAAAGGTCTGCAAGGCCTCGCGCACCCCATCCTCCCTTGGATCTTTGAAGAGCGGCAGAGATCACCTTTCCCCGTGACCCTTCGGGCCGTGAGGAGGGGGAGAAAAATTCCCGATCGCAACCCTACGCGGAGCGAGCCCTGCGACGCAGCCAGCGCCGCATCAACGCGCGGCGCACATACTTGCGGTAAAGCAGGCCGATCAGCGTCTGGATCAGATGATGAAGCTCCCGGAAGCGACCGATGCGCTCGGCATCGGTATCCAGATCCCCCACCAGCGGAGCGTATAGCGATATATCATGGCGGACCTGGGCGCGAACCAGCTTCACATAGAAAGCCAGGTTCTGACACGTGATCCCCATGGCCTCGAGATCCCGCACCACCCGCATCAGCGCCACATCCTCCGGATTGTAGCGCCGTTCTTCGCCCGAGCTTCCATCCGGAAGAAGGCCCAGGGCCTCCATCCGGCGGAGCTGCTCCATGGAGATCCCCGCCTGCCGAGCGGCTTGCTCGGCCGTCAGCGCAGCAAGCTTCCCACCGGATTCCTGCAGTACCTGTAGCAGCGCCTCCACCGCGCCCAGGTTCAGCGCTGGGTCCTCTTCCAGACGATCCAGCAACGCCCGCACCACGGGAAGGGGAAGCCGATGGCGCGCCCGCAGGTTCAGGATCAGAACCAGCCGCTCCACATCCATCGGGCAATACAGGCGATGCCCCCCCTGGGTGCGCCGGGGACGGATTAGGCCGGCTTTCTCCCAGTAACGCAGCTTGCTCGGCGTTACATCCGGGAAACGCTCCTGCAGATGATGAACCACTTCTCCAATCGTCCACAATCGCTCTTCCCGCTCCATTTTGGATCCTTGCTAGGATTCAGGTAATCCGGGATGCCGGCGCTCTGTCCCAGGGTAACGACCAGCCTCCCCACTTCCCGCGGAGGGAAAGCGCTCCCTGCAGCCCCATAGCCTCAGGAAGGAACCGGGCAACGCGCTACTTCTCGATCTCCACCCCCAGCTCCGGTTCTCCCAGAGGCCCAGCGGTCCGCTCTGGAAGATCCGGCACGCTCAGGCCGATCGCCAGCAGCCCTATCGATAGCCCTAGAGCCAGGGCCGGGATTTTCCAGAAGGCCCTTAAGAGCGCTTCTCCGCCCGCTGTGAGAGCAGAGCCCAGCACCGCCCCCATCGCCGCTGCCCCCATCGACCCGCCGATGTTGCGGGCGAACAGCAACATGCCGGTGACGATCCCGAGGACTTCCCGTGGAGCCTCCTCCTGAGCGCAGACCAGGAGGGCGAGCATCATCACGCCCATCCCAGCGCCCACGACCAGGCCCGTGAGGGCCAGAAGCGGCAGGGGCGCCTGTTGCGCCATCGCCCACACCCCAAACCCGGCCGCCATCGCGACCGGCCCCCAGCGGGCCAGCGGCCGGGGCCCCCAGCGGGGCAACCACCGGGCAGTCAGCACGCTGCTGACCGTCCATCCCACGGTCATCGGGGATAGCAATAACCCGCTGATCGTCGCGCTCTGCCCTCGCGCGCTCTGAGCGAAGAGCGGAATAAAAGCCGTCATCCCAAAGAACGCCATCCCCCCGAGGAGGTTCCCCAGGAAGCCCCGGAAGGCAAACGGCCGGCGCAGAGCAGGAAAGGGAATCAAAGGAAAGACCTGGTGTCGCTCGAAGATCGCGAAGCTAATTATGACCAGAGCAGCCAGGACCAGGGCGGGCGGGAATTCCAACTCCAGGCCATAGATCAGGGCCCCAGCCCCCAAGGCGAACAACGCCGCGCCCCCCAGATCCACTTGCGCCCCCGACTTCCGTCGAGCCTCTGGGATCCCCCAGCCCACCAGTGACATCGCCGCAAGCCCGAAGGGCAGGTTCAAATAGAAAACCCATCGCCACGAGAAATGATCGACAATCAACCCGCCGACCAGAGGCCCCACCAGGGCAGAGAACCCCCACACCCCGCTGATCCAGCCCTGCACCCGCGCCCGATCCCGCAACGGATAGAGCTCCCCCACCAGTGTGAAGGTCAGCGTTTGCAGGCCTCCGCCGCCCAACCCCTGAAGCGCGCGCGCCCCGATCAGCATCCCCATCGATCGCGCTGCCCCGCTGAGGGCGGAGCCCAGCAGAAAGATGCTCACCGCCATTAGATACAGACGTCGCCGGCCATATAGATCCGAGGCCCGGCCCCAGATCGGCCCAGAGACCGTGGCCAGCAGCAGATACAGGGCGAAGGGCAGGCTGTAGAGCGAAACTCCCCCTAACTCCTGAATCACCCGCGGCATGGCGGTGGCCACCACGGTGGCCTCCAGGGCCGCCAGGAACAGCCCCAGGATCAGACCGGCCGTGACCCGCAGACGATGGGGAGCGCCTTCCGTCTCCACGATGGAAACTCGCCCCGCTTTCCCAAGATCCCTCGCGCGCGATGACATCTCCGTCAATCCCCCGGGAACAGATCCCCTTGCACTCCGCATGGTGCGGGAAATCCATCGTAGACCAGCCGCCCTTCCTCCAGGCGCGCCCACGAGGGAAGCTGATGCGGGACCCAGCGGTCCCAATCCAGGATGTGCTCCACCCGGATCCCCCGCGCCGTCAGCGCGTCAGCGATGAGCCGCCGGTGGCAGCGCCAGGGAACCCGCTCGGCGCACATCAGCGCAACCCGGGAGCGCTGGGCCTCCTCGATCACCCGCTCCAGCCCCCGCCGGAAGTCCTCGCTCTCCATATGATCGGCATACGCGCGGAACCCCGGCGTCCGCCAGGCGATGTGGGGAGAATCCGGGCGGGGAGCACGCCGCCCACCCAGCTCCGGCAGATGGAGGTAGCCGATCCCGGCGGCGGCCAGGGCCGCAGCGAGGGCAGACCCAGAGAAATGAGGATGCCGCCGGGAGAAGGGGAACCGCCGCACATCGATCACCCACTCCACCCAGTGAACTCGAAGGAGCCCGAGGAACTCCTCCAGCCCTCGGTTCGAATGCCCCAGCGTCCAGATCGTGAACATGCGCCTTGCCTCCACGGGGCGGAGCGCCCACGCCGATTGTGACCAAGGGCTACTGGGCTGTCAACTCTGGGCCGGAGGATGAGTTCGAACCAGCCAACGACCCTGGGAGAGAGTCGGATGGCATCCTTGCACATCCAGCAAGCCCGCGGCAGAAGCGAGCCTCTGTCATCCATCCCTGTTTGAGATGGCCAGCGGCGGGGAACAGTAATCCTCCTCCTCCCACACCGCCTCATCGGTCTCCGGATCCCAGCGGGCGTTCTCCAGGGAGGCGGTCAGCGCCAAACCGAACGGCCGCAGCCTCCGAAACTCCCCCCGCTCCATCCACAACCGCGCGCGCACCAGGTAGAAGGCCATGGCTCCCTCCTGCCCGATCGGTCCCGGTATCCCTCCGGGAAAGCCGGAGAGAAGAGATCAGCAAAGGGCACGCCTCAGAACCGCGTGCCCTTTGCCCTTCAACCCCTCACGGCCACAACTGCGGGATTAAACTGAACGGCCAGCGCTCGATCATCAGGAACATCAACGCCGAGCCCATCAGGGCCAGATTCTTAGTGAAGTTCACCATCTCCATCATCCTCTGCTGCTGGTCCTGCACCGCCCAGAAGTTGTGCATCTTGAAGGTCACAGGCAGGAAAAACAGGACCAGGCTGAGCACCCCGATGCCTGGATAGATGCCGAGCAGGAGGCTCAGGCCGCCGATCAGCAACAGGAGCCCAGCGACAATGACTGCCCAGCGGGGAGCAGGCACCCCCTTATACCGGGCATACTGGGTCAACTGCTCTGTACCCATGATCAGATGGTTGGCCGCGTTGAACAGATAATAGACCCCGACGATGATCCGACCAATGAGGAACAGGACCTCCATGGTGCACCTCCGTGAGAACAGGGATGATCAGAGAGGCAAACCCTGAGGGTTCGCCCGGGGGAAGCCCAGGCGGGATCGTCCCGGACTTCCCTCGGACGGGATCCGCCTCCGCAGACCCGCCGGAATCTCCTCCTGCGCCCCGCAAGGGACGCCCCATTCGCGAAGCCATGAGGGGCCTGCGCCTCCAACTCCCGGATACCCACCCTCACCGGCCTTAGTTTCAGGAGGAAGCAAAACCGCTGCGACCGGCACGTTCCCCGCCGCCGGATCCTTCCAGGACGAAACGGTCCTCCATGGTGACCTGCACAGCGTTGCCGGAGGGATCCCGCAGGAAGAGGACACCAGGCCCTTCTCGAATCGAGAGGCCAGCGGCGATCGCCCGCTCCCGGATTCCCGCCCAGGCCGCTTCCTCCGGGACCACCAGGGCGAAGGCGCGGAGCCCAACCGCCTCTGGAGGCGGTGGGGGCACACCTCGACCGGCCCAAAGGTTCGTCCCCACGTGATGGTGATAACCCCCAGCGGCGAAAAACCGTGCCCCGGGATAGTCCCGCTGCGTCACCGCCAGGCCCAGGATCCCACTGTAAAACGCCTCCGCCTCATCCAGGTCCGCCACATGCAAATGGATGTGCCCGATATCCGTCCCGACCGGAAGCCCTTCCCAAGACTCGGCGGTCGCTTCGCGAAGCAGGTCCTCTACATCCAGAGGCGCCGTGACCATTGCCAGGCGTCCGCCACGCCAGGGCCACTGCTCCCGCGGCCGATCCCGATAGAGCTCCAGGCCGTTCCCATCCGGATCGGGAAGATAAAGGGCTTCACTGACGCCGTGATCCGAGAAGCCCTGGAACGGCCATCCGTGTTCCAGCAGCCGGCGGAACACCCGGGCTAGATCCCGCCGAGTCGGCAGCCGGATCGCCACGTGATATAACCCGGTCGTCCGCGGCGGCTTCGGCCGCGCGTCCCGGCGCTCCGTCAGCGCCAGCAACGGGGATCGCGATCCCGGCGCGGACAAGAGGACGGTGGTGCCCTCCCGCCCAACCTCCTGGAACCCCAGAAGGTCCCGGTAGAAGGCCAGGGACCGCCCCAGATCTCGGATCTGAAGGTGAACCCCACCGATATGGGTATTCTCGGGTAACCCAATGCGCTCCCTCATTTGTTTCGGTCTCCTTTCTGGGCCTGGACCGACTCCACTCCTTCGCCGCGCGCGAAAGCGTAGCTGGCCTGGAGGATCCGCCATACCACCTCCAGCTCCGCCTCATCCCGCGGCCCATACACCATCACAACGGTCGGGGGCAACACACCCGGGGCAACCAGGGGGTGGAATTCCCCCCATCCGCGCTCCACCACTCGTTCCGCCAGCTTGGGCGGCAGCGATAGATGCAGGCTTCCATCGTAGGGGGGATGGAGATGGGCGAACTCATAACCGAACACAAAAGCCTCCGCTGGGCCCCGCGCTCGCTCCGGGTCCAGGTAAAACGCCCGGGCTCCAGGAACGGAGATCCGACTGGGGGCCACCCGAACGCCCGGCAGGGCCCGCGCCCGTTCGAACAGCGCTTCCTGCAGCGCCCGCGGGGCGTTCTGGGTGAGCTGCTGGTGGGGCATCGAGCAGCGCGTCAACGGCCGCTCCCCCGCGCGCGTTGGAAGATCCTCCAGGCGATCCATCGCTCTGCCCCCCTTTCTCAGCTTGCCCTTTGGTCCATCCGTGGGCCGTTGGCTTTAAGGGGCCTCCAGAGGCGGCAGCGCCCGCTCGATCTCGCCCCGCTGGGGCTCCAGCCAGTCCGGCAACATCAGGCCCGTCCCCAGATGTTCCGGTGGCTCATCCATCGTGAACCCCGGCGGATCCGTGGCCATCTCGAAGAGCACCCCGCCGGGCTCCCGGAAATAGATCGAGCGGAAATACTTCCGGTCCATCACCGGGGTGACATAAAGCCCCCGCGCCTGCAAATGAAGCCGCCAGGCGCCCTGCTCGGCCTCGTTGCGAACCCGCCAGGCCACGTGATGCACGGTCCCCACTGCCACGCGGCCCCGGGAGGCCCGAGGATCGATCCGGAGATCCATCCACGCCCCTGGACCCCCTGGGCCGACCTGCAGTCGGATCCGATTCCCCTCCTCCCGCTCCACTCGGAACCCCATTTCCTCGATCAGAAAACGAAGCGTGAGTTCGGCGACCGCCTCCAGAAGGGTCACCGCATGAAGGCCTCGGATCGCATAATCCGGCGGAACCGGCCCATCCGGCCAGCCCGCACGTTCCTTCGCCCGGGGATGAGCGACCAGCTCCAGGGCCAGGCCATCGGGGTCCCGAAACCCCAGGACCACCTCCTCCTCTTGAAAACGCGGCGCGATGCGCTCCACAGCGACCCCATGGGAATGCAACCGCTCCTGCCAGTAACCAATGGCGGCCTCCGGGATCGTGAAGGCGATCGCGACAACCTGCCCCGCACCGACCTGCCCCGGGCGCGCCCCGGGCCACGGAAAGAACGTCAGCAAGGTCCCCGGCCGGCCCAGGGCATCCCCGTAATACAGGTGGTAGGTTCCCGGATCATCAAAATTCACGGTGCGCTTGACCAGCCGTAACCCTAAGACCTCCCGGTAGAACCGCAGGTTCCCCTGCGGATCTCCCGCGATGGCCGTCACATGGTGCAATCCCCCGATCTCCGGGATCCCTTCCATCCAGCGGCCCAAATCTAAATTTAAAGTTAGATTTAATGCACGAACCCATGATATGCGAGGCTGCCCGGACTGTCAAGATTTGGGAGAGGGGTCCAGAGCGGTTCGCGCTCCGCGGGATCCTTTCCCCAGCGAGCTGGGCCCCGTATCCTTTAGGGGGAGATCCGGCGGCGCCGTGCGGGCCGATGGTTGACGCGGCCCCGCCTTCGAGCCGGAGGGCATCCGCTCCCTGAGGAGAGGAAAGATCCGCAGATATAATAGGGAGGATCAACAGGGCGCTTGCTTCAACACTTCAACAGTGGATTCGGAGGCGGACGGGATGCTACGTTCACTGAACCGCTGGCTGAGCTGGGGAACGGCGGGCCTGCTGGTGGGGTTTCTGGTCTGGCAGTTCGCCCTTTTCCAACAGGAGCTTCAGCGGATCCCCCGCACCTGGACAGTGGCCGGGCTGGTCGTGGGTGGCCGTTCGGTGGAAGAAGCTCTGGATGCCGTGGAACAGGCCCTGAAGACTCCCCTCCAGGTGCACTACCGCGATCAGATCCTGATGCTGGATCCCACCGATCTCGAAGTGCGGCTGGATCGGGAGGCCAGCCGGAGGCTCCTGCGGGAGGCTCTAACGGAACGCCAGCGCCCGGTGGCCTTCCTGCAGTTTCTGTTCCGTCAGCCTCCACCCCCGCGGGATCTCCCCATCGCTATCCAGGTCTCCCCGGAACGGATCCGTCTCTGGTTGCTGGAGGTCGCCCGACGGTATGATGAGCCGCCGGTGGAGCCCCAGCCGGATCTCGAGCGTTTCACGTTCCTCCCGGGCCGGCCAGGCCACGTGCTGAACATCAGCCTCTCCGCCGAACGGCTCCAGGCGGCGCTGGCCCAGGCCATCCCTCGCGAGGTGACACTGGTGGTGGACGAAAAGCCCGCGCCCGCCCTCTCCATAACCGCCTTGGGACGGTTCTTTGAGGCCTATCTGCAATCCTTCGATGGAACGGCTGGGATCTTTGTGAAAGATCTGCGAAGCGGGCAGACCTGGATGCACAACGGGGATCTGGCGTTCTCCGGCGTCGGGGTCATGCGCCTGCCTGTGGCCCTGGCCGTCGCCCGGAGTCGGGACTTAGCCCATGATGAGGCCCGCCGCGCCCGGGTGTTCCAAATGTTGACAGATGAAACGGCTCTCACCGCCCTTCAAGAGCTCCTCACCGAGCTCGGCGAGGGCGATCCAGCAAAAGGAGCGGAGCAGGTCACGGCGCTCCTTCGGGAGCTGGGGCTGACGAACTCCTTCCTCGCATGGCCCTTCCAGCGACCCGGCGCCCCACCGGCCGTGGTCACTCCCGCCAACCGTCGTCCGGATCTCCCCACCCGTCCGGATCCTCAGCAGCAGACCACGCCGGAGGATATGGGAGTGCTCCTGGAGATGCTTTACCAATGCGCACGCAATGGCGGGCCTTTGCTGCTGGCTTTCGAAGGGGCGATAGAGCCGGGCGAGTGCCAGTTGATCATAGAGGCGATGGCGCAAAATCGTCTGATCGACGCGCAAGGCCAGCCGACCCTCTTGGCCGCAGGTCTCCCCCCCGGCCTCACCTTCGCCCACCGTCCGGGATGGACGAACGAAACACGCGCGGACGCTGGGATCGTCATGGCCGGCCCGTCCGATTACGTGCTGGTGGTTTTCCTGCATCGCCCCCTCTTGATGGAGTGGGGGGAGGCCGTTCGCATGATGCGAGATCTATCGCGAATGACTGCACAGTTCTTCCTGGGACGCTGAGGGATAGGAGGAGGGCATCCCGCTCCCCCCACCGGATCGCCCCTTCGGCGATTTCGCAGGGGAGCGAAGAGGCATAGCCCAGGCATCCCGGCATGTTTGGGGGGCAAGCGACTGCGCAACCCGCTCGACTTCCCCCCTATCCCCCTCACCCACATGGAGCATCACCCCTCGGGAGGAAGCCACGCCGCGAGCAACTGCTCCGCCCGATGTCGGGCGCGCAGGAACTCCGGACGGGTTGATCCCTGCGTGCGGCGCAGGAAAGCCTGGATCTCCTCCCGCAACGCCTCCGCCCGCCGCCGGTAATGTGCCTCCTCGCGGGGCCTGAACCCCTGGAGCTTGCGTGGCCCTTCCCGCCACCCCTCTGCAATCGACCAGTCCCGAATCGGAAAGGCGCAGTCGGCATAGAACAGGCACATCCCCAGCGGTGTCAGGATCGGGGGGACCCCCAGCCGGAGCGCCTGTTCGGTTTCCTGATGGATCGCCAGGGATTCGCCGAACGTCTCATAGGCCAGGGCCAGCCATCCCCCGGGCGGGATCAATGTGCCGATTGCTCGGAAGAACTCCTGGAGATCGGCGTCGTTGAGCTCCACCAGTTGTCCCTGAAAGGGGATCGGGTTGCGAAAGAAGCCATCCAGCCATCCCGGGATCGGTCGGGGACGAGGCTCCGCATAAAGACCCCGCAGGATCGGCCGATCGGAACGGAGCCCCTCCCGCTCCAGGTAAAAAGCCAGATAGCGCTGCCCGGCCGTCCCGGCCGATCCTTCCTCCCGGACTTGAATCCGATAGGCCCCGATGGAAAGGCCATCCAGGGTTTCCCATCTGGGTGAAGGCATGGTGAGGTTCCTTCTCCCTGAGAAAATAGCGTTGCGCTCGATCGAATGAAGGGGAATGCCTCACCCCTTCTTCGTCGGGCCCACGGAGATCAGCGGGAGACCCCACAGAACATTTCGTAATCGATGGGCTCAAAGAGCGTCGGATGATCGCCGCACACCGGGCAATCCGGACGGCGTTCCACCCGGACGGCCAGCCATTCCGCGCGGAGCCCGTCGAAGGCGAGGAGGCGGCCGGCCAGGGATGGGCCCAGGCCCAGCAGCCACTTCAGCGCCTCAAAGGCCTGCATCGCGCCGATGATCCCAGGCAGCGCCCCGAAGACGCCGGCCTGCTGGCAATCCGGAACCTGATCGGGAGGCGGCGGGGTGGGCAGAAGACAACGATAGCATGGCCGTCCGCCTGGAGGCACCATGCCGATCTGGCCCTCATACTGGAAAACGGCTCCCCAGATCAGTGGCTTGCCCTCCCAAACACAGACATCGTTGGCCAAGTATTTCGTTGGGAAATTATCGCTTCCATCCAGGATCAGATCGTATCCGGCCACCAGCCGGCGCGCATTGGCCGCCGTGAACCGTTCCACGTAGGGGATCACGCGGACATCCGGGTTGAGGGCTTGCAGCCGCTCTTGGGCGACCTCGGCCTTCGGGCGGCCCACATCCTCGGTTCGGAAAAGGATCTGCCGCTGGAGGTTGCTGAGATCCACTACATCATCGTCGATGATCCCGATAACGCCCACCCCCGCGGCGGCAAGATAGAGGGCGATGGGACAACCCAGGCCGCCTGCGCCGATGATCAGAACCCGGCTCTGGAGGAGCCGGCGTTGCCCCCGCCCGCCCACCCCAGGCAACACGATATGCCGGGCATAACGACGGATTTGGGATTCGTTGAACGAGAAAACCATGCCAGCGCCACGGATCCATCGGGGAGAGGATGGGAAGCTGCACCAAAGGCCAGAGCGGAATCTCACCTCCCCGAGCTTCGGCTACCTGATCCCAGAACCCGAGCAAGACACCGGATCTTTCCGCCGAATATTTTAGCTCGATGCATGAACTCGCGTCTTTCTCCTCTCGAAGAGGGGAACCCCAGGATCCTGCTCGGAGACGACATGCCAGCAGTGCACAAAAAGCGCAGGCCACCGACCGGCAACCATCCCTGGATTTCCAGTAGCCTCTCAAGCGGCGGGGAAGGAGAGGACGGGCCCGGATCCGCCAAGGCCCGGTTCTATTCCGGCCAGATCGATCAGGGGCTTCGAGAGGAAGATTGCTTCCATGCAGTTGGCCCGCAGCGTGGGATGATCCGGAAGGTTCGGGAGCCTGGCCGGGTGTTAGCGAGGGCCCGGTCAGGCTCCCCCTTACCCTAGCACCCCGCGCTCAGTCGTGGGGGTGGCCGCGCTCCAGTTCCTCAGGAGTAGCGGGGCGCAGAGCCAAGATCTTCACGGTGAAATGAAGCTCCTCCCCTGCCAGTGGATGATTGAAGTCCAGGGTCACCGTATCCGGGCCGACCTCGGTGATATAAGCCGGGAAGGCCTCGCCGCTCTCCGTGTAAACATACAGACCGATGCCCGGAGCCAGGGGGAAATCCGCCGGGAACTCACTGCGAGGGACCACCTGGTAGGCATCCGCCCGTCGGGGCCCGTAGGCGTCCTCAGGAGCCAGCCAGATCTCCTTCTCCTCCCCCACCGCCATCCCGTAGAGGGCCTCCTCCAGGCCGGGGAGGATCTCCCCAGCGCCCTGAATGAAAGTGATGGGCTCGCTCTCTTCCGAGGACTCCACAACCCGACCGTCCTTCAGGCGGAGGGTGTAGGCCAGGGTCACCACCATATTGTCCTGAACGGTCAGACGCTCTTGCAGCATGGGTCAAACCTCCATGAAAGTTAAAAGGGCGCCCTCCCGGCTTACGGAGAGCGCCCTCTTGCGAAAAGCCCCTGCCGCAAAACCGGCAGCGCCATTATCTTTATCATAATCGAACTCCGCATGAAAGGCAAATCCTCCGCGTCGGCCCTCCCCGACCGCGGCCGGAGATGGCTGCTTCCAAAGCCTCTTCGCTTCCTGCACATATGTTTTCCGCTTACCGAATCGCATGGAACTTGCCCAACGAGGTGGGGTTATGGTAAAAAGCTAGCTAAGCTGGATCAATTCGCTGAGAATCCCCCGACGAGAAACCACATCGCAACCGAGAGGAGAGGCTGGCGATTCCCGATTCCTATGAGATCGGGTCTGCCTGCGCCGCGGACAACAAGCCATGAACGGGCTGGGGCGAAGTTGCCTGAGATACGCATGCCCCGAAACCCCGGGGGGGATAGCCTTGAACGCCAAGAAGATCCTGATCATCGAGGATGATGTGGAGCTGGCCCGCTTCCTGGCATGGCAGCTGGAGCAAAACGCCTATAAAGTCTACCTGGCCCATAGCGGACAGGAAGGTCTTGATCTCCTACGCGCACAAACCCCTGACCTGGTCCTCCTCGATTTGATGCTGCCGGGCATGGATGGATGGGAAGTCCTCAGAACCATCCGTTCGACCGGGGAGACACCGGTGATCATCATCAGCGCCCTGGGGACGGAATCGGACATTGTGCGGGGGCTGGAGAGCGGCGCCGATGATTACCTCACGAAACCCTTCGGCCCCCGGCAGCTTCTCGCCCGCATTCAGGCCGTGCTCCGGCGTTACGAATCCACCACCTCCCGTGGGATCTACGATAACGGACGCCTTTATGTGAACCTGATCACCCAGGAAGTTCGAGTGGACGGGCGCCCGGTGGATCTGACCCCCACCGAGTTCAAGCTCCTCTCCATCATGGCCCGTTTCGCAGGCCGCCCGCTGACCCATGACTTCCTGTTACGCGAGGTGTGGGGGGAAGAACATGTCCAGGATCGGGGCTATCTGAAGCTTTACATCTGGTATCTCCGCCAGAAGATCGAGCCGGACCCCAATCACCCGCTCTTTATCCGAACCGAGCGAGGGATCGGTTACCGGCTAATTGGCCCCGACGAGCTCGGGGCCCATGAGTGATCTCAGCATGGCGGCACCGGAAAAGGGATTCCCCTGTCTTCTCTCTGAGGATGAAAGGCAACCTCGCCGTTTTGAATCCGAGCCCAGCGGGTTGAAGCCTTAAGGAGGAACGTGGTGGGTTTCCCGGGATCGTGGCGCTTTGATCCCCTCTCCGCCCTCATCGGAGCGGCTATGGCTTTGCTGAGCGCCGGGCTGCTCTATGGGACCCGACGTCCCCTTCGACGGTTCTACGAGAGGATGAGGGAGCGTCTGGATCAGGCCCATCAGCGTCTGCGTCTATCGGCCGAGATGCAGTATCGACACTGGCTGCTGGATCAGCTTCCCGGCTGGATCGCCTGGTCGGCCCTGGATCCCCGCCTCGCGCAGTGTTTGATCGAGCCGCCTCTGAGCCCTCCCCTTCCCCACCCGAGCACCCATGGGGAGGACCTCCCATCGGAGTCCGAACTGCCCCTGGGTCAGATCGTCCAGGCGGCCTCCCGCCTCTTCCTCTACGGACCCCCAGGGAGCGGCCGCACCGGCGCTCTCTGCTGGCTGATCCGCGAGACCCTCGCCGGACATTTGAAGTGGGGGGATCAAGCTTCCCCCCTTCCGTTTTATATTCGCCTGCCCCTGCTCGTCCCGGATCCTATGGCCCCGCCGGAAGCCGCCCTCATAGAGACGCTGAGGGAAACTCTCCCCCTCGTCCTGCGAGCCCGTCTGGGCAGTATGATCCGCACTGCTCTGCATAATGGGACGGCCGTGTTGCTTCTGGATGACCTGGAAGCCGTGCCTCCAGCACGCCGCGAGGAGATCCTGCGCTGGTTAGGACAGTTGTTGGAGAGCTACCCGCACACTCCTGTAGTGCTCACAGGGGCCGAGTGGGCAACCCATCCGCTGGAGGCACTGGGGTTCCTGCCCCTCGCCCTCGCCCCGTGGTCCGAACGCGCGGTGCGGATATTCCTTGAACGCTGGGCTCTGACAAGTCAGGCATCCGTATCCGAGCTGGAGGGGCATCTCAAAACGTGGGGGCTCCCCCGACCCGTCCGCATGCGCCCTGCAGATGTCGTCGCCGCCGTGGTGTTGAAACACGATCGCCCGGGGCGGCCGGAGCTCTATGATGCAATCCTGGACCGCATGCTCCAGGGGATCGCGGGGGAGACCGCGCTGACTCCCCCCACGGCCCGTCTGATCCTGGGTCAGTTGGCCCTTCAGTTGTTAAACGAGGAACGCTTCCTTATCACCCTGGAGGATATAGAGCAAGCGCTGATCCGTGCCCTCCCCGCGCTGGCGCCGCCGCGGGGACGTCGGAATCTGGATCGGGTGATCGAGAGACTGACCGCTCCCGGACGGCCGATTGTGCCGATCGATGAGCAGCGCGGGTGCTTCCGCCATCCCCTGCTGCAGGCGTATCTGGCGGCCTGGGTGCTGGCCCAGTCTGGGGATAATACCCTCCTGATGGCCCATCTGGATGATCCCCGATGGGCGGACGTGTTCACATTCTATGCAGCCCTTGGCCCGATGTCCGGCATCATCGATCGGGTTCTCACAGAGCCCGATGACGCCTTCCATACTCGATTGTTGCGCATGGCACGATGGATCGCGGTGGCCTCCCCTCAGGCCCCATGGCGCCCCCAGGGGATGGCCGCCCTAGGCCGGGTGTTTCTGAAACCTGGATTGCCAATGACGCTTCGCCTACGAGTGACTGAGGCCATGGTGGCCACGGGAGATCGCGGCGTTCCCGTTCTTTTCCATAAGGCCCTTCGCCATTCGGACCCAGAAATCCGCATGGCTGCTATCCGGGGCCTGGGCTGGCTGGGGCAGGAAGGCGACTTGCCCTTCCTGGAATCGGTATGGAGGGATCCAGAACCCGAAGTCCGCCGCACAGTCATTACTGCTCTCGGTGACCATCGCACCGAAGCCGCCATGCAACGGCTGGTCCTCCTCCTCCTGGAAGGAGAAGAGCCTCTCCGCCGTCTAGCAGCCGAAGCCCTGCGGGCCTATCCCGAAGGCCCCCAGCTGCTTCAAGAAGCGGCCGAAGAAGCGGACTGGCGGACTCGCCGGGCCGCGGTATTCGCGCTGGCTTTGATCCCAGAGGAATGGGCCAAAGCCCGCCTGGAGACCATCGCCCGCGAGGATCCCGAATGGCTGGTGCGGTCGGCCGCCCAGGATGCGTTAACCCTCTGGGAGAAGAACCGCCAGCCTCCCGCCCCTGATCTCCGTCCGGTCGTTGTGGAACAACAGGGATGGCTGATCGAGTGGGCGGTGCGGGAAGGCGAAGCCGTGGGGGAGCGCTCCTCAGCGCTCCATAGCCTCTACCGAGCCCTCGAGCGAGGGGATGAGGGCGTGCGCCGGGCGGCCATCCTGACGCTGGCCCATGTGGGGGATCAGGAGGCCCTGGGGCCATTGCGGATGCTCGCTTTCGATCCTCAGATCGACCGGTTCACCCGCGATCTCGCCTTTCGAGCCCTGGAAGTGATCGCCCGCCGCACGGGGGCACGCGTGCTTTAAAATGAGGATGCATTACTCCAGCCATAGCCGGTGTGCCCGCATCAGGTTTCTCCCCATTTTCCCTTCACTCCCAGCAGCCCCGGGGAACGTCACCACCAGCTCTCCCCCAAAACCTGTTCGCTCCAGAATGGGGCAACCCTCCTGATCCCACCATTCTAGATGCTCCGGCGTGCAACGAAACATCAGCATCGAAACGGAGGGATACATCATGCTCCACAGTGCGGGGAAATCCTTTGGAATCGCCTCCTCCAGATCCAGCGCAATCCACGGCCGGATCCGGGCCTTGAATTCACGGGCGACTTCGAGAAGAAGCGGGCTGGCCTCCGAAAGCCGAAGCAACAGGATCAGGCGAAGGCCGCTGAAGGCAGGGAGAAGACAACGAAAGAACGCCATGGCCTCCCCGGGCTCCCATCGATCCATCCCCTCCATCAGCAATCCCTGAGCGCCCACGAAGGCAGCTGCCGTGGCAGCGGTCAGCGCATACTGCCGGATCCGGGAAGCGCCCGCCTCCTGAGGGGGACAGGGGGCAATGGCCCAGGCGACAAGATGGATCCCCGTCCGCAGGCGCTCGAAACGCACCGCGTGTAAACGCGAGCGGCTGTAGTCCAGCGCCTTCGCCCATTGAGAGACCTCCCGCCATTCTTCCTTCTCCAGACTCCTCCCCCTCCACAGGGGACGCCTTTGACCCGGGCGCAGGATTTCATCATGCACGACGAGGCGAGGGATCCCCACACGCCGCGCCTGCTCGAAGATGGCCTCAGGGGGAAATCCAGGAAACGAGCGATCCGAAAGCGCCAACCTCCACATGCGCCTTCTCCGGGAAAGAAGATCGTCAAGGGGCCGGGCAGGGCTTTTCCATCGACACCCCCTCGCCCTCTATAGGATTCGGGCAGCCTGTATCCGATTCATAATCGGAACAAAAGGTTTACGCCATTGGTATAGTAGGAATTAGGCCACCGGGTCCCTCGGGGAGGGCGCCGGATGCCGGTCCGGCTCCAGAGGGAAACCCGCCGCGCCATCCGGATCATTCTCCAGATCCAGGGAGGCGCCCATGACCCACTGGTTCCTGGCCATCGAGGGCGTGATCGGCGCCGGCAAGACCACGCTGGCTCGTATGCTGGCTCCGGCGCTGGGAGCATATCCGATCCTGGAGCGATTCGAGGAGAACCCTTTCCTGCCGCATTTCTATCGGGATCGCGCCCGCTATGCTTTTCCCACCCAGATCTTTTTCCTGTTGAGTCGATATCGCCAGCACCAAGAGCTCGCCGCCCACCTGGAGCATGAGCCGGTGGTCAGCGATTACATGTTCGCCAAGGATCGTCTCTTCGCCCATCTGAACCTAGAAGGAGATGAACTGGCCCTTTACGAACAACTGCACAAAGCCCTGGCCGAGAAAACCCCTCAGCCCACGCTGGTCCTTTACCTTCGAGCGGATACGGATACCCTGATGGCTCGTATCGCCATGCGGGATCGGCCTTACGAGCGGGGAATGGACCGGGCCTATATCGAGCGTCTCCGACTGGCCTACGAGGCATTCTTTTCTACCTACGAGAGGCCTTTCCTGATGATCGACGCCACCCGGAATTTCGTGCAGGAGGAAAACGTGTTCCGCGAGATCCTCCAGGAGGTGCGCGGGGCGCTGGGGCTGGCTCCAGCTCAACCGCCCCTTCCGGTTTTCCCTCGCCCTCGCTCCTCCCCCCCGATATCCACCGAGGATACCCTTGTCCGATCCTTCGCGGCACTAACCCGAGCCATCGCTTTGCTCCAGGAAACGCTTTTCACGCAGCCCCGGGATCCCCAACAGATCGCCCATGTCCTCGAGATCTGTCAGCAGCAGCTCGCAGCCATCGCCCGGGCCGCAGGGCTCTCATAATCGAACGTCCAGCGAGCAGGGACACCGCGCTCGATAAATTCGCCAGCCCTCCTCGGAGGATATAAAATTTAAACAGGTCGGTCGAGGGGGATACGAGGCGGATCGATGGGGCTCAGAATCTCTCGATCCCTTCTCCGGGGCAAGGAGTCGATTGCCGGAATACGGACAGGAGAGAGATCCCGAGAATGATGGGAGGGGGTGGTGGAGGCAAAATGGTTCTTCGAATTACCGAACGCGCGCAACGAGCGCTGGATGAGCTGCATCCGAAACATCGAGAACAGGTGATGCGGCGAATTCGCCAGCTGGCGGTTGCTCAGCGCCCCCTGCTGACAAAGATCCGTCACGATCGGGGGGAGCTGCTGTCGTATCGGGCTGGAGAGTATCGAATTTATCTCACCTGGGACAAGCAGACTTTACAGATCGAGGATATCCGGAAACGCAACGATGCCTATCGCTAAGATGGGAGGCAAATCGCTGTCAGCCCCCGGCCACGGGGTGAGGATTTTTATTTCCCTACGTCCGCTCTCTCCACGGCTGAGGAGAGGCTTGCCCAGATGTAGGATCAGGGAGGCGGCTTTCCTGTCTTCGGATCACGGAGCGGTTTGCATCCGCTCCTATGAGGAACCGTGCCGTTGGTTGCAGATCCGTCATGCGAGATGCCCTCCTCCTCCCTGGCTTCCCCCTCGGACCAGAGGAAGAAGGCGGGGATCGGCCCAGCCCCTCCGTTCCCTGGAGGAGACCAGGCGTGCAATCCCCGTCCTGTTCGGAGAGAAAGCGCCCCAAGGATATATATCTCCGGAAGGAGGTGATTCCTCTTGCTTCGTCCCACAGACTCGATTCGCATTGTGCAGGAGCCTCTCTCCGGCTCCCCCCATCTCGTTGATCTTTACTTGCGTGCCTATCGGCCCCTGGGAGATTATTACTATCGTCATCGCGCGGAGGTGAAGGCTTATCTGAAATGGCTCCGCCACCGGGATCCTAATGGCTCGTTCATCGCCTATGATGGAGATCGCCCCGTGGGGTTCATCGCTACGGATTCCCGATGGGACCATGGAGCGGTGGGGGCGATTCATGAACTGGTGGTGGATCCGGAATATCAAGGGCGTGGCCTGGGACGCGCCTTATTGCTGCGTGGGATGACCTATCTGCGTTCCCGGGGCTGTCGGGTTTGCGAGCTATGGGTAGGCGAGCACAACGAGCGGGCCCGCGCGATCTATCGCGCTCTGGGCTTTCAGGAAAACGGACGTTGGGGGAAGTGGATCCGCATGGTCCGTTCGCTGGAGGATCTGCCCGAAAGCGCCGATCCAGAGGCTGCTCTTGTTGGATCTCTCTCCCCTTCCCCGGGCTCTCCATGAAGATGCGTGAGGCCAGCGCTTTCCCGCCCATGCATCTTTCGGAGTGAAGAAAGGGAGGTTCCATGCCCAACGCGGAGGTCCTGGCTACCGGCACGGAGCTGCTGAGCGGAGACGTGGTGGACACCAATTCGGCCCGTATCGCCCGCGCCCTTCAAGGGCTTTCTATCCCTCTGGTTCAGATCACGGTGGTCGGGGACGATCTACCCCGCATGGTGGCCGCCATCCGGGCGGCGATGGCCCGGAGTGAGATCCTCATCATCAGCGGGGGTCTGGGCCCTACGGTGGACGATGTGACACGAGAAGCCGTCGCCGAGGCCCTGGGGAGGCCGCTGGTTTTTGATCCGGAGCTTTTTGAATCCATCCGCGCGCGCTTCCAGTCCCTTGGTTTCCCCATGCCGGAGAACAACCGCCGTCAGGCGTTCCGCCCTCAGGGCTCCCAGGTGATCTCCAACCCGATCGGCACCGCCCCAGGGTTCTGGATTGAAGAAGGGGACCATATCCTTTTTGCCCTTCCCGGAGTCCCCCGCGAACTGGAGCGCATGCTCACGGAATCAGTGATCCCCTGCCTGGAGCGCCGATTCCCACCGGCCGAGGCGATGGTCTGGAGGGTGGTTCGCACGATCGGCCTCGGCGAGAGCGTCATCGACGAGCGCTTACGAGATCTCCTGGAGGGGGAGAACCCCCGAGTGGGACTGAACGCGCATCCCGGGATGGTGGATATCCGGATCCAGGCCCGGGGTGCCACGCGCGAAGAAGCCGCCGCCCGGGCGGAGACCGCCGTTCAGACCATCCGGGAGCGCCTCCGCTGGGCCGTTTACGGGGAAGGCAACCGTGCACCCGAGGAGGCTTTAATCGCCATGCTGCAGGAGCGCGGGCTCACACTAGCCACCCTGGAGCGAGGCACGCTGGGCTTGCTGGGCGGCCGCCTGGCGGCGGCGGATCCGGAGGGCCAGGTCTTTCGAATCGGGGAAGTGCGCTCTCGACGGACGGCGGCCCCCGAACATGCCGCGGAAGCGATCCGCCGCCAGACGGGAACGGCGGTGGGATTGGCTGCGGAGGTTCTCCCGGAAGGAGAGCGCTTTCAGATCACCGTCGCCATGGCCACCTCGGAAGGCTCCCGCAGTCTTCAGCGCGGCCATCGAGGCCCTCTACCCCACGCGGCGGAATGGGCGGCGAACGCCGCCATGGGCCTGCTATGGCGCTGGCTCCAGGAGGCCCCATGAGTCTTCCGCTCAAACCTTCTCTCCCCCCGGTGCGACTTCCTGTTTTCGAGGGGCCGCTCGATCTCCTTCTATATCTGATCGAGCGGAACAACCTGGATATCACCCAGATTTCCCTGGCCCAGGTCACCGCCCAGTATCTGGAATACGTGACCATCCTGCAGGCATTAACACTGGATCAGCTGGCAGAATATCTGGTGATCGCCGCCAAACTGCTTTACATAAAATCTTCCATGCTGCTGCCACGGCCGCCGGAGCCTGATGAACAGGAGGAAGACCTCGGGGAGGAACTGGTAGAGCAGTTGAAAGCCTATCGCCTCTTCCGGGCGCTGGCCCGCCAGCTCGCCGAACGGGAGGGATTCACCGCTTACGGACGAACTGCACCCCCTCCCCGGCCGGACGATCCCGGGATCGGGTTGGAGGGCGTTTGCCTGGAAGATCTCCTCCGCCTGGCACGCCGTGCGCTGCTCACTCAACCCGAGACGCCCACTGTGGATCGTTTTCTCACCCCCTATCGTCTGACGATCCAGGAGGCGATGGAACGGATTCTGGAGGCGGTGCAGGATCGGCAGCGAGTGGCGCTCAGGCATCTGCTTCGTGAAGCGGAGACCCGCTACGATCTCATCGCTCTTTTCCTGGGTCTGCTGGAACTCCTGAAACTGCGCCGGGTGATCGCCCGCCAGAGCCAGCTGTTCGATGAGATCTACATTGAACCGTATCCTTCGGTCTTCCCCCTGCATTCCCACCCCGCGAAAGTGCCCCAGGGGGAAAGGGGCATGGAAAATCCGCCAACTTCTGCCCATGAGCCAACGGTCAAGCCCTGATTCCTCCATCGAGGCCTGCCGGGCCGAAAGCGTTCGGGGAGCGTGGAGGACAGGAAAAGACGCCTTCGGCCTCCCTGCCCCCTTTTCAGGAGCTCCGCAGTGGATTTCCCTCGTCGCGGGAGCCGTAGGGGAACCACCATGGCTTCTCACCCCCCTCGATATCCCAGTGCACGTGCTGGGTCTGCCGGAACTCCTGACCGGGCTCAGGGGAAGGGATCACCCGGCCCCGCTCGTGGCGGGCCAGCTCGGCGTAATAATCAAAGGTGTTCGCCGACCAAAGGTCAATAGCCGGATCAGCTCTTCCTGATGGCCCCGGATTTTACGAGCCACCTCATGCAGCATCTCGGCTTGCGTGGCTGCGGACACCTTCCGCCAGCTGTCGAAAGCCCGCTGGGCGGCCGCCACCGCGACCTCCACATCTGCCGGTGTCCCCCGAGGCACGGTTTCCTATTCGGTCGCTGGATCCAGAACGGGGATCTCCTCGCACGCAGATCCCGCCGTCCGTTCGCCGCCGATCCACATCCGCCGCATCCCTGCCCTCCCTCAGATCCGACAGCAGGCCCCTATGGGATTGGGGGATTCCCAACGCCCTCATGGGCCCATGAGCTTGCAGGAGGGGTCGTTTTACCGTCCCACCCCCAGCTCGGTCCAGATCCGATCGTACAACTCAATGGCCTCCCCCACATCGATCAGCCACTCCATCCTGCGCTTCAATTCCTCCGGCGGGTAAATGCCCGGATCATCGAGGAGAGCAGGATCGATCAGTCGCTGCTGGATCGCCGTTCGGTTAGGGCTGCCATACTTGATCGTATTCGCATTGATCGCCGCGATATCCGGACGCATCAGGAAGTTGATGAAAACTTCGGCTGTATATTTATTCTTCGCCGTCTTTGGAATCGCTAGATTGTCCTGCCAGATCGTGCACCCCTCCTCTGGGATCACATACTTCAGGGAGGGCTTGGCATCCCGAGCCCGGATCGCATCCCCGGTCCAGATGTGGGCCAGGACGACCTCGCCGGCCACCAGGAGATCGCGGTTCGTGTCGCTGGTATATGCCTTCACATAGGGCTTCTGACGGATCAGCACCTCCTTGGCCTTCTGCAGCTCATCCGGGTTGGTCGTATTCATGGAGAACCCCAGATATTTCAGGGCCGCTCCGATGACCTCCCGCTCATCCTTCAGCATCGAGATCTTTCCCCGAACATCCGGGGCTGGCTCGAACACATCCTTCCAGCTCTTCAGCTCCCGTCGGATCACCGCGGTATCATACATAAACCCGGACGTCCCCCACATGTAGGGCACCGTGTATTTATTCTCCGGGTCGAAATAAAGGCCGAGGTGGGCCGGGTCGATGTGTTTGAGATTGGGAAGATGGCTCTTGTCCAGTTCTGCCAGCATTCCCTCCTTGATCATGATCGAGACCATGTAATCGGAGGGCACGATGACATCATATCCGGTTGCCCCGGCCTGGAGCTTGGCCAGCAAAGCCTCGTTGGAATCATACGTATCGACGATCACCCGGACTCCGCACTCCCGCTCAAACCGATCCAGCACCTCCTGGGCGATGTAATCCGGCCAGTTGAACAGGTAAAGCTCCTTCGAAAGCTTCGATCGATCGCCGCAGGAGTCTTCCGCAACGGTAGAAGGCGCCGGAGCAGTCGGCGAGGCGGAAGAAGGAGCGAGAGCAGTCGGCGAAATGGTGGTAGGCGAGACAGCAGGAGGAACAGGAGTTGGAGAGGCGGCAGGAGCTCCACATGCGGCCAGGATGGCCACCAGAACCAGCAGACAGAAGATGCGACCCACGATTCCCATGGTTCACCTCAGAAATAAGGGATGTCTGCTCTCCATGCTCCATCGTAACGTCAATCGGGTCCCAGCATCTCCGTTCCGATCCCGGCTTCCGCCAGTCGTTCTTCCAGATGACGGCGGGCTTCCTCTACCAAGGCCCGGGCTTCCTCTGGGGTAGAGGCCGTGGCGGAAAAGTAAATCCGAAGGCGAATGCCCGGGCCGAAGGCGCGGGCTTGGGATTTGATATATACTTGGGGCCATCGATGCTGGACCTCCTCCAGCAACGGCGCCAGGCGGGATTCATCCCCACAATCGACGAGCAGGCGGAGCTCGGCAAAGCCAGCCTTTCCCAATCGGGATTGAAGATAGGGCGTGAGGGGGCCCTCAACGATCGCTTTCATCTCTTCAGGAACTCCGGGGAGACAGATCAGGAGGGTCTGTTCGAGGGGAAGGAGAACTCCGGGCGCTGCGCCTATCGGATTGGCCAGGGGCACAGCCCCCTGGGGGAGCAGCGCCATCTTACGACGCGACGGCGTGAGCTCTGGGCTGGCCACATAGCCTGCCGCAGCCAGGGCCTGATATCGCGCCGCCACCATCTGAAGCGCCTGGGGATGCTCCTCCAGCGGCCGACCCGTGGCCCGCGCCACCGCCATGAGCGTTCGATCATCCTCCGTAGGCCCCAAACCGCCGGTTGTGAACACCAAGTCGGGCCCTCGTCGCAATGCGCCTTCCAGCTCGGCCCATATCGCTTCCACCTCGTCGGGCAGCAAGACCGCCCGCCGGACCCTTCCTCCCAGCCTGGTGAGGAGACGACAGAGCCAAGACGTATTCGTGTCGACCACCTCGCCCAGCAACAACTCGTTCCCGATGGCCAGGATTTCCGCCGTCGGGGAAGAAGATCCCATCAAGCCTGCTCCTGATTGGACTCCGCAGGGGAAGAACGGCTCATCACCCGCTCGATGCTGGCGATCAGCTCAGAGGGTCCAAAAGGCTTCGTCAGATAATCATCCACCCGGGCGATGTGGAGCCCCAGAATGCGGTCGACATGCTGCGCTCGGGCCGTGACCACGATCACCGGGATGTTCCGCAACTCCGGATCGGCCTTCATCTGCTGGTAAACTTCCCAGCCGTCGATGTCAGGCATCATCAGATCCAGCAGGACGAGATCGGGCTTCTCCCGCCGGATGACCTCGATGCCCTCCACACCTCCGGTTGCCCACCCGACTAGCTCATAGCCCCTTCGAGTGACAATCAGCCGGATCAGGTTGATCATATCTAGACTGTCTTCGATGCACACAATGCGGATTTTTCTTTGATCCCTGTCCGCCATGAGGCGCCCCCCTTTGGACTACGCCCTCCACCGGGGTCTGGGCATGGCTTCCGCGAGGACGCTCGCGCCTACCCCCCCCCGCCACATCCTTTGAGGGAAAGTTTAATCAAAACGAATCCTTCGGGCAAACCGGGTGGGAGGAGCAGGATGGGCAGCCAGGCCGCTGGCTCCCTTATCCCTGCTCCTCCCGGATCACCCGAATATGAAGCTCCCGCAACTGACGCTCATCCACCTCGGACGGGGCGTCGAAGAGGAGATCCGTCGCGCTGGCCGTTTTCGGGAAAGCGATGACCTCCCGGATGTTCGGCTCGTCGGCCAGGAGCATCACCAGACGATCCAGTCCCAGGGCGATCCCCCCGTGAGGCGGGGCACCGAACTCGAAGGCTTCCAGCAGATGGCCGAACCGGGCGCGCGCCTGCTCCGGCGTGTAGCCCAGCAGCCGGAAGACCCGCTCCTGGACATCCCGGCGATGGATCCGGATGCTCCCCCCACCGATCTCATATCCGTTACACACGATATCATAGGCTTTCGCCCGGACGGATGCGGGATCTGTCTCTAGGCGATCCAGATCCTCATCCATCGGCGAGGTGAAAGGATGATGCATGGCCTCCCAGCGCCCCTCTTCCTCGTTCCATTCAAACATTGGGAACTCCAGGATCCATGCGAAAGCAAACTCATTCGGATCCGCCAGGCGCAACCGGTCCCGAAAGAGCAACCGCAGTCCCCCCAGGGCTTTGGCGACGGTCTCCGGCGCATCCGCCACCATGCAGATAAGATCCCCCACCCCGGCGCCGGTTCGCTCCGCGATGACTGCCTGTTCTCCCTCAGTGAGGAACCTCGCGGCAACCCCTTTCACGCCATCGCCGGTAAAAGCCAGGGCGACCAATCCTTTCGCGCCCAGCGACTTCACATAGGCTGTCAGCTCATCGATCTCCCGGCGGCTGTAGCCTGCGCATCCGGGGACTCGCAAGGCCTTCACCTGGCCTCCGCTCCGCGCCGCGGCCCGGAACACCTCAAACGCGCTTTCCCGGAACACATCCGTCAGATCCACCAGCTCCATGCCGAAGCGGAGATCCGGTTTGTCCGAGCCGTAGCGGGCCATCGCCTCCGCATAGGTGAGGCGGGGGAAAGGGACGCGGAAGCGCTTATGGGGCGTCACCCGCTGCACCACTTCGACCAGCAGGCCCTCAACGAGCTGGAGGATATCCTCCCGCTCCACAAAGGACATCTCCAGATCCAGCTGGGTGAACTCCGGCTGCCGATCGCCTCGCAGATCTTCATCGCGAAAACACCGGGCGATCTGATAATATTTTTCCAGGCCCGCCACCATGAGCAGCTGCTTGAGCTGCTGCGGGGACTGGGGGAGTGCATAAAACTTCCCCGGATGGAGGCGGCTTGGAACAATGAAATCCCGTGCGCCCTCAGGCGTGCTCTTGATCAGGATAGGCGTTTCCACCTCTACGAACCCTCGGGCGTCGAGGTAATCCCGGATAGCCCGGGTGGTCTGGTGGCGCAGCATCAGGTTTCGCTGCATCCGGGCCCGGCGCAAATCCAGATAGCGATAGCGCAGGCGGACGGCCTCGTCGATCCGCCGGCCATCGTCATCAATGGAAAAGGGCAAGGGCCGTGCGGGGTTCAAAATGCGAACCTCGTGCGCTTCGACTTCGATGTCTCCTGTCGGCAGGTTGGGGTTCTCCGCGCCGACCGGCCGTCGGCGGACCAGCCCGCGGATCTGGATCACATACTCCAGGCGGACCTCATCGAGGACGGCATGGGCGGGGGCCGAACGGGAGGGATCGCCCACCACCTGCACCAGACCGCTCCGATCCCGCAGATCGATAAAAATCAATCCCCCATGATCCCGGCGGCGATGAACCCAGCCGGCCAGCTCCACAATTTGGCCGACGTGGGTCAGGCGCAATTCGCCACATCCATGGGTCTTCAACATCGAGGCCTCCTGTCCGCGCTTTATCTGGGGATAACGAGTAGATGGCTCCGCCGCTGCTCGCCATCCGAGGGCTGACGTAAAAAGCCTGGGCCGCCTCTCTGCGGGCAGGCGGCCCAGGCCGGATTTCTCTCATTTCCCCCTTCAGAGCGTCCAAGGAGATCTACCGCCTCCCGCCGGTGAGGCCTGGGAGGCGTTGTTTCCCTCCTCCTCTCGGTTCAAAGCCTGATCGCTCCCTTCCACCATGGTGCCTGTGTCCTCCTGCCTTCCAACGAAAAAAAGGATAGCATAAGCCACATGGGGTGCCAAGCCAGAGGCTCACGGGGACCGGGGCTTCTGCAACACCTCCACAATCTCCTCGAGGAGAGCTTCCGGATCCACCCCGAACTTTTGAAGCAGCGCCTCGATCCGTCCATTCAGCCGCTGGCGATCCTCCTCGGTCAAAGACTTCGCCGTTAGCACGATGATCGGGATAGATCGGGTCGCCGGATCCTCTTTCAGCGCCTCCACCACCATGAAGCCGTCCATCTGCGGCATCATCAGATCCAGGATCACCAGATCGGGCCGCTCTCGGCGGGCCAGGGCTGTTCCTTCCTCCCCTCCGGAGGCTTCCAGGATCTGATAGCCGCCCATGCGCTCCAGAACCCGCCGGATGAGCTGACGATCCGCTTCCGAATCGTCGATGACGAGGACCCGGAGCGGCCCGGGCCGGCCGTCCACCCGCTGGATGGCCTCCAGCAGCTCCTCCTCAGTGAAGGGCTTGACCAGATACTCTGCCGCCCCCAGGCTGAAACCCCGCCCACGTTCATCCACGATAGAACAGACGATCACGGGAATCCGGCGGGCTTCCGGATCGGTCTTCAATTCCTGAAGGACGGCCCAGCCATCCTTTTGGGGCATCATGATGTCCAGCGTGATGACATCCGGGCGAACCCGTCGCACAACTTCCAGGATATCCTGAGGATCCGTGAGGCCGATCACCTCAAAGCCGTGCTTCTCCAGATAGCGTCGATAAAGAGTGATCACGCCCGGATCGTCATCCACACACAGGACCACCGGCCGGCCGGAGCGACGTTCCGCCGGAGCAGAGGGACGAACCCTTGGGAGCGTGAAGAAGAACGTGGAGCCCTTTCCCACCTCGCTCTCCACCCAGATCCGGCCACCCATCAGTTCCACCAGGCGCCGGGCGATCGCCAGGCCCAACCCGGTTCCGCCATACCGTCGGATGGTCCCGCTTTCCACCTGGGTGAATTCCTGGAAAATCTCCTCATATTTCTCCTTCGGGATCCCGATCCCGGTGTCCTGAACCGCGATCGTCACGAAGGTTTCATCCGCCCAGGCGCGCACCGCAATGAAGCCGCGCTCGGTGAACTTGGCGGCATTGGAAACCAGATTCAGCAAGATCTGGCGGGCCCGCTGGGCATCGGCCCAGGCTGGCGGGAGATCCTCCGGGACCTCCTGGCGCAACTCGATGGGTTTGTCGCGGACGAGGCCAACTGCAGTGGACATCACGCCGCGGATGATCTCTCGCATGTCCACTTCGGAGAACTGGAGCTCCATCCGGCCGGCTTCGATCTTGGAGAGATCGAGGATGTCATTGATTAGGCCGAGCAGATGCTGCCCGGCGTTGTAGATCGCTGTGAGGTCCTGCCGCTGGGCCTCCGTCAGCGGCCCATCAATGCCCTTCAGGATCACCCGGCTGAAGCCGATGATGGAGTTCAGCGGCGTCCTCAGCTCATGAGACATGTTCGCGATGAACTGGGTCTTCAAGCGGTCCAGCTCCCGCAGGCGCTCGGCTGTGCGCTTCTGCTCTTCATAGAGCATGGCGTTCTGGAGGGCCACCGCCAGGCTGTCTGCCACGATGCCGAGGACCGTGAGATCCTCCGGGGAGAACGCGTGGGGACGATCCGCCTGAATCGTCAGCGCTCCCAGGACCCGGTCGCCTACAATCAGGGGCAGCGCCATCTCTGCACGGGTGTCGGGAAGCAGGGGGTTGATATAGCGAGCTTCCGCCTCGCTCACATCCTGAGCGATCACCGGCTCCCTGCGGGCGCATGCCTGGCCGATCATGGATTCCCCACCGACCCGCAGGCGGTGTCCCCGGGCGACCATCTGCCGGCCGGCCTCGCCGGTGCCCGCTCGCAGAACTGCCCACTCCCCTGACGGGTCCAGGAGGAA
Organism: Thermoflexus sp.; assembly: GCF_042408815.1. Taxonomy (GTDB): domain Bacteria; phylum Chloroflexota; class Anaerolineae; order Thermoflexales; family Thermoflexaceae; genus Thermoflexus. The sequence goes on along the minus strand of NZ_JBHOQR010000003.1, from coordinate 23,896 downwards.
GGCGCCTACATAGTAATAGTCGAAGCGCTCGCGCACCAGATCCACCGCCTGCTGAAGCAACGTCTCCACTTCCAGGACGCTTGCCACAATCCGGGAGATCTCCGCCGCCGTCTGGATCCGCCGGGCCTGCCGCTGGGCCTGCTCATACAGGAGCGCGTTCTCCAAGGCGACAGCGGCCTGCTGGGCGATCGTTTGAGCCAGGCGCAGCTCCTCAGGCGTGAAGGCATGATGGGCCCGCATATAATCCAGCCCCACCGTGGCGATCACCTGGCCTCGGGCAATCAGGGGAACGACGGCAATGGAGCGGATCCCCAAGCTCGTCAGCAAAGGCCCGGTGGCCTCCAGGCGCTCATCCTGACGGACATCGAAGGCCCACTGGGGCTCGCCCGTCTCCATCACCTGCCGGGTGAACGCATTATCGATCTGGATCCGGACCCCCAGGAAACCCCGTGGGGGATGCTCGGCCACCACCACGCCGACATTTTGTCCCCTCTCCCACAGCGCAGCTCCACTGTGATCCGCTCCCAGCACCTCCACGAAAGCCCGGCAGACCGTTTCCAGAATGTCCGTGAGATTCAGAGAACGGGAGAACTCTACCGCCAGGCGATGGAGCGTCGCCAGCTCCTGAGCCCGGGTCTGAGCCTGGGCGTAGAGCCGGGCGTTCTGCCAGGCCGTCGCCAGCTGATCGGCCATCACCTGGAGGGCCCGGATGTCCTCCTCGGTGAAGGCGGCTGGTTGTTCGGATTGAATGTCCAGGACCCCGACCAGCTCCCCGCGCACCATCATCGGCAGGGCGATCTCCGAGCGGGTCAAAGGGAGCAAGGGGTTAGCGAAGCGAACGGGCTCTGCGCCCACATCCAGGGCAATTCGAGCCCGCCGATGGGCGGCGGCCCAGCCCACCATGGATCGCCCGCCGATCTCCAGTCGGTGCCCTCGCTCCTTCATGACCCGGCCGGGCTCCCCCGTGCCGGCGGCCAGCACCATCCATTTTTGATCCGCATCGGGAACGAACCAGCCCACATAGTAATAATCGAAGCGATCCCGGATGAGCTCGACGGCCTCCGCCATCAGCCGGTCGGGATCCAAGATGGTGGCCGCGATCCGGCTGACCTCCGCCGCCGCTTGCAACAGGCGCGCCCGGCGAGCAGCCTCCTCGAAAAGCTCCTGCCGCTGGAGGGCCAGGGCCGCCCCATGGGCCAGCGCCGCAGCCAGTCGGAGCTCCTCCGCTGAGAACCAGCGCTCCCGCTGGCTGTCCCAGACTTCCACATGCCCGTAATACTGCTCCCCGACCACCAGGGGGATCAGCAACACGGTTCGACCGCCATATCGGGCCAGGAGCTGTGCTTCCGGTGCTCCCCGAGCCTCCAGCTCGTTCCGGCGCAGCACCACCGGCTGCCTCGTCCAACGCATCTGGGCATAAAGCGGATAGTCCTCATAACGATAATAAGTGCCCACGTCGGAGATGCGCTCCTCCGGAGCCGCTTCGGGAGCGTAGAACTCGCTGACAGCAAAGAAGCCCTGTCCATCCGTAGCCTCTCGGGCCACATAGGCACTGGTTGCCCCCAGGCCCGTAGCGAAAGCCCGACAGATCCGCGTCAGCAACGCCTCCAATCCGGGAGCCTCCGCCAGCGAAGCAGCCACTTCATAGAGCAACGCCTGCTCCCGGAGCCGCTGCTCCAGCAGCTCAAAGAGGCGCCGGTTCTGCAACACCACAGCCGCGGTGTCCGCCAGCGTCTGCACCCGGCGGATGGCTCGATCTTCCAGTTCCAGCGGGCGCTGGACCCCCTGGGCGATCAGCCAGCCCCAGAAGGCATCGCCAGCCCACAGGGGGAAGAAGACGATGGCACGCACACGATGCCGGAGATAGAACGCGCGGCTGACTTCGTCCAGCCACGGATCGGTGGCCACATCGGAGATGAAGAGGGGTTCCCGCGTGACCTCCCGACCGATGATGGGCAGCTCGGCCACCGTATACCGTCGGGGCTCGCTGAAGAGTCCCCGTTCCCGATCCCAGATCAAACGGACCTGGATGACTCGCTCCTCCCCCTGGGCCTCCGGATCTTCCACCAGGGCCAGGACATAGCGGTCCACCCCCTGGATGGGAAGGTGGGCCAGGAGGACCCGGGCCGCCGTCTCAATGGATGTCGCAGCAGTCAGATCCCGGCTTGCCTGATACAGGGCCTGGGTCTCCTCCAGGGCCACCTGGGCCTGCTGATAGAGCCGGGCGTTCTCGATGGCCACCGCCAGCTGATCGGCCAGGATCTGCAACACTGAGACGGCGCCGGCATCAAAGACTTCCTCGAGGGTGCTTTGAACATCCAGGGCGCCAATGATCCGGTCTCCGATCTTCAGCGGGAAAGCGGCTTCCGAACGGGTCTCCGGAAGCAACTCATTCTTGAAATGCACAGGGTCCTCCGCCGTCCGCTGGGCCACACGCGGCCGCCCGTTCGCCGTCACCCATCCGATGAGACTGAGCCCGCCCACCTCGAGTCGATGTCCCCGTTCCTTCAATTTGCGGCCGATTTCCCCGGTGGATTCGCGCAACACGGCCCACCGGCCGCTCTCATCGATCAGAAACACCGAGACATGGTAATACCCCAGACGATCCCGGATCAGGTTGACGGCCATGCGCAGGAGCTCATCCAGATCCAGCGTCGAGGCGATAGCGCGGCCCATCTCCGCCGCGGTTTGCAACTGATGGGTCCGCTCCTGCACCCGGCGCTCCAGATTTTGATAGAGATCCCGCAGCCGGAGGGCCATCGCGTTGAACGTTTCCGCGAGGACACCCAACTCATCCCGCGAGGTGACCGGGACCCGCACGTTGAGCTGTCCCGCGCCCATACGCCGCGCCGCCTCCGTCAGTTCCCCAAGCGGCCGGGTGAGGGAAGCGGAGGCCAGGAAGGCGAGGCCAATGGCAAAGGAGCCCAAGATCAGCATCCAGATCAGCGCCTGACGCCCCAATTGCCCAACCGGATCCAGAGCCTCGTTCTCCTCCTGGACCACTGCCAGCGTCCATCCATGCGACTCCAGCGACGGAAGCTGATGGGCAATCCATGGGCCTACACGGCTGTAGGCGATGAGCCAGTTTGGAGTGAGCAGAACCCCCTCCGAGCGGGCCAGATCCTGGCGACTTATGGGGAGGCCCGGAAGCCGCTGTTCCCGTTGCAAAATACCACGGGGATCCAGCAAGACCGCGCCGTCCGCATCCAGCAACAAGGCCCGGCCGGTACGTCCGGTCTGAAACTGGTTCAACAGGCTGAGGATCTGGGAGACGCTGTAAGCGCTCCGCAACACCCCGACCGCCTGATGCGTGTCCTGACGGTAAACTGGAACCGCCAGATAGACGACGGTGGTCTGAAGGTCTTCATCGAACCGGAAATCGCTGATATACGGGGCGCCCTGTCCACGATTCCAGGCCGCCTGCCACCAAGGCTCCTGATCGAAACGATAGGCGCGGGGAGGCTCTGTGGCTGCCGTCAGGGTGCCATAGGAATCCGTGAGGAGCAAATGAAGATGCCCGCTCAGCCGGCCTCGCATGCCACGGAGGACATCGGCCGCGGGGCCCCGGAGGATATCGTGCCGCAACGCGGAGTCGGGCTGCGTTCTCCAGATCAACTCCTCCTGCTGGAGCATATAAGCTCGTCGCTCGGGGTCCACATAACGGGTGGAGTGATCCAGCGCCTTGGAGACCAGGGACTCCTCTTCCGACCAACCGCTAAGCAGCTCAATCTGATGCCAGAGCTCCCGTTCCAGAGCGGCTCGCTGGGCCTGGGCCACCCCCCGGAATTCTTCCACAATCCGACGCTGCAGAGCGCTCCCCAGCAAGCGCTGGGCCACCTCCACCGTTCCGACCACGCTCACCAGAACGATTAGAATGAAACCAGCCAGGAACTTCCAACGCAGGGGCCACGAGCCCCAATCCAGCGTGACCATGCAGCCCTCCTTCACCCGAGGGTCCAAACGCCCTCGCCCGCGAGGATCCGCCGGATCTGATCCGGGAAGGCATCCGGGTCGATGGGCTTGCCAATGAAGCCGTCGAAGCCAGCCTCCCGGGCTCGCCGCATATTGTCTTCGGTGGCCTCCGCCGATACGGCTACCACCCGGGTTCCCTGAAAGCGGGGATCCGCGCGGATCTGGCGAAGCACCTCATAGCCATCCTCATAAGGCAGATGAATGTCCAGGAGGATGAGATCGATCCGGGGCAGCTGTCCGGCGAACTCCAGGACCTGCCAACCGGAGGCTTTCCACTGGATGTTCCGCACCCCTAGATAGCCTAGAAGGCGCGCGATCAGCACGAAGTTCTGGAGGTTGTCCTCCACCACCAAGATTGTCGCTTCGCGGGGATCCACCGAATGCTGGATCGGTTCACCGGCCATGAGGCGTCTCCTCGCTCTTTAAGAAAGCTGCGATCTGCTCCGGCAGCGCGTCCACATCGATCGGCTTGGGAATATAGCCATCGCACCCGGTGGCCAGGGCGCGCTCCCGCGTGCCGCGGATGACATCGGCCGTGAGGGCGATGATAGGGACTCCCTGGAGATGCGGCATTTGCTTGAACCGGCGGACCAGCTCATAGCCATCGATATCCGGTAGATGGAGATCGACCAGGATTAAATCGGGGCGCATGGAGCGAGCCAGATCCAGCCCTCTGGGCCCATCCTCCGCTTCCACTACCTGATACCCCTCGGCCTCCAGGATCCGCCGAACCAGTAATCGGTTTTCAAAATTATCTTCGATGTATAAAATCACAGAGCCCATTGGACCTCCTGAGCGAGCGCTCGCCATCGACAAATTCGGAACGCGGGAGTGGATCTAGGGCGCCGGCCAAGAACATCCGACAACGCGCCCGGCCCTTCCCATCCTCCAATCGGCAGCCCGCGCGCAGTGAAATCATTATATTTATATTTTCCGCGAAATGGGGTCAATCCGGCAAGATCGCTCTAACCCGGATGGACCACCGGCAAACCCGGCGGATCGGGCAATACCTCGTATGGAGGGAACCCGATGAGTGTCACAGCGCCTCAAGGGTTTCGAGCCGCAGCGGTCGCCTGTGGGATCAAAGCTAGCGGGGCGCTGGATCTGGCCCTGGTGGCCAGCACCCGCCCCTGCACTGCCGCCGCGGTCTTCACCACGAACCAGATCAAGGCCGCACCGGTTCGCTACGATCAGGCGATGCTCCTCCAGCGGCGTGCAGGCTTCCGGGCGGTGGTGATCAATTCCGGGAACGCCAACGCGTGCACCGGCCCCCGCGGGCTTTCGGATGTCTATAGCGTGACCGAGTTTGCCGCCTTCCTCCTGGGTTTCCCACCCGATACGATCCTGATGATGTCCACCGGGGTGATCGGCGTCCCGCTGCCGGTGGATAAAATCCGCGCTGGGCTGATGCGCGCCGTCCCCGCTCTATCCGAGGAGGGAGGTGAAGCCGCTGCCCGCGCCATCATGACCACCGACACCCGCCCCAAGATGGCGGTCCGCCGCCTCACGCTCCATGGGATCCCGGTGACCATCGGCGGGATGGCTAAGGGGGCCGGGATGATCCACCCCCATATGGCGACGATGCTGGCCCTGATCACCACCGACGTGGGGATCGACGCGGATCGCCTGCAGAGGCTCCTCCACTCCGCGGTGGACGTTAGCTTCCATCGGATCACGATCGATGGAGATCAAAGCACCAACGATACGGTGATGATCCTGGCCAATGGGGCAGCGGGAGTGACGGTGGACGAAGCCTCCATGCCGCTTTTCGAGGAAGCCCTGACGGATCTGTGCATGGAGCTGGCCAAAGCCATTGTCCAGGACGGCGAAGGGGCCACGAAATTCGTCGAGATCCGGGTGCGGGGCGCGCGCACGCCAGAGGAGGCGCGTCGGATCGCCCGCCACATCGCCCGCTCGCCGCTGGTGAAGACCGCGTTCTATGGCGAGGATCCGAACTGGGGGCGGATCCTCGCCGCCGCGGGAGCCGCTGGTGTTTCCTTCGACCCCGACATGGTCTCCCTCTGGATCCAGCGGGGGGATGAAGCACCTCTGCTGCTGTTCGACCGGGGCTCTCCCGCCTTTTACTTCGAAGAACAGGCCCGCCACATCTTCCAGGCTCCCTCTTTCCGGGTGCTTCTGGATCTGGATATGGGAGACAGTGAAGACTGGGTATGGACCTGCGATCTTTCCCATGAATATGTGACGATCAATGGGAAGTATCGCACATAGCTGCGTGGAAACGCCATATATGGGCCGCCGCTCCACCTTCGACCGAGCGAGGAAGCGCATGGATCTCATGGAGAACCTGGAATCTTTCCTGCAGGACCTGCTCGCCCGGCTGATCGCGATCCCCTCGCCCAGCGGCGAGGAAGGCACCCTGATCGCCTTCCTGGAAAGCTGGCTCCGGGAGCGTGGATTTCCCGCCGCGCGCTTCCCCGTTCCTGATCACCCATGGCCGAACCTTCTCATCCATCCCCAGCCTCGTCCTCGCCTGCTGATCACGGCCCACCTGGATACCGTGCCTCCCCGGGATCATCCCCATCCGTATACGGCTGTCGAACGCGATGGGAGGATCTACGGGCTGGGGAGCGCCGATGTCAAAGGAGGGTTGACTGCCCTGATGGCTGCCTTAGCGCTTCTGGGATCGGAACGCCTGGCCGGCTCGCCGGTCAGTATCGCCCTCACGGTGGATGAAGAAAACATGGGACGGGGAGCGGAAGCGCTGGCCAGGGCCTGCCGGCCGGAGGCGGTGTTGGCGATCGAACCCACCGATTTGACGATCCACATCGCGGAGGCAGGGACCATGGAGCTGGCGCTGGAGATCCAGGGCCAGCCCGCCCATGGCTCCGTAGCGGAGAAAGGCCGGAACGCGATCCGGGAAGCGCTGGAGATCCTGCGGGAGCTGGAATCCCTTCCCTCCATCCAGGCCCAGCACCCGTGGATCGGCCGTGGGGCCGTGACCCCGCTGTTCATCCACGGCGGCGAACGGGCGCTGGTGATCCCCGATCGCTGTGCGCTCCACCTGGACATTCGATGGCTGCCGGGCATCCCACGGGAAACCTTTGTGGGGGAAATCGAGTCCGTGCTCGCCCGCCATTCAGCATCCTGGCGCATCCTGGATCTCTCCCCTCCCTTTGAGACCCCTCCCGAGGCTCCGGTCGTTCAAATGCTCGCCGCCACGTTGACCGAAGCCGGCCTCCCCGTCCGTTTCAGCGGGATGCCCAGCTGGACAGACGCCGAGCCCTTCGCGCGATATGGGGCCCATGCCGTCGTCTTCGGGCCGGGCGCCCTAGCCCTCGCCCACACACCGGAGGAGCACATCCCCATCCCAGAGCTCCTCCACGCGGCCCGGGTGTTTTTCTTCCTGCTCCAGAGAGCAGTTGCCTGAAAGCCCAGATCCTGCTATAATGCCAAGTAAAGGGCGAGTAGCTCAGGTGGTCAGAGCGCACGGCTCACATCCGTGAGGTCGGGGGTTCGAGTCCCTCCTCGCCCACCACGCCGCAGCCGGAGGGCTGCGGCGTTTTGCTTTCGGAGATGCCTTCTGGAATCAACCGGCAGGGAAAGCGGTTCGTGAATTTTCGCTTCGCCAGATCGGGGAGAGGATCCAGCGCATCGTGATTGAAAGCCAGTAAGGGTATAGAGGCGTCTCCATGCGCACCTATGCCATCCCCCTCGTCCCGGGGCCGACGACCGTGCCACCCGAGATCCGGGCAGCCTATCAGGAGGATTACGGTTCCGCGGATCTGGAGCCGGAATATTATGCGCTCTATGCGGAGACCCAGGAGATGCTTCGGACGATCCTGAGGACCCGGAACACCGTTGTCCTCATGACCGGGGAGGCCATGGTAGGGCTCTGGGGAGCTCTGAAGAGCACGCTGCGCCCCGGGGATCGAGTGGTGGCAGTGGCCACGGGGGTCTTCGGCTACGGCATCGCCGACATGGCCCGCCGCATCGGTGCCGAGGTCGAGGTGGTGGGATTCGACTATGACGAGGCGGCAGATCCGGAGCGGGTGGAAGCAGCCATCCGTCGGGTCCGCCCGAAGATGGTCACCATGGTGCATTGTGAGACGCCTTCGGGCACCCTGAACCCGGTGGCCGAGGTCGGCGCCCTGGTTGCCCACTATGATGTCCCCCTCTTCTACGTCGACGCGGTCTCCAGCGCCGCCGGGGTCCCCCTGCGGGTGGACGACTGGCGCATTGATCTGTGTCTGGTGGGCACCCAGAAGTGCCTCTCGGCGTTGCCGGATCTGGGGATCGTGACGGTGAGCGAGCGGGCGTGGGAGATCGTGCGGGAGGTGGACTATGCGGGCTACGACGCCCTGGGGCCCTTCCGCACTGCCCTGGAGGACCGCTGGTTCCCCTACACGCCGTCCTGGCCCGCGCTGGCGGCCCTGAATGTTGCATGCCGGCGGGTGCTGGAAGAAGGCCTGGAGAACGTTTTCCGCCGCCACGCGGAGGTGGCCGCCTACTGCCGAGAGCGCTTGAGGGCCATGGGGCTTCGCCTCTTCCCTCGTCGGGAGGAATGGTCTTCCCCCACCGTCACCGCGGTCTACGTCCCGAAGGATCTGCCCTGGCCGGAGCTGGATCGCCGGCTGCGGGAGCGGGGGATGGCGGTCGGTGGAAGCCTGGGCCCGCTGGCCGGAAAGGTGTTCCGCATCGGCCACATGGGCGCCCAGGCGGATCGGGAGCTGGTGCGGCGAGGGATGGACGTGCTGGAGGAGGCGATCCGGAGGTAGTGCGATCCCCTTCCGCTTTCCGCGCCTTCTTATGCGGACGATCGCACCCGCTGAATCCACAGGAGCGTCCGGGCCAGGAGCGCTTCCCGTTGGGCGGGGATGAGCTCCCAGAGCTCCACGCCGGGGCGGCGTTTGAAGGCGTCGGCCCAGGGGTGGGGGCTACGAAGGATGGTGGCGATCAGCGGGCGGGGGCTGGCGACGACCGCTTCCAGGGCCTCGCGGAAGGCGCGGCTGAACAGCTCCATCTTCCCGATCTCATCCACCAGAACCACCTCCTTGCCCGCCAGGGCCTCGCGGATCGCGGCCACACCCAGACGGTCCAGCACCTCCACATCTACCCCGTATCGCCCGACTCGATAGGGAACCCGCCCGACCCAGTCCACGTGGGCGAAGGGAGCCGCTCGCCCGTCCAGGGTAACAAGCCGGAAGCCCAAGCGACCCTGCGGGCCCCGGATCTCCTCGGTGTAAAATCCGCCGGCCCGGTCGCCGAGGGCTTCAGCCACCTGACGGATCAGAGTCGTCTTGCCCACGCCAGGCCGTCCGGTGATCAGCAAAACGGAGCCCACCGTCATTTCCCCCGGGCTGCATGGAAGAGCGCGGCATGCCCTGCCCTTACCGTCGCCCTCCCCTGCAAACGGGTCACGTCACAGTAAGAGCGCCCTACCCTCCTTTCTCCCCGGTTCCCCCCTCCTCCGCCTCTACCGCTCACGCTCCCGTCTAAAGGCTCATGGGGGATTCGTGGAACCCTCCCACCCCTGCTCAACCCTACCGGCTATGCCTCCGATCCGGCGACTCCCCTCCGGGCGATCTCCCAAATCCATCGGGCGGCATCCAGGGCCGCATCGGGGTATCCCATGGCAGCCGCCCGCGTGGCGAAGGTTTCCAGAAGATCCGGTTGGCTCAACCATTCCCGAACGACCTCCCGGACCTGCTCCGGCTCCGGGGCATACACGCCCGCACCGCCGTTCACCACGTAATCCACATTGCCCTCCTCCTGGCCGGGCAGGTAATGGGTAAGGATCATCGGGCGGCCCATCGCCAGCGCCTCCGCAATCGTGTTGGGCCCAGCCTTGGTGACGATGACATCGGCCGCCGCCATCATCTCCGGGATGGTGCGCACGAAGCCATAGACATACGTAGGGACCGGCCACTCGACGGCCTCCAGACGGCGCCGCAGCCGTTCGTTCCGCCCGGCCACCACCGCCATCTGGAGCGGCAGCCCGGCTTCGGCCGCTGCCCAGGCGTTCTCGAAGACCTTCCCCATGCCCTCCCCCCCACCCATCACCAGCACCGTGGGGAGATCCGGCCGCCAGCCCAGCCGTTCCCGCCAGAAGGCTTTCGGCCGGCCCCGCACCTCCCGGAAGCGCAGCCGGATCGGGAAACCGGTCACTACCACTCGCTCCGGGGGCACTCCGCAGGCAATAGCCCGATGGCGCGCGCCTTCGTGAGGGGCGATGACCAGATCCGCGTTCGCGCACCAGAGGGCATGGATGGAGCCGATGTCGCAGATGACGATGACGAAGGGAACACGGCGTGGGGCTTTCATCCAGTAGCGCAGGGTGACGTCGTTGAAGAGGGGATGGACGGAGACGATCACATCGGCAGGATTTTCGGCGAACAGTTTGGCGATGCGCTGACGCACCCACGGCCAGAAGAGATAGACCAGCTGCCGGGCCCGACGGGGATGGTTGGCGAAATGCCAGGCCCGGGCATAGAAGGGCACGATGGCCGGCTTGACCATGTAGGGATAGAGAGCCGGGGAGCGATTCAACGGGAAAGGAGCATATTGAATAAAAGCATCCACGATGCGGGGCTCCACCGCGTCCCCATAAAGGGCCCGCAAGCCCTCGGCCAGGGCCTCCGAAACGCTGCGGTGGCCGCCGCCTGTATCGGACATCAACAGGAGAACCCGTGTGGCGGAACGGGCCGCCGTCCGCGCCTGAAGCTCCTCCCCGCTCCCATGGGTCTCCATGGGCGTGTCCTCCCGCAGCTCAGCGTTCAAACCGGCGATGAAGGCTTCCCAATGTCATGATAAAAGTCCAGGCCTCCGCCCGGCGGCCGATGCCTCCGGGCCCGGAGGACCTGAGAGGCAGGGGATCGGCGTGGACCGAGCTTATCCCAACTCCCCTGGAGCGCTGTCCTTCCTGGCGGCCCGGAGGGCCCGCCAGACCCGCTCGGGGGTGGCCGGGATCTGGGTGACCCACACGCCGACTGCGTCGTAGATGGCGTTAACCACGGCGGGCGCCACGCCGTCCATCGGGATCTCAGCCACGGCCTTGATGCCGAAGGGATGGGTGGGCTCGACGGTTTCGATGAAGATCACCCCGAGTTCCGGCACCTCGTGGGCCTGGAAGATCTTATAAGGACCGAAACGCGGATTGGCCACGCGTCCCCGCTCATCGAAAACCATCTCCTCCGAGACCGCATAGCCCAGCGCCTGGATCATCCCTCCCTCCACTTGCCCGGAGGCCGTCAGCGGGTTGACGATGCGCCCCGCATCCACGGCCATCACCAGACGGTCCACCCACACCTCGCCGGTTTCGATATCCACCGTCACCTCCGCGAACTGGGCAGCGAAGGGCGGCGGCGAAACCGGAGAGACATAAGACGCCACCGCCATGATCTGGCGCTGATCCCGATGATGCAGGGAGGAGAGGGCCACTTCCTCCAGGGTCACCCTCCGGCCATCCGGCGCCCAGACCTGTCGGTCAGCCAGGCGCAGGTCGGCGGGGGAAACCGGGGCCCCGCGCTCGCTCAGCAGGGCCGCCGCCACCTCCTTGATCTGCTCCGCCACCTGCTCGGCGGCCTTCACCGCTGCCGCGCCAGAGATGTATGTAGTGGAAGACGCATACGCGCCCTTATCGAAGGGGGTAAAATCGGTGTCCGAGGAATAGACAATGATGTCTTCCACCGCGCACCCCAGCACCTCCGCGACCATCTGGGCGATCACCGTGTCGGATCCCGTGCCGAGATCCGTAGCGCCGATGAGCAGGTTGAAGGAGCCGTCGTCGTTCATTTTGAGACTGGCCGCCCCCATATCCAAGTAGGGGATCGCCGTCCCCTGCATCACGCAGGCGACGCCGATCCCCCGGCGCAGATGGGGTTGCCCGGGCACCCGATGCCAGTCCGGATTCCCGAATTTCTCATGCCAGCCCACGTAGGCCGCGCCATAGCGCACACACTCCGGCAGCCCACACGTGTGGATGATCTCGGGGCGCGGCTCCCGGCCCTCGCTCCAGGCCCGGCTGAAGGGATGTTCCTGCCCCGCCTTCAGGGCGTTCTTCAGGCGGAACTCCAGCGGATCTAACCCGAGCGCCCGGGCGATGCGCTCCATGTGGACCTCGACGGCGAAGAAGCCCTGGGGGACGCCGTAGCCCCGGAAGGCGCCGGAGGGTGGGGTGTTCGTGTAGACCACGTCAGCGTGGAAGCGGATGCGCGGCTCCCCCTTCTCGTCCCACGCCGGATACAGCGCCATGGCCTTATGGCCAGTGTTGCCAGCCACAGTGAGCGCGTGGCTGCCGTAGGCCCCCGTGTCCGAGAGCACATCCATTTCGTTCGCCACGATGGTCCCGTCTCGCTTGACGCCGGTGCGCAGTCGGATGCGCATGGGATGCCGGGAACGGGCGGCCGTGAATTCCTCCTCCCGCGTCCACTCCAGACGCACCGGCCGCCCGGTGGCGATGGTCAGGTGCGCGGCGATGTCTTCGATCAAGACCTCCTGCTTGCCGCCGAAGCCGCCGCCGATCCGCGGCTTGATCACCCGGATCCGCTTAGGGGGGAGCCGCAGGACCGGGGCCAGGATCCGCCGCACGTGGAAGGGGACCTGGGTGGAGGTGCGGATCACCAGGCGGTCATCTTCGTCCCAGTAGGTGATCACCACATGGGTTTCCAGGCTGCATTGCTGGACCTTGGGGACGAGGTATTCCCCTTCGAAGATGTAATCGGCCTCCTCAAAGCCCTTGTCCACCTCCCCGATCTCGATATGGATCTGAGCGGCCAAGTTGCGGGAGGGATCCGAGCCGTCGAAGGGCACATACTCCGGCTCATCGTGAATGATCGGTGCCCCCGGCTTCATCGCCTCCCGGGGATCCAGGATCGCCGGGAGCTCTTCATATTCGACCTCGATGAGCTCCAGGGCCTTCTCGGCGATCTCCAGGGTCTCCGCGGCCACGAAGGCTACGCGATCGCCCACGAAGCGCACCTTGGAATCCAGAGAGAACGTGTCCAGCGGCCCGGGGATAGGATCGGACTGGCCGGCCGTCGAATAGACCACCCGTGGTAGATCCTGATAGGTGAGGATGGCGACTACCCCTGGCAGGGCCCGGGCCTTGCTCACATCGATGCGTTTGATTCGGGCGTGGGGGACGGGGCTTTTGAGCACTTTGGCGTAGAGCATGCCCCGCAGCTCGAAGTCATCGGTGAAGGCCGGCTTCCCCTGAACCAGCCGCAGGGCGTCGACTTTCTTCTCCGGCTTGCCCACCACACGGGTCTCCGGGATCCGTTGGGGAAGCACAATGGTCGGCAGGACGATGGTGCGGGTTCGGGTCTGGAGGCCCGGCCCGCCCTCCGACTCCGGCGGGGAGATCTCTCCGACGGGAAACCCCTCGCCCAGCGGAAGCGGCCCTTCCGACGGGATGATCAGGCGTTGCGCTTCCTCCTCAATGGGGGGAACGGGCTCCCCGCGCATACGGGCGGCCGCCCGCAGCACCGCCTGCACCGGCTTCAGGTAGCCAGTGCACCGGCAGAGGATCCCGCTGAAGGCCTCGCGGACCTCCGCCTCGGTGGGGTTGGGGTTGCGATCCAGGAGAGCCTTCGCCGCCAGCACCAGGGCTGGGGTGCAGAAGCCACACTGGATGGCGCCCATTTCGATGAAAGCTTCCTGGATCGGATGCAAGCCCTCCGTCCGCCGCCAGCCCAGCTCCGGCGTCCGTCCCACGCCCTCGATAGTGAGGATCGAACGGCCATCGGCCTTCGCCGCTAGCATGACGCAGGCGAGGATCGGAGTGCCATCCAGGAGGACGGTGCACATGCCGCAGGAACCGTCATCGCAGCCGTGCTTGACCCCATAGTATCCCGCGCGGCGGAGCAGATCCAGGAGGCGCGTGGATGGGGCGATGGAAAACGTCCGTTGCTCCCCGTTGATGGTCAGCGTGATCTCCATATCCACCCCCAGGCGCTGGATCTGAGGTTCCAAGGCAATCTGGGGCTCCTCTCTGCCTTGCAGCGCTTCACAACCCGAGGCGCGAGGGCGGAAGAGCCTATGGGGATTGTAGCACATCGGAGCCCGGAGAGGTGGGGGGGATCCACAGATCGACCCGCTCTGTTCATGAACAACCATCCGTCTGCGCTTCCAGAGGGAGATCGAAGCTCCCTACGACTCAAAGAATAAAAGGCGGGGTAGGAAGCCCGGGTCATCCCACCCCTTTGAAACGCGCGAGGCCCGGCGCATACGGATCATTAATCCATTTCTAACCTCTCTCTGACGCCTTCGGGATACATTGGGACTGGATCGCCAAAGCGAGATGGAGGATAGAGCATGAACCTGAATCGGTTTACAGAGAAAGCCCAGGAAGCCCTGCTGGAAGCCCAGCGGCTCGCCGAAGAATACCGGCACCCGGCCATTGAGAACGAGCACCTGCTCCTGTCGCTGCTGCGCCAGACCGACGGCGTGGTGCCACAGGTGGTGCGTCGAGCTGGGGCCGATCCCCAGGAGCTCATGGAGGAGCTGGAGCGCTATCTGGCCGGCCGCCCCAAGGTGTATGGGGCCGGCGAGGTAGGCCTTTCCCGCGCCGCGGCGGAAACCCTCCGTCAAGCGGAGCGGGAAGCCCAGGCCATGCGGGATGAGTATGTCAGCACGGAGCATCTGCTCCTGGCGATGGCCGACCGGGTCGACGGCGCCGCCGGGGCGGCGCTGCGGCGACGGGGCTTGAGCCGCGATGCCATCATGCGCGCCCTGGCCGCGGTCCGCGGCGCCCATCGGGTGACGTCCCCCACGCCGGAGGCCACCTATCAGGCCTTGGAGAAATACGGCCGGGATCTGACCGCCCTGGCCCGGGCGGGGAAACTGGACCCGGTTATCGGGCGTGATGAGGAGATCCGCCGAGTGATCCAGATCCTCTCCCGGCGCACCAAGAACAACCCGGTGCTGGTGGGCGACGCCGGTGTGGGCAAGACGGCCATCGTCGAGGGTCTGGCCCAGCGCATCGTCCGCGGCGATGTCCCTGAGGGCCTGAAGAACAAGCGCATTGTGCAGCTGGACCTGGGGGCGCTGGTGGCCGGGGCCAAATACCGGGGCGAGTTCGAGGAACGCTTGAAGGCTGTCCTGAAGGAGGTCACCGACGCCGAGGGGGAGATCATCCTGTTCATCGATGAGATCCATACCGTGGTGGGCGCCGGGCGGGCGGAAGGGGCTCCCATGGACGCCGCCAACATCCTTAAGCCGATGCTGGCCCGGGGCGAGCTCCATTGCATCGGCGCCACCACCCTGGACGAGTATCGCCAGTATATTGAGAAGGATCCAGCCTTGGAACGCCGCTTCCAGCCCGTCTATGTGGATGAGCCGTCCGTGGAGGAGACCATCAGCATCCTGCGCGGGCTCAAGGAGCGCTATGAGGTCCATCACGGGGTGCGGATCACCGACGCCGCGGTGATCGCCGCCGCCACCCTGAGCCATCGCTACATCCCGGACCGCCGGCTGCCGGACAAGGCCATCGATCTGATCGACGAGGCGGCGGCTCGCCTGCGCATGGAGATGGACTCTAAGCCGACGGAGCTGGACGAGCTGGACCGCCGCATCCTGCAACTGGAGATCGAGCGGGAGGCTCTGAAGAAGGAACGGGACGAGGCCAGCCGGGAGCGCCTGGCGGCGATCGAACGGGAGATCGCTGAACTGCGCGAGCAGGCGGATGCCCTCCGCATCCAGTGGGAACGGGAAAAGGCCGTCATCCAGAAGGTCCGCCAGATCAAGGAGCAGATCCAGCAGACCCAGCATCAGATCGAAATGGCCGAGCGCCGCCTGGATTACGAGGAGGCGGCCCGCCTGCGCTATGGGGTGCTCCCGGACCTGGAGCGCCAGCTCCGGGCAGCGGAGGAGGAGCTCAACGCCCTCAGCCGCGGCAAGCGGCTGTTGAAGGAAGAAGTGGACGCCGAGGACGTGGCCCGGGTGGTGGCCGCCTGGACCGGCATCCCAGTGGTCCGCCTGATGGAAGGGGAGACCGAGAAGCTCCTGCACCTGGAGGAGCGGCTCCATGAGCGAGTCGTCGGGCAGGACGAGGCCGTGCGGGCGGTGGCCAACGCCGTGCGGCGGGCCCGCGCCGGCTTGAAGGATCCCAACCGGCCCATCGGAGTCTTCCTTTTCCTGGGACCAACAGGCGTAGGCAAGACCGAGCTGGCCAAGGCCCTGGCGGAGGCCCTCTTTAACGACGAGCGGGCCATGGTCCGCATCGACATGAGCGAATACCAGGAGAAGCACACCGTCAGCCGCCTCATCGGGGCGCCGCCTGGCTACGTGGGCTACGAAGAGGGCGGCCACCTCACCGAGGCGGTGCGGCGCCGGCCCTACACGGTGGTGCTCTTCGACGAGATCGAGAAGGCCCACCCCGAGGTCTTCAACGTGCTGCTGCAGGTCTTCGATGAGGGTCGGTTGACCGATGGCAAGGGCCGCACGGTGGACTTCAAGAACACCCTCATTATCATGACCAGCAACATCGGCAGCCAGTGGATCAAGGAGTTGGCAGGGCAGGACGAGCGCAAGATGCGCCAGCTGGTCCTCAGTGCCCTGGACCAACATTTCCGGCCCGAGTTCCTGAACCGGATCGATGAGATCGTGATCTTCCACCCGCTGACGATGGAGCACCTACGGCAGATCGTGGACATCCAGCTGCGGCGGCTGCGGGCGATGCTCGCCGAGCGGCGCATGGGGCTGGAGGTCACCGAAGACGCGAAGCAGTATCTGGCCACGGTGGGCTACGATCCCGTTTATGGCGCCCGGCCGCTGAAGCGGGCCATCCAGCGCGAGCTGGCAGACCCGCTGGCCATGGAAATCCTCAAGGGGACGTTCCACGAAGGCGACATCATCCGGGTGGATCTGCGGGATGGCCGGCTGGTCTTCGAGCGGGCTGAGGAACCCGTCCGGGCCCGGGCCGCGTGAGAGACCACGGGTTGCCTCATCGAGGAAGGGAGATCCCGACCCCCCGAATACAGGCCCATGGGCGGCGAGCGGGGCGCCCCAGGCGCCCCGCTCCTCCTATCTCGTCCACCGAGAGGAGGGATTTGATCGGTGACCCTGATCTATCGGATCCGCCGATCCGATGCAGGGCCCCTGGAGGGGAAAGCCCCTGCCGCCTTGCTGCTGCACGGTTGGGGCGGCGATGAGGGATCGATGGCGATCTTCGAGACCGCCTTCGGCCCCGGATGGTGGCTGGTTCGTCCGCGCGCGCCCTATCCTCTCCCTCAGGGCGGCTATGCATGGTATCCGTCCCTCGCTGAGGGGAAGCCCGATCCCGGGGCCCTGTCCTGGAGCCTGGCCCAGCTGATCCTGCTCCTCGATGAGCTCCCCCATCGCTTCCCCATCGAACCCCGGCGATGGCTGCTGGTGGGTTTCAGCCAGGGCGGGGCGATGGCCGCTCTGCTCGCGCTGCGGGCGCCGGAACGAATCGCGGGCCTGGCGGTATTCAGCGGGTTCCTTCCGGAATCCCCCCGCCTCCCATGGTCTCCCGCTCTATCCGGCCTTCCCGTTTTCGTCGCCCATGGCCTCGATGACCCCCTGGTCCCGGTGGAACGTGCCCGTCAACTGTGCCAGCAGTTCCATTTCTCAGGGGCCGAAACGACCTGTGTGGAATACGCGGGCGGCCACAAAACGGGTGTTGAGGCGTGGCGTGCGTTTCAGACGTGGCTGCGCCGAATCGACCTCGCGCGCTCGTAGCCGGTGTGCCCGCTTCCCTTCCCTGCGATGACCCGTTGGGGATCCAGACCCTCATGAAGTCCCGCTCCCTGGGGGAGTAAAATTCCCTTGAAAAATGTGCGCAGCATTGACCGTTCCGAAGCGATCCTCCAGGGGTTGCCCCCGACGCGCAGGGACAGCCTCTAAATCCAAGCGGGATAGCATCCGTTCTCACGCAGAGCCAGAAAGGGCAATATGGAACGCGGCCCGAAATCCTCCACGCCGACGATGTATCTGGTGAAAGGGCCACCGGGTTCGGGGAAATCCACGGTGGTGCCCTTCCTGCTGGCGGCATGGGCGGATAAACCCGCCATGGTGGCTGTCCCCACCCGAGCGGCCGCCATCTCCCTGGCCTGGTATGTGAATCAACGGACCCGGGACGGGGTATATGAGCTGCCGCCAGATTTGCACCCGGATGTGTATGCGTTCGCTGGAGGGCGCCAGCTGATCCTGCGGGGGCGTGTAGGATACGCCGTGCGCGGCAGCCATACCCTTCCTTATGGGATGCTGGATGTGCACGTGGCCTATGTCACCACCGGCATCCTGATCCAGTATCTCCTGAGTCAAGGCCTCTCCGGGATCTTCCCTGTCGTCGATGAAATCCACCTTCGCCAGATGGAGGGAGACCTGGCCTTCGCCCTGATCCTGAAAGAAGGCTGTCCCTTCGCCGTGATGTCCGCCACCCTGGAGCAGGTGGAAGAACGAATCGCCCGCCTCGCGCGGCGGTTCGGATATGAGATCATCGAGATCGAGCTCCCTGCCCCCCAGTATCCCATCCGGATCATTGAGTGGCCAGTCCGCTTCCCCATCCGGGTCGACCAGCCCGCTCAGGTGGTCCTGAAAACCCTGCGGCGCTACCGGCATCTCAAATTCCAGGGCACCGAGGTGGAGGTCCGGGGGGATGAGATCCGGATCGCCCATCTGGGGATTCCCCTTCACGCCCTGATCTTCATGCCCGGCGTCCGGGAGATCGAAGCCACGGTGGAGGCGCTGCGATCGGAGTTCCGCAACGAGGTGATCCCCCTGTATGGGGCCATGGCCGTCAGCGAGCAGGAGGCGGTGGTGGAGAAAGCGGCCGATCGCAGCGAGACGCGCCTCTTCGTTAGCACGGAGCTGGCCGGGGTTTCCCTGACCATGAACGCCGGGCTGGTGCTGGACCTGGGGCTGGTGCGCCGGAGCGAGGCTGACACCCGCGGGTTTGTCCGGCTGCCGGTGGTGCCGATCTCCCAGGCGGAGGCCGCTCAGCGGGCGGGGCGCGCCGGGCGGACAGCACCGGGGATCTGCATCCGGTGCTTTCGGATGGAGGAGCTGCGGGAGGTCGCACGACCGCCGGAGACCCTGCGCTCCTCGCCGGAACGGATCGTCCTGGTCGGCGCGGCCCTGGGGCTTTCCGTGCGGGAACTCCCTCTCCCCGACCCACCCTCCCGGGAGGCGGTCGAAGAGGCCACCCGGCTGCTCCGACGGCTGGAGGCGCTGGATCACCGGGGGCGGATCACCCCGCGAGGCTATCAGATTTTGGAGCTGGGCCTCCCGGCCCGTCTGGCGGTCCCCCTGCTCACCGCCCAGGCGGCCGGGGAATCCGGGGAAATCCTGGACAGCCTGATCGCCGCGGTCTCCCTGCTCGCCGTCGGCCGTCCGTGGCGACTGCCAGGCTATGGGCCACCGCCCAACCGCCAGGGGGATCTGAACGCCGCAATGGCCGCGCTGATCCGTTACATGCAGCGCTATGAGCAGGACGCCTCCGCGGCGGCCGAAGAAGCCCGGGCCCAGGGCTTCGCCGATCGTGTCCTGGATGAGGCGGCGAACATCTACCTGCCGGATCTGCGATCCCGAATGCGCCTGCTCTTCGCGGAGGAAAACGGCCGGTGGAACCGCTCGCTCCCAGAGCGGGTGGACGAACGGCGGCTGGCAGGGTATCTGGCCACCGGCTTCCCAGATATGGTGGGGCTGGTGGACTGGAAGCGGCGGGCCCTGGAGACACCGGATGTGCTGTGCTGGATCGGGCGGGATTCGGGGTTCTGGCGCGCCTATGAAGAGGAACGCCCCCCGATGGCGATCGCCCTCTCCGGGACTTTCTCCGCCCAGGGGGCACGGATCGCCACTGCGATGATCCCGGTGGATCCGGAGGATCTCATCCGGCTGGGGGTGGCTCGGGTGAAAGAACGCCGGACCGTTCGGGTTCGGGGTCATGTTCATGAGGAGATCCTGCTCCTCTGGCGGGGCATCGAGCGGACCATGGCCATCCGGATGATCGTGGAGCCGGAGTGACGGGCCGCCATCCGGAGTGCCTCTCCGGTTTCCTCGAGAAGGCCTGAGGGGAGGGATCATCTCGCCCCCCTCATGGGAGCCCAGTGGCGTCATGGGCCTTCGGATCCTGGCTGAGGGAAGGGCTTTCCGAGATCCGGGATGCCCAGAACGCTAAAGAGGACGCCCGGAAGCGGAGCGCTCACGGCGAGAAAGCGGGGCGGCTTCGAGCCAGCCGCTCAGCATACTGGCGCCGGTAGTATTCCTGGTATTCCCCGGACTTGATCTTCCGCCACCACCATTCGTTCTCCACATACCACCGCACCGTCTTCTCCAGCGCCTCGTCCAGGGTATGCCGACTCCGCCACCCCAGGGCCATGATCTTCGAAATATCCAGCGCATACCGTCGGTCGTGCCCCGGCCGGTCCGGCACCAGCCGGATCAGCGAATAGGGCTTCCCCAATAGATCCAGGATCTTCTTCGCCACCTCCAGATTCGGCGTCGAGATCCCCGTTCCCAGGTTGTAGATCTCCCCCGGCTGCCCCTTCCGCAGGACCAGATCGATGCCCTCACAGTGATCCAGGACGTATTGATAGTCCCGCATCTGCTGGCCATCGCCATAGATCGGCAGAGGCTCATTGTCGATGGCATTGGTGATACACAAGGGAACGAACTTCTCCGGATACTGATAAGGGCCGATGTTGTTGGAGCCCCGTGTGATGGTCACCAGGACCCCAAAGCTCACGTGATAAGCGATGCAGAGGAGATCCGCCCCCGCCTTGCTGGCCGAATAGGGGCTGCGGGGCATCAGGGGATCCTGCTCCTTGGAGGCGCCCTCCAGGACCTCGCCATAAACCTCATCGGTAGAGACTTGGTGATAACGCAGCCCGAAGATCCGGGCCGCTTCCAACAGCACATAAGTCCCATAGACGTCCGTCTGGACGAAGCTCCCCGGCTCCATCAACGAGCGATCCACGTGGGATTCGGCGGCGAAGTTCACAATGGCCTCGATGCGATGGGCCCGGATGGCTTCATGCACCGCCTGGGCATCGCAGATGTCGCCGCGGACGAAGGCGTAGCGGCCGCGGAATCGCTCCGCTACATCCTTCAGGTTGTCCAGGTTCCCTGCGTAGGTCAACTTATCATACACCAGCACATAGGCCTCAGGATACGTCTCCAGCGTCCAGCGCACGAAATTGGAGCCGATGAAGCCGGCCCCGCCAGCGATCATCAATCGCTTCACGTCCTCCTCCCGCCATGAAATCGCGATCCACCTCGAGGGGATACCCCTCACCGATTATAGCGGAGGGTCGAAGAAGAGGCGGTCGGCTTCCTCGACGCCTCCAGTGTCCCCGATCTTGCCATGGATGCTTTCCCCACAGCCCTTCCCATCCCGAAGAGAGGGGAAACCGCCCCAAGGATAGGACACGCCAAGGCCATCCCAGCCGTTGTGGAAAACGATGGGGAGAACAAGGGTTCAACCGATACGGTTGTGGGGATAAACGCCTAAAGATCGGGGATTCCCCAAACAAAGCTGTGGAAAACCTTGGGGAAAACCGCCAGGTTAAAGGAGCACGCCATGGATTGCTGGAGAGATTGGTCCCGGATAAAATCAAAAGGGCATGTCCCCGGATCCGGAGGCCCTGGCGCTTCGCCCGGGACGAAGCCCAAGAAATGACGGGGGGCGGGCCTCATCGAGCGAGAAAAATCTAAGGAAAGGGCCTCCCTGGGGACCAGAACGTTCAAGCTCTCTGCCTGTGTGTTCCCGATCGTCTTGAGATTTCAGCCAGGGATCCATTCCATCTCCCTCGTGAGTGCCCACCCAAGATGCGCAGCGCGATCAGCGCTTTGCCCAATCCATCCCACGCCACCCATACCGGTTAGGATGGGCGAATCCACGGGACTATGGGAGAACGGAAGGATGACGGACATCCATCCCAGTGAAATCTGGCAAACCGTCCTGAACGAGCTCCAGTGGCAGATCCCCAAGCCCACGTTCGAGACATGGGTGAAGGGAAGTCAGGTGGTCTCGGTGCAGGGGGATACCTTCGTCATCGGGGTCCGCAGCGCCTATGCGCGGGACTGGCTGGAACACCGGCTGCGGACGGTAATCGCCCGCACGCTGACCGGAGTAATAGGGCGGCCGGTGGCCGTGCATTTCGTGGTATATGAGAACGGCCAGATGCGGCCCTCGGCCACCAATCCGGGCGAGGAAGATGCGGGCGCCGCCTCGCCGTGGGCCCAGCGTCTGAACCCCCGCTACACCTTTGAGACCTTCGTGGTGGGGCCCAGTAACCGGCTGGCCCATGCGGCGGCGCTGGCGGTGGCGGAGCGGCCCGCTCAGACCTACAACCCGCTGTTCATTTATGGAGGCGTCGGGCTGGGCAAAACCCACCTCCTGCACGCGATCGGCCATGTCTGCCTGCGCAAAGGCCTGCGCGTCCTCTACGTCTCCTCAGAGGAATTCACCAACGATCTGATCAACGCCATCCGGGCCCAGACGACCGAGCAGTTTCGGGACAAATATCGCTCCATTGACGTACTGCTGATCGACGACATCCAGTTCATTGCCGGCAAGGAGAGCACCCAAGAGGAGTTCTTCCATACGTTCAACACGCTGCACAGCAACGGCAAGCAGCTGGTGATCTCCAGCGACCGCCCGCCCCGCGCCCTGGTAACCCTGGAGGAGCGGCTTCGCTCGCGGTTCGAGTGGGGGCTGATCGCTGACATCCAGCCTCCTGATCTGGAGACCCGCATCGCGATCCTGCGGGCGAAAGCCGAGGGGCTGGCGATCCCGGTGCCCGACGACGTGATGGAGTTCATCGCCCGACAGATCCAGAGCAACATCCGGGAGCTGGAGGGGGCGCTGAACCGCGTGGTGGCCTACGCCCAGCTAATGGGCCTTCCGCTGACGATGGAGATAGCCACCAGCGCCCTGGCCGATCTGCTGCCCCGGCGCAAATCGATCTCCATCGATCAGATCATCCAGGTGGTGGCCGATTTCTATGGGGTTCCCGCGGAGGCCCTGCGCGGGCCGCGGCGGAACAAGGAGCTGGTGCATCCACGCCAGGTCGCCATGTATCTGGCCCGGGAGGAGACCGGGGCTTCTCTGCCTCAAATCGGCGAGGCCTTTGGGGGCCGCGACCACACCACAGTGCTCTACGGCATCGAGAAGGTGCAGAGCGAGCTGGAGCACAACGAACGCCTGCGCCGCGAGATCATGGCTCTCCGGGAGCGCCTTTACCGCGAGGAAAAGTAAAAGCAGCGACATGGGTTTCCCCTCTGCGCCAGAGCGAGGCTGAAACACAAATTGGAGCCCTGTCCTCGCCCGCGACACGCCGCCCCTCCGGGGAGTCATGGCCTCCGGATGGCTTTCCCCCGTGCCGGGAAGACGTGTCCTTCCCCACCCGCCTGATCACCCAGCCCCGATATCTCCACGCCTCCCGTCTCGTTCTCCCGCGCTCCTTCCCTAGATCTCTCATCGAACACCAGAGCCACCGGAAGAGATCACCCCCTCCCACCGTCTATCATCTTCATGAGGCCATATGCTCCAATCCCACGATCCTTACAGGAGGCTCCCCATGGGCCGTTTCGAATTATCACGATGGATTTTGCTCCCCATGGCCGCTCTTCTCTTCGCCTGCCAGGGGAAGCCGGCGGGATCGCCTGCGCCCGCCCACCTCACCCCTACCCAGCCGGCTCCCACGACCGCTTTCCCGCCGGCTACTCCTACCCCCCAGGTCGTGGCGCCCACCCTGCCCCCGCCGACCCGAACGGCGATCTTCGCCACGGGGACGGCGGTGGCTTCCCGTCCCACCGCCACCCCCGCCCCCCTCTGCCCCGAGGATCCCCGGGTCTGGACCCTGGTGCCCCTCCAGCTGGATCTGCGGGACCCGAACACCGGCCAGCCGATCCAGCTGCCCAAACCCGTTTATCGCCTCCATCCCCCCTGCGTGTATGAGGCCTTGGCCCGGGACCTCGCCTACACCCTGGTCCCCAACCC
>NZ_JBHOQR010000001.1:0-55856 GCF_042408815.1 Thermoflexus sp. | reverse complement strand
GGCTCCTTCAACGAACCATCGAAATTGTCCACCCAGTCCACCGTCTCCTTCTCCAGGTCCTCCAGCAGCTCCTCCGCCATCGGCGTCAGCCGTGCCTCCGTATACCGCATCGCCGCCGGCGGATCCCCATCGATGGACCCGAAGTTCCCCTGCCCGTCCACCAGGGGATAGCGCATCGTGAACTCCTGGGCCATCCGCGCCAGGGCCTCATACACCGCCATATCCCCATGGGGGTGGAATTTCCCCAGCACCTCCCCCACAATCCGGGCCGACTTCTTGTAAGGAGCGTTCGGATGCAGACCCATCTCATGCATCACATACAGAATCCGGCGCTGCACCGGCTTCAGCCCATCCCGCACATCCGGCAGTGCCCGCGCCACAATCACGCTCATGGCATAAGAGAGATACGCCTGCTGCACCTCTTCCTGGATCTCAATCTGCTGAACCCGCTCAACCGCCATTTCGCCTCCTGAGAGCCGGAGTAGGTAGTGTCAAGTTTTTTGTATAAACAGAGGATAACGTTGCGCAAACAAGTGCTGCCGCTCTTCCCGCGCCGCCAAAGAGCCGCGCACGGCGCGCTCGCCCCAACGGGCGTTCAACCGCACCAGGTGCCAAGTGGTTGGCCCTCTTTGGGTCGGCCCTGCGAGGCCGCCTGCGGCCCGATAGCGACATTGACCTTTTGGTGGAATTCGAGCCCGGGCATACCCCGGGCTTGTTAGGAATGGCTCGCCTGGAGCAGGAACTGTCGGCCCTGTTGGGGCGTAAAGTGGACCTCTGCACGCCGAACGACTTAAGCCGGTATTTCCGAGACGAAGGGCTGCGGGAAGCCGAGGGGCAACATGTTTTTCCGTTTACAAGACCGATTCGAGTAACTCCGCCAGATCCCCGTAATCATACGGGGGACGCTTGCGAACGGCCAGTACATCGATGATTTTATTGCGCTCATCCACAGCGTAGATGATTCGCCATCGATCCATACGTAATCGCCGCACTTCTACATCGACTTCCGGCTTGTTTGACATACCCGGGCAGACGCTTGATATCTCGCCAGGCTTCGGGGTGGACATAAACCGTATAGTGGCCTATGTGAGATTCTCCTTTGGGTTACCGGAGCCGTTTCTCCCCCGCGGGACCCGCGGCCACCTAGAGTATACCGCATCCCCGCCGAGCGCCAAAGGGACGATAGACGATAGTTGTTGGACCGGGCGAAGCCGGGGTGGAAGTGGGAGCCGACGTTGGTAGAGGTGGACGGAGATGAGGTGGATAGCGATAACCCTGGTGCCCTCCTAACGGCGTCCAAGGCCCGGAAGATCCGGCCCAGCTGCTTTACCTGGCGCCGTCTTCGAACTTGAGCGCAGGGGTGCGGCCGCCTGGGGTTATTCTTGTTGGCGCGGTGGTGCGGGAGGCCGGTACGGATCGGCTACGGGCCTTGCGGCTGACAGATGGCTGGATCTCTGAGCACCCTCTTACCGGCATTGACTTGCCGATGGGTAGTCTCAAGTTTTTTGTGTAAGATGGCTTCCAGGGCCCATTTTGCCTTCTCCCGCAGAAGATCGGGTATAATACCAGGTGTAAGTTGCTCTTTCATGGCACACCTCCCGGTGATAGGGATACCCTCCCTGTCCCGGGAGGTTCCTTTTTGCCTCCCATTGTTTGCACAAAATATGATACACTACCGCCGGAGTATGAGCTGAGAGAGCATAGAAGGCACCCCTCTCAGCCAGATAGGCCTCACCTTAAACGACATCCGAGGGAAGGGGCTCCGCTTTTACGATACCCAGAATGTGGCGCGCGATCACCAGGCGCTGGATCTCGCTGGTGCCCTCTCCGATGGTCATCAGGCGGGCATCCCGATACAGCCGCTCCACCGGGAACTCCCGGCTATAACCGTAACCCCCATGGATCTGAATCGCATTGCGGGTCACCCGCTCCGCCATCTCGCTGGCGAACAGCTTGGCCATCGCCGCCGCCTGGGTGTAAGGCAACCCCTGGTCCCGCAGCCACGCCGCCCGATACACCAGAAGCCGCGCGGCCTCGATCTCCACCGCGGCATCGGCCAGCATCCACTGGATCGCCTGATAGGCGGCGATGGGCTGGCCGAAGGCGGTCCGCTCCTTCGCATATCGCACCGCCTCCTCGAAAGCAGACTGAGCCAGGCCGACGGAAAGGGCCCCGATGCCGACACGGCCGCCATCCAGCACCTGCAGGGCATACGATAGGCCCCGGCCTGGCTCCCCCAGCAGGTGATCCATAGGCACCCGCACGTGATCGAACGTCACCGCGTGAGTGGGCGATCCGTGAAGGCCCATCTTCTTCTCCGGCGGGGCGATCGAAACCCCTGCCCGATCCGTAGGGACAACGATCAGGCTGAGGCCGCGCTTGCCCGCCGCCGGATCGGTGCGGCAAAGCACCACGATGATCTCTGCGAGGCTCGCGTTCGTACACCACATCTTCTGGCCGGTGATCACCCACTCGTCTCCGTCGAGGACCGCGGTGGTGCGCACGGCGCCCAGATCGCTTCCACAGTGGGGCTCGGTCAGAGCCAGAGCGGCCAGCCCATTGCGGCCACTGGTCAGAGCGGGTAACCACCGCCGCCTCTGAACCTCGTTGCCGAACAGCAGGATCGGCGCCAGGCCCAGGCCATTGTGCGCGGCCAGGGAAAGGGCGGTCGAGCCACAGCCCCGGGCAATCTCCTCGATCGCTATCGCTGCGCTGACATGATCCAGACCAGCCCCCCCATAGGCCTCCGGCACGGTTAACCCCAGCAGACCCAGGGAGGCCCCTTTCCGGACAGCTTCCCAATTGAACTGTCCGGTTTCATCCACATACCGGGCACGAGGCCTCAGTTCCTGCTCGACAAACTCCCGAACCGCCTGGCGGAACAGCCGCTGTTCTTCCGTCAAACGGAAATCCATGGCGAGCCCTCCATAAGGTTTAACGCTCCGGGAAATCCTCACCTAGGCGGATCAGCAGATCACACGCACAGGGGAGATCCGGGACCTCCCGGATCGCTAGGAGAGAGAGGCCCAGCCATCCGGCCACCTGACGGCCGGCCTCCTGAGCCCCAGGGTGGACCAAGACCTGAGTTTCCGGATAATCGAAGCGATCCGCATTGCCGATCTCCACGATCTCCACCCCCAGCCCGCGAAGGGCATCCGCCACGCGGGTCGCCAGGCCCGGCCGCAGCGTGCCGTTCTGAACGGCGACCCGGGCCTCCAGGCGGGGCTGCTGAGGCCCGAAGAAATCCACCAGCGCCTCCTGAACCTTCTCCGGGATCCGGACCAGAACCTCCGCCCCATCGGGGGTCGTATAGGGCCGGGTCATCGAAGGGCCGATGGTCACCATGCGGATTTTCTCATCTGGGATACGAGCCGCCAGGCGGGCCAGGGCGATCATCTCCTCCAGAGTTAGGTTCGTTCGGATCCCATCCTTCACGGTTTCCCACAAAGCGGGGGCGCGAGCGATCAACGTGGGCAGCATATTCAGACGCAACACCCGATCTCGAACGGCCCGGAGCACTTCCTGCTGACGGCTCATCCGATCGAAATCCCCTCCACGCGTGGCCCGCGTCCGCGCGTATTTCAACGCCGTCCGCCCATCCAGATGCTGACATCCTGCATCGATATGGAACGGCTCATAACCATAGTGAGCATCCGGATAATGGGGATCATCAATGGCTTCTGGGACGCAGAGATCAATGCCCCCGAGGAGATCGACAGCTTTCTCGAAGGCCGTGAAATTCACCCGCACATAATACGTGGTGGGAATCCCGAAATTATAGCGGATCGTCTCCTGAGCCAGGGCGACCCCCCCGCCCGGATAGCCATAGGCGTCCCCGAGGAAATGCGCGGTGTTGATCCGGTTCTCCCCGAAGCCCGGGATCGTCACCCAAAGATCCCGAGGGATGGAGAGCACACCCGCGGAGAGCCCAACCGGGTCCAGCGTAGCGATCATGATCGTATCCGTCCGCCAGGGCCCTGCTTCCCCTTCCCGCTGGTCGATGCCCAGGATCAAGATGTTCACTCGTTCCTTGCCAGTCCACTCGGGAATCCCAATGGGATGATCCGGAGAAGTTCTCGGAGAGGAGGTGGATTCCCCACCGGCCAGGACAGGAGGGGAGATTCGCAGGGCCTCCTGGAAGGCAAGCCGATAGCTCAGCATGCCGACCCCGCCTCCCAGCCCCAGAACCAGGAGGATCCAAAGCCATCCGGGCCCGCGAAAGGGGGATCGCCGCACGACGGAAATCCGAAGTTCACGCCCCATTCCGCTCCCCCTCAACGAACAGCCTTCAGATCCCTTGGGCCGAAAGGCTCCGGGAGCAACCGGCGTAGGGATGTCTCTCGAACGGCGCCTTTTGCATCCACCAGCAGAATCCGCAGATCCGGGACGAACTCAGAAAGCACCTGACAGCATGCCCCGCACGGCGTGCCGCCGTTCTCCGTCGCAATGGCAATCGCCGTAAAACCGCGCTCGCCTTCCGAGATCGCTTTGAAGACCGCCACCCGCTCCGCGCACAATCCGAGGGGATACACCGCATTCTCCACATTGCATCCAGTGAACACCTGACCGGAGGCGCTCAGCAGGGCGGCTCCCACCCGGTAACCGGAGTAGGGCGCATAGGCGCGTTCCCGCATCCGTAAGGCCAGTTCAACCAGCGCTTGATCATCCATTGGCAATGCTCCCTGGGGAGATAGACCCATGATCCCACTCTATTCCGTAGATCAAGCCCAGCGATGCCCCCCTCGAGATGCAGAGGTTTCACCCGCATGGAATATCCGATCCTTCACAGAGCCTAAAGAAGAATTTTACAACGAGGTAGGATCCCAGCTTCGCCCGAGCTCATACGGGACGGAGCTCCCCGCTCCCCTGTCTCTTCCCTATAGCCATCCGGCCATGGGGAGGAGGGCTGGGAAACTATGCCCGATGGGGAGATTGGGGGTCCCATTTCGACGATCCACAGACACCTGGATCACGGTGGGGCTGGATCTGGACCAGAGGCCGGGGACCTCCTATCCCCGGTCGAGGCCCAGCTGGCGCTCCAGCGCGCTGGCCATACGGCCCATGGTGTAGTTGATCAGGAAGTAGATTACCGAGACCACATACAGGGTTTCCAGCGGGTTACGCTCTCCCTGGAACAGGATCACGCCCCGCCGATACAGCTCAATGAACCCGATGATAGCGCCCAGCGAGGTGTCCTTCACCAGCGTAGCGAATTGGGCAACCAGCGGGGGGAGGGCCCGACGGAAAGCCTGGGGAAGGATGACCAGGCGCATGGCCTGCCCAAACGTTAACCCGAGGGAGCTGGCGGCCTCCCATTGCCCCCGCGGCAGGGAGAGGATCGCGGCCCGCAACGCCTCGCCGTTTACCGCCCCAGTGTAGAGCCAGAGGGCAGCAATCACCGCTGCATCCGGTCGGGTGAGAGCATCGATCCCCATCTGACGGCCCAGCGCGCTTAGGCGAAGGAAGAGATAGAACATGAGGCCCAGCAGCGGCAACGCGCGGATCCCTTCGATCACCCCGATCACCGGATACCGAAGCCATGGCGGGCCGCTGTGGCGCGCCAGGGCGAAGAAGAGAGCCAGCGGGATGCTGGCCAGGATGGCGATCACCGAGGCCTCCATCGTGAGGGCGATCCCTAGAGCGAGGAACTGCCAGGTGGATAACCGAGTGAAGGGCTCAAATCGTGCCGGCTCCATCCGGAAAGCCAGCGGGATCAGGATCAGCACCATCCCCACGCCGAGAAGAGTCTGCCAGGGCCGCTCCTGAATCTGCATGCCTGCGCCTCCGCGCGTCGAACGCCTTGCCCGGGAGTTAGAACATGATCCGCAGCCGCCGCTCCATGAAATTCACAAGCCCACTTAAGGGAACCGTGATCACCAGATATAGGAGGAAAGCGATCAGCATGGGCCAATCCGCAAACGTGCGCCCGATCACAAATTCGGCCTGATACAGCAATTCCTCAACGGCAATGGCTGAGGCGATGGAGGTGTTCTTCACCAGGGCGATGAACACGGTGCCCAGCGGGGGGATCATCATCCGGAACGCCTGGGGCAGCAAGATCAGACGCACTATCTGGGGAAAGGACATGCCGAGGGAGAGGGCGGCCTCGATCTGCCCTCGATGGACGGATTGAAGGCCGGCGCGCACCACTTCCGCGACGAAGGCGGCCGTATAAACCCCCAGCCCGGCCACGGCGCTATCGAATGAAGTGGGAAGGCGGATACCCGCTTTGGGGAGCCCGCTGTAGACAAAAACCAACACGGGAAGAAGGGGGATATCTCGGAAGAACTCCACATAGCCCGCGGCGAACCATCGAAGGACCGTGACCGGCGCCACCCGCAAAACCCCAATGAGGGTTCCCAGGGCAAGGGCCACGCCCATGCTGGCCAGGGAAAGCCTCAACGTCGTCCATAGGCCCAGGAGCAGATAGTGCCAGACGTCCGCTGTGCTCATCAATGGAAGAGGCGACCTGGAATAGGATGTCGGCTGGCTCCCCAGGGAAAGGCAAGAGGCATGGCGGGCGGCCAATCCGCCCGCCATGCCTTCGGCTTCCCCATGGGTCCCCTCACCGATGCGAGCGATCAGGGCTGGCTCACCGCCCGCCAATCGTCGGGCGGGGGCTCAGGTATGGTATCGCTGGGGATCCACTTGCGGTAGATCTCCTTCCAGCGACCGGAGGTCTTCAGCTCTCGGATCACCGTGTTGACAACTTCGAGCAGCTCCTTCTCACCCTTCTTGACTCCGACGCCGTAAGGCTCCACGGTGAACCGGCCTCCCACGACCTTCCATTTGTCAGGCTCCTGGCGCACGAAACCGTAGAGGATGATATCATCGGTGGTCACCGCATCCACCCGGCCGGCGTCCATGGCCGCGACCGCTTCCGAGTAGGTATCGAAGAGCACCACCTCGATGTTCAGACCCTGCCGATCGGAGAGGTCACGGATGTTCTTCTCGGAGGTGGAGCCCTTCACCGTGCCCACCCGCTTGCCCTTGAGATCCTGCAGGCCATTGATGGGGCTGTTCTTGGGGACCAGGAGAGATTGTCCGGCAACGTAATAAACGATGGAGAAATCGATCTCCTTCAGGCGCTCTTCGTTGATGGTCATCGTGGAGGCAACGATATCGACCACCCCTTCTTTGAGGAAGGGGATGCGGTTCTTGGAGATGGCTTCTTTGATCTCCACGGCATTGGGATCCCCGAAGATATATTCAGCAACTGCCCGGCAGATCTCCACATCGAAACCCTCAACCTGATTGGTCTTGGGATTCAGATAACCGAAGGTGGGGATATCGTATTTCGTGCCACAGATGAGCTTGCCGCGATCCTGGATCTTACGCAGGAGGGTTCCTTCGGGGGCCAGCGGGGCACGGCCTTTTCGCGCTGGTGGGGCGCCGCCTGGCGCCTGACAGGCCGCCAGCAGCAGAGCCAGGATCCATCCGATCCGTAACCATCGAGAGAGACTGGAGCGCATGGGTCGCCTCCTAAAGAATAAAAATCCGAAACAGGCAGATGGGGCGGGGCACCTCCCGATGCCCCGCGGATGAAAGGGGATGGGCCGCTTCTCCGCCCGCCCACTCCCCCGGAACGCCAATGGGCTCCCCCTGTAGCCCGGTCCCCACAGCCTTCCGGACCGGGATGAGGAGAAAACCGACCAGGGCCTCAGTGGCGAAGGACCTGGCTTAGGAAGACCCGGGTGCGCTCGTGTTTGGGGTTCTCGAAAATCTCGTCCGGCGTCCCGATCTCCACGATCCGCCCGCCCTCCAGGAACACCATGCGATCCGCCACGTGGCGAGCGAAGCCCATCTCATGGGTGACCACCACCATGGTCATCCCCTCGCGGGCCAGGTCCTCCATAACATCTAACACCTCCTTGATCATCTCGGGGTCCAAGGCGCTGGTCGGCTCGTCGAACAGCATGATCTTCGGTCGCATTGCCAGACCCCGAGCGATGGCCACGCGCTGCTGCTGGCCCCCGGAAAGCTGAGCCGGGTAGGCACGGGCTTTCTCCGGGATGCCCACCCGCTCCAGCAGTTGCATCGCCAGCCGTTCCGCCTCGGCCCGCGGCACTTTCTTCACATGCACGGGCCCCAGGATGATGTTCTCCAGCACCGTCAGATGCGGGAAGAGATTGAAGTGCTGGAAGACCATGCCGATCTCCTGGCGGAGCCGGTTGACGTTGATCTTCGGATCATGGACAGGGACGCCATCCACCCACAGCTCTCCAGAGTCGATAGGCTCCAGCCGGTTGATCGTGCGGATGAGCGTGCTCTTCCCGCCCCCGCTAGGGCCGAAGATCACCACGACTTCCCCTTCATAAATATCCAGGGTGATATCTCGCAGAACGTGGAGGCTCCCAAACCACTTATTGACCTTTTGGAACGAGATGATCGGCCGTCCTCCCATGATCCGCTTCTCCGTCTCGAATCTTTGGAAAAAGCCATCCCTCCGGTGAGGCCATGGATCTCCAACACGCGTCCCGCTGATCAAGGGTGAGACGGGCTTTCATGTATCTCATGCGCCTGAGGCTCCAGCCGGCGGATCCGGATCTTACGGATGCGACGGCCGATGACCTCCTCCACCCGGAACTCCAGTCCCTCGTCCGTAAAGGTTTCCCCTGCCGCCGGAATGTGCCCCAAGCGTTCATAGATATACCCGGCGAGGGTGTCCGCCCCTTCCGTCGTTAAGGTTACCCCTAGCAACTCCCGGATCTCATCCAGGTCCACCCGCCCATCGAAAAGATAGGTGTGCGCATCGATGGGCAACACCAGGGGTTCCTCCGAGCGGTCGAATTCGTCCTGAATCTCGCCCACAATCTCTTCCAGAATGTCCTCAATGGTCACCAAGCCAGCCACCCCACCGTATTCGTCGACGACGATTGCCATGTGAACTTTGCGCTGCTGCATTTCCCGAAGGAGATCCACAATGCGTTTGCCTTCAGGGACGAAGTAAGGCGGACGCAATAGCTCTTTCAGTGAGGCTTCCCGAACCCCATCTCGCATCAGGCGAAGGAGGTCCTTCGCATACAGCACACCAACGACACGGTCGATGGTGCCCTCATACACCGGGATGCGGGAGTAACCCGCCTGGAGGATCACATTGAGCGCTTCGGAGAGGGAGGCCGTCACAGGGATCGCGACCATATCCGGTCGGGGGACCATGATTTCCCCAACGACGGTATCATGGAGCTCAAAGATCGAGACGATCATTTCTTTCTCCATGGCCTCAATCGCTCCCCCTTCCTCTCCGGCATCCACCAGGGTGCGAAGTTCGGCCTCATCGATGACCGGGATCGCTTGCCCTTCGATCCGGGGCCCTGCGCGCCGGGCGAGATAGCGCAACGGGCCCGTCAGCCATCGCAATGGCATCAGGGTCAGCGCGCCCGGGATGGCCAGCGCTTCGGCATAGCGCTGGCCCATGGCCCGCGGCCAGTATTCCCATGGGCCATGCAGAAGCCAGGCGAGGATCAACCAAAAAAGAGGCATCCCCAGGGAAGGCCCTGAACGATGGAAAATCCAGAAGGTCCCCCAACCAGCCACCGCGAGATCCAGAAAGAGAAGCCCCAGCTGCAGGCTTTGCCATCGGATCGCGCTATCCTCGGCCAGCCGCTGCAGCCATGCCGCCAACCAGCGCCCCTCCTGAGCCCATGCCCGGCGTTTTCCCTCTGGAAGGGCCAGGATCGCGGCCTCCGAGGCCGTGATCCAGGCCCGCAGCATCAGGCCGGCCAGCACGACCAATCCGAGGATCCAGGCGCTCCTTCCTTCCATTTAACCCAGCCCCTCATCCAGGTAAGCTTTGATATTGTGCTCCACGGCGTAGGCAGCCGCCTCCGCACGGTTCGACAGCCCGAGCTTGCTGAGGATGCTACTCACATAGTTCCGCACCGTCCCCTCGCTGAGAAAGAGCGTCTGGGCGATCTCCCGATTCGTCTTTCCTTCGGCGATCAGGGCCAGCACCCGTAGCTCCTGTTCGGTTAGATCCTTAAAGGCGGATGCCATGGCACTGCGCCGTGCTGACCGCACATGTCGAAGTAGACGAGGTGTCATCGAAGGATCGATCAGGGCTTCCCCTCGGGCCACGCGTTCGATGGCCGTGATCAGCTCATCGCTGCCGATTTGTTTCAGTACATAACCGGAAGCTCCTGCCTCAATCGACTCGATAAGCAGCTCATCCTCCGCATAGGAGGTTAGCATGATCACCCGGGTTTCCGGAAGTGCCTCGACGATCCTCCGTGTGGCTTCGATACCGCTTCCACCGCGCAGGCGGATATCCATCACGATCACATCCGGCCGATGATCCATCGCTTTCTGAACAGCCTCATCCGCCGATCCAGCCTCCGCCACCACCCGGAAGTCCGGCCGCCGTTCCAGCAGCGCCCGCAAACCCACGCGCACCACCTCATGGTCATCGACAATCATGATCCGTACCGTCCGCATTCCCAATTCCCTCCCGAATTCATGCGCCTTGAGGTAGAAGCCGGCGCATCCAGCGCGGACAGGCTAGGGCCTGCTCCAACCCGGCAAGAGCCGCCCGCGCGGCCCGCTCTCCCCGCTCCAAGATCTCCGGTGCCAGATCCAGAGCAAACACCGGGATATCCCCAGTAGGTACACGGATCAATCCGTCGGGCGGCGACTGCGCCAGGCGGGACTCTGTGATCCATCGCGCCATGATTCCCACGGAACAGAATACGACCTCCAGGGTCCGACTCCAGCGCGCCCGGCGGATCAACCATCGGATCAGCAAGGGGCCAGGCAGCTCCTCCGGGAAACGGCGATCGGTTCGACCGGGTTCCACCCACGATAGGTCCACGCCAATCACAAAGGTGGCTCCCAGCGCCCGAGCGACATCCACGGGCAGAGGGTTCAGCACTCCCCCATCGACCAGACGTCGCCCCTCCCACCCGACCGGCGGGAAGACGCCGGGAAACGCACTGGTGGCCAACATGGCCTCCACCAGCGGGCCCCGATCGATCCAGATTTCCTCCCCAGTATCCAGATCCACGGCCACAGCCGCAAAGCGAATAGGAAGATCTTCAATCCGGACATCTCCCACGGCTTCCCGCAGGAAGCGAGCCCAGCGGTCCGTTCCAACCAGGGCGTTCCCGTTCGGATCCGGTTTCATAAACATCCGCCATCCGATCCGATGGGCCAACGCCTCGATCGCTTCCGGCGAAAGTCCTGCGGCGAACAATCCCCCCACGATCCCGCCCGCGCTGGTGCCGGTGACGATCTCGGGCCACCAGCCTGCCTCCACCAGCACCCGAAGCACCCGAATATGCGCGAATCCCCGCGCCCCTCCACCGCTCAACGCGATCCCCAGCCGATGCGGGCGCCGGATCCTCCAGCGCATCAGGGCGTTCCTCAGCATAACGGGTCCCTATCTGTCTGCTGCTCTGGA
This sequence comes from Thermoflexus sp., assembly GCF_042408815.1. Taxonomy (GTDB): domain Bacteria; phylum Chloroflexota; class Anaerolineae; order Thermoflexales; family Thermoflexaceae; genus Thermoflexus. The sequence continues at coordinate 44,461 of NZ_JBHOQR010000001.1, read as the reverse complement.
AAGGCGTAAGAGGCCCAGGGGAGCGCCGAAGGCGCTCTCTCCCTTCCCCCATTGCCCCGGGAAGGAAAAACATCCGCTTTCCCCGTTCCAGCTTACCCTCGTAGACTTATTATAATTTGAGGACCGAACGAAAGTGAGGCCGAGGAAGGAGGACATGCATCCATGTCTCGCTGGACCCGTCGGAGGCTTTTGAAACAGATGGGCTGGATCGGGTTGGGCATGGCGGCTGAGGCCTGTGCCCGTGCGCTCCAGCTCCCCACCCCTACCCCTTTCCTGACCCCCTCCCCCAGCCTCACCCCCAGCCCCTCGCCTTCCATCACGCCGACCTCAACCGACACGCCAGTGCCCGCTTCGCCGACGCCCGCGCCCACGCCTACCAAGACGCCCTGGCCGATGTTCTCACGCCCCAGCAAGCTGGGGATCGTCGTCCAGTGGTTCCGGGATGTCCATATCGTTAACCTGATCGTGAACACCCGGATGCGTGTGGCGAAGATCATCGACGATTTCGGCCGGGCACCGGAGATCAAAGCGGGATCGCCCAATACGATCCTGATCGGCCGGATCACCCACCACTTCGATTTCGGGGAGCATATCCGGGATGGGCGCACGGATATGCGGGCGGCCGCCGAGTGGTATGTCAACCAATTTATGGACAAATATCTGGCGAACCCGCACATCGATTACTGGGAGGGTCACAATGAGCCGCGGCCCCACAATCATGAGGTGATGCGCCTCTTTGCGCAGTTCGAGATTGAGCGGATGAGACTGATGGCTCAGCGAGGCTTGAAGTGCGCCATCGGAAACTTCCCGAACGGCTCACCGGATCTGGAGCTATGGGTCGATTTCCTCCCCGCTCTCCAAGTCGCCAAACAATTGGGCGGGATCCTGGCGCTTCACGAATACGCTTCGCCCACCCTGGATGCAGGGGTGGATCATCAAATCGGGGAAGGATGGTTCACCTTGCGCTATCGCAAGGCATATCGCTATATGGTGCCGCCCGCTTATCAAATCCCGATCGTGATCACCGAGATGGGGATCGATGATATCCCGACATTTCAGGGGCCTCCCCGCCGGGGCTGGCGGAACTACATGAGCTACTGGGAACAACAAGGGCACGGGAACCCCCACTTCTTCTATCTGCGCCAGCTGTGGTGGTATGATGAGGAACTTCAGAAGGATGACTATGTGATCGGGGCGACGATCTACATTGCTGGGGCTTACGAAGATCAAGCGTCCTACGAGATCATGGTGGAGCCCTTCCGGGAGATGTTTGAGGATTACCTCCGGGCCCATCCCAACCCTTAAAAAACATCCCTTGGGCTCGATCCGCCTCAACCCCATGGGCGGCCCCACCCCACCCATTCCCGATGATATCCGATGATCCCTGAGCGATGGGTTCTGGCTTCGGCTTCGCCGCGGCGCCGCACCTTGATCCAGCTCCTCGGACACCCGGTGGAGCTCCTGGCGGTTTCGATCGATGAGGCCCCGGCGCCGCATGAGCAACCGACGGCCTGCGCGGCCCGTCTGGCCCTCGCTAAAGCCGCCGCGGGGGCCCGGCTCGCCCCCGATGCTCTGGTCCTGGCGGCAGATACCGTGGTGGATCTGAATGGGGCGATCCTGGGCAAGCCAGAAGGGATGCAGGAAGCGCGGGCGATGCTTCAAGCTTTGCGCGGATGCCCTCATCACGTGCATACGGCCGTTGCGCTTTACAACCCATGGCGAGATGAGCTTCTTCTGGAAGTGGCCACCACCCAGGTCTGGATGCGATCCTACACCGATGAAGAGATCGAGGTGTATCTGGCTACAGGGGATCCCCTCGATAAAGCCGGCGCTTACGCGATCCAGCATCCGGGTTTTCAACCCGCCCGGATGGTGGAAGGCTGCTATGCCGCGGTAGTGGGGCTGCCCCTCTGCCACCTCGCCCGGGCCTTGCGCCGCTGGGGATGGTCTCCGCCGGAGGATCTGCCCACACGATGTCAATCTACCCTGGAGCACGTCTGCAGCGTTTACCCGGACATCCTGGCGGGGGGAGGAAACCGCCGATCGAAAAGCCCGGCGGGGCAGGAGGCTCCTTGACGCGCTTCCACTGAGCTTTTATAATTTTAATGACCTTCCCCGGTAGCTCAACAGGCAGAGCAGCCGGCTGTTAACCGGCGGGTTGGAGGTTCGAGTCCTCCCCGGGGAGTCAGAGGCCGCCGCTGGGCGGCCTTTTGTTTTTTACGGCTTGCGCTGCAGGAGGGCGAGAGGACCATCCGGGCGTGGATAGTGGGAGGAGGTGTCCATGTTTGTGGAAACCCCGCTCCTTCCGGAGAATTCTTCCGCAACCGATCTCTTCCTCGAGGACTACCGGTGCGAGATTTGTGGATTTCCCATGGAGGAGATCCACTGTAAACTCCGTTGCCCGAATTGCGGGCGGATGCGAGATTGCTCTGATCCCTGATCGATGTTAGCACATCGGCAGCGGAGGGGTTTGAGGCAGCCGCCGCCCGTTGAGGGTGATAAAAGGGGCCGCCCGCTCCGTAGAAACCCCGAGGGCTGTCAGGCTCTCAGGCCGGGTTAAACGACCCTCTCGTCGGGCCTGCAGGATCGCCCGCGCGGTTTTCGGGCCGATCCCCGGGACCCGTATCAATTCCTCGTAAGAGGCCCGGTTGATCTCCACCGGACAGTCCGCCAGCGCTCGACGCGCCCACGCTCGCTTCGGATCCTCCGCAAGGGGCAGGTTCCCATTCTCATCAAAGGGTAGCTCCTCCAATCGAAAGCCATAAACCCGCAACAACCATTCCGCCTGATAGAGGCGCTGGGCACGCAACGGTGGGGTTGGCGGGAGATCCTCCAGCGGCGTGTCGGGCACCGGCCGGAAGGGGGAATAGTAGACGCGAGCTAAACCGATCTCCCGATGCAGCCGCGCCGTGGTTTCCAGGATCTCCCGATCGCTCTCCCCCGCCGCCCCCACGACCAGCTGGGTGGTCAACGATGGCCAGCGCCCGGACCAGGCGAGCGCGCGAGGCTCTTCCTGACGGATTCGCCCGGCGATATAGAGCGGCCCTTCCAGCTCCACCGTAAAGGCCTTGTGAGGCGCCAGACGGGACAGCCGCTCCGGGTTAGGGGCTTCCAGATTGATGGACACCCGATCCGCCCAGCGCATGGCCGCCCGCACCTGATCCGGCTCCGCGCCAGGCATTAATTTAAGATGAAGGTAGCCCTGGTAGCCATAGCGCTGCCGGAGCAGCTCCGCGACCACGAGCAACCGATCCTGAGTCCGCACCCCTCCCCCCAGGATCCCCGAGCTCAGGAACAACCCATCCACCAGCCCCCGCTGATGCATCGCGTGGAAGGCGCGAGCCAGTTCATCCGGCTGGAAAGTGGCGCGGCGGAAGGACCGGCCTGCCCGAAACGGACAGTAGAAACAATCCCGTTCGCATGCGGAGGTTAACAGGACTTTCAGAAGGCGGACAGGACGGCCATGGGCCCGCGCCTCATATATACAATCCATTAGCGGCAGCCGGGGCCGCCCGGAGGGATCCGTCTCCTCTGCCGGTTCCCAGATCGCCGCCTGGGTCAGGAGCGCCAGCTTCGTCTCGAGATCCATGGGAACTCCTGCTCTTGCGGCCCGATAGACCATAGCGAAGAATTAAAAAGCCCGGTCTGATCGGCCCAAAGGGCCTCCGGGAATCACCCGGTGGTGATGGGCTCAGAAGTCTTCCAGTAGGTCCGCTCGATCTCCGCAACCTGGGCCAGGCAGGCCTCATCTTCCGGGTTCGGGATATAACGGGTGTTGAACCAAGCGTCCAGGATCTCCCGGGCGATCGCCTCGGAGGTCCGGCGCAAACTCATACAGAGCACATTGGCGTTGTTCCACAGGCGAGCCCCTCGAGCCGTCTCAGCGTCCTCGCAGAGCGCGGCCCGGATCCCCGGGACCTTGTTGGCGGCGATGCTCACCCCAGTCCCCGTCCAGCAGAACAGAATCCCCTCATCCGCCTCTCCCCGCGCGACCTTCTCCGCCACGATCCGGGCCACCTCAGACCAGGATTGCCGGACACCGGCGAGAGGACCGACCGGCTCCACCTCGAACCCTCGCCGTCGCAGCTCCTCTAAGACGACATCCGTCACATGGGTGCGCTCATCGCTTCCAACGACGATGCGCATGGCCACCCCCCCTTTCAGGCGTATGACGCCGGCCCACCGGGCCATTCCGGCGCGCCTCACTCCGGACATTCGTGCTGAATCCCCTCCACCCAAGCCAGGATCCGACCCAGCAGACCCGGATCCAAGCGCGAGGCGTCCAGGCAAGCCCGGGGCTCCAGATAAGCGTCCAGAATCCACACCTCTGGGTTTCCTGGAACGGAAGGGAACAGCCTGGGATCCCTGAAGCAGATCACGCGATCGGAGGTCGCCGGCGCAGGAGTGATGAGGATCAGGGTTGCTCCGGATTCAGCGATCGGTTGATGGGCCGCCTCCCACCACTGGAGGCGCTCCGGTTCAGACTTCGGTTCCAGAGCGACGATTACCGGCGACCGGTGGCGATAGGGCTGCAGTTGATCCCTTACTTGAGGAACTGGAAACACCGGATCCCTCTCCTTTCCCTCGCTCGAATTCGCTTTCATTATACTCCGCAGGCTGCGGAAAGCGATGGGGCAAGGCAAACGGTACGGTTTGAGAGCAGAGAGCGTGGGGGGCGATCCATCGCCTCGGCAGACTTTCCCCACGGATAAAGCCCCGCTCGCACCGGGCCAATCGATCGTTTCCCCTGAAATCGCAATCCGGGTTAAGATGGCCAGCGGGAACGGTGAAGATAGGATCGCCCGAAGGGGGGCGGCCTCATGCGGCTGGAGTTCTGGAGCTTCCCAGGCAATTGGACAGGGCCCGGCTCCCTGTGGGGGTGGGGATGGACGATCATCGGATTCCTGGCCCTTTTCGGCTTATGGCTCAGACGGCCGCACCATTTCCGTGCCTGGAGGGAACTCCGACTTGCCGAAGTGGGGGGCTTTCTGCTTCTGGCCCTCCTGACCGGTCTGACCCCTGTGCTCACCTGGGAATTCCCGGGCCTTCCCTTCCGGGTCGGCTTTCCGGTCCTGCTCTGGCTGCCTTATTTGATCTGGGGCGGACGGCTTCGGCCGGGCGCGCTGGCGCTGGCCGGGTTGATGATGGGTGCTGTCATCGGATGGATGGGCGATGGCCGTTTCCTGCACCTCCCCTGGATCATGGCTCTGGACGCAGCCCTGATTGGCGGATTGCTTGCCCAGAATTACGCGGGGCGTTTCTTCCGTATCCTGCGTCAACCGCTGACGGCCGCCATAGCGGGCTGGATCGCATGGATGTTTCTGCAATCTGTTTCCTGGGGTAGCTTTTACGCTTCATGGCCTGAGGCCCTGGACGGCACCTGGACACTGATCACGGCCATCGCGCTCCCCTCGTGGGCCAGCGCCTTGATCTGCGGGCTGATCGCCCAGGGGCTCCATCTCCGATGGCCCCGGATCTTTTCCACCGGCCAGCCTCCCCAGTGGCCACTTCATGCCCGCCAGATCCAGGCGCGCTTCCTCTTCCTCTTCTCGAGCTGGATCGCCGCCATGGTCATGACCCTCTTTCTGTTCCTGACCGCTATCGCCATCCGCCAGGCGGATAGGGAGCAGGCGCAAGCGATCAACCAGGGTGTCAGCCGTACGGGTGAGCAGATCGCATATTTTCTGCACACCGGAGAAACCCTTCTGTCCGATCTGGCTACCCTGGGCATCCCCCGAGGCGAGGCTTCTCCGATCGTTGCCTCCATACTTCAGCGCTTCGTTCAAACCGGGCCGATTTACCATGCCGTCCTGCTGGTTGGAACCGAGGGAGCGATCCTGGCCGCCTATCCGACGGGAGAGCCGGCATGGGGGCTTTCGACCTTCGAACGTGCAGCGATCGCCCAGAGCCGTGCGGCTCGTGCAGTGATCCGCACCGAAGTCCATCGCCTTCCAGATGGCACACCGGGCCTATCTTTCGTAGCGCCGCTGGAGGGAGATCCCCCTACCGCCTTCCTGATCGGGCGGGTACGGATCACGGAGCACCCGGCCCTCCAGGAGGCCCTGGCCTCTCTGAGCGGGGGTCTGCCGGCCGGCGAGGGATTCCTCATCGACCGCCAGGGACAGATTCTGCTGCACCCCGATCCCCAGCGCGTGCTGGACATCTTCCCGCTCCCCACATCCTCCCTTCCCGGACCTCTTGACATCGCGCAGCGATCCCCCACAGGGACCATTACCGAGCTCCACCTTCGCCAGGTTCCAGGAACGGACTGGTGGGCTGTTATCCGTTACCCCCGATCCGCGCGGATCCAGCGAGCCCTTGAGCGGATCCTGCCTGCGGGGATCTTCCTGGGAGGATTCAGCGCGATCGGCGCCCTGCTCTTGAATGCTCTGAGCGGGCATGTAGCGAAACGGCTGGCGAAACTGGCCGCCGCAGCAGGGCGCATGGTGGAAGGAGAGCTGGAGAAGCCCATCCTGATCGATGCACCGGACGAGATCGGATACCTGGCGGAAACCATGGAACGCATGCGCCACGCTTTACGAGCACGGCTGACCAATCTCTCCCTGCTGCTGGAACTGAATCATCGTCTGGTGGAGACCCTCGATCTGGCGCATGGTCTGTCCGAGGTCGCGCGGTCGCTGGAGCAAGCGGTTCCATCCTCGGCTGCCCGCATTCTCATCCCCGGATCCCATGGAGATCTGCGGGTGTTCACCGCGACCGGCGAAGGGCATCCGGGGCCCCTCGATGAGGCCTGCTGGGAGCTGGGTCATGAGCGAAGAGAACCCCTCTGGGTCGAGCACGTGCTTCGCCACCCGGAACTCCCCTCGATCTTCCGGCAGGAAGACCGGGGACGGGCGCTGGGGATCCTCCCGGTTTACTGGGGGGAGGATCTCGTAGGGGTCGCCTGGATCGCCTTCCCGCAACCCCGGCGGGTGACTATGGCGGAACAACAACTGACCCACTTGATCCTCAGCCAGGCGGCGGTATTTATTGCCCGGGCCCGTCTGCAGGAGGCGGCTTTAGCCGAACGCGAACGGCTCCGGGCGGTCTTGGAAAGCAGTCCGGATGTACTGATACTCATCGATCGGCATGGGGATCTGCTTTACCTGAACCCACCAGCAGAGCGTTTCCTGGGCCTTCCAGCCTCCCGGGTGCTCGGCCATCCGGTGGCCTCGCTCCTGAAGGATGTGGAGCTGCGCGAGCTGCTGGATGAACCGATCCCCCCCGGGCAGATCCGGAGCCGGGAATTTCGACGGCCCGATGGTCGGACGTTCTGGGCGGGGCGCTACGATCTGCGCCTGGAGGACGGTCGGGAGATCGGCAGGTTACTGCTTGTGCGGGACATCACGCCTTTCCAAGCGCTGGATCAGTTGAAGTCCGATTTCATCGCCGCCGTCTCCCACGACCTGCGCTCTCCCCTCACTTATATGCGAGGCTTCGTCACGATGTTAGGCATGGCCGGACCCCTGACCTCTCGCCAGCAAGAGTATGTAGAGAAAATTATGAGCGGCATCGATCAGATGACACGGCTCATCGAGGATCTGATGGATCTGAAGCGGATTGAGGAGGGGATCGGCCAGCGAGGGATCTGTCGCCTGAGCGACCTGATCCGCGATGTTTTCCATGAGATGCGTCCCCATGCGATGGCCCGAGGGCTGCGGATGAGCATGGAGATCCATGGGCATGGGATCGTGAAAGGAGACCCCATGTGGCTGCGCCGGGCGATCACAAACCTGGTCGACAATGCCATCAAATACACTCCAGAAGGGGGGAGCATCTCCCTGGGTGTGATCGAACAGAACGCCGAAGTCGTGGCCTGGGTAAGGGATACAGGGCCCGGCATTGCGCCAGCCGATCAGGCCCGGATCTTTGAGAAGTTCTACCGGGTGCGCCGTAAAGAGACCGCCCATGTGAAAGGAAGCGGCCTGGGGCTGGCGCTGGTGAAATCGATCGTGGAATGGCACGGAGGACGAGTCTGGGTGGAGAGCCAGCTGGGCCAGGGCAGCACTTTCTACATCGCCCTCCCGATGACCGGGATCCCCACCAGCGCATAACGCCATCGGCCTGCCCGGTTCAAGGAGGGCGCGAGGGATCCCCTCGGGGGCTCCCTCAGATGGCCTGGCCCTGAAATCCATTGCCTTCCGTATGAGCCAAACGGCGCAAGTCCCAAGCCTAAAAACCCGGGATTCACCTCCCCTCCTCCAGGCGCCAGCCCTGCTCGATACTCTGGATTCCCTTCCGGAGGCGTTGGGCCAGCGCCTGACGCTCCTCCGGGCCGAGAAAAGCAGCCTCCACGGCATTCTCCAGGATCCGCAACAGGTCCTTCCACTGCAAACCCATACCCGCCATCGCGAATAGATATTCATCGGTTAACATCGTGTCGCTGATGCTGGGATCATCTGTGTTCAACGTGACCTTGAGGCCTAACCGATAGAGATCGGGTAGGGGATGGTCGTGGAAACCCGCAACGGCACCGGTCTGCAAATTGCTGGTCGGGCAGATCTCCAGAGGGATGTTTCGCTCACGCAGCAATCGGAGGACCTCAACATCGTGGATAGACTGGATCCCATGGCCGATGCGGTGAGCGCCCATGATCCGGATCGCGTGGCGGATGTTTGCCGGAGGGCCCACTTCCCCCGCATGGACGGTCAGGAAAAGCCCCTGCTCCCGGGCCCACCGGAAAATCGGCACCAGATCCCTTGCGGACGCGCGAAGCTCATCCCCCGCCAGATCCAGCGCCACCACCCCCCGGGAGCGATAGGCAACGGCCAGACGGGCGATCTGCCAGGCCAGCTCCGGATCTTCCCCCCGCACAATGGTCAGGATCATACGTACCTGAATGTCGAACTCATGCCGGGCCTGCTCCACACCCTCCAGAACCCATTCAATCACTTCCTCCAGATGAAAACCCTGAGCCTGCGCGAGCGCCACGGGGTTAAAACGAAGCTCCAGATAGCGAACATGATCCAAAGCGGCGTCGGCGACTGCTTCATAAGCCATTCGGCGGATGACCTCCTCGCTGGTGTAAAACAGACGAAGAATTCGGAAACGGGCGAGGAAGCGGTGAAAATCCGCGGCCTCGCTAACGGTGAACCGAATGAGGGACTCCAGCTCTGCCGTCCCCAGATGCAGCTCCAGGGGGATGGAATGACGACGGGCGATCTCCATCAGGGTGCTCAAGCGGAGGGAGCCTTCCAGATGCCGGTGCAGATCGACTTTGGGAAGGCGATGAAGCAGGGAACGCCACCCATGCGCCACTGGACCACGCCGCAGGCGCATCCGCACGCGCTCCGGGAATCCCTCCAGGGATCTTGACCCCTTATCCTCGCGACCTCGCATCGCATTCATCGTTGGATGACCTACGATTCGCCGAAGAGAAACCCCAACAATTCATCGGAAGGCGCGGTCGGCGGCTTGGGGATCGTGAAATGGAAAGTGCTCCCCTTTCCCAGCTCGCTTTCCGCCCAGACCTGGCCGCCATGGGCTTCCACAATCCGCTTGACAATGGCCAGGCCCAACCCCATCCCGCCGAACCGCCGGCGGGTGGATCCATCCACCTGATAAAACCGCTCGAAGATGCGCTCCAGTTTATCCGGCGGGATCCCAATGCCCGTGTCCTGAACAGACACGAGCGCATGATCCTCCAGGTCTTGAACGCGAACGGTGATACGACCCCCATTTGGGCTGAACTTCACCGCATTATGCAGCAGGTTATCCAGGACCTGGGAGAGCCGCTCTCGATCCCCCCAGACGATGACCGGTCCCCCGGGATCCTCCACGGCGAACTCCAGGCCAGACGGGGAGGCCGTGAGCTGGAAGTTTTGGACAGAGACCCGGGCCAGGGCCGCGATATCCACCGCCTCAAAGTTGAGCGTCCCTCGCTCGATCCACTGAAGGGTGAGGATATCGCCGACCAGCCGGCTCAGCAGGTTCGTCTTCTTCGCGATGATCTCCACCGCCTCTCGCTGCGCATCGGTTAACGGCCCCATCGATCCGTCCAGCAGGAGATCCGCATACCCCTTGATGAAAGTCAGGGGAGTCCGGAGCTCGTGAGAGACGTTCTGTATGATTTCATCTTTCAGGCGATCCGCCTCCTGAAGCTCTTCGTAGGCCCGACGCAGCTCCTCCGCATGGGCCCTCAATTCGTAGAACAAACGGGCGTTCTCAATCGCAGCCGCCACCTGCGTGGCCACAATGGTCAGCAGACGCTCATGCTCCGGCTGGAAGGCGTTAGGGATCTCGTGGTCCACCGAAAGGGCGCCGATGACCCGATCGCCAATCGTCAAGGGGACGCACAACAACGAGCGAACCGAGGGATCGAACACCACGAAACGAGGATCCTCCCGGGTATCCGGGACATAGATCGGGCGCTTCTGCTGGACGACCTGGCCGGCGATCCCCTCGCCGATCCGCAGGCGAGCCTCCTGCCGCCAGCGATCCTTGACCCCGGCAGCGGCCCGGATCTCCAGCAGCTCCGTGCGAGGGTTGAACAGCATAATATTCGCCGCCCGACAATGAAGGACCTCCCGCAGGGTCATCACCACCGAATCCAGCAGGATCCCCAGATCCAGCGTGGTGCTCATGCGGCGGGCAAACTCGTATAGCGTGGTGACCTCCCGCAGGCGCTGGGCCGTCTCGCGGTAAAGGCGAGCGTTTTCCAGGATCACCGCCAGATGGCCTGCCAGGATGCTCATCAGGCGCAGATCCTCCTCCGTGAACGCGTTCAGGCGCGGGCTCTCGGCGTTGAGCACACCGATGATCCGGTTCCCGATCTTCATCGGGACGGCCAGCTCAGAGCGGGTGCCGGGTTCCACCTCCACATAATCCGGATCCTGGGTGACATCCGGGACCAGAGCAGGGATCCCTGTCCGGGCCACCCGGCCGGTGATCCCCTGATGGATCGCGAGGGGAACCGAGATCGCTGGTTCGGAGAACCCATAATGCCCGAAGTTGCGGAGACAGCCCGTTTCCTGCTCCAGCAACAGGCACTCCACCGCTTCAAAGCCCAGCGTTCGCTGGATGGCGAGGAGAGCCTGATGGACCACGCGCTCCGGATCCAGCGTGGCTGTCGCCGCCGTGATCACCTCGTAGAGGACGCTCAGCTCAGTCAGGCGACGACGAATCTGATGAAAGAGCCGTGCGTTCTCCAGGGCGATCGCCAGCTGCCCGGACAGGGCGCCAAGCAGACGAACGTGATCATCCCGAAAAGCCCTCGGTTCGGAGCTCTGGACATCCAGGACGCCGATCAGGCGATCCCCCAGCAAGATGGGAACGGCCAGCTCCGCCCGGGTCTGGGGGATCCGCGGCAGGTATCCCTCATCCGCCTGGACATCCAACACCCGCACCGGGGATCGGGTCGCCGCGGCGCGTCCCACCACACCCTCCCCCAACCGCAGGCGATGGGCACGCCAGGCTTCTTCCTCTCGCTCACCTGTTTGATACCGCACCAACTCATTCGGGTCGGCGGGATCCGTCAGGAAGAGAGCGATAAACTCGAAGGCCGGCTCCTCCTGAAGCAACCGGAGAATCTGACGGACCAGCGCATCGAAATCCGTGACGTGCACAGCAATTGCGGAAGCCCGGTGGAGGATCTCCAGCTCCCGCAGGCGGCTCACGGCCTCTTCATACAGGCGGGCGTTGGCGATCGCCACCGCCACCTGATCGACGATGGTATTGAGCCAGCGGAGCTCATCCGCACCGAACAGACGAGGGGATTCGAACACCACGTGCAGAGCGCCAATCACCCGGTCTGCATGCCGGAGCGGGAACGCCGCAATGGCCCCAATCCCCCAGGCCTGCGCCTCAGGGTCATGGAACAGCGGATGTACGGATGTGTCCGGGATCACCAGCGGACGTCCCGTTCGGACCACGGTCTCGGTGACCCCTTCCGGGCGCGGGCGGGGCGCTTCGAGGAGAATCTCCCCCTCCCTCGTGAGGGTCATCCCTGAACGCCAGCGCTCCTGCTCCTCCTCTTCGCTGAGCAGGTGGATGTATACCCGATCCGCGTGGGTGTACCCTATCAGGTGCCGTCCTGCTGTCTCCAGCACCCAGCGGAGATCCAGCGTGGACGTGACCTGGGCGGCCATCTCCTGAAGGGCGCTGAGTTCGGCGATCCGCTTCTGCGATTCCTCATAAAGCCGCGCGTTGTGGAACGCCAGGCTGATGTGATCGGCCAGCGAGCGAAAGATCAGCTCATCCTCACGCAAGAAAGCATGAGGATGAGCAGAGAAAAACGCGAGGACGCCGATGATCGAGCCCTCCATGCGCAAAGGAACTGCGATCATCGAGCGAATCGGATCGGTTCCTCCAGATAGGAGAGAGAGATCCTCCTGATCCATCAGGGCATCCGTTATCCACACCGTCACATCCTGAACAAGGGCCCGGGCGAGAGGTCCTGTCAGCGGCCGGACGGTGCCCTTCACGAGGTATTCGGATAGCCAGCCCGCCGAGGCCGCAACCTCCAGCTGATCCGGCTCCGGCCCCTTTATGAAAACCGCCGCCCCCTCGCCAATCATCTCCTCAACGGCCATTCGCACCGCGATCTCCAACACTTCCCCGGAGCGCAAGGTTGCAGTCAACGCATGGGAGATCCGGCTCAATGCTCCCTGCAGGCGGGCATGCCGCTGCGCGGCCTCATACAGCATGGTGTTGGCCAGAGCCACCCCGATCTGATCCGCCAGCGCCCGGGCTAGCTGGATCTCCTCCTCAGTGAAATGGCGAAGCCGGGTATCACTGAGCTCGATCAGCCCGATCGCGCGACCCCGCACCCAGAGCGGAAGCATCAGACATGTCTGATAGCCAAAGCGCCGCATCCACGCCTTCTCATGGGGGTCGGCCTCTGGATCATCCATCCGGACGATCAGGAAGTCCCCCTCCTCCAATAGGCGTGCGGTCGCTGGATATTCCGACAGAGGATAAGGATGGCCGATCTCCGGCAAACTGGGATCTTCCCCCAGCCGCTCCGGGGGAGTGTAATCCGCGTAAACCACCAGGGCATCGCCTGGGGGATTCAGAAGTGAGATGGTGCAGTTGGTGACCTGGAGCACACTGGCCAGATGACGGGATGCCTGCCAGAGGACCTCATCGGTGCTGAGTGTGGAAGCGGCCAGGGCCGCTCCTACGACCAGCGTGCTCAGATCCCGGATCCGGCGTTGGGTATCCCAATGGAGGACTGCGTTCTGGAAGGTAACCGCCACGTAGGAGGCCAGGAGCTGCATGACCTCCTGTTCTTCCGCCTGAAAATCCCTCTCCGCATCAACCAGGAGCGTGAGGTAACCCAGAAACCGCTCCCCATGCCGCAGGGGCACTCCCCATACCTGGGCCTCCGAGCTCCCTCCGAACCATCCCGCATCGCCATCCTTCACCAGCAGGCGGGATCCCGTCGGGGGCTCATCGAAAAGGGCGCTCCCTTGCTCCCGGGATAGACGCCGCCCGGGAGGGTATCGCTCGGGATCTGTCGTGGCGCGCAGAACCAGATCCCGCCCGGAGGGTTCCCAGATCCAAATCTGGGAGCCCTCCGCATCGAAGAGCTCGCAAGCCGTCCTGACGGCTTGATCAAGGATGGCCTCCGGATCCATCTCACGAGCCAGCTGCGCCATCGCCTGACTCAGCCGGGCCATGAGCCGGCTTCGGCGGCGCTCCCGCTGGTTCATCCGAGCCGTTTCCAGGATCGCCCCGAGCTGATCGGCGATCGCCAGGATGAACGCCTGTTCGGAGGAGGTCAATGGCTCCGGGCGTGAAGAGACCAGGCCCAATAAGCCAATTGTCCGATCCTGCGCCCGAAGTGGAGCCAAGACCAGGGCCCGCATGCCCTCAGGCCATCCCGCCCCCGGCGACCGGTGGATCTCGACTCGATCGGCCCGAAGCGCTTGATCCAGTATCTCCGGAGGCAGCTGCGCCATCAGCGCCCGCACCGCTTCCGGATCGCGCCCCCTCACATACCATCCTTTCCCTTCACCTTCCGACAAAAGCAGCCACCCTCCCTCGAGGCCCAGATCCTCCAACAGCCATCCCAGGGCTTCCTCAGCCAGTCGGGAGACATCGGGGATCAAACCGGACAGACCGATCATCGCCTGGAAAGCGGCGAGCTCGTGAGCCATCCGCCGGGATCGCCCCAGCAACTGGAAGGCATAGATCATAGAGGCGAGCAGCCCGCTTAAGGCCTCTACAAGGCGCGCCTCCACCTCTGTCCTCCCCGAGATCGGCTGACTTCGTCCAAGGATGATCAGGCCCAGCAGGCGGCCTGCAAAGCGCAGCGGGATCCCATCGACAGAGGCAAAGGCGGAGGCCGGCAGCAGATCCTTCAGAGGATCCGGGAGATGGTCCCACGGGATCCCTTGAAAACCCTGCGTTCCCATCAAACCCTGAAAATTCCACTGCATAGCATGAGGAACCCATCCCTCAGGCTCGTCCGTTAGACTGACTGCCATGATTGCAGGAAGGGGAGAGTAAGCCTCATCGGGCAGGAGCAGGATCCCGGTCTCCGCGCGGGCCAGTTTCAGGAGGATTCTCAGGGCCAGGCGCAGCCCCTCCTCCGCATCGGTGGTCTGAGCCACCTCGCGACCGGCTTCCGAAGCTTGAGCGACCGCCTGATGATATCGCTCCCGCTCCGCTCGGGCGGATTGCAAGCTCCTCGCGGTCACCAGGGCGATAGCGATCTGATTGGCGATCAGAGTCAGCAGATCGCGTTCCATGGAGAAAGCTGGACGGGGCCATCGGTAACCCAAGGCCAGAAGAGCGATCGGAGTTCCCTGATGGATCAATGGGAGCATCACCAGCGTGCGAACGCCGATCGCCTCCACAATCCCCCGCGTGATAGGCGCCAGCAAGGCGGTCCGGGTATCCTCGATATACCAGGCATAGCGATGGGCCAGGAAGGCCATATAAGTGGGCTCATCCATCTCCAAATGGCCGAATCGGGCCGCGAACCCCTCATCCAGGCCGAAGCCGACCAGCAAATCCATGCGCCGACCATGAACCTGATAAGCCGCTCCCACATCAGCTTTCCATATTTCCATCAGCAAATGAAGGGCACTGGAGATGAGCGCTTGAGGGTCGTGGAGGTGATGGCCCAGCTCGGCCAGCATCCCCAGGGTCTGGGAGAGCTCCCGTTGAAGCCGCTCCTCCGCACTCGAGGCGATCTGGCGGATCACACCCCAGGAGGGGCCGGGGGTGGCCAGCCAGCGGGCCTGACCGCGCTCCCCCTGGGATCCGAGGACGATCTCCCAGATCACCGGAAGGCCCTCGTTAAAGAGCCGGCGCCACGCCTCCTCCAGCGCCCCCCGTTGAGCCGGATCGATCCAGTCCCAGAGCGAACACTCCAGGAAATTCGCGCGCGGGATCTGCCAGAAAGCGGAGGCAGCGGCGTTCAGCCAGAGGACCCTCCCTTCCAGGTCCAACACATACAGAGGATCCTTGATAGCCTCCCATTGAGCCAGATGCTCAACCGGAATCAGGGGATCGAGATGAAGCCAAAGGATATGGGGAGAACGCCCTATTGTAGCGATAAAGCGAAAGGGGAAAGCCCGGGGGGTCAACCAGAGAGATCCGGCGAGGGGCTCCCGTTTCTGGGCCGCCTCTTCCAGAACAGACCAGGAAGGGGCGACTCTCAAGATGCATTCGGTCGCCCGGAGAGGTCCCCGGCGTTCCCGCCACGCTTCGAGGTGGGCAGCGAGCTGTTCGTCCGGAAGGAAGCGACCGCTGCGCAGGTCCAGACGAGCCCTGAAGGGGCTCGAAATCCTCTTTGACCGACCCATCCCCATCTCCTCATCCGAAATACAGATGGCCCCCTCCAACAGGCCCAGGAGCCCCGGGGCATTTCCATGCGCTCAGCGCTCACGACATCTGTTGCTTGACTCCGATCCGGGTTGGGAATCGTTCTGCCCCTGCCTGCCCGGGCGAAAGCGTCGGGGCGAAAACTCCTTCTATCGGATAACCCCGCCAAAGGCCAGCCAGAACGGCCACCAGGAACCATAGGAGCGGCAGGATAGCCCCTCCCTGGGGCCCTCCGGGCTTCGGGAAGACTTCCTAATGTATTTTAAATGCAATACCGCCGGCGCGGGTCTCGAGAGAGGGAAGACCGGCGAGATCCTCAGACCACGGCGGCACCCGGGTGGGAACAGATGGATGCCCAGGCGGCGAGGAGGTTGGAGTAAGGAGAGGGGAGCCACTCCCTGGCCCTCCGATTTCAGCGGACCCCCACCCGGGGTTGTGGAAGAGGGAGCTCCCCAGGGCGAGCGGAGGGGTCACCGGAAGGATCGTGGGAGATCCGGGCGGAAGCCACTGACCCCAGGGCTGAGGCTGATAAACAGGATGAGCCCACGGAGCAACAATCGCATGCTCCTTCTCACGCTCGCCCCTTGATCTTCGACACTGTATGACAGGCCAAGGAGAGGCCTCCTAATTATTCATCGGCGACGGCGTTCGGCTGTCGATGAGGGAGTTGAGGTCGTTCCCGGCAGAGGGGGCGCTCCCGGCCGGCCATGACAATGCTTATACTTCTTGCCGCTGCCGCATGGGCACGGATCGTTCCGCCCGATGGAGCGGGAGGCAGCATCCGAATGGACCTGCGCTCGGGACGCGGGGACACCCCGGCGTTCTCGGGCCATGGCCTGGCCGGTGGGCGCGATCAGGAAAAGCCGCCGCACGGTTTCCGCCCGGATGTTGGTCAACAGATCCTGGAACATCTCGAAAGCCCGCCGCTTGTATTCGACCAGCGGATCCCGCTGGCCGAACGCCTCCAGCCCGATCCCCTGCCGCAGGTTCTCTATCGCCGTGAGATAATCCACCCATAGTTGGCCGATCAAGCTGAGCAACAGGTTACGGGCCGCGGTGGAGAAGGCCCGACGCCCAAAGAACCGGATGGCTTCCTCCTGGAGCCCCGACGGCCAGTGCCCGAAGAGGGTTTCCGCGACCATCGTCCATCGTTCCGCCCCCAGCCAGCTCATCAGGCTGAGGCGGGTTGCCTCGTCCAGATCGACGGGCCGCTGTTCCGCCATCGAAACCCATACCGAACGGCCCAACTCCTCCTCACGGGCTTCCAGCACCCCGCGGAGATGCTCCAGGATCCGTGGGCCGCGCTCCGATGCGGGGATCTCCTCCAGCAGCTGCCCGGCCAGATAGGAGAGCGGGAACACCACCTGCGCATATGTCACCCGCTGATGGGTCCGGGCATCAAAGGCAGTCTGCCGGGTGAACTGGGCTTCCCAGAGCGCCTGCGCCAGTGCGACCGGGTCCCGCTGGCCGTTCAAGCGATCGGCCAGGATCCCTTCCACCTCCCGAAGGTGGGCCTCCAGTCGAGCCTGGGTCTCCCGAAGAATCCCCTCACGGATGATCTCGGCCAGTTCCTCCCATGGAGCTTCCATCAGATCCATCTCCCGCAGGGTGAGACCAACGCCTGCTCGCCGGGCCGCCGCGGTGAGGGCTTGCATGCGCAGCGCGCGATGCCCGGCTTCCCGTACGGCCTCCATCAGGTGCTCCCGGACCTCCTCCGGCGCGGCGGCCCGCAGGCCTTCCAGCCGGATCTCCAGGCCGGTCAGCTCACGCACTCGCTCCATGAGGTTGCGCAGATTCAACCCCTGGCGGCCTTCCGATCCTTCCTGAAGCCAGTCCTCAAACGCCCGCTCCGCCGCATCCACCCAATCTGAGAGGGTATCCCGGCTGCGCTCCGCCACTGCCTGGACGGCCCGGGCTGCTGCTTCCGCCCAGTGAGCGGCCGCTGCCCGCGCCGCCTCATGAAGCAATCCGGCGACCTTCTGGAGGGAAGGCTCCCCAGACGCCAAGCGCTCCAGGAGCAGGGCCAGGCTGAAGGAAGGAAGGAATCGACCATCGCTCAGCACCATCGGTGGCTGAACACTGTCCAGCCACTCGATGACCTTCCATCCCTCGCCGGGCTTCATCTGCTGAAGCCGGCGTCCGACCTCCGCCTCCACCATCGCCCAGAGATCGTCATGGAGATCGTCCCGCAGAAGCAGCCGGAGGCGCTGGCCGTAGATCAGCTCGCGCTGACGGTTGAGCACATCATCGTATTCCAGCAGGTGCTTGCGGATATCGAAGTTGTAGCCCTCCACTCGCCGCTGAGCCTCCTCAATGGTTTTGTTCAGCCAGGGATGCTCCAGTGGCTCATCGTCATCTCCCCACACGCGCTCCATCCAGCCGCGCAGGCGATCCCCGGCGAACCGCCGGAGCAGGTCGTCCTCCAGCGAGAGATAGAAACGGGAGGAGCCTGGGTCCCCCTGACGGCCGGCGCGGCCGCGCAACTGATTATCGATCCGCCGCGCCTCATGGCGCTCCGTGCCGAGCACGTGAAGGCCCCCAAGAGCCTTCACCTTGCGCTCGCCCTCGATATGCTCCAGGAAACGCTGCACCGCCTCCCGATACAGCCCATATTGAGAGGGATCCAGCTGGCGCAGCGCCGCAGCCCGCTCCTCAAACGTCATCTCATAAGGATTGAACCCGGCCCGACGCAGGACCCGGTTGACATCCCCCAGGACCTCCTCCGGCAGCTCGCCGCCCAGTTTGATGTCCACACCACGCCCCGCCATATTGGTGGCGATGGTCACCGCTCCGACCCGGCCAGCCTGGGCGATGATGCGTGCCTCC
The DNA here is from genome assembly GCF_042408815.1 of Thermoflexus sp. Taxonomy (GTDB): domain Bacteria; phylum Chloroflexota; class Anaerolineae; order Thermoflexales; family Thermoflexaceae; genus Thermoflexus. The sequence goes on along the minus strand of NZ_JBHOQR010000001.1, from coordinate 25,861 downwards.
CGGTCGTGATGACGCGCGTTCAACACCTCATGGGGAACCCCATGCTCCAGGACCCGTCGGAGCCGATCCGGCTGGTCCACCCGCCACAACGCCGCGAGATGCTCCAGATTGGCTGGGGACAGCGGATCCGGATCCAGCCCCAGGGCCCGGGCCCAGGACCGGAGCTTCCCTCCAGGCAGTTTCTCCGGCGGCTGGCCGAGAAGCCCCCGCTCCTCCTCGGAGAGCAGGACCTCCTTCCCCTCGGCCTCGCGACGCCGCAATGCATCCTTCACCAAGTCCACCAGCGCCAGCCAGCGCAGGCCCTCGGCTTGCAGACGCTTGCTCAAGTAATCCGAGGCCTCCACCGAAGTGGTCCCCACCAGCACTGGCCGGCCCATGGTGTGCATCTGGACGATCTCCCGGAGGATCGCCCGGTGCTTGGCCTCCTTTGTTCGATAGATCACATCGGGGTAATCCACGCGGATCATCGGACGGTGGGTGGGAATGACCACCACATCCAGCCCGTAGATCTTCTGGAACTCCTCCGCCTCCGTCGCCGCGGTGCCAGTCATCCCGGCCAGCTTCTCATACAAGCGGAAGTAGTTCTGAATGGTGATGGTGGCATAGGTAACGTTCTCCGGGCGGATGGGCACGCCTTCCTTCGCTTCAATCGCCTGATGCAGGCCATCGGACCAGCGGCGGTCCGGCATGAGGCGGCCGGTGAACTCGTCGATGATCACCACCTGACGCCCCTGCACGATGTAATCACGGTTGCGATGATAGAGGAACTGGGCCTTGAGGGCCTGCTCCAGGTGGTGGATCATCTTCATCTGTTCAGGGGTCAGCTCCTCAGGGCGTTCTGGATCGAAGATGGGTTTGCCGATGAGCTGTTCGACCCGGTCATAGCCGGAATCGGTGAGATGGACTGTCCGGTGCTTCTCATCGATCTCGTAATCGCCAGGCCGCAGCTGCCTCACGATTTGAGCCCACCGGATATATTCCTCGGTCGCCTCCTCCGCCGGGCCGCTGATGATCAGCGGCGTCCGCGCTTCATCGATGAGGATATTATCCACCTCGTCCACGATGGCATAACGATGTGGACGCTCCAGCCGCTGGACCCGCGCCTCCAAGGTGAAGGCCATGTTATCCCGAAGGTAATCGAAGCCGAACTCATTGTTCGTCCCGTAGGTGATATCTGCCAAGTAGGCTTCCTTGCGCGAGACGGGACGCAGTTGGGCGAAATCCTCCTTTCCCCCATCGTAATCGGGGTCATAAATGTAAGCATTGCCCTCCCCGGCCTGCAACAGCCCCACCCGAAGGCCCAGCATATGGTAAATCGGCCCCATCCAGCGAGCATCCCGCCGGGCCAGGTAATCGTTTACCGTCACCAGATGAACACCCAGCCCCAGCAGGGCGTTGAGGTAGAGGGGTAGGGTGGCGACCAGGGTCTTCCCTTCGCCAGTCTTCATTTCAGCGACTTTGCCGAAGTGGAGCGCGATGCCGCCCAGCAGCTGCACATCGTAATGCCGCAACCCCAGGGTCCGTTTTGAAGCCTCCCGCACAGCAGCGAAAGCCTGGGGGAGAAGCTCCTCCAGGATGGCCTCCTCCGCCTGGCGCAACTCGGACAGGCGCTGCTTCACTTCGTATTCCAGCTGAGTGCGCCGATCCGGATCCCGCTCTACCAGCCAGGACAGATAGGCCCGGCGATAGGCCTCCCGATGGCCGGCGATCGCCTCCGCAATTTGCGTCCGGAACCGGTCGGTCATCCCTCGCAATTCGGCATCCGTCAACTTCTCGAACTCCGGCTCCAGGCGATTAATGGCCTCCACCAGCGGCGCCCACCGGCGCAACCAGCGATCAGATGAATCCCCCAGGATCTTCCCCAGGATCTGTTTCAGCATCGCTCGCCTCTCCGAACCCATATTGAGTCTCGCGTTTGCATGGATCCCGCTCCCCGTGAGGGTGGAGGGGTGAGGCGGGACCCTCCCAGCGGCCGGCCCAGCCTCGAAAGCGGCTGGGGAAAGCCAGCGGCGCCGCCCCCATCCATGCGCGCAGGATCGAGCACCGTCCGAATGCCGTGAAAACAACCCCGGGACGGGGCGGCCCGCTTTCTCTGTTAAGTTTAACCCAGAATATCCCGCCTGGCGGTCCGTTGGCCTGGCCTTTCGCTTGGCCCATGATCCATTTGGATCCAGGCGAACCTGGATTCCGAAAGAGCGAATGGCCGCGCGCCGCAACCTGGAGAGAAGGGAATAGGGGAGCGCCCTCGGCGGCCTCCATCCCTGAAGGCGAAAATCCCTTATGAGATCAAGCCGGAGGGCACCGATCCCTTAACCGAACCCACCCTTTCGCTATAATGAAATCAAAGGGTGGCAAGGGGAGAACAGGGGCTGTTCCCCTCGCCTCTCAACCGCAACGGTCCGGATCCCCGAATCAGAGGAGGACCGGATGATCTTCGATCTGGTGCTGGTGCTTGGGGCGCTGATCAGCGGATGGATAGGAGGGCACAGAGGATTGGTCAAGCAGATCCTCAGCCTGGCCTCTGTTTATCTCGCCTTGGTGCTTGCCATCGGCCTTCAAGATCTCATGGTGACTGCCTTCGCCCGCGCCGTGGGTTTGATCACCGTAGAAACTTCCATATTCTTTTTTGTTACGATTTTCCTGATCGCCTACATCGGGCTGGAGCTTTTGAATTTCACTTTTTATCGGCAGATCCGCCTGGCGGCTCTGGGATTGATGGATTACCTGCTGGGGGGGATCGGCGGGCTCCTCTGGTGGCTGGTCCTGGTCGGAGCGGTTCTCACCATGATCTTCTACAGTCTCACCGTTCCATGGACGTGGCAGCTGGCTCCCCTTGCGGCGGCGATTCGCTCGGATTTCAGCGCCTCCATCACGCTTCCCACTTTAGCTATGTTATTCAAGAACTACGCCCTCATCCCCATCCGGCTGTTGATGCACCCTCTCCCCTCCATCCTGACCGGGTGGCCATGAGAAGGATGCGCACCCCCGCCCTGAATCCGGGAGACGGATTGGCTGATGGAGAGCCGAATGGGACGCGCGCAGCAGCCCTGATCGGCAGAATCTCCGGAGGATAGACCAGACGCTACCCTTTTCCCCGCAGGAGATCGACCACGCGATCTAGGATGGCCTCGGCGACGGCGGCCTTGCTCATCAGGGGCAGCGGCTCCACGTGTCCCCGCGCGTCGATGAGAGTGACCCGATTCGTCTCCACGGCAAACCCGGCCCCGGGCTCGGTGACGTCATTGGCGACGATGAGATCGAGCCCTTTGGCCTGCAGCTTTGCCCGCGCGTTCTCCAGCAGATCCCCCGTCTCGGCCGCGAAGCCCACCACCACCTGGGGCTTTCCCTGTTCCACCCGGCGGGCCGCCACGCCTTCCAGGATATCCACGGTGGCCACGAGCTCCAGGGCGAACGCGGCCCCCTTCTTGATCTTCAACGGCTGCGCCCGGGCTGGACGGTAATCGGCCACCGCTGCGGCCATCAGCAGGACGTCCGCTTCCCTGCATTCCTGCCAGACCGCCTCCGCCATCTCCGCAGCCGTTCCCACATCGATGCGCTGAGCCCCAACGGGGGTTTCTAACGCCACCGGGCCGGCGATCAGCACCACCTCCGCACCGCGATCCAGTGCGGCCTGGGCCAGGGCGAAGCCTTGCCTCCCTGAGGAGCGGTTCCCGATAAATCGAACCGGATCGATCGGTTCATAGGTGGGGCCAGCGGTCACCACCACCCGGCGGCCGGCCATGGGCCCCTTACGGCCGAGGATCCGGCGGATATGCCCGATCAGCTCAGCCGGCTCGATCATGCGGCCCCAGCCCTCCAGGCCGGAGGCCATCCGTCCATAGGCAGGGCCCACCACCTCGATCCCTCGTGCTCGAAGGCGTTCCACGTTTTCCTGGGTCACCGGGTTCGCCCACATCCCCCCATCCATGGCCGGGGCAATGAGGATCGGAGCTCGCGTGGATAGACACAGCGCGCTCAACAGATCGTCCGCCAGCCCGTGGGCCATCTTGGCGATAAAATCCGCCGTCGCAGGCGCGATGACCACCAGATCCGCTGCCTCCCCGAGAACCACGTGGGGGATCGCCGTCTCCGGCGTGGGCGTCCACAGATCGGTCCACACCGGTCGACCCGTGAGGGCGTGAAACGTGAGCGGGGCCACGAAGCGAGCGGCGGCAGCAGTCATCACGACATCCACCTGGGCCCCCGCTTGAGTCAGCTTGCTAGCCAGGTCCGCCACTTTATACGCTGCGATGCCGCCCGTGACCCCGAGAATCACCCGCCGCTGTTGGAAAACCGGGATTGCTTCCACACCCCTGCGCTCCCAGAAAGAATGGGCAAGCTGGGATGCGCCCCAGATCATCCATTCATAACGAAGGCGCCCCTATTCCTCCAGCAGGATCTGATCCCCCTCTACGCCGCTCACCACGGCTAGGGACTCGATGGGTACGCCCAGCGCTTGCAGCCGATCCCGACCTCCCTCAAAGCGCTTTTCGATGACCGCTCCGATCCCGACCACCTGCGCGCCGGCCGCCTGAGCCAGCCGGGCCAGGGCCAAGATCGTAGCCCCCGTCGCCAGAAAGTCGTCCACAATCAGCACGCGATCCCCGGGCCGGAGGTAATCCGCAGCCACCAGCAGCGTCACATCGCCCCCCTTGGTGTGCGAAGGCGCGGTCGCGAAGAACACATCCTCCCCCATTGTGAGGGGCTTATGCTTGCGGGCAAAGACCAATGGGACCCCGAGGGCATACGCGGTCATCAGGGCCGGCCCAATGCCGGAGATCTCCGCGGTCAACACTTTGGTGGGATGGCGGGGGCGAAAACGCCGGGCGAGCTCCTGGCCACAGGCCGCGATCAAGGCCGGATCGATCTGATGATTCAGGAAGGCATCCACTTTAATGATGCCGTTCCCCAAATGGCGGCCGTAACGACGGATGGCCTCTCGCAGGGCTTCCACCGAGTCCCTCCTCTTCGCATTAAGGCTTTCCCGCAAACCCTCTAAAAAGCCCCTGCATTCCGCGCAATCCTCAATCCTCCGTTTCCAGGTCGGCTTCGCCCTCCTCTCCTCCTTCCCCCTCCCCTCCCTCGCCGGCGAGCTCGGGGATCGCCTTCTCGATCTCCTCCGGTGTCTGGCCTGCCTCCAGGCGCTCGATCACTTCTTCGAACTCCGGCCCCAGATCCCCCAGCTCTTCGCCCAGCTCCTGGGTCATCCGGCGCATCCAGCGGCCAATGGAGCGCGGGTCCTTCTCATCCACATCCCCGATCCAATCCGCATCCGCCAGGGATTCCAGGCGGGATTCCTCCGAGCGGAGCACCCGCACCCGGGAAATCAACCGGACCAGATCGCGACTGCCACAGTAGGTGCAGGCGACCTGGCTGTGATCCACCTCGGAGAAGGTGCGGAAGAACGCCGTAACCCGACGACGACATTGCCGGCACCGATACTCATAGATGGGCATCCTCTCCCCCCTCCGTTTCCCGGATTCGCTCTCCATTATATCCAGAGAGTGCTCCTACAGGAGCCTCGAGGAGTTCCGCCGGTAGAGCTCAGAACACGGGGAGTCGCTTGAATGAGCGGGCGAGCAGAGGGGTAAATTCCGTGCGGGAGGAACTCCATGGCAACGAAAATCGGAGGTCCCGGATCCCCTGCCGCTTCCTCCCACTCACGGGTAAAATGAGAAACCAGGGAACTCCCGGCCATCCGGGGTCGGGCGGGCCTTCCGATCTATTGCCCGTTCTTCCCCCTGGCCCCTATAGAGCGCCAAAACCCAGCTGCGCGCGTCCCGAACAGACTACCTTCGAGCTCCTGGAGCCCGATGAGCGACCGGAAAGGTTCCCAGACGCCCGAGTGGATTCCTGTAAAGGAGCCCTCCACGCTGGAGGGACTGGCTCAGCGTCCGGCCCGGCCCCTGGTGGTGGTGATCTCGGGGCCCTCCGGAGCCGGGAAGGATTCCCTCATCCGGCGGATGAAGGAATTGAACGTTCCATTCCACTTTGTGGTCACCGCCACTTCCCGTCCCCCTCGCCCGGATGAGGTCGATGGCGTGGATTATCATTTCCTCTCCCGGGAACAGTTTGAAGCAAGCATTCGGGCCGGGGAGTTCCTGGAATATGCGATCGTTTATGGAGATTATAAAGGGATCCCCCGCTGGGAGATTGAAAATGCCCTGGCCAGCGGGAAGGACGTCATCCTGCGCGTGGATGTGCAGGGGGCGGCCACGCTCCGTCGCCTGATCCCAGAAGCAGTGTTCATTTTCGTCATCCCTGCCTCCCGGGAAGAGCTGATCGAGCGCCTCCGGGCCCGCGGCACCGAAACCACCGAATCGATCGCCCGGAGGCTCCAGGCCGTGGAGGAAGAGCTGAAACACTGGTCCGAGTTCGATTATGTAGTCGTGAATCGGGATCAACGGCTGGACGAGGCGGTGAACGATATCCTGGCGATCATCCGGGCAGAGCATTGCCGGGTGCATCCCCGACAGGTGGATCGGGACTTTTCAGCTCGAGACCCGGAAGGCGAATGAAAGGACATCCCGCGGAGATGGCCGGAAAGAAGGATCTTTTCTCCTATAGCCAGGCGGAAGCGGTTCGGCGGGAAGCCCCCCTGGCCGCGCGCCTGCGCCCTCGACGCCTCGAAGAATTCGTGGGCCAGGCTCATCTGATTGGGCCCGGCGCCCCCCTTCGACGCCTCATCGAAGAAGGAAAGCTGCTGAACTCCATGATCTTCTGGGGTCCGCCGGGCACCGGCAAAACCACCCTGGCTCTGCTGATCGCCCAGGCAGCCCGGGCCCATGTGGAGACTCTGAGTGCGGTCACCGCCGGCCTCCCGGACCTCCGCCGGGTGATTCAGGAGGCGCAGGATCGCCGCCGTCTCTATCTTCAGCGAACCATCCTCATTGTCGATGAGCTGCATCGCTTTACCCGGGTGCAACAGGATGCCCTGTTGCCTTACGTGGAAGACGGCACGGTGGTCTTCATCGGCATCACCACCGAGAACCCCTACTTCACCATCGTCCCCGCCTTGGTCTCCCGTTCCCGAGTCTTCACCTTTCAGCCTCTGACAGAAGACGAGATCCTTCAGCTGCTTCGACGCGCGCTCTCGGATCCGGAGAACGGTTACGGGGGGCAGCCGATCGAAGTCCCTGAAGAGGTTCTTCAATTCTGGGCTCGCCTGAGCGAAGGGGACGCCCGCAGCGCCCTGAACGCGCTGGAGCTGGCCGTCAGCGTGACCTCCCCCGATCCGGATGGGATGATCCGCATCACCATGGAGATCGCCCAGGCCGTTGTCCAGCGGCGGGCACTGGCTTACGATCGGGAAGCCCATTACGATACGATCAGCGCCTTCATCAAGTCGATCCGGGGAAGCGATCCCGATGCCGCCCTGCTCTGGCTGGCGAAAATGGTGGAAGCGGGAGAGGATCCCCGGTTCATCATGCGGCGTCTGTTGATCCTGGCGGCGGAAGATGTGGGACTGGCGGATCCCATGGCGATTGTGGTGACCGCCGCATGCGCTCAGGCTGTGGAGTGGGTGGGGATGCCTGAGGCGGCCTATCCTCTGGCTGAGGCCACGCTGTATCTGGCCACTGCCCCCAAGAGCAACCGCACGGGGGCCTTTTTCCAGGCTCTGGAATTCCTTCGCGCTCACGGAGCCGGTGAGGTCCCCGCCCACCTGAAGGACGCCAGTCGCGATGCCGAGGCCCTGGGCCATGGCCGGGGCTATCAATATCCGCATGTCTTTCCGGGGCACTTCGTCCGACAATCCTACTGGCCCGTCGGGCTCCCCCGCGTTCGCTTTTACGCGCCATCCGACCAGGGTTACGAACGGGAGATCGCGGAGCGGCTCCGCCGCTGGTGGGGAGATCGTATGGAGGGATCTGAAGGCCCTGGATCTCCGATGCCGGAAGGTGAAAGGGGCGAGGCCTCTTCCTGATTCCGGACCAACGACATGATTCTTGATCCGCTCGCATCGGCCCGCAGAGCCGAAGGCAGGTCCACGTGGCTCGAACCATTGCCGTAGTCAGCCAGAAAGGGGGGACGGGCAAAACCACGACGGTGGTTCATCTCGGCGTCGCGCTGGCGGAGCGCGGCGCATCCACCCTGTTGGTGGATCTTGACCCCCAGGCGGCGTTAACGGCGGCTTTCGGGTTGAACGAGGATCTCTCGCCAACCGTCGAGGCCTCGCTGATGAAAGGCATCCCCATCACCCAGGTGATCCGGAACCTGCGGCCGGGTCTGGAGATCGCCCCCGCCTCGTTTCAGCTGAACCAGGCGGAGCTGATCCTGCACCAGCGCCCGCGCTGGCCTTACCGGCTTCGAGAGGCCCTTCGACCGGTTCATGGACACTATGCCTACATCCTGATCGACGCGCCGCCCGGATTGGGCCCCCTCACGGTGAACGCCCTCGTCGCCGCCGATGCCTTCCTGATCCCCATCCGGCCGGATTATCTCTCCCTGCGCAGCCTGAAAGGGCTGCTGATCGCCGTCGGGCGGTTGCGCCAGCAATTGGGGCTTTCCATCGAGCTCATGGGCATCCTGCCCACCATGGTGCAGCTCCACCTTCGCCATCATCGGGACGTGCTCGCGGAGCTGACAGCCGCCTTCGGGAAAAAAGTGTTTCAGGTCTTCATCCCTCAAAGCATCCGGTTCGCTGAGGCTCCGGTCGCCGGGCAGAGCCTTCTGGATTACATGGCCAATCACCCCGGGGCCCAGGCCTATCGGCGACTGGCTGCGCTGATCGAGGAGGCCAGTGGCAGGTAAAGAGATCCCATGTCCCTCTTCAGAGCTCATAGTTGAAGAAAAGCCCGCCTGCCTGACTTTGGAATTCAGGATCTCATGATGGGCAAGCGAGGAAAGCCCGAGATCTCCATTCGCGGCCGAGGTCGAACGCTCTTCGCCGGGCTTACCGAATGGGTAGAGCCCATAGATCCTCCTGCGCGGAATCCGAAGACGCCGGTTTCCGCGCAGGAGCCGCGTTCGGGAGAATCCCTCTCCACCCCTTCCTCCAGGGGATCGCTAGAAGGCGGGGAGGAGAGCCCGGAAACCCTCGCTCCCTCTCCTCCATTCCGCCGTCCCCCTGAACCGTCCCGTGCTCCCACCGATGCCGTCTCCTGGCCTCCGTCGGAGGACGATAACGGTTTCCGGTTTCTCGCCCTGGAGGCCACGCGCGTGGCCTCGGCCCGCCTTGAGATCCCGAACTGGGCCCCTCCGCCCGACTGGCGCTGGGAGCCCACGGCCACGCCCGCGGAGACGGTCGACGTGGACCCCCGGGCGCCGATGCGGGCCCTGCGCATTCCCGGATTGCTGATGCCCGAGGCCCTTCACCCGATGGTGGGCTCGTCGGAAGCGATGGCCGCAACCCCTGCCGAAGGAGCACAACCGATGGAACAAGCCCCCACCCCCCCGGCCTTCCCTGAAAAACCACGGGCGACTCACCCCCGCGGGGTGGATGAAGCCCACGTCCGTCAACTCCATGCGCGGATCGATGAGCTTTACCGCCGCATCGCCAGCGGGGCAATCCCCGATCCGGGAACCGCGGAGCAGGCGCTGACGTGGCTGAAACAGGCCCGAGAGGCATTGCTCTCCCCCGACGGCTACGATGAGGCGGAATACTACTACAGCCTCGCCCAGACCCGCTACGCCATCGCCCGCCGGCTCTGGCGCTGGTCCTATACCTACGGGCTCTTTGTCTTCCTCTGGGGCATCGCCTGGCTGGGGCTTTATCTCTGGGCGCTGACGGAGGGCCGAGGCTACAGCGCCCGGGTGGTCCCTCCGGGCTACGAAGGGATCTGGGAGCCCATCATGTGGGGCGGCCTGGGCGGAGTATGCGGCATCTTCTACAGCCTCTACTGGCATGTGGCCATTCAGCGAGATTTCGATCGCCAGTACGTGATGTGGTATCTCGTCCAGCCGCTCCTCGGGAGCATGATCGGCATGATCATCTATATGATCATCACCGTGGGCTTCCTCACCATCCAGGGGACGTCCACGCCGGCCAATCCGCTCTTTATGTATCTGCTGGCTTTCATTGCCGGCTTCCGGCAACGGTTCTTCCTGGAGCTCATCGATCGCATTGTCCAGACCTTCACTCCGAACCCCAGGAGCAAGGCATGAACGGGCACCTCGCTTTTGTTTTCCCAGGACAGGGCTCGCAATATGTAGGGATGGGCCGGGCCCTTTACGAGGCCTTTTCTGAAGCCCGCCAGGTGTTCGAGGAAGCGGATGCCCGGCTGGGCTACGCCATCTCTCGCCTGTGCTTCGAGGGGCCGGAGCCACAGCTGAACGACACCTTTTACACCCAGCCGGCCATCCTCACGGTCTCCATCGCGGCCTGGCAGGCCTGGCAGGCCCGGGGAGGACCCGCGCCTGATTTCGTGGCTGGCCACAGCCTGGGAGAATTCACCGCTCTGGTGGTCGCGGGCGCCCTTTCTTTTCTGGACGCCTTGGGCCTGGTGCAGGAGCGGGGACGCCTAATGAGGTGGGCGGGGGAGCAACATCCGGGGGCTATGGCCGCCGTGCTGGGGATGGAGCGGGCCGCTCTAGAGGCGATCTGCGCCGAGGCCAGCCGGGAAACCGGTGAAGCGGTCGTCGTGGCCAATGACAACTGCCCGGGCCAGCTGGTGATCTCCGGCGGGAAGGCTGCAGTGACACGGGCGAGCGAGCTCGCCCGAAGCCGCGGGGCCAAACGGGTCGTCCCGCTGGCAGTTAGCATCGCCGCCCATTCCCCATGGATGGCCCCCGCGGTGGAGCCCTTCCGGGCCGCGTTAAAGGCCACGCCCTTTCACCGGCCCCGCATCCCGGTAATCAGCAACGTGCAGGCCCGCCCGCTCCAAGGCGATCCGGAAGACCTGCGGGCGGAGCTGGCCCAGCAGCTGACCGCCCCGGTCCGATGGACGGAGAGCGTGCAGTGGATGATCGAGAACGGCGTCCGGACCTTTGTGGAATTCGGCCCCCGGGATGTGTTAAGCGGGTTGATCCGCCGGATCGCTCCGGAAGCTCGCACGCTGCGAGTGGAGGACCCCGAGACCCTGGAGCAAGCCTTGCGAGCGCTGGCCTGAGCCCTCGGATGGAGATCGACACACCTTTGGCACACCCGCTCACACCGGGAGCTCGAGAGAGGGAGAGGGCTCTACGGTCTTTCCAATCGGAGCCCATCAGGAACCCCAGCAAGCCACCAGGGAAGAGAAAGGTAATCGAATGCGGGGCACCAAAGGCGCCCCGCATTCGATTAACTGTCCATAATCCATCGATCCACGTCCCGCGGATAGGAGAGGATCTCATCCTCCCGGAAGAATAGCGCGATCTCGAACGCCGCCGTCTCCGGACCGTCCGATCCGTGAACCAGATTGCGTCCGATGGTGAGGCCGAAGTCCGCCCGGATCGTCCCGGGCTCCGCCTTCACCGGATCGGTCGCGCCCATGGTCTTGCGCACCACCTCGATCGCCTGGGGGCCCTCCACAACCATTGCCACCACCGGGCCGGAGGTGATGTAACGCACCAGGCTCTCATAAAAAGGCTTGCCCTGATGGATCGCATAATGGCGCGCGGCCAGCTCGGGGGAGATCTGCAACATCTTCATGGCCACGATCTTCAACCCACGGCGCTCCAGCCGGGAGATGATCTCTCCAACCAGCCCCCGCTGAATCCCATCCGGCTTGATCAGGACCAGCGTCCGCTCCACGATCTAACCTCCTGGCTAAGATTCACAAGGATGAAATTATAGCGCCCCAAAAAGAGGGGAGAAAATAGTGGTGAATTCGCTCAGGGCTCAGGCGGCTGGCTGCGCCCGCCTATCGTTTGCCAGCCTGTCCGCTCCGACGTAAAATTGTGAAAGAAAGCACGGATCGCGCGTATGATCCTCCCAGATCACTCGCAAGGAGGGGGTAAGCCGCCATGGAAACGCGCCCTGGGATCCTGGAACAGCAAGAGGAGGCCGAGAGCTCTGTCAAGGTTCCCCTTCGATCTCTTCGTCCGAAAATGCAGGTGGAAGGAGTCGTCATCGCGATCACCCCGGCAGGTGCCTTCGTTGACATCGGCTCCGAGATCCCTGGTTTCATCCACCTTTCCCAGCTCAGCCCACAACCCATCCTCCGGGTATCCGATGTGCTGAAGCCCGGCGATCGCGTGACGGTCTGGGTGAAGCAGGTCAACCGCAAGAAAAACCTGTTGAGCCTCACGATGATCCGCCCGGCGACGTATGGCTGGGGGCAACTGAAGCCGGGTCGGGAGTTCACCGGCCGGATCACGCGGGTGGAGCCGGGCGGCGTGTATGTGGATATCGACGCGCCGGTGGAAGGGTTCGTTCCGGCTTCTCAGATCCGCCGGGAGGGCCGGGTGGATCCCACCGGGTTGTTCCAGGTAGGCGACGAGGTGAAAGTCTGGGTGATCAGCGCCAGCCGCCGCGAGCGCCGGCTGCGCCTGACCATGATCCCGCCACCTTCTGTGAAGTGGGAAGATCTGAAGGTCGGCGAGCTGATCCGGGGCAAGGTCACCCGGGTGGAGAAATTCGGAGCCTTCGTGGATATCGGGGCAGAGCGGGATGCCCTGATTCATATCAGCGAGTTCGGGGTGCGCAACCTGAAGGATCCTTCCGAGGTGCTCCAGGAGGGTCAGGAAATCGAAGCCCGCATTATCCTGGTGGACCCCGAGAAAAAGCAGATCCGCCTCAGCCTCCGGGGGCTCCTCCCTATCAAAGAAGTGGAACCCGAACCCTCGATCCAGAAAGCGGTTCCCCCGCGATCCGCCCCTGCCCCTGAGGCCGAGCCCATCGAGGAGGAGCTTACGGTGATGGCCTATGCCCTGAAGCGGGCACTGGAGGAAGCTCGGGCCCGCGGCCGCCCGATCCCGCCTCTGGAATCGTTATCTGCGAATTAATCCCAGCCCAGGTTCATCAAGCGGCCAGCGCCCTGTGCTACCGGGATGAGCCCGTTGGATTGCAAGCGAGCGATAGGACACCGCTCCCTCTTCGTGCGGCGAAACCATGCGAAGAGGGGGCGGTTGGTTCCGTCGCAAGCTCCACCCAAAGCCACATCATGAGGGCTACCCTGAACCCCAGGCGCAGGCCCCGCGATCCCTTCGAAATCGAAATGGGTCAGGAAAGGATGGGAACACTACATCCCAGGGAACGAATGCCCGTCTTGCGGTTTGTCCCAGTGGAAGACCTGATCCCCCATGAGCAGGCAGATCAGGTGCGAACAGCCCCCCTGGTTCATCGGCTGCAGACCGAAGGGATCCTGAAGAACCCTCCGGTGGTGGCGCCGATCCCCGGTGATCCCCGCTATGTGGTGCTCGATGGGGCCAACCGGGTGGAGGCCGCCCGGCGTCTAAGGCTCCCCCATCTGGTTGTGCAGGTGGTGGATTATGAGGACCCCCGCCTGAGGGTCGAAGCCTGGACCCATGTGATCAGCGGCGAGAGCCCGGAGAGCTTTTTCACCACCCTCCACAAAATAGAGGGAATTACCTTGGAGCCCTCCGAATATCTGCATGCCCGGGCGGAGCTGGCCCGCCGTCAAGCCCTGGCCTATCTGATCTGCCCCCGGGGGGATATCTATCTGGTTCGGGCGGAAGGGGATCTCTACCGTCGGACCGATCTGCTAAACCGCCTGGTGGATATCTATAAATCCCGTTTCCGGTTCTATCGGACCACCACCGATCAGCTGGAGCAGATCCTGCCTGATTACGAGCAGGTGATCGCAGTGGTGGTCTTCCCGCGCTATGAACCAGCAGAGATCATCGAGCTGGCCCGTAATGGGGCGCGGCTCCCCGCTGGCATCACCCGCCACATCATCCCCTACCGGGCCCTACGCATCAATATCCCGCTGGAGATCCTGGCCGCTCCCCTCTCCCTGGAAGAGAAAAACGCATGGCTGATGGAATGGCTCCGCCGTAAACTGGCCGCGCGGGAGATCCGTGTCTACGAGGAGAGTGTCGTTATCTTCGATGAGTGAAAAAGCATCGCGGAAGCGTCGCCTATCCGCGGGGGGACATCTCCTCCAAAACGCGCAGGACCTCCTGTAGATCGGACGGTAACGGAGCCTCAAAGGTGATCGGTTCAGGGCGGGAGGGCAGGTGCACAGTGATCGTCCGGGCGTGGAGGAACAACCGAGGGCATGGCAATGGCGTTCGCCGCCCATAGATCGGATCGCCCACAATTGGATACCCGACATACGCCAGATGCACCCGAATCTGATGCGTGCGCCCGGTCTCCGGATAGACCTCCAGCCGCGCATAGCGTCCCCACCGCCCCTCATAGGTTTTCAACACCTGATACCGGGTGCGGGCGGGGCGACCCGTAGGGACCACCCCCATCCGCTTGCGGTAACGGGGGTCCCGGGCGATCGGTGCTTCGATCATCCCTTCCGGAGGCGGATGCCCGATCACCAGCGCCTCATAGACTTTACGCACCGTGCGTGCCTTGAACTGCGCCTGCAGGAAGTGATAGGCTCGCTCATTCTTGGCGACCAGCAACACCCCCGACGTCTCCTTATCCAGGCGATGCACCAGCCCCGGGCGCAGGACCCCACCTACTCCCTCCAGATCCGGACAGTGAGCCAGAATGGCATGGATCAGGGTGCCCCTCGTGTGCCCTGCCCCAGGATGCACCACCATCCCTGCGGGCTTGTGGATGACCAGCACGTCCTGATCCTCATACAGGATATCCAGCGGGATGGGCTCCGGGATCAGGTTGACCGGTTCCGGAGGGGGGATCTGAACGGTGATCTGATCCCCCCGACGGATCCGATGGGCCGGCCGCAGGACCGGTGCTCCATTGACCCATACCCGTCCGCTTTCGATCAACCGCTGGGCCGCAGAGCGGGTGAGCTCGGGCAAGCGTGTGGCGATGGCGCGATCCAGACGATCGCTGGCCTCTGCGATAAACGTCTCCACCCGCATGGGCGGTTCTACCCCGCTTTACGCCGCCGGCTGGATCGACGGTGTCGGTTATGAATGACGTCCAGGATCTCCTGGTCCTCCTTCTCCTGTCGAGCGATGAAGGCGGCGATGAAGGCGCTGCGACGCTGGCGGAGCGCCATCGGGGCGACTGCCTGCAGATCCTCCAGGGTCACTACTTCCCGACCATCGGCAGCGGCATAGGCTCGCGCCGCCTCCAGCAGGGCCACCTCCGCCCGGCTGGATTCAATGCCCAGCCGGTGGATCCAGCGGATCGCCTCCTGCTCCAGCTCCGGGGGAATGGTCACCCGGGGCAGTCGCTGGCGGGCCTCCATGATCTCCACGGCCGCCGCCGCGGTCTCATGCGCCCATTGCGCCGCCAGCGCATAGGGATTGGTTCGAAAGAGTCGCACCCGACGGTAAACTTCCAGCCGGTCCTGAGGATTGCTCAGGCCGCGCACCACCACCCGCAGCCCGAAGCGATCGTGAATCTGGGGCCGCAATGCGCCCTCCTCCGGATTCATAGAGGCAATCAGGATCAAGCGGGCGCGATAGGTCGCCATTAGCGGACCCCGCCGCACGGTATACCGGCCCAGCGCCGCCGCGTCCAGGATCGCATTTGCGATCTCGGGGTCCAGCAGGTTCACCTCATCCACATAGAGCACATTCTGATCCGCCTGGGCCAGAAGCCCGTGCCGGATCCTCACTTTGCCTTCCATCGCCGCCTGCTCGTCAATCCCTCCGATCACATCCTCCAGACGCGCGTTCAGGGGAAGCTCGATCAGGCGCATGCGATCCGGAGCCGTAAGGGGTTCCCCCTGGCCCAGTTTGCGGGCGCAATCCTGACAAACCGCATGGAAGCCCAGGGTGTAGGCCGCCTCCGGCTCGCAACCATAGGGGCAGAGCGAACGCTCAACCGGTGGAAGCAGATCCAGCAATCCCCGAACCGCGGTGGTTTTGCCGGTCCCCCGAGCGCCCATCAACAGCACGCCCCCGATGGCCGGGTTGATCAGGGCCAGCACCAGGGCGAGCTTCATCTCGGTCTGGCCCACGATGGCTAGGAAAGGAAAACGAACAGCTTCCTCCGCGGGCCGGTCAATCGGAGGGCGCGCGCGAAGAACCCGGGCTGCGGGGCTCTGTTCCTCCAGCAACCGGAGCAGCATCGAGGTCCGTCGAGGGGTCTCCAGCGGGGCCTCCGCGCTCAACAACGTGCGCTCAGGATCCTCTCCCATAGATCCCGATCCTGCAACTGGAAAGGTCGATACAGGATAACCCGATCCAGCAGGCCTTCGTAAACGGCCTGCAGGCGCTCCCATACGGCTTCGGGCGGGGCAGTAATGGCAAAGGTCTCCAGGATATCCTCTGAAATCCGAGAGGGCATCTCCTCCCAGCGACCCCGCGCCGCGAGGGCGGAAAGCTCCTCCCCGATCGCCTCCCATCCATGCAGCGACCACACCCGACGGTAAGAGGGCGTGGAGCCGTAGAAGGCGACTTGGGCGCGGACGAATTCCCGCATCTCCCGCATCTCCGTCTCATTCCGGCCAGTGATCACAAACACACTGCCGACGATCGTAAGATCCTTCCGACTCCGACCCGCCTTCCGCGCCCCCGCTTCGATGGCTGGCAGCAGGACCTCCCGCAGGTAACGCGGGGTGTGGAAGGGATGGACGAAGAACCCATCCCCCACTTCCCCCGCCAAACGGGCCAGCGGCGGGTTCACCCCGGCCAGCACGATGGGGATGCAGGGATCCGGGATCGGCCCGGGGTCGAAGAAGGGCGACATCAGGGTCAGTTTAAAGAACCGGCCCCGGTAGTTCAGGCGGTTCCCCAGCTGCCAGCACGCCCAGACTGCGCGGATCGCCTCAATGGTCTCCCGAAGTTTGGGAACGGGGGGATCCCATGGCATGCCAAAGCGACGTTCGATATGCGCCTTCACCTGAGTGCCCAGGCCGAGGATCACCCGACCGGGGGCGGCCGCCGCCAGATCCCACGCGGTGTAGGCGATGACCGTAGGACTGCGGGCGAAGGCGATAGCCACGCCCGTCCCCAGGGTGATCTGACGGGTGTGCTCCGCCGCCAGGGCGAGGGGAAGAAATGGATCATGGCGGGTCTCATGGGTCCAGATCCCATTGAATCCCAGCGCCTCGGCCTCACGGGCCAGCGCGGGGACCTCCAGCAGCCGGTCGAACTGGAGATTGGCATCGAGACGCATGGTGGGGCTCCGCTCAGGGCCTTACGTTTCCCAATTTTATAATGAGATGGGGTTTTGCCCACGGATATTCCGGCTCTGGAAGCCCCTCTGGGGATCGGAAATCATCCCATCGCCTTTTCATCCGTCCGCCTTGGTCTCCCGATCGAATGGGAGGACAATCCCAGCCGGATCCACCAAGGGATTTTCGGGAGCGGCAAGGGATGCGCGCCTACCTTCCCGGATATCTGGTGATCGGTTACACGGGGGCGGCGTGGGCCGCCGCCCTGGGGGTGATCCTCCTGCGCTGGGGCCAGATCTCTGCTTCCCGGCCGTTTCGAATTGCCGGGGTTCTGCTCCTCCTGGGAAGCGGGATCGGGTTCTTCGCCGGGGTGCCGGAGATCTGGACCCCCGGACCAGCGGGCACGGAGCTCAGCGCGATGGCCGGGCTTGCCATCTTGGGGGCATGGGCCGTCTTCCGGGCCTGGCAGATGTTTGCCCCCTCCCTTCCCGGCGGAACGAGAACCCACTGGACAGGGACGCCTCCCCTCTTCCCTTCATTCCGAGAAACCGGCTCGGGTGGCGCCGGCGTCATCCTCTCCCCGGCAAAGACAGGGGATCCGGGAAGGCAGACCGGAGCTCGCTGGATCCGGTGGGGCATGGGGATCGCCGCGATCCTCGCCATCTGGCGCTGGGATGTCCCGTTATTTTTCGCGATCAACCGGTATGCCGGGCGGACACCCGGGATAGACCTACTGGCGCGTTTGCTGATCAACGACTATGCCGTGCCCACCGCACTGGCAATGCTGGCCTGGGCAATGTGGCTGACGGGAGATCCGAAGCGCCAGGCGGCCGTCCTGCGGGCCATTCTGACCGTTCCTCTCAGCGGTCTGATCATGGAGGCGATGAATGCCCTTTATTTCCGCCCCCGTCCCTTCACCGACCATGAGGTGAACCTGCTGTTTTACCACCCCTCTGATTCTTCATTCCCCAGCAACGCCGCCACAGTGGCCTGGGCGATCGCCGTATCCCTGGGGACCGGCGACGCGAAAATCAGGTGGGTGGGGATGCTACTGGCGGCGGGGATCAGCTGGGCCCGGGTTTACGGTGGGGTGCATTACCCGCTGGACGTGATCGCGGGAGCGCTGCTGGGCGCTGGGCTGAGCCTGGGGGTTACCCACGGACTGCAGGAATGGAGCATCCGCATCGCACGCCAGATCGGCCGACATCTGTCGCTCCCTGAACGCCGGGGGGATTCGCCGTAACGCCAGGGATCGTTTCGTTCCCGGAATGGCGCGCCAGGTCTCTCCAACGGTCAGACCGACGAGGGCAGGAAAACCGTCACCCGCGTCCCCTTTCCAGGGGCGCTGGTGATGGAGAGCTGCCCTCCCAGCATCTCCACCCATTGACGGATAGACGTCAAGCCGATGGTCTTGCGCCGCGGAGCGTTCGCCAGCGCCTCCTCCACATCAAAGCCCACGCCGTTGTCTTCCACCTCCAGGCGAACTCCTTGGGGCTGGAAGGCCAAACGGACCGCGACCTGGGAGGCCTGGGCATGGAGGCGTACGTTCGTGAGGAGCTCCTGCACAATGCGGAAGAGCACGGCCTCCTGGTGAGCCGCCAGCCGGCGTTCCTCCCCGCTGATCTGCAGGCTGAGAGAGAACTTCACCTTGTCCTTCAGAGCCTCCACATAGCGCCGCACGGTGGGGACCAGACCCAAATCATCCAGGCTCATCGGGCGGATGTCGAACAGGAACTCCCGCATGCGCTGGAAGGTCTCGACGACGGCGCTTTTCAGGGCGGCGAGCTCCGCCTTCGCCCGCTCCGGGTCCCGCTGGAAGAGCCGCTCGCAGATCTCCGCTTGCAACACCAGATTGGTCAGCGCCTGGGCGGGCCCATCATGGAGCTGGCGGACTAGCCGCTGGCGTTCCTGCTCCTGGGCCTCAAAGAGACGGACGATCAGGCTGGATTCCACGTTGGGATGGGAGGTCACCCTCTCTTCCTGAACGGTGGCCAGCAGAGAAAGGATGCGATCCAGGGTTTCCCGATAACGCTGAAGCTGGGCCTCCAGGCTCTGAAATTTCTCCAGCTGTCCTCGCATCAACCATAGCCGCTTCTGAACATCCATGGCGGATTGATAGACCTCGATGAGCTCCGCCGGCGAGATGCTCTCCGGGCGGCTTTCCATCTGCTTGATCTGATTCGTCAGATGCAGGCTGCGCTGGGCCAGCCGCTCAACATCCGTGGAGGTCTGTCGGATCAACGCTTGCAGCTCCGACAGCTGTCGCTGGACCGCCTCCTGCTCCTCGCGGCAGTAATTCGCCAGATCCTGCAGAGATGAGATCGGATCGGTCACGGCTTTTCCTCCGGGAGGATGGACTCTTCCGGCAAGCGCACCCATCCACGGCGGATCGCCAGGATCGCCACCTGGGTGCGATCGCTCAAATCCAGTTTACGCAGGATCGCCGTCATGTGGTTCTTAACGGTCTGCTGACTGATCCCCAGTCGCTCCGCGATCGCCTTGTTGCTGTATCCCAGGGCGACATACTGAAGGATCTCCCGCTCCCGTGGAGAGAGCACGTGCTCCTCCACGGCCTCGGCCGCACCTACGATCTGCTGCGCCTCAGCAGCGCTCACCACTTGTGAGCCCAGGATACAGCGTCCGGAGAGCACATGGCGGATGTTCTGGAGAAGCCGATCGGGAGGTGTATCTTTGGAGCAGTAACCGTTGGCGCCAATGCGGATGGCATAGCGCATCTGCTCCTCGCTGTCATAAGCGGTCAGAACGAGGATGGCACCCTCAAACCCATGGGATCGGGCCTGCCGGATCACATCCAGGCCATTGAGGCCCGGCAGATGGACGTCCATCAGCACCAGATGGGGGTTCAACCTCAGGATCATATCCAGGGCGGTCTGTCCATCCGAGGCCTCGCCGATCACCTGAAGGCCAGGCTCCAGGACCAGTGTATCCCGCACACCCTTGCGAAATAGCGGATGGTCATCCACAATCAGCACCCGAACCGTCATCGCCGCACCTCCTGATCGCTCCCCCCGCAGCCCGCCAGGACGCCGTCTCCCATTCCCGATCACCCTGCGCGTTCTCATTCGGGGCGGATGCGGCTGGCCTTCGATAGGGAAGGCCAGATCGGCCTTCTCTACGACTCAGAGGGCCGCGGGGATGGGGAGAAAAAGATCCCTTGGAGATTCGGAGCCATCCCCCGGGCCTTCGGGAGGAAGTCCACGGTCCTAATTTTTAAAGTAAAATTGCAGATTCGACAAACCGAGATTCCCGGGGCAAACCGGATCCATTCCGACGCGGGGCCTGAGCCCGGCTCAGGGAGGAAACGCAGGGGCCTCTCGGGCCCTCCAAAGTCTTCGGGAGTCGCCTCCATGCGCTTCGACACACCCTTTCCCCTGTATGAGGCCATGGGACTGGTCCCAGGATCGGTGATCGCCTTCATTGGAGCGGGCGGAAAGACGACAACCGCCTGGCGGCTGCTCCACGAGCTCGGGCAGCCTGGAGCTCCAGCGGTGTGGACCACGACGACGCACATCGTCGAGCCGATCCTTCCGGAGGGAACAGGGTTGCTGCTCACCGAGGACCCCATCCCCGGGCTGCTCCAGCCCCTCCTCCAGCGGCTCCCCCGCTGGGTCCTCAGCGCCCGGCGGGCCGAGGCACTGCCGGAGCCCCCAGATGAGCCTTACCCGGCCCATCCGTGGAAACTGAAGGGGCTGCCGCCGGAACAGCTGGACCGTCTGATCCCGAGGATGCCAGAGGCCTCGTGGCTGATCGAGGCCGATGGCGCGCGCCGCATGCTTCTGAAATGGCCTGCTGCCCATGAGCCCGCCCTGCCCGAGGAGATCGACGCGGTGGTCGTAGTGGCCAGCCTGGAAGCCCTGGGGCGCCCGATCGGCGCCGTGACGCACCGCGCTGAGCAGGCGATCGCTCATTTGGGGGGCGACCTGAACGATCCGGTCACCCCTGAATGGATCGCCGCTTTGATCCGACATCCCCAGGGCGGGCAAAAAGGGATCCCACTGGGGGCGCGCCGCCTCCTGCTGCTCACCCGGGAGCGAACCTGGGATCCTCAGGCTTTCGAAGCGGTGTGCGCAGCGCTGGGCCCTTCCTCCTTCGAATGCATTGTGTCGCTGGTGGATGGCGAGCCGGTGGCCCGGGTGGGTTCCCTCCACCCCCCGGTAGCGGGGATTGTGCTGGCCGCCGGTGAGGGGCGGCGGTTTGGCAAGCCCAAGGCCATGGCCGAGTGGCACGGCCGCCCATTGGTGCGCCATGTGGTCGCGCTGGCCCAACGCGCCGGGCTGGATCCCGTGATCGTGGTGGTCGGAGCCCAGGCGACCCAGGTGCGGAAGGCCCTGATCGGTCTGCCGGTGCGCATCGTGGAGAACCCCGCATGGCCGGAGGGGATGAGCCGTTCCATCCAAGCCGGCCTGCAGGCCCTTCCCGCGGAGGTGGAAGCGTTCGTGCTCCTTCAGGTGGACCAGCCTATGGTGCGCCCGCGCTGGCTGCGCCAGCTGGTCGAGATCCACCGGGCGACTGCCCGGCCGTTGGTCGTCGGCATCGTGGACGGAGATCCGCGCCCGCCGGCGCTGTTCG
Source organism: Thermoflexus sp. (assembly GCF_042408815.1). Taxonomy (GTDB): domain Bacteria; phylum Chloroflexota; class Anaerolineae; order Thermoflexales; family Thermoflexaceae; genus Thermoflexus. The sequence continues at coordinate 4,181 of NZ_JBHOQR010000001.1, read as the reverse complement.
CCCGACCGCTGTTCCCCGCGCTGCGGGAGCTCCGGGGGGATCAGGGCGGGCGTCCGCTGATCCAGGCGCTTCCCGAAGCTGTCGCACGGGTCCCGGTGCCAGATCCCACGTGGGTGATGGATTTCGACACTCCAGAGGCCTATCAGCAGCTATCCGAGTTATGAGAGCATGCAGCCCATCGCCTGCACCTGGAAAGCTGTCTCATTTCTCTCATGGGGAGCGATCCACCCATGGAAGCACTTCGTCCCCTTCGTCATCTGATCATCGATATGGACGGCGTGCTGTGGCGGGGGCAGCGGCCCATGGAAGGCCTCGCGGATTTCTTCGCTTTCCTACGACGCCACGAGATCCGCTTCGTCCTGGCCACGAACAACGCCAGCCGCTCCCGGATGGATTACGTGGAGCAGCTCGCCCGTTTCGGGGTGACCGTGCGCCCCGAGGAGGTGTTACCCTCCTGCGACGCCACTGCCTTCTACCTTCAGCAGATCGCCCCGGCCGGCGCCCGCGTGCTGGTCGTCGGGGAGCAAGCCCTTCGCGCCGCCCTGAGCGAGGCGGGATTTCAGGTGATCGACGCGGAGGACGTGGATTTCGTCGTGGTCGGCCTGGATTGGGGCCTCACGTATGCCAAGCTGGCCCGAGCCGCCCGGGCGATCTGGAACGGTGCCCGCTTCATCGGGACCAACCCGGATCCGGTGTGGCCGGGAGAAGACGGCCTGTATCCGGGCAACGGGGCGACCCTGGCCTTCCTGGAACGGGCCACTGGCATCTCGCCGATCGTGGTCGGCAAGCCGGAACCGCTGATGTTCCGGATCGCGATGCAGCGGATGGGCGCTGTTCCGGAAACCACTGCGGTGATCGGTGATCAGCTGCCCACGGACATCCTGGGAGGGAAGCGAGCCGGCCTGCGTACCATCCTGGTGCTTTCCGGGGCCACTACCCCATCGATGTTGGCCGAAAGCCCGGTGCAGCCGGACATGGTCTTCGCCGATATCCGGGCGCTCACTGCGGCCTGGGAAACGGCCCTCGCCGCGCCCGATCCAAAGGGATGCCCCCAAAGCCTGAGGTGAATCCCATGGGCTAGCCATCGGAGACGACAGATCAGCTGCCCAAAATCCTTATCCTCGGCAAGAAGGAGACGGCCCTTGGAGAAGGCGCGGATCAGAACCTCGTCATCTGTGGCTCCACGCAGGGTTTCCGCAACATAGAGGATATCTAGATCGTCAGCAGTGAAGGCAACCCATTCGGAACATGCCCGCCGACCATGCGCCGACAGATCCTCTCTGGAACCTGGTGGTTTCGCCCGGTAGGGGGAGCGGAATGGCTGCCGGGGCGGGTGCCCGGCAGCGTCCATCTGGATCTACTCTCCATGGGCCGGATCCCGGATCCCTTCCTGGGCAATCACCTCTCCCACGTCTCCTGGGTCGCCGAGACGGATTGGGAATACCGTTGCGACTTCCAGCCCGACGAGGCTCTCGCCCTCTGCGAGCGGGTGGAGCTGGTTTGCGCCGGCCTGGATACCCTGGCTGAGATCTTCCTCAACGGGGAACGCCTGGGCGAGACCCGCAACATGTTCCGCTCGTATCGCTGGGAGATCCGGGCACTTCTCCGGCCCGGCATGAACACGCTGATGATTCGCCTGCGCTCGCCCCTGACCTTCGTCCACATGCAGCATCGCCGTCGCCCGCTCCCCGGTCTCGGGTATCCCGGGGTTGCCCATCTGCGCAAGGCGCCTGCTCACTTCGGATGGGACTGGGGACCGGAGCTCCCCACCCTGGGGATCTGGCAGGCGGTCGCCCTGGAGGGTTTCTCCATCGCCCGCATCGAGAATCTGCACATCCGCCAGCGCCATGGCGGCGGGCATGTGACCCTCATCCTGCGAGCCTGCGTGGAGCGATGGCAGGATCTCCCCCTCTCCCTCCGGATCACCCTGGTGGACCCGGAAGGCAATGTGTCCCGCTGGGAGTTCCCCATGCGAGAGGAGGCTCTCACCGTGGAAATCCCTATCGCGCACCCTCTCCTGTGGTGGCCCAGTGGGCTGGGAGCGCAGCCCCTCTATTGGCTAAAAGCCGGATTATGGGCCGGGGATCGCCTCCTGGACCTCCGGCGCGAGATCCTCGGGCTGCGCACCTTGGACCTTTTCCGAGAGCAGGACCGCTGGGGGGAGTCCTTTATCTTCGTGATTAACAACCTCCCTATCTGGGCTAAGGGGGCCAATCTGGTCCCTCCGGACGCCCGGAGCCCATGGGTGGAAGAGGAAACGCTGGCCCATCTGGTCCGGAGCGCCGCCGCGGCCGGAATGAACATGCTGCGGGTCTGGGGCGGCGGGGGCTATGGGGATAAGCGATTTTATGCGCTGTGCGATCGCCACGGGATCCTGGTCTGGCAGGACTTTCCCTTCGCCTGCATGCTCTATCCCCTGGATGAGCCAGGGTTCCTGGAGGAAGTTCGAGCGGAGGTGCGGGAGAACGTCCGGCGCCTGCGACACCATCCTTCTCTGGCCCTTTGGTGCGGCAACAACGAGATCGAGATGCTCTGGCCGCTCTGGCGCTGGCAATGGAAAGGACGCCCGAAGGCGCTGGCTCACCTCGCCGCGATCCACGAGCGCTTCTTCTACGAGCTGCTTCCCGAATGGGTGCGCGCGGAGGATCCTGATCGCCCCTACTGGCCGGGCTCCCCCTCTTCCGGCATCTTCCGGGAGGCGGTCAATAGGGACCAGCAGGGGGATACCCATCTCTGGTACGTCTGGCATGGCCGGGCGCCCACAGCTGCCTATCGCGCCCGCATCCCTCGCTTCGTCAGCGAGTTCGGCGTGCAATCCCTTCCCCCGCCCCGCACACTGGTCGCTTTCGGTCCGCCGGGCGAGTGGGATCTGCGGCGGCCGGCTCTCCGTCGCCGGCAGCGTTCCCCAAACGGCAATGAGCGGCTGCTGGACTACCTGATGGAGCGCTTTCGGATCCCGAGGGATTTCCAGGATCTAGCCTGGCTGACCCAGGTGGCCCAGGCGGAAGCGATCGGTCAGGCAGTGGAACACTGGCGCCGTCATCGGGAGCGGTGCGGCGGCGCCCTTTACTGGCAGCTCAATGATGCCTGGCCTGCTATCTCATGGTCCGGCATGGACGTTTACGGCCGCTGGAAGGCCCTGCATTACGCTGCCCGCCGCTTCTTCGCTCCCATCGCCCTTTCCCTGAACGTCCAGGGTGCGCGGGTGGAGCTTTTCCTCCTCAACGACACCACCCATCCCTGGCGAGGTCCGATCCGCTGGTCCCTGGAAACTTTCTTCGGGGAGGTTCTCGATGCTGGGGAAGAGATGGTGGAGGCACCACCCCTGCGGGTCACTCTGGTGAGGACCGTGGAGGCAGGTCCTTTCCTCCGCCGGTATGGGCGGGTGCTGGCCTTCGTAGCGGAGATGTGGGAAGATGCCCGGCTGCAGGCGCTCCGGGTCGCCCTGTTCGCGCCGGAGAAGGATCTCACCTTCCCGGATCCCGGCCTCGCCGTCGAGGTGAGCGAGCGCGGGGGCGAGCTGGAGATCCTTCTGCAAGCCCGGGCCTTGGCCCGTTTCGTCACCCTGGAGCTGCCTGGCGCGGATGTGATCTTCAGCGATAACTTCTTCGATCTCCCGGCCCGGCGCACCATCTCCATCCGGGCGCCCATCCCGCCCGGTTGGACCCCCGGGATTTGCCGTCGGGCGCTGCGCGTGCGCACCCTGGCGGATCTCTCTCCCGGCCCACGGTGGCGGGATCGCTGGCTCCGCCTCCAAAGGCGGCTCTCCCTGCGCGCCCTCGTGGAACGACTCCTCTATCTCTTCCTGTGACGATCTGCCCAGGCCGTCCAATGGGAGCACAGATGGGCGCCTCTTTGCGGAGGCGCTGTCTGCGGATTGCAGATCGGGACCTACGCGAAGATGGATCCCAGCTCCAGGACAAAGCCCGGAAGCTCCGGATCCAGGGACACCGCCTCCACCCCTTCATACCGCTCCACCCGCCCATAGGGATCTATCAACACCCCCATCTTCTCCCGCAACTCCCCCACCCCCCGCCACATCGACCGCACCTCAAACACTACCTCCGGACACAACGGCCCAAACCCCTCCCGCTCCTCCGGGCGCAGCGCCTCCCACGAAGCCTCCGGGGAAAACAACGAGCCGTCCGGAAGCCGAAAACCCGTCGAGGAATCAAACTCCA
>NZ_JBHOQR010000007.1:0-4882 GCF_042408815.1 Thermoflexus sp. | reverse complement strand
CACGGAGGAGGCCACCGCGAAGGCGATGCGGGCCGGGAAGTTGGCCTTGATCAGCCCGGTCACCACATCCACGCTGGGGCGCTGGGTGGCGATCACCAGATGGATGCCGGTCGCTCGCGCCATCTGCGCCAGCCGGGTGATGGTCCGCTCCACATCCACCGGCGCGGCCTTCATCAGGTCCGCCAGCTCGTCGATGAACAGCACAATATAAGGCAATCGGGCTTCCCCAGCCTCCTCAGCCCGGGCGTTGAAATCCGCGAGGTTCCGCGCCCCCACCGCCGCAAACTGCCGGTAGCGTTCCTCCATCTGACGGGTGAGCCAGCGCAGAACGCCCACGATGCGCTCGATCTCGAATTCCACCTTTCCATAAAGATGGGGCAGGCCGTTCCACCGCACCAACTCCACCCTTTTGGGGTCAATCAGCACCAGGCGGAGCTCCTCGGGGGTGTTGTTCCAAACCAGGCATGTGATCAGCGCGTGGATGCAGACGGACTTCCCTGAACCCGTGGTCCCAGCGATCAGCAGATGGGGCATCGACGCCAGGTCAGCCACCACCGGCCGGCCCGCCACATCCCGGCCTAGGGCGATGGCTAGGGGCGACCCGACCTTCCGGAACTCTGGGGAGGCCAGCAGGCCTCGCAAGCGGACCACATGGATCTGCCGGTTGGGGACCTCAATGCCGATGAGGCCGCGGCCGGGGACCGGGGCTTCAATCCGAAGGGAGGGAGCGGCCAGGGCCAGCGCCAGATCGTTGGCCAGGGCGGCGATCTGAGCTACCCGGACCTTTTGGCGGCGCACTTCTCCGTCAGGCCCGGGACGTTCGATGTAACCCGGCAACAATCCAAACTGGGTCACCGCCGGGCCTTGGGTGGCTTCCACCACCTGAGCCTCCAGTCCGAATTGCCGGAGCGTTTCCTCGATGATGGCCGCCTTCTGCCGGATCTCCTCCGGCGAGACGGAGGACGGCTCGTCCTCCTCCAGCAGATCCAGCGGCGGCAGGTGCCGATCCCGCTTCATCCGGACAGGACGCGGAGGCGAGGCCGTCACGATCTTGAGGCCGCCCGGGGCCGGTCGGGGAGACGGCCGGACAGGCTTCGGAGGCTGCGGCGGGCGGGCCGGCGGAGCGGGGGCCGAAGCGGGCGTTGGAGCCTCTGGAGCTGGAGAGGGGGGAGCCCAGCGGGCCAGGGCGAGCCAGCCCCCCACCCCCGTGATCAGCATCAGCAGGGCCGCTCCCACGCCAGGCCCCAGTGGGGCAGATGCCGCGGTCCAGATCAGCCAGCCCAGCGTCCCACCGCCTTCCCCCCGTTCGATGATCTCCCAGGGGCCTTCATGAGCGAGCATGGCCAGCCCGTGCGCCAGGCCGAAAAGCCCCAGCAGGGCTCCCTCGAGGGCCAGGAGACGCCAGCCGTTCAGCGCTGGGGCTCGGCCCATCGTCCGTAAGAACATCCATATCCCAAGCCCGGCCCAACCGGCAGCGACCAGCAGGCTTCCCCATCCGAAGAGGCCTCGCAGTAACCCGGCCCATGCATCACTCCACCGACCCGGGCTGAGGCCCAGCAACACCAAACTGGAAAAAACCCCCAAGCCTATCAGCCCGAAGGCGGCCGCCTGGCGCTCCCGCCGCCCGAAAGCCGGCGTGCCATACCACCGGGGTGGACCCAAACGTCGGATCCACTCCGGGAGGCCGGAGGGGGCAGGAGACCGATGGGGGCCGGCGCGGATCGGCGCGCTGCGAGCCGGGCGGGCATGAACAGTTCGAACACGCCGTTTCATCGCTCCTCAAGTCACCGATCGCCTATTGGGAAGCCCGGACGAAGCCCCGGTTAACGGAGTCCCCGTCGGCTGAGCCCGATCCGCCGGGATGCTGGATCGATGCTCACGATGCGGACCCGAATCGGCTGCCCCTCGCGCACGAGTGCGCGGGGGTGGCTCGCCTCTGAGTCGCCGATCTCGGAAACATGCAATAGCCCTTCCACGCCTTCCTCCAGTCGGACGAAGGCCCCAAAGTGGGTCACCGTGGTCACTACCCCTTCCACCACCTGACCCACCGGATAGCGCTGGGCCACCGTCTCCCATGGATCCGGTTTCAGTCGCTTGAGGGAGAGCTGCACTCGACGCTCCTCTGGAAGGACATCCAGGATCAGGACTTCCAGCTCCTGGCCCACTTGGACGATGGTGCCGGGATCGGTTACCCGGCCCCAGGACATCTCCGAGATGTGCAGCAATCCCTCGAAGCCGCCCAGATCGACGAACGCGCCAAACGGGGCCACCTTCGTTACCCTTCCCCGGCGGACCTCCCCAGGCCGCAGCTCGGCAAGCAGCGCCTCAATGCGCGCCTCATCCTGATAGGCCAGCCGTTCGGAAAGAACAAAACGACCTCCCACCTCATCCACTTCGAGGACCCGCGCCTGAAGGGTCTGACCCACATATCGGGCCAGCGCGGACTTCCGGGAGGGGCCATTCAGCGCGTTGGGGAACTGAAGGAGATGGGAGGCGGGGATGAACCCTCTGGGCAACCGTTCAGCCTGGACGATCAACCCGCCCCGGTTATAGCCCACCACGGTCACAGTGAGCGGCTGGCCCGATTCCAGCAGCGCCCGCGCCCGTCGCCAGTCCGGCTCCCCGCTTTCCAGATCCCACAGGCTGGGCATGGGGATCGGATGGCCGCAGCCCATCCCCAGACCTTCCCAGATCTCCTCGGGCTCGGCCTCCGGAGCGGGGGAAGCCGCGAACTCGCCCTGTGTCATCAGGGCCATCCAGTAATCCTCCGAAGGAGGCACATAGCCAGGCTCCGTGACACGCATCCCGTGATCCCTCCCCCAATCATCTTTCCATGGGCTTTCTAAAAGCAGTGCCCTCCGGACTTACGCGGCTGGATTTCTCATCCGAGAGGCCAGGTGATCCCTCATCGATCCAGGCGGCGATGGGATCTGCCATCACCGCCTGCCATTATAGCCAGAGGCGGAGGAGGGGCAAATGGGGGTTGGGAAACCAGACAGGGGATGCACCTTCCCATGGCGTTATCCCTGCCCCAGAAGCATCAGCGGCATGCATAGGAACGCGATCAGAAAGAAGGCCGCCAGGGCGCGGCGCCCCATCAGGAGTTCGAAAACCCGGATCAGCAGACCTCGATACCACCGATAGCCCGCCAACAGGATCGCGGCGGAGATCACCGTGACGCTGATCATCTCGGTGAGCACCACCCCGACAGCCGCGGGATTCCCCAGGGCCAGCGCGGCCAGCAGCGTATCGATGAAGGTGCTGATGTTGGCTCCCATCACATAGGGGATCAGCTGCTCTCGACGGATCCATCCTCGCGTTACGGAAGGCACGAGCAATCCGATGGAGAAGGATACCGACATCGTGAGGGCTGTTACCGCCAGCCCGAGGCCGAAGATCGGCCATGGGGAATCCGGGAGAGAATTCGCCTCTGGGTCCGTGAGACGAGGAAGGGGGATGGCTCGATCGAGGACCTGGAGCGCGAGGCCGACTGAGAAAAAGCCCATGAGGAACAAGGAGATCCCTATCACGCTCTCGGGCGCAGGTTTTCCGAGCCATCGGCTTGCCCCGCCGCGCAGGATCTCTTCCATAGCCTGGACGAGCGCCTGAACGGGTTCCAGAAGCGCGGGGAGGAGGGGAGGTCGCCACCGAGCGATCCGGGAGACAGGAACATAAGGCAGCAGAAGGAGGCCCAGGGCCGTGGCTGGAAAATAAGTCGTAGCGGTCACCCAGAAGGTGACAAATCCCGCGGTCAGACTGTTCCATGGATGTCCCCGGCGCCATGCGTAGCTCAACCCGATGACAAACAGGACAAACGAAGCGCCCAGGCGGGATCCGGTAAGCATGGTGAGGGTGGCTGCGGGGGAGAGGACCTGGGCGTCCTGGAGGCTGACCGCGGCGGCGGCCACCGGGGAACCGCTGAGCGCTAGACAGGCCATCAGCCAGCCCAGCCCCAGGCTACGCCATGGGGAGGGCAACCTCCCTGCCTTCGCCAGGGGCGGGGATAGATGGGCGGCCCCTCCGCGCATCAGCAGCAACGCGAACAGGAAGAGCGCCAGTCCCCCAGCCCCCCACATTCCACGCTGGATTCCCGCCCTGAGAGATCCGATCATGGCCTGTCGCTGGATCAGGGATAGGGAGCTATGCAGCTCGTCGCCTCCCGGGGTTTTCAGCCCGGCCGTCGGCCTTCCCGCCCGGGGCCGAACCGCCTAAGTCTCGCCAGGTTTTTCCCGCACCCTACGGAAGCTCCGCCCAGACGATCCATCAATCCGGCGGGGAGCCGGGGGAGGAATCCAGCCTTTCCAGGCCTCGCCACCGGCTTCCTTCTTCGGGCGGGCCGATCAGCCCCCGCGCCTCCATGAGATCGATCAGGCGGGCGGCCCGCTGGTAGCCGATGCGGAGCTTCCGCTGTAGCAGCGAGATCGAAGCCCGTCGGTGCAGACGCACGACCTCTATCGCCCGTTGCAACAGAACCTCGTCGGGCTCCTCCTCCTTCATCTCCTCTGCCTGTCCTCCGACCCGGATCGGTTCCCCGGATGCCGTCTCTGCTTCACGCTTCCATCGAGGGGAAGGAGGCGTGGAGAGCGCTTCCGGGCGGGGGAGACCCCGGATGCCTTTCCAGTAGGTGACGATGCGCCGGATCTCCTCATCGGAAACAAAACAACCCTGAGCCCGGATGGGCTGGCCCTGATCCGGGGCGAGGAAGAGCATATCCCCGCGCCCCAGCAGGGTCTCCGCTCCTGGTGTGTCCAGGATCACCCGGGAGTCCACGGAGGAGGCCACCGCGAAGGCGATGCGGGCCGGGAAGTTGGCCTTGATCAGCCCGGTCACCACATCCACGCTGGGGCGCTGGGTGGCGATCACCAGATGGATGCCGGTCGCT
>NZ_JBHOQR010000034.1:0-51951 GCF_042408815.1 Thermoflexus sp. | reverse complement strand
CTTAGCCTCAATCGAACCAGCGTGGGATTGAAACGGTGTCGGATTCTCGACAACGGAATACATCACGCCTGCCTCAATCGAACCAGCGTGGGATTGAAACATGAATTTCTATGTGCGCCTTATCATCGCGATCGTCGGCCTCAATCGAACCAGCGTGGGATTGAAACTGGGGTGATCCTGGAGTGACGGAACAGATTGTTGCCGCCTCAATCGAACCAGCGTGGGATTGAAACCGATAAGATCATCGGGGGCGCCATGGCCGTGGCGGGGCCTCAATCGAACCAGCGTGGGATTGAAACCCCGTGATCTGGATGTTCATCTTCCTGATTGCGGGCTGGCCTCAATCGAACCAGCGTGGGATTGAAACGGAGGAGGGATACGCGGTGGTGCAAACCGCACATGGCGCCTCAATCGAACCAGCGTGGGATTGAAACTCTCAAAGTAGAGAAGTAACCCATTCATAGCGCTCATGCCTCAATCGAACCAGCGTGGGATTGAAACTTTTCTTAGCATAAGACGCTAAATAATCAACGAGAAGCCTCAATCGAACCAGCGTGGGATTGAAACATGGCAAGCCGGCGTATTCGCCGTCTCTGATCACGCAGCCTCAATCGAACCAGCGTGGGATTGAAACGCGGGCTGGTCTGTCGATCATGTGGCGTTTGTGGTGGCCTCAATCGAACCAGCGTGGGATTGAAACCTCGTTTTCCTTCCTCCTCCTGCACCCCCAGCAGGCGGCCTCAATCGAACCAGCGTGGGATTGAAACGGAGAAGCCGCTCTCCCATGAGGAGCTGGCCCGTATGCCTCAATCGAACCAGCGTGGGATTGAAACGGCTTACGGCGCCCAGCGCGCTCCGTCTGGCATGTTGGCCTCAATCGAACCAGCGTGGGATTGAAACGAGAGATCGTTTTCAAGAATGAGGGCGGCCCAAGCGGGCCTCAATCGAACCAGCGTGGGATTGAAACCCCAATCCAGATCGTTCAGGGCCCAGCGCCCCTTAATGGCCTCAATCGAACCAGCGTGGGATTGAAACGGGAGAGGCACGCCCTCCTCCAGGAGGTCATCGTTGAGCCTCAATCGAACCAGCGTGGGATTGAAACCATACGGGCCGGTGGTGCAACCCTCGCTTCACCGGGCCTCAATCGAACCAGCGTGGGATTGAAACGGATATACCTGGGTCACGGTGGTGATCACCGTGCCGGGCCTCAATCGAACCATCGTGGGATTGAAACATGGAGGCGATTACCACCTCCACCGGGAGACCCAGGCGGCCTCAATCGAACCAGCGTGGGGTTGAAACCACCTCCCGAACCGCGTGTGGGGGCCACACATATCCGCCTCAATCGAACCAGCAGGGGACAGAAACCCATAGGGGATCCGGCGATGTGCTATCATGTATATAGAGAAAGTCTTCCGGAGATTGAGGAGGGGAGGCGCAGCCCCAGTCGCTCGGCTGGCCTTCCTCCTCCTCGGATAGGGGATGGATCCCTTCCCTCCTTCCGTGTTTAACAGCCAGCCGGAAGCCTTCTCGACCAGAGGGCCTGGCGAGCTGTCCGCTCGTATCCCTTCAGGCCTACGGGAACGGCTTCTCCCCTTCCCACGGCCACGGGCACCCCTATGCCCCCGCCCCCAATGACGCCGGATCGACCGGCATCGCCAACCCAGCCCCCTCGGCCTTCTCTTCCCTCTACCGCTCCCCCAACTCGAACGCCCGCGCCCTCTCCGACGCCGGCTCCCCCTCGCACACCGGCTCCTTCCCCGACCGCCGTTTCGAATCCGTCCACCAGCCCCCGTCCTCCCTCCGCCCCCCGGTCGGTCCTGGCCAATGACTTCCCATGCGCCACCGGCTGCACGTCCGATGTGGATCAGCGCCAGGATGGCATCCCCTCGTCTGATGATCCCATGGGGGCGCAGAACCCGGAGGCCGTATGATATAATCGATCGCGCAACGGCTAAGGGGCGGCCAGGACGCCTTCGGGGACCCGCTGTCTCTTTAAGGCCTCGCGAAAACATCCATCGGAGGGACCCATGCGCACGCCCTGGGCAGTCGCGGCGGTGCTGTTTGCGTTCATGCTGCTCCATCAAACCGACAAGCTCCTCCTGGGCCCTCTCGCCACGGAGATCATGAAGACGTTCCACATCGGGGAAGATCTGATGGGCCTGGCCTCCACGGCGGCGCTGCTGGTTGGCCTCTTCCTCTACCCGCTGTGGGGATACATGGCCGATCGCTTCGCCCGCCCCTTCTTAATCGGACTGGCCTCGTTCATCTGGGGCGCCACCACCTGGCTCAGCGCCATCGCCCCCACTTACCCCCTCTTCCTGCTCACCCGCGCCTCCACCGGAATCGACGACAACGCCTATCCCGGCCTCTACAGCCTGATCTCCGATTACTTCGGCCCTCAGCTTCGCAGCCGCATCTACGGGTTCCTCCAAATGACCGGCCCCGTGGGGTATCTGATGGGTGTGGCCTTAGCCCTCGGCCTCAAGGACCTCATCGGCTGGCGGGCCATCTATCTGATCACTGGCTCCCTGGGCTTCCTCATAGCACTTTTGATCTGGCGCACGATCCACGAAGTCCCCCGGGGACACAGCGAGCCGGAGCTGGCCGCCCTCGCCGAGATCCCTTCCTATCGTTTCAACTTGAATGAGGTCCGCGCGCTGCTGCGTAAGCCCACCTTCCTCTTCCTGGTCACCCAGGGGTTCTTTGGGGTCTTTCCATGGAACGTGATCTCCTTCTGGTTCTTCCGCTATCTGGAGGCAGAGCGGGGCTATAGCAACGCCCAGATCTTCGTCATTATGGCCTCCGCCGTGGTCGTGATGTCCATGGGCTACCTGGCGGGCGGGGCGATGGGCGACTGGCTGTTCCGGCGCACCCTGCGGGGGCGCCTCATCGTCTCGATGGCCGGGGTGCTGGCCGGCGCCATCCTGCTGGCGATCACGATGTCCATCCCTCCGCAGGCCTTCGGTGCCTTCTGGGCCATGGTGGTCCTCACCGCCTTCGCGATCCCCCTAGCCGCCCCCAACGTCCTGGCCACCGTCTTCGACATCAGCCCGCCGGAGATCCGGAGCTCCGCTCAGGCGCTGGAATCTTTCATCGAGGGGAGCGGCGCTTCCCTGGCGCCCTTCCTCACCGGCCTGCTGGCCGTGCAAACCTCCCTGCACACGGCTATCCTGACGATTTGCGTGGGGACTTGGCTCCTGTGCGGCTTCCTCTTCGCTCTGGCCATCTGGTCTGCCCCACGGGATATCCTGGCGCTGCGCGCCGAGCTGCGGGCCCGCGCCGCGCAGGCCGGCGCCGGAGAGAGCGCTCCGACGTAAAGCTCCTGTTCCAGCACCACCCGGAGGATCGGGGGAATCCCTTAACCTTCGCCCGCTGCCGGGAGGCCGGCAGCGACCCACGCCAGGATCTCCCGAGCCAGACGGGCCCGCGCCTCTGGATCCAGGATCACCGTATCCGTCACCAGCGGGCGGATCCCCATGGCCGCCACGGCCGGGGCCAGGGCTGCATCCGCGTGGTCCAGCACGAAGCCGTCCAGGAAAGCATAATAGCTCCGGGCGACCACGAGGGCGGAAGGGGATTCCCCCAGCTCGGCCATCATTTTGGCTGCCGGCCCTTTCAACGCCTGCCCACCGAGGATGGGCGAGACGGCCACAACCGTTCGATCCTGCAACAGCTCCCGAACACCTGGAAGAGCCAGGATGGGGCCGATGCTGACATACGGATTCGAGGGGGCGATGACCACCAGGTCCGCCCCCTCCAGAGCCGCGCGAGCCTCCGGAGCCAGCTGCGCCCCCTCCAGCCCCTCCCAGCGGAAGCCCCGCACCCGGGGTTGGCATCCCCGGCGCACAAAGTAATCCTGAAACGGCAGCGGTCCCTCCTCCGTGTCTACAATGGTCCGTACCGGCTCGTCACTCATCGGCCAGATGGCGACCTCCACCCTCAGGGCGCGGCAGAGGCACGCGGTGACCTCGCTCAGCCGCCGGCCTTGCCGTAACAGGAAGGTGCGGTAGACGTGCGTGGCCAGATCCCGATCCCCAACCCGAAACCAGGTCTCCCCGCCGTATCGCCCCAGCATCTCCAGCGCCCCCCAGGTGTCCCCCCGGATCCCCCATCCGGTCTCCGGGTTGACGATCCCGGCCAGGGTATACATCACGGTATCGAGATCTGGGCACACCACCAGGCCATGCCATTCGAAATCATCGCCGGTGTTCACAATCACCGTGAGATCCTGCGGCGGCATCACACGGGCGAACCCATCCGCCATTCGCGCGCCGCCCACCCCTCCAGCCAGAACCACGATCCGCATGGCGCATCTCTCCTCATCGTTCGCGGTCCGCTGAACCTGGAGTCTCTTCCCCGGGAAACCAACCGTAGCGCCCCGGATCCGATCCGGATTTGGCAGGATCCCTTCCCGCCGCTATGATGGAGACCAGAAGGAGACCTTCACCGGCGGGAGGATGCTCGCCGTCCGTATCCGGAACCGAACACATCATCGACAGTGCATCCCATGCTGTCCGGAGCGCCCATGTCCCTGATCGAGGAAATCAAATCCCGACTGGATATCGTCGAGATCATCAGCGAGAGCGTCCCGCTGCGCCGCTCGGGGAAGAACTATATCGGGTTCTGTCCTTTTCATCATAATGTGCGTACGCCGGCTTTTGTGGTTTTCCCCGATACCCAGACATGGCGGTGTTTCGGCGCCTGCAACACCGGCGGGGATGTCTTTCAGTTCGTGATGCGGCGGGACGGGCTGACCTTCGCGGAGGCCTTGCGGGCCCTCGCGCAACGGGCCGGCATCCCTCTCGAGCCGAAGACGCCGGAGGTCGAGGCCCGGGAGCGGGAGCGCGCCCGCCTCCGTGAGGTCCTGGAGGCCGCGGCCCTCTTCTATCAACACCAGCTCCGTCACAGCCCCGAGGCGGAGCCGGCGCGGGCCTATCTGGCCGCCCGAGGGCTCATTCCCGAAACCATCGAGGGCTTCGGCCTGGGGTATAGCCCTAGCGCCTGGCATGCGCTCATCGATTTCATGCGCCACCGAGGCTTCCCTCTGGAAGCCCTTCAGGCCGCGGGCCTGGCGGTGATCCGGGAGGACGGCACGGCCTTCGATCGGTTCCGGGGCCGCCTGATGATCCCGATCCGCGATCCTCAGGGCCACGTGATCGGCTTCGGAGCCCGGGCGCTGGGAGACGAGGAGCCGAAGTATCTCAATTCTCCCCAGACGCTCCTTTTCGACAAAAGCGCGGTGCTCTTCGCACTGGATCGGGCCCGCGCAGAGATCCGGCGGACCGGCTTGGCGGTGATCGTCGAGGGGTATTTCGATGCGATCATGGCCCATCAGGCGGGCTTCACCAACGTGGTGGCCGCGTTGGGCACCCGTCTCAGCGAGGCGCAGCTGCGCCTGCTGAGCCGCGGGCTGAAGCGCCTGGTGCTGGCCCTGGACGCCGACCCGGCCGGGATGCACGCGGTGTTGCGCGGGCTGGCCTCGGCCCGCGAAGCCTTCCCCGAGACCACCCTGGAGCTTGGCCCTCGGGGGTGGATCCACCTGAGCGGTCAGCTCGGCGTGGACCTGCGGGTGCTGACCCTGCCGGAAGGCGTGGATCCCGATGAGCTCATTCGCCGCGCTCCTCAGGAATGGGCTCGGGCAGTGGAGAGCGCGCGCCCGGTCATCGCCTTCCTCCTGGATTACCTGGCCGCTCAACATCACCTGGAGGATCCGAAAGGGAAAGCCACCTTCGTGCGGGAGATCGTCCCTATCCTCGCCGCCATCCCGGATCCGGTGGAGCGGGATGTTTACATCCAGCAGGCCGCCCGCATGGCCCGGCTGAACGAGCGGGTGCTGCTGGAGCAGGTCACCAGCTATCGCATGAGCGGGCATGAGCGGCGAGCCCGCAAAGGATCGGCGGCGCTCCTCGGCTCCGCCCGCGAGAAACCCCGAACAGGCCTCGAGGCTTTCGGAAGCGGAACGGAGGCAGAGGCGACCTTGCTGGTCATGCTGGGCATGGGGCCTGACCTCCTGCCCTACCTGAACGTCCGCTTCACCGAGCTGGGCCTGGAGCCGCTTACCGAAGAGGATTTCCAGGATTCCACCCACCGGGCCCTTTTCCGGAATCTATCGGAGTTCGGACCGGTGGAGGATTGGCCGGAGGAGACGACGGATCCCCAGCGCCCTGGGCTGCTCCGAACCTTGTGGATGGAGCTTCTTCAGCGCCGCGGGCCGCTGCTGCGAGGATTCGACCCGGAAGACAAGCAATGGGCGGAGGAGGCATTGCGCTTGGCGCTGTGGCTCCGCGAACAGCGCCTGAAGGGAATTCTCGAAGAGCTCCAGGCGCTGGCGGAGTCCATGCCGGATTGGCCACAGGACGAATTCATGGCAAAATGGCAGACGCTGGCGGAAGAGCTCAATCAGACGCAACGCTTCCGATATCGCCGATGGATGATGGATGATCCGCTTCCCACAACCGTCCGACGGTAGCGAGCCGCACAGCCACAGGACCGCACCTGCCTGGGGGCGCATGGGAGACCAAACCCCAGGACATCTATAAAGTCAAGTCTGCCCGATCCATCGGGAAAGGAGTGTCCGCGGATGTCGCAACAACCATGGGAGAACGACGAGGAGAAGCGGGGCCTTGAAGAGGAATGGCCGGAGGAAGAGGAAGGGTTCCTGGAGGAGGAAGAGGAGGAGATGGCAGAGGAACCCTTCCCGGAGGAACCGGAGGAGACCGAGCTGGAAGAGATCGAGAGCGAGGGGATCGAGGAGGAAATCGAGGCCCTGGAGGAGTGGTGGGGCCCGGAGGTGGCCGAGGACCCGGTGCGGATGTATTTGCGGGAGATCAGCCGGGTTCCGCTGCTGGAGCCCACCCAGGAGCTGGATCTGGCCATCCGCCTCCAGGCTCCCCGGCGGCTGGATGAGATCCGCGCCGGCCTGCGCAAGCTTTCCCAGGCGGACCTGGCGATCGCGGTGTATCGGGATCTGGTGGCCGCATGGGAGAAGGCCGCCGAGATGGCCGCCCGGCTCCGCCGTCCCATGCCCCGCCTGACCGATCTGATCGCCGATGTCAGCCGCCCGGTTCTGGAAGCCCGCGCGCACTCCCTCGAACCCTACCTGGAGCGCCAGCGAGGCAGCCGCCGGCTGGCCGACCTGCTCCAGCAACTGGTCCGGATCTACACCGATCTGCTGCTGCTCCCCCCCGAGGTGCTTTCCTACCTAACGGAACATGCGGGCGCGGGTTCGGCCTCAGCGATCCGCTGGCCCAGCGAGCGGGCCCTTCGGGCCCATCTCCCCTCTGAAGAACACCTGAGCCGCTGGTGGCGACATGGGCAGGATCAAGCGGCGGAAGCCCGTTCATGGTTGATCCGGGCGAACCTGCGCCTGGTGGTGAGCGTGGCCAAGAAATACATCGGCCGCGGCGTCCCTTTCCTGGACCTGATCCAGGAGGGGAACCTGGGGCTGCTGCGAGCGGTGGATAAATTCGATCCCGGGCGAGGCTTCAAGTTCTCCACCTATGCCACCTGGTGGATCCGCCAGGCCATCACCCGCGCCATCGCCGATCAGGCCCGCACCATCCGCATCCCAGTCCATCTGGCAGAGTTCCTGAGCCGCCTCATGCGTGCTCAGCAGAAGCTCCAGCAGACCCTGGGCCGGGATCCCACCCCCGAGGAACTGGCCCTGGAAGTGAACCTGCTCTCCCCCCAGGAGGTCCTGGAGATCCAGGCCGCCTGGAACACGAACCAGCCCCTGCCGCCCCATCTGGCCCGCCGGCTCCGGGAGGCCACCCGGAAGGTGGAGCGGGCCCTCCGCTGGGCCGCCGAACCGATGTCGCTGGAAACGCCGGTTGGAGAGGAGGAAGACAGCGAGCTGGCAGACTTCATCGAGGATCAGGGAACTCGCAGCCCGCTGGAAGAAGCCCATCTGACCATGCTCCGGGAGCAGCTCCGGGAGATCCTGGATACCCTCCCGGAGCGGGAGCGGCAGGTGCTGGAGGTCCGCTTCGGATTAAAGGACGGCCAGTGGCGGACCCTGGACGAGGTGGGGCAGATGTTCGGGCTGACGCGAGAGCGGATCCGGCAGATCGAAAGCAAGGCGCTGCGCAAGCTGCGCCACCCCCATTACAGCCGACGGTTGAAGGATTACCTGAGTTGATCCCCAACCGGATCAGCCGATTCCCAGCCTTTCGCTCCCATCACCGCTAAAGGCGGATGGCTCGATCCAGCACCATCCCAACGAAGATCAGGAAAAGATAAGCATTCGATGCGTGATACATCCGGCGGGCGATGGCCTTCTCCGGCGCCCGCCAGAGGCGAAACGCCAGGAACAGCAGATAGGCGCCCAGCGCCAGCGCCCCGGCCAGATAGATCCGCCCCATCGCTCCCGTGATGAAGGGAACCAGCGTGAGCAGCACGAGGAGGATCGTATACAAGAAAGCCTGGAAGGCAGCCGGCCGCGCGCCCCTCACCACCGGCAGCATCGGAACCCCCGCTTCCCGATAATCCCGTTCCGTCAAGATGGCGAAAGACCACGTATGAGGGGGCGTCCAGAAGAAGATCAGCGCGAATAAAAACAGCGCCATCGGATCAACCCGCCCGGTCACCGCCGCCCAGCCCACCATCGGGGCGAACCCTCCGGCCGCCCCGCCGATCACAATGTTCTGCGGCGTCCACCGCTTCAACCCCATGGTGTAGACCCCTACATACCAGATCCATCCCGCCAGGGCCAGCCACGCCGCCGTCGTGTTCACAAAGGTCCACAGGAGGAGAAAGCCGAGGAGGGAAAAGAGCGCCGCCACCCCCGCCGCCTCCCCCCGCCCCAGCCGGCCGGCCGGGATCGGACGGCGAGCCGTGCGATGCATCCGCCGGTCTAGCTCCGCATCCCAGACATTGTTCATCGCATTGGCCCCACCGGAGATCAAAAAGCCTCCCAGCAGGGTGTAGATAAAGGTAACAATAGGGGGCAGCCCGCCCTGGGCGATCATCATCGCCCCTGCCGTGGTAACCAGAAGCAGCGCCACAATCCCCGGTTTCGTCAGGGTGAAATAGGGCTCCCAGAGATTCCGCAGGCGAACGGTTTCCTGGGGGATCCCCTCCACCCATTGCGCCTCGCCCAGCGCCCATGTCCAGGCGATCCCCAGCGCCCCCCAGATCGCCGTGGCCAGCCCCAGATGCAGGGCGTTCAACAGCGCCGGGAACCCCATCCACCGGTTGATGGCCCCCAGGACGATCTGGATTAGATAGAGAACGAAGGCCGTCAGAACCCAATGGAAGATCCCGCGGGCGATCCCGCGCCAGGTCGCCAACCGAACGGCGAGCCAGGCCAACACAAAGCCCACGCCGAGGGCAGCCAGCCGATGCAGCATATGCACACGGCCCAGCAGATCGCCCGGCCAGATCACCCACCCCTCACAGAAGGGCCAGCTCGAGCACGCCCACGAAGCCCCGCTCCCCGTCACCGTGGCCCCCAGCAGCATGAGAATGAACAGCCCTATGCCCGTCATACCGATCCAGCGCATGGCACGGGCAGCGGATTGAACCGAGGAAAGCTCCCGATGCGGCGCGTGGGCGGACCAAGGGGCGGAGGCGCGCACCGCCGCCACCAGCGTCAGGGCCAGGATCGACAGCGCCAACCCCAGATGGACCGCCACCATCGTGGGCGGAAGCTCCAGGATCACCGTGAGCCCGCCCACCAGAGCCTGCCCGAACACCAGCCCGAGCGCCCAGAAGAGCGGGCGGTAGAGATCTGGACGTCGTTCCTTTCCCCAGGCGATCAACGCGGAAAGCGCCAGCAGCGACGTCGCGCTGGCCGCCAGAATCCGGTGAATCCACTCGATCCAGGCAGCCGGATCCTCCAGCGGGGGAACCACCCGCCCATGGCATAGCGGCCAGTCCGGACAACCCAAACCCGATCCGGTCGTGCGCACCAGCGCCCCCCACATCGTCAGCAAGCCGATCGCCAGCGCTGTGATCCCCAGCAGGATTCGCAATCCCCTCCAGGCCTTCGCGCTCTGCATGGGATGCTCCAACGAGGAAGATTCTTCATATATCATACAGAAAAATTCCCATCCGCCCCACTCCATTCCCTGGAAATTGCAACATCGAGATCCAGTAATGAGAGGCATGGCGGCTGGCCTTTCCCAGGCAGCTCGGTGATTAGGAAGCTTTCGCCCGCCCCTTCATCGCCGCCGCCGCGGTTCCTGCAAACAGCGCCCACAGGTCCGCCGACGGTCATTCTGAGGATCGCCACGGCTATAAGTGCTTCGACCTCCCCAACTCCTCAACGGGACGATGGTCGCGGGTCAGAAGGCAGCCCGAGGAAAGTCGATCTGGACCTCGAGAATGTTGACGAATAAAGATTGTCGCCATATTATTGCAACAGCAAAAATTTGCAACAAGATCCCCCCCGGAGGCGTTTCCACTGACCGGTTGGGGAAGGCACCCCTCCTGGAGGGACGAGATGCCGCACTGTCATCCGATCCGACGAACTCTTCGTCAACACGGCTGCCGGGCCACGCCCCAGCGGGTGGTGATCCTGGAGGCCATGCAAGCTTCCGGGCGCCACATGACCGCCGAGGAGATCCATGCAGCGGTGCGGGATCGCTTCCCGGCTATGGACCTCTCCACGGTGTACCGAACGCTGCGGCTGTTCACCCGGCTTGGGCTGCTGGAACGCCATGTGCTGGGCGAGGGACGGATCGTTTACGAGTGGCGGGATCGGCCAAGCCATGGCCATCTCCGGTGCCGGTCCTGCCATCAAATCTTCCATCTGGAAGAATCCGTGCTCGAAGAGCTGCGTCAGGAGATCCAGGGCCGCCTGGGCTTGTCTGTGGAGCAGATCACTCTGAGCGTTCTGGGGCTCTGCTCCCGCTGTCGAGCTCGGGGATCCATTCCATCGGAGGCCAAGCCATGAAAATTGAGCGCCATCGATGGGGAGGGATACTGCTTTCGGTTCTGCTGCTTGCCGCCTGCGCATCGCCTCGCCCTGCAGCCCCCGTCCGACGGTTGCGCGTGGTCACTACTGTCGCCCCCTTAACCAATCTGGTTTATAACGTCGGGGGGGATCGCATTGATCTCCACGGCCTGATCCCGGAGGGGGTGGATTCCCATACCTTCGAGCCTGCCCCGGAGGACGCCCAATATCTGGCGCAGGCCGATCTGATTGTCCTCAATGGTCTGAACCTGGAGACCTCTATTGAGCGCCTGGCCCTGGCGAACAAAAAGCCTGAGGCTGTCTTGCTGAAGCTGGGGGATATGCTCCTCTCTCGGGAGGAGTGGATCTTTGACTTCTCGTTCCCACCCGAGAAGGGCGATCCAAACCCGCACGTGTGGATGGACCCCATCTACGCTCGGGGCTACGTGGAACGGATCCGGGATGCCCTGGTGCGGATGGACCCGGCCAACCGGACTTACTACGAGCAGAACGCGGCGGTGCTGCTCGCAGAGCTGGATCGACTGGATCGCGCCATCCGGGAGGCCATCATGACGATCCCGCCGTCGAACCGCAAGCTGCTCACCTATCACGATTCGTGGGCCTACTTCGCTCGTCGCTATGGGATGACCGTAATCGGGGCCATCCAGCCCTCGGATTTTCGGGAGCCTTCGGCGCGGGAGGTAGCTGCCCTGATCGAGCAGATTCGACGGGAGAAAGTCCCGGCGATCTTCGGCTCGGAGGTATTCCCCAGCAAGGTCCTGGAGCAGATCGGCCGGGAGACCGGCGCGCGCTATATCGACACGCTGCGGGATGATACCCTGCCTGGGGAGCCAGGAAGCCCGGAGCATAGCTATCTTCACATGATGGTGGAGAACGTGCGGACCATAGTGACCGCCCTGGGGGGGCGCGCCGATGCGTTGCAGGAGGTGGACATCCGGAACATCCCAGATCGGAGCCGGCCGTGATGACGCCGCTGGTGGAGCTGCGCGGAGTGACCTGTGGCTATAACGGGCAGCCGGTCTTCCGAGACCTCTCCCTACGGCTGGAGCCAGGCTGCTTCGTGGGCTTGGTAGGCCCAAGTGGAGCGGGGAAAACCACCCTGCTTCGCGTCCTGATGGGCCAGATCCGCCCCCTCACCGGAGAGGTCCGGTTTGAGGGGCGCCCTCTGTCGCAGGTGCGCCCGCTGCCGGTCGGTTATGTGCCGCAACTGGAGACCGTGGACTGGACGTTCCCTGTGACCGTGGAGCAGGTGGTGCTGATGGGGCTTGCCCGGGAGGACGGACCGGGCCCCTGGTATGGACGAGAGGCCCGACGGCGCGCATGGATGGTGATGGAGCGGCTGGGCATTGCCGGGTTGGCTCGTCGCCACATCGCAGAGCTCTCCGGCGGGCAACAGCAACGCGCTTTCCTCGCCCGGGCCCTGGTCCGTCGTCCCCGGCTGCTGCTGCTCGACGAGCCGACCAGCGGGGTAGACATCGCGGTCCGCCATGAGATCCTACATCTTCTGGAAGAGCTCCACCGCGAGGGGATTGCCATCCTGCTGACCACCCATGATTTAAATGCAGTGGCTGCCCATCTACCCCATCTGATCTGCTTCAACCGTGGGGTGATCGCCGAAGGAGCGCCTGCGGAGGTGTTCCAGCCGGAGATCCTACATCGCCTCTATGGGGCCGATCTGATGGTGGTCCGTCAGGGGGGGCTACAGGTGATCGCAGATCGCTGGCACGGTCAGGGAAATGGGAGGGCGGAATGAGCCATTGGCTGTTGGAGCCCTTTCAATTTGAGTTCTTCCGACGGGCGCTGCTGGCCGCGGTGCTGGTGGGGGGATTGTGTGGCCTGGTGAGCCCCTATGTGGTCCTGCGCCGCATGAGTTATATCGGCCATGGGCTTTCCCACGCTGTGTTCGGCGGCGCGGTGGTGGGCTACGTCCTGCGACTGAACTTCTATCTGGGCGCGGGGGCGTGGGGATTCCTCTCCGCCTTGCTAATCGGGTTGATCGCTCGCCGGCGGAAGATCGGAGCAGACGCCGCCATCGGGTTGGTGACCACGGCCAGCTTCGCCCTGGGGGTCGCGCTGATCAGCCGCACCCGCCAGTTCACCCGCAACTTCGAGGCCGCCCTCTTCGGCCACATCCTGGGGGTGACAGAGACGGATCTCTGGATCATCCTGGGCGCCTCCCTTCTCGCCCTGGCCCTCCTGCTTTTCCACTACAAGCCCCTGCTCTTTGCCCTGTTCGATCCCGAGGTGGCAGAAGTCTACGGCATCCCCACCGCCCGAATGGAGCTGATGCTCTCCATGCTGCTGGCGGCCGTGGTGATCGCGGCGATGCAAGTGCTGGGCGTGACCCTCATCGCCGCCGGCCTGGTGGTGCCCGCCGCCACCGCCCGCCTGCTGACAGACGATTTCGACCGCCTGGTGCTTCTCTCGATCCTTCTGGGCAGCCTCAGCGGGCTCATCGGCCTCTATCTGAGCTACCACCTGGACATCGCCTCCGGGGCGGCCATCGTGCTGGTGGCGACGGGGATGTTCGCTGGGGCGCTGGGATGGGAAGCCCTCGCGCGGCAGCGCCCGCTGCGGCTCCCCGTGGGATTCTAATTGCGCCCTGGCTCCCGTCGCCACCCGGGCCAGCCACAAGAGGAAGATGGGTAAGAGAGACCTGGAGCACACCCTCTTCGGATGGACCATTGTTCGTCTTCCTTCCATCGGGATGGCCTGGATTTCCATATGCAAACTAAGGTAGAATTTGCACATCGGCTGGCATCCCCGCTTTGAGACGTCCCTCTGGATTGGGAACCCGGGCTGTCACCGCGAAGACCAGCGTCTGTCGCTCCTCGCGAGTCTGGACGTTCCGCGGAGTGAAGGTCGCCTCGGGAGCGATCCGGGCGATGACCCCGGGAAAAACTTCCCCGGGGAACGCATCGACCTGGATGCGCACAGGCTGTCCCACCTGCAAACGGCCCAGAAGGCTCACAGGCACATAAATGGTCACCTCCAAGGGATCCATCGTGCTCAGGCTGAGCACCGGTTGCCCAGCGCGAACGGTCTCCCCCTCATGGGCCAGGCGCTCGGAGACCGTTGCCGTGAAAGGCGCGGTCAGACGGAGCCGTTCCACCTGCAACCGCAACAGATCCCGCTGGGCCTCTGCTAGGGCTACCGCGGCCCGCGCCTGATCCCGCTCCCATCGCGTTGGCCCGTTCCGGGCGCGATCCAGACGGGCTTGGGCCGCGCGCAGGGCTGCCTCCGCAGCTCGCATCTGCGCTTCCGCCGCGTGAACCTGCGCCTGCAGCGAGAGGGGCCGCTCCCGTATGGCCAGCAGGCCCTCCAGGCGGGCCCGGGCCGCATCCCGCTCGGCCTCCGCCGCCCGCAAGGCCGCCTCCGCGGCTGCCACCTGCCGGTCAGCGATCTCCCGCTGATCGAACGGCAGCCGATCTCGATCCGCCCGCGCCTTCTCCAGATCCGCTCGAGCGCGCTCCACGCCCTGCTCGGCCACCGCCAGAGCGGTCCGCGCCTCGAGGATCTGACGCTCCAGATCCTGGGGCTCCGCCAGCTGGCGCCGCAATGCCTGCCAGAGGCGCTCCGCCGCCTCACGCTCCGCTGCGGCCTGCCGCACCTGGGCGGCCAGCACGGCCTGCTGCTCCGGCGGGACCCCGGCCTCCAGCGCAGCCGCCTCGGCCCGAGCCGCGGCCAGGGCGGCTTCTGCCTCCAGCAGCTGCTGTGACAGGACGGGATCCTCCAGCTCGGCTACCGCTTCCCCGGGCTTCACCGTCGCCCCTTCCTCCGCCAGCCATCGCACCCGCCCGCTCACCTCCGCCGAGAGCTGGACGCTCCGCCCGGTCAGCGTGCCGGAGAACACCCAGCCTCCCCCCGATCCGCCCGATACAGGTCGGGGGAGCCCCCATAGGATCCCTCCGAGGAGGATCATCGAAATCCCAGCCCGAAGCGGTTTGCACATCGACAAGCCTCCATGCGAGGGTAGAGCGGATGACCCGGAAACCATGCGCCCGGACCATCCCGACCACGTCAGGGCACTTCCACATCGGCCGGCATGCCAGGCTTCAGGCGACCCTCCGGGTTCTCCAGCCGGATGCGGACAGCGAACGTCAGATGAGCGCGCTCCTCTTGGGTCTGGACATGGCGCGGAGTGAACGCGGCCTCCTCCGCCACGTGGGTGATCAGGCCCTCAAAACGCTCACCGGGAAACCCTTCTATGATCACCGGAACCCGCATGCCCGGGCGAACCCGACCCAGGGCGGTTTCCGGGACATACACGGTCAACGTGAGAATCCGGAGGTCCATCAGCTGCATCACCCGCGTCCCCGGGGCGACCAGCTCCCCCGGCTCCGCCGCCCGTGAGGCCACAATCCCTTCTTGGGGGGCCTGCAGGACATACCGCTCCTGCCGGGCTTTGAGGGCTTCCAGCGCCGCTTCGGCCTGGCGTAGACGGGCGCGGGCTGCCTCCCGCTGTTCCGGCGTCGCCCCCGCCCGAAGCGCCGCGAGCCGGGCCTGAGCCGCCTCGAGGGCAGCCTCCGCAGCCCGGTAACGGCCCTCGGCCTCCACCACCTGTGTCCGCAGCGTTAGCGGATCCCGCACGACGGCATCCAGGTAATCCTGCAAGGCGCGGCTGCCGTCATAAGCGGCCCCCGTTCGGTTGACCTCCGCCCAAGCCCCCCAGTAGGCGTAAGGGGCATCCAGCACCTCCACCGGCAACGGGGGGCGGAGATTCGGAGGGAGATGTTCCCGGTTCCGTATCACGGCCTCCGCGCGGTTCTTCAGGATCTCCGCGATATCTTTCATAGCCACCGCCTGCTCCAGCCGGGCCTGGGCCGCGCGCGCCTGAGCGGCGGCGATGGCCTGCTGCATCCGCAGCTCCTGAGGCTCCCGCAGCATGGCCAGCGCATCCTTCCAGGCTTGATACGCACCATCCCGCAAGGCCTGGGCCTGATCCACCAGCGCCATCGCTTCCCGCACCTCCTCCTCCCGGGGACCCGCCTCCAGAGCATCCAGCGCGGCCCGCGCCTGAGCGACCTGGGCCTCCGCTATCCGGATCTGCGCATCCAGGAGAGCCGGGTCCAGCTCCATTAGGCGCTGGCCGGCCTGTACCGCGTCCCCTTCCTCCACCCATACCTGGAGCACGCGGCCGCCCTCCACCGCAATGATATCGATCGTCTGAGCCTCCAGATAGCCAGAGGCCCGCAACGGCCGTTCCATCGCCAACCGGCATGCGCTGGCAAACCCCAGCAGACCGATGAGGAGCAGACGGAACGTTCTCTTCATAGAGCCTCGCCTCCAGTTCCAAACCGGATGCGCCTTTTCGTGTCTTCCCGGCCTCCCCAAGGCCCTCTGGGTTGTCGGAAGAGATCATCGCGCCTCAGGATCCTGGCCGGCTCGTTCTCGCTCGATCACCCACAGGAAGATATCCTCCAGCGAGGGAACTGCAGGCTCCACCGAAACGGACTCCAGATCCGCTGCTTCCAGACGCCTCCGGATTTCCTCAACGGGAACTTCACCCATGGGAAGATAAGCATGGATACGGGCGCCGTGGAGGACCACATGGGAGAAAACCGACCATTCCCGAAGTAAGGCCAGCGCGCGATCCAAAGGCGTCGCTGAAATCTCCAGCACGTTCCCTAGGCCGGCCATCCTTTTCAATTCCGTCGGTGCCCCCTGCATGACCAGACGACCATTATGGATGAGGGCGAGGCGAGAGCACTGCTCCGCCTCATCCATATAGTGCGTGGTGACGAACACCGTGATCCCCTGCTCCGTGAGCTGATACAGCAGCGACCAGATCGCCCGCCGCGCCAGCGGATCCATCCCGGCTGTCGGCTCGTCCAGGAACACGAGCTCCGGCTCGTGAAGGAGCGCGACCGCCAAGGCTACCCGCTGTCGCCAGCCCCCCGCCAGATGCCGGACCAGGCGCCGCTCCTGCCCGGCCAGATCCAGGAGCCCCAGCAACCGGGAGATCCGACCCGCCAGGTGCGGAAGCGACAGCCCGTAGGCCGCCCCGTAAAACCGCAACGTCTCCTCCACCGAGAGATCCGGATACAGGCTGAAGCGCTGGCTGACATAGCCGATCCGCGGGCGGATGCGCGCCGTCTCCCAGGTCGCATCATGCCCCAGCACCCAGGCCCGACCCTCGCTGGGCTCCAGGAGCCCCAGCAACATCCGGATGGTCGTCGTCTTCCCGGCTCCATTCGGGCCCAGAAACCCGAAGATCTCCCCCCGGCGAACTTCAAAGGAGACATGATCCACCGCCGTGAACGCCCCGAAACGGCGGGTCAGCCCCTCGGCGCGGATCACCACTTCATCCATCGGTTCCCTCCCGGCGCATGAGATGAGCGAAGACTTCCTCCAGGCGGGGCACGGCCCATCGCGCCTCCTGAACGGTGACGCCCGGGATCGTCCGCACCATGCTCTCCACATCCACCGGGGAAAGGCTCCCCGCCCGCACCACCAGCCGGATGCGATCCCCCAGGACCACCGCCTCCAGAACTCCGGGATGATCCGCCAACACGGCATGCACCCGCATGATCGGCCGGGCGATGATCTCGATGACGGGGTGGCCCAGCGAAGCCCGCAGCCGATCCGGAGCATCGACCGCCAGCATCCGCCCGCGATGCATCAACGCCACCCGCGTGCAGCGCTCCGCTTCATCCAGATAGGGCGTGGTCACCAGGATCGTCACCCCCTGGAGGTGAAACCCGCTGAGCAGATCCCACAGCTCCCGCCGCGATACCGGATCCACGCCGGTGGTGGGCTCATCCAGCAGCAGGAGACGGGGCCGATGGATCATCGCCCCGATCAGAGCCAGCTTCTTCTGCATCCCCCCAGAAAGCTGGGCCGCCCGGCGATCCAGGAACCGCTCCAGATGGGCGAAGCGAAGCAGCCGCTCCATCCAGGCGGGATCGAAGGTCCCATACATCGTGGAAAAGAACGCCAGGTTCTCCCGCACCGTGAGGTCCCCATACAGGCTGAAATTCTGGGGCATGTAGCCGAGAAGCGGCCGAACCCGCTCCAGCTCCCGCAACAGATCCCACCCGAGCGCACGTATGGAGCCCGCATCGGGCCGCAGGACCCCGGCGAGGATCCGCAACAGGGTCGTCTTTCCCGCCCCATCCGGCCCGATGATCCCGAAGATCTCCCCCTCGTCCACCGCGAACGAGACATCCGACAAGGCCCGGATGGGGCCAAACCGCTTCTCCAGATGGTCAACCTCCAAGATCGTCCGGTTCATCTCACCCTCACCACTCCCCATGGAACGAGGGCCGGATCCCTACTCCAGGCGCTTCTGAAAGCGGCGGGCCGCCAGGCCCATCACGGCGATCCCAAAGAGGGTCAGCGCCAGCGCCTCATCCCACAGAGGCTCAATCCCCACCCCTTTCACGATGATTCCCCGCAGGATCACCAGCATGTAGCGCAGAGGGATCAGATAGCTGACCCATTGAAGCGCCTGAGGCATCGCCTGGATCGGGAACAGAAATCCAGCCAGGAAGATCGATGGCAGCAGCAGGAAATACGTGAGCAACATCGCCTCCCGCTGGGTGGAGGCCACGGTGGAGATCAACAATCCGAAGCCGAGGGAGGAAAGCAGGAAAAGACCCGAGAGAGCCAGGAGCAACCCCAGATCACCCCGGATCGGCACATGAAACCAGAGGGCTCCCAGCATCAGGATGATGCCGAAATCAATGAAGGCGATCGCCACATAGGGAACCACCTTTCCGATCACCAGCTCGGCCGGACGGATTGGGGTGACGATCAGCTGCTCCATGGTCCCCTGCTCCCGCTCCCGGACAATCGCCTGAGCCGTGAGCAGCATCGTGAGGAACTGGAGGATCGTACCGATGAGCCCCGGGATCATGTAGTTCGCGCTGCGGAGCTCCGGGTTATACCAGACCCGCGGGCGGGGATCCAGCCCCGGCATCCGTCGGGGATCCAAATGAAGGACCTGCCGGAGGATCCGGGTGGAATGATTCTGCGCGATCGAGAGCGCCGCCGCGTAAGCGTTGTTGGCGACCGTGGGATCACTGCCGTCGATCACTAAGCCGATGATCGCTTGGCGGCCAGCCAGAACATCCGCCCCATATCCCTTCGGGATCAACAGCGCCACCTGCGCCGTCCCCGCGTCCAGCAGGCGAGCCAATTCCTCCGGCCGTTCCACATAACCAATGATCCGGAACGTATCCACGGCGCGATAAGCATCCACCAGCTCCTGGCTCTGCGGCGTCCGATCCCCGTCTAAGACCACCATGGGCACATGTTTGACATCCGTAGTCGCCGCGTAGCCCAGGAGGAAGAGCTGGACCACTGGGATCAGGAACATCACCGCCAGCGTCCGGGGATCTCGAAGGATGTGCAGGACCTCCTTATAGATCACCGCGCTGATCCGACGAAGCATCGAAGCGCCCCCTGCATATTCCGGGATGGGAGATCCTTGTTCCCTGCTCGTAGGAATTGCCCGTTGGGCCCTATCGAAGCCGCTTCGGCAACGATGAGGGCATCATCCGATCCGAAAAGCTCCGCTGGGGCCGGACGAGGCGCCTCATCCTCTATGTAGTCACGAGGGCGAAGGAGCGCGGGCCAGGACCCCATGCAGATATACTTTGAGCGCCTCCGTTAGGAGCCGATCGGTGGGCGCCGGAGAGGGGATCCGCAACAGATCGCTCAGCAGGATCTGGGAGAGCAGAAGGCCCATCCATAGCCGGGCTCCCACCTCGGGATCCATAGGGCGCAAAAGGCCTTTGGCCTGCTGAGCCGCCAGATAACCAGCCACCGCTCGGAGCCCCGGACGGATCGCTCGGGCGACAAATACCCGGCGGACCCGTTCATTACGGATGGCCTCCGGAAGAAGCAACCGCATGGCCGCCACGATCGCGGGATCCCGAGCCAGGGTGATCCCTATTTCCACCACCCGCGCCAGAAACTCTTGAGGGGGAACTTCTCGCAGCGTTCGCGCCATCTGCTGAAGCGGGAAGACGAACGCCTTCGCCTCCACCACAGCCCGGAACAGCTCCTCTTTGCTGGGAAAATACCAGTAGATCAAGCCCGGAGAGATCCCCGCCTCCCGCGCGATTTCCCGGTTGGAAGTCCCCTTAAAACCTTTCCGGACGAACACCCGGAAGGCCGCCTCAATGATGCGCTGGCGGGTTTCCTCACGCTGTCGCTTTCGGAGGAGAGGACGCCTTTTTCCCATGGCACGGCGCTCCTTTTCTGGATAAGCAGGACAGCTCAGGCCTTGTCGGGAATATGCTCGGCTCTGAAATTGATTGATCGGACAATCAAATTATAGACAGTTGTTTCTCACCGTCAAGACGATTCCAAAAGGGAATTCGCCTCTCCCGGGGAGTGCATGGGCCGTGGGAAGGGAGGGGATCGTTTCCAGCGATCCTCAGGAAAGCCCTCCGCCCGAGCGCTCTCCCGATGGGGCGGAAGCGGAATCCGCTTCCCGGGGTCGAAGCCCGGTGAACCCGCGAGGCCGGCGAAGGCCCCGGAGATGACGCCAGCGCCACCATACCCCCACCGGATAGCCGCACATCTTAGCCAGATCTCCCCACACCCGGATCCATGGGACCCAGATGGCCATGCGCATTCGATCCGACCATGGGTAGCCCCGCCAGAGCCGGAAGAGGCGACGATAGGGAACGCGCAGATAGAGCCATCCCCCCAGCAGATAGCCCAGGGTGAACAAGGGGTGAACCCCCAGGCTGAGGACGGCCAGCGCGGGGATCAGTCCTAGGTAGGTGCCATATCGGATCGCATGGCGCAGCCGCCACAGGTCCGCTTTCCCATCCCCCCGGGCATACCGGTAATATTGCAGGAAGAAAGCCCGCATCGTCGGGCGAGGCCGGAAGTAAACCACCGCCTCAGGGACGAAGGCAAAGGGGCCGAATCGTTCATACAGGGCGAAATCGAAAACCAGATCCTCGCAGTAATCCAGCCACTCGGGATAGCCGCCCACCGCCTCCCATGCGCTTTTGCGGAAAGCGACCGAACGGCTGGAGGGCCAGAAACGATCCGGCTGTATCTCCCGCCGCTCCGGCAACACGGTGGCGGCCATCGCGACCTCAAAGGGCGTGCGGGGATCCGGCAGGAAGAACCCCGCCGCCACCATCGTCTCCGGCCGCTCCTCGAAGGGGCGGAGCAGGTGCGCCAGCCAGTGGGGATGCAACCGCACCCCGGCATCGGTGACCGCGATGATCTCCCCCCGGGCAGCGGCAATGGCCCGATTGCGCCCCTGGGAGATGTTGGCGCCCGGAGCTTCGATCACTTGTAGCGGCAGCCGCCGCTCCCCCCGAAGACACTCCAGGGTCCCATCGGTCGATCCCCCATCAGTGATGATCACCTCATCCGGGGGACGGGATTGGAGGACCAGGGAATCCAGCAGATCCTGGATGGAATCCTGTTCGTTTTTGACGGTGGCGATCACGGAAACCCGCAACATCGAAGACCCCCCAGAGTGGGAAGTCGGCTCGCAGCCCCATGCTCTGCCCCTCCGCCATTTTAGTGAATTCCGGGATACAGAACAGATCCGCTCCCTCCACCCCTCTCTGGATGGTGATCGCCCGGCCGCCCCCCTCCGGGACAACGGGGGAAGAAATGGAAGAGCGGGAAACCGCTGAGTTCTCCAGACTCTGGATAACCGGGAAGGGCCGCGAAGCATCGAGAGCTTTTGGGGTGGATGGGCGCGCCGGGGGGCATGTCCACCAGTCCCAAAAGAAGGCATGCATCTGGACGTCAAACGCTCAAGGGGTTCTTTCCCCCACCAGGGGATTGCCCCCTCCACCGCAGAAGACGCAGGCCATGGAGCACCACCAGCAGCGTGCTCCCCTCATGCCCGACCACCGCCAGCGGCAGGGGGATCCCCAGCCCGAAGGTGAGAGCCACCAGCAGGACGATCACGCCGCTTGCGAAGGCCAGGTTCCGCCACACGGTGCGCATCGCCGCGCGGGCCAAGGCGATGGCCTCGGCGACCCGACGGAGATCCTCCTGAAGCAGCACTACGTCCGCCGTCTCAATGGCCACATCGCTTCCCATCTTCCCCATAGCGATCCCCACCGAAGCCGCAGCCAGGGCCGGCGCATCGTTCATCCCATCCCCGACCATTGCCACAGGCCCGATCGAGCGCGCCAGCGAGTGGATCCGCTCCAGCTTCTCCTCCGGCAACAGCCTGGCCTCCACGCGCCGGATCCCCACAGCCTGAGCGACAGCATGGGCGACCGCTGGATGATCCCCCGTCAGCATCACCACTTCGATCCCCAGGCGGCGCAACGCCTCCACCGCCTCCGCCGCCTCCGGCCGCACCCGATCCGCCACCTCAATCAGGCCCCGCCATTGCCCATCATAGACCAGCAGGGGGGTCCGACCGGCCCGTTGTACCTCTTCCAGCATGGCCGAGACCTCGTCGGGGAGCGGAATACCCTCCTGCTGGAACAGACGAGGAGAGCCCACCCAGATGGCATGAGCATTGGCGAAGCCGATCACCCCCAGCCCTGGACGGGCGTTGACCTCCCGGATCTCCGGGAAGGATAACCCGCGCGCCCGAGCCTCCTCCACGATCGCCCGGGCGATCGGATGCTCCGAACGGGCTTCCACCGCAGCCGCCAGGGCCAGGACCGCATCGGGATGGTTTCCATTCAGCACGCGCACTGCCTGCACCGTCACCCGGTTCTCGGTAAGGGTCCCCGTCTTATCCAGCGCGACCACCCGCACCCGGGCTAAGGCCTCCAGGGCCATCCCTCCTTTAAACAGAAGCCCCCGGCGGGCCCCGGCGGCGATCGCGGAGAGGAAAGCCGCCGGGGTGCTGATGACCAGGGCGCACGGCGAAGCCACCACCAGCAGGGTCATCGCCCGATAGAAGGCACGATCGAAGGCTTCCCCCCAGAGCGCGGAAAGGATCAGAGTGAGCGCTGCCCCTGCCAGGACCGCCCATGTGTAGCGCTGCTCAAAGCGATCGATCGACTGCTGCGTGCGGGCGCGCTGCGCCTGCGCCTCCTCCACCAGATGAACGATCCGCGCCAGCATGGTGTCCGAGGCCGGATGGGTAACCCGGATCTCCAGCGCCCCATGGCCGTTGAGCGTGCCCTCGAAAACCGGATCCCCCGGACCT
This sequence comes from Thermoflexus sp., assembly GCF_042408815.1. Lineage (GTDB taxonomy): Bacteria > Chloroflexota > Anaerolineae > Thermoflexales > Thermoflexaceae > Thermoflexus. The sequence goes on along the minus strand of NZ_JBHOQR010000034.1, from coordinate 28,930 downwards.
TTCGGAACGGGCATGGACTCGCCAGTCAGCAGGGACTCATCGGCCGTGGAGGAACCCGCCACCACCACCCCATCCGCCGGGATCCGCTCGCCAGGCCGAACCAGTAGGTGATCCCCCACCTCGATCGCCTCGATAGGGATCGTCTCCTCTTCCCCGCCCCGGATGCGGCGGGCGACCGGAGGGCGGAGGTTCAGCAACTGCCGGATGGCCCGGCGGGTGCGCTCCAGGGCGATGGTCTGCAGGGCATTGGAAAGGGAAAAGAGAAACAGCAGCGTCGCCCCCTCCTCCGCATGACCGATAAGGGCAGCCCCCATGGCGGAGAGCAACATCAGCAGGTTGACATCCAGCCGCCCCCTACGCAACGCCATGGCGCCATCCATCACCCCATAAAAGCCCCCCAATAGATAAGCGGCGACCCAGAAGGCGCCTTCCGCACCAGGGGCCACCCAGCGCGAAGCGATCCCGCCAATCAACGCGACGAGGGTCAATCCGACAAAGGGGAACTCCAGCCGGCGTTCCTCCAAGACAAAGCGACGGATCCACTCTCCCATTGTTCAAGCCCCCTCGGCGATGGATGCTCCGGTTTTCCGCTGGCAATCGGGGCAAAGACCGTAATAGACCAGGCGGGCTCCATGCAGCGCGTATCCCGATCGGGCGGCCACCCGCTGATGCAACGCCCGGACGTCCACGCCTTCCAGGTCCTGCACCCGGTGGCAGGAGAGACAGACCAGGTTGATGTGCGGCGTGGTGTCTCCATCGTAATGCACCATCCCATCCCCGGCATCCCCCAGCGCGCTCACCAGGCCCAGCCGCACCAGTGCGTCCAGGGTCTTGTAAACTGTAGCCAGGCTCATCGTGGGAAACCGCCGGTGAAGACGCCGGTAGATGTCATAGGCGGTGGGATGGCCCCGGCTCGTGGCCAGGACCTCGCAGATGGCCACCCGCTGGGGCGTCAGCCGCAACCTGGACGCCCTCAGGCCCTCCAGCATCGCCCTCAATCGCTCCGAACGTTTCATAATCAAAACCTCTATCTGAAGAGAATCATTTTCCAAACCAGGATAAGGATATCTCGGAGCGTGCACCCTGTCAAATCGGCGGGGTTCTCCGTCAGGCAGAGGGGATAGCCCAGAAGGGAAGGGGTCAGCCCGGCCCGGAACTTCAGTGAGGGAAATCACGGGGAAAGCCCGGGAAGCTCACAACACCTGCAGCGCCCGATAGATGGCTGCGCGCTGCCCAGGATCCAGAGGAGGGAGATGCTCAACGTGAAAGAGGCCGGAGCCGGGGAGCTCAGAGGGCGGATGGGGCTCCTGAAGCAGGCGGCAGGCGTAACGGAGGATCAACTGCCAGCGTCCCTCCTCCCGGCGGGAGGCCGCCTCTATGATCACGGGCTCCTCAGGCTCCACCCCGGCCACCCGGCTCATCCATCGCCGGACGCCATCCACCGGATCCTCCCCTTCCATCAGAGGACCGCCCGGCAACGTCCAGTTCCCCTCGGGCGATTGCACCAGCCAGACCGCCTCATCGGCCAGCGCGACAATCTCTACCTGGATCTCCACAGCCATCCGGCTCTCTCTGCTTTCAGGCTTTCAGAGGGAACGGCTGGCCGCTTCCTGTCGGAGATTGAAGGCGTGAAGGCAGCCCCATGTCCCTCAAGAGGGCCCGGGGAGCTCCGGCTCGGGACCTGCGGTGGAGAGAACCATACGATCCGGATCCAGATATTTGCGGGCCGCCGCCTGGACCTCCGCAGCGGTGAGACTGGCGATGATCTCGGGATAGCGCTCCAGATAATCCAGGCCCAGCTCGAAGAGCTCCATATCGACGAGTATCCCAGCGATCCCCTCATTGGTTTCGAGCCGGAGCGGAAGGGAGCCGATCAAAAACGATTTATTGTCCTCCAGCTCCTTCGCGGGGACCCGCCGCTCCAGGAGGCGGCGGATCTCGGTTCGGATGCCCTCTACCGCCCGGGGGAGATGTTCCGGGGCCACTCCGGCGATGACGCTCCACGGCCCGGGGGCCAGACCGGCATCCAGACGGCTATACACATAGTAAGCTAGCCCGTCCCGGTCCCGGACATGATCCCCCAGCCGACCCATCATCCCGAACACCCCCAGGACGCAGTTCGCCAGCGCGGCCGCGTAATAGTCCGGATCCTTCCGGGCCAGCCCGACTGTGCCCATCACGAGATCGGTCTGGGTTTTGCCCGGGATCGGCGTGTGCACGTGGATCCAGCGGTCTGGACGAGAGACCGGAGGCAGGGGATCCGGCTCCGGGCGACAGGCGATCCAATCCCCGAACGCTCGACGCACAGCCTCGATCCCCTCCTCCGCGCGGATCGCGCCCACCATGGCGATGATCATCCGCTCGGGGCTGTAAAACTTCCGATGGAAAGCGACCAGATCCTCCCGGGTGATCGCCTGCACGGTCTCCCGGTAGCCATCCACGCTCCGCCCATAGGGATGGCCCTGAAAGAGTGTCTCCCGGAAACGGAGCCCGGCCATCCGCCGGGTGTCGTGTTCCCGCTCCTGAAGATCCGTGAGGATCTCCCCCCGCACTTTCTCCACTTCCTCCTCAGGGAACACCGGGTTGCGCAGGACATCCGCCAGGATCTCTAGCATGGCGGGCAGGTCCTCGGCCAGGGCCTTTAGGCTGAAGCCAGTGGTATGATAACCCGTCTCGATATCCAGACTGGCGCCGGCCGATTCGATCGTCTCATAGATCTCATGGAACGTTCGATGGGTCGTCCCCCGGGTCAGCATGTCCGCCGCGAAGGCCGCCAGCCCCGCTCGCTCCGGCGGCTCATCCGCCGCCCCCGCCCACAGGAGGCCGGAGAGAACGACGGAGGGGCTGCTGAAGTTCTCATAGGCGAGGGCAATGATGCCGTTCGGCAACACCTCCCGCGCGATGGTACGCGGGTTGGGCACTGCCCAGGCCCGGACCCGTTGAAGTATCAAGGATGGACCGCTTTTGCGCGCCATTCTGGACTCCAGATGAAGGGTTGAGTGGTCGGAACACCGGGGGGAGCGGGGAAAGCCCGCTCGTCCCGCTGCTGGATACTATCATAGCGCAACCCGGGCTTCGAGGGACCTCCCTCTATCATAGGTTCAGAGCTTGTGCATTCGATCTGTGTGCTTCTAAACTGAATCGGAACGATGAGGATGGTGGGGAGGATGAGGTGTTCGAGGCCTGGAACATCAGCGAGCTGATCATTCTGGCGGTTGCGATCCTAGGGGGGCTTGTGCTGGCCCTCGATGACTGGCGGGGGATGCTGCTGGCATGGGCCCTAATGGGCATGGGGGGCGGCGTTCTCCTTCAGCAAACCATGGAAGTCCCCAGGGAACTTGTCGGGGTTCAGATCCTGGATAGTGCCCTGCTGGCTTCATTGTTCTATCTAGTGGGCCGACGGGCGCAGACGAACATCCCCAGAACCTTGAGCGCTCGGCCGGTAATCCACTGGCGGTTCCGGATCCTGGCCGCCCTCTTCCTTTACACCATCGCCCGCATGATGGTGATCCGGTTCCCTCTGCCTATTGCTTCTCCACCTCTCTTGATCGTGACATACACCCTGATCGGAATCGGCCTGCTGATCGCCACGTTGAGCCGTTCGCCGCTGAAGGCCGGGCTGGGGGTGCTGACCATGCTGAACGGTTACCAAATTTCCTATCTTGCTGTGCAGGATAGCTTGCTCGCCATCGGATTGATGGCCGGGATGAACCTTCTGGTCGCCTTCCTTATCGTTGCCCTCACCCTGGTCCGTCAGGAGGTATCCGCGTGAACTTCCCCTTGCTGATCCTGCTCGCCGTTCCCTTCCTCGCCGCCCCTGTGATTTATCCGCTCCGCCGCACGCCGCTGGCGGCTCCCTTCTCGGCCGCAGTCGCCATTGCGCTAGTGGGCTTCATGTGGATCGTTCCCTGGCCTGTGATGACCCCGCGACCGGATCAGGCGACCCTGGGCGCGCCGCTGGTGCTGCTGGGGCGGAGCCTTCGTCTAACGGAGGTGGACCGTTGGGCGCTGAGCACACTGTGGGGAGGGGCGGCCATGCTGTTTCTGACCGCATGGCCCTTCCGCTTCGAGCGCCGCCTGTATCCGCTTGGCCTGGTCGCCGGCGGATTGTGGACCATCGGATTGCTGCTGCGGCCGATCAGCCTGGGGACGTTTTTCACCGGCGCCGCCGCCCTGCTGCTGGCGCTGGCGCTGCTCGGGGAAGGCCATGGCATGGAAGGAGCAACCCAGTATCTGATCGCCGCCAGCCTAGGCTTCCTCGCCTGGGTCACGGCCGCCTGGGCGGCCGAGCAGGCGACGCTGAACCCGGGTCAACCCTTCTGGGCTACATTCACCATGCTGCTGATCGGCATCGCTATGGTCCTCTGGTTGGGGGTCTGGCCGGCCTACCGCTGGGTTCTGCTCCTGTTCGCCGAAGGCGCCCCGGTTGGAGCCGCCTTCACCGTGTTCCTGCTGAATTACGGGACCTGGTTCTGGCTCCTCGCCTGGGCTCAGGAGTTCCCATGGTTGCTCAAGCTCCCCGGGTGGAGCGCCGGCCTGCAGACCATGGGGCTCCTCATGATGCTGAGCAGCGCTGTGCTGGCCCCGGCGGAACGAGGCTGGGGCCTCATCGGAGGGTATGCCTGGCTGGCCTCCAGCGGCCTCTCCTGGCTGGCGCTGGGCCTAGGGACCGTTGAGGGAATTCACCTGAGCTCGTGGACGCTATGGGTCCGGATCATCGCCCTGCTGGGGCTCGCCTTCGGACTGGCCGCCCATCGTCGGATGAGCGGTTCAACCGAGTCCGGACGCATCTCGCTGGACCAGGGGCCATGGGTGATCGCGCTGTTGCTGGGCAGCGGCATGGCCCTGATCGATGCCCCCCCCTTCGCAGGCTTCACCGCCCGCTGGGCTCTAACTCGGTTGTTGCTGCCTTCCCACCCGATCCTGTCGCTGGCATGGATCGGGAGCACCGGCCTTCTGGGCTGGGCACTGCTGCGGGAGCTGACTCGGCCACGCGAAGAGATGCCGCCGTTGCGTCCAATGCCGCGCTCCACGATCTGGTTTGGGATCGCCTGGTGGACCGCCGAGCTCCTGCTGTTGTTCATCAGCCCATGGCTGGGCTCTCAGCTCCGGCCCTTAGCTGAGGCATGGATCCGCCTGGGCCTGCTGGAATAACACGGGAAGCAGCCAGCGGCGTAACCCGGTTCAGATCCTTCACCTCTAAGAGCCCTTGAGGTCGTTTCACCCTCCCGGAACTTGAGCTCCAATGCGTAATCGTAATAAACTTAAATGAACGATGGACGCATCCCCGGAACTCCATCTGGAGGGGCCAGCAATGGGAGGGGTTCGGCGAGCGGTCCGACGGCCGGCCCGTCGGTGGATGCCGCACCTGTGGGCCAGTTGGAAGCCCCTGGGGATCGGCGAGCAGCGCCCGAATAATTACCTGGAGATCCTGCGGGCGCTCTGGGAGAACCGGGATCAACTCGGCTATGCCTGGCGCATCCTGAGGGATGGAGTCTGCGACGGATGCGCTCTGGGCACCAGCGGGATGCACGACTGGACGATCACTGGGATTCACCTCTGCAATATCCGCTTACGCCTGCTCCGCCTCAATACGATGCCTCCCCTGGATATCCGGATGCTCTCCGATGTCCGCCCCCTGGCCCAGCGATCCTCGCGGGAGCTTCGATCCATGGGCCGTCTTCCCTACCCCATGATCCGCCGCCGCGGCGAGCCCGGATTCCGCCGGATCTCCTGGGAGGAAGCCCTGGATTGCATCGCCGGGTTCATCCGTCAGACGTCGCCGGAGCGCTTGGGCTTTTACCTCACCAGCCGAGGCCTTCCCAACGAGGCCTATTATGTGGCCCAGAAGGCGGTCCGGGCGATGGGGACCAACTCCATCGATAACGCGGCGCGGGTCTGCCATGCGCCCAGCACCTTGGCCCTCAAGGCAGCCCTCGGCGTGGCCGCCACGACGTGCTCCTATACCGACCTGATCGGGACGGACCTTATCGTCTTCTTCGGCTCCAATGTGGCCAACAACCAGCCGGTGATGATGAAGTATCTCTACTACGCCCGCAAGGCTGGAACGCGGGTGGTCCTGGTGAACCCCTATCGCGAGCCGGCAATGGAACGCTACTGGGTTCCTTCTGATTTGGAAAGCGCCCTTTTCGGGACCCGGATCACTGACCGATTCTTTCAGATCCGAGTGGGGGGCGACATCGCGTTCATCAACGGGGCCATCAAGCACATGATCCAGCGAGGATGGGTGGACGAGGCCTTCATCCGGGCGCATACGACAGGCTTCGAGGAGCTGCGCGCCGTGCTGGAAGCGACGCCGTGGGAGGAGCTGGAGGAAGGCGCGGGCCTTCCCCGGGAGGAGATGGAGGCCTTCGCCCGCATGGTGGCCGAGGCGCAGCGGGCCGTCTTCGTGTGGAGCATGGGGATCACTCAGCATCCTCATGGCGAGGACAATGTGCACGCCATCATCAACCTGGCCCTGACCCGGGGCTTCGTCGGTCGAGAGGGATGCGGCCTGATGCCCATTCGGGGCCACTCCGGGGTTCAGGGCGGGGCGGAGATGGGGGCCTACGCCACTGTATTCCCGGGCGGCCTCCCGATCAACGAAGAGAACGCCCGCCGCCTTTCCGAGCTCTATGGCTTCGAGGTTCCCCCGAAGCGAGGCCTCACCGCCCCGGAGATGATCGAAGCCGCTCATCGGGGGGAACTGGATCTCCTCTTCAGCGTGGGCGGCAACTTCCATGAAGTGCTGCCGGGGCCGGACTTCGTTCGCGAAGCCCTGGAACGGGTGCCCCTCCGGGTTCATATGGATATCGTGCTCTCGCCGCCCATGTTCTTCGAGCCCGGGGAGGCCGTGATCCTGCTTCCGGCCACCACCCGTTATGAAGGGCCCGGCGGCGTGACCGAAACCACCACGGAGCGTCGGGTGATCTTCAGCCCGGAGATCCCCGGGCCGCGGATCGGAGAGGCCCGACCCGAATGGTGGGTCTTCGGCGAGATCGCCGCCCGCGTCCGTCCAGAACTCGCGGATCGTGTCCGCTTCCCAAACACCCAGACGATCCGGGAGGAGATCGCCCGGGTGATCCCCTTCTACGATGGGATCCAGCATCTCCGGAAGAAAGGGGATCAGTTCCAATATGGCGGGCCTTGGCTTTGCGCGGGCGGACAGTTCCCCACCCCGGATGGGAAGGCGCACTTTAAGGTCGTGCGCCCGCCGCGGGTGGAGATCCCTGAAGGGGCCTTCCAGGTCGCCACTCGGCGGGGGAAGCAGTTCAACAGCATGATTCACGAGGACATCGATCCCCTTAACGGCCTTCCGCGGGATGCCGTGTTGATGCATCCCGCGGACATCGAGCGGCTCGGGCTCCGGCCTGGGGATCCGGTCCGGCTTTGGAACGCTTGGGGCGAATTCCGGGGACGGGTGTTCCCGGGGGAGGTGAAGCCGGGCACCCTGCAGGTGCACTGGCCGGAAGGAAACGCCCTGATCCCGCCCGACATTCGATCCCCACTAGCCGGGATCCCGGCGTATAAAGCGATCATCGCGCATGTGGAAAAGGTGGGGGAGCCCCTGGTCACCCCTCGCTCGTAGCAGGGTGGGGCGCCCGAGCCTAACGCCCCTCCCGGTGGCAGAGGTCCAGGGAATGGGGGAGGGAAATCCCGATGATCCGGGATGGCGCGCTAAAGGGATGGCCGGTAACCGGCTGGCGGCAGGAGCGCTCTGAGATCCGCAGGGATGTGGTGATCGTGGAGGAGCCCCTGGAGATCCAGGTGGCGCTCCGAGGCGAGGTATCGATGGAGATCTTCCCAATCTCCGTTACGATGCGGACCCCCGGGCATGATGAAGACCTGGCCTTGGGGTTCCTCTACACGGAAGCTCTGATCCCCGAGCCCAGCGTCATCGCCCAAGGCCTGTCGCTGGAACGCCCCTCCCCGAACGAAATACGGGTGATCCTTCCGGAGACGGTGCGCATCGATCGGGAACGGCTGACCCGGCATTTCTACATGACCAGCAGCTGCGGGGTATGCGGGAAAGCGGCTATCGAAGCGATCTTCGTTCAGGGGTATCCGCCGCTGCCGGAAGAGGAGCCGGTGATTCCCATCGGGCTCCTCTGCGACCTCCCCCGGCGGCTCCGGGAGGCCCAGGCTCTCTTCCGCCGAACCGGGGGGCTGCATGCGGCGGCGATCTTCGACGCGGAGGGCCGATTGCTCTGGCTTCGGGAAGATGTCGGCCGCCACAACGCCGTGGATAAAGCCATCGGCGCCGCGCTTCGGGAGGGGTGCCTGCCCTTGAGTCGGTCGCTGATGCTGGTGAGTGGACGGGCCGGCTTCGAGATCGCCCAGAAAGCCCTGCGGGCGGGCATCCCCATCCTGGCCGCCCTGGGGGCTCCTTCCAGCCTCACTCTCGAGCTCGCCCAGGCCACCGGGATGACCGTGGTGGGATTCCTGCAGGAGGACCGGGCCAATGTCTATACGGCCCCATGGCGGGTGAAGATGGACTTTCTCGCTTCCGGCGACCGCCCATGATCCAGACGCCCATCCGACGCATCCTGGGAGTTCGCATCCACGACGTCACGTTCAGGGAAGCCCTCGACATCGTGGACGCTTTCCTCGCAGGAGGAGGCGCCCATCAGATCTGCACCGTGAACCCGGAGTTCGTGATGCACGCGCTCCGGAATCCAGCGTTCTTCCAGGTGCTGGAGCAGGCCGACCTGAACGTCCCGGATGGCATCGGGTTGTTGTGGGCCGGGCGGATCCTGAAGCAGCCGCTGCGGGAACGGGTGCCCGGGGTGGAGCTCATGGAGGCGCTGGCAGCCCGGGCGGCGGAACGGGGATGGCGGATCTTCCTGCTGGGGGCCGCCGATGGCGTGGCCGATCGCGCAGCGCTGAGGCTCCGCGCCCGATACCCGTCCCTGATCGTCGCCGGAACCTTCGCCGGGTCTCCCCGGCCGGAGGATGCCCCGGAGATCCTGGAGCGCCTTCGAGAGGCTCGACCGGATCTTCTGTTCGTGGCGTATGGGGCGCCCCAGCAGGATCTCTGGATCGCCCGTTACCAGCCGGAGCTGCGGATCCCGGTGGCGATGGGGGTGGGAGGGGCCTTCGATTTCATCGCCGGCATTGTCCCCCGCGCCCCCCGCTGGATACGGGAGCACGGCCTCGAGTGGCTTTATCGGCTGATCCGCCAGCCGTGGCGCTGGCGCCGGATGCTCGCCCTCCCCCGCTTCGTCCTCGCCGTCCTGGCCGCCCGCTATGGCAAAGGAGGGACAGGGGCCGGCGTGGGATAGGCCTGAATCGCGAACTCATCCCAGTATCCCCTCATGCTCACCGGGCCATAAGCGAAGATCGCCATCCCACGAGCTCCCAGTGACCGCGCCACCTCTATGCGGTCCCGGATGTCCTGAAAGCAAGCGTAACCGCCATGGATCCCGGGGAACACATACCGGCCCGAAGCGTCAGCGAGGAAATCCGCCACCAGGGTGCGGAATCGATCCAGCGTCCACACCGTTGTATCCGGACAATTCGCCGAGGGGCTGGCCGGATAGATCATGGGCATGATCGCATCCACCCACCCCTCTCGCAGCCACCGCTTGGAATCCTGATAGTAATCCGAGTATCCGGAGGTGAACCCCGGCCACCCCCACCGGTTCTGATAAACCCCCCACACGGCCGCCGTCACCCACGCCTGGGGGCGAACGCCCTTCACGGTCGCATAAACGTCGCGCACCATGGCGTTCACCTGTTCCCGCTGCCACGCTGCCCGCTCCTCCGGACTGCTGAACGAAGGAGTGAACGGATCATAGGAATAACCCCGGCCCGGATAGCGGATTAGGTCCAGATGCACACCATCGAGATCATAGCGGCTCACCAGATCCCGCACCACCCGCACCACCTGATCCCGCACGCCAGGCCATGCGGGCGTGGCCCAGAGATACGTATCGCAAGTCATCATATTCATTGGCGCTCCTGAGGAATCATAAACGCGCCACGCGCTCCATGACCGTCCATTCGTCCGGGAGAAGGTCCAGAACGGATGGGGGGGGTTCAGGCCATCCGGCGGGGCGCCGACGCCACAAAGCCATGTAGGGTAGACATTGACGTGGGCATGGACCTGCAGACCGCGGGCATGGGCGGCGTCCAGCAGCACTCGCAGCGGGTCAAACCCGGGGGAAGTTCCCAATGTGCGCGTGACGGTGCCCGTGAGGCGGGCGGCCCATGGCTCATAACCCGGAGTGTAATAGGCGTCCCCGACGCCCCGAACCTGAAAGAGAAGTACATTGAAATGGGCAACGGCGGCCTGCTCGGCGATCGCCACCAGGGTTTCCGGCCTCGCCCACGTGCCATCCACCCGTGTCCAGTCGAAACGGGTGACCCATAGGGCGCGGAACTCTGACCGCAGGGCACGGAGGATCAGCGGGAGATACACCCGGTACGGTCCCCCCTGGCTTGTCGGAACCGCCGCTGCCGGGCGGGAGGCTTCGGGTGCTCCAGCGGGGATCTGAGGGATAACTTCACTCCGCCGATCCCAGAGGGCATTTTCCACATCCGCGGGAGACAACGAGCCGGAGCCCAGAACCAGGATCCCCATCCCCAGCGCCAGCGCTCTCCATCGGATATTCCATCCGGACACACCCATGGCTTTCTCCCACGGCTCCCGAGGAGGATCTTCGAACCCCTTCCCCCCGCACGGCCGCGCGGCGCGGAAGGGGAAGAGGGATCCAGATCGGGTTTTCGAAAAGATGCCCGCGCTCCTCACCCGGTGGGCTCTGAGGGCGGACGGGCTTCCCAACGAAAGCGAGTTGAAAAAGGGAAGGCGCAAGCCGAAGGGACGCCCGGAGGGCATCGCTACCGCTATGGTAGATGGAAGATGTCGAGTCGCGCAAATCGCCACAAACCGTCCCGGGATGAGCCGGACGGCTTTAGGATCCCATCGGTACTCCAAGCTCGGGAGGGATCAAATCGCGGAGGCACCGAACGTGTTCCTCACCGCAACATCACATCCGTCCACTCCTGGATCCACCGCTCCCGGTTCGCATCAATCCGAGCGGGGTCCAGACGAGCCGGCTCTGGCGGGACCTCGGCGAATTTCTGAAAGAACTCGGGAAGCCGGGCCTTCGGGTGAACCGGGAAGACGAACATCTGGAGCGGGATGTCCTCCTGAAAGCGCAGGCTGATCATGTAATCCATCCATCGCTCCGCCAGATCCCGGTTCTTCGCCCCCTTCAGGATGCCGGCGAACTCGATCTGGCGGAAGCAGGCGTCCTTCCCCAACACGTTCCCCGTGGGCGGCTCCGTGAGCTTTCCCTCGCTGAAATACACCTCCGCCGCTGGACTGGTGGCGTAGCTCACCACAATGGGGCGCGTCCCCGGGCTTCCCGTGGCACCGCTGAATTCCTTGTAGTATGCGTCCTCCCAGCCCTCGGTGATCTTCACATCGTTCGCCTTCAACGCCCGCCAGAAGTCCAGCCAGCGCTCCTCCCCAAAATGAGCGATGGTGGCCAGCATGAACGCCAGGCCGGGGGAGGATGTGGCCGGGTTCTCCACCACCAGCAGCCCGCGGTATTCCGGCCGGATGAGATCCTCCAGGGTCTCCGGCGGCTTCAGATTCTTCTCCCGGAAGTATTGCTTGTCGTAATTCAAACAGACGTCCCCATAGTCGATGGGGATCAACCGATACTCGGGATCCAGGAAGAACTCCCGCGGGATCTCCTCAATGCCCTGGGGCCGGTAAGGCTCGAACAGATCCTCCCGGATCGCCCGGCTGAAGAAGGTGTTGTCCACGCCGAAGAAGACATCCGCCAGCGGCGCCCCCTTGGCCAGGATCGCTTTGTTGAGGGCAGCCCCGGCATCGCCAGCCTTGAGGATCTGCACACGGACGTTGTAACGCTGCTCGAATTCGCGCAGGACCTCCTCGCTAACGCTGAAGCTGTCATGGGTCATGAGCGTTAGCTCCCGCGGGCCCAAGGGGGTGGCGATCGCTGTCGCGGGAACTGGGGAAGCTATGGGGACCGGCGTCGCCGTCGCCGGGGCGGCAGTCGGCGTTGGCGTGGTGCAGGCCCCTATCAGGGCCGCCAGAACCCATCCCCAGAGCCATCGATATCGGTATCCCATCTCTACGCCTCCTCGAGCGAGAGAATCGATTTCCAGGCACCGGGCTTCATTCCGCGCCCTGCTCAACCAATGGGGGCAGCGGGTGTTTCAAGGCTCGAAAACGAAGGGTTGGTAATCACCAGCGCGCCAGGCCGCCTCGAAAAACATAAGCTCGAACCGCAGGGCAGCCCGATAGAGGGTATGCTGGGCCTTCTCATCCCCGGGCAGCCGGTCCAGCAGCATCTCCAGCTGGCGGGCCAGCGCTTCGAAATCCGCGCTGGAATACGTCTCCACCCACTCCCGATAGGGACTGACGGGATTGGCCTGCGGTCGGAGGAATGTCCCCAGATCCGCATATAGGCGCATGCAAGGCGTCATCGCCGCCACCAGATGCCCCACCGGCTCCAGGGCCGCCACCCGCAGCAGGAAATCCGTGTAGGCCTGGGTGACCGGCGCGGGCTCCGGGTGCAGGTTCGCTCCCCAGCGCGCCGCGTAGCCCTTATGGAGTCGAAGCTCCTCGAAGACGCCCTGAAGGAGCTCCCGGAAGGCGTCCATCGTCTCCCGATCCGGAGCCTTCGCCAGGCCGAGGGCATACGCCCGGGCAAAAGCCTCCAGGAAGAAGGCGTCCTGCTCCACATAGAACACGAAGCGCTCGCGCGGCAGATCCCCCGAGGCGATCCCCTGCACGAAAGGATGCATCCGGCAGCGTGTGATCAGATCAAAACAAGCCGTGTAGAACGCCTGGGCCTTCCCCATCGGTTCCCTCCTGCATCCCCCAGGTCAATCCAGCTCCCCGCGTTCATGGATCACCAACAGGAGACCCCGGCGAACCCGGACACGGGCCCGCGGGGCGATCATACGATTGCTGATCCCCAAGGTGGATCCGAAGGGCAGAACCCCCTCCTGCAACGGGTAGAACAGGCCTTCCAGCGTGACGCCCTCCGCGTCGCCGGTCAGCGGGATCAGGGAGACCCGATCGCCGGGCTGGCCTTCAATCCATCCCTCACCCCGGAGGACGAAGGCCTCCCGCCCCCCACCCACGAAGCGGATGTCCCAACCGGCCCAGCGGGGATGGGCCAGCAGCAACAGGGAGGCGATGGTCTGATCCAGCCGCGAACCCCACCCGCCGAACACCCGGATCGCTCCCCTGAGCTGCCGGGCGTATTCCAGGGCCAGCTCCAGATCCGTGGCGTCCTTATCCACTGGATGGCGCTCGATCGGCGCTCCGATCTGTTCCAGCCAGGCGAACGTCTCCGAATCTATCGAATCCAGGTCTCCGATCACCCGATGGGGCATCACCCCAATGGCCCGAAGATGCGCGGCGCCGCCATCCGCCGCCAGGATCCATCGCGCCCGGGAAGCCGCATGGCGCAACGCCTCTCGATCGACTTCACCCCCCGCCACAATCAGGACGATCTCCGACTCGCCCATCGGACTCTCCTTGAGGATTATGCGGGTGCCTTCACCGCCTTCTTCCCCAACTCCATCAGCCCCCACTCTGAGGAGCACCGCATTTCGCCGGAGGGTAGGCCGCCGGGGGCCTTTTCAAAGCCCCATCGGAACAAAAAACATCCGGCCGGCTTTTCCGCATCCATCGGGGAGTCCTCAAACGGCGGAAGAAACGGGGATATCCAGAATAGAAGCCCCTGGGGCCACGACAAGCGAGGGCTGTCCATGTCCCCCTTCCCTCCGCCGGTATGACCCGGATCAGGTTCAAAGGGTCGGCGCCGGGCGTGGAAGAGGAGCACACCGTGGGAACAGTCAGCCGGCCTCTTCCAGAAGGCGCCCTCTCAGCCTGCTTGCCCGCAGACTCCCCCGGGAAACCATCCATCCCATAGTTTATATTCGGCCGGAGAGAGCGTCAAAATCCCGGAAGATGGATGCGCTTCGCCTGGTATCCTGCTGCGGCGGGTTCCTGTCACTGAGACAGCCCGATTGCATCTAAAAAATTAGGGTGGGGCCGGCTGCCCTCGGCAGTTCCCACCCCTCAAGAATCCGCGGGTGGATCAAGGGCGAGGGTGACCCAGGCGAGATGGATGGTGAAAAAGCCTTCAGGCGGAGAACCGCGAAGCAGATCCCAACATCCGTTCGGAGGGGAACCGATGACCGGAACCGCGCGATGGCCCCGGGTGATCATCTTCACCACGCCCAACTGTCCATGGTGCCGTGCGGCTAAGGAATACCTTCGGCAGCGAGGCGTCCCCTTTAAAGAAGTCGACGTCAGCCGAGACGCTGCGGCAGCACGGGACCTCATGCGCCGCACCGGACAGATGGGCGTGCCGGTGCTCGACATCGGTGGTAAAATCGTGATCGGTTTCAACCGGCCCCAGATCGATGCCTTGCTGGGGCTGAAGAAGAAGTAACAGGTTTTGTAGGAATGGTATCGCCTCTGGCGATGGCGCAGCCCAAAAATAATAATGAGGAGGAGGAGAACCCATGGCGGACGAGCGTTTCCCATGGCAGCCGTTGGGCAGCCGCGTAGTCATCCGCCCGGTGGAGCAGGAGAGCCGAACCCCCAGCGGCCTGATCATCCCCGAAACGGCCAAGGAGAAGCCTCAGATCGGTGTCGTGGTCGCCGTTGGCGACGACGAATCCATTAAGGTTCGCGTCGGCGATCGGGTGCTGTTCCCCAAGTATTCGGGGAACGAGGTGAAGGTGAACGGCGTGGAGTATCTCATCATCGATGCCAATGATCTCCTAGCCTATGACACCGAAACCCGCGCTTCCCTGCCGGAGGAGAAGCCGGCGAAGAAGGCGCGGCGCAAGGGATAACACGCCGGCGCATCCTCCGCGCGGGCACAAGCCCCAGGGTGACAAGGTCAGGTCAAGCTCTCCGAACCCCCTCTATTCGCCCAGACCGCCACGGTCCCGGGCATGCGTCCACGAACTTCAAGCCCCTCCAAGAGCAGGTAAAGCCGGGGTGGGTGCGCTAGGCATCCACCCCCGGCTGTGGGCCCTGTTGGGAAGTTCAGACGCTCTTCCATCCGTGGGGCGGTTCATTTCCAGTTGGCGGCGGTGGATACGGGCTCATGGGAAATTAACCGCTTCAAGCGGCGAAATAGCCCTGCGTCCTTCTGGGCTTCGGAGATCGGGGAAAGGATGGAACCCTGGAGATAGACCAGCGTATTTCGCAGGCGGTGATCAGGGCATGAGCACCCAGAAGGCCGGTGTCTTCCGCAGTTGCCCCGCATGGAGCTCCCAGATCCCGATTCGCCCAACCCAGCGCCGAGCTGAGGACTCGTGCCCCTGGAGCAACACTCCGACGAGATCATAGCCCAGGGGGGCATACGGCCCGGGAGGCCTTCCTAGGGAGAGCTCGCGATAGGCATCGACCCACTCCGGATCCTCCACCGGCCGGGTCTCCGTCACCACGCGGATCTCGGGATCCGCCGGCAGCACCGCCCGCAGATCCGGATGCAGCAAACCGGGTCCTCCCAGCAACAGACCCCGCCAGCCCTCCTGTCGCCAGCGCCGTACGGCTTCCCCCGCGTGGATCGCCCGGCCATCGAAAAGAACCGGCTCTTCTCCCCGAGGGAAAGCTTCCTCCCAGCGGGCTTCCCGCACCGCCCACCCCTGTTCGCGGAAAAATGCCGCCAGCTCCGGACCAAACCATTGTTCCTCGTCGTCGCGAACGATCCAGAGGATCTGTCCGCCCTCCGGCGGAAGGACCTGAAGCAACGCCTCCGCAATCGTTCGCTGATCCGGAGCGCTCGCCCGCGCACCCTCTGGCACCCGGTCCGCCGGAAGAAGGGGCGCGATGAGAGCGATCCCGGCCGCCTGGTAAACCGGCGCCGCCGCCCGCGTCGTCTCCGGTCGGAAGTGGCCGATCACGGCAATCAACCCGGGATAGGTCACGATCTGGCGGGCTCGCTCCTGCGCCAGGATCGGATCCCCCTGATCATCCAGGGCAACCAGCATAGCCAGGGGGCCTGCGGGATGCGCAGCGTTCCACATCCGCACCGCCAGGCGAGCCCCAAAGATCACATCGTAACCGATAGGTCGATCCCGCCCCTCAAAAGGGGCCACCAGGCCGATATAGACGGTCCGTATAGGCCGACAGGCCAGCAGCCCGAGAACCAGGAGCGGCATCATCCTCCAGAATGGCCTCCGGCCCATCGCTTCTACGCCCAACCTGCGTATAATAGGGGCCGTGCCGGCCTCCAAACTCCCGTAAAGGAAAACCGCGACCCGATCTCTGAGCGAGCGCGAGATCATGCCCGAGCGTAGCTCATCGGAATGGGAATCTTCCAGCGAACCCCATGTCCCGGAGGCGGAGCGCTGGCATACGGCTCCCCTCGCGGAGGGAGAAACCGGGCTGGAGGAGCCTCCTCCTGCGGCACCCGCTGCGCTGCTGCGCCTTCGAATGGCTTCCACCGGGCGTGTCATCGAAGTGCGCTCTCCTCAGATCGGCGAGATCGGACGCTCAGACCTCAGCCTGGGCCTGACCCCGGATGTGGATCTTTCACGGGAGGGCCCGAAGCCAGGGGGTCTCCCGCCGCCACGCGCGGATCTTTTATCACGACGGCTACTTCTACATCGAAGACCTGGGGAGCACGAACGGAACCTATCTCAACAACAAACGTCTGGTCTCCGGCCTGCCGTATGCGCTTCAGGACGGTGACGAGCTCCGCTTCGGGCGGATCCTCGTCCACGTGCATATTAAGTAGGGGGAAGATCTCGGTTTAAAGCCAGGGAGGCCCCCGACGGACAATGGCATCGGTCATACGGGCGACGCGGATGATGGGCTCCACGTCGTGGACGCGAACGATGTCTGCCCCGCGCACGATGCTGACAGCCACCACCGCCGCTGTCCCCTCCAGGCGCTCCTCTGGCGGCAGATTCAGCGTGTAGCCGATGAACGATTTGCGAGAGGGTCCCACCAGGATCGGAAAGCCCAGCTCCCGCAGCTCCCCTAGCCGATCCACCAGCTCCAGGTTCTGAGCGACCGTCTTGCCGAACCCCAGCCCCGGGTCCAGGATGATGCGATAAGCGGGGATCCCCGCCGCGCGGGCGGCCTCCACCCGCTCCATCAGGTGGGCGCGCACAGCGGCCACGATATCCCCATGCCCCTCCCCCTCATAGCGGGCGCCCAGGCGAGGATCCCGCACCACAGCCTCCCGCCGGCTCCGGTTGTCCATCAGAATAATGGGAACGCCCAGCTCGGCGGCCGCATCCGCCATCTCGGGATCTGCCCTCATCGCCCACACATCGTTGATCAGATCCGCGCCGGCCGCGACAGCCGCCCGCGCCACACAGGCCTTGTACGTGTCTACGGAGATGGGGCCCAAGCCTTCCGCCGCCAACCGCTCGATGACCGGGAGCACGCGGCGCATTTCCTCCTCCGCCGATACCGGCTCCGAACCCGGCCGGGTGCTCTCGCCCCCCACATCCAGCAGATGCGCGCCGGCGGCCTTGAAACGCCGGGCCTGATCCAGGGAGGCCTCCACCCAGTCCGGACCTTTCAACAGGCCATCCCCGGAGAAGGAATCCGGCGTGATGTTCAGAATGCCCATCACCAAGGTCTCCCTTCCCCAGTATAAGAAGCCGGGGCCGGCCCGCATCGGCGCCCGGGCCCAGCGCCGGATCCCCGGGGCGGGCTGCTCCGCCGCCAGCGCCGCCGCCGTCCGCCCCAGCCGGGGATGCACCCACTCCGGCGCGATCTCCGCCAGGGGGATCAGGACGAAGGCCCGCTCCGCCATCCGGGGATGGGGAAGAGTAAGGATTTCGTCCTCCAGGCATAGATCATCGTAGAAGAGCAGATCCAGATCGATCGGGCGGGGCCCCCAGCGGGGGCCGGGGCGTCGCCCCATGGCCGCCTCGATGCCCTTGCATGCCGCCAGGAGCTGATGCGGGGAAAGATCCGTCGTGCCGATGCAAACGGCGTTCAGGAACATGGGCTGATCCACATAGCCCACCGGCTCTGTCTCATAAAACGAGGAGACGGCTTCGACCTCCACCCACTCCAGGAGGCGCTGAAGGGCCTCCCGCAGCGCGGCATCCCGATCCCCCAGGTTGCTCCCCAGCGCAATGCCCACCCGGTGCTTAAGGCGTCGCAACGGCGGCATCGATCACCTCCCGGTAAACCGCGCACTGGCCAAAGGACTCTTCCACTTCGACCTCCAGGGCATGCAGATGCAGGTTCGATGGGAGACGCGCCCGCAGCTGAGCGGCCAGATAACGGGCCAGCCACTCAGCCGATGTGTTGGGGATCGGCAGGATCCGCACATCCTCCATGGGGAAGAGATATCGTTTGGAATCGATCGCTGCCTCCACATAATCCTCCCGCATCGTCAGATGAAGGCGAGGATGCTCCGCCGGGAGCAGCACCCGGTGATCCAGCTCGTCCACCAATCCCTTCACCAGGCGCTTCAGGGCCACGAAATCCATCACCATGTCATCCTGCAGCGGGCCCTCCAGGGACACCGCCACCCGATAATTATGACCGTGGAGCGGCTCGCTCCCATGGGGGAGGATCATAAAGTGCCCGGCGCAGAACACCAGGTAATCCTGGGAAACCCGCACTCGATCCATCGGCCATCCTCCTTCCCGTCCCCTAAGGAGTGCTCTCCTCGATCACCTCCGCCGTGCGCTGCGCGCAGGCGATCCACGTAAAGGCCGCCGCGCGTCGGATCCCCCGTTCGCGCAACGTCTGCCCCAGGGCTGTATCCACCAGCACGGCGATCAGTGCCCCCGCCATCCCCCGGGCATCCTCCGGGGAGATCAGATAAGCGGCATCCCCCGCCAGCTCCATCAGCGCCGGGATCTCTGAGGCGACCACAGGGACCCCGCAGGCCATGGCCTCCAGCACGGGGAGGCCGAATCCCTCATATCGGGAAGGATACAGGAAGGCGGAGGCTCCCCGATAGAGCGCCGGCTTGTCCTCCTCCGCCACCGGCCCAATGGTTCGCACCACATGCTCCAGCCCCCATGCCCGGGCCAGCGGTCGGGGATCCACGAACAGACGGCTCGAACCCTCCGGCAAGCGCCCGGCGATGACCAGAGGGAAGTTCTCCCCGATGGCCTCCTGGGCCCAGGTGTAAACCGCGAGGAGTGTCTCAATGTTCTTCCGTCGATCGAAGCCCCCCAGGTAGAGCACATACGCCGGGGGCAAATCGTATCGGTTCCGCACCCGCGCATCCTCCACCGGATCTGGACGCGGGGTGAACCGCTCGGACACGCCCAGGGGGACGGCAGTGACTCGCTCGGGCGGCAGCCGTAGACGTTGAAGGAGATCCTGTCGGGAGGCTTCGGAATCCGTGAGGAGATGCGCGGCGCCCGGCGTGGCCGCCGTCACCAGGGCAGTATACAGCCGGGCGGCCATGGTCGCCCGATACTCCGGAAATCGGAGGGGGATGATATCGTGCACGGTGACGACCACCGGCGCCGGAGCACGAAGCGGCGGCGCCCAGTAAGGAACGAACAGCCGATCCGCCCGCCAACGGGCGGCCGCGCCCGGCAGGCCGATCTGCTCAAACCAAAGTTTCTGAAAATCCGGCGGAAGCCGGGGCAGCCGGACCCGGACCGGCTCCACGCCCTCCGGCAACGGGCCCGCCCAGCCCTCCGGAAGGGCCACGCCGATCGTCCAGCCTGGCCGCACCCGGGGGAGATGCCGGAGGAGCTCTCCGACATACTGGCCGGTGCCCGTCGCGGGATGTTGCAGGAACCAGCCGCTGACCAGGATGCGCATGGGCACTGGACCTACGCCGGAATAGAGATCAGATCCAGGAACCAGAAGCCATCCCGAAAGACCACCTCTCCCGGCGCGAAAGGGACGGGAGAGCGAAACCCTGGCCCATCATACACAAAGGTGTGGAACTCCCCGTTCTCCCCCGCTGGATCCACATCCGCGGGTAGATCGGCCAGGAAGGCGAGATCGAGGGTTCGCCCCAGAAACCCTGGGCCCAGGCGGTTCCCATCGATGCACACCGTCACCGCTCGAAAGCCCAGGGCGATAAACCGCTGAACCAGATCCCGGGTGGGCTCGCCCCAAAGGGGGAACAGCACGTCCACCCCCAGGGGGAGCAGATGGCGCAGCCGATAGGCCCGGATCTCCTCCAGGAACAGATCCCCGAAGGCAAACCGGCGGATCCCCTGCTGCATCAGGCGCCGGGTGGCCTCCGCCATCCGCTGCTCGTAGACCTCATTCGGGCAAGGATGCGGGAGCCAGACCTCATAAACCGGAAGGCCCAGGGCCGCGGCCTGGACGTGGATCAGGGAGCGGCGCACGCCGTGCATCGTCACCCGATCGAAAGCCTCGTTCAGGGTGACCAGCAATATCGCCACCCCCTCCCCCCGTTGCCGCAATGTGTGCAGCGCCATCATGCTGTCTTTTCCACCGCTCCAGGCCAGCGCGATCATGGGCCCAGCTCCCTCGCTCTCCTTCCATAGATGGCTATGACGGGCGACAGGCTCGGGACAGGAAGGGAGAAAAGCGTCCCGGGGAGAATCTCCACCGCCTCGCCTTCTGACGATTACCCCAGAAAGAGTTCCGACGCAAAATCCTCCGACTCGACCCGGACAGACGGACAGGTTCCGGGGAAACGGCGGAGGTCCTGTCCCTTGTCCATGGGAACGGGGAATCCCCGAGGCTGAATCCTTGCGCCCGGTTGATGTAAAATCCTCAGAGGTGAATCCCGCTACAGAGAGCGTTTCCAGCTCATCAAACCGGGATCATGGAGGCGCATCGATGGGGAACCTGGAAGGCCGCGTGGCCGTAGTCACCGGAGCCTCGCGGGGGCTGGGGCGGGCGATCGCTCTGGAACTGGCCCGACGGGGGGCCCGGGTCGTGGTGAACTATCGTCAGAACGAGGCGGCCGCCCGGGAGGTGGTGGAGGCCATCCGATCCGCCGGCAGGGAGAGCATCGCCGTGCAGGCCGATGTCAGCCGCTACGAGGAGGCCGAGCGGTTGATCCGTGCCGCCTTAGAGGCGTTCGGGCGGGTGGACATCTTGGTCAACAACGCAGGGGCCACCCGGGATAACCTGCTGGCGATGATGAAGGAGGAGGACTGGGACTTCATCCTGGCCACTAACTTGAAGAGCGCCTTCAACTGCACGAAGGCCGCCCTGCGGCCGATGATGCGGCAACGCTACGGGCGGATCATCAATATCACTTCGATCGCCGGCCTGGTGGGCAATGCCGGCCAGACCAATTACGCAGCCGCCAAGGCCGGCCTAATCGGCTTCACCAAATCCCTAGCTAAGGAAGTGGGCTCCCGGAATATCACGGTCAACGCCGTGGCCCCCGGCCTCATCCCGACGGATCTCACCGAGCCGTTACCCCAGGAATTCAAGGAGGCCGCCCTGCGGATGACCCCGCTGGGACGGCTGGGGACCCCGGAGGATGTGGCCTACGCTGTGGCGTTCCTGGCCTCCGATGAGGCCGCCTTCATCACGGGCCATGTCCTTACGGTCGATGGGGGGATGACCTGCATGTAGGGGCACAGGATCCCCTCGTGGCCCTGAAGGGAGGTCCAAGCACCCATGATGTCCGAGGACATCCAGGAAACGATCCCGGGGCGCATTATCGTAGCCCCCCAGGTCCTGCGGGACATCGTCCATCAAACGCTCGCGCAGATCCCGGGGGTTGCTCGTCTCGCGCAGGCGCGGGTGGGACCCTGGTCGCTTTCCGGGGGAGTGCGCGTGACGATGGTGGCGGATCGGGTGCGCATCGACGTGGCCCTGGTCATGCGCCCCGATGTCCCCTTCCGGGAGGTCGCCCGACAGGTCCAAGAGGAGGTCGCCCGCGCGATCCGCGATCTGACCGGCCTGGAGGTGGCGGCCGTGAACGTCCTGATCGCCGATGTGGAGGTGGAGGAGCGTGGCCCGTCGCCGGCCTCCGGATCGAGCGGACGAGCCTGAGGAGAGCCGCCGGGCGCGGGAAGGGATCCCCCTGATGCGGCGAGCCCGCATGGTGGCATTGCAGGCACTGTATGAGATCGATGCCGCCGGCCACCCGCCCGGCGAGGTCCTGTCCGCCCGATTTCAGGCGGAGCCGCTCCCGGCCGAGGCCCAGGCCTTCGTTCAGGAGCTGGTCACCGGGGTCCTGGCCCATCGGGGGGAAATCGACCGCCTGATCCAGCGCTACGCGCCGGCATGGCCGGTGGCCCAGATGGCCATCATTGACCGCAACATCCTCCGCATGGCGATTTTCGAGTTCGTCATCGCCCGCCGCACCAGCCCGGCCATCGCCATTAATGAAGCCGTTGAGCTGGGGAAGCTCTTCGGCTCCGATAGCACCCCCCGCTTTGTCAATGGGGTGCTCGGCAGCATCGCGGAAGAAATGGAAGGCAAACCAGAAGGCCCGACCTCATGATCGTCGGTCCCAATCCCCTTCTCCAGGACACGAGAAGGGGAAAGAGGGAGGATCCCTGACCATGGATAGCCTGTTTGGCATTGGCCCGATGGAAGTGGCGTTCATCTTCCTGCTGGCCTTCATCCTGCTGGGGCCGCGGGATCTGCCTCGCATGGCCTATCAGCTGGGCCGATGGATCCGCCAGGCTCAACTCCTCTACGAAGAAATGCGGCGGGAATGGGAAGCTGAAGTCCGGGAAATCAGCCGGGAGATAGAACGATCGGTCTCCGATCCATTGGAAATCCCCCCTCCTCCAGAGGCCGCCACCTATCAACTCCCATCTTTGAGCGGGAGTGCAGATGCGAATCCCTCGCCGACCGATCGTCCAGAAGACCGGTAAGACGCGCGCTCAGGACCAGCCCCGTCCGCTGCTGGAGCATCTGGAGGAGCTACGCCAGCGGCTGCTCCGCAGCCTGATTGCCCTGGGGGTGGGAACAGGGATCGGATTGCTGGTGGCCGATCGGGCCATCGACTTCCTGGCCGCCCCGGTCGGGGGGCGCGCCGGCCTGGTCTCCGTCGACGTGACCGAAAGCATTGCCGCCTACATGCGGGTATCCCTGCTCGTGGGGTTCGCCCTGGCCTTCCCCTATATCGCGTATCAGATCCTGGCATTCATTTACGTCGGGCTGCTTCCCCATGAGCGCCGGATCGTCCTTCTGCTGGTGCCGTTGGCCACCCTGCTTTTCCTCGGAGGAGCCGCCTTCACCTACTTTGTGATGATGCCGGTCGCCATCCCCTTCCTCACCACCTTCGCCGGCATCCGAACCCAGCCCCGGCCTTCCACGTATCTCAATTTCGTGGTCTCCCTCATGTTCTGGCTGGGCCTCAGCTTCGAGATGCCCCTGGCTTTCTTCGCCCTGGCGAAGGCCCGGCTGATTACCGCCCGTCAATTGCTGCGGGCGTGGCGGATCGCCGTGCTGGCGATCGCCATCCTGGCCGCCGCCATCACGCCCACCGTGGACCCGGTGAACATGTCTATTGTGATGATCCCGCTGATCGGGCTCTATCTGCTCAGCGTGCTGCTCGCTGCCCTGGCCTGAGCAGCCCGGGGCGCAGCGACTCGGAGTGCAGGGGGCTTTTGCCCCTGCCGGGGGACTGTGGGGGGAGCACTCCCCACCCTCTCCCTCCACCCCCTGTCTGTCAGATCTTTGAAAACCCGGAGCCAGATCGGAAGGACATAGACCGTGAAGCGCGGTAAACCTTTCTACGGAGGAACACACATTATGGCGGAGCGTATCCGGGTGATCATCATGGGCGCCGCAGGGCGAGATTTCCACAACTTCAACATCTTCTTCCGGGACAACCCTGCTTACGAGGTGGTGGCCTTCACGGCTGCCCAGATCCCAAACATCGAGGGACGCCGGTATCCCTCTGAGCTGGCCGGCCCCCTTTACCCGGATGGCATCCCGATCTACCCCGAGGAGGAGCTCCCCGAGCTGATCCACCGCTTTCAGGTGGACCGGGTAGTATTCGCCTACAGCGACGTGAGCCATGAATATGTGATGCACCGGGCCAGCATCGCCCACGCCGCG
Source organism: Thermoflexus sp. (assembly GCF_042408815.1). GTDB lineage: Bacteria > Chloroflexota > Anaerolineae > Thermoflexales > Thermoflexaceae > Thermoflexus. The sequence goes on along the minus strand of NZ_JBHOQR010000034.1, from coordinate 4,962 downwards.
GGAGCCGATTTCTGGCTGATGGGCCCCCGCGCCACCCAGCTGAAATCCCGCCGGCCGGTGGTCTCCATCGGCGCGGTGCGCACCGGCAGCGGCAAGAGCCCCACCACCCGTCGGGTGGCCCGCCTCCTGCGAGAGCTCGGCTGGCGCCCGGTGATCGTCCGCCATCCGATGCCCTACGGCGATCTGCGCAAACAGGTCGTGCAGCGGTTCGCTTCGTTTGAGGATCTCGATCGCTATGAATGTACCATCGAGGAGCGGGAGGAATACGAGCCCCATCTGGCCAACGGCTTCACCGTCTACGCCGGAGTGGATTACCAGCGGATCCTGCAGGCGGCGGAGGAGGAAGGGGACCTCATCCTCTGGGACGGGGGGAACAACGACTTTCCCTTCTTCGTCTCCGACCTTCACATCGTGGTTGTCGATCCCCATCGGCCAGGCCACGAACTGCGCTATCATCCCGGCGAGGCCAACCTGCGCATGGCTGATGTGGTGGTGATCAATAAGATCGACACTGCCGCCCCCGAGGCGATCCTTCAGGTCCGAGAGAACGTCCTCCAGGTCAATCCCCGGGCCGTGTTGATAGAGGCTGCCATGCCCATCTTCGTGGAAGATCCGAACGCCATCCGCGGCCGGAGGGTTCTGGTCGTGGAAGATGGCCCAACCCTCACGCATGGGGAGATGGCGTATGGGGCCGGGGTGGTCGCCGCCCGGCGCTTCGGGGCCGCGGAAATCGTGGATCCGCGACCCTACGCCGTAGGAAGCCTCCAGGAAACCTATCGGCGCTATCCTCAGACCGGCCCGGTGCTCCCGGCAATGGGCTATGGAGCGGAACAGATCCGCGAGCTCGAGGAGACCATCAACCGGGCCCTCTGCGATCTAGTGCTGACGGCCACCCCGGTGGACCTCACCCGAATCCTCCGGGTGCGCCATCCCGTGGTGCGGGTGCGCTACGAGATCCAGGAGATCGGCCGTCCGACCCTGATGGAGATCCTCGAGGCACGCCTGGGGCGCGGCCCGCAGCCGCCCCAGTCCCCTGCCCCGCGCGGGGATCGCTAACCCCTCACCGATTGGGGGGGCGACCCAGAAGTCGCCCCCCAATCGAACAGCGCCCCATCCCTTCCTAGCGAATAGGCACCGTGGACAGCGCTGGCCCTGCTCCGCTTGCGCCTGCGCCCCTTCTTCGGTTCTCCATATCCCATCTGCCCCAGTGGATCTCCCCGCCTGGTGGGGCGCTGGCCCTTGGAGCCCCCGCTTCAGAACACAGGTTTCCTGGCTTCCATTGAAACCCGGCGCGCGGACAGAACGGCGTTCACCACGAGGTCCAGCAGCCCGCTGACCCGGACGCCGAGCTGGTAGTAATCGTTCAGGTCGCTGAGCTGTAGACGGCAATTGTCGCACGAAGCGACGACGATGCGGGCCCCGGTGGCCCGGATCTGTTCGACCTTGCGACGCCCGGCCCGCATGCGCCGCTCATACCATTCGGGGACAGCCACCAGGCCCGCCCCCCCGCCGCAGCAGAAGTTCTCCGCCCGATTGGGAGTCATCTCCCGGAAGTCCTGGACCACCGCCCGCAGGATCCGGCGCGGCTCCTCAAGGAGACCCCCATTGCGGCCCAGGTTACAGGAATCGTGATAGGTGACCGGTTCCGGGTTTGCCGCGGGGTCCACAGGCAGCCGGCCTTGCTCAATCCACTCTGCGACGACCTCGATAATGCTGCGCACCCGGAAGGGGAAGTCCTCGAACCAGTTGGGGGCTTCCCAGCGCAGGACCGCGTAGGCATGCCCACACTCCGCCACGACGATCTCCCTTGTTTTCAGGCGCCGCGCCTCGTCGATGATCCGTCGGGCGATGGCTTTCGCCCGCTGCAGGTCAGCCAGGAAGTAGCCGTAATTGGCTGCCTCGAACATGCTCAGGGTCCAATCCGCCCCCACGGCATGGAAGAGGATGGCCGCGGGCAGGATCGTGTGGGCGCCGGAGAGGGCCACGTAGAGGATCTCCGCTCCCTCCCGCTCGACCGGGATGCAGGCGGCAGGATCTCCCGTCTGCTCCCGGAGCTCCCGTTCTAGCTCCCGGATGGAGTCGGCATAGAGCGTCCGGAGGAGATCGAGGTCCTGCCCCCGGGCGATGGCTGCGTCGGCCAGCTGAACCAGCATCTCAGGGGCCTTGCCCACAGCGGTCAGCATCGCCCGAGCCGCTCGCATGATCAGGGCGGTGTCCACCCCCATCGGGCAGTTCATCGTGCAGCGGCGGCAGAGAGTGCAAGAGCCGAAAGCGATCTCTGCCAGCTCGTCCAGATCCGTCTCGACGAGATTTTGAGCCCCCACCCATGCGGGGAGGAGACGTCCGATGGGGTCATGGCGCCGCCGGTAGAACCGGCGGACCGCTTCCGCCTTGGCGACGGGGGCGTGGCGGGGGTCCGGCTCGGCGGCGAACACGTGACACGACTCCGCGCAAATCCCGCACCGCGCGCAAGCCTCCAGAGCTGCGATCAGCTGCCGATCCAGGGATTTCTCAAAAGCGGCCATCGCCTGCTGCACAAGCTCGCTCATCGGGATCCTCCTGCCGTCAGCTCAGCACCCCCCGCCGTCCATAGAACCGTCCGAAGAAGAAGCGGGAGAAGAAGAAATACAAACAATGTCGGATCTTAGTGAGCGGGATGGCCAAGAGAGTCAAAGCGGAGAGCCCGTAAAAAAGGGGAAGCACCTCCGAGCTCGCCCAGGACGCGGCCCCCGCTGCCTGCCACAAGGTCACCAGGGCCACCGCTGCATAGTCGTCTGGATAGCTCAGGGCCCGCAGACGCTCATCGAAGAGGCGCGTCAGAACCCCGATCAGCCCGCTCAGGGCGCCCATCAGGAGAAGCAACAGGCCGGCCGGGGCCAGCACCGGCGGAAGGGTGTAGCGCCATGGGAGGATGACCAGGGAGGCGAAGGCGACGGCGACGCCGATGTGGAAGAGCACGCCCCGCGCGTAGAGAACGAGGTGGCGGCGGGTGCTCTCCTTCGCCCACGGCATCATGCCCCCAGTGAAGGCGTAGAGGATGCCGCGCCACGCGGCGCTGCGCCGGGGTGCTCGATCCGGCCGGGGAGGGTGGGCCCACAGCTTCCACAGCCGCCAGCCCAGGCCGATCCCTCCCAGAGCGGCAGCGACAAGGACAATCCGCTCCCACAGTACCGGCGCGCTCATTTCCGCCTCCGCACCACGAAGCGGATCACTTTGTCCTGTTTCTCGATCTTCACCAGCTCGTGGCCGGTGCTCCGACACCATGCCGGGATGTCGGCCATAACCCCGGGATCGGTGGCATAGGCCTCAATGACGCCGCCGACGGGCACGTTCTGGATGGCCTGGTTGATCCGGACCACCGGCATGGGGCACAACAGCCCCCTCAAGTCCAAGGTGAGGTCCGGTTTAAGCTCCATCGGACACCTCCACGGTGGATCAAGGATGAGGCATTCCCTCAGATGAACAGCGTGATCTTCGAGCGGGCGGCTTCCTCCAGGAAGGCGGCCACGCCCACCACGTCCTGGACCTCCTCGATGAGGTCCTCTCGGCGGATCTCCATGACCTCCATGCTCATCTGGCAGGCGAGCATGCGCACGCCCAGCTCGGCCGCGAGGCGGCGCAGCTCGGGTAGCGGGGTCACGTTGTGGGCCTTCATCATCTTCTCGAACATCCATCGACCCAGGCCGCCGAAGTTCATCTTGCTGGGGCCAACCCCCCGGATGTCCCGGAGGAGGGCGCCGAGCATGCGCCCGAACAGGCTGCGTCCGGTGGGAGTGGGCTTCTTGACGGCCTGCAGGCCCCAGAAGGTAAAGAACATCGTGACGTCCATTCCGGAGGCAGCGGCACCGGTGGCGATGATGAAGGCCGCCATCAGGCGGTCCATGTCGCCGCTGAAGACCACCAGGGAGAGACGGTTCTGTGGGAACTGTGCGGACTCCGCCCCGGGGGCGGCCGCGATCTGCTCCAGAGCCATCGAGGCCTCCTTCAGTCCACAGCGTGCGGATAGAGATGGAAACGCTCCATTAGGACGGCCCGCATCAGGTCCAAGGCTTGGATCACCCGTCGATCCGCCAGGGTGTATTCCACGATGCCCCCTCGGCGGGCAGCGACCACTAGGCCCCTCAAGGCCAGGATCCGGAGATGGCGAGCAACCGTGGATTGGGGTAGGCCCAGGATCCGGGCCAGGGCTGTGCCCGTCTGCGGGCCCTCGGCCAGCTCATATAGGATCAGGATCCGAGTGGGATCGGCTAGGCCCGCGCAGATCTCCGCATGGAGACGATAGATCTCCCGCCGGGTGGGTCGCTGCATCCCCCCTCCCCCTTCGCTCATCCAATTAACAGGATAACTGGAATGTTGCCGTCGTAGTTGTGCTTTTGCTCACAATTTCGGGAGAAGGGAATCACAAGGACGGCGCCTTTGGGCGCACGGGGCGGATCGAAAATCCTGGCGGTCCGGCCTAGGGAGCAAGGGTGGGGCGGCACCCTCCTCGCCCCTCTCATGGTGCTTCCCGGATCCTCAAAGGCAGGTTGCCTCGCCGGACTCAGAGGGCTTCGTCATAATCCGGAATGTGCCCTGGCCGGTCGCCCCCCACGCCATGGAGGGTTAGAGTCCCGGGTAGTGGTGTAAATTCCCCTGGGCCCTAGGGCCAGGCCTTGACAAAAGGGGCCACCGGCAGCTTCCCTTCGGGTTAGACCAACCTCGACGAAGGGAGGAAGCTTACCGGTGACCGCCGATTCCAGGATGGCACTCCTCGAGCTCCTGCGGAAGTACCCGGATGACCCCGGGTTCGATGCCCTGCGGGAGGGCCTGCGCTGGCTCGCCCAGCAGCTGATGGAGGTCGAGGTCAGCGAACTCATCGGCGCCCAGCGCTACGAGCGCACCCCGTCGCGCACCACGTACCGGAACGGGTACCGCCCGCGGCACTGGGACACGCGCGTGGGCACCATCGAGCTGCAGATCCCC
>NZ_JBHOQR010000002.1:0-383319 GCF_042408815.1 Thermoflexus sp. | reverse complement strand
CTAACTCTTGCTATGATGAGTAGTGCGGATCGGTTGCTGTTTCAATCCCACGCTGGTTCGATTGAGGCGCTTTCATCAAGTTCAACGTTCCCCAGCTACGTGCTGGTTTCAATCCCACGCTGGTTCGATTGAGGCCCCCGGCGTGCGCCGGCGATTTGGGTATTGCTGCGATTGTTTCAATCCCACGCTGGTTCGATTGAGGCCAAACCCCACCGCCGCACCCGATCGAGCAGAGACCGTTTCAATCCCACGCTGGTTCTATTGAGGCGGGAGGCGTGGGTGGACCTCCCCGAGGGCACGTTTATCGTTTCAATCCCACGCTGGTTCGATTGAGGCCGCCGGGCCGCACAAGAAATCTTACGCCAACAGTCGAGTTTCAATCCCACGCTGGTTCGATTGAGGCCGAACGTTTGACAGTCAACAGCCAACGTGCTATGATTGTTTCAATCCCACGCTGGTTCGATTGAGGCCGGAGGCGTTCGTGCTTCGTGAGACGGGATTTGTGTGTTTCAATCCCACGCTGGTTCGATTGAGGCCATTGCGTGTTGTGTTGCATTTTGCTACAGAACAATCGTTTCAATCCCACGCTGGTTCGATTGAGGCCCTGCAATTTCAGGGCATAGAAGGGAGAGGGAAGAGAAAAACGAATCTCTTGAAGGGATTTCCTTTTTAGATTACCATATCCAGGACAATTTGTCAAGGACTCGGAATGGGGGACGGTCGATTGAACGATGGGGGTCCGCGGAAGCCTTTGCCGGACCCGAGAAAATAAGCGATAGATAGGAATTGAACGATAGGAGTTTAGGAAGAAATAATAAATGAAGGGGAGAGAAAGGATGGGTTCCAATGGGATCTTTTGAAATGCCTCCGTGGACCCCCGATCGCCGGAAATCCGGAGGGGGTCCGCGGAAGATTTTTGAGGGGAGATAACGCAGGGTTCTTCTTCCCGGAGGGTCGTAAAGGAGAATCTCGAGGAAGCTGGGGAAGCGGGCCGCTCTGTTCCAGAAGGCCCCACCCCAACAGATCTTCAGATCCCGGAGGCGTCCCATGACCTTGCCGGCTACCGCGGATGTGGTGATCGCCGGGGGCGGGGTGATGGGCCTGAGTACGGCTTATCATCTCCTGAAGAAGTCCCCCGGCTTGCGGGTGGTCGTCCTGGAGAAGGGACCTTTCTTCGGTTGCGGCTCCACCTCGAAGGCCGCCGGCGGGTTCCGCCATCAGTTCGCCACCGAGATCCATATCCGCCTCTCTCTCCTCAGCGTGGCCATGATGGAGCGGTTCCCTGAGGACCCCGGCGCACCCCTCGAGATGCGTTTCTGCGGCTACCTCTTCCTGCTCACTCGAGAGGAGGATGTCGCCGCCTTCCGCGACCAGGTGGCGCTGCAACGCCGCCTCGGCGTGCCCACCGAATGGCTCGCGGGCGAGGAGATCCGCCGCCGGCTCCCCATGATGCGCCTGGAGGACGTGATCGCTGGAACGTTTTGCCCGCGCGATGGCCTTCTCAGTCCTATGGACCTCGTCAACGGATATGCGTCCGGCGCCCGACGCCTCGGCGGGCAGCTCTTCACCGATACCCCCGTGATCGGGGTCCGGACCCGAGGCGGGCAGATCGAGGCAGTGCGAACCCCCGCCGGCGAGATCGCCACGCCGATCTTGGTGAACGCTGCGGGCGCCTGGGCCGCTTCGATCGGGCGGATGGTGGGGGTGGAGTTGCCCATTCTCCCTTACCGGCGTCAGTATCTCATCACCACGCCGATCCCGGAGATCCCGCCTGATTTCCCCATGGTGATCGATTTCGCTCAGAGCCTGTATTTCCACCGGGAAGGGGAGGGAATCCTCACCGGCATGTCGAACCGGGCGGAACCTCCCGGGTTCAACGAACAGCTGGACCCAGAGTGGGAGCTGGTCCATATGGAGGCGGCGATCGCGCGGATGCCGCTGCTGGAACGCGCTGGCGTGCGGGCCCGGGTGGTCGGCCTCTATGAGGTGACCCCGGATGCCCATCCGATCCTCGGGCGCGTTCCAGCGGTGAAGGGCTTTTATGTGGTGGCGGGCTTCAGCGGCCACGGGGTGATGCACGGCCCGATCGCCGGCCTGCTGATGGCCGAGGAGATCCTGGACGGCCAGGCCCATACGCTGGATATCGCCCCGCTCCGATGGGAGCGCTTCGCCCTCGCGGGTCGTGCCGCGGAATACAATGTGATTTGATGGCCCGGGGGGTGTCGAAGGAATTCAACTCGGATGGGCCTTCGACTCGATGGCCGGCGGAGGCCGGCCAGAACGCCTTTCCGCGTCGGCGCAGGCCGACGCTTGGCGCCTTCGTGTCCCATGCGGGCGATTTCGATCGGCGGGCGAGGCCGGCATGGGGCGGGGAGCGCCTCGCAAGGCCGGTTTCCCAATCGCCGCCCGCCGCTCCATCACGCCGTGGGTTGTCCCAGGCGGGCCCGTTCTTCCTCCGCCCGCGCCTCGTCGATTTTCTCAAACAGAGGGCGGATCTCCCGCAGGCGCTGGCCTGGCGGCAGCCGGCTGGGCTCCCAGCGGACCCGGGGATCGGCTTCGTAGGTGAGGACGAGGTGCTCCCGTGTCCGCTCGGCCACGGGCCGGAGGATCAGGCGCCCCACGAGGTCCCCTTCATACCCCAGCATCTCATGAACCCGCTGGCTCGAGAAGGGAAGGAAGGGCGCGAACATCACCTTGAGGCTGTCGATCGCCCGCAACGCCACGTAAACGGTTGTCCCCGCCCGGGTTCGGTCTTCTCGGATCTCCTTCCAGGGCTCGCGCTCGTTGAGGTAGCGGTTCACCTCCGCGGCCAGCCCCATTACGGTCTCCAACGCCTGCCGGAAACGGCAACCCTCGATCATCCGTCCCACCGTTTCAAAGGACACATCGATCCGGGCCAAGATCTCAGCGTCCCGCGGCTCCATCAGGCCCGGCATGGGTACTTCCCCATCGAAATGGCGGGCGGCGAAGGTGAGGACGCGGTGCACCAGGTTCCCCCAGATGGAGAGGAGCTCTTCGTTGTTGTGGCGGATGAAGTCGATCCAGCGGAACTCTGTGTCCTGGGTCTCGGGCATGATCGCTGTCAGGTAATAGCGGAGGGCATCTACCGCGTAGCGCTCCGCCGCGTCCAGGGCCCAAACCGCCCAGTTGCGGCTGGTGGAGAATTTGTCCCCTTCCAGGTTCAGGAATTCGTTGGCTGGCACATCGTAAGGCAGGGTCAGGCGTTTGGAGGGGTCCTCCTCATACAGCCGCTCGGTGCCGAGGAGCTGGGCGGGCCAGATGATGGTGTGGAAGGGGATGTTGTCCTTCCCGATAAAGTAGACGATTTTGGCCCCCGGATCATACCACCAGTCCTTCCAGGCCTCCGGGCTTCCGGAGAGGGAGGCCCATTCGATGGTCGCCGAGAGATAGCCGATGACGGCCTCGAACCACACGTAAAGCACCTTGCCCTCAAACCCCTCCAGGGGAACCGGAATCCCCCAATCCAGGTCCCGGGTGATGGGGCGTGGCTGGAGCCCCTGTCGGATGTAGTTGAGGGTGAAGGCGAGGACGTTGGGCCGCCAGTACCCCTTGTCACGCAGATAGGCCAGGAGGGGCTCGGTGAAGGCGGGCAGGTTGAAGAAATAATGTTCGGTCTCCCGCAACACCGGCACGCTCCCGTCAATCCGGCTGCGGGGATGGATCAGCTGGGTGGCTTCTAAGAGGGTCCCGCATCGCTCGCATTGATCACCCCGGGCCCGCTCATAGCCGCAGATCGGGCATGTCCCCTCGATGTAACGATCCGGGAGAAAGCGCCGCGAGACCTCCGAGTAGAACTGGCGTTGGGTTTGCTTGAAGAGATACCCCTTCTCCAGGAGGCGCAGGAACATGTCCTGGGCGACCCGGTGATGGTTTTCCGTGTCGGTGTGGGTGAAAAGATCAAAGGAGATACCGTATTTCTGCCAGGTCTCCAGGAAGACCTGATGATAGCGCTCGAACAGCGCCCGGGGCGGCACGCCCTCCCGATCCGCCTGAACGGTGATGGGGGTCCCATGGGAATCCGACCCGGAGACCATGAGGACCCGGTTGCCCTTCAGGCGGTGATAGCGGGCGAAGATGTCGGCCGGAAGGTAGGCTCCGGCGATGTGGCCCAGATGCAGTGGGCCGTTCGCATACGGCCATGCCACGCAGACCAGGACCTTCTCGGGCATCCGGCACCTCCTCGTGGAGTCGAAAGCTCCCTGCTCCATAAACAAAGACCGCCGGCCGAGGCCGGCGGTCTGCGGGCGAAGGGCAACCCGCTCGTCGGGGGGGCCTCAGGCCCCCGACCGCAGAGGGGATCTCCTCATCGCGGGTCGGAAGACGATCCGGTGGCGCCTCATCGATCCGACGGCGCTTCCGCTGGATAAATTTTATGAGACATTGTAATGCGGTCAGCGACGGGAAGCAACCCGAAGGAAAGGCGAGGCGCAGGGATGCCTCGCCCGCGGCTATGGGGAGGAGTGGGGGCGGGCCGGGACGCCGTAAACCAGGGTCTCCGGGGGCACATCGTGGGTCACCACGGACCCGGCTCCGGTTTTGGCTTTGCGCCCCACCCGCACCGGCGCCACGAGCATCGTGTCGCTGCCGATGAACGCCTCATCCTCGATGACCGTCGGATGCTTGCGCACCCCATCGTAATTGCAGGTGACCGTCCCCGCACCGATGTTCACATCCGCGCCGACCGTGGCGTCCCCCAGGTAGCCGAAGTGATGCATCCGCGTCCGCGGGCCGACGACGCTGTTCTTGATCTCCGCGAAATTCCCCACATGCACCTCTTCTGCCAGCCGGGTCCCCGGTCGCAGATGGGCGAAAGGCCCCACGTGGACGCGATCGGCCAGCACGGCGCCTTCAACGATCGAGGCTTCCACGATGCAATCATCGCCCAACACCGCGTCCCGCAGGATGGTGTTGGGCCCGAGGCGACACCGGCGGCCGATCCGGGTCTCCCCCTCCAGATAGGTATCGGGGTAGATCACCGTGTCCGGCCCGATGTGCACGCTGGCTTCAATGTAAACCCGTTCGGGATCCAGGAGGGTGACGCCTTCCAGCATCCATCGGGTGTTGATCCGCCGCCGCATGATGCGCTCGGCCTCCGCCAGCTGCACCCGGGTGTTGATCCCTAGCGCTTCGTCGGGATCTTCCAGGGCGACGGTCTCCACCGGCGCCCCCTCCGCGGCGGCGAGGGCGATCAGGTCGGTGAGATAGATCTCCCCCTTCGCCGGGCTGGGCTGCAGGCGGGCGAGGGCCGGCCAGAGCCAGGGTTCGTGGATGACGTAAACACCGACGTTGATCTCGGGGAGACGTCGTTCCTCCGGGTCGGCTTCCGCTTCCTCCACGATCCGAAGGGCCCTCCCTTCCGGATCCCGGATCACCCGTCCGTAGCCCGTGGGGTCCGCTCGATGGGCGGTCAGGAAGGTCAGGATCGCCCCGCGGGCCTGATGGGCTTCGATCAGCCGTCGGAAGGTCTCGGGGCGCACCAGCGGCAGATCCCCATAGGTGATAAGGATATGGTCGACTTCTCCCCGGAGGATCGGCTCCGCCCAGCGTGCTGCATCGCCGGTGCCCCGGGGCTCGGGCTGGATCGCAAAGCGGGCACCCGGCCCGGCGGCTTCCCGCACTTCCAGAGCGGACGGGCCGATCACCACGACCGGTGGGGTGGAGCATCCGGCCGTCTGCAGGGCCTCCAGGACGTGCCGGATCATCGGGCGGCCCGCCAAAGGGTGCACCACTTTCGGCCGCTCGGACTGAAACCGGGTGCTGCGCCCTGCAGCCAGAACGATCGCCGTCCAGGTCATACGCTACCCCCTTTCTTCACCTCCGCGGGATGGCCGGCCTCCGAAGGCGTTCGGCGCCACGGAAGCCCAACGGGCTGGGTGGGATCCCCCGCCTTCTCTCCGAGCGCCCTCCTCCGACGCTCATCGCCCCCGCGCGCGCTGCTGCCCCAACTGATAGCCGATAAAGACGCCCAGCAGCAACAACCCCAGGAATCCGGCGGCCATGAGCAATCCTTGCCCGAGCGCGGAGAGATCCGGTCCTGCGGGTGCGGACGGCGCGGGGGTCGGGAAGGGGGTGGGCGTCGCAGGCCCAGCGGAGGGCTGGAATCCAAACCATACGGTCGTCTCGGCGTTCCACGGTAACCAGATCTCCCGTCGGGTGGGCCCGGAAGGCGCATAGCCGGTCGGGTTCTCCAGGGCGAGCACGTAATAGCCCGGCTCGAGATCCCGAAGGCAGGTCGCCTGGCCGGCCTCCGAGATCAGCGTCGTCTTCCATCCATGGCCATCGATCAGATAGATGGAGATCCCCGCGATCCAGGGCTCCCCCTCGTCTTTCGTTTCATTGCCGTTCCGGTCCTCAAAGGCGCCGGTGCACAGCGTTCCCGGGTGCCGCTCCCCCAATGCCGAGGTCGGGGTCGAAGCGGGCGAGGGGGCGCTTGGCTGGGGAGGGCGGATCACGAGCTCCTGGCCCACCACCAATAAATCGGACTCCAGGCCGTTGAGGGCCTTGATCTCCTCCACGGTGGTCCCATAAAGCAGAGCGAGCCCGAAGAGCGTGTCGCCCGCTTCCACCGTGTGGACGATGGAGCCATCGGGGCGGGGCGTGGCGGTGACCTGCGCCTGCGCCAGGGCGCGGGGCCCAGGCCATGGGAGGCTCCCTATCGCCATGCCCATCAGGAACAATCCAATCCCGCCTCCCAGCAGCCAGCCGCCGATTCTGCGCATGGATCCTCCTTGTGGTCTAAAGGATGCCTCAAGCTGAGATTCAGCGCAGTGGGCATTTTAGCAAACATGGGAAGAGGAGCGGAAATCCGAGAGCTCCGCCCGCTGGTGGTTAGGTGGCTTCAGAAAGAGAAGGACTGTTGTGGAGATCCCATCCGGCGTCTTCCAGGATCCTTGGGAGGGATTATCATACAAGAGGAGAGCCGTCGTCGTCTGGGGGATCTCCGCCCAGAGTTCTATGTTCGGAGGGAGACATGCACTGGTCAATGGCCGAGGGGACCCCACTGGGGACGTTATGGGTGGTGGCGAGCGCCCGGGGGGTTCGCCGGGTGATCTTTGGCGATGAGGGGGAGTGGGAGTGGGCGAGGGTGCAAGCGGCCTGGCCGGAGATGGAGCGCCGGGAAGAGGGCATGGCGGCACAGGCCCTGGCCCAGATCCTGGAGTATTTGCAGGGCAAGCGGCGGGCGTTCACCGTCCCGCTGGATCCCGAGGGCACGCTGTTCCAGCAGAAGGTCTGGATGGAGACGGCCCGCATCCCGTATGGGCAGACCCTCACCTACCGGGAGCTGGCCTGTCGGATCGGACAGCCCGGAGCGGCCCGGGCGGTGGGCCGGGCCCTGGGAGCCAATCCGCTGCCCATCCTGATCCCCTGTCATCGGGTGGTCGCCGCCGATGGCCGTCTGGGTGGCTATACCGGGGGCCGTCATCTCAAGCGATGGCTGTTGCATCTGGAGGGTGCGCCCCTTGCCGCTGAATGACAAGACGATGCCTTTGGCCGCCCTGTTGCGACGCTGGCGACAGGACCCGGCGTTCCGCCGGCGGGTCGCGGCCTGGGCCTGGGCGCCAGCCCGGGAGGCCCGGTGGGCGATGATCCCCGAGGACCTCCATCCTCGATGGCGGGAGGCGCTCCGGCAGGCTGGGTTTTCCGCGCTCTACACCCATCAGGTGGAGGCCTATCGCGCGGCCCGCGCGGGGAGCCACGTGGCCCTGTTCACCCGCACCGCTTCCGGGAAGACCCTGGCCGTTCTGCTCCCGATCCTGCAGGCCCTCTGCGAGGATCCCCAGGCCACGGCCCTGCTGGTCTACCCCACCAAGGCCCTGGCCCATGATCAGCTCGCGGTGCTCCGCACCTGGCTTTCCGCCATGAAGCTTCCAGCCGCCGCGCTCCCTTACGATGGCGACACGCCCGGCGAGGCCCGCCGGTTCGTCCGGGAGCGTGGGCGTCTGCTGCTGACCAACCCCGATATGCTCCACCGGGGGATCCTTCCCCAGCATCCCCGCTGGGCGGCGTTTCTGCGCCATCTGCGCTTTGTGATGATCGATGAAGCCCACATCTATCGAGGAGTATTCGGCAGCCACATGGTGAACGTGCTGCGGCGGCTGCGGCGCCTGGCCGCCGTTTACGGCGCCTCCCCCCAGTTCCTCCTGGCCTCGGCGACCGTCGCCAACGGCCGGGAGCTGGCCGAGGGGCTGGTCGAAGGGCCGGTCCATGTCATCGAGGAGGACGGGGCTCCGCATGGCGAGCGCCATTTTATCCTGTATCGCCCGCCGCTTCTCGATGCGGCCACCGGCCTGCGCCAGAGTGCCCTGACCGCTGCCGCCGGCTTGATCCAGACGTTCCTCGAGCATGGGATTGCGGTCATTGCCTTCGCTCGTTCGCGCATGGCGGTCGAGCGCCTGCTCCGCATGGTGCGATCCGCTTGGGTGGAGCGGGGCGGAGATCCGGAGGAGGTCCACGGGTATCGAGGGGGATATCTCCCAGAGGAACGTCGGGCCATCGAGAAGGGATTGCGGGAAGGGCGAATCCGCGCGGTCATCGCCACCAACGCCCTCGAGCTGGGGGTGGACATCGGAACCCTGGAGGCCTGTGTGATGGTCGGGTATCCGGGGACCATCGCTTCGGTCCGTCAGCAGGCAGGGCGGGCGGGCCGGCGGGCCCCGTTGAGCGTGGCCCTCATGGTCCTCACGGCCACCCCCCTCGATGAATACCTCGCGGGCCATCCAGAATTCCTCTTGCGAAATCCCCCCGAGGCCGCCCGCTTCGATCCGGACAATCTGGCGATCCTGAGCGATCATCTGTGCTGCGCGGCGTTCGAGTGGCCTCTGGGCCCGGATGAGCCCTTCGCCCGCACGCTGGATACGGGCTGGATCGTGGATCGGCTGATCGCCGATGGAGAGCCCCTCTACCGCAACCCTACGGACGGTCGCGTGTATTTTGCGGCGGACCGCTACCCGGCGCAGGAAGTCAACCTGCGGACCAGCGCGGGGGATCGGGTGAGGATCCGGCTGGGCGCGGGGAAGGGCGGGCGGATCCTCGGCGAGGTGGACCGTTCCTCAGCCCCCCGGCTGGTCCATCCCGGCGCCGTGTATTTGCACGAGGGTGCGGCCTACCGGATTGTTTCCGTGGATTGGGGGCAGGGGGAAGCCCTCGCGGAGCCCTTCGAAGGGGATGAGGTCACCGAGCCGATCGTGGCGGCGCGCTGGCATCTCGATGCGGAGCGGGCGCGCCGCGTGGAGCCCTGGGGGATCTGCGCGTGGGGTGAGGTGACCATCGGGCATCAGGTGGTAGGCTATCGGCGCCTACGATGGCCGGGCGGGGAGCCCCTGGGGTGGGCGGAAGTGGAAACCCCCGAGGTGATCCTGCCTACCACCGCGTGGTGGCTGACCATCGAGCCGGCGCTGGTGGAGCGTCTGAAGGAAGAGGGCATTCCGATCGGCCCCCTCGATTACGGGCCGGAATGGGAGGTGATCCGCCGCCAGGTCCGGGCCCGGGATGGCTACCGTTGTCGGGTGTGTGGCGCTCTGGAGCCGCCGGGGCATGCCCACGACGTCCATCATCTGCAGCCGCTGCGGACCTTCCGGGATCCTGCGGAGGCCCATGCCCTGGAGAACCTGATCACCGTCTGCCGGCGCTGCCACCGGCGCCTGGAGCAGCGGCTGGGAACGCGCAGTGCCCTCTCCGGCCTGGCCCATTTGCTCCATGGCCTCGCCCCGATTTTCCTGATGAGCGACCCGGCGGATCTCGGCCTCCTGGTGGATCCGGAGGGCCGGGAAACCGGTGGCCCCACGGTCCTGCTATATGAAGGCGTCCCCGGCGGCGTGGGGTTTGCCGCCCATCTGTGGGCTGTTCGGGAGGCACTGTTCCAGGCGGCGCTGGAGGTGGTGGGGCGCTGCCCGTGCGAGATCGGATGCCCGGCGTGTGTCGGACCTCCGGGGGAGATGCCGGATCTGAAGAAGCAAACCCGCCGGTTGCTGGAATGCATGCTCGCGCTGTGAGATCTGGACTTCGGCTCAAGTCGGGCAAGGAAGCAGGGGTATCGTCTTATGCCACGGCCCCTCTCGCTCTCCGCTCGGATCCGCTCCCTCCGATCCGCCTCGCCGCTCAAGCGGCTCCTGCAGTGGGGAAGGCCTGCCCAGATCCCAAGGATAGTTGACAGGCCTGTCCTCCCTCGTTACACTAAATCCGGCACACTGGGGACGAACAGCCTCTCCGCGTGGGGATTCGCTCGGCCGGCCCTGGAGCTGGACAACCGCGAAGCGTTTTCTCCGATGTTTTTCCCTCAGGATCGTTAGGAATCCGGTCCGGGAACCATTGGAGGCGATCCCAATGGCCGCTGTTCAGGAATGGGTGCAGGTGGATGAAGCCCGCCAGATGATCCTGGAGGGATTCCGGCCGCTTCCTTCAGAATCCGTCGCCCTTCCGAAAGCCATGGGGCGGGTTCTGGCCGAAGCGATCCGGGCGGGGCACGACCTGCCGCCGTTCCCCAACTCGGCCATGGATGGCTACGCCGTCCGCGCGGCGGACACCCAGGGGGCCCAGCGGGAACATCCCATTCGCCTTCGGGTGCTGGGGGAGGCTGCCGCGGGCCACCCCTTCTCTGGCGGGATTGAACCGGGAACGGCAGTGCGGATTGCGACGGGGGCGCCGCTCCCTTCCGGAGCGGATGCCGTGATCCCGGTGGAGGACACCGATGATCCGGGGGGGCCGGGCCGCCCGCTTCCGCCTGCGATCACGATTTTCCGGGCGGTTCAACCGGGCGAGTTCGTTCGCCCGGCAGGAGAGGATGTGGCTCGAGGGACCATCGCGCTGGAGCCGGGCACGGTGCTCACGCCTGGCGCGCTGGCCCTGCTGGCTGCCCTGGGCCGTTTCGAAATCCCGGTCCATCGCCGCCCGCGAGTGGCCCTGCTGGCCATCGGCGATGAGCTGATCGAGCCCGGCCGGCCGCTTCCGCCAGGTTGTATCTATGAAACGAACCGGACCGCCCTGGCCGCCCAGACGCTGGAGGCAGGAGCGGAGCCCATCGTGCTGGGGATCGCCCGGGATGACCCAGAGGATCTGCAACAGTTGCTGGACGAAGCCGTTGCGCACCGCCCGGATCTCATCGTCTCCTCCGCAGGGGCTTCCGTCGGCGTTTACGACTGGGTGAAGGAAGTGGTGGGGCGCCACGGCGAGATCCGCCTCTGGAAAGTCCGCATTCGCCCCGGCAAACCTTTCGCCTTCGGTCATTATCGGGGGATTCCTTTCTTCGGGCTGCCGGGCAACCCGGTTTCCGCCATGATCACCTTCGATCAATTCGTCCGCCCCGTTCTGCGCCGGATGGGCGGCTATCCTCGCTGGGAGCGCCCACGCATCCCAGTGCGCCTGGCCGAGCCGGTTTCCAGCGACGGGCGAGAGACCTATTTCCGGGCGCGGATCACTTATAAGGATGGCCAGTTCCAGGCCCGCCTGAGCGGGCTTCAGGGTTCCCATATTCTGAGCGCCATGGCCCGGGCGAATGGCCTGGTGATCCTGCCGGAAGGCGTTCGAACGCTTCCTGCTGGCTCAATCGTCATGGCGGAATTCTGGGTTGATTTGCAGGATTTGATGGAGGCGTCGGAGGTTCCACCACCTGCTGCTCTGGGGAGGGCTTGATGAGCAAACGGGATCCGAAGGCCATTCGTGCTTCCCCCCCACCCTGGCTGCCTGCGCTGCTCATCGCCGCGGTGGTCCTTGGGGTGGCGGCCCTCATCGGATACCAGCTATGGACCAGCCGGCCGGGGGCAACCGTCGCTGCGGTCGATTATCCGACCGGTTTGACGCCGGACGGCTATCCCTACAAAGGGAATTCCGAGGCCAAAATTATCATCGAGGAATATTCGGACTTCCAATGCCCGGTATGCGCCCGTTACACGCGGGAAGTGGCACCACGCCTGGATGAGAAATACGTGAAAGCCGGGAAGGTGTACTATATTTTCCGGTATTTCCCCTTCCTGGGGCCGGAATCGTTCCGCGCGGCGGAGGCCGCGGCCTGCGCGGCGGAACAGGGGAAATTCTGGGAATACGAGCACGTGGTGTTTGCCAACCAGCGCGGCGAGAACCAGGGCTGGTTCTCCGACGACCGGCTCATCGGCTTTGCGACCTGGGTGGGGCTGGATCGCGGGGCCTTTGAGCGCTGTCTGCTTTCCGGCAAATACCGGGATTTCATTCGCAGCGCCGCCAATGCCGGCCGCCAGCGGGGAGTGCGGGCCACGCCCACCCTCTTCATCAACGGCGAGAAGATCGAAGGGCTCTACGATGTGACGTTCTACGAGACCTATATCGACACCCTGCTGCAGCAGGGTCGGTAGATTCAATGCCGGCGGAGGGACCATGGCGCCGCAAGTCGCAACGGCGCGAAAGGATGCCATCTCCCTCGTCCAGCTGGCCCTTGCCCTGGCCGGGGCAGGGGTGGCCGGGTATCTCACGTGGAGCAAGATCCGCGGAGAGGGCCTGATCTGCATTGGGTTCCGGGGTTGCGATGTGGTGAACAACAGCCCCTATGCAGAGCTCATGGGGATCCCGGTAGCCGCCTGGGGGTTGGGGGCCTATCTGGTTCTCGCCGCGCTTGCGCTTCCCTTCTGGGGAAGGCATCCCTCCCTCCAGACGTGGACTGTTGCGTTCTCCTTCGCCATCGCCCTGGGAGGCTGGCTGTTTTCCATGTATCTCACCGCCGTTGAGGCCTTCATCCTTCATGCATGGTGCAGCTGGTGCGTGACCTCGGCGATCCTCATCACCCTGCTGCTGGGGGTGTGCGGATTCCGCTTCTATCGGACATTGATTTGATCGAACACCCACTCTGCCCGATCAGGAGGAGCCTATGCCGCGCATTCGATGCCATTATGTCGATTGCATTTATCTGGAAGCCGGTATGTGCACGGCCGATGAAATCGAACTGGATCCCGAGATGGGTTGCCTGACCTATACTCAGGCCGAAGAGGAAGAGTGGGAGGAGGAAGAGGCCCTGGAGGAAGAGGAGGAGCTGGGCTTCGACGAAGAAGAAGAGGAAGAATGGGAGGAGCTCCCCCTGGAGGAGGACGAAGAGGAAGAGGATTGGTGATCCAGAGGCGAAAGAGGAGCAGGCTTGGGCGTCCCCGCATCGTATCCCTCTTTGCCGCTGTTTTTGTGGCGGAGCGGCCTGGAAGTCCCGCTGATGCCCCCGGATCTCCGGTTGGGCGGTGACGGGAGATCCGGGGGCGCGATGTGGAGGTCTATCGGGAGGCGGGTTAACCCCTCGTCTCGAGCGGCTCGATCGTGCGTTCCGGGTATGCGCCACGGTGGGTGAGGGCCCAGAAGAGACGCTTGGGCTCCACCACCTGTTCCGGTGGAAACACGCCACGCTGGGGGATCTCGTCTCGAGCGATTCAGCGAACGGCCTCCGCGGCCGGGACAGCCCCCATCATCGAAGCTCCCCATGTTCGCCCATAGAATCACGATCGGCGCAGCGGGCTTCTTCTTACTCTGATTCCAAAAGCCCCCTCTGCTGCTCTTACGGATTTCAGGAGCCTGCGGGCGCCGGAACGGATTATGTTCAACCGTAGCGCTTCATGAAGCGGGCGATGCGCTCCAGGGCCTCCTCGATTTTTTCGTAAGCGGTGGCATAGGAGCATCGCACATGCCCCGCGCCCCCCAGGCCGAATGCGCTGCCCGGCACCACAGCGACTTTCTCCTCCATCAACAGGCGCTCGCTGAATTCCTCATCGCTCATTCCCGTGCGGGAGATGGAGGGGAAGGCATAGAAGGCACCCCTGGGCTCGAAACACGTCAGGCCCAGCTCGTTGAGCCCTTTCACGATCAACCGCCGGCGTCGATCGTATTCCTGGCGCATCTGCTCCACATACTCCTCTCCGATCCGGAGGGCCGCCAGGGCCGCATACTGGGAGGGGGTGGGGGCGGACATGATCGTGTACTGATGGATCTTGCGCATCGCGGCCATGATCTCCTTCGGGGCCGCCGCATAGCCGATCCGCCATCCTGTCATCGCATAGTCCTTCGAGAAGCCGCCCAGCAAGATCGTGCGCTCCCGCGCCCCGGGAAGCGATGCGAAACAGGTATGGGTTCCATCGTAAACCAGGCGGTCATAGATCTCGTCGGAGATCACTAGAAGATCATATTTCTCCGCCAGGACAGCGATGGCGGTGAGCTTCTCCCGCGGCATCACCGCCCCGGTTGGGTTGTTGGGATAGCCGATCAGGATCGCCTTGGTGCGCGGCGTAATGCGCGTTTCAATGTCGACCGGATTGACCTGAAAATCCTCTTCAACCCGCGTGGCGAAAGGGATGGGCACGCCGCCAGCCAGGATGACCTCCGGCGCATAAGAGACAAAGCAAGGCTGGGGGATGATCACTTCATCTCCCGGATCCAGGATGGCATTGACGGCAAGGTAGAGGGCCTCGGATACCCCTACGGTGATCAGGAGCTCCGACTCCGGATCGTAAGAGACGCCGTAGAGGCGATAGAGATGCTCCGCCAGGGCTTCTCGCAGTTCCAGCAGCCCGGAATTGCTGGTGTAATGGGTCTCCCCCCGTAACAGCGATTCCACGCCGGCCCGGAGGATCGGCTCGGGGGTGACGAAATCGGGCTCACCGATGCTCAGGCTGATGACATCCTTCATCGTCGCCGCGATATCGAAGAAGCGGCGGATCCCGGAAGGTGGGATGGAAGCGACACGCTGGGCGATCACGCTGCGCATTGCCTTTCTCTCCCGAGGAGGATGGACACCGAAGGGGCCGCCTTTTTCATTATAACCATACCTGGCGCAATGGAACGGGCATCCGGAAGACCCTATCGGCCACTCCCACTGGCCCAGAGGAATGCGGGAAGGGCCATCGCTGGTAAAGTCTACCTAGGCCTCTACCGCAAGGAGAGCCTCATGTCGACCTCCTCGGACTCCTCCAAACATGGCTCGCGACATATCTCTCACTGGAATCCAATCTGTGCATTTGCTGTTCCCTACGAAGGCTTGCCTTTTCAATTCGTTTGCAATATAACTCAACTGGGCTTTCCATCAGGTTGGGCGCGTGAGGGAAGGCTTGTCCCTTCCTCTTCCCCGGGTTCCTCGTGCCATCAGGAGGCTGGGAGGCCAGTCTTCCCGATCTGAGCCCCAGCGGGGAAGTCCTACCACCTGTGGCGATGGATCCGTGATGTCCAGAGAGCCGGTGGCGATCAAAGGGATCGGGGATGCGTTATGGTTCTCTTTCGGCCCGGAGCCTTGGCCGGAGATGCTGAGTGCTTTAGAAGTCCGTCTGGCTGCGAACCCAGGTTTCTTCGCTGGCGGCCGAGCCGTCGTTGTCCTGGGGGATCGGATGCTGGAGGAGGCTGATCTATTGAACTTGCTGGCCCTCCTGAACCGATTCGGCCTCACCCTCACCGGGGTGTTGACCGATCATCCGGTGACCCAGGCGCTGGTGCGACGATTAGGCCTGCCATTGCAATCATCCCCGGCGCTGGAGCGGGCCCCTGAAACCCGAGAACTTCCCCTGGAGCCCGCCTGGTTGATCCATCGAACCCTGCGGGCGGGCCATTACCTGCAGGTGGAAGGTCATCTCTGTGTGATCGGAGACATTCACCCCGGGGCGGAGATCGCCGCCACGGGCGATATCATCGTGTGGGGGCGTTTACTGGGCACTGCCCATGCGGGCTGTGAAGGGGATGATGGAGCAGTCGTTTACGCCCTGGAACTCCGCCCCCTCCAGCTCCGCATTGGGCGTTACATCGCGCGCTCCCCAGAAGAGCATCGCCGGCCGATCCCCGAACAGGCTAGGGTCCAGAACGGGCAGATCGTCGTCGAGCCATGGCGTCCTCTCTCTCGATGGGAGCAATGGCTGGGGCGTTTCCTGGGCGAACGATCGGTGTAGCTTCCCGGGGAAGCGCATCCTGTGAGGGCATGTCTCCGGGTTTTTCCGCAAAAGGAGGATCGAGATGGGCGCACAGGTGATTACGGTGACCTCCGGCAAAGGTGGGGTGGGCAAAACCACGGTGACGGCCAACGTAGGGATGGCCCTGGCCATGGCCGGGAAGAAGGTGGTGTGCATTGATGCAGACATCGGCTTGAGAAATCTGGATGTGGTCCTAGGCCTGGAGAACCGGATTGTCTACGATATCGTGCATGTCGTGGAAGGCCGTTGCCGCACCCGCCAGGCCCTCATCCGCGACAAACGGGCCCCTGACCTTTACCTGATGCCGGCCGCCCAGAGCCGCGACAAATCCGCCGTGAGGCCCGAGGATATGGTCCGCATCTGCGAGGAGCTGCGCCCGGAGTTCGACTACATCCTCATCGATTCCGCAGCGGGCATTGAGGAAGGATTCCGAACCGCCCTGGCCCCCGCCGATCTCATCCTCCTGGTCACCAACCCGGAGGTTGCAGCCGTTCGCGATGCGGATCGGGTCGTCGGTCTGGTGGAGGCGATGGGGAAGCCTACCCCCAAATTGATCGTCAACCGCCTGAAGCCGGACATGGTCCGTCGGGGTGACATGCTGGACACCGCCGACGTGCTGGAGATCCTGGCGATTGAGCTGCTGGGGGTGATCCCGGAGGATGAGCTGGTGATTGTGGCGACCAACCGGGGCACCCCGGTCGTGCTGGAGGAGCGATCGCCGGCAGGGCAGGCGTTCCGGGCCATCGCCCGGCGTCTGATGGGCGAGGCCGTCCCCCTTTTCCTCTCGGAGGACGGCCACGGGATTATGAGCTGGTTGCGCCGGCTGGTTCGCAGCGGAGGTGGCCGATGAGCTGGCTGGATCGATGGCGGGGGCAGCCCTCGCCCCGCGAGACCGCGAAACAGCGTCTTCAGGTCATCCTGGTGCATGACCGCAGCGACCTCTCCCCCGGGTTGCTGGAAGTCATCAAGGATGAGATCATCGCCGCCCTCTCCCGCCATGTCCCCATCATCGCCGAAGAGGTGCGGGTCACGGTCACCCAGGACGCGCGGGAATGCCGGCTGGTGGCGGATATCCCCCTCGGGAACCGGCATAGCCGATCATGATCCGGCGGCTCCAGGGACTGCTGACGGAATGGCGCCGTTTCGACGGCGGGTTGCTGCTTGGGGTGATGGCGCTCATGAGCCTTGGCGTCATCACGATCGCCAGCGCGGTGCTGCGCTCGCCGGACCTGGCGGATGCGCCCCGTCGGCAGGCCCTCTACGGCCTGATCGGGCTCGCGCTGATCTTCCTAACCTCCTCTGTGAACTACCGGATCTGGGGGGCCTTTCAGCGCCTCCTCTACGTAGCCATCCTGATCCTGCTGATGCTGGCCCTCCTCGCCGGCCGCAGCCAGATCGCCCCGGTCCGCCGCTGGCTGGAGATCGCCTCCTTCAACATCCAGCCTGCGGAGCTGGTGAAGCCCCTCCTGGTCCTCAGCCTGGGCCGCTTCCTGGCCGATCGGGAGGAGAAACTCGATGCCTTCCGCACGGTGTTACTGGCCTTCATCTATTTTCTCCTGCCAGCCGTGTTGATCTTCCTGCAACCCAATTTGAGCACAGCGGTGGTGATCCTGGCCATCGGCACCGGCATGCTCTTCGCTTGGGGGATCCGCCTTCGCCATCTTTTCGCCGTCGGCCTGATGAGCATCCCTCTGGTCCTCGGGGCCTGGACGATCATGCTGCCTTATATGCGCGGACGCCTCCTGCATTTCTTGGGCCTCCAGCCCGATCCCAACACGTCCTATAATCTCACGCAGGCGCTGATCACCATCGGCAGCGGAGGCCTGTGGGGGGCCGGATGGGGGCAGAGCCCGCAGAATGTATGGGGGTTCCTTCGGGTACGCCACACGGACTTCATCTTCGCTGTCCTGGCCGGAGAGTTCGGCCTGGTGGGGGCGTTGAGCGTTCTGACCCTTTACCTCTGGATCCTCGGGCGGATTTTCCGGATCGCCTGGAGGGCCGAAGACACCTATGGCCGGTTGATCGCCGTAGGGGTAGGCACCTGGATCGCCTTCCAGGCCATAGTCAATATCGGGATGAACGTAGGACTGATGCCGGTAGCCGGCCTGCCCCTGCCCTTTATCAGTTACGGGGGAAGTGCCCTCCTCTCCCTGTGCCTGGGCATCGGCCTCGTCCAGAGTGTGCGGATCCATCGCATGGAGTTCTCCATGCGCGAGTGAGCGGGCTCTGGAGGCCCGCCTGTGTTCAATGTGTTAAACTTAGTGTTAAACTTTATATCGAAGTGAGGTCGTCGCCCGGGCGATCCACGCGGGGCCAATCCCACCTGACCCCCCTTGAAACAGCCCTCTGACCGAGCCCCTTCGCTTTCCATGGATCGCCCGTGATGGAAAAGCCGAACGGAGGCAGTTATGGGCAGCTCCCAGCGGTCCCTGCGATGGCGTGTGCGGCGGATCTGGGCCCGGGGCTGGCACAGCTGGTGGCGTCGGGGGGTTCTGATCGCCGGCCTGGGGGGGCTGGGCTACTGGGCCTATATCGAACCGGTCGTCCTGAACGCGCTGATCCTGCTGCTGCGCTTCGCTCTCCAGCTCCTCTTCGCCATCACCTTCGTCATCATCCAGTTCGTAGCCATCTTCTGGTTTATGTCTCGCAGCCGGGTGGAGGTGATCAAACCCGGCGACCCCAAACAGGTCACGCTGGCGGATTACTGGGGCCAAGAGAATCTGGTGCGCCTAGTCCGCCAGTGGATCGATCTGCTCTCCAACCGGGAACAGTTCGTGAAAATGGGCGGCCAGTTCATTAACGGCATCCTGCTGGCCGGGCCGCCAGGGACTGGGAAAACCATGTTGGCCAAGGCCATCGCCGGCGAGGCGGGCATCCCCTTCATCTCCATTGAGGGGTCGAGCTTCCGTTCGATGTTCTGGGGGGTGGATGTCCTCAAGATGATGTGGTTCGTTGGAAAAGCCCGCAAGCTCGCTCGGGAATACGGGGCCTGTATCGCCTACATCGATGAGATCGACGCGGTGGGCGCCAGCCGAGGCGGCGTGCTGGGCGGCGAGCGCGCGGGCCCGCTGGGCTGGTTCGGCTGGGGGGGCACCGGAGCCCTGACTCGTCTCCTGTATGAGATGGATGGCATCACCCAGCTCACCCGCTGGGAGCGCCTCAAGGGGCGGATCTATCGGCTTCTGGGGAAACGCCCCCCGCCCCGCAGCTGGCATGTGCTGTTCATGGGCGCGACCAACCGCCCCGATGCCCTGGATCCGGCCCTGGTGCGGCCAGGGCGCTTTGATCGCATCATTTACGTGGATCTTCCGGATCGAGCAGGGCGTCGGGAGATCATCAAGGGCTATCTTTCTAAAGTCAAGCACGATCCGAACATCGATATCGAATCCCTGGTGGCCGATACCGCGTGGGCGACGCCGGCTAAGATCATGGCCGCCATCACGAAGGACGCCGTGCGCATCGCCCTGTTCAACGGGCGGGATTATATCACCCAGCGGGATATCGAGCTGGCCCTCCAGGAGCAAGCCATGGGCCTGGAGAACCCCATCGCCGAGATGGATCCTCTCCAGCGCCGTCAGGTAGCCTATCACGAGGCTGGCCACGCCGTGGCCCAGTATTACTTGCTACCGGACGAGCGGATCATCCGCGCCTCGCTGATCCGCCGCACCAACATGCCCGGCGCCCTGGGATACGTCCACAGCGCCCCCAAGCAGGAGCTCTACACTGTGCCCCTGCGACGCTTGGTGGCAGAGATCATGGTCTCCCTCGCCGGTCACGTGGCGACGAAGATCTTTATGGGGGAATACTGGACGGGCGCGGGAGCGGATTTCCAGCATGTCCGCCAGCGGATCCTGACGCTGCTGGACCTGGGGTATTTCGGCTTTCACCCCATGCGGCCCGATGAGCCTGAGCGCTACCAGGAGATCATCGAGCGCTTCTGGGCGGAGTGCGAGGAGAAAGTGGAACGGTTGCTGCGGGAGCACGCCGGCGAGGTGGAAGCGGTTGCCCAGGCCCTGCTGGAGCGCCACGATCTGTCGGGGAATGAGGTGATCGCCATCATCGAGGCCGCCCGCGCCAGCCCGCTCCTCCCTGTCCCCACCCCTGCCCCTGCTTCTCCCTCTCATTGAGGCCTCCATCGCCGGGGTTCGCCCTGGCTCTCCAAGCTGAGGGCCAAGCGCTCCCCTCCTTTACGGTTGGTGCGTTAACGCGGAGACCAAAAGGCAAGCACCCCATCCCCCAGCCGGCGAGGCTCCAACCAGCCCGAGACGTGCAGCGCATAGATCCCGGCCTTCCCCTCCGGTTCCATCGCCGAGATCAGCAGGAAACGATCGTCGGGGGACCACAATGAGGCCGATGGCTGGAATACGTCGAACAGGGCCAGGACTTCCAGGAAGGAAGGGGTGGGGATGAAGGCCGCCAGATCCCTTCCTTTCTTCCCGGGCAGGTCATAAATCCGGGCCTGAAGCAGAACCTGGCCGGAAGCCGGATCCATCTCCAATAAGCGAAAAGCCGCCAGCTTCCGGCCATCATGCGACCAGAACAACGCCAGGTTGGATTGTTCATCCAGACGGGTTAGCGTATTCGTCTCCGCATCATACAGTTCCAGCGGGCCGATGCGCGGTAGGGTCGTGGTGGGGTCGGTGATCAGAGCCAGGTAACGGCTGGCTGGGGACCATGCGAAGGCGATCCCTCCGGTGAAAGTCAGGATGGTGCGGGTCGCCCGATCATCGGTCTCCTCCAGTCGAAGCGCGCTGGCGGATCCTTCCTGTTCTGCCCAGACCAGCCACCGGCCATCGGGCGACCAGGCTGGCGCGTTGAAAGCGGCGGTGTGATCCGATCGCTGTCGTGCTTCCCCCTCATCCAGCCTGCGAAGCTCCAGATATCGCCCTTCCCGGTGCCAGGCCAGCGTCCTCCGGGCGGCGTTCCAGCTGAAGAAAAGCGGGCTGCCCTGCGCCAGCAGGGTTTTATGCCCTCCCTCCGGGTCTAAAAGCCACAGCGCGTAAACCGTGGAACGCGCGTCCTTCCGACTCAGGACCACCAGGGATTGGGGATCCAGCCAGCTCAGCATAGCGGGCTCTTCGCCCTCCCATTCCCCCCATACCGAGCGGATCGGGGAGCGCCCGGGGAAGAGGTCAATGCGGATCACCCGCATCCTCGTGACCGCTCCGCTGAAGACCTCGAAAACCGCCAGGCGACGCCCATCGGGGGACCAGGCGGGGAGCCGATACACGCGACGGCCCTGGGCTGTTGGGCCGGCATCTTCCGTGAGCGCATGTTGCCGCAAGCCGCTTTGATCCGTCAGATACAGGTTCCCATCGCTCCCTACAATGATCACTCGCCCAACCCGCCTGCCCAGGATGCGAGCCAGAGGATCGTCCGGGAGCTGGAAGCCAGGGGGAGGAGCGCAGGCCGCCAGGAGTACGCCCAAAACCAAAAGCATCCACCTTCCAGAACCCCCACCCATCCCACAACTCTGCGCCTTCTCGATTTTTATTTATTTTAGCTAAACATCCTGGGTCCTTCCATTCTATAATTTTTGTGGGGATGGCGCAGGGGTTTCTGTGGAGGGCAATTTCCCTCCCGCCTCGCGGCCTAAGAGGCCCCAGGGAGGGGGGATCTCGCCTTTCTTCTTCGGTTTGAGCGGCGCGTCCCTCACCATCTTCCCGATTCAGGAGGTGCCCCGTGGAATTCGAGCCGGTTATCGGCTTGGAGATCCATGCCGAGCTCCAGACGCGATCCAAGATGTTCTGCGCATGCCCGGTTGTGGATAGCACCACGGCCGAGCCCAACCGTTACGTGTGCCCGGTGTGCGCCGGGATGCCCGGGACGCTCCCTGTCCCCAACCGACGGGCGATCGAATGGACGATCCTCACGGGCCTGGCCCTGAATTGCGAGATCGCGGAATATAGCCTCTTTTATCGGAAGAATTACTTCTACCCAGATCTGCCTTCCGAATACCAACGTTCCATGTATGACTATCCCCTGTGCCGGAACGGCTATCTGGAGATCGATACACCGGATGGGCCCCGGCGGGTGCGCATCCGCCGCGTTCACATCGAAGAGGACACCGGAAAGCTGATCCACGTCGGCGGGGCCACGCTGGTCGACTTCAACCGCGCCGGAGTTCCTCTGATGGAGATCGTCACCGAACCGGATATGCATTCCGTGGAGGAAGTGAAAGCCTTCGCCATCGCCCTGCGCACGCTGCTCCGCTACCTCGGGGTGAACTCGGGAGATATGGAAAAGGGCGTGATCCGCTTCGAGGCGAACGTCTCGGTGCGCCCGAAAGGGGAGGCCCACTTGGGCACCCGGACCGAGATCAAGAACCTGAACAGCTTCCGGGCCTTGGTGCGGGCCGTGGAATACGAGATCCGACGGCAGATCGAGATCGTCCGCTCCGGCGGCCAGGTGGAACAGGAGACGATGGGCTGGGATGAGGCGCGAGGAGTCACCGTTCCCCAACGGGGGAAAGAGCACGCTCACGATTATCGCTATTTCCCGGATCCAGACATCCCGCCCCTGGTGATCTCCCGGGAGTGGGTGGAGGAGATCCGCGCCATGCTGCCGGAGCTGCCCCGGGCCCGGCGGGCCCGCTTCGAGCAGGCTTACGGCCTCACCCGCTATGAAGCCGCCTTGCTGACGGAAGATCATCGGGTCGCCGATTATTTCGAACACGCCGTGATGCTGGCCCGCCAAGGGGAGCCGGCGGTGGAGCCCCGAACCCTGGCTGCTTGGATCACCGGGGAGCTGTTTCGGCTCATGAATGAAGCCAATCGGGAGATCCAGGACGTGCCAGTGCCCCCGGAGTCCCTGGTGGAACTGATCCGCATGGTCCAGCGGGGGGATATCAATATGAACACCGGCAAACTGGTTTTGCGAGAGGCCTTTGAGACCGGAGAGGCCCCCCGTCGCATTGTGGAGGCCAGGGGGCTGGCCCAGATCCGGGATGTGGAGGCCCTTCGGGAGATCGTTCGTCAGGTGATCGAGGCAAACCCTAAAGAGGTGGAGAGCTACCTGCGGGGGAAGGAAGGTGTGCTCAAATGGTTCGTTGGACAGGTCATGCGCGCAACGCGTGGTCAGGCGGATCCCCAGCGGGTGAACGAGCTGGTTCGCGAGGCCCTGGAGGCGCGCCGCGTCTCTCCCGACTGAATGCCCAGGGATTGATCCGAACGGTCAGGAATCCTGCCCATTCTCCGATGGGGAGCGACTCCACACGTTGATCTTATAATTCAATTGAAAACCTTCCCAAAGGAGCCGGCCATGATCGGTTCAGAGATGATCCGCCCGGAGGAGGCGCGGAAGCGATGGCGGGCCCTGGAATGGGCCTGGACCCCCGGGGCTGGGTTGCGGGTGGTGCTCCAGGAGATCCCCCGATATCGCGGTCGGATGCACCAGTGGGCCTGGGTGGTCAACCGGCTGGCGGGGCTGGGGACCCTTCTCTTCCTCACCCTCCACATTCTGGACACTTCCCTGGTCTACTTTGCTCCGACCTGGTATGAGCATGCCCTCGCCCTGTATCGGCATCCTCTCTTTGGCCTTGGCGAGCTGATCCTGGTGGGCTGCGTGCTCTGGCATGGTCTCAACGGGCTGCGCATCGCCATCAGCGATTTCCGTCCCCACCTGTGGGCGGCGGAGATCCAGGCCCGTCTGATCCTGGGGACGGTCATCGCTTTCTTTGCCCTCTATATTCCCGCATTCGTCATTATGGGCAACACAATCCTTCAGAAGGGCATCCTGGGGAGGTGAACCATGGCAGCCATTCCGAAAGCCACTCCACGCACCGTGCCCGCCATCCGTCCCCGCCTGGAGGTCTGGCTCTGGGCTTTCATGCGGGTTTCGGGCGTGCTGCTGATCCCTCTGGCCTTCGGCCATCTGGCGATCATGCACATCATCAACAATGTGCATGACATCAATGCCTGCTTCGTGTATTACCGGTGGAACGTGCTCTTTTGGTGGCGCGTGTATGATGCATTCCTGCTGTTCTTGGCCTACATTCACGGCCTGAACGGCCTACGTTATGTGATCGATGACTATGTACACCACCGGGGCTGGAATCAGGCGCTGAAGCGGGCTGCCTTCATTGGGGGGGCTCTGGTCCTCCTGATTGGGACCATCGCGCTGATCGGTGGCGTGCGGGTCGCCGCGCTGCCCGCGGGATGCCCTCCGCCTGGATAAGGGGGCTGGGCTTATGGGATTGACCTACATTGAAGGTACGGTGACGGGCCCAACTGGGAAACAGGCGGTCGTTCGCTTTCTCGTCGACAGCGGAGCGACCTACACCCTGCTTCCCTATGAGATCTGGCAGGCCATCGAACTGAAACCCAAGCGGTCTGCCACGTTTGTCCTGGCCGATGGCACCACGATTCAGCGCCACATCTCCGAATGCCACATTGCCCTTCCCCAGGGGGAGGGCCATACTCCGGTAATCCTGGGTGAACCAGGCGATGAGGCGGTTCTGGGGGTTGTGACCCTGGAGATCCTGGGGCTGGTGTTGAATCCCTTCACCCGAACCCTCCAGCCCATGCGGATGCTGCTGGTATAGGGTTCGGGCCGTCGCCTTGTTCGATAGAAACTATGGATTCGGATGGTTCTTCCCGATATCCTGGAGGGACCATCAGAATCCGGGAGCAGAGGCTTTCCGTACAGCCTGCAAGGATTGGGAGGAGTCCTATGATGAATGTCCATCGGCATCAGTTCGATGCGGTGGTGGTGGGCGCAGGGGGCGCCGGCCTCATGGCTGCCCTCTACGCCTCGAAGCGGGTGAAAACTGCCGTCCTCAGCAAACTTTATCCCACCCGTTCCCACACCGGGACGGCCCAGGGGGGCATCGCCGCGCCCCTGGGGAACATGGAGGAGGACCGGCCGGAATGGTATGCCTATGACACGGTGAAAGGCGGGGACTGGCTGGTGGATCAGGACGCCGCCGAGATCCTGGCCTATGAGTCCATTGAGGCGATCATCGAACTCGAGCATATGGGCCTGCCTTTCGATCGCACCCCCGATGGCAAGATCGCCCAGCGCCGGTTCGGCGGGCACACCCGCAACTTCGGCGAGGCGCCGGTCATGCGGGCCTGCCACTCCGCTGACCGCACCGGCCACATGATCCTTCAGACCCTCTACCAGCAGTGCATCAAGCACAATGTCAGCTTCTTCGACGAGTTCTTCGTCACCGACCTGATCCTGGAGAACGGGGTGGTCCGGGGGGTAGTGGCCATTGAGATCGCCACCGGGGACATCCACGTCTTCCACAGCAAGGCGGTGCTTTTCGCCACGGGCGGCGCCGGGCGGATCTACAAGGTCACCTCGAACGCCCACTCCCTCACCGGTGATGGCATGGCCATCGTGTGGCGACGGGGGCTTCCCCTGGAGGACATGGAGTTCTTTCAGTTCCACCCGACCGGCATCTACAAGCTGGGGATTCTGCTCAGCGAGGCGGCCCGGGGCGAAGGGGCGGTGCTCATCAACGATAAAGGGGAACGCTTCATGGAGCGCTACGCCCCCACGCTGAAAGACCTGGCCAGCCGGGATGTGATCTCCCGGGCCATTTACATGGAGATCCGGGAGGGCCGCGGCATCGGCGGGAAGGACTACGTCTACCTGGATATGCGGCCGGAGATCATCAACCGCTACCGGAGCGCACCAGGTGGCCGGGAGGTTACGGCGGAATACTTGGAGCACAAGCTCCCGGACATCATCGAGTTCGTCCGCGTCTACCTGGGGATTGACCCCATGCGGGAGCCGGTGCCCATCCAACCCACCGCCCACTACGCCATGGGCGGAATCCCTACGGACGTGCACGGGCGGGTGATCTGCGACGAGCGCAACACTCCGGTCCCTGGCCTCTACGCTGCCGGCGAGTGTGCCTGCGTGTCGGTGCATGGGGCCAATCGCCTGGGGACCAACTCCCTGGTGGACCTGGTAGTCTTCGGCCGGCGGGCGGGCCGCCACATGGCGGAATACTGTCAGCAGGCGGATCTCGCTCCGCTCCCGCCGGAGCCGGAGGCCTTTACGATGGAGATGGTGGAGCGCATCCGCAACGGGACCGGCGAGGAGCGCGTCCCGCTCCTTCGGAACGAGCTGCAGGAGACCATGCAGACCTATGTGAGCGTGTTTCGCGAGGCCAGCGGCCTGGAGACGGCCATCGAAAAGATCCGAGAGCTGCAGGAGCGCTACCGCCACATCCGCATTGACGACAAGGGCTACCGCTTCAACACCGATCTGCTGGAGGCCATCGAACTGGGCTTCCTGCTGGATGTAGCGGAGGCGACGGCCTTCAGCGCCCTGAACCGCACGGAGAGCCGGGGTGCCCACTATCGGGAGGACTATCCGAAGCGGGACGACGAGAACTGGCTCAAGCACACCCTGATCTGGCGCCAGGATGGTCGGGTGACTTTCACTTACAAGCCTGTGGTCATCACCAAATGGCCGCCGAAGGAGCGGAAGTATTAATGCCCTCCCGCCCTCAGAGCGGGGCTGGCCTAGGGGTTGCGGGATCTGCAGGCTGCCTGCTCGATGCTGGAGAGAGGGTTATCCGGCTCAATACGGTGATCGGAAAATCGCTCCGCGGTGCGTGAAACATGCCGGATGGATCGGGGAGTTCGTGCAGCGAAAGCGGGGAGAACAGCCCCTATGCCCATGACATCCGCTCGAGCTCAGCCCGCATCGGAGGACACGCTATGAAAGTGCGATTGCGCATCCAGCGGTTCAACCCGGAAAAGGACCACAAGCCATGGTGGGGGGAATACGAAGTCGAGGCCGAGCCGGTGGATCGGGTGTTGGACGCCCTCCACTACGTCAAGTGGTATATCGATGGCACCCTCACTCTCCGTCGCTCCTGCGCCCATGGCATCTGCGGCTCCGACGCGATGCGCATCAACGGACGCAACCGCCTGGCATGCAAGATCTTGGTCCGCGAGGCCATGGAGGAAGGAAGGGGGATGATCACCGTTCAGCCCCTCCCAGGGCTTCCCGTGATCAAGGACCTGGTGGTGGATATGGAGCCTTTCTTCGCGAAATATCGGAGGATCCTGCCCTATTTAATCAATAACGATCCGCCCCCCGAGCGGGAGCGCCTTCAGACACCAGAGGAGCGGGAGCGCTACGACGATACCACCAAATGCATCCTCTGCGCGGCGTGCACTACATCCTGCCCCTCCTTCTGGGCCAACGGCGAATACATCGGGCCGGCGGCTATCGTTCAGGCCCACCGCTTCATCTTCGACAGCCGGGATCAGGGGGCCGCGGAACGGTTGCGGATCCTTAATGAATGGTTCGGGGTCTGGCGTTGCCGCACCATCTTCAATTGCGTGGAGGCATGCCCGCGGGGGATTAACATCACCCGGGCGATCGAGGAGGTTAAGCTGGCCATCCTCACCGGGCGTCTGGCATAACGATCAGGGGCCCATGGCTGAAGGCCTCCGGTTTTCGAAGTCATCGGGGCTGGGGCGGCCGCCCCAGCCCCCAAGCCCATGGGGAAATGAATGGGCGCCTCTGGCGCCAACCCAGCTCCTGCCCCCGAAGATCTTCGTTTCCCACGCCTATGAACCCCGACGGTCCAGACGGCGCAATCGCTGATAACGGGGGATCCCCTGGAGCTCCCGCCATCGAGCTTCCCGATCTCCCCAGCGCCATTCATAGACCACACGATTTTCCTCGTCCATATAAAAGAAAGCCGGCCCCGCCCCCAGAGAACGTTGCAATGCTTCGACAACGGGGGGGAGATCCTCCGCCGCCCGGAGGATCACATAGCGCCGAGGCTCGAACTCGATCTCAAAGGTCCGCTCCCGCCAGTAGCCTCGATAGCGAAAGGGCGGGTCTTTCCGGGTGGGATCCTCCGGAGATATCCATGCCTCCTGCAGACGCACAAACCAAAGGCTTTGGCGGAGCTGCTCCGCGATCGCCCCTGCGCTGGGGCGCTTTTCCGCATAGAACCAATGAACCTCAGGGGGCACGACCCGATTCATCCCTCTTCCTCCGACGCATGGAGATCGAGATGGGGAAAATCAATGGCGCTCAAGCATTTTCACAACCTCGCGCTCCAGCGTCCATAACAGACCAGATGCCTGACGCGGCTCCGATAAGCTTTCAGGACTTCATCGTAGAGATTCAGAACGCGATCCGTAATGATCGGCCAGGCGAACCCCTGCGCCCAGCGGCGGGCGTTCTCCCCCAACCGTTGCCGCAGCGTTTCATCCCGCAGGAGCCGATCCAGTGCCCGTGCGAGAGCGATCGGCTGTCGTCGGGGCACCCGCAGGCCGGTCTCCCCATCGCGGACCAGATACAGTAGCCCTCCCACATCGGAAGCGATGACTGGCGTGCCACAGGCCATGGCTTCCAGCGCCACCAGCCCGAAGGATTCGTAATCTGAGGGCATGACCACCACATCGGCAGCGTTATAGTAGTAGGGGAGCGTCTCCTGAGCTTTGGCCCCCAGAAAGGCGATCAGATCCGTGATCCCCAGCTCCTCCCGGAGCTGCTGCAGGCGTTGCATCTCCGCATCCACCGTCGTATCTGGATCGCCTCCGATTACCACCACCGCAAAATCCCGGGTCCAAGTTGGGCAATCCTGAGCCAGGATGGCGACCGCCCGCATCAAGGTTTCCAGGCCTTTCAGAGGCTCGATCCGTCCGACGAACAACACATAACGCCGCTCCGGGGGGAATCCCAGGATCCGTCGGGCCTCCATCTTGGGGATGGGGCGGAACCGCTGAACGTCCACCCCCGGAGGGATGACCGTGATATGGGAAGGAGTGGCGCCGTATAGCCACGAGAGCTGGGCTTTCTCCAGCGGTGTGGCCGCCACCAGGTGATCCGCCTCGCGAACCAGCCGCCTCTCGGCCTCCAGGCGCGCGGAAGGTTCCTGCTCCTCCGCTCGCCGGGCGACCCGGTTCTTCATCTTCCCCAGCGTGTGAAACATCTGGATCACGGGGGCCCGCCATATCGGTCGCAGGGCCAGCGCCCCCAGGCCCGAGAGCCAGTAATGGCTGTGGATCACATCGTAGACCAGGCCCTCTCGCTCTGCGAAACGCCGAACCCATTCAATGAATTCCGGCAGATAGGGGAGGATCTGATGCTTGTCGATCGGAGCTTCGGGGCCGGCCGGAACATGGATCACGCGTCCTCCGGGCCCCAACTCATGAACGATATGGGGGAGATGAGGATTCTGGGATCGGGTGAAGACGTCCACCGCGATGCCCCGGCGGGTCAGC
The DNA here is from genome assembly GCF_042408815.1 of Thermoflexus sp. Taxonomy (GTDB): domain Bacteria; phylum Chloroflexota; class Anaerolineae; order Thermoflexales; family Thermoflexaceae; genus Thermoflexus. The sequence continues at coordinate 354,200 of NZ_JBHOQR010000002.1, read as the reverse complement.
TCCCGAGTCAATTCGCGGACGTAAACGTTCATCCCCCCCGTGTCTTTGCCCCCCAGGGTGGCCAGAGGGCATGTATGAACGCTGATCATCGCCACCCGGCGCACAGGAACGGAACCGCTCTTCACGCACGGACCTCCCGGGAGAGCTCCATAAGGCGCTCAGGAACCGGATTCACCATCCGCACTTTACGGGCCAGGAAGAAGGTCACCTTGGCATCCACTTCCAGCCCCCCCAGTGCCCGGATGCGCGGCTCAAAACGGGCCCAAACCGCCTGCCAGTCGGGCTTGTTGCGCCATCCATAGGCCCGTTCCAACCAGTCGCATTCAAACTGGATGAACGCCTTCGCCTCCTCCGGCTCCAGATTCACCCCTGTGGGATAAAATTCCAGATGCTCCACCTCAAACCCCACGCGCTCCAGGGCTTCCTGGATCTCCGCCTTGGTGAAAAAGCCAGCCCGGATGTATTGATAGATCTCCAGGGCCAGCTTCTGAGAGGGGGTCTCCGCATCCTCCGGCGTGGTGGTTGCCAGGGCAAACCATCCGCCCGGCCGCAGCACCCGGTTGATCTCCCCAAACAAGCGGCGCATGCTCAGCAGATCCAGACAGATATCCTGGAGAGCCAGGAAGGTCCCTACGCCATCGAAGGTTTCGCTTGGAAACCCCAGACGATATGCGTCCATCTGGACAAAGGCGCTGAGCCGGGAGTGGGAATCCCACGCATGCTGACGGGCCAGCTCGACCTCACACCTTGCCAGGTCGATCCCGATCACCACCCGTGGGGACAGCACCCGCTCTATCTCCAGCGCGAACCATCCGTCCCCCGTTCCGATGTCTAACCATCGCTGGCCGGGGGCGACAGGGATCCGACGGACGATTGCCCGCCGCACGCCATTCAGATCATCGTAATAGCTCTGGAATTCCCGGATCACTCGTAAACCACGCTCCCCCATCGATGAGCTTCCTCCTGAGGACAAGATCCCCACGATGGAACACTGATCGGGAAGGCAAGCGACCACTTCCCCTCCCCACGGCCCCTCGGGCCGTGGGGCATGGAACAGGATTGGGGGCCGCCTTCGACAGCCCCCAATCCAGAACGCTGGCCCTCTTTCCCCCTTTCCGATCTGGATGTCCGCTCATGCTCGCCGGGGTGGAAAGGAGGAGGCCCTCCGGCATCATCCGCGAAAGCTTTCCCCTATCCAAGCGCTATCCACCCCCGGACATCCCGGCCACGAAGCCGCCTTCCGTCATTTTCCGCACATCCAGGACCTCATCCAGTTTCTCCGCGGGCAGAAGGCCCATCTCCAGGACCACCTCGCGGATGGTCCGGTTCTCGGCCATGGCCTTCTTCACCACCTCCGCGGCCCGGTCATAGCCGATGTAAGGTGTGAGGGCGGTGGCTAGGATCGCGTTCTTGTGGACCAGCGTCTCCATGTGCTCGCGGTTGGGAACGATGCCGCAGACACACTTATCGGCCAGGACGGTCGCTGCGCTCGCCAGGATATGGATGGACTGGAGGAGGTTATGGGCGATCACCGGCAGTGCGACGTTCAGCTCGAAGCTTCCCGAGGCGCCGGCCATGTTGATCACCACGTCGTTGCCTATCACCTGCATGCAGACCATCATCACCGCCTCAGGGATCACCGGGTTGATCTTGCCCGGCATAATGGAGGACCCGGGCTGCAAAGCGGGAAGCCGGATCTCCGCCAGGCCGGCCTGCGGGCCGGAGTTCATCCAGCGCAGATCGTTGGCGATCTTATACAGCGAGACGGCCACGGTCTTCAGCTGGCCGCTCAGCTCCACCGCCGCGTCCTGGGCTGCCTGGGCTTCGAAGTGATTCTCCGCCTCCCGGAAGGGCAACCCGGTCTCCTCGCTTAAGGCCGCCGCGATCCGTCGGCCGAACTCCGGGTGGGTATTGATCCCGGTGCCCACCGCCGTCCCTCCCAGGGCCAGCTCCGTTAGATGCGGCAGCGCCGACTCGATTCGGCGGATCCCATGTTCAATCTGGCTGGCATAGCCGGAAAACTCCTGGCCCAGGCGCACCGGCATGGCATCCATCAGGTGGGTGCGTCCGGTCTTCACGATATCGTCGAACTCGCGGGCCTTGTCGAGGAGCACTTCGTGGAGATGACGCAGGGCCGGGAGCAGACGCTCGTGCACTGCCAGATAGGCGGAGATATGGATGGCCGCCGGGATTACATCGTTGGAGGACTGGCCCAGGTTCACATGGTCGTTGGGATGGATCTCCCTGGAGCCGATCGCGCCGCCCAGGATCTGGATGGCCCGGTTGGCGATCACCTCGTTTGCGTTCATGTTCGTTGAGGTGCCCGACCCAGTCTGGAAGATATCCAGCGGGAAGTGATCATCCAGTTTCCCTTCGATCACCTCCCGGGCCGCCTGCATGATCGCGTTCGCGCGCCGCTCATCCAGAAGGCCTAGATCCCGGTTGACCTTCGCGGCGCAATACTTGATCAGGCCCAGGGCCCGGAGGAAATCCCGGGGGAACCGGATCCCGCTGATCGGGAAGTTCTCGATCGCCCGCTGCGTCTGAGCTCCCCAGAGGGCATAGGCCGGGACTCGCACTTCCCCTAAGGAATCCCGCTCGATTCGGAACGCCTCCATGACAGCCTCCATCCCCGGGATTGGCACCACCGCTGCCCATGGCCCTTCTCCCATCCTGCCTGAAATTCCACCGGCCCTGTAGCGAAGCATCCAAAGCGGCTGCCCTCCATATTCCTGCAACGCCGCACGCCCTTTCGCCCGGAACCTCCCGTGAGCCCTTTCCCCGTTACCGCCAGAGCCGGAACACCAAGTTCAGCACCAGGGTGAGCAGCAAGCTGAGCAGAATCGAAGTGGCCAGTGGGAAGAAGAACACAAAATTCCCCTTTTGGATCAGGATATCCCCGGGCAGGCGGCCGAGGCCCGGCACCCGGCCCATCAGCATGAACAGCAGGCCGAAGGCCAGGAAGAACAGCCCGATCAGAATGAACCAGCGCCCGAACTCCTGGAACGGCATTTCGCTCCTCCTCACCATCCCTCCAGATATTGCCGCCACTCGGAATATTCCCGCAGGTAGGCACCGAAAAGATAACGGATGGTGGGAATCGGCTCGAAGGGCTGGCGCAACAGCGTCATATGGGCTTCGGCCGGCGTGCGGTTTCCCTTGCGGCGATTACACGCCGGACAGGCCGCCACCAGATTCTCCCAGGTATGCTTCCCGCCCCGATGGCGCGGGATCACGTGATCCACCGTTAAGTGAGGGGAGGAACGCCCACAATATTGACAGGTATACTGATCCCGCCTCAGGATTTCACGCTTGGTCAGACGCAGTCGGCGGGGCGGCCGCCGCACCACATAGCGCAGACGGATCACCGAAGGACAGGGGAAAACTCGGGAAGGGGTGCGCACTTCGCCCCGGCCGTTCTCTAGGATCTCCGCTTTCCCATCGAGCACGAGGGCGATCGCCCGACGAAGAGAACAGACATTCAGAGGCTCGAAGTTGGCGTTCAGCACCAACACCGGCGTTTGAAGCAGGGATGGGAATTCGAACCTCCTTGAAGCCTCCATGACGAAATCCTTCCAGAGAGCGTTCCTGCGCTCGGAAATCGGACGGGATACAGAAGATACCCCCCCGCCCACAGCGAGGAGGTCCACTGTATGGCTCCTCCATTCCCATCTCATTATAAATGGGAGAAAACGAATTCGCCAACGCAGGCGGGGCTTTTAAACTGATGATAGAATCCCTGGCGAGGCGAAGCGTCTGGATGAGGCGTCGATGGATCCGCGTCGAGGGTTGCCGAGTGTGGATCGCCTGTTGCGGGCCGAGGGCGCGGCGTCGCTCCTGTCGGCTTTCGGCCACGACGCGGTGGTCGAAGCGCTGCGGGAGGTCCTGATGGACGCTCGGGCGCGGGTTCAACAGGGCGAGCCGTCACCTTCGGAGGCGGCGCTGCTGGAGCAGGCCGCTGCCCGGCTGGTCCGCTGGCATACCCCTCGCCCCCGCCCTGTCATCAATGCCACCGGCGTGATCCTGCACACGAATCTGGGCCGCGCGCCGCTTTCCCGTGCCGCCCTCGAAGCCATCCGCGCCGCGGCCGCTTACTGCGATCTGGAATTCGATCTCGAGATCGGCGAGCGGGGGGAGCGGCAGGCGGCCGTGGAGGATCTGCTGCGCCGGCTGACCGGGGCGGAGGCCGCCCTGGTAGTCAACAACAATGCCGCTGCGGTGTTGCTTGCCCTCACCGCCCTGGCCCGGGGACGGGGCGTGCTGATCTCTCGCGGCCAGCTCATCGAAATCGGCGGAGGCTTCCGGATCCCTGAGGTGATGGCCCAGAGCGGGGCGCGTCTGATCGAGGTGGGCACCACCAATCGAACCCATCTCCGGGATTACGAAGAGCCCCTCTCGCGGGGCGAAGATATCGCCCTGATCCTCCGCGCGCATCCCAGCAACTTTCGCATGATCGGATTTGTCTCCGAAGTCCCCTTGGCCGAGCTGGTCGCCCTGGGAGCCCGCTACGGCGTCCCGGTGATGGACGATCTGGGAAGCGGCGCATTGCTGGACACGGCGGCCTTCGGCCTGGCCCACGAGCCCATGGTGCAGGAAAGCATAGAGGCCGGCGCGGCGGTGGTTTGCTTCAGCGGGGACAAGCTCCTTGGCGGCCCCCAGGCCGGGATCATTGTGGGGAAACTGGAGCTTCTCACGCGGATGCGGCGGCATCCGCTGATGCGGGCCCTGCGGCCCGATAAGCTCACGCTGGCCGCGCTGAGTGCTACCCTCGTTCATTACCTCAAAGGGGAGGCGACGCAGGAGATCCCGGTCTGGCGGATGATCACGGCCCCCCTGGCCGAGCTGGAAGCGCGGGCACAGGATCTAACGGCGCGCCTGCGCGCCGATGGGATACTGGCGGAAGCGCGGCCCACCCGCTCGACGATCGGCGGCGGCAGCCTCCCCGGCGAGACCCTGCCCAGCGTCGCCCTCATGCTGCGGCCGGCGGATCCCGAAGGGATGATGGCCGCCCTGCGCCGGGCCGATCCCCCCATCATCGCCCGGGTTCAGGAAGAGGCGGTATGGTTCGATCTGCGCACGGTGCTCCCCCATCAGGATGACCAGCTCCTCGAAGGGATCCGCCAAGCGTGGCTTCGGGCTGGGGCGGTGGGATCGTGAAGGCCATGGAGGAATTCGAGCAGGTCTTCCGGCAGGTCTTGCGAGAAGGCCTCGCCTGGCTGGGATGGGACCTTCCAGAGCTGGCGCAGGAGGCCATGGTCCGCTATGCCCGCATGGTGCGGGAGTGGAACGAGCGGATCAACCTCACGACCATCATGGAGCCCGGGGCCATGGCTGCTCGCCATTTCGTCGACTCCCTGACTGCCCTGACCGTCCTCCGGGAGCCGGGATGGCCGCCCGCGCCCGGGCAGTGGCCCACGCGCCGGCTGGCAGATGTAGGGACCGGCGCTGGGTTCCCCGGCCTGGTTCTGAAGCTCGCCTGGCCCGCCCTCGAGGTCTCCTTGATCGAATCCGTGGGGAAGAAGGCCCGCTTTCTGGAGGCAGTGGCTCACGCCCTCAGGTTGGAAGGGGTGAGGATCCTGGCCCGGCGGGCCGAGGAAGTCGGACAGGATCTGACGCATCGGGAGCGCTATGACTATGCCATCGCCCGGGCCGTAGCCGATCTTCCGGTTCTTCTGGAATATCTGCTCCCGCTTGTTCGGGTCGGAGGAACAGCGGTGGCGATGAAGGGGGCGGAGATCGAAGAAGAGATCGAGGTCGCCCGGGGGGCGCTGGAGCGGCTGGGCGGGCGGCTCCGGGAACGGCGGGATCTGGCGTGGCCGCCGCATCTCTCCCGACGCGCCCTCCTGGTCTTCGAGAAAATCGCACCGACGCCCCCTGCCTATCCTCGCCGGCCGGGGATGCCCGAGAAGCGACCATTGCGATGATCCGGCTGCTCGAAGCGGAGGGGGAGAATGAGCGCCCTTTATCTTGGGATCGCTGAAGCCCTATCCCCGATTCGATGGATCGGGGCGCTCACCTTTCGGGAAGCGTTGCGGCGGCGGCTGGTGCTGGCCGCCTTCGGGCTGGGCGCCGCCTTCCTGGCCCTCTTCGGCCTATCGCTGTTTTTGGTCCACCGCGAGCTCGTCCGCTTCGGCCCTCCGGACCCCCGGATGCGGGAGGAGATCGTCAGTTTCTTCATGCTGGCGGCCCTATATGTGGCGAACTTCCTGATCGTAATGGCGGCAGTGGTCGGAACCGCCGATACCATCGCGGGGGAGATCGCTTCCGGGGTCATTCAGGCGGTGGCCGCTCGACCGATCGCCCGCTGGCAGATCCTGTTTGGGAAAGGATTGGGGCACGCGCTGTGGCTGCTGCTGTATGTCCTCTGGCTGGTGGGAGGGGTGATCGGGATCACGGCCTGGATCACCGAATGGGCGCCCCGGGGCTGGGCTCGGGGGCTTATCCTGCTGGGGCTGGAAGCCATGATCCCCCTTTCCCTTTCCCTGTGGGCCGGGACCCGGTTCTCGACCCTGGCGACCGGGGCGCTGGGACTGGGCCTGTATGGGGTCGCCTTTATTGGGGGATGGGCGGAACAGGTGGGAAGCCTCGTCGGGCAGGCCACGGTGGTGGATCTGGGGATCCTGGCCTCGCTGCTCATGCCCGCCGAGGCCCTCTGGCGGCGGGCGGCGTATGAACTCCAGAGCCCCCTCGCTCGGCTCATGGGCCCAAACCCTTTCACCGCCGCCACCATCCCCAGCGACCGGATGATCCTTTACGCCCTCGTTTACGTCGTCTTCCTGCTCGCTCTGGCCACCTATCAGTTCGAACGGCGGGATCTGTGAGGGCCACCGGCAGTGGCCTGCCCTGGGGGAACCGCAAGAGCTTGCGCTTATCGTGGGCTTCCTGGTTCGTGAACCTCTTCTTTATTTTATTCGGTTGCAGGACAACGGCTCACCCCTGTTCCATCAAGACCAGTGGGGCCCGATATGGATCTCCACTTCCAGAGGCACGGCCAGGGGATAGGCGTGGCGCATGTGATCTTCCACCAGCGCGCGCACCGCCTCCACCTCCTCCTCCGGCATCTCGAAGACCAGCTCGTCGTGGACCTGCATGATCATCCGGGCGCGCAGCCCCTGCGCCCGGAGGGCCCGATCGATCCGGATCATCGCCACCTTGATGATGTCCGCCGCGCTGCCCTGGATGGGGGCGTTGATGGCTTCCCGCTCCGCTTTGCGGCGGATCGCTTCCGGAAGCCGGCGTGGCGGCTGCCCGGGGGCCGCCGGCATCAGCTCGGGGAAATACCGACGGCGCCCCAGCAGGGTCTCCACATATCCCTTCCGGGCCGCTTGTTCTTTGATCGCTGCGATATAGGCCTTCACCCGCGGGAAGGCGGCGAAATATTGCTGGATGAACCGCTCCGCCTCCCGCCGGGAGATCCCCAGCTGCTGGGCCAGGCCATGGGCGCTCATCCCGTAGATCAACCCGTAGTTGATCCGCTTGGCGAAGTTCCGCTGCTCATCGGTGACCCGCTCGATGGGGATCCCGAAGGCCTTCGCCGCCGTGGCCCGGTGGATGTCCTCCCCCGCCTGGAAGGCCGCGATCAGCCCGGGATCTTTCGTGATGTGCGCTAGGATGCGCAACTCGATCTGGGAGTAATCGGCCGACAGGAGGACCGAACCGGGCGGGGCGATAAAGGCTCGACGGATCTGCTTGCCCAACTCGGTGCGAATGGGGATGTTCTGGATGTTGGGATCGCTCGCCGAGATCCGCCCCGTCACCGTCCCGGTCTGATGATAGAGGGGATGGATACGGCCGGTGGCCGGATGGATCATCCGTGGCAGGGCATCCACATAGGTGCTCTTCAACTTGGCCAGCTGCCGGTATTCCAGGATGAGATCGATCACCGGATGGGCGCCCCGCAGGCTCTCCAGCACCTCGCTCGAGGTCGAATACATTCCCGTCCCGGTCCGCGGGACGTTGACGGTCGGCAGCTGGAGCTTCCCGAACAGGGCGTCCGAGAGCTGACGGGGGGAATCCAGATTGAACGCATAACCCACCCAGCGGTAGATCTCCTGGGCCAAAATCTGGATCCGCCGCTCGAACTCCTTTGACATCTGCTGCAAGAGGGGAACGTCGATCAGGATGCCTGTCTGCTCCATCCGAACCAAGACGGGGATGAGGGGGATCTCGATCTCCGTGAAGAGGCTCCACAATCCCTGCCGGCGCAGCTCCTCTTCCTGAACCCGCGCGATGCGCAGGGTGAGATCCGCATCGGCGGCGGCGTAAGGAGCCGCCGCGGAGACCGGCACATCCGCGAAGGAGCGCTGGCCCTTTCCCTTCCCGATCAGCTGCTCGATGGTGGTCATCTCCACGCCGAGCCGGAGCCATGCCAGATGTTTGAGATTGAGGCCGTAGGCGGCCGGGTTCAGCACCCACTCGGCGACCATTGTGTCAAAGGCCAGGCCCTCGACTTCTACTCCATGGCGGGCGAGGACCAGCATGTCGAACTTAGCGTGATGGCCGACTTTCGGCCGCCCCGGATTCCGCAGCACAGGCCCCAGGGCCTCCAGGACGCGGGGGAGGGGCAGCTGGGGGGATCCATCCCGATGGCCCACCGGGACGTAATAGCCACGGCCTTCCTCCACAGCGAAGGAGAGCCCAACCAGGCCGGCGGACATCGGCGATAAGGCGTCGGTCTCCACGTCGAAAGCGAAGCGGGGCGCCCGTTCCAGCGCCTCCCGGAGCGCGGCCAGCCCCCTCTCATCCGTGACCACCGTTGCCGCGGTCGGGCAGGGGAGATGTTCGATCCGCAGCGGAGGCACTGCGAGGGGCTGGATCACCGCCTGCCCCATGGGCTCCGGGAAGAGGGTGGGCTGGCTGGCTGGCCACGATGCCTCCTCAGCGGCCGATGTGGCTCCCGGAGAGGCCGCCCCGTTGGGGAGCCGGTTCATCAGGCTCCGGAACTCCAGCTCATGGAAGAGAGCCAGCACCGCCTCCCGATCGTATCGCCCGACCCGACAGGCCTCCCAATCCACCGTGATGGGGACATCCACGCGGATCCGGACCAGCTGCTGGCTCAGGAACGCCTGCTCCCGCCCCGCTTCCAACAGGCGGCGAATCCGCTCCGGCTGGATCTCCTCCAGATGCGCGTAGATGTTCTCCAGCGAACCGTAGCGCTTTAGCAGCTCTGTGGCCGTCCGCTCCCCGATCCCCCGCACCCCGGGGATGTTGTCGCTCGGATCGCCCGTGAGGGCCTTGAGATCCACCAGCTGGTGGGGCTCCAGGCCGTAGCGCTCGCGGATCGCTTCCACATCATAGATCACGATGTCGTCGAAATGGCGGCGCGAGGTGAGCACCCGAATGCCCGGCCGGATCAGCTGGAAAGCGTCGGTATCGCCAGTGACGATCAGGACCTCCATGCCGCGCTGGAGGGCCTGGTGCGCCACGGTGCCGATCACATCATCCGCTTCGTAGCCCTCGGCGGTCAATTTCGGGATCGCGAACGCATCGATGATCTGATGGATCCGGGCCATCTGGGTGTCGAAATCCGAAGGGCGCTCCGCCCGGGTCGCCTTGTATTCTCCGAAGGCCTCGTGGCGGAACGTCCGTCCGACGTCGAAGGCTACCGCCATATAATCCGGGCGGTGCTCCCGCCAGACCTTCAGGAGCATCGATGTGAAGCCATAGACTGCATACGTGGGTTCCCCCTGGCGGGTCTGAAGCCCCTGACGGAGCAGCGCGTAATAGGCCCGGTAGGCCAGGGAATGCCCGTCGATCAGCACCACCAGCGGAGCCATCGTCTCCTTATCCCATTCAGAATCCGATCCCTTCCCCGGCGGAGTCCCCCCGGAGGGATCGGCCATGCCGTTCCTGAGGGATTCCCCAGGCCGGGACATCCGCCTTGGGTGGCCATTCCACCTCGAAATCCTCAAGAGGAAGTCCGCTGCGTAATTCCTATGAGGTTATTATAAAACTCCCGGGGCCTGTGCGACGGGGCAAAGTTGAGGTCCACGCCCCTTCTCCTACCGGTAGGAGCCGCCTGAGCGATAAGTCGGGGCGGAAGCTTCTTAGCGGTCGTTGGCGGGTTGCTCCCACGGGCCGACGGGAACCGGCGCGAAAGGCGGTGGAGAAAACCGCCTGCTTGTAGCGATGATCGCGCGAGGTCGCAGACGGAACGAACGGATCCCTCCTCCTAACCGATTTTGGCATCTGGATCCACATCGAGATCCAGGGATGCAAAGTGACCGGCCCGGGCATGCAGCGCCGCTGCCGCGCCGATCATCGCCGCGTTGTCGGTGCAGAGCCAAGGAGGTGGGGCGTAAACCGGAACCGGGGCGCGGCAGGCCATCTCCTCCCGGAGCCGACGGTTGGCGGAGACACCACCGGAGATCAGGATGGCCCGGGCTTCATAATGGCGCAGGGCCTCCAAGGTTTTCACGACCAGCTGCTCGATAACGGCTGCTTGGAAAGAGGCGGCCAGATCCGCCACCGGAAGCGGTTGCCCTCCGAACCGCTCCACGATCCGGAGGATCGCGGTTTTCAGGCCGCTGAAGCTGAACCAGAGGGGATGATCCACCCGGGGGAGCGCCGGAAGGGGAAATGCCTGTGGATCGCCTTGCTGGGCCATGCGCTCGATAGCGGGCCCGCCCGGGAATCCCAGGCCCAGGAGGCGCGCCACTTTATCGAAGGCCTCCCCGGCAGCGTCATCGATGGTCCAGCCCACCCGACGGTGATCCAGAAGATCTCGCACCCAGATCAGCTCCGTGTGGCCCCCGGAGACGATGAGCGCCAGGAAGGGAAGGGGGAGATCTTCGGTGGGGTTTCCTTCCACCCGAAGGCGATGGGCGTAGAGATGGCCTTCCAGGTGATGGACGGCGATCAGGGGCTTATGGCGGGCGAAGGCCAGGGCCTTGGCGAAACTCACCCCCACGACCAGGGAACCCGGCAATCCTGGCCCGTAGGTCACCGCGATCGCATCGATATCCTCCCATGAGCGGCCGGCCTGGGCCATGGCCTCCCGGGTTACCGGCACGATCGCCTCCACATGCATGCGGGCGGCGATCTCCGGGAAAATGCCGCCGTATTTCGCGTGAAAGGCGGCCTGAGAAGCCACCACGTGGCTGAGCAGGATACGGCCGTCTTCCACCACTGCGGCCGCCGTTTCATCGCACGACGTTTCAATGGCCAGAATCCGCATCGGTCGGGATCCCTCCGCGCGATCGATCTGCCAACGGGGCGTTCCTCCTGCTCCCTCTCCGCGCGACGGAGAGGTGGGGGAAGAGGATACCGGTCAGGAGTTCTCCGGTTTCCGGGCCTCCTCTCCCGGCGTTGCTTCCACGGTGAATTCGGCCACCCGGCCGCCGGTGATGCGCACCAGATCCTGAAAAGAGATGGGGAACAGGGCGTTGCGGGCGCCCGCTGCCGCCCAGAGGGTTTCATAACGGGCGAGCGAGGCATCGATCCAGACCTTTAGGGGCATTGCATGGGCGACGGGAGGCACCCCGCCGACCTCATAGCCGGTCACCCGCAACACGGTCTCCGAGTCCGCAATCCGAATGCGTTTGCGGGAGATCCCCCACAGGGCGGCCAGGAGACGCTGATCGGCCTTTCGATCCCCGGCCACCAGCACCAGTCGGGGATCTTCCCCCGCGATGAACAGCAACGACTTGACGATTGCCCCCAGTGGGCATCCCACCGCCGCTGCCGCTTCTACTGCGGTCGCGGTGCTTTGATCCAGAATCCGCACCAGGGTTCCGGGAAGATGTTGTTCCAGAAACGCCTGCACATCCTGAGGGCCACGGGCGGACACGGATGGCCTCCTGGAGCCTCGAATATCCCTGCGGCAGCTCCGGGCTGCTGCTCCGCTATTCTAACGCAGGGCTCACCCCGAGGAGAAAATGGATGTCCAAACCTCAGCTCGGAATGTCCTTGACGGGCTTTTATAATTAAGCAAGCTCTGGGAAGTCGCCCAGAACCCAGCGTCCTTCCAAGGTCTCCTTGCGGGGCATGTATTGACCTCCGCGCACTTCGAGTTTCGGGGGTAGTCCGGGATGCCATCCGAGCATCGAATGGAAGAAGCCAGCGAGGCCCGGGCGGTTCAGCTCGCGGGCGTCCGCCTGGAATCCTTGATCGCGAACGAGGCGATTTGTGCAGGCACGGCGGTCTCCCATCTGGCGGCCAATCGGATCCAGGCTCAGCGCTCCGCGTTTGGGATCGCTCGCGGTGTGCATGCGGATCTCTGGCGGAGTGCGGTCGGCCTGGCCTCCTCCCGGGAGGCGACGCTGAGGGAAAGCCAAGTGGGGGTGGTGTGGGCACGGATCGTCCGAATGGAGGGAGGACGAGCGGGTTTCATCCTGGCTCACACCATAGAGGGGAAACCGATGGGGATCCTGACCTCCTGGGTCGGGTTGCTGATCGGGGTGATCCTGGGTATGCTTTTAAGCTGGTGGATCCGGCGATTGCAGCGCTGATCCTCAGCAAGGGGCTTTGGGAGGCTGGGGATGGTCGGAAGTGGCGCGGCTGGCCCTCGAGGTTCTCTTCCTCCTGCAACGCGGTGGGCCGCGCAGAGAAGCAAGAAGGTGGAAGGGATCTTGTCTCCATCGATTTCAGATCGCGAGAGGTGGAACGATGGCGGAGCTGGTGTTAAACGCGAGGCTGAGGACAGTAACAGGAAAGCAGGTGAAAACCCTTCGCCGCCAGGGGTGGATCCCGGCGGTGCTTTACGGCCGGCATATCCAGCCGATGCCCATTCAAGTTGAAGGCAAGGAGCTTCAGCGGGTCCTGGCCCAGGCTCGCGGTGGCGCCCATCTGATCACCCTCCACGTGGATGGCGAGACCCACCTGGCCCTGATCCGGGAGGTGCAGCGGGAGCCGATCCATCGGGAGGTCCTTCATGTCGATTTCCAGGCGGTGGAGATGACGGAGAAGATCCGCGTGGAAGTCCCCGTGGTGTTTGTGGGGGCTTCCCCCGTGGTGGAACGCGGGGAGGGCATTCTGGTGCATGGGCTCACCCATGTGGAGATCGAATGTCTCCCGAAGGATCTCATCGAGGCCATCACGGTGGATCTGAGCCGCCTGGATCGTGGGGATGCGGCGATCTATGTGCGAGATCTCCAGGTGCCGCCTGGGATCACGGTGGTGAGCGATCCGAACGAGCTGATCGCCCTGGTGACGGCGCCGGCCGCGGAAGCTCTGGAAGAGGCAGCGCTGCCGGCTGAAACCCCTGAGGTGGAAGTCATCGGCCGTGGGAAGAAGGAGGAAGAGGAAGAAGAGTGAAGGCCTTGTCCTGAGGCATTTAGGACATGGATGGGCCAGAACCTGGGGGAGCTCTGGCTCCTCCCGCTACGGCTCTCTGGTCGGGGGGAAGGCGAACGATCCTTTCCCGGGCTGCGAGGGGTATCGAAGGGGCCCCCGCAGCCCGGGCACTCTCTATACGTTCCCTTATTCTCCTCGCACGATACGCCGTGCGATCTGATTGTGCCGCTCGATGAGACGCCCCTCTTCCACCGGCAGCAGCGCGCCATCCTCAATGATCACCTTCCCATGGACCACCACGAGGTCCGCTGGGCGGGGCTGGCAGAACACCAGGGCAGCCACTGGATCATGGAGGGCGCCCGCGTAATCCAAGCGATCCAGCCGCCATCCGGCGAAATCCGCGGCTTTCCCGGGGGATAGCTGCCCGATGTCGTCTCGCCCCAGGACCGCTGCGCCGCCTCGGGTGGCCAGCCAGAGGGCTTCCTCCGCCGTGAGGGCATCGGGCCGTTCCAGGGCAACCCGTTGGAGGAGCATGGCCTGTCGCGCCTCCGCCAGCATATGGGAAGCATCATTGCTGGCGCTGCCGTCCACCCCAAGCCCCACCTTCACCCCGCGGTCCAGCATGGCGCGGATCGGAGCGATGCCGGAGGCCAGGCGCATATTGGAGCTGGGGCAATGGGCAACGCCGGCGCCTGCCTGGGCGAGGGAGGCGATTTCCTCGGCGCGGACGTGCACCACGTGTGCGAACCAGACATGGGGGCCCTCCCAGCCCAGCTCCATGGCATAAGCCACCGGCCGCTTGCCGAAACGCGCCAGGCAGTATTTCTCCTCGTCCCGGGTCTCTGCCAGATGGGTGTGGAGCATCACGCCATACTGGCGGGCCATCGCCGCCGCCTCCCGCATGAGGTTGGGGGTAACGGAGAAGGGGGAACATGGGGCCAGGGCCACGCGGCACATCGCATAGGGCCGGGGATCATGATAGGCTTCGATAACCCGCTGCATGTCCTTCAGGATGGCCTCCTCTTCCTCCACCACCGCATCCGGCGGGAGGCCGCCTTTCGATTCGCCCAAGGACATGGCACCGCGGGTGGCGTGAAACCGGATTCCGATCTCCTGGGCGGCCCGGATCTCATCGTCGAGCCGCGCGCCGTTCGGGAAGAGATACAGGTGATCGCTGGTGGTGGTACATCCGGAGTGGAGGAGCTCAGCCATCCCCACCATGGAGCTGATATAAACCGCCTCCGCATCCATGCGTGCCCAAATGGGATAGAGGGTACGCAGCCAGTCGAACAATTTCGCGTTCTGAGCGATCACCCGAGTGAGGGTCTGGTAGAGGTGATGATGGGTGTTCACCAGGCCCGGGATCACCACCATCCCGCGAGCGTCGACGATGAGATCTGCGTCGGGGGGAAGCGTATGGGTGGGGCCCACCTGTTCGATCACGCCATCTCGAGCGAAGAGGCCGCCGTCGGGGATGCGGCGCCGTGCATCATCCATGGTGACCAGCACCTCTGCATTGCGCAGCAGCAAGGTCGGCATCCACAGGCCTCCGGCAAGGGAGTCGTTAAGAGGTTCCAGCGTCGGGACCGAAACCCGAGCGGATTGTATACGGGCTAGGCATCGGACTGCAATCGGGCGGGAGATGGCGGCATCGATCCGGTTCCTTTCCCTTTGCGTATCATTTTTAGGGTTGACATCCCTCGCAGGGAAAGGAGGCTCAAGATGCTGCGCCCGTTATGGTTCTCCCGAGTGCTCCTGTTTCTGGGGATCACGGCCTGTGCGGCGCCGGCGGCACCTTCCACCCCGACCTCCCTGCCTCCGACGCCGGCTCCGAGGCCGACCGTCTCGCCCACCCCGGTCAGCGGCCCTCCGCAGGTCATCCTCAAGAACTTCGCCTTTCGGCCGGCGGAGCTGGAAGTCGCGGTGGGGACTACCGTGGAATGGATCAACCAGGAGGAGTCCGCCTCGCATACGGTGACCAGCGGGACGCCGGATTACCCCAGCGGGGTTTTCGATTCGGGTCGGTTGCGCCCGGGGGATTCGTTCCGCTTCACGTTTCAGCAGCCAGGAACCTATGAATATTTCTGCGCGATCCATTCGCGCATGCGCGGGCGGATCATCGTGAAACCGGCGCCATGAGCGATCAGGGGAGGGGCTCTATCCCGTCTCC
Organism: Thermoflexus sp.; assembly: GCF_042408815.1. Classification (GTDB taxonomy): domain Bacteria; phylum Chloroflexota; class Anaerolineae; order Thermoflexales; family Thermoflexaceae; genus Thermoflexus. The sequence goes on along the minus strand of NZ_JBHOQR010000002.1, from coordinate 338,797 downwards.
CGTGCGCCGATGCCGGGACTGCCGGTGAGCCGTAGCGCTTCCCAGACCTCCAGCTTGCGGGTCACCCGACGGATCACCTCATCCGTGAACTCGGTGGTGGTCGCCGATCCGCCCAGATCTGCCGTGGCGATTCCATCGTAGACGCTTTCGAAGACCGCCTCATAGATGGCGCGGCTGGCCCGCTGGGCGGATTCGTCTTCAATGAATGAAAGCAGGGCGGCTCCTGCCAGGATCATCGCCATCGGGTTGGCGATGTTCTTCCGGTAAAGGGCGGGGGCGGTGCCGTGGGGGGCTTCCGCCATCACGACCCGGATCTGGAGGCGATCGTCGAAGGAGAGCAGCAGCGACTCGCTCCCTGCGATAGAGCCGAACATCTGGAGGATCAGATCGCTGAGTAGATCTCCGTCGCGGTTGAGGCATGGGATCACGAGAGGCTCGGCTGCCCGGGTGAAAAGCAGAGCCAGTGTGGCATCGATCAGCTGGGACTCGTAGCGCACGTCCGGGTAGCGACGGGCCGCCGCATCCAGCTCCTCCTTGAACATTCCCTCATATACCCGGCTCACCGTCCACTTGGGCCCTCCGAAAACCTTCGCTCCGATGCGCCGGGCGTACCAGAAGGCGAACTCGGCCACCGCCCGGCATGTCCCCCGGGTGATGCGATCCAGCCGATAGGCGACCTCCTCCAGCCCTTCGCCTTCCCGCCATTCCTGCGCGTTGTAGGCGTCCTCCACCGCCATGCGCACAATGGCCACCGGCCCCACCACCCCGCCGATCGGCCGCACCCCTGAGATGCGGCGGCCAACCCGGAGGATCACTTTCCCATCGATGTGCTCCCGAAGGAGGGCATTGGGGCTGCCCACATCGGAAGGATCCTCCGGCGTGATGGTGGCGGCCTTCAGGCCCAATCCCGTCTCCTTCATGGCCTCCGCCGCTTCGATCACTACTCCGTTGCGGGTGCGCCGCCGGTTTTCCAGGCTCAGGTCGAACCGGAGAAACCGCAGGGGCACGCGGACGACCCCGGGATCCAGCACCCGCAGCGCTTCCTCCAGGAGCTCCTGCCCCGTCTGATCTCCTTCCATCACTACAATCGTCCATGGGCTCTGCCGGTTCCAATGCATCGATGGGCTCTCCGGATTCACGAAGGAAGAAGTTCTCCGAATCAGATGCCATTATGCGGCCGAATCCTCCGCGCCTCCAGGCGCCCCCGGCCCTGAAAGGCGACCGCCACGCGATACACTCCGGGCCCTGCCGCGGTCGCTATGATCGGCCGTCCTTCCCAGCGCAGGTCGAAATCCGACGCTGGGCTGTAGATCCAGATCTCTCCCTCTGTCCATGGCCTCCGAAGGAGCTCCCAGTATCCTCCTTCCTCTCCCTCCTCCAGCTCAATGATCTCTTCCCCCGGCGGCAGACGGAGGGTGGATCCGATCCACTGGAACCCCGGCCGGATGGGCCGCAGGGTCCAGAGGGCCGCGCTGTGCGGAGACAACACCATGGAAAGTTGTCCATCCAGCCGTTGCATCCTTCGGGACCAGCATTCGAATCCCCACACAGCCTCCGGAAGCCCTAGAGCCTGGAGAGGGATCTCCGCCCGCCACGGACGATCTTCCGGATTCAGCAGGCCGATCCATACCACCGGCGCTCCGGCGAGTTCCCGGCGCAGGAGAAGGACGCGGGGGAGCTCCCGCTCCAGCAGATCGATCACCTCCGGCCGCTGTCCATGGGGGGGGAGCATGGCGGACCACCATGCCAGGCGATCCTCCTTCAGTTTGAAGACCGGATCGCTGTCGATCACCATCCCACCGCTCATCGCGATGGCGGTGATCAGCAGGCAGACTTCCTCTTCAGAAAGGCGCGTGGGTTCCGAACGCAACAGCAGGCAATCGGGATCGTTCCACCACCAGCGGCGATGCATCCAGGCCCGCGTGAGGGTGTTGCGGACAGCGTTGCGAACGGCGGGGAGGCTGCGTTCGTGGCGGAAAGGGAAGCTCAGGCCAAACATCCGGGGCGCCCAGTGGGGAGCGACATCCGGACCGATCCGCATGCCGTCGACCAGACCGATGGCCGGGCCCAGGGGGCATCCGCATCCCAGCAGGAAGGCTTCCTCGCCGGCCGCCTCCCGGATGGCCTTCAGGCCCCGCCGGAGGGCCTGGGCCCGCGTGGCTCTGGGATCATAGCGACGCCCGGGCAGTGCGGCCGCATAGAGGAAGTCCAGCTTGAGATAGGGAAACCCCCACCGGTGGACCACTGTGTGGATGAGCTCCCGGAGCCATTCCTCGACGCCCGGATGGGTGGGATCCAGAGCGCGAAGCCAGCGATACCAGTTGAAGCCGGCGGAGATCAGCCGTCCACGGGCATCCCGCAACAACCAGTCCGGATGCTCCTGGGTGACCCGGGCCTCCGGCCAGGCGAGGAAGGGAGCCAGCCACAGCCCCGGGGTGAAGCCAGCCTCCTGGATCGCATGGGCCAGGGGAGCCACTCCCTCCGAGAAGCGAGGGCTGAACTGCGTCCAATCCCCTACCGCCGCCTGGAATCCATCGTCGATCTGGATCAGATCTACGGGAAGTCGATTGCGATGCTCAATCAGCATCTTCAGATTCTCCAGAATATCTTGAGCCTGCACGCCGGTGTAGTAAAAATACCAGGAGCACCATCCGGAGGGCGCCTGCGCCCGCGCCCGGGGGCGCATCTCGCGGGCGACCGCCTCCGCATAGCTCCCGAACGGGTCCGGGTCCGTGGCGTCCCGCCATTCCACCCAGATCCACTCCGAGGCGATCTCCTCATCTGGGCCGATCGGGATCCCATCCAGCTCGGCGTAAACGCGGAGACGGGGAGCGCCTCGCAGATCCAGCTCGATCTTTACGAACTGGTCCGCCGTGGTGATTTGACCGAGAATGAGTACGCGCTCGCCGATGATCAGGGCAGCCACCAAATCGCTCCGGCGGACCCCTCGAGGTCCTGGGGGGAGGGCGACATCAAAGGCCATCGGCGCACCCAAAGGTCCCCATCGCGTACCGAAGTCTGAGGCGGCCGCGGGGGTGGTCCCGCTGAAGCTCCAGGAGTGGAATCCGTTCTGATAGAACCGCCAGCGGGGAGGGGGGAGGGGAGCCTGGAGATCGCCGGTTAAAATCACCAAGCGGCGCATAAAGACATGGGACCTCTCCGTTCGACGGATCTGCACTCGGACACCCGTGGCCCCCGCGTAACGACGCACGATCCGCACCGCTTCCCATCCGTCCGCCTGAAGGATCTCCTGCTGTTCCTGAAATGCCCCATGAAGATCCTGCCCGGCGGTGGAAGACCCCCCGATCATGCGCCATGCTGAAGGAGGCCACGTAGCGCCATCGGTCGCTTCCAGGGCCATCCCAGTGGACCAGTGGATGCCAGAAGGGTCTGTGAAGATGAGCATTCTTTATCTCCGTGGCTCGAAGGGCCCGGGAAGGGGAAAGAAGAAGGAGGAAGGATCCCGGTCTTCCCCCTTCGTGACCGGCCGTGCAAGTTCTATGGGATCAAGAGCACCTTGCCCACGGTCTGGCGGGATACCAGCCGGCGATGGGCGTCTGCAGCCTGTTCCAGCGGGAACGTGGAGTCGATGAAGACCTTCAACTGTCCTGTGGCCACCAGATCGAGCACCTCTCCAGCCCGCCAGAGAAGCTCCTCGCGGGTGAGCAGATAATGCCACATAGAGGGCCGGGTCAGGAAGAGCGAGCCTTTCTGGTTCAGGATCTGCGGGTCTATCGGGGGAACAGGGCCGCTGGATTGTCCGAAGAGCACCATATAACCCCGTGGTCGGAGACAGTTCAGGCTCTTCTCGAAGGTGTCTTTGCCCACCGAATCGTAAACAACATCAACCCCGCGGCCCTCAGTGAGGCGTTTGACCTCCGCTTCGAAATCCTGTTCGGTGTAGATGATCACTGCGTCGGCGCCTAGGGAACGGACGATCTCGGCTTTGGTGGGAGAGGAGACGGTGCCAATCACCCGGGCGCCTCGGCGCTTGGCCATCTGAACCAGCAGCGTCCCCACCCCGCCGGCGGCGGCGTGGATGAGACAGGTCTCGCCCGGTTTCAGGGGGTAGGTGCTCTGGGTCAGGAACTGGGCCGTGATCCCCTGCAGAAGGACGGCGGCGGCCTGAGGGAAATCCATGGCTGGGGGAAGTTTCACGAGGCGTTCCGCAGGGACAACGATGTATTCCGCATAGGATCCGGAGACGCCGGCATAAGCGACTCGATCGCCTTCCCGGAACTCCGTGACCCCCGGGCCCACCGCGACCACCTCGCCCGCTCCTTCCTGGCCGGGGATGAAGGGAAGGGAGATCCGGTAAAGGCCGGTTCGGTGATACGTGTCGATGAAATTCACCCCAATGGCGCGCAATCGGACCAGCACTTGGCCAGGGCCGGGGGCAGGGGTAGGGATTTCATCGACCTGAAGGACCTCGGGACCACCGAATTGGTGAATGCGGACGGCGCGCATGGTCTTCAGCCTCCAGGGTAGGGGTCCGAAGGGCTGGGATGCGGAGCATCCCGACTCCTCCAGACGGGAGCGGATGGGAATCGAACCCACCCCGGGCCGTCCCGCGACCCGACACCGGTTTTGAAGACCGGGGGCCTCACCAGAGGCCAACCGCCCCCTCACCCATAGAGATTATACCGGCTCAAAGCCCTGAGGGAAGCGCGCCTGCTGCCATCCGGGGAGAAGAAGATACAAGCCTGAATAAAAATCGGGGCGGGAAAGGATCTCCCGCCCCGATGATGCCCTGGCCCAACGGATCGCCCCGCATCTCACTGCGGCTTCGCCGGCGGAACGTTGGTCTTGATCGTGCCGTCCTTCAGCCCTTTCTCGATCTCCGCCAGCTTCTGACGGACCTCCTGGGGCACCTGGCTCTCGAGATCATGGAAGGGTGCGAGGCGGACTGGCCCGATAACGTTTCCGCCCTGCCAATTCCCTTCGTAAGCCGCCTTGATCAGATTGAAGGTCCCCTCGGTGAGATCCTTCATCGCGCTGGTGAGCAGGACGCTCTTGGCTTCGGGGACGGTGTAATACTGATCGACATCCACACCGATGGCCAGACACTTCTTGGTCTCTGCGCAGGCGATCAGGGCGCCGTTGCCGGTCTTGCCGCCTGCCCCGAAGATCACATCCACGCCTTTATCCACCAGGGAGAGGGCGGTGGACTTCCCCCATTCGGGGTCGGTGAACGTCTTATCTAGGCCAACGTCGTTGTGATAGACCACCAGCACCTCGACGTTCGGGCGAGCATACTTGGCGCCCGCTCGGTAACCTTCGCCGAACCGCCAGACGGGCGGCACAGCGTCCGTGCCCAGCACAGCGCCGATCTTGCCTGTCTTGCTCATCATGGCGGCCAGGGCCCCGGCCATGAAACCAGCCTTATCCTCCTCGAAGATCAACCCGGCCACATTCGGAATGGGAGTCTCCTGGAACTGATCCACGCCGATGAATTTGACGTTGGGATACTTCTTGGCTGACTCGCGGGTGGCCTCTCCGAGGGCGAACCCAACGGTGACGATCACATCAAAGCCGGCGTCGGCGAATTGGGCGATATTCTTCATATAGTCGTTGGGATCTTGGGTCTCGATATATTTCGCCTCCACGCCCAGCTCCTTCACCGCTTTCTGGACGCCTTCCCAGGTGCCTTGGTTGAAGGATTTGTCATCGATCTTCCCAACATCCGTCACCAGGCCGACCCGAAAAGCTTTCTTGGCCGGTTGGGTGGGAGCTGGTCCGGCCGGCTGCGCGCAGGCGGCCAGCAACAAAGATAGGACAACCGGGATCAGCATCAGGATCTGTGTTCTTTTCGACATGGGAGCCTCCTCTCCTCCTGCTTGAGGTCGAAGGGCCAGGGCTCATGCGGGATTATAGTGGAGGCATCAGAGCCCGGCAAGCCTCCCAGCATCCCCAAAAGTCCATGGGGCAAAAAGCCCGCCCGATTTTCAATATCCTCGGTAACCCGGGAATGAGGGGATGTTGTGATTTTAGGCGTGAGAAGAGGTGGCGGTGGCCATGCTGGAGGAGCCCCGGATCATCCTGCGGGCGGTCGTTCCGGATTTCCAGGCGATGACCCCTATATGCTGGACGTGAAGCGGGATCTCACCCCATGCCGAACCGGCGGCGGAGGAATTCCCAGGCCACCCGGTCGAGGCGATCCCCTGGCTGCCAGCGTTCCTCCAGGTTTTCGATCCCGAACAGGGTCTCCAGGGCGCGCCGTGTGGCTTCATCGTAAACCCCCGTGATCTCGCCAGAATAGTGGCCAGTGTGTCGCAGCAAACGCTGGATCTCCCGGGCCAGGGCCTCGTCGATGGGGAGGAGGTCTTCCGGCCGGGGGGTCCCGAAATAGAGATGATGCAGCTCCACCAGATCCCTTAGCTTCACCACCGGATCCGGGTCATCATCGACGCGCAGATCCATGTAGCGATCGTTGAAGCCGCCGTAACCGCCCCCCTCGCGGACCACCAAGATGGCGGCGGACTGGCGGCCACGCCGGTCGCCGCCAGCGCGGTCTCCGGCCAGCAGGGCGGCCACCAGGCGATCGGCGAGCTCCCCGGAAGCTTTCACGAAGGCCTCGGCCATCGCCTCCAGGGTGCGTTCATCCACCAGTAGGTTCCCCTGACAGCAGAACCCCTCGCCGATCCGATGGCCGGCCCACGGCAGGCACTCGGAGCCGGTGAAGGCCGCGGCACGCCCTTGGCGATCCACCAGGCCCACCTGACGCTTCTCCCGCTCGGGATCTTCCGCCAGAAGGGCGGCCAGTGTCTCCTCGGCGGAGAGCCCCTGGGCCATCCGCGTGAGCCCCTCCGGCCCAAAGCGGGTGTTGGCGTAAGACTGCGTGGCGATGGCCCCGGCGCCGGCGCGGGCCCAGGGCACCACCGCTCCGGCTGCCAGGAACTTGGAAGCCACGGCCACGCCCCACTCCTGGCGGGCAGGATCAAAGGCGACAATGGAGAAGGTCGTACAAGCGCGCATCCGCACCTCCGGCAGGGGAGCTGCTCTTCGTATTTTAGCGCATGGCGTGTTGGATCCCGTGGAGATCGGGCAACCCAGGTTCAGAGGAAGATCATGGGGATGCGGAGCTGAGCCAGATACCGGGTGAGGCGGAACATCGGGAGCTCTGTTGCGGAGGGAAATGGATAGGTGCGTTAAAATGGATATGGGATCTTCGTGATTGGGGGAGACCCTCAATGTTTTCTGCGCTCGTTGAAGCAGCCATGGAAAGGGCGCGTTACCGCCAACTGGAAGATGGCACCTACTATGGGGAGATCGAGGTTTACCCGGAGGTCTACGCCACGGGGCGGACCCTCGAGGAGTGCCGTCAGGAGCTGGAGGAAATCCTGATCGAATGGTTGCAGGATCGCCTGTCCCGACCGTGAGCTTCCCGACCGCCTGCTGGCGCTTGCTCTGGTCGCCCCCCGCGGATGGGGCGACGAACATGGCCATCGATGTGGCGATCGTGGAGGCGGTGGCGGAAGGCGAGGCGCCGCCCACCCTGCGGTTCTATCGCTGGGATCTGCCCTGCCTGAGCCTGGGGCGTCGCCAGCCGATCGATGAAGTGGATATCGCCCGCTGCCGGATGGATGGCGTGGAGGTGGTCCGGCGGCCCACCGGCGGACGGGCGATCCTTCACGCGGGCGAGCTGACCTATAGCGTCGTTTTCCCCGAGACGGATCCCCGCGCGGCGGGTGGGGTGCTGGAGACGTTCCGCCGGTTTGCGGAGGCCTTCGTTCAGGCCCTGTGCGATCTGGGGATCTCGGGGGTCGCCTTAGCTCCCCGCCTCGATCCAGCCGCCCGGGGGGATGGCTTTGTGTGTTTCGAGGTGCCCACGGATTATGAGCTCATGGTGGAGGGGCGGAAGATCATGGGAAGCGCCCAGTGGCGTCACCGCGGCGTGGTCCTTCAGCACGGCTCGCTTCCTCTGGAAGGGGATCCCGGCGCGATCGCGGTCTATCTCAAGAACGGGCCGGATCCCGAGCGACTTCGACGCCGAGCCATCACCCTTCGGGAGGCCGCTGGCCGTCCTGTGACCTTCGAGGAGGCGGCGGCGGCGATCGTGGCGGCGTTCCGACGCCTCCTCGCCATCGAGGCGCAGCCCGGGGCTCTAACCCCCGAGGAGCGACGCCGGATCCCGGAATGGCGGGAGCGCCTCAGCATTCTCCGGTAGGCTGGGGTCCGGTTCCCTGCACCATATTTGAGGATAGGTCCCATGGTCGTCGGCACGTGCACCGTGGATCTGCATCTACCGAGCGCGCTGTCCCTGAAGGACAAGCGCAGCGTGATGAAGTCCCTGATCGCTCATCTGCGTCAGGCCTTCAACGTGGCGGCCGCTGAGATCGACCATCAGGACTTCCCACAGTCGGCTCGCCTGGGCCTGGCGACGATCTCCACAGATGCTGGGCATACCCACGCGATCCTGGAAAGCGCGGTCCGCTGGATCGAAACCAACCGGCCGGATGTGATGGTGGTGGATTGGGAGATCGCGATCATGTAGAGGGCATTCCCCGCGAAGGGGGAGCCCTGAAGGCATAGGCTTCCCGATGAGCTTGCATGGGCTAGAAAGGGAACGGACATGGCGCGCGGTAAGATGGAGATCCGGGAACCCGCCGTGGCGGGAGCCTTCTATCCAGCGGATCCGGAGGCACTGGCTGAGATGGTGGATCGCCTGCTCGCGGAGGCTCCGCGCTACGACCCAGAGCCCGCGGCCCTGATCGTCCCCCACGCCGGCTACATTTATTCGGGCCATGTGGCTGCGTGGGGATTCAAACAGCTCGCGGGCCGATCCTACAATGGGGTGGTGGTTCTGGGCACCAATCACGTGGAGCCCTTTTTCCACGAGATCTCCGTCTGGGCCCGGGGGGCATGGCGGACCCCCCTGGGGGAGATCCCCATCGATGAGGAGCTGGCCCATGCCCTGCTGGCCGCCGGCCCGCCCCTTCGTTTCGTCCCCGAGGTGCACCTCGAGGAGCATTCGATTGAGGTCGAGCTTCCCTTCCTCCAGCGCCTGTTCCCTGATCTTCGCTTCGTCCCGGTGATGATCGGGGAGCCTTCTCTGGAGAACATCGAGGCCCTGGCGGAGGCCTTGGCCCGGGCCCTCGCGGGGCGTCGCGCAATCGTCATCGCCAGCAGCGATCTCTCCCACTACCCGCGGGATGAGCATGCCCGCCAAGTGGATCTCAACGCCATCGGCGCTATTCTCTCCCTGGACGACGATCTGCTCCGTCACACCATTGCGGAATGGATGGCCCGCCGGATCCCTGGGCTGGCGACGCTGATGTGCGGCGAGGGGCCCGTGCGCACCGCCATGGCCTACGCCCAGCGCACAGGCGCGGTTCACGCCAGCCTGCTGAAGTACGCCAACTCCAGCGATGTTCCCTACGGACGGAAGGATCACGTGGTGGGCTACGCGGCCATCCGCTTCGCCCGCGTGCCGGATCCCTCGCTGGGGGAAGAGGATCGACAGACGCTTCTGGAGATCGCGCGGGAGGCGGTGGCCCATGCCGTACAGGGGAAGCCGCTTCCCGATCTTCAAGTGGACTCCCCATGGCTATGGCTGCCCCGGGCCTGCTTTGTGACCCTCACGAAGGGCGGCCACCTCCGGGGATGCCGGGGGGAGATCTGGCCGCGCTCGGACCTGGCCCATGCCGTGCAGCGGGTGGCGGTGCTCTCCGCCCTGGATGATCCACGTTTCCCTCCCGTGACCGCTGAGGAATTGCCCCATCTGAAGTATGAGATCAGCATCCTCTCCCCGCTGCGGCCAGTGACTGATCCCGCAGAGATCGAGATCGGGCGGGATGGCCTCTTCATCTTGGCCGGAGGGCGCACCGGGCTGCTGCTTCCCCAGGTCCCGGTGGAGCAGGGGTGGGATCGGGAGACCTTCCTGCGGGCCCTCTGTCTCAAAGCCGGCCTTCCAGAGGATGCCTATCGCTGGCCGGACGCTCGCCTCTTCCGCTTCGAGGCCGAGGTGTTCGGGGAATCTTAGGGTGTGTACGCTGGAGGTGATTCCGCCCATTCGATACCCCTCCAGCTTGGCGTGAACAATGCCTGGGGATTCTCTGTGGTTGCCTATCTTTCAGAGACCGAATTATACTCATTCCCTGTATCCCATCGAGGGATGAGGAGGCGGCGCCATGCGATGGGGCAGATGGCTGATCCTGACCCTGGTCTGGGTTCTCAGCGGGCTTCCGGGTGCTGGCTTGTGGCCTCCTGCGCCCGACGCTTCGGCAGCGCCGGATTGCTTTCTCCCCCTGGAAGATGGCCGGTGTCTTCCCCCACCGACCCCGGCGGTTTCGGCGGCGCGGTCCGCCGCACAGCCCCGGGCCGCTCTGGCTTCTCGCGGCCCCTACGTCCTGGTGAAGCGCAAAAGCGATGTTCCCCCCGGCGCTTTCCGCGCGGGCCTCATGGCAGCCGGCTTCCCCGGCGCCGAGGCCCTCGCTGTCCCCCGCTGGTGGCGGATCCCGGTGCCACCGGGGCAGGAGCCGGAGGCGGTGGTGGAACGGCTGCGCCAGCGTCCTGACGTCGAAACCGCCGAGGTGGACCGGGAGGTCCGCATTGCCCTCACCCCCAACGATCCCTACTATTACGAATACCAGTGGAATCTGCCCAAAATCCGCGCTCCACAGGCCTGGGATGTGAGCACTGGATCCTCGTCCGTGGTGATTGCCATCGTGGATACAGGGGTGGATTACACCCATCCCGATCTCACCTCGATGCGGCTGAGATTAGGATGGGATTTCGTACATAACGACAGTGATCCCATGGATGACGAAGGCCACGGCACGCATGTGGCGGGGATCGCCGGGGCGAACACGAACAACGGGGTCGGTATCGCTGGCGTGTGCTGGGGATGCGATCTGCTTGCGGTGAAGGTTCTGGCTGCGACAGGAAGGGGCTGGGACAGCTGGGTCGCTCAGGGGATCCGATATGCCGCCGACTGGGGGGCGGCCTCTGGGAAGCGCACAGTCATCAACCTGAGCCTGGGAGGACGGGATCCCAGTCGCATCCTCGCGGATGCCGTCGCCTACGCCCAGGGCAAGGGCGCGCTGATCATCGCGGCGGTGGGGAACGATGGCCAGAACCAGCTGGTCTACCCAGCGGCCTATCCCGGGGTGATCGGCGTCGCCGCCACGGATTCCGACGATCAGCAGGCGAGCTTCTCGAACTCCGGCGCGCACGTGGATCTGGCGGCGCCGGGGGTAGATATTCTGTCCACGTTTTGGGGGGGTACGGGATATATTTTTGCAGACGGCACCTCGATGGCCACGCCCCACGTGGCCGGGGTGGCGGGGCTGGTATGGTCCGCCCGCCCGGCGCTGACGGCGGACCAGGTGTGCGGGATCCTGCTCCGCACCGCCGTGGATCTGGGGAGCCCTGGCCGGGACGATATCTACGGATACGGTCGGGTGAATGCGGAAGCGGCGGTCCGCAGCCTCGTTCCATCCCCCGGACCCCCTCCGGGGCCATATCGAGTATATTTGCCGCTCGTCCTCTCCGGACCGTTCCGCTGCCCGTAGGGAGGACTCCGCCGGGGGATCCTTGGGATCGCTGGCTTCTAAGGGGGAGGGGCGTGGGCTCCGGCGATCCGTGGAGAAGCGGGCGGAGGATGGCTCGAGCGGCTTCGGCGCCGATGTCCCCGTCCATCTCATTCCAGGCCGATGCAGAGGATGTCCCAGGTCTCTCGGATGCCACGACCGGTTCTCGTCGTTCATGGCGGTGCAGGGACCATCCCCGAGGAGCGTCAGGCGGCGGCGATCGAGGGATGCCGCCGCGCGGCCCGGGCGGGATGGGCCGTGCTGGCCGCCGGCGGCTCCGCTCTGGATGCGGTGGAGGCCGCCGTGCGCGTCCTGGAGGATGATCCCACCTTCAACGCCGGGCGGGGCAGCGTCATGACCCGTGCGGGAACGGTAGAGATGGATGCCCTGATCATGGACGGCGCCACGCTGCGGGCCGGAGCTGTGGCCGCCGTCCGCCGGGTCCGCAACCCCATCACGCTGGCCCGGGCGGTGATGGAGCGCACGCCCCATGTCTTGCTGGTGGGGGCCGGCGCCGAGGCCCTCGCGGAGCTGCTTGGGCTGCCGATGGCCGACGAGGCGGAGCTGGTCGCCCCCCGAGACCGCGAGCGATGGGAGGCCTTGCAGCGGAACGGCCCCCCGGACCTCCGGGAGATCCTGAGCCATGCCCTGGCCGAGCCGATGGATACAGTGGGCGCGGTGGCGATGGATGCGGCGGGCCATGGGGCGGCAGCGGTCTCCACCGGCGGGATCTCCAACCAGTGGCCCGGTCGGGTAGGGGATTCGGCGCTCATCGGCTGTGGTGCCTATGCGGACGATCGGGTAGGGGCGGTGGTCGCAACCGGATGGGGGGAGACCCTCATGCGGGTGGTGATCTCGAAGACCGCCTGCGATTTCATGGCCCTGGGGCTCACGGCCCAAGCAGCGGTGGAAGCCGCGATCCGTCTGCTCGAGGAGCGGGTGCAGGGCCGCGGCGGCCTGATCGGTGTGGATCGGATGGGGCGGATCGGGATCGCCCACAACACGCCGCACATGGCCTGGGCGTGGACGAATGGCGAGGACGAAGCCGCCGGAATTCGGGGGTAGTCCCTACCGATCAAGCCCCATGGAGGCGACCGCTCCGGCGCCAGCGTCGTTCCATCTCCACGCTCAGGCGCAGGGCAACGCCGCTGAGGACTCCGGTGAGGTGCGCGGCGAGGTAGGGGAAGATCTCGACCTCATGCCCCAATACCCGGGTTTGATAGAAATAGGGCGCCCAGGCCAGCACGCCCAGATAGATCAGGAGGCGGCTGAGCCACCGCCGCCGACGGCCGATCTCCCAGGCCGTCGACGCGCTCCCCTCCATTGTGGCCGCCCGGGCCCGCAACTGCCATCCCCCCAGCACCCCTGTGAGATGCGCGGCCAGAAAAGGCAGGAATGGCCAGTCCTCCCCCATCGCCATAGCGATCAGGAAAGGGGCCCAGACCAGCACTCCCAGCAGGATCAACCCGTTGCCCAGCCAGCGCCACTCCGAAGGGGTCAGAGCGATCCGCATTCAACCTCCACATTCTTCTGCGATTTTCGCAATGATTATAACATGCCGTTTTGCCCATGATGGATCCCAGCCTCCCAGCCACAGGCCGGCCTTCGGGAAGCGAGGGAATAGTCGCTTCGTCTCTCCCCGCTCCTGGAGATCCCCGGATGGGTTCAGGAGGCTGCGCTCCATGGCGGGTTCTTCCGGATCCGCCTTCTCATTCTCCCCGTATAATGGGTAACCGCTGGGCGTGGCTTCCCGGCCGGCCTCGGCCCGTTGCTGCTTCCGTGCGGGAAGAGGGATTCCCGTCGGGAGCGGGAACGCTCGCTCATCGTCGGAAGCCGTTCATCCCGAATGGGGGAAGAGAGATCATTGATGCGGCGATGGAAGGGCATCCTTGCAGCGATCGGCCCGATCCTGGTGTTCATCGGGCTGCCGGTGTTACTCCTGGGCCCGACGCTGACGGGGGCCAGGACGTTGGTCCCGGCGGACAACCTTTACGAGTGGCAACCCTGGCGGGCGGCCGCGGAGCGTTTCGGGATCACCATCCCTCATAATGCGTTGCTTTCCGACCTGGTGCTGGAGAATTACGCCTGGAAGCGGTTTCTGGTGTCCGCCTTTCGGCGCGGGGAGCTCCCCCTGTGGAACCCCTATCTCTTCGCCGGGGCGCCCTTCCTGGCGAACGGCCAGCATTCCGCGCTCTACCCGTTCACCCTCCTCTTTCTGATCTTCCCGATCCCTCAGGCCTATAGCCTCTTCAATGCCCTGCAGCTTTTCCTGGCTGGGCTGGGGATGTATGGGCTGGCCCGGGCGTGGGGGCTGGGCCGGGCGGCCGCCACGTTTGCAGGAGTGGCTTATGAGCTGAGCGCCTTCATGGTGGTCAGCCTGGTGTTCCCGATGATCGTCGCCGGCGCGGCATGGCTCCCTTATCTGCTTGCGGCGCTCCACGCGATGATCGAGCGGCGCCCTCTGTTCGGTCGCCCCGCAGCGCTGCCGTGGGCGCTTCTATCAGCCATGGCCCTGGGGATGAACATCCTGGCCGGCCATGGGGAGATCACTTACTACACCGTCCTGATCGGCCTCGGCTATGGCCTGTGGGGGGCATGGCGTGCCCGGGCCCGGATCCGGGCCGCGCTGGAGACCCTGGGATGGATCGGCCTGGCGGTGGGCCTGGGGTTCGCCCTGGGTGCTGCCCAGTGGATGCCTTTCTATGAAGTGGTGCGGGAGAACTTCCGCGAGGGAACTGCGACGCTGCAGCAAGTGCTGGGCTGGGCGTATCCCTGGCGGCATCTGCTGGTCTTTCTGATCCCGGATTTTTACGGCAACCCGAGCCACCACGGAGTGCGGGATGTGTTCAGTGGAGCCTGGGTGCCCTTCACCGTGAACGCCTATGGCCAGCCCAACCCTAACGGAGCCTTCACCAGCCACTGGGGGATCAAGAACTACGTGGAGGGAGGAGCCTATCTGGGGCTGCTGCCTTGGAGCTTTGCGCTCCTGGCGCTGCTCCGCTGGCGATCCCTCACCCGCTCCCGCGTTCCCATCCCGTTCCTGGCGCTCCTCGCGGCCCTCTCCTTCTCCTTCGCCTTCGGACTGCCCACCTACGCACTGCTGTATTACGGCCTGCCGGGCATCAACCAGCTGCATTCCCCCTTCCGCTGGATCTGGCCCTTCACCTTGGCGATGGCCGGCCTGGCAGGGGCTGGGTTCGAGGCGGCGCTACGGGAAGCGGGGAAACTGGTGCGGGGGATGGCTCTGGGATGGATGGGTGTGGGATTGTTCACCCTGTCCGCCCTAGCTCTGGCCCGTTGGGGGATGCCGGAAGCTGCCCTGACCCTTTCGGAGCGTGCCCTCCATGTGCTCGCCAAGGCGCCGGAGGCCTTCCCGGATGGCCGGACCTTTTTCTCTTATCAGTTTTGGAACCTGCTTCGCTTCGCCGGGGCGGCGCTGGGGAGCGGCTTCGCCCTCTGGCTGTTCCGGTCCCGCCCGGTTCGCAGCGCCTTGCCCATCGCAGTGCTGGCCCTGGATCTGCTCCAGGCGGGGGCAGGCTTTAACCCGGCGGCCGATCCCCGCTGGCTGGCTTACGAACCGCCGGTGGTGCGCTTTCTAAAGCAGGATGCCCGTCTGTGGCGGTTGACCACCTTCGATCCCCATGGGCGGAAAACTTTCAACGCCAACGGGCCCTGGCTGTATGATCTCCAGGACATCCGCGGCTATGACTCCATCATCCTGAAGCGCTATGTGGCCTATCTCTCGGCCATCCAGCCCCAGCATGAGCTTCCGTTCAATCGCATCGCCCCGATCACCGATCCGGGTGCGCTGGATTCCCCCTTGCTGGACGCCATGAACGTGAAATATGTGATCACTGAGGAAACCATCTCCTCGCCGCGATACACCCTGGTTTATGAAGGGGAAGTGCGGGTCTACCGCAACGAGGGCGCCATGCCCCGGGCGTGGACGTTGCCCTTGACGGCCACCGTCTTCCACCGAGATCCCTTCACGGCACTGCAGCAGTTCGATCCCCGCTTCTATGTCGTGGTGGATCGCCCGGTCCCAGGAGTGGAGCGATTTGGGGAGCGGGGATCGCCGCGACCGGCCACGGTCACCGTTTATGGGATCAACGAGGTGTGGGTGGACGTGGCGGTGGAGGAACCCTCCTGGCTGGTGCTGGCGGACACTTTCTTCCCAGGCTGGGTGGCATATCGGCGGCCGATCGGTGGAGGCGAAAGAGAAGAGCAGCCGCTGGAGATCTACGCGGCCAACGGCCTGTTCCGAGCGGTGGTCCTTCCCCCAGGCCGTTGGACAGTGCGGTTCCGCTACAGCCCTCTTTCAGTGAAGTTGGGATTTTTCACTACCTTCGTCGGTGGGATGGGAATGATCTTCCTGGCGGCCCTCTGGCTATGGGGGCGTCTGTATCGGGAGGAGCTGGAGCGCTCCACCGCCCGCCGCGTCCTCAAGAACAGCCTCACCGCCATGGCCCTTAACCTTTTCACCCGCTCCATCGACTTCGGTTTCGCCGCCCTGATGCTGCGTGTCTTAGGCCCGGAGGCGGCCGGGAAGTATTACTTCGCTATCGTCCTGGTCAGCTGGTATGAGATCCTCTCGAACTTCGGCCTGAACGTTTGGCTCACGCGGGAAGGGGCAAAGCGCCGCGATCAGGTGAACCGTTATTTCGTCAACAGTTCTGTCCTGCGCCTCCTCCTGCTTGTGGCCTGGCTGCCGTTGCTGCTTATGGTCACTGGCCTCTGGATGGGCGTGTTCCGGCTCACCGGCGATACCGCCCTGGCGATCCTCCTCCTGGCCCTGGCCCAGGTGCCCGCCAGCCTCGCCACGGGGGTCACCGCCCTCTTTTACGTGTATGAGAAGGCAGAGATCCCTGCTGCCCTCACGGTGGTAACCGTCCTCATGAAGGCGAGCTTCGGGGTGCCCATCCTCCTGCTGGGGGGCGGGTTCGTCGGGCTCGCGGCCGCTTCGGTGTTCATCAATGGGATCACCCTGGCTCTCCTCAGCGCCATTGCTTTCCGAACCTTCTTCCGCCCACGTTGGGAGGACGATCCGGCCCTGCGCCGGGAGATGATCCGCGAATCCACCCCCTTGATGCTCAACCATCTCCTGGCCACATTGTTTTTCAAGATCGATGTGCCCATCCTCCAGGCGTTGAAAGGGGATGTGCAGGTAGGATGGTATAGCACGGCCTACAAGTGGCTGGATGCGTTGAACATCATCCCCGCCTATACCACTTTCGCTGTGTTCCCGGTGATCTCCCGGCAGGCGGCGGATTCGAGGGAGGCCATGCGGCGGTCGGTGGTCCTTACCCTGAAGGGACTGGCGGCGGCCGCCGTCTTCACCGCGGTGCTCTTCACCTTCCTGGCCGAGCCTCTCTCGTATCTCCTGGGGGGCGCCCAGTATCTCCCCCACGCGGCCATCGCCCTGCGCATCATGATCTGGTCCATCCCCGTCGGGTGGATGAACAGCTTGATCAACTACGTTCTGGTGGCCCTGGGTCGACAGCGTTACCAGACCCGAGCGTTTCTCATCGCCCTGGGGTTCAATGCTTTATCGAACCTGTTGGCGATCCCTCTTTTCGGGTATGTGGCGGCGGCGGTGATCACCATCCTGTCCGAGATCGTCGAAGGGCTCGCCTTCTATTACGATCTGCGGCGCACAATGGGGCCGTTGCCTTGGGGAGCGATTTTGGGGCGGCCGCTCATCGCCGGGGCTGTCATGGGCGGCCTGATGACGGCCTTCTGGGGGGGCGCCCCGGCTCTCGCCCTGCTGCTCGGGGCCATCGGCTACGGGCTGGCATGGTGGGTGCTGCGTCCCTTCACCGCGGAGGAGTTGGACCGCCTCCGCGAGATGCTCCCCCCATCATGGCCGCAATCCAGGGCGCGTGTCCATGAATCCGGTCCCCCCTCGCGACGCTGATGCCTCCAGGACGCCGGAGCGGTCATGCGTCTTCGAAGGGATCCCGTGCGGGGTTGGTATACGCCCACCGGCAATGGATGTGGTCGTTCGCGTTGCAGATCAGATCGTGAGAGCACCGACGGGCGAGGACCCGATAGGCCATGTCGGAGATGTGGTCGCTCCGCGGATAGATCCGCTGTTCGAACAGCTCCACTTCGGTCTTTAGAATCGGGCAGTGATAGGTTGCCACCAAATACCAGGGCATGGAAGCCTTCCCTCGTCCAAGTCCTCCGCTCTGATCCTAATCCAGGGGGCTCGATGGCTGGAGTGCTTTCCCTCCTGTTTGTGAGATGAGGTCCTTCCGGGTCCCCAAGCCAAGAACGGGGTCTTCGATCCGTAACATCGTCGCCGAATCCTCCACTGGGAACCCATCGCGATCAGCCCCTCTGTCGCGGCCATCCCCAGGCCGATCTGCCGGCTTCCCGCCAGCCGGAGTAGGCAGGGTGGGAACGTTCGTCTCCGCATCCACGATGATCTCGTTCGGGTTGTAATGAACGACCTCGATATCCCCTCGGCCTTCCCCGTGGAGCAGGAGGCCGTTCTCCACGACGGCGACTTCCTCCGGGCGGAAGCGGTGGTCCAATACCCGTTCCAGTGTCTCTCTGGAGGGGCGCACACCCTCGGTCCGGTAGACCAGCCCGGTGCGGAGCAGGACACGAGGGTGGAGGTGGAGGTCAAGGGTCGGGTCCTCCGCAAAGACCGGCCGCATCCCCTTGCTGCCGGGAGGAATTCCCATTGGGCGCTCCCTATGGGAGGTGCGCCAGGGCCTGCTCCAGATCGGCCAGCAAATCGTCTGGGTCCTCGATGCCCAACGAGAGACGGACCAGGTTGTCTGTGATGCCGATGGCGGCGCGATCCTCGGGGTCCATTTCGTAATAGGACATGAGGGCGGGTTGCTCCACCAGACTCTCCACCCCGCCCAAGCTGGGCGCGATGTAGGGGAGGCGCAGAGCGTCGATGAAGCGGGAGGTCCCCTCGCGGTCCGCTGCCACCTCGAAGGTGACCACACCGCCGAACCCACGCATCAAGCGGCGGGCGATGGTGTGATCGGGATGGGAGGGCAGCCCCGGATACCAGACCCGACGGATGCGGGGATGGGTGCTGAGGAACTCCGCCACCCGCATGCCGTTCTCGTTCTGTCGTTGCACCCGCAGGGCCAGAGTCTTCAGGCCCCGCAGGACCAGATAAGCGGCATGGGGATCCAGGATGCCACCGATCATCGCCTGCATCTCCCGCAGCCCGGCGATCAGGTCGGCCGATCCGGCTACCACCCCTGCCATCACATCGTTGTGACCCGAGAGATATTTCGTGGCGCTGTGGACCACGAGGTCGATCCCGTAATCCAGGGGGCGCAGGTTGATGGGGGTCGCGAAAGTAGCGTCCACCACGGTGCGGATGCGGCGCCGATAGGCGATCTCCGCCAGCCGCTCCAGGTCCATCACCCGAAGATAAGGGTTGGTCGGGGTTTCCGTGAAGATGAGCCGGGTGTTCGGCCGGATCGCGGCCTCGAGGGCTTCGAAGTCTCCGATGGGCACGACCGTGGTCTCCACCCCGAAGCGCCGCAGGAACTGGAGCACGAACTGGCGGGTGCGTCGGTAAGCATCTTCGGTGATGATCAAATGGGCTCCGCTGCGCAGGGAGGCGAAGAGGATGGCGGTCACCGCGGCCATGCCAGTGGAGAAAGCCGCGGCGGCCTCCGCCCCCTCCAGAGCCGCCACCCGGGCCTCGAGGGCTGCCACCGTGGGATTCCCGTAGCGGCCGTAATCCACCCGGTCACGGGCTTCCCCCCACAGCCGGGACTCCTGGAAAGCGATCAGATCGGCCGTGTCCCGAAAGGCGTAGGTGGCCGTCTGGACGATGGGGGGGACCACCGCATGGTAGGGGTTATGGCGTGTTTTCCCTCCGTGGACGGCGAGCGTGGACGGCCCGCGTGTCTCGATCCGGGCATCGCATCCGGTTTCGGTCTGCACGTCCATCGCCGGCACCTCCTGGACTCTTTTTCGGGAATCCCTCCCTGGGGTTTTGAAAGCCATCGATTTCCGCTCATTTCCCTCCCGCAGCCCTCAGGGCCCTAGCGGGGGCGGTGGAGCAAGGAGAGGCCTGGAAGATAAACAAAAAGGCCCCTTCTGGGAAAAGGGGCCTTGGGATCAGGCCACCCTTATCTCCCAGAAGCGCGGCGAACGCTTCTGCCGGACTTGGCACCTTACCCGCGCGACCGTTCGCCGATCGGCCGCGGACTTCGGCGGGCAGGTTGCCGGGGCTTCATCGGGCCGGGTCCCTCCACCCACTCTGGATAAGAGCGGCGCTCTTATTCAGTTGTCGAGGCAGCTCCAGGGCTCCGCGCAGCGAAGGCAAAGCGCTACCCTGAGCTTTTCTCCCAAGTATAACAAGGGAAATTCATTCGCGCAACCATGAGGCTGAGGAGAATATGCGCTCTTTTCTCTTCCCCGCGCCGCGGGACGATGCAGAGGGGGAGGTGCGTTTCCTGGGCTTTTTCGCAATCCCCTGAGCCGTCCGTGGGATGTCGTCCCACCCGTCAGGAGGGCAGTTCTTCATGGAGAAGATCATCCATGGCATCCTCGAAGGCGACTTCTTCCTTCCCCTGAAGCTTTTCCATCACCTTATCCACGATCAGGCGCAGATGGCGGGGATGCTGAACGAAATCCAGCCGGTCAGCCGGGATGGTGAGGACCGGGCACAGATCGAAGCGCCGGATCCATTCCTCGTAGAGATCGTTCAGGCGCGCCAGGTAATCCGCTGAGATCGCCCGCTCGAAGGCGCGGCCCCGCAGGGCGATGCGGCGCTGGAGGGTCGGAACAGAGGCCCGGAGATAGAGCACGAGGTCAGGAGGTGGGAGGAACATCAACAGCGTTTCATAGAGCTCCCGGTAGACCCGCCAGTCGCGCTCGCTCAGATCCCCCCGTTCATACAGGTTTCTGGCGAAGACCTCGGCATCCTCGTAGATCGTGCGATCCTGGATCACCGAGTGAGGCCGTTGCAGGAGAAGGAGATGGTGCCGGAGCCGACGTCCCAGGAAGAAGATCTGGGAGTGAAACCCCCAGCGGGCCATGTCCTGATAGAAATCCGCGAGGTAAGGATTGTCGTCCACCGCCTCGAAGAACGGCTCCCATCCGAGCGCCGCGGCGAGCCGTTCGGTCAGCGCGGATTTTCCCACCCCGATGTTCCCCGCAATGGCAATGAACTTTTTTCCAGGGATCGAAGGGTCAGGCACCCTCTTGCTCCATTCAGGTGGATTTCATCAGCGAGCGCTTGTTGCCGATTCGGGCGGGATCCGGCGTGGCGCCTCCCCCCGGTCCCTTCGCCCCCCGGGCGGAGCGTTCCCCGTGGCGCTCCTTGCCCTCACCTCCAACCACGCCCTTATCTCCCGCTGGGGTCAAGCCTGGTCATCCAGATAATAGGTCATTTGCTGGAGATGGATAGCGGGATCGATATATTGCACCAGGATCCCGTGTGGGACTTTCAGGTGGATCGGGGCGTAGTTCAGGATCGCACGGATGCCGGCCTCCACGCAGAGATCGGCCACCTGCTGGGCGGCGGAGGCCGGAACAGCGATCATGGCGATCTGAATGCCATACTCCCGCACGAAGGCGGGGAGCTCCTGCACATCCCGAATGATGTGGGGCCCGATCGGCCGTCCGATCTTCTCCGGATCGTTGTCGAAGATCGCCACCAGCCGGAACCCCCGAGGGGTGAAGCCCTGATACTGGGCCAGGGCGTGCCCCAGGTTGCCCGCTCCGATCAGGATCATATCCCACGTTCGATCTACTTTCAGAATGCGCTTCAGGTGTTCAATCAGATCCGGGATACGATATCCGGTTCCCTGCTTGCCGAAGGTGCCAAAATACGAGAGGTCCTTCCGGATTTGCGCCGAGCTGATCCCCAGGCGTTCCCCCAGCTCCTGGGATGAGGTGATCTCCCGACCCTCGGCGGCCATCACCTGAAGGGCCCGCAGATACACGGGCAGCCGCCCCACCACAATATCTGGAACCTTTTGCACGGTAGCCATTTCACCGACCCCCGCCTCTATGCTGTTTCCTCATTTCTAATATATCCACAATTTTGTGAAAAAGGGAATTTGGACTTTGGAAAGCCATGAGGGGGGCAAGGGGATGTTTTGCGGGACTCGATCCGGATGAGATCACCCCGGCGAATCCATCCGCTTTCCACCACTCGGGCGAGCATGCCGCGGCGGCCGCGGAGAGCCTCCTGCAGCCCGGGCCGGATCTCCTCCATACGCGAACAGGGCGTGCAGGGTTGGGTGATCTCCAGCAAAGCCTCGCCGACCCGGAGGTGCTCTCCAGACTGAAGGTCGTGAAGAGGGAGGCCCCGCACGGTGATGTTCTCCCGCACCGCTCCTGGCGGAAGATCCAGGGCGTCCAGGGTTTCCTGGTCCATCAGCAGGATCTGACGGAGGGATCCCTCCCGGGCATGGGAGTCGCCCACGATGCCATAGCCGGCTTCCACGCGAAGAGCGGAAACGGATTCCATGGGGATCCGGTGGCCTGGGCATCGGAACAATGCAACCACAACCCCATAGTCCATAGGGTTCGCTCCTTCTTTCCTGCGGGATTGGGAAAGCGATGCGCTTCCCAGCCCTCATCGAGCAAAAGGCCGGAGGGCGGCTGGGCCCCCCGGCCCTCACGGATATGGCGTCAGAGATTGGCCACGACAGCGTCGGCGAACTCGCTGGTGCGGACCTGGCGGGCGCCTTCCATCAAGCGGGCCAGGTCATAAGTGACGATTTTCTGCTGGATGGTCCGGGTGAAGGCTGCCTCGATGGCGTCGGCCGCTTCGTTCCATCCGATGTAGCGGAACATCATCACCCCGGAGAGCAGCAGCGAGCCCGGGTTCACTTTGTCCAGCCCCGCATATTTGGGCGCGGAGCCGTGGGTGGCCTCGAAGACGGCCAGGGCATCCCCGATGTTGGCGCCGGGGGCGATACCCACCCCACCTACCATGGCCGCCAGAGCCTCGGAGAGATAATCGCCGTTGAGGTTGGGGGTGGCGATCACGTCGTATTCCTCGGGTCGGAGCAAGACCTGCTGGAACATGGCATCGGCGATACGATCCTTAATGATGATCTTTCCATCAGCGGGCTTGCCTTCGGCGATCTCGGCTTCGGTGATGGTCATGTCGCCGAACTCTTCCTTGGCTACCTCGTAACCCCAGCGGATGAAGGCGCCCTCCGTGTATTTCATGATGTTGCCTTTGCCGACCAGAGTGACGCTGCGCCGGCCGTTCTCCAGGGCGTAGCGGATGGCCTTGCGCACCAACCGCTTGGTGGCCCCCTCGCTGATGGGTTTGACCCCAATGCCGGTGTTGGGCGGGAGGGTGATCCGGAAGGTCCGCTTCAGATAGGCGGCCACTCGCTTAGCCTCCGGAGAGCCGGCTTCCCATTCGATCCCGGCGTAAACGTCTTCTGTGTTCTCGCGGAACACCACCATGTTGACCTTATGAGGTTCCTTCAGGGGAGAGGGGACCCCCGGATACCACTTGACCGGGCGCACACATGCGTAGAGATCCAGTTTCTGGCGGAGCTGCACGTTGACACTCCGCCAGCCGTAGCCCACCGGGGTGGTGAGAGGACCTTTGATGGCCACGACAAACTCCTGGATCGCGCGCAGGGTTTCCTCGGGGAGGCGTTCCCCATACAGCTCCTCGGCATCCTCGCCGGCATAGAGGCGGACCCATGCGATCTTCCGCTGCCCCCCATAAACCTTTTGCACGGCGGCGTTCCAGACCTTCATCGCCGCCGGCATGATGTCCCGCCCCGTCCCATCGCCCACGATGTAGCCGATGATCGGGTGATCCGGGACCACCAGCTGACCGTTCCGTACCTCGATCTTCTTCCCATCTTCCGGGACACGCACGTGAGTGAACATGGCTGCACCCTCATGCGAATCTTTTCACGGACATTATATCTGAAGAAGGGAAAAGCCAGCCCGGTTCCTCGTTATGGATCCCAGGTTGTAAGAGATGATCACCGCAGGCTGTTGGAATGCGGATCCTGCTCAGAAGCAGGGAATCTCGTCCATCCGGAAGACGGAGTCGTTCGCCTGTGTCTGGCCGGTAGAGGCCGGTCCCAATCTCGTAGAGACCCGGCGTCTCCGGCTTCATCCGCAACGGGTAGGTCTCCGGATACACCGCTTCCACCAACTCAACGCGATCGCCGAAACGATCAGAGACAGGGTTTAGATATGGGCCGGAGCTGGATGGCTCCGAAGGAGACCGCGCGCTCGCTGTTGGTCTGCCCGATAACGGGCATGCGCTCCTACGTGCGCAGGTCGGAAAAGCCCATCTTCAAGAAAAGGCGAGCCGGGGCCACGGCGGTCTCGGGCACCCATAAGCGGTACAGCACCGGTTGACACGGGCTTCCGGCCGGGCCTATAATCCCCACGCAACCATGTGCGCCGAGGGGGCCCTCATGTTGGTCCGGAACTATATTAATGGGAAATGGGTGGAATCCCATTCGGAGGCTCGCTATCTGGACATTAACCCGGCTACGGAGGAGCCGGTCGCCGAGGTGGTGAAATCCGATGAGCGGGATGTGGAGGCGGCCGTGGAGGCGGCTGCGGCAGCCTTCGAGAAGTGGCGGAAGGTCCCCGCGCCCAAGCGGGCGGAGATCCTCTATCGCGTGGGGCAATTGCTCGTCGAGCGGAAGGAGGAGATCGCCCGGCTGCTGACTCAGGAGATGGGGAAGGTGCTCCCGGAGGCCCGGGGCGATGTCCAGGAGGCCATCGACATGGCCTTCTACATTGGAGGGGAAGGCCGCCGGCTTCTGGGTTATACCGCCCCCGTGGAGCTGCCGAACAAGTTCGGCATGGCCATCCGGGATCCGATCGGGGTCGTCGCCTGCATCACCCCCTGGAACTTCCCCATCGCCATCCCCTCCTGGAAGATCTTCCCCGCCCTGGTCGCCGGCAACACCGTGATCTTCAAACCCGCCACGGACACGCCCGCCACCGCTGCGGCGTTCGTGCGGATCTTCGAGGAGGCAGGGCTTCCTCCGGGTGTCCTGAACTTGGTCATCGGCCCTGGCCCCACGGTGGGCAATGCCTTGGTGGAGCATCCCATTGTGAAAGCCGTTTCCTTCACCGGCTCCACCGAGGTCGGCCGGGACCTCTACGCCCGGGCGGCCCGACACCTCAAGCGGGTGTCCCTGGAGATGGGCGGCAAGAACGCCATCATTGTGATGGAGGATGCCAACCTGGAGCTGGCCCTCGAGGCCACCCTGTGGGCGGCCTTCGGGACCACTGGACAGCGCTGCACGGCCTGTTCCCGGTTGATCCTCCACAAGCCCATCAAGGAGAAATTCACCGAGATGCTAGTGGAGCGGGCGAAGGGGTTGCGGCTGGGGAATGGCCTGGAGCCAACCACGGACGTGGGGCCGCTGATCAACGAGGCGGCGGTGCGGAAGGTCCACTCCTATGTGGAGATCGGGAAGGCCGAAGGGGCCCGGTTGCTATGCGGCGGCAACCCGGTGAAGGTGAACGGAAAAGGGTTCTTCTACGAGCCGACGATCTTCGATCAGGTTCGGCCTGACATGCGGATCGCCCAGGAGGAGATCTTCGGCCCGGTGCTCTCCATCATCGAGACGGAGAGCCTGGAGGAAGCCATCCGCATCAACAACACGGTGAACTACGGCCTCTCCAGCAGCCTCTTCACCCAGGATGTCAATAAGGCCTTCCAGGCGATCCGGGACATCACCACGGGCATCGTCTACATCAACCACGGCACCACGGGGGCGGAGATCCAATTCCCCTTCGGCGGCACCCGGGGCACGGGCAATGGCCATCGGGAAGCTGGGCTGACGGCCATCGAGTTCTTCACGGAGTGGAAGGCTGTCTATGTGGATTACAGCGGCCGGCTCCAGCGGGCCCAAATCGACACAACCGCCTTCGGCCAGGTCCCGAGCCAGTAGGGAGCGCTTCCGGTGTTGTGCCAGGGCTTCTCGCCTGGGGCTTTTTCAAGGGACCTCCGGCCTCTCTCAGGCCCAATGGCCTCCATCCGATTCGCGAGCAGCCCGTAGGCCGCCGGGAGCGCGCGGAAAGGGATCCCCCTCATCGCTAGGATGCCCCCTCGGGGGTTCCGATGGGGATGCCAAGAATTCGCCAAATCCTCCCACATTGTGCTAAGATTCACATGATGCCGCTTTACTGGGAAGACGCCTATCCGATTGCCCTGGCCCTGCGGGCCGCCCATCCCGAGGTAGATCCCCTTTCTGTGGATTGGGAGACGTTGCATCAGTGGGTAGTGGCCCTGCCAGAGTTCGCGGACGATCCGCGCCTGAAAGATCCTCTGCGGCTGGAGGAAATCCAGCGGGAATGGCTGGAGGAGGTGCTCGCCCATGGATGAGCTACGCGATCTGAACACCATGCCGGTTCCTTCCGAGCTCCGCAACAATGTCTTCGTCACCACCATCGATCGGTTCGTGAGCTATCTTTACAACTGGGGGCGCAAGCGCTCGGTCTGGCCGATGATGTTCGGCTTGGCCTGTTGCGCCATCGAGATGATCTGCGCGGCGGCCAGCCGTTTCGATATCGCCCGGTTCGGCTCGGAGCTGATGCGCCCCAGCCCCCGTCAGGCGGACCTCATGATTGTCTCCGGGACGGTCACCAAGAAGATGGTTCCCCAGATCGTTCGCCTCTACAACCAGATGCCGGAGCCCAAATATGTGATCTCGATGGGGGCATGCGCTACGGGTGGCGGTCCCTTTAAGGAGGGGTATAACGTGGTCTCCGGCATTGACAAGTTCATCCCCGTGGATGTCTACGTGCCGGGCTGCCCGCCGCGGCCGGAGGCCCTCTTGCACGGCCTCCTCAAGCTCTACGCCAAGATCGAACGCCAGTCCGTGCGGGAGGTTCCCTGGTATCAAAAAGGGGAGGCCGAGGCCATCCCGGTGCCCATTCTGGGGCCAGACCTCATCGATCCGCGTCGCCTGCCGGAGATCCGGGCCCGTCTGGCGGAATTACGGGCCCAACAGAAGGCATCCGCGGAGGCCGCCTCGTAACCCTCTCTGGGGGTGAATGAGTGGGGGCTGGGAGGACCTTCCGCCCCTTTTTCCATAATCCCGAGGGCGCAGGTTCTGCCTGAGCCAGCGTTTTTCCAGGAGGAGGGAAGGGATGACCACGCCGACCAAAACCAAAGCGGCGCCGCTGGCGGAATTGAAAGGCGATCTCGCTGTGCTGAAGGAGAAATTCGGCGATGCGGTTCAGCCCGCCGAATATGAGGGCGTAGTGATCGCCAATGACGTCTTGGTGGAAGCGGCCCGCTTCATCCGGGACGAGCTGGGTTATCGCTATCTGTCTAGCGTGACGGCCGTTGATTACATCCAGGCAGGCTATTTCGAGGTCGTCTACCACGCCTATCGCCTGGAGGGAGGCGGCCCGCTGGTCTTCAAAGCCCGCACCCCCCGGGATGTGGCTACGGTCCCCTCGCTGGTCTCGGTGTGGCCGGGTGCGGACTTCCAGGAGCGGGAAGCGTGGGATCTCATGGGGATCCGTTTCGCGGGCCACCCGAACCTCAAGCGGATCCTGTTATGGGAGGGTTTTTACGGGCATCCCTTACGAAAGGACTGGAAGGAGCCTTATTACGAGGAGGAGCACAAACCCTTCAGCAGCCGCTGGCCCTCGGGCCATCACATCCGGGCGGAGGATCGGGTCTTCTGGCACGATAACGTGCAGTATCCCCTGGACTGGGATCCGGACCAGGCGGAAGACGCCTCGGACGAGCTGCTTTACATCGGCATGGGACAGTTCGCCCGGGCCGATACGGGAGAGCGGGTGGAGCCGAAGAGCCTGCGCACTGAGCGGCTGGTGGTGAATATGGGCCCCCAGCATCCCAGCACCCATGGGGTCTTCCGCATGGTGGTCACCCTGGATGGCGAGACCATCGTGCGCCTGGAGCCGGTCATGGGTTACCTCCACCGCAACCACGAGAAGATCGGCGAGCGCAATATGTATCTCCAAAACATGCCCTACACCGACCGCCTTGATTACATCTGCTCGATGAGCAATAACCTGGGATATGCCATCGCGGTGGAGAAGCTCCTGGGGATCAAGCCGCCGGAGCGGGCGGAGTATCTGCGGGTGATCATGGCCGAGTTCACCCGAATTGTGAACCACTTGTGGGCCATCGGTTTCCTCCTCAACGACCTGGGCGCCTTCTTCACCCCGGCCCTCTATGCCATCGAGGAGCGAGAGCTGATCCTGGATCTCTTCGAGGAGGCTTCGGGCTCCCGGATGATGTGCAATTACATGCGCTTCGGCGGCGTGGCCCACGATGTCTCCGATGACTGGATCGCCCGGGCAAAGGAGCTGGTCTACAACCGTCTCCCCCGGGCCATTGAGGAGCTGGATCGTTACCTCACCCACAACGAGCTGATCAAGGCGCGCTGTCAGGGGGTGGGGGTGCTTCCGCCGGACCTCGCGGTGGCTTACAGCACGGCGGGGCCGGTGCTGCGCGCCTCGGGCATCCCCTACGATGTGCGCCGGGCGGAGCCTTACAGCATCTACGATCGCTTCGATTTCGATGTGGCGGTCCGCTACAACGGGGACGTTTATGATCGCTATCTGATCCGCATCGATGAAATGTGGCAGTCCCTGCGCATCCTCCGCCAGGCGTTGGATCAGATCCCGAAGGGGGAGATCCAGGCGGGCAAGAAGCAATACATGATCCGCGTGCCTGCCGGACAGGCCTATGGGCGGGTGGAGAACCCGAAGGGGGAGCTGGGCTTCTACATCGTCAGCGACGGCAGTCCCAACCCCTACCGCTACCACATCCGGGCGCCGTCCTTCATCAACCTGACGGCCCTGAACGAGATGTGCAAGGGCCACAAGGTGGCCGACGTGGTGGTCATCTTGGGCAGCATCGACATCGTGCTAGGCGAGGTCGACCGTTAGCCTGGGAGCGGGAGGCGATCGGCGATGATCTACGGTCTTGGAATTCTTAAGGGCCTCGGCGTCACGCTGAAGCATTTCATCTACTCTTACATCGAGGATGTCCGCTACCTGTTCGAGGGCGGGCGCTATCAGCCTCAACATCTCCCGGCCCGCCAGGGCCCGCGAGCCCGCGGCGTGTTTACGGTGCAGTATCCGAAGGAGAAGCTGCCGCTGCCTGAGAACTTCCGCTACATCCCCTTCCTGGTCTATGACACCCAGGAGAACAAGATCAAGTGCACCTCCTGCGGGATCTGCGCCAAGGTCTGCCCGCCCCAGTGCATCTGGATCGTGCGGGGCACGGACCCCCAAACGGGCCGCCCGAAGCCGGAGCCCGAGGCCTTTTACATCGATGCCACGATTTGCATGTCCTGTGGCTTCTGCGCAGAGTTCTGCCCCTTTGACGCCATCAAGATGGACCACGACTACGAGCTCTCCGCCTACGAACGCTATGAATCCTTGCTCTTCGACCTGCCGCGTCTGCTGAAGCCGGACACCTACCATGCGCAGATCCACCCTTCGGATTGGGCCCGGGAGCTGGCGGAGAAAGAGGCGGAAAAGGCGAAGAAGGGGGAGAAGTCGGCAGTCCGCTCATAGGTCCGGTCCGGCAAGGGAGGAGGCTCGGATGCCAACTGTTGAACAGATCATGCAGGCGCTGCGCCGGGTGATCGATCCAGAGCTGGGGCGGGACATTGTCTCCCTGGGAATGGTGCGGGATGTTCAGGTGGAGGGGGATCGGGTCTCCCTGACCGTGGTGCTCACTACTCCAGCCTGCCCCCTCACCGAGCGCATCGAAGCGGATATCCGCGCTGCTCTGCAGGCCCTGCCCGGGGTGCGGGCGGTGGACCTGCGGCTGTCCGCCCAGGTGCCTGCCCATGCCCGTTTGCAGACGATCGAGGGATTATCCATCAAGAACATCGTGGCGGTGGGCAGCGGTAAAGGCGGGGTGGGCAAGAGCACGGTAGCGGCCAATCTGGCGGTGGCCCTGGCGGGGATGGGAGCGGTGGTGGGATTGATGGACGCCGATGTCTACGGGCCGAATATCCCGGAGATGCTGGGGGTGAGCCGCATCCCGGCGCCGAGGGACAACAAAATCCTCCCGGCGGTGGCCTATGGGGTGCGGGTGATGTCGTTGGGGTTCCTGCTGCCGCCAGATCAGCCGGTGATCTGGCGGGGGCCGATGCTGCACAGCGCGGTGCGGCAGTTCCTGACCGATGTGGACTGGGGGCTGCTGGATTACCTGGTGGTGGACTTGCCGCCGGGGACGGGGGATGCGGCCATCTCCCTGGCCCAGCTGGCACCGGTGACCGGGGCGGTGGTGGTGACCACGCCCCAGGGGGTGGCCTTGAGCGATGTGGGGCGGGCGGTGCGGATGTTTGAGCGGCTGGAGGTGCCCGTGCTGGGGGTGGTGGAGAACATGAGCGGGTTTGTGTGCCCCCACTGCGGGAACGTAACAGAGATCTTCGGGAAAGATGGTGGGCGACGGTTGGCGGAGCGGATGGGGGTGCCCTTCCTGGGGAGTGTGCCCCTGGACCCGCGGGTGGTGGAGGGGGGCGAGAAGGGCCGGCCCATTGTCATCGCCGCGCCCGACAGCCCGGCCGCCCAGGCCCTGCGGGCCATCGCCCAGCAGGTCGCTGCCCGCATCAGCGTCCTCCATTTCGGCGAGCCTGTCTCCTCGCGGATCTCCCCCGCTGGCTGATAAGGGATGTCCGGTTCGGGAAGCCCAATCGCGGGGAGGGCAACGGCTGCCCTCCCCGCCGTCTTTTCTGGGGCCATCGCCCAGGGGCTACGCCTGCACCCGGGGCCCTTTGTTCTGGAGCACGGCGTAGGTGTTGAGGAGGGCGGCCCCCATCCGGAGTATGAGGCAGGCAAACTCCCGAGGTTGGCCAGGGAGCGCGGGGCCTCGCTGCCCGAGGCGCCGGAGATGAGCATAAACAAGTACCGGAGAGGCCTTCGGCCGGTGGCCGGCCTGCGGTCGGCGGAGGCCGAGCGGGGCGCGGAGCGCCTTCCGAGGCCGATTTCAATCGGCATCATAAACGCGAACCCGAATTTTTGACGACCTCTCCTCCCGCGCATAGACTCAAAACGGTTCTTCCCTTCAAGAGCCATCATCTTCCTCCCAGGAGGCATCCTCGATGAGTGAGCATGAGATCGTGATCACCGCGCAGAATTTCGAGCAGGAAGTTTTGAAATCCGAGAAGCCGGTCCTGGTAGATTTCTGGGCGGAGTGGTGCGGGCCGTGCAAGGCCCTGGAGCCCATCGTGGCCCAGATCGCCCGGGAATACGCTCAGGTTCTCAAGGTCGGCAAGCTGAACGTGGACGATCACCCGGAGCTGGCCATGCAATATGGGGTGATGGGCATTCCGACCCTCATCCTGTTTAAGAACGGCCAAGAGGTGGCCCGCATCATCGGCTATCAGCCCCGAGAGCGCTTGCTCCGTCAAATCCTTCCCCATCTCCAGCCCCAGCCTCAGCGATAACGGGCAGAGCCTGCCTGGGGACTCCCGAACTTCCTGTGCGGGTGGGCATACTCCCGGCGCGCCCGCCCGCACAGGAAACTGTTTCCCTCCTGGATCCCCCCGATCCTCACCCTGCCGCCCGCTGGGGATGTATGCTCCTCTTGAATTCGCCGCATGGGTTCGCATAATAGGCCATAGAAGGCTCCGGCCGGGAACGGGGACCGGCCGCGGATCTCACGATCGAAACTCCATTTCCGGCAGCGGAAGGAACGTCCGTGGAGCATCCCGTGAAGGAACCCCCCCTGGCCTATCGGGCGGTCTGGGGAGGGATCTGGGTGGCGCTGAGCGCCTACTGGACCCTGGCCGTTGGCTTTGTCGCTAACATCCTCCTCACACGGATGCTGTCCCCAGAAGCCTTTGGGACTTTCGCCCTGGCGATGTTCTTTGCCCAGCTGCTGCGGCTTCAGACCAAGCTGGGGTTGGGCTATGCGTTCGGGCAGTATAAAGAGACCACGGGGGCATCTGTTGGAACCTATGTGGCTTTGGAAGGGATCGCCGCCCTCAGCGGCGTGATCCTGATGGGGCTTGCCTTTCCCGGGTTGCGCCTTCTGGGATATGACGAATCGATGTTGCGGGCCGCCCTGGTGCTCTCGGTCGCTGCCTGCCTGGAGGGGATCGCCAGCATTGCGGGCACATTATTAGAAAAGCACCTGCGCTTCGAGCTGACCAGCCTTTACCAGAGCCTGATCTTCCCGATCTCTTATATTCCCGCCTTCTGGCTGGCGATGCATGGAGGTGGGGTATGGAGCTTGGTGGCGCAGACCACCGTTTACAGCTTCCTCGGGCTCGGCCTGTGGTGGGTTCTCTGGCGTCATGGATCCACGCTGTGGCGGGATCCATGGCGGTTCCGTTTCGATCTGGCGGCTCATTTCCTGCGGTTCGGAACGGCCACCGGCCTGGGGCAGATGGCCGGGATGCTCTTCGCCCAGCTGGACAATTTCCTGATCGGCACCTTCGCCGGGGTGACGGCCCTGGGCTACTATGACCGGGCCTACCGGATGGCCCAGTGGCCGGGGTTGTTGTTCAACGCCGTGCTGGCGCGGCCGGCCTTTTACACCTACGCTCGTCTGCAGGACGACCGGCCCCGGCTGGAGAAGACCGTGACAATGGTGACCTGGGCCATCGGGATGATCGCGATCCCGTCGGCGATCGCCGTCTTCATCGCCGCGCCGGAGATCGTTGTCTTGCTCTACGGGGAGCGGTGGCGGCCCAGCGTGCTCTTTCTGCAAATCCTCATCGCCTTTTTTGTAGTGCGGCCCCATCTGGAGAACGCAGGGGTGTTGTTGAACGCGATGGGGCGGCCTGTCCGTGCGGCAACCCTGCTTTGGAGCCAGGTAGGGGTGTTGGGGATTGCCGGAATCCCCCTGACCATGCGCTGGGGCGCCCTGGGCACCTGTGCAGCCGTAGGGCTGGCGCTGCTGGTGGGCATCGGATGGGCCTACCGATACATCCGCCAGGAAGTATCGGTGAACCCTGGCTCCGTGCTGGGGATGCCCTTGCTGGCCGGTGTAACGGTTCTGGCCGGCTATGCTTTTCTCCTGCAGTTTGCCCCGGTGGACCGTCTGGGGCTGCTGGCGCGGCTTCTGATTAAAACCGCATGGACCTTTCTGGCCTTCTATGCGCTGTCCTTTGCCCTGCAACCCCGGGGAGCATGGGGGCGAG
Source organism: Thermoflexus sp. (assembly GCF_042408815.1). Lineage (GTDB taxonomy): Bacteria > Chloroflexota > Anaerolineae > Thermoflexales > Thermoflexaceae > Thermoflexus. Next base: position 306,174 of record NZ_JBHOQR010000002.1, on the reverse strand, counting down.
CGAGGTATGTGTGGAAGCTGATGAGGAAAGCATGATCATGAAGCATGGGCCCCGTATTCCGTCGCGAAGGTTATTTCTCAGACTGCTCCTCGCCGGATGGGCGTTGCTTGGAATAATCCGCATGGCATATTTCCTTCGCCGGTTCGGAGAGGAAAGTTTGCAAATGGACTTCGCGGCTTTCTACACCGCCGGTGAAGCTCTCAACAACGGACTCTCGCCTTATGTGAACTATATAACCCGTGATCCTCCGATCTGGGACGGCGTGGATGTTTTCCAGCACAGCCGATTCTTGTATCCGCCTCTTGCTGCAGCCCTGTTTCAGCCCATCGCTTTGCTCCCTTACGCCGTGGCGAAGTACCTTTGGATGCTCCTAAATCTGATATCTATTGGATGCTCCTTGTTCATTACAGTGAAAACGATAAATTTCGAAATTGATCTAGAATCCATGCTGATTCTGGTCGCTTTTTCGATCACATTTCATCCTTTGCTCGCTCTTCTCGAACGAGGGCAAATTGATGGTCTTACATTGCTCATGGTTACACTGGCTATCGGGTTAATGGTTACAAGGAACAGCTCTCATGCTGATGTAGTCGCAGGATTCCTTTGGGGAATGGCCACTCTGATCAAATTGCATTGCGTTTACATCGTCCCATTCCTGCTGGTGCGGAGGAGGTGGGCAGTCGCTGGAGGTTACGCTCTTGGCTTATCAGGCATAGCGCTGCTTTCGTTGATCATGAGCCCTTATCTCTCCCTGGAGTATCTACAGAAAGAATTGCCCAGAATTGCCCGATTTGGGGAAGGTGGGACGGAAGCGATGAAATTGCCTGCCGAGGTCATACAGGCCCGACGTGCTTGGCTTCCGGAGGGATATACCCAAAAAGATGGAGTGGTGTATCGGGTTGAATCCCTTCGCGCGATCTCCAACGCAAGTCTTGCTCGTGGGCTGGGTGCCGCCCTGCGGAGGATAGGGTTGGAGCTCCACCTTTCTGTTCTCTCCGCGCTGATCTTCCTGGGTTTCTTTACTGGAATATGGAGGTGGCAAATCTGCCGTCGCCTTCCTTCGAGGCTGGAAATCCTTGGGGAAGGGATGTATTGGCAAAACGCCTTGGTGCTGATTCTTTTGTCTGCGCCGCTGACTTGGGTTATGAATACAGTATGGCTATTGCCCATCGCAGCCAGCATCTTGTGTGCATATGCTGCCTCAAGAGACAGAACATCCGATGCTGGGAGAGACCTCGCCCTGATCCTCGGTGCCCTGGGGCTCCTGATGGCTTGGGCGCCCGATTTTATTCCGTCGCTTCTAATGGGCACACAACTGGCTCAGGCCAAATACCTGATTTCAGAGGCTCTTGTGGTCGTGTCACTGATCTTGATGATTGAGACGGGTTTGAACCGCACCATCGATTGCCATGGGCAAGCGAATGCGCCTGCTTTTCCTCAACCATAACTATCGCTACCTGGGCACTTACGAGCGGGCCTGGAATCTGGCGAGGGGCCTAGCCCGTCGTGGGCACCAGGTCACCCTGATGACGGTCTCCCGGCAGCATCGCTGGAAACCCACCTGGTCCGTCGCCAGCGGCGTCCGGGTAGCTGAGATGCCCAACCTGGGCCAGAGCTACAGCGGGGAAGGGTATGGGCCGCTGGATAATCTGCTCCGGTGCCTGCATGCCCTGGCTCATCGTTACGAGATCATCCATATGTTTGACCACAAGCCCAACGCCTCCTTCCCCGGTTTCGTCGGACGGTTGCGGGGCGCGAGGCTGGTGGCCGACTGGGCGGATTGGTGGGGTGGACCGGGAGGCATCAACGACGTCCCCAAACGCCGTGTGCCTGCTATTGGCAGGTTCGAGGAATGGTGGGAAGTGCGGTCCAAATTGTGGGCCGATGGGGTGGTGACGATCAGCACGGTCCTCCGGCAGCGGGCGCTGGATGTGGGTGTCCAGCCGGACCGTGTGGTCCACATCCCGAATGGCGCAGCCACCGACCTGATCCGCTGCATCCCCGTCCATGAGGCCCGCCAGCGTTTGGGCGTCCCCCTGGATCGCAAGATCATCGGCTTTTTGGGCATGGGGCAGGGAGATCTGGAGATCGTGATGCCGGCGATCTGTCAGTTGCCCGATGTGTGGTTTATGGTCATCGGCCCCAAAAACCCGCGGGTTTTCCATCAGGCCCAATCTTTCGGCATCGCAGATCGCCTCTGGCAGACTGACTTCGTCCCCGATGAAGAGCTGAGCTGGTATCTGGCATGTGCGGATGTGATGTGCCTGCCCCTGACCGATCGAGCTGCGAACCGGGGGCGTTTGCCGGGCAAAGTGATGTATTACATGGCGGCTGGCCGCCCTACCGTGGCAAGCCCGGTTGGCGATGTGGCGGATCTGATCCGGAAATATCAAGCGGGTCTCCTGGCTACGGATAGCGATCAATTTGCGGAAGCTCTCCGGCTTTTGTTGAACGATGCGACGTTGCGAGAAGAGCTCGGGCGCAATGCGCGTCGGGCCGCTGAGACCGATCTGAACTGGGAGCGCCGGGTGGAGGAGTTGGAGGCTTTCTATTGGCGCATATTACATATAAGCCGGGAATGACATGGCCGGTCTCCTTCTCCAGGGTCCACAGTGCCCTGAGAAGAGGGGAACATCCTGTACTTCCTGGTGAAAGCTTCACCGCGTAAGCGCTGATTTCGCACATAAGGGGAGGCAGGAAATGACTTTCTGGGTGAATCGCAGGGTTTTAATCACGGGCGGGGCTTCTTTTATCGGCTCCCATCTCACCGACGCCCTGGTGGAACGTGGAGCCAGGGTGCGCATTGTGGATGACCTCTCCAGCGGTAAACTGGAGAACATCCAGCACCATCTCGCCCGGGGAACGGTGGAATTTATCCAGGCTGATCTTCGGGAGCCCGGGGTCGCCCGGATGGCCATGCGGGATATCGAGATCGTGTTCCACCTGGCCGCCGATCACGGCGGGCGCGGCTATGTGGATCTGCATCAGGCCGGGCCCGCTTCCAACCTCTTCTTGGATGGTTTGATTTTCTGGGAGGCCCTGAAAGCGGGGGTAGAGAAGGTCGTCTTCGCCTCTTCGGGCTGCGTCTACCCCAATTACTTGCAGGGCGATCCTCATCAGGAGATCTACCTCACTGAGGATCTGGTGAAGCCGCCCTACGATGCGGACAACATGTATGGGTGGGCCAAGCTCATGGCGGAGCTGACCCTGAAGGCCTACCATCGGGAATACGGGCTGAAGTCTGTCTCCTGTCGCTATTTTACGGTTTATGGGCCTCGCGGGGTGGAAAACCACGCCATTATCGCGCTGATTGCCAAGGCGTTCATCGGCCAGAACCCGATTGAGGTCTGGGGAGATGGCACCCAGGTTCGCAACTGGACTTACATTGACGATATCGTGCGGGGGACGATCCTGGCGGCGGAGAAAATTGACGACGCCACAGCGATCAACCTGGGGACGATGGAACGGATCCGGGTGATCGATGCGGTGAAGATGATCCTGGAATACACGGGGCATAAGGCGGAAATCGTTTTCCGGACCGATATGCCTGTAGGTCCCCTGAACCGGGTGGCCGATAACTCTTTGGCCAAGAAGCTCCTGGGCTGGGAACCCCAGGTGCCTTTCCGGGAAGGGTTGAAGCGCACCATTGACTGGTACTTTGCCACCAAGGATCGGGAACAGGTGCGAAAGATTCTGGGCCGGATGCTCACGGAGCGATGAGCCGTCGGTGGTGGGGCCTGGGAGCCAAGCGATGGCCGTCCGCTACATCCGACCAACCCGTTACAAGTTCGAGGTTCTGGGGCGGCATGGCTTCCTCGTGGCCGAACAACAGGTCATTGGGGTTCTGATGAAACCGGATCGGGTGAGACCCCAGCCGGGAAACCGATACATTGCTCAGAAACATGTTACAGAAGGACCCGTGTTGCGAATGATTTACCGGCAGGAGGGCGAGGACCTGGTGGTCATTACTATCCCATGAGGAGGGAGCGGTGTGGATGTTGCAAGACATCAAGGATCATGCGGGATATGGGGATGCCCTCATCGCGCACCGGACGGCGGAGGGGCGGCTGGTGGTCCTGGAAATCCTGGATGCCAGTCGCTTTCTGGGCGTGGTCTTTCAGGCGGCATTACGCGGAGAAGGGGGATCGATATAGAGCGATGCGCGTCGCCCTGGGCTACCGCTGGTTTCCCACCGCTGCCGGCTACCATATGGAGCGGGCCCTCCAGGCCCTGGGCCATGAGGTCATCTATGTGGGCCTTCCCGGCGCCCAGCGCGCCGGCTATGACACCACGGTCCCTGTGGATGAGCTCATGGCCGCCCTCCCTCAGAAACCCGACCTTTACCTATGGATCGATCCAGCTGGCCGCTACTTCCCACCTGGGATCGAGCGCTTGCCCATCCCCACCGCTTGCTACCTGATCGATGTCCATTTAGGGCGCTGGCGGGAACAGGCTGCCCGCTTCTTCGATGCAGTCTTCATCGCTCAGAAGGATTACCTGGAGCGCTTCCGACGCGCCATGGGTCACGATCAGGTCTACTGGCTGCCGCTGGCAGCCGCCCCCGACGTCCATTACGATCATCAGCTTCCTCGCATCTATGAGGTGGGCTTTGTGGGCAACATTGCCCGGGCCCATCGCAGGACCGCCCGCGCCCGGAGGCTCAAACGGATCGCTGAACGGTTCCACACCAATGACTTCGATCGGACCTATGTGCCGGAGGAGGTAGGGCGCATTTACAGCCAGTCCCGCATCGTCTTCAACTGCAGCATCGCGGGCGATGTGACCATGCGCATCTTTGAGGGGACCGCATGCGGGGCGCTGGTTCTGACCGATGCCATCGCCAATGGATTGGATGAATTGTTCGAGATCGGGCGGGAGATCGTGGTGTATCAGGACGACGAGGACCTGTTGAGAAAAATCGCTTACTACCTGACCCATGACGAGGAGCGGGAAGCCATCGCCCGGGCCGGCCAGCGGCGAACGCTGCGCGAGCACACGTATCTTCATCGGATGCAGAAGTTGATTGAGATCGTCTCCGCACCGGGCTTCCGCCGCCTGGCTCCCATGCGCGCAGCGTCGGAGGAGGAGCGCTGGCGGGCCCGACGGGAGGTCTTCATCCACCTCCATATGTTGGATGCCCTGCTGGATCAAGCACGGGACCTGGGGTTCAGCCCGCTCCGTCGGATGTGGTCGGCTTTCCCATGCCTGGTTCGGAGGTTGATCCTGTGAATGAGCGTGCCGCCTGTCCCATCTGTGAATGGTCTGAAGGGAACACTTGGATGATCCGTCGACGGGAGTTTTCATATGTGCGTTGCCGTCGCTGTGGGACGATCTATCTCACCCCGGTGCCTCCGGTCGAGCAAATCAGGGCCATGTACCAGAACCCGGGCTATTTCGCAGGGGACGAAGATACGGGTTACCGGAATTACGAGGCGATGCATAAAGCCCTGGCCCCTCACTTTCGCCGGCGCCTGAGGGTTTTGTCAAAGCGCTTGCCTCAGCGGGGGCGTTTGCTGGATATCGGCTGCGCCGATGGATATTTCCTGGAACTGGCCCGGGCCGGTGGGTGGGAGGTGATGGGCGTGGAGATCTCGGAGGAGATGGCCGCAAAAACATCGGACAGACTGAGTATCCCCATTGCGACTTCCGTGGATGGGCTGCCGCCGGTCGAGTTGGATGCCATCACGATGTGGGAGGTGCTGGAACATCTTCCCGATCCGGTTACACAACTCCAGCGCCTGGTCCAGCGCCTGCGGCCGGGAGGTTTCCTGATGCTCTCCACCCCGAATGCCGGTCACTGGCAGGCCCTGCGGGAACCGGAGACATGGACGGCGTACCGCCCTCCAGCCCACCTGGTTCTTTTTACGGCCGATTCCCTCCGGCTTGCGCTGGAGAAAGCAGGCCTTGTTCCAATCCGTGTTTGGAAAGTTTCCCCGCTTCCACCGTTGCCCAGGTGGATCCAGCAGGCTACTCGCTCTCTTGCGCGCGCCCTGGCCGATGGCAGCGCCCGCCCCTGGACACTGGCGCTGATGCTCTGGCGGGGCGTTCGCCTGCTGGGGTGGGCTTGGCAGAAAGCGACTCATCCCCAGGATGATATTTTCGCAACCCTGGAGGCCATGGCGTGTCGGCCAGCGTGATCCGGGTTCTCCATATTGCCCGCTACCGCGCTTCTTCTATGGAGCGTAAGCTGGAGTTGATGGCCGCCCAGCCCGGCCTAGCTTTCTGGCTGGTCCGTCCCACCGTCTGGCAGGATGAGTATGGGAAAATAACTGTGAATCCGGTGGTGCCAGGCTGTTCGGTCCTCCGGGTGCCCATGTGGGGCCGGGCGAACGACCCTCACCGCGCGCTCTACCGGACCTTGACCTTTGGCATGCGGGCGATTCAACCCCATATCATCCATGCCGAAGAGGAGCCGGATAGCTTGGCGGCTCTGCAAATCATCCTGGCCCGCCGGTGGTTCGCTCCCCGGGCGAAGCTCATTCTGCACACCTGGCAAAACATCCATCGTCCCCAAAAGTGGTATGTCCGGCTGGTTGCCCGGATTGCTCTGCGGGAGGCCGACGCCATCCTTTGCGCCAGCCAAGGGGCTGTCCGGGTGCTCCGGGGGATGGGATACCAGGGGCCGGCCGAAGTCATTCCCCCTCTTGGGGTAGATACACGGATTTTCCGCCCCATGGAACGCCGCACCGATCCCACCACCTTTCGGGTGGCTTATGCCGGGCGGTTTGTGCCGGAGAAGGGTCTGGACGTCTTGCTCCAGGCCGTGGCGCTTCTGGGATCGGGGGTCGAGCTGTGGCTCATCGGGGAGGGCCCTCAACGCGCTGCGCTCCAGGCTCTGGCGCGGGATCTGGGGATCGGTGAGCGGGTGCGCTGGATCCCGCCTCTCGCGCCGGAGCAGATGCCGAAGATCCTGGCTCAGGTGGATGTGATTGTGCTTCCCTCACGAACGACGCGGGTCTGGAAAGAGCAATTTGGGCGCATCCTGGTGGAGGCCATGGCCTGCGGCGTGCCCGTTGTGGGCTCCGACTCCGGCGCGATCCCGGAGGTGGTGGGGGAGGCGGGGCTGATATTTCCAGAGGGGGATGCTCAAGCCCTAGCCGACTGTCTGGAGCGATTGCGACGGTTCCCCGATTTGTGGGCAGAATACCGAACAAAGGGCCTGGAACGGGCCCGCCTATATAGCCAGGAAACCGTGGCCGCTCGGACCGTTGATGTTTACCGAGGGCAATGGGCGAACCTTTTCTGGGCCTCATCGGGTTAACCCAGAACACCTGCGACCGGGTCGTGCAGTGCCTGGCGGGGCTCTACAAGGGGGCTCTCTCATGGGGCTGGCAGCTCATTGTAGTGGATAACGGCCCCACTGACTGACGGGATATCACCAGAATCCGCCCTCTTGCTTTACCAGCGGCTCCAGGTATTCGATCTCTACGGTGTGGCGCGACCAGAGATGTTCCCCTTCGCGGGCCTCGGCGATCACCTGATAGCGGCCCGGCGGCAATTCCTGCAGGATCGCGCTGGCGGTATCCAGCGCCTCCCGCTGCTCCAGCGGCGCTTCGAACAGTTCCATCACGTTGAAGATGCAGCGGGCCTCCTGAGGGGCCAGATCCACGGTCATCTCGCCCAGGGGGAGCGCCACCGGCCCTTCCAGACGGAGCGAGACCCGGAGGGATAACGGGCGATCCAGATCCGAGATGACCCAGATCTCCCGGAAGGGCGGTTGACCTACCCCGGCCCGTTCCACGTAGGGGACGATGGAGACCAGCACCGGGCTGGAAGCCTGCTGCAGGGCGAAATAGCCCCGCTTGGGGACCCGCTCCACGTCCAGCACCGCCCAGGTGATCCCCTCCCATGGCTCGACAAACATAAAGTGAAAGTAGCCGACGATCCGCCCTTTAGCCCGGCGGTAGGTATGGATGGCGAATTCGATCAGACGGGCCTGGTAGCGCTGGCTGTTCTCCACGAAGGCCTCCAGGCTCTCCCCCCTTTCCACGCCGGCCACCCGGAAGGTCTGCTCCGGCTGGAAGTTGTGATACACCCATGTCTCCCATTTCGGCGGCCAGGCGTCGGGACCGAGGACGCGCCGAAGGAGCTCCGCCCGGGGCAGCGCCTGCGCCCCGAACTCTGAGGGCAGCGGCGCGCCGGGCAGCGCCTGGAAGTCCCGGAGGTGTCCCCAATACCAGCCTGGGTACGGGTGCTCCCGGAAGTCCGAAGCTTCCTTAACCGGTCGGATGGGATCGGCAGCGCGGATCGCCGCGGCGACCAGAGGGGCCAGGGTGTGTCGGTTGTGGGTGGGCTCGTTGTGGGCGCACCAGAGGTAGATGCAGGGATGGGCCCCAAAGTGATCCACCATCGCCCGCGCCTGGCGGATGGCCTCCCGGATCAAGGCTTCGTCCTCCGCATAGCCCCACTGGAGAGGGAAATCCTGCCACACCAGGAGCCCTTCCCGATCGCACGCTTCATAAAAGGCCGGGTGGGTCAGATGAGCATGCACCCGGACCGCGTTGAGGTGAGCTTCTTTCAACAGCCGGGCATCGCGGTCGGCGTCCTCCGGGGTGTAAGCGGCCAGCCACTGGGTGGGGATGATGTTCGTCCCCCGCAGGAACACGCGGCGTCCGTTCAGGATTAGCCAGCCATCCTCCTGGGCAAGGGTTCGGAAGCCGATGGGAGCCGTCAGGCGCTGGCCGTCCATGAGCGATTCCAGACGGAAAAGATGGGGGAACCCTCGTTCCCAGATCTCCCAGCGCGGGAGCTCCGGCAGATCCCAGATCAGCGAAAGGGTTTGTCGGCCCGCGGACAGCTCTACCGTTCGGGTCGTTGTATGGGAGGGGCCGTCAAAGTTCTCCGGGTGGAGCGTGAGCGCGATCTCCACGCGGCGGGCCTCGAGGGCGTCCATGGTGAGCATGATCCGCACCCGCCAGCCGGAGGGTCGTCGGAACGCTTGATGGGTGAGGTGAAGCAGGGCCACCGGCCCGGTCTCGAAGATCGTGAGGCCGCCCCACAGCCCGCCGGTCCCCCGCTCCTGACCGCGGGCGGTGGTGCCGCCGGGGCGACAGTCATGCTGACCGAAGATCCCCTTGATCTGGTGCTTCTGGCGAGGCCACACCGTTCCGTAGGGCTCCTTCGGCGCCGCCGCCCGGATCCAGAGGGTGTGGGGTTCCCGAGGAAGCTCCAGAAGCCACGGTTCGAAGTAGCCCTCATGGGCGCCGAGGAACTGACCGTCGGCCCACGCGTGACCGAAGTAATCGACGTAGAGGCGGGCCCAGCGACGGGCCCCTGCCGCCCCCGGCAGCTCCAGCCGATACCAGCCGACCTCCGCCTCCACGCCATCCAGGGTCCACTGGTGGGGAAGGGAAACTTGGCGCCAGCCCTCGGCGGGCAGTTCCAACGGGGTTTCCGCGGGATGAGGAAGGAAATGGGCTCGCATAGGTAGGAATCCTCCGGCTCGGGATATGGGCAGGCTGACCTCCAGTATACGGAGGGCAGCTCGAACGCAACAGCCGCGCGGGCATGGCTCGCCGGGCCGCAAGGCTCATGGTATCCTGAGGCCGATCCCTTCGGATATTTGGAATGATGAGCCTGCGGGCGCGCATCGAGTCCATCGCGCGGCTCCAGCCCAGCGGGCATATCGACGCCCGCTGGTGGGAGCGGCTGGCCGTTCAGTCAGCCCTCTGGGGGATGGCGCTGTTCTGGTCCCGGGTTCTGGGGTTCTTCCAGACGCTGCTGCTGGCCCACTGGTTGGGCCCGGCGGATTTCGGACGTTTCAGCGCTCTCCAGAGCTGGCTGCGCTTTGGCCATGAGAGCGGCGACACAGGCCTTTCGATGCTGATGGTTCGGGATTTGGTCCGACAGGACAGTCCGCGGGCGAGAACCTATCTGTTTCTGCGCGGGGCATGGATCGGTGGCCTGTGGGGGCTCGCTGCGCTGGCCACATGGGGGGCCGTGGCGCCTCCGGCGATCCGACGCGAGCTGCCCCTGGTGACGCCGCTTCTCTGGGTGATGCTAGGGATCTCCTGGGAGGGCGCTCGTCTCGCGGCGGCCGGCCGCCTGGATCGCGCGGCAACGGTGGTGTTCCTGACCCGCACGGTGGGGCTCACCGGGATGACTATGGCGGCACGATGGGGCTGGACCGCTCTGTGGATCGGTTTCGCGGTGGCGATGGCTCTGGATGGGTTTGGGCTCTGGATGGCGGCCCGGCGAATGAGAACGGCCCCCGGATCCCGGCGGGAGCGGATGTGGACGCCCGAAGCCGTGGGGGAGGGGGTGAGGATGCTGGCCTTCGGCCTTCTGGGGGCGCTTTATACCCGCGCCGATAGCCTGCTGCTGCTCAGCCTGCGGGGATCTGCCGAGGCGGGCTTTTATAGCCTGGCCTATCGGTTCTATGAGACCGGGTTGCTGGTCAACAGCGCGGCCACCGTGGCGCTGCTTCCCCGACTGGCCCGGGAGGAGATGCCGGCCTATCGCGCCCGGCGCATCCTGGGGGGATATCTGGTCCTCGCGGCGGGCATGGCCCTGGGGGTTTCCCTCCTGGCCGATCCCCTAATCCGGTTGCCATTCGGAGCGCGCTATCTTCCGGCGATCCCTATGCTACGATGGCTGGCCTGGTCGTGGATTCCAGCGTTCCTCTCCGGTCTGGGGGCCACCGTGTGGATCAGCCAGGGGCAATCCGGGCGTTTGTTGCTTACCTTTGCGCTGGGGGCTACTATGAATCTCGTCTTGAACCTGGTGCTCATTCCCCGATGGGGTGGGGTAGGGGCGGCGATCGCCATGCTGATTTCCACCGCTGGAATGGCCCTGCGCTTTCTGACCGCCTTGCGGATCCGATGAACGGTTCCGCTATCGCATGGGGTGTTCCGGCCCGCGGCCGCTTCGGCACGACCCCCACGCCGTCCCAGGGGCCGGTGAACATGCCCTCCCAGGCGCGCAGCGTCTGGATTGCCTCCGGCCCTGGATCCTCATAATAGCGGCGGTTCAGAAATTCTGCCTCCAGCCTTCTTCGAATCAGGGGGTAACCCTGAGCCCCACCGCACCTTATACGCCGACGGCCGGCACGTGCGGTCCCAATACCCTCAGCACCGATCGCCTGGTGCATCAAGCCCTGTATGAGGGCGCCCTTTACGCGGCCGTGAACCCTTATTGCCTGAACCCGAACAGCCCGTTGCCCCTGGGCGCCGATCCAGACGTGAAGTGCAACGATCCCAACAACGTCCAGTATCGGGCTTACACCCGGGCCCTGAGGGAGACCCGCTGGATTCCTTTCTCCCTGGTGGATCCCAGTCGGATCGTAGTGATCGTCGAGCCGAACCTGTCCTCCCCGACGCCGACGATCTACGAGGGGGATCGGATCACGGTCATCTATGTTCCCCGATCGTGCGAAGGCATGCTGAGTGCCAACCTGATCCTCCGGGCCCAATCGGTTCAGATCGCCCTCGAGGGCAAACCGAAGAACCCGTGAGGATACCCCCGCTTTTCTATCGCGGAACCTCAAAGGCCTCCCGCCCGGCCTTCCCATCCTCCCGGAGCGCCGGATCCGCCCCTTCCTGAAAACGCTGTGCTCCATCCTATAGCCTCTCGACCGATCGAGCGTTAGGGCCTCCCTGCTCTTCCGAGCCGAACGGATCCGGACCTTCGCACCGCTCGAGCGGCGATATGCCCGTCCACGGAAGGTCAAGGCGAAAGCTCCTCCTACCATCCACGAGGGTTGACCGCCTGAGGTCCTCGACTTCCATCGCCTTCAACCAGTTTTCCATCCCCTTGACAATTTCATATTTTCTTTTAGAATGAAAATAAAACAGGGAGCTGGTGGATGCACGCGGGGCGGCCTGAGATTCTGGAGCGGATCAACCGGTCGGCGATTCTGCAGCTGATCCGGGAGCAGCCCGGGATCTCCCGGGTGGAGCTGGGTCGCCAGTTGGGTCTTAGCCCGGCGACCGTCACGCGACTGGTAGGGCAACTCATGGAGGAGGGCCTGGTGATCGAACGGGAGCGAGCGCCTTCCCCAGGGGATCGGCGATTCTCCGGACGGCGCCCCCGCTCGCTTTATTTGAATTATGAAGCCTATCACCTGATCGGCATTGACCTGGGGGGGACCTATCTGGTGGGCGCCGTGGCCAATTTGAACGGGGAAATCCGGGTGGAGATTCGGCGCCCTTCCCAGCCTAATGGAAGGCCAGAGGAGGCCCTGGGGCAGCTCTTCGAGGCCATCGAGGCACTGCTGGAACAGGCCCGCGCGGGCGGATATGCGGTGCGGGGGATTGGGATCGGCGCCCCCGGGGTGACGGATCCGGCCGCCGGTCGGGTGATCTGGGCGCCGGCGTTCCAGTGGCGGAATCTCCCGTTGCGGGATGAAATTGAGCGCCGGTTTCATCTCCCTACGTTCGTAGAGAACGATGTGAACCTAGCCGCCTTTGGGGAACGGTGGTTCGGGATCGGGCGGGGAGCGCAGAGCCTGGTTTGTGTGTTCATCGGGACGGGGATCGGGGCAGGCCTGATCCTCAATGGGGAGCTGTATCGGGGCTATCACTATGCAGCCGGAGAGATCGGATATGTGATCCCGGAGCGCTCGCTTCTTCATCAGACCTATGAGACCTTCGGTTGCTTGGAGACCCTGGCTGCGGGCCCGACCATTGCCCGCCGGGCGATGGAGCGGGCCAGGGAGTTCCCGGAGAGCGCGCTCCGGCCGTTCATCGAGGCAGGCCGCCTTGAGGCCACGGATGTGTTCCGGGCCGCGGAGGCGGGGGATCCCCTGGCCGCTCAGGTTGCTGAGGAGGCGATGGATTATCTGGCGATCATGCTGGCCAGCGTGATCGCGGTGGTCGACCCGGAGATGATCGTGCTGGGAGGCGGCGTGGCCCGGGCTGGCCCCTATCTGGTGAACGGGCTCCGTCGCAGGCTGGAACGGGTGGTCCCGGCTATGCCGGAGATCCATCTCTCCGCCCTGGGGGATCGGGCGGGCGTTCTGGGGGCGGTGGCCTACGCCATCTTCGAGCTCGAAGGCCTGATGCAGGTTCGGAGGGCGTTGCGGTGACGCGGATCAGCCGTTGGGGGATTCGCATCATTGACTTCCACGCTCACTTCCCGGTCCCAGAGGACTATCTGGCCGACTGGGAGGCTCGTTACGCAGCTCGTTTTGGCCTGGAGAAGCTGGCGCGCCTGCGCCAGGACGCCCGCTGGTATCAGGAGCAGTGGTGGCGAGCCTACTCCTTTCCCTTCCCGGAAGAGCCGATGGCCCCGCCGGAGGTGCAGCTGGAGCGCTGGGCCGCCGAGGTGGACCGCTACGGTCTGGACCGGGTGGTCTTTCTCACAGGAGGGGGGAACGATCAGCTGGCCGCGCTGGTGAGCCGCTATCCAGATCGCTTCATCGGCTTTGCCCATCATGACCCCTTCCGCCCCGATGCGGCGTCAGAGCTCCGACGCGCCGTGCAGGAGCTGGGGCTGCGGGGCTATAAGATCCTGGCCCCTGCTCTGCGAGGGCCTATCGATGATGAGGCACTGGATCCAGTCTGGCGGACGTGCGAAGCCCTGGGTATCCCTGTCCTCATCCATTTTGGGATCCTCGGGGGCGGGGGTGGCATTGCCTGGCATGAGAACATCAACCCGTTGCGGCTGCACGATGTGGCCAAGGGCTTCCCCGACGTGCCCTTCGTGATCGCACATTTCGGATGCGGATATCCTCGGGAGCTCCTGCATCTGTGCTGGGTATGTCGAAACATCTATGTGGACACATCCGGGAACAACGAGTGGATCCGCTGGATGCCGTATGAGCTGACCATGAAGGATCTCTTCCGGAGGTTTGTGGAGACCATCGGGCCGGAGCGGATCATCTTCGGAAGCGACTCGGAGTGGTTTCCACGGGGCTTTGCGGTCCGCTACCTGGAGGACCAGCTGCGGATCTGTTATGAGATCGGGCTGCGGGAGGAAGATATCCGGAAGATCTTTGCCGGAAACGCTGTCCGATTGCTGCGATTGGAGGATGGATCATCTTGATTCTCGGGAGGTGAGCCATGGGGCGATGGACATGGTTTTCGCTTTTTATGCTGGCCGCGTTGATCCTCGCTCAGTGCGCACCAGGGGCGCCCGCTTCTCCCACCCCTCCGCCTCAGATCACCATTGTCCACTGGCAGCATCACCATGAGGCCCGGAAGCCGGTGGTGGACGAGCTCATTCAGGAGTTCCAAGCCAAATACCCCAACGTCACCATCAAGTTTGAGAGCATCCCTTATGAGCAATATTTCGATAAGCTGCTGACGGCCCTGGCCAGCAAGACCGGCCCGGATGTTTTCCAAATCCCCATGGAGATGGCAGAACAGCTCATCCAGGCGGGGGCGCTGGCCCCGGTGCCGGAGAGTGTGATGACCACCCAGCAGATCGAAGAAGCCTTCATTCCCGCTGCTGTCCAACGTTTCAAGTCCGGTGGGAAGTATTACGGGCTGCCCACGGATGTCCAGACGCTGATTCTCTTCATCAACGTTGATCTTCTCAAGGAATGTGGAGGGGATCCCAACCGGCCTCCCGCCACATGGGAGGAATTGAAGGAGCAAGCGCGCCGATGCACCAAGCGGGACGCCCAGGGGAACATCATTCAGGCCGGCTTGGACACCCGTTACCGCTGGGCGGTCTATACCCAGGCCATGTATAGCTTCATCGATGGCCCAGTGGTGGACGCCGCTTCCTGCAAGGTGAATTACGCTGGTCCGCAGGGGATCGCGGCCTGGAAGCTGGTTGCCGAGCTGATGACGGGCCCGGAAGCCGTGGACTCGCCGAAGTTCCTCACGGGGCAGCGGAAGTTCGAGCAGGGCAAGGCGGTTTTCTACATCAACCACCCAGTGACGCGAGGCCGGCTGGAGCGAGAGGCCAAGGGGATCAACTGGATCGTGGCCCCGCCCCCCGTCCCAGCAGGAAAGCAACCGGTCACTCCGTTGCACGTGTGGGCGTATGTGGTGAACAAAGACACCAAGAATCCAGAGTGGGCCTGGCGTTGGGTCCAGTTCCTCACCAGCAAGGATGCCCAGATCAAATGGTTCCGGAAAGCCGGCGACCTGCCCTCCTTGAAGGCCCTGGTCTCCGATCCATCCCTGGCCACCGATGAGAAGTTCCGGGTCGCCCTGGAGTCCATGAGCTACTCCCGACCGGTCGAGCAGGTCGGACAGACGGAGGTGGATAACATCCAGTCGGAGCTGTGGGAGAAGATCGTCATCCAGGGCGCGGATGTGGAGATGGCGGTGAAGGAAGCAGCTGCCAAGGAGGAGCAGGTTGTCCGGAAGATCCTGAAGTGCCCGTAAAGGGCATGGAAGGTCTCCTGGAAGATAAAGAGGCGGCCGGAGCGTGAGCTCCGGCCGCCCCCTTTTCATCTTGGTCGGGAGAGGAGCAATGGTCAGCCGGAACTTCGCATGGGCGCTGGAAAGGAGGAGGGCCCTTCGGATCCGACGTCAGGTCCGCATGTGGATCTGGGCTTATGGATTCCTGGCCCCCACTCTGATCCTGTTTGCTCTCATCGTGCTCTATCCCTCCGTGGAGGCTTTCCGGCTCAGCCTGTATCGCTGGAGCCTGTTCGGGGAGAAGGAGTTCGTTGGTCTCGCCAACTACCAGCGCATGGTGCGGGATCCGCTTTTCTGGCAATCCCTTAAGGTGACTTGTATCTGGACCCTCGGGGTGGTCCCCTGGGTGATGGTGCTGGGCATGTTGACGGCCTTGGCCCTGAATCAGCCCTGGCTGCCTGGCCGCGGGGTCTTCCGCACGATCTATTTCGTCCCGGTAATGACCTCCGTGGTGGCCTCTGCTTTCGTCTGGCGCTGGTTGTTCGAACCCACCTTCGGGGTCGTGAACTGGATCCTGCGTCAGGTCGGGATCGTTGACCCGCCCGGTTGGCTGGCCAGCACAACCTGGGCGTTGCCCGCCCTGATGACCGCGGGCATTTGGAAACAGGTCGGTTATGCGATGGTCCTCTTCCTGGCAGGGCTCCAGACCATTCCTCGGGAGATTCGGGAAGCGGCGGAGATCGACGGGGCGAACCCATGGCAGATCTTCTGGCATGTCACGCTACCGCTGCTGAACCCCACCGTGGTCTTCGTGGCCGTCATCCTGGTGATTAATGCCTTCCGGGTATTCAGCATCCCTTACGTGATGACCTCCGGAGGCTTTACCTATCTTACCCCGGGTGGCCCCTTGAACAGCACCCGGGTTTTCGTGTTGCACATCTATGATCTGGCCTGGAAGCAATTCGATTTCGGATATGGCGCGGCCAACGCCATTGTGCTTTTGCTGATGATCATGACGGTCACCCTGATCCAGCTCCGCATCCTCCAGCGTCCGTTCGAATACTGAAATTTAAGGAGGTGAGGAATGGCCCTGGCCGGGCGATGGATTGGCCGCTCTCTGGTGATATTGGCGCTCCTGGCCGGATCCGTCGTGATGCTCCTACCCCTGGCATGGATGACCTCGTCCGCTTTCAAGCCACTGCACGAGGTCATGCGCATCCCTCCCACCTGGATCCCGGAGGAGCCCACCCTGGAGAACTTCCGGGCGGTTTTCTCTCAGTTCCCCTTCGGCCGATATTTCCTGAACAGCCTGCTCACCTCATCTCTCGTTACTCTCAGCGTCCTGGTCACCAGCTCGATGGCCGGCTATGCTTTGGCGCGCTTCCAGTTCCCGGGCCGGGATCTGTTGTTTGTGATGATCCTCGCCAGCCTGATGATCCCTTTCCAGACCCGCATGATCCCGATCTATCAATTGGCCATTGCTCTTCATCTCCAGGATACTCTGCTCGGGGTGATGTTCCCATGGCTGGTGGATGCCTTTGGCATCTTTTTGATGCGCCAGTTCATGCTGACCATCCCCGGGGATCTAATCGACGCGGCCCGCATGGATGGGGCCTCCGAATGGCGGATCTTCTGGGCGATCATGCTGCCCCTAGTGCGTCCGGCCCTGGCTGCCCTGGCGATCTTTACTTTCCTGGGGGCGTGGGAGGAGTTTCTCTGGCCGTTGATCATCACCAGTTCCGACGCCAGCCGCACCATCCCGGTCGGCCTGCAGTTTTTCTCTGAGCAATACGGGACGAATATCCACTGGCAGATGGCCGGGGCGTTGATCGCCGCCCTTCCCATGTTGATCGTGTTCTTCCTACTGCAGCGGCAGATCATCGAGGGCATCACCTTAACGGGAATGAAGGGATGAGCATGCACCCGCTGATCACCCGACCGCCCGTCCTGGAGGAGCCTCCGCCGTTTTTGCCCACCGGGAACCTCTGGATTTCCCTCCCTTTGATCGATCGGCGGGATGGGAGCCTGCATCGTCTGGGCGTGCTTCATGAGCGTCTCAATGGCCTGCTCGAGGCCGATGGCGACCCGCTCCTTCGCCCCTTCCTCATAGTGGACGGCCAGCCGGTGGACTGGAGGGGTCGCCTGGAGTGGTCCCGGGAGGGCTTCTGGATCCCGGTCTGGCGCTTCCGCGCCGGCGATTTGGAGATCGAAGGCCGTCTCTGGGCGCCGGTCGGCGAGCGGGGGATAGTATATTGGATGCGCGCGAATCTCCACAGGAGCTCTCCCTGCCGGATGCTCGTCGGGTTCGAAGGGCGATGGAAGAGAGTGCTCCTTTCCCGTTTCTCTTCCCGACCCCTCGTTGGAGCGTGGACCAGCGGGCGAGATCCATGGACAGGCAGTGGAGTGGCGGAGTTTGGAATCGGGTTCCCAATCCTGGCCCTGGGATGGCAGGTGGAAGCTCCTCTTTCGCTGGAGATCGTCTCCGAACAGCCTTTCGCGTATCGATGCCTTCAGACACGGGACCTCCATCCTGGAGAAACCCTGGAGGCTGTCCTTTATGTGGCAGCGGCGCCGGATGAGGACGGCGCTCGGACAGGGGCGCTGCATCTGCGGCGCCGGGGCGCGGCGGCGCTGCTGCGCGAGACGCGGCAATGGCTGGAAAGCCGAGCCTGCCCCCTGGAAGATCCAGGGCTCGCGGCCCGTCTCAACGAGAACCTGTTCTTCGCATATTTCTTCAGCCAGGGGGACTGCCTGGACACTGGAGCACCGGTGATGGTGACCTCCCGGAGCCCGCTGTATTACGTGAGCGGGGCCTTTTGGAGCCGCGATGCGTTCCTTTGGTCTTTCCCGGCCATCCTGTTGGTGGACGCCGGGCGGGCGCGCCAGCTGTTGTGCCAGTGTCTGCCACGCTATCTCCCCCATATCGCCGATCACGCGCTGTATCTGAACGGCATCCCCCTCTACCCGGGATTCGAGCTGGATCAGGCGGCCGCGCCGCTCCTGGCCCTCTGGCGTTATATCCACGAAACAGGAGATACGGATCTCCTCCGCGAGCCTGCGATCGCCGAAGCCATCCCGACGCTCCTGCGGGAGATCGAGGCCCATCGGGATCCAGAGACCGGGCTGTATGAAACCTTCCTGCTCCCAACCGATGATCCCACGGATTACCCGCTGGTCATCTACGACAACGTCCTGGTCTGGGCCGCTTTCCGGGCGGTGGCGGATCTCCT
Source organism: Thermoflexus sp. (assembly GCF_042408815.1). GTDB lineage: Bacteria > Chloroflexota > Anaerolineae > Thermoflexales > Thermoflexaceae > Thermoflexus. The sequence continues at coordinate 287,690 of NZ_JBHOQR010000002.1, read as the reverse complement.
CCGGCGCCAGGGGGCTGATGAGGAGGCGGCGCGCTGGGAGCGGGAAGCTGAGCGTCTGGAAGGAGCGATCCGCGCGCACGGGATCGTGGAAGGCCCGGAGGGGCTGATGTGGGCCTGGGCGCGGGATCGCCAGGGGCGGTGGGAGCTGCGGGAGGAGCCGCCGGGAAGCCTGCGCTTGCTGGCCTATTATGGGTTCTGTGATCCGGATGACCCAATTTACCGGAACACAGTGCGCTGGCTGGCCTCGCCGATGAACCCCTATTTCTTCCCCGGCCCCTTCGGAGGGCCCGGGTCGCCTCACTTCCCTTTCCCCGGAGTCTTCGATCTGGCCAACCGGCTGCTCACCGATCCGGACCCCGGGGTTCTGGAGACGGTGCGGCGCGCGCCGCTGGACGGTGGCCTGGCCTGCGAGTCCATCGATCCGCACACGGGCATGGTGCGCACAGGGGCGGCGATGGCCAGCCTGGCCGGCTTCCTGGCCTGGGCTCTATGGGGGCGTCTGCGAGGGCACCGCCGGTTCTTCGAGGATCGTCTCCGTTGATCGCTCAGGAGGTTCCCTCGTCCATTCGGCGCAGGAATTCCAGAAAGCCTGGAGGACCTGCCTCCAGCCGCAGCTCCAGACAGAAGGCGTCCTGCCGCGCCCAGGCCACGCGCTCTGGATCCAGGTCGGCGGATTCCCTCGATCTCCCGCCCCCTCCGCTCCCGTAGCAGCCTGTGCCAGCGGGAGGGGTCCGGGATCTCGTTCTCCAAAGTAGCACGATCACTCCGGATGCGGTATCTTGAATTCAAGACCCTGGATTTTGTATCCGGAGGGGGGATGGGGCCCGGGCGTCTATCTGCTTCGGCTTCTGGATTGGAAGGCCGTGCGCGGCCGGGGAAGATCGTGCTGTTCGGGTCGGGGGAAATTGCTCCCAGTGGGCGTCGGGGCCACGCGGTGGCCATGGCGGATTTCGAGCCGCCGGTGAAGGTGGCGGTGCTGGAGACTCCGGCGGGCTTTGAGCTAAACTCCGCGCGGGTGGCCGGGCGGGTGGCCGACTTCATCCGGGAGCGCCTGGGGGAGTTCCGGCCCCGCGTTCTGGTCCTCCCGGCCCGCAAGCGGGGGACTCCCTTCAGCCCGGATGATCCCTATCTGGTGGCTCCATTGCTGGAGGCCGACTATATCTTCATGGGCCCGGGGAGTCCCACCTATGCGATCCGGCAGCTGCAGGGAAGCGTCGCCTGGCGGTATCTCGTGGCCCGCCATCGGCAGGGGGCCGCCCTCGGCCTGGCCAGCGCTGCGGCCATCGCGGTCAGCGCCTGGGCGATCCCGGTCTATGAGATCTATAAGGCCGGCCACGACCCGCACTGGGTGCGAGGGCTGGATCTGTTCGGAGACTTCGGCTTGCAGTTGGCGATCGTCTCCCACTGGAACAACCAGGAAGGCGGGGAGGAGGTGGATACCAGCCGGTGTTTTATGGGCCACGAGCGCTTCGAGGCCATGCGCCGGTTCCTCCCGCCCGAGGTGGTCATCCTGGGGATCGATGAACACACGATGGCGGTTTTCGATTTCCAAAAAGGAGGGGTTGAGGTGCTGGGTCTCGGACGGGTGACGATCGTGCGTGCCGATGGAACCCAGGAGGTGGAAGCGGGAGCGACGTTCCCCATCAACTGGTTGGGGGCGATCCGGATCCCGCCGCCTATCGAAGTGCAACCACCGCCGGGAGCGCTGGGCTTCCCCCAGCCGGTGCTCTCGCCGGAGGCCGCGGCCCTGATCCGGGAGCGGGAGACGGCGCGACAGCGGAAGGACTGGGCGACCGCAGACGCGTTGCGGGAGCGCTTGCGATCTATGGGCTATGAAGTGCAGGACACCCGGGAAGGCCCTCGCTGGCGCCCTCTGGGGGATCCCACCGCCCCCTGGCAACCCCTGTGAGGAGATGGCCGCTCTTTCATTTTCCGGTTGCCTTCCGGATCCGGTCAGTTGAATAATGAAGTGAGGCAGTCGACCTCCTCGCGTATGGTGTGGGGTTGCAAAATACAGCCTGGGGATCGACCGCTTGGGAGGCGCTTATGGTTGGGGCAGCGGCGCCCATCCTGGTGATCACCGAAGGGCAGCTCGCCGGGCAGCGCTGGCCCGTTGACCAGGAGGTCATGCTCATTGGACGCGGCGAGACATGCGATCTGGTGTTGCCGGAGCGGCAGATCTCCCGCCAGCATGCCCGTCTCAAGCGCGAAGCCGATGGTTACTACATTGAAGATCTGGGCAGTAAAAATGGAACCTTTCTCAACGGGCAGCTGCTCGCGCCCTTTACTCCCCAGCGTCTGAAGGATGGCGATGAGATCGCCCTTGCCTTGTGTGTGCGCATCCGGTTCGTCAGCGCCGAGGCGACGCTCCCGCTGGAATCCGTTCCGGTCCCTTCGATGGTCCCGGGTCTGCTGATCGATCGGGCGGCCCGACGGGTGTGGGTGAACGGTCGGGAGGTGGATCCCCCGCTTTCCCCGGCGCAATTCCGGGCGCTGGAGCGTCTGGCCATCGCCCGGGGCGCGGTGGTTTCGCGGGATGAGCTGATCGCTTACATCTGGCCCCAGGAGGATCCCCGGGGGATCACGGAGCAAGCGCTGGACGCCCTCATCCGCCGCCTACGGGAACGGCTGGCCCAGGCGGATCCAAGCCGGGATTATATCCTCACCGTGCGAGGCCATGGCTTCCGGATCGCCGATGTTTCGCTCCATCTCAAAGGCCAGCCGGAGGCCCAATGAGTTCTCGTCGTCCTTCCCGCCGATCTCTGGGAGCCGCAGCAGAGGCCTTCGTGGCGGCTCAGCTCGAGGCCCAGGGATATTCCATCCGGGCTCGGAACTGGCGCTCGCCCTTCGGAGAGATCGATCTGATCGCGGAAGGGCAGGGCTGGTTGCGCTTTATTGAGGTCCGCGCCCGGCGGGATGATCGGTTCGGCACCCCGGAGGAGAGTCTGACTCCCCGCAAACGTCGGTGCTTGCTGCAAACCGCCCTGGCCTACCTGGGGCAGCTGGAAGAGCCAGAGCCCTGCTGGCGGGTGGATCTGGCTTCCGTTGCTCTGGATGCGCAGGGCCGCCCGGTCTCGGTCACGTTTTTTGAGAACATTTTGGAGGCGTGAGGGTTTCTCCTTCTGGAGCGATGTGGGGAGAAGCGGAGAAGGAGCATTCGGTCTCCCGAGCTGGAGCCAGAAGACACCAGTCCCGTTTATATGCTTCCCCGTAAAGGAAGGCGGGCAATGGGGGTGTAGATCGCTCCCTGGGGATGAAGGTCGCTTCGCATCAGGGTGATCTCCGTCACCCGCACCTCCCCCAGCCGCTCTACGGTGGTTCGTTCGATCACCTCCGCGATCCGCCGGCAATCGGCCGAAGTGGCCTCCCGGCCGACCCGCCCCAGCGTCAGATGGGGCTGGTAGGGGCGATCGTCAGGGGGATAGCCCAGCTTCTGCATGCTGGACTCCACCAAACGTTGAAAGGCCGCCAGCGCCCGGGTGGGATCGGAGACCCCCACCCAGATCACCCGGGGATGCCGGAGGTCCGGGAAGCAGCCGATTCCCTCCACCACAAACGCGAAGGGCCCCCGCTCCAGGGTCAGCCCTCGCAGCGCCGCGATGATCTCATCAATATGAGAAGCAGGGATCATCCCGAGGAATTTCAGGGTCAGATGAATGCTCTCCGGCCGGACCCATCGGATCGGCAGGTCCTGGAGCTCCCGGCGCAGGTGGTCCTGCACCTCGGCCAGGCGTTTCTGAATCTCTGGAGGCAGCTCGACGGCAATGAAGGCGCGCACGGCCACCATCCCGAAATCCTCCTTTCCAGGAAAAGGCGATGGTGGTGCGGCTCTTCCCCCGCACCACCATCGCATCCGTTCTCGCCTCTATTTTATTCGATCCGATCGGGTGCTGCTGCAGCCGGGATTGGGAGGGCGCATGGAGGGCTCATCGGCGCGGCGGGATCGCCCCTCGCAGTTAGGTTGGAATGGGGGAGGGGCGGAAGAACAGTTTAGGGACCATGCGGTTGATTTCCACCCGCCTCAATAGGAGCGACTGGATCTCCCGAACCGCGAGAAAGCCGCTGGAGATGCCAGTATCCGGATCCAGGCTCAGGAACTGATTGTCGATCCAGGCGACGAAGCCCAGGGGGCCTGCGGGTGCAAAGGGCGCGCGATGGATTTCCTCCCCATCTACCTCAAAGAGAACCTCTCTGGGCATCCATCGGATGCCATACCTATGCCATTGGGTCAGGTCCATCGGGATCTGGCGCTGCGAGATTAGGATCCAGCGCCGGCCGGCCGTCAGCGTCGCTCGAGCCAGCACTGGGTGATCGAGAAGACGCTGAAGTCTCCGGATCATGGGAGCTGGCCATAGGAGCCGGGGACCGCCCGGGCTGCGCCAGACCATGGCCAGCCATCCCCGACCGGGATCCAGAGGATCAAGGGCCACTCGGGAGGGCGATGAGGCGAAAAAGAACCACACGGCGGAAGGTAACCCGGCGGCCGTCCCAGGCGGTGCCCCGGCGTTCCAGAATCCAAACCCTGCGGTTCCCATCAGCGAGGCCGCGGGATGCGAGAAGCGGGCCTCAATGAGGAGCTGGACCGGGGGCTGCCAGATGAAGCCTGTGCCCCCGTAATCATCGATCTGGGCATCCGCGTAACGATCCCCCGAGTTGGGGAGCAGCGTGAGCCGCAATTCCTCGGCGTCCTCCGCCACCTCCGCCGCCCCCATGGTCATGCGCACCCAGGGTCGATCGGACGGCATAAGCCGCAAAGGCATAGTGGACGATACCCTCTAAGGCCGATCGGCTAGGACTGCGATGCCGGGGAGTGTACGGCCTTCCAGAAACTCCAGGCTGGCTCCCCCCCCGGTCGAGATATGGGTGATTCGATCGGCCACTCCCGCTGCGTGGACGGCCGCCACCGAGTCGCCGCCGCCTACGATGCTCATCGCCCCGCTATCGGCGATTGCACGGGCGATGGCGAAGGTTCCTTCCGCGAAGCGGGGGAACTCAAAGACTCCCAGCGGTCCGTTCCACACAATGAAGGCAGCACGCCGGATCTCCTCCGTATATCGAGCCACGGTCTGCGGGCCAATATCCAGGATCCGCCAGCCGGCCGGCACCTGATCGATGGGCACGACGCGGGCCTGTGCGTCAGGGGCGAAGGCGTCGGCGATCACCACATCCACGGGCAGCCACAGACGATCCCCGCCTCGAGCCAGCAGCTGGCGTGCCGTCTCCAGGGCCTCTTCCTCCACCAGGGAATCCCCCACTTCATAGCCCTGGGCTTTGAGGAAGGTATTGGCCATTCCCCCGCCGATCAGCACACGATCCGCCCGAGCCAGGAAGCTTTCGATCACTCCGATCTTATCCGAGATCTTGGCTCCGCCGAGGATGGCTACAAAGGGCCGCTTCGGGTTCGTCAGGGCTTGGCTCAGGTAACGGATCTCTTTCTCCATTAGGAAGCCGGCCACTACGGGGATGAACCGGGCGATGGCCTCCACCGAAGCGTGTGCCCGATGGGCCGCGCCGAAGGCGTCGTTCACACAGAGATCGCCCAGCCGGGCCAGCTGCCGGGCGAACTCAGGATCATTCTTTTCTTCCTCAGGATGGAAACGGAGATTCTCCAGCATCAGAACCTGGCCGGGCTGAAGCGCCGTGGCCATAGCCTCGACCTCGGGCCCCACACAATCGGGGGCCATCTGGACGGGCCGGGCCAGCAACTCGCTCAGGCGCTCCGCGACCGGCTTCAGGCTGAAAGTTGGATCCGGCTTCTTCGGGCGGCCCAGATGGGACATCACGATGAGGGCTGCTCCCTGATCCAGGAGATACTGAAGCGTGGGCAGCGTGGCCCGGATGCGGGTGTCGTCCGTCACCCGACCTTCAGCGATCGGAACATTGAAATCCACCCGGACCAGCACCCGACGACCGCGGACGTCCACATCGCGCACCGTCATCTTGTTCATTGATATCCTCCTGCTCTGGATCCGTTATGAGAAGGGATGCCTTGCGGTTTTGGCGCTGGGGACACCCTTCCGAAGCAGCCCCCTCGAGAGGGCTTCGTAGTCATCCCGCCTGATCCTCCTGGGCCCCACACCTCCGGCGGGAGGCGCTAGGACTTCGCAGGATGACTCTTGGTCCATTTATTGTAGATCGATCCGAGCAATCTGCGCTCGCTCATCCGCGGGGCTCCCCTTTTGTTTTTCAAGGGGAAAGCTGCGGCATCTTGTCTGTTCTGATTGAAGGGCAGGTGGGCGCTATCGCTCTTGCCTTCCGGCCGATCCCGGGTTAAGATTTGGAGTGAAAAGTCGGATTCCCGAAGGATGGAGGGATAATTCCACCCTGCGGCGATGTTTGATGGGGTCGATGGTTTGTGGAATGTACGTCGCTGAAGGCAATTTATGTCTCGCGAGAGGGTAATGCGCATGCGATTGGAGAAAGCCGCACGATTTGGCTCCTCAGGCATGGATTGGCGATGGAAGTGGGGGCTCGTCTCGATGGCAAAGGGGGGGCGGCGACGCCAGGGATGCCACTCTTCAACCTTTCGGAGGTTGCCATGACTGCAATTACGACCCCCCAGGAAGTAAAATATATTGGGAGGCCTGGCGAGGTCTCTTTCGCCAAGGGATTGGAAGGCGTGATTGTAGCGGAGTCGGTAAAAAGCTATGTGGACGGAGCCGCAGGCCGCCTGATCTATCATGGGATCCCTATCGAGGTCCTGGCTGAGAAGTCCACCTTTGAGGAGACCGCTTTCCTCCTCCTTTACGACAAGCTCCCTACCCAGGACGAGTTAGACGTCTACAAGATGCGCCTCCGACAGTATCGCGAGATCCCCGATGAGGTTTACGACTTCATCTCCCGCGCCGGGCGCCGGTATAACTTCCACCCGATGTCGGTGCTGCGCACTGCCATTTCGATGCTGGCGGCCTTTGACGACTCTGCGGAAGAGGACACCATGATCGCCCATGAGCGGGAGGCCATCAAGCTGACCTCCCGCATCGCCACCGTAGTGGCGGCCATTGGGCGCGCCCGCAAAGGTCTCCCGCCGGTTCATCCCCGCCCGGATCTCAGCCATGCCGCCAACTTCCTCTATATGTTGTTCGAGGAGGAGCCGGATCCCTTCTACGCGCGGGTGATGGATGTGATTCTGATTCTCCATGCGGACCATGAGTGCAATGCCTCCACGTTCACGGTGCGGGCCATCACCTCCACCCTGAGCGATCTATATTCCGCCGTGGTGGGAGGCATTGCCGCTCTCAAGGGGCCGCTTCATGGAGGAGCTAACGAGGAAGTCATGCATATGCTGTATGAGATCGGGGAGGTGGAGAACGCAGAGGCGTGGGTGCTCCGTGCGCTGGCCCGCAAGAAGAAGATCCCCGGCTTCGGCCATCGCGTCTACAAGACCTATGATCCCCGGGCGCACATCCTCAAGCGGTATGCCCTTGAGGTCACCCGACGGGCCGGCACGGAGAAGTGGCTGCGGATGGCGGAGGTGATCGAGCGGGTGATGATCGAGCGCCTGGGGCAGAAGGGTGTCCAGCCCAATGTGGACTTCTACTCCGGGATTGTGATGGCCTCCATGGGCATCGAGACGGCCCTCTTCACCCCCATCTTTGCGGTGGGCCGGATCGCCGGATGGGTCGCCCACGCTCTTGAGCAGCGCAAGGACAACCGGATCTACCGGCCGCGCTTCTTCTATGTGGGGCCGGAGCACATGGAATACATCCCCATCGAGGAGCGTGGCTGAGGGGAATCCCTATGGGGTTACGAATCGCGCGGCGCGGCGGGGAGCTCCCCGCCGCGCCGGTTGTTTTGAGGGATGCCATCAGCCGCGGTCGGGTTGCCCCTCACTTGCACATCTTGTTCTCCACGCAGGCCTTCTGGAGAGCTTCCATTGCTGCTTTGGCGTCCCGGCTGGTCACGAAGTTGAAGATGATGTCATTGAAGGCGGTCGCGAAGCCCTCCGGAGCGGCCGATCCATGGACCTCGCTGGGGATCAGCTGATCCCGCGCGAAATCATCCATAGAGGACTGGAGGTAGATATCGAACTTCGTCCGGTCGCAATCCAGGCGGGCACAGATGGAGCCCTTCTTCGGGTTGAAGGCCTCCTGGCCCTCCTTTGAACCGCACACCTTGAGCCAGGCGATGGCCTGCTCCCGATGCGGTGCCTTCTTGGGCAGGCCGAAGGTGTCGGTCACCACCATGAAGAGCCCCTTGTTGTTCGGGGCTGGGACCCATCCGTAGTCCACGCCCGGCTTGGCCCCCTTGGAGAGGAAATACCCGTGGGACCAGTCCCCCATGACGGTCATGGCCGCCTTGCCGTCGAGCACCAGCTGGGTGGCGGAGTCCCAGGTGTGGGCGGCATGGTCGTCGTTCACGTAGTTGAGCATCCGCCCAAAGATCTCGAAAGCCCTCGCCACCTCCGGCCCAGTCCAGGGCGTCTGGCCGGTCCATAGGCCTCGATATTTCTCTGCTCCCAGCACGCCCGCGAGGACCGTCTCGAAGAGGTGGGCCGCCTCCCATTTGAGCTTATCCCCCAGGGCCAGCGGGGTCACCCCCTTCGCCTTGAGGGCCTCGGCCACTTGGAAGAACTCGTCGAAGGTGGTGGGGGGTTGCAGGCCGTATTGATCGAAGATCTTCTTGTTATACCAGAGGACGTTCCCTCGATGAACGTTTACGGGGACGGAGTAGATCTTCCCTTCATGGCTGACGAGATCGATCAGCTGCTTGGGGAACTTATCCGTCCACCCCTCGCTCTTCCACAAATCGGTGATATCCTCCATGTAGCCGGTCTTCACCCAGGTGTCGATCAGCTCGGCCCCGCCATGAACCTGGAAGGAATCCGGCGGGTCGCCACCCAGCATGCGGGTCTTCAGGACTGCTTTGGCCTGGGCGCCGGCGCCGCCAGCGACGGTGGCGTTGATGATCTCTACCCCTGGATATTTCTGGCGGTAAACCGCAAACATGGCCTCCAGCCCTTCCGCCTCCCCGCCGGCTGTCCACCAGGAGAAGATCTCCAGCTTCTTTGCCGGGGCGGGTGTGGCAGGCTGAGCGCAGGCGGCCAGAAGCAAAGCGGGGATGAGAAGCAGAGCAACCAGTAGGAACCATCGCCGGTTGGAAATCATCCCCCACCTCCCTGTCACAGCGGGCGGACATGCAGGTTACCCGGGGAAGGGCCGATGGCATCCCGGATGGAAACATTTCTACTTCGAATTATAGAAAAGGTACTGGAGCTGTCAAGCGCTTTCACGCTTGTTAATAAAATAAGAGAGATCCCATGCGGCGCTTTGCTCGTCTCCAGAAGCCCTTAGGGAAAGAGCGATGGCGTAACTATCGAGAGGGAGGAGGGACATGGATCGGCTGGGGAATCGGTGGAGCGGGTGGCATGATCTGCGACGGATCCGGCGGCTGATGCGGGATCCTCGCACGCCGGGCTGGTTGAGGCTACTCCCCCTTCTGGCCCTGATTTATATCCTTTCTCCGATCGATCTCCTGCCGGACCTGATGATTCCCGGGATCGGCTCTCTGGATGATTTGGTCCTTCTCTTGCTCGTGTGGCGGCTGTTGCTGGATATGGCCCCGGCGGAGAGGCCGCGGACCTCGTCTGGACGAGAGGAGATCATCGAAGCGACCTACCGGGTGCTGGAGGAAAATCAGTAGGGGGTTCATCGGAGGGAGGGAACGTCATTGAAAGGCCGGGTGGATCACCCGGAGAATGAGGTACAGATCGAGGGCGAAGGCACCGAGGCAGGCCGTCAGGGCCAGGAGGGGACGGAGCGCGGGGAATCGGACGGCCATCTGCGCGGTCATCCCGGTTCCCAGGAGCAATCCCATCGGGAAGACCGGGAGATCCCCACCGATCCATCCGGCGAGCCCCTGAGCCAGTATCCCCAGGCCACACGCCTTTGCGAGTCCATCCGCTGCTGGCCGCTTCAGCCATTCCAGCCAGCCGATGGTGAAGCCCACAGCGATGGGAAGCAGGGCGGGGAAGAGATAGCGTCCCTGGTGCTGCACGAAGGAAAGGTTATATCCGATGTAGGCGGCGACGGTAAGCGTCAGGCTGAGCGTCAGCAGCAGCCCGGGCCATCCCCAGAGGGGCGAGCGCGCGCGTTCCCGGCTTACGTGCAGGGCTAAGCCCAGAAGCCCTAGCACGGTCAACCAGGCGAAGAAGAGATACCAGCGGGCCTCCAACACCACCCCCATCCAGCCGAATTGCCCCCAGAAGCTCTGGAAGGTGAAGGCTCGGAAGCGATCCAGGGTGGCCGCCAGACCATAGCGGGCGATCCATTCTGCCGTCCGCGGCTGACCGACTACCACCCGATCGTGTTGCTGCAGTCCCAGGAAGTCCGGCCATCCGTAGGTGAGGAGATTGCGGGCCCACCAGATTCCTCCCAGGAGGAGAGCCGGGAGCAGCCAGCGCATGAGGCGCCGCATCGCCTCGGCCCTTGGAGCGTGGTCCCAGTGGATCCGTGCTCCGACGGCTGTGAGGACTATGAGGGCCATCGGGTAGACGGTGGTCTTGGTCAGGAAGCCGGCTCCCAGGAGCGCTCCTCCGATCCATGCGTTGCGAGGGGAGTGGCCACGTAGTTCCTCCGCCAAGGGCACCCAGAGCCCCAGGATGAGGGCCTCCGCTAAGGCGTCGTTGTTCACCCCACTGTTCATCGCCACATGCTGGGGCAGGAAAGCGAAGACCGCCGCGGTTCCCAGCGCCCAGGCCGGGCGCTCCGGGAACATCCGACGGATCGCCGTGAAGGCGAGGAGGATCTGTAGGAGGCCCAGGGAGGCGGAGAACAGGCGAAGGGGAAGCAGCTGGCCCTGGAACACCATGAACACGGGAGCCGCCAGCAGATAATACAGCGGAGGCTGATGGAATTCGTATCGTAGGGGATCAATGGATAGCTCCGGCGGGAAGCCTCTGGAGACCATCTGGCTCAAGTATTCCTGATCATAGTCCCCTGGCTGGAGGATGGGCAGGCGGCCCCTGGTGGCAATGAAGCGGATGTAATTGTAGTGTGCTGGCTCGTCGGGCACCTGCCATGCCGGCGTCCAGCGAGCGAAGTGCCATGCCAGGATCATATAGAGCCCACAGACCAGCGCGAGAAACCATCGGGTCATCGAAGAGGATCCTCCATTTGGTCCGCTGAGAATAGCCGATCATGGACCCTCATATGCGGACCCGCGAGCGCCTCGGGCTTTTTTCGTGATTCCGAAAGGCGGCGAGGTCAATTCCATAACGCTTTAGGCGGCGCCAGAGGGTGGTGCGGCTGAGGCCGAGGGCGGAGGCCATCTCGCTGAGGCGGCCTCGATACTGCACCGCTGCCCGCAGGATGGCCTCCCGCTCCAGCTCCTCTACCGGCCGGATGGGCTCCGGGGGCTCTTCCACAGTCAGCCCCCGCACGATCCGCTCTGGGAGATGCAGGAGATCGATCCACCCGTTCTCGCTCAGCGCGGCCGCCCGCTCCAGGGCGTTCTCCAGCTCCCGCACGTTCCCTGGCCACGGATAGGCTTTGAGCTGTTGCAGCGCCGCTTCGGTGAGCCGATAGGTTCGCCCGGAAGCCCGGCGCAGGCGCCGGAACACCGCTTCCGCAATGAGAGGGATATCCTCCGGCCGCTCCCGCAGCGCAGGGATCCGGATCGCTGTGCTGGCCAGAAGATGATACAGATCCGCCCGGAAATGTCCCTCCGCAACCAGTCGCTCCAGATCGGCCGCCGAGGAGGCAATCAACCGCACATCGACATGGATGGGGCGCCAGCCACCCAGGCGCATGACCTCCCCGGTTTCCAGGATCCGCAGGATCGCAGCCTGGACTTCCAGCGGTAGCGCCTCGATCTCGTCCAGGTAGAGAGTGCCGCCGTGAGCCAGCTCGAATTTCCCCGGCCGTCCTTCCGCCGGGCCGTTTCGGAACGTTCCCCCCTCGACACCCAGCAGCTCGATCATCAACAGCTCCCGGGGGATCGCCCGACACGAGACGGCGATGAAAGGTCCACTGGCCCGGGTGCTGGCGTTGTGAATCGCACGGGCGAGCACCCCTTTGCCTGTCCCCGCTTCCCCCAGCAAGAGGACAGGGAGGCTGGTTCGGGCCGCTGCCCGGGCCTGTTGGCGGACCTGCTGGATGGCCCGGGAGCGGCCTGGGATATCCGCCAGGGTCATCAGCGCCTGAGCGCCGACCAGCCGGGCCACCATCTGATGCACCTGCTCGCTCCGCCGGAACGTCAGGACAAATCCCAGGTGCCGTCGTCCTTCGGTTACGGCATGTAGACCGATCCATCCCTCCATCGGATCGCCATCCACCATGAGGGCCCCTGTGGCTTCCCGATGGGCCATCGGATCGGATAGGGCTTCGTGAAAGGTGGGAGGCAAGCGGATATGATCGTCCAGTGGACGTCCCAGGATCCCGGAGGGCTCCAGGCCCAGGACGCGAGCTGCTGTCCGGTTCAGGCGGATCACCTGTCCCTGGGCGTTCAGGACCAGGACCACCTGATCGATGGCCTCCAGGATGGCCTGAAGCTCAGCCAGGAGCTGGTGGTTTTCCTGCAAGTTCGCCTCTGCCTGCAGCTGGTTCTCGATGGCCCGGGCAGCGGCCATTACCATCCCCAGGGTGTCCGGATGAGCCCGCTCCGCGGGCGCCATAACCCCGATCGCCCCCAGCGGCTGTCCATCCAGGCCGTAGATCGGAGCGGCCGTGGTGGCCCATGGGTGATAGAGGGCAAGGAAATGTTCCGCGCCGACCACCTGAGCGGGGGTTCGTTCTAGGAGGGCGAGGGCGAAAGCGTTGGTGCCCACATGGCCTTCGCCCCAATAAACTCCGGGCCGAAGCCCAACGGCCTCCACCGCACGGACGATCTCCAGATCCCCCAGGACATCCAGGACGCATGCAGCGCTATCCAAGAGCACGATCGCCAGGCCGGAACCTTCGGTGAACTGGTGGAGGTCCTCCATCATGGGGCGAGCCGTGGCGATCAGATCGAAGAGGGTGAGCCGCACCCGCTCCAGGGTCTGTTCCTCCAGGCAAGGCAGGGCCGGGGGGGCCATAGGATTCAACCGTAGGAAGCATCGTTCCCATGAAGCGGCCACCAGCGGGTCCAGATCAGGATCCAGCCGTCGCCAGGTGATAAACTGCTCCCAGCGTGCCCGGATCCTTAAGAGATCCACCGGATAGGCCCAGGGCTGCATCGGAGCCTCCTCTATGGGAGCGGGAAAGGACCGGACTTCTCACACCAAGCCCAGCGCTCGCAATCGATCATTCCAGAGGGTGGCTCGGTCTGCTTTGCCATCCGACCCATCGTCTCTTTTTGCAGGGTGGAGGATGGAGAAGAGAAGCAAACCCTCGAAAGGCGATGGGAGTTGCGCTAAGAATATTGTCGGATATTATGGGAAAAATCAAGCCGGAGGCCCTGTCCATGAGGTATGGCATTCGCTGGGGCGGTAGGAAGCTTTCGATCGCTGTCTGGATCGCTTTGCTCGTGATCGCCGGATGTCGTCTCTCCCCAGGGCCATCCGCTCCGGCCTTCCCGTTTGCGAACCTTCCGCTCCAGCAGATGTGGAGCGAATCCTTCTCCGTCGCGTGGTCTAGCTGGGCGCCCCAGGCCCTTCGGTGTGCCCGGGCCGGCCCCGATGCGCGGAGGTGTTTGCAGGATATCCATCCCACCCTGACGGAGCGGGTGCTGGAGGAAGCGGCCCATCGGAAGGAAGCGCTGGGGATCGATGCCCCTTATGTGGCCAGCATTTTGGGCGGCTATGCCCAGCGGCCGGAGCAGGCGGCCTTCCTGATCGTCCTCGCGATGTCGGAATCGACCGGGGAGGACCGCCGGGCGCGTTTGCAGACAGCCTTCGAAGCGATCCCCCAGCGGTTTGAGCGCTTTTCCTTTCCATTTCGCAGCGTCGTGTTCCCGCTTCCCCATCCGGAGGCGGGGGCGGATGCACGGCGCTGGGCCCGGTATTATCTCTCCCAGGAATGGGCCCTGCTGCGGGCGGCGGTGGCCGCATGGCGACCGCCCGCGGAGGAGGAGATCGGGTGTGCCCATCTGGCCTCCGAGGACAATCTCTGCCCCTTCATCTCGCGGATTCGATCGCCGGATCATCTGCCTGCCCTGGATGCCCGGCTGGAGGAGTTTTTCCGGGGAGCTTTCGATTACGCGGATGCCTTCGCCCGTTCGGAGCGTTTCCTCCAGGGGGATCCAGCGCAGGTCCGGGGGCTGTTGTCGGAGATGCTCCGGGAAGCGCGGGAGAAGCTAATCCCTCTGGAACACGAGGCGGCCCGCCGACGCCTAACGGGAGAATCGGCATCGATAGAGGCGCTGGAAGCGGCATGGGATCAAATGGAACAGGTCCTCTTTCGCTCTCCATAAAATAGAGATGGGGATCTTTCTCGGATCGTATACATTGGGGAGACGGTGCGGGGCGCCAAGGGCGCCCGTGCCTCCCAAAGCCACCGGGGGATCAATCGCGTGGTTCTTCGGACTGGGGTTGGCCGCGGGGGATGCTGGCGAGGGTTCTAGAAGGCGTATGCGCGGGGTGCCATTAAGGGAATTGCTGGAGAATCTGTTGCCGCCGGGGACGCAGGTGATCGGCGGCCGGGGCGGGCTGGATCACGAGGTGACGTGGGCCACCCTTCTTCGAACCATCCCTGCGCGGACCGCGATCCAGCGCGGGGACCTTTTGCTGTTCTCCGTTGATCTGCTCTCTATGCGGGAACCCCCTCTTGTCTTTCCTGCCCTCCTTGAGCTCGCCCTGGAACGGGAGGCAGCGGGATTGGCGGTGATCGGTCCGGTGCCCGAGGATTGGGGCTTGCTGGCGGATGAAGCCGGCCTCCCGCTGCTCGCGCTGCCGGAAGGGACAGGCCTGGCCGACCTGGCCAATCAGATCGCCCGGTTCATCGTCGCCCGTCGGGAGGCCTGGTATGAGATCGAGCGGGAGCTCCAGCGCCGGTTCCAGCAGGCGGCGCTGGCCGGGGAGGGTCTCCCGGCCATCCTGCGCGTGCTGGAGGAGGTCACGGGGAAACGGGCATGGCTGGAGGACGCTCAGGGAAGCCCCTGGCCGGATCTCCCCGGTCCTCCGGAGCCTCCACCGGGCCTGGCGGAACGTCGCGCTTGGCTGCGACGCCTGCCGCTGCGCGAGGAAGGGGGAGAGTCTCCGGTGGCCCTTTTCGGACCCGATGCGGCGGGGCGGATGTGTCTGGCCGGGGCAATGCTCCTGGAGCGGCGTCCGATCGGAGTGGTTTGCCTCCTGAACCCTTCCGGTGAGATCCCAGAGCGGGATCGCCTGGCGGTGGCCCAGGCAGCGGCGGCATGCGTGCTGGTGTTGCTCCGGGAGCGGTCATTGTGGACGGCAGAGGCCCGGGTGCGTGGGGAGTTCCTCGCGCAGGTGCTGCGCGGGGAGCTGCCCGAGGCAGAGGCGCGCCGTCGGGCCCGGATCCTGAACGAGCCCATCGAGGAGCCCATGGCCGTAGCGGTATTCCGAGCGCCGGACGCGGAGGAGAGCCCAGAGCGCCTCATCGAGGCCATTCGTCGCCTCACCGCCCGCTTCCCCCGCTGTCGCGTCCAGCTGATGGCGGAAGGGATTGCCTTCGTGTTCCCGCCTCCGGGAGGGGGGACAGATCCGGAGGCCGTGGTGGAGGGCCTGCGGGCCGAGCTGGTGCGGGCCCTGGGCCTGCCCCGCTTGGCGGCCGGGGTGGGAGGAGTCTACGCCGGGCCTGCCGGCCTGGCTCGCTCCTTCCGGGAGGCGGTCCAGTCCCTGCAGATGGTGGAGGCCTTGCTAGGGGGAGACCGCACCCTGGCCTATTCACGGCTGGATATCTATCGTGTCCTTTATCCCCTGCGGGAGAGTGAGGTCCTGGAGGAATTCTACGAGCAGACCCTCGGGCCCCTGGAGCGGTATGATCAGGAACATCACGCTGAGCTGATCCCCACTCTGGAGGCCTTCTTCGCTTGTGATGGAAATCTGCAGCGCACAGCCCAGCGTCTGTTCCTACATCGCAACTCCCTGGCCTATCGTCTCCGGCGGATTCAGGAGATCACTGGGGTGGATCTGAGGCGCTGGGAGGATTGCTTCCGACTGCAGCTGGCCCTGAAAATCCGACCGATCCTGAGGAGGTCCCATGCACAGCCCGGCAGTGGATCCGAACCGCGTGCTTGAGGAAGCCCGCCAGGCGGGCGTCCGGTTTGTCATTCTGCGTTTCACCGATATCCTCGGGGCGCCGAAGGGGGTGACGATCCCCCTGGAAGATCTTCCTGAGGCCATCGAGACCGGGAAATGGTTTGATGGATCAGCCATCGAGGGATTTGCCCGAGTGGCCGAGTCGGATTTGTATCTGAAGCCGGATCTCAGCACGTTCACGGTTCTGCCCTGGACGCGGGGAGAGGGGACGACCGCACATGTAATCTGCTGGGTGGTGAACCGGCGGGGGGAGCGCTTCGCCGGAGATCCTCGGGCGGTGCTGGCTCGGGTGATGGAGCGGGCGGCCCGTATGGGCTACGCCTATGTGGTGAGCCCCGAGCTGGAGTTCTATCTCTTCCGGGCCGAAGGGGAGCGGTTCGCTCCGGCTCCCCACGATGAGATCGGTTACTTCGATTTGGCAACGGATCTGGCCTATCAGGTCCGTTGCGAGATGGTGGAGACCCTGCGGGCCCTGGGGATCCCGGCCGGGCCGAGTCATCACGAGATCTCCCCCGGCCAGCATGAGATCGACTTTCAGCCGGCCGATGCCCTGCGCATGGCCGATTACATCGTCACCGCCCGGCTGGTCATCAAGCACATCGCCCAGGCCCATGGACTCCATGCCACTTTCATGCCCAAGCCCCTGGAAGGGCGGGCGGGATCCGGCATGCATACCCACCAGAGTTTGCTCCGCCTGGAGGGTGGAGGGAATGCCTTCGCGGATCCCGAGGATGATTACGGCCTGTCCGCGCTGGCGAAGTCCTTCCTTGCGGGGCAGATCGCCCACGCCCGAGGGATGTGTGCGGTGCTCTGCCCGCTGGTGAACTCTTACAAGCGGTTGCTGGGCGGTTTCGAGGCGCCTCTTTATGTCAGCTGGGCCCGGATCAATCGGTCCGCCCTGATCCGGATCCCGGCCATCAAGCCCGGGCGTTATCAATCCACCCGCCTCGAGCTGCGTAGCCTCGATCCGGCGTGCAACCCCTATCTCGCCTTTGCGGCGATGCTAGCGGCCGGCTTGGATGGGATTGAGCGGCGACTGCCGCTTCCCCCTCCGGTAGAGGAGGAGCTGTTCCCCATGGAGAGCGCGGAGCTGGAGGCGCGGGGGATCCAGCGCCTGCCCGCCACCCTGGGAGAAGCCCTGGAAGCCCTGGAAGCCGACGAGGTGATCCAGGAAGCCCTGGGCCCGTTGGCGGCCGAGCGCTTCCTTGAGGCCAAGCGGCTGGAGTGGGATGCCTATTGCCGCCATGTCAGCGCCTGGGAGATCGATCGCTATTTCCATCTGTATTAAGCGAAGGCCGAACAGTTTCTATCCCCGAAGGATTAGGAGCCTTTATTTCACGGCATCTCGTTCTGCAACGATGCCTGGATCCTCCGGATTTCCCCAGCGCGCTTCATCCGGTCGACCCGCGCGAGTTGGGGAGGGAACGAGCTATCCTCCCCATCCCCTGTTCCGGACCCGATTTGTGCATCATGCCTAACCTCCCATATCCACTTTTCGTTCGCTCCACCTGTAGCCGCGCCTTCTATAGGTTTCTACAATACTGGCCAAACCGTAGCGGATCTCCTTCATCGGTGGTGGAGATTTTTCCGAAGACGCGGTGAGGGTTGGGGAGGATAGCCGGATGACCTCGGTGGAGCTGGAGCAGGCGTTACATGCCCTGGCGGAGGGTCGGGCAGCAGAAGCGGAGGCGATGTTTCAACAGATCGCCTGTGCAGAGTCAGGGGTGGTGGGCGGGCTGGCCTGGGCGTATCTGGGTCGCCTGCGCATGCTGCGGTTCGACGTGGAGGGAGCACGGGAGGCCCTGGAGCGAGCGCTGCATCAGGCCTCGGATCACTTCGTGGTTCGGCTGGAACGAGGAGCCTTCTTCCTGCGGTTGGGGTTCTATCCTGAGGCGATGGTGGAGCTGGAGGCCGCCCTACGAAGTGCTCCAGAGGGGGTGGCCCGAGAACACATCTATCGGCTCCTGCAACGGGCATGGGAGCAGGGAAAAGGGTCCTTCGTTCGGCGCGCCGTCCTGCCGGATCTGAGGCGCTGGCTGCGGTCTCTTCGAGGGAGCCAGGGAGGGAAATCGGCATGCTCATCCTCGTCCTCGTGAGCATGGCCATGATGTGGACCTTGTGGCGGGCCTGGCTGCCCATTGGGGTGACGGCTCCGGGCCGTTTGCTCCTGGAGGTGCCCCTGGGATGGCGAGAGCGCTGGCGATGGCACCGAAAGAATCTATATGCACTCGCCATCCTGATCCTTTTGGGGTCCCTTGGAGGATGGCTGCCGCTTTTGGGGCAGGGGATGATCGCAGGCTTTGCCCTTCTCGTTCTTCTCTTGCCGCTGCGTTATCGCTTCACGGAGGAAGGGGTGGCCCTCAACAACGTGTTCTTCCGGCAGTGGGAGGAGTTCCGGGCTTATCGGGCAGAGCCGTGGGGGATCCGGCTAGAAGGCAACGGACCCATGCTCTCTCTCTATCTGCCCCCGGAGGCCCGCGATCGGGTCCGAGCGCTGGTAGGCGCCCGGCTGCGGCATACCCTTCGCAGTACCCCATCTGCTTCGTGAAAGGAGGCCCAATGATCCGCAAGCGCATGGGGAGGGTGACCGTCCTGCTCCTGGGGATGCTTGGACTGCTTCTGGCCGTCCGCCCGAGCTACGCCGACCAGGCGCCGCCCGCTCCGACACCGGACCCCGCCGGGACGGCCACAGGGTCCGGTCAGGATCTGGTCGGGGTTGTCCCCGGCACGATCCGCACGGAGGACTTCGAGCGGGCGAAGGCCCATGAGCCGTTCGCTGTGCAGCTCGCGGATCTGGTCAACCAGAATCGCCTGGCCATCAACTTCATCTGGACTCTGATCACGGGATATCTGGTGATGTTCATGCAGGCGGGATTCGCCCTGGTGGAGACGGGGTTCACCCGGGCGAAGAACGCCGCCCACACCATGGCGATGAACTTCATCATTTATGTGCTGGGGATGGCGGGCTACTTCGCCACCGGATTTGCCCTTCAGTTTGGAGGCATTGGTTTGGTTGGAATCCCGAACCTGGGTGGGCTGAAGGTTCTGGATGGCGAGTTCACGGTGCGCATAGGGGGGCTGGATTGGGGTCTTTTCGGAACCAAAGGTTTCTTCATGCGGGATACGTATGATGTGGCCGTGGCGGTCATGTTCCTGTTCCAGATGGTGTTCATGGACACCGCCGCCACGATCCCGACGGGGGCAATGGCGGAGCGGTTCAAGTGGACGGCCTTCTGTCTCTATGGTCTCTTCATGGGGGCTTTCCTCTATCCGATCTACGGCAACTGGGCCTGGGGCGGAGGCTGGCTCTCGCAGCTGAGCCGTCTGGGCCTGGGAGCTGGTTACATCGACTTCGCGGGCAGCGGAGTGGTCCATGCGATCGGTGGATGGACCGCTCTGGCAGGGGCGATGGTTCTGGGTCCTCGCCTGGGCAAATACAACCGGGATGGAACGCCGAACCCGATCCCGGGCCACAACCTCGTTATGGCCTTGCTGGGGGTTTTCATCCTGGCCTTCGGCTGGTTCGGTTTCAACCCAGGCAGCACCCTGGGGGCTTCCGGCAATGGAAACCTGCGCATCAGCCTGGTAGCTGTGGCCACCATGTTAGCCTCCGCCTCTGGCGCCCTATCCGCCATGCTCTACACCTGGGCTATGACAGGCAAGCCGGACCCAGCGATGGCGGCAAACGGCATGCTGGCCGGTCTGGTGGCGATCACCGCGCCCAGCGGTTATGTCAGCCCGATGAATGCCTTCCTGATCGGAGCGATCGCCGGAGTGCTGGTATGTCTCAGCGTGGCTTTCTTCGAACGAGTGGTCAGGGTGGACGATCCGGTGGGAGCGATCTCTGTGCATGGCACGTGCGGGGCCTTCGGACAGCTGGCGGTGGGCCTGTTCGCCGATGGCACAGCGAATTACGGCGGCCTCACGGTGCGGGGCCTGTTCTACGGGGATGCGGGACAGCTAGCCGCTCAAGGCATTGGAGTGGTCGTGGCCTTCCTGTGGGCCTTCGGGATCTCCTGGGTCTTCTTCAAGATCCTCGATGCCCTGGTGGGCCTCCGGGTCTCCCCTGAGGTCGAGCTGCAGGGGCTGGATTTCCCCGAGTTGGGCGTGTTCGCCTATCCCGACGGACGCCTGGTGCCGATCCCGGGCGCGGCACGCTTGCCGGTCATCCCGCCGGCTCCCACGGAAGCCACAGCCGGTTGACCTGTGGAAAGGAGGCTTCCCCATGACCGGGATTCTCTCACCAACCTGGATCGCGGTTTCGGTTTTCCTCACCACTTATATCGCCCTGGGGCTGGAACGCATCCCGCGGGTTCTGGCGGCTGGGATCGGGGTGATCCTCCTCCTGTTGTTTAAAGTGCTCACCGTGGAGGAGGCGGTGGCTTATGTGCACTGGGAGACCCTCGGGTTGCTCTTCGGGATGTTCGTCCTGATCGCGGTGCTCTCGGAGGCGGGTTTCTTCAGCGCTCTGGCCATCGAGACGGCCCATCGAGTGAACGGTGAGCCCCGGCGTTTGCTGGTGGTGTTCCCCCTGCTCACGGGCTTCCTGGCCGCCTTCATGGATTCGATCACGGTGATGCTCTTTTTCTCCACCCTGACGGTTGAGCTGAGCCGGCTGTTGCGCTTCGACCCCGTTCCGGTAGTGGTGGCGGAGGTGGTGGCCGCCAACATCGGCGGCGCAGCCACCCTGATGGGAGACCCGCCCAATGTGATCCTCGGGCTCACCTTGGGCTTTGGATTGAACGATTTCATCACGCACAACGGGCCGATCGTTGTGTTCGGATTGCTTGGCGCCGTGGCGATGGTTTACCGACAAGCCGCGCGAGATTTGCGGAAGGGTCCTCCTCTGGGGCGGCTGGAGTTGCCTCGGTCTGCGGAGATGGTTCGGGATCCCACGCTGCTTCGACTTGGGTTGTTGGCTCTCGCCCTCGCCGTGGTTCTCTTAAGCACACATCGATGGATCGAGCAACGGCTGGCTATCCCCCTGACGACCCCGCTGGCCACATTAATCCCTGCGATCCTTCTCCTGCTCTTGGGAGGCCCGCGGGTGGAAGGGATCCTGCGTCGGATCGACTATGAAGTGCTGCTTTTCCTGATCGGTCTGTTTGCCATTGTGGGAGCGTTGGAGAAGACCCAGGCCATCGAGATGTTGACCGGGGCGGTTTCTTCGTGGTTGGGCGGGCATCCGCTGGGCCTGGCTTCAGCGTTGTTATGGTTCTCTGCCCTCTGCTCGGCTGTTATAGATAACGTGCCCTTTGCCCTCAGTATGGCCTATGCCCTTCGACATTTCGCGAATTCCCCACAAGCGCCAGCGCTTTCCCTGCTGACCTGGGCAGTCTCCCTGGGGACGGATCTGGGGGGAAATTTCACGCCCATCGGGGCCTCGGCCAATGTGGTCGCCTGTGCGGCGCTGGAGGGCCACGGCGTGCGGGTGGGATGGAGACGCTGGATGCAGCTGGCTACCCGACCCACCCTGATCGCCCTGGGGCTGGCTCAAATGGGACTCCTGGTCAAAGCATGGCTGGGTTTCTTTTAGCCACAGCGCCGGCTGACATGAAAAACTCGACTCGTCTAGGGGGAATGAGCGGATGGTTGTCGATCATGATTTCCACTTACATCTGCGGCCGCTTTCTGCCGGTGAACGCCGCCAGTTCGGAGCAGCTGAATATGTGCTGGAGGGCTGGGTAGGAGGGCAACGGATCGCTATCCCGGTTTATTCGATGGCCGATCCCGGAAAGACATCGGCAGGGGGGTATGCGTTCGAGGCCATGGGCCTTACGATCACGGAGGGCCGGCTAGCGGATCTAACGCATGCGGCGCGCCAGCTTTTGCATGCTCTCGCTTATGGAGGCCGATTCCCGTGTTACGCAATGGAGATCCCATCGGCTGGAGTGGCGCTTCCAGTCTATCCCTGGGGGGAGGGATGGCGCGTTCATGCGCCGGATGGTCCAATCCTAGAGGCGATGGATCTGGGGATTTTGCGCCAGCGCGTGGCGGATGCCCACGGCCTGCCGGTGGAGGCCATCCAGGTGCGGGTGCTGTCGGAGCGCCTCGCCTGGGTCCCGCCAGCTGCTGTCTTCCGGCCCGCAATCGGATCAACACCATGGCTGCCGGTGGCCTGGAGCGAATCCGGCTGGCGCCTCCATCTCATGGGGACGCTCCTTTCCGCTCCTGGGAGCGGAGCCGGGATCTGGTCGTTGTGGAAGGCAGTGGCTGAGTGGGGCGCGCGTCAGGGATGGCTTCGCACTCCCGAGGGCTTGACGCTGGAGGTGTGGTCGGAAGCCGCTTGGGAGGCCATACGGAGCGCCATGCCGGAGGCCGTCGCTTGGCTTCGGTTCTATGAAACGGGGCCGCGGCTTCGCGTCGCCCTTCTTCCGGCCTTCCGGCACGAGGGAAGGTGGTTCGCTGTTTATGCCGCGTCGGGCCGGCAGACCGTGTTCACCGGCTGTGACCTGAGCGATCTGCGACAACGGGTCGGGGAAGCACTCCACGCGGCCGGCTGTCTGACGGATCCGCAGGCGCTGCGCATGGAGATCCGTGGAATGGAGCGACCCTCTGGAGTCGAGCATGCATTTCTGGATTCCGGGAGGTGAGCAATGGTGATAGCCATCGGCATATGGGCTATGCTCGCAGCGGGCGGGCTTATCGCCCTGTGGGCGTGGCGTTACACCAAGGCCGGCCCAAACGAGGTGTTGATCATCTCCGGCCGTAAGCGCAGGGTGGTCGACCCTGATGGGCGAAAGCGGGTGGTGGGCTACCGGTTGGTGCGGGGAGGTGCCTTCGTCTGGCCGATCCTGGAGCGAGTGCAACGGCTCTCCCTGGAGCTGCTCACCATCGAGATCCAGACCGCGGATGCTTACACCGCTCAGGGTGTGCGCATGGTGGTGGATGCTGTCGCCCAGGTGAAGGTGAAAGGCGACGAGGCCTCCATCGCCCTGGCCGCGGAGCAGTTTCTCTCCAAGTCCAAGGACGACATCCGGCGGGTGGCCCTGCAGGTGATCGAGGGGCATCTGCGGGCGGTGCTGGGGACGATGAGCGTGGAGGACCTTTACCTGCGGCGGGCGGAGTTCGCCCGGCAAGTGCGCGAGGCCGCCCGGCAGGACCTGGAACGGATGGGTCTGGATATCCTCTCCCTTACCGTGCGGCACATCGCCGACGAGCAGGGTTATCTGGAGGCCATCGGGCGGCCGCGGATTGCCCAGGTACGTCAGCAGGCGGCTGTCGCTGAGGCCGAGGCCGACCGAGTCGCTCGCATTGCCCGCCTGGAGGCCGATCGGGCGGTGGAGGAAGCCCGCCGGGAGCTGGAGGCCCGGCGGGCCGAGGCGGATATGGCGTATGAGCTCCAGCGGCACCGAGTGGCTCAGGCTGTTAAGCGGGAGGAGATGATCGTCCACCGGGTGGAGAAGGAGTTGGCCATCGAGATTGAAGAGAAAGAGATCGAGCGCCGGCAGCGGGAGCTCGCGGCGACGGTCGAGCTGCCGGCGGAGGCGGAGAAGCGGCGCATCATGACCCTGGCCGACGCCGAGCGCTACCGGCTGGAGGCGGAGGCGACGGGCCGGGCGGAGGGCCTGCGGGCAACCGGCCGCGCGGAGGCGGAGGCCATGCGGGCCAAGGCGGCGGCGTGGCGGGAGTATAACGAGGCAGCGATGGCCCAGATGGTGGTGGATATCCTTCCCGCGCTGGCGAAGGCCCTGGCGGAGCCGTTGTCCCGTGCGGAGCGGATCATTCTCATCGGGGATGGGCATGGAGGGGTCAGCCGCTTCACCGGAGACCTTGCCCAGGCGATGGCCCAGCTCCCTGCCCTGGTGGAGGCCCTCACGGGCGTGCGCTTGCCTTCTCGCTTGTCTCAGGGTCTCTCCGAGCGGACTGTCGAACATTCCGATTGAACGTCAGCTTTCCGAGGGATGCACTCACGGTTGGGAGGAGTGGGTGACTTCCCCATCCGCCCTGACTTGGGGGTGTCCGGATTGGGCGCGTGGGGGTGGAGGTGATCTCCTACCCCCACCCGGAGCTTCGGCGGTCCTGGGGCAGATCGCGAGTTCGTGGATTTCTTGACCGCATGGATCGAGCGGATTAAAATTTTGGATCAAACCCTCAGTGAACAGATGTGAGGGCCAACCTGGACGAAGAACGCCCCAGACCGCTCGGGAGGTTCCCTCGATGGAACGGGAGGCAGCTCCCACGGATGAAGTTCCGCCGCTGCCCCCGGGTCCAATCCGAAGATGCTTCCGGGTAGAGATCCGGAGTCGATCGCCGGAGGACCCGGAGGGCAGCCGGCTGGTGCAAGCGGCCCGCGCCCAGGGCCTTGAGCGCCTGCGGGCCTGCCGCCGTGACCGCGTGTGCTTCTTGCAGGGCACCCTTTCCTCTGCCGAAGTTGAACGCCTCGCTCGCCTTCTCCTGACGGATCCAATTCTGGAAACTTTTCGGGTTTTGTCGGTGGAAGACCTGCTCGGGCCTTTTGATTTCCTCCGTGAGGAAGGGAGCACCCATCGCATCGAAGTCACCTTGCTCCCTGGTCTGCGAGATCCCTCGGTGGAGAATCTGATCCGCGCAGCTCATCGCCTCGGCTTCACTGGCCTGGAGCGCGCTGCCTGGGGTTGGGTCTTTCATCTATGGGGGGAATTGGAGGAGCCCGATCTGCAGCGATTCGCGGTGGAGCATTGTGCGAACCCCCTAATCCATCGTTATGCGATCGATCGTTGCATCGACCCACCCTTTGATAACGATGTTCTCGCACCTGCCGTGGTGGAGGTCATCCCGATTCGGGAGGCCGATGAGGAGGTGCTTCGCACTCTGAACGCGCGCCGTCGGTTATCCTTGAGCGTAGAGGAGCTGCGGGCGATCCAGGATCACTTCCGCGCCCAAGGACGAGATCCTACTGACGTCGAGTTGGAGACCATTGCCCAGACGTGGAGCGAGCACTGTGCGCATAAGACCTTTAAGGCGCGCATTCGCTACACCGGCCCCTCTCCTGATGCTCCCCCGGACGCTCCTCCTGCGACTGTGGAGATCAACGGTCTGCTGGACACCTTCATTCGGTCGGTGACCGCGCAGGTTCGTCGGCCATGGCTGCGCTCAGCCCTTGTGGATCACGCGGGGATCATCGCCCTGGATGAGCGTTGGGATCTCGCCCTGAAAGTGGAGACCCATAATCATCCCTCCGCTGTGGAGCCTTTCGGCGGGGCCAGCACCGGAGTGGGAGGGGTGATCCGAGACATCCTCGCGGTGGGCGCGCGCCCTATCGCGTTGCTGGATGTCCTGTGCTTCGGCCCGCCGGATCTGCCCTCTTCAGCGCTGCCAAGTGGGACTCTCCACCCACAGCGGATCGCCGAAGGGGTTATTCATGGCATCGAAGATTATGGCAACAAGATGGGAATCCCAACTGTGTCTGGGGCCGTGTTCTACCATCCTGGATATGCAGCCAACCCCTTGGTGTTCTGCGGCTGTCTTGGGTTGCTTCCCCATCGAACGGTTGCCGCCGCGCCTCAGCCCGGGGACCTCATTGTGGTGATCGGCAACCGGACAGGGCGCGATGGATTAGGAGGGGCCACCTTCTCCAGCGCAGGCTTAGAGCCCGAGGCACCCTCTTCCGCCCGTGGGGCCGTTCAGATCCCCCATCCGATTCTGGAAAAGCAGATCCTGGAGGTCATCCTCCAGGCTCGCGAGGAGGGCCTCTATCACGCGGTGTGGGATTGCGGAGCTGGCGGGCTTTCCTCTGCTGTCGGGGAGATGGCGCACGGCCTGGGCGCCTGTGTCGACCTGGACCGTGTGCCCCTGCGGGATGTCCGTCTGCAGCCCTGGGAGATCTGGTTAAGCGAATCCCAGGAGCGCATGGTGCTGGCCATCCCGCCGGCGTGCTGGCCGCGCTTTGAAGAGCTTTGCGATCAACATGGCGTGGAGGCAGCGGTCATCGGCGTCTTCGAGAGCACGGGGAAGCTGCGCCTGCGGTACCGTGGCCGGATTATCGGTGACCTCGACCTGGATTTTCTCCACAACGGACGTCCACAACGGATCTTGGAGGCCCGATGGGCTCCTGTGGCCTCGTCCGGCTGTGCTTCTCCGAAATCCCCGCCCGAGGATTTAGGGAGGATCCTGCTCGCGTTGCTCAGCCATCCGAACATTCGAAGCCGGGAGGAGATCCTCCGTCGCTATGATCACGAGGTGCAGGGCGCGACGGTGGTCAAGCCCCTGGTGGGCGTTGCTTCCCATGGGCCGGGGGATGCACCAGTTCTGGCGCCTCTGGTGTGTGGGGAGGGCGCTACCCCCCGACCCGGGGTGGCCGTGAGCGTGGGGCTGGCCCCGCTGTATGGCGAACGGGATCCTTACGGGATGGCGTGGGCGGCAGTGGATGAAGCCTTCCGGAATCTGGTGGCGGTCGGCGTGGATCCGGATCGGGTGGCCCTGCTGGATAACTTCTGCTGGGGGGATCCCGCGGATCCGGAGCAGCTCGGGGCCCTGGTGCGCTGCGCTCAAGGATGCCGGGATGCCGCCCTCGCCTACCGCGCGCCGTTTATCTCCGGTAAGGACAGCCTGAACAATTTCTATGTGGACCCGGAAGGGAAGCGGCATTCCGTCCCGGGCACGTTGCTGATCACCGGCCTGGGGATCGTGCCCGATATCTCTCGTACCGTCACCATGGATCTGAAGGCGCCGGGATCCTGGATCTACCTGGTCGGGGAGACACGGGCGGAGCTGGGAGGAAGCCATTATCAGCAAGTCCTACGTGGAACGCGGCCGGGCGCGGAGCGGGTGCCCCAATCGGTTCCTGGAGCGCTGGACCGGCTGCGCGCCCTCCACCGGGCCATCGCCTCTGGTTGCGTTCAGGCATGCCACGATCTCTCGGAGGGAGGTCTGGGAGTTGCCCTCGCGGAGATGTGTCTTGCTGGCCGGCTGGGCGCGGAAGTCGACCTGCGCAAGGTCCCCTGCCCAGAGACGGATATCGAGGATGATGTCCTGCTGTTCTCGGAATCCCTTTGCCGGTTCCTTGTCGAGGTGCGCCCGGAGGATGCGCCTGCTTTCGAGGCCATGCTGGAGGGCCATCCCTTCGCGCGCATCGGTCAGGTGACCGCCGATGGCCTTCTCCGGGTGGTGGGCCGGGACGGCCAGGAGAGAATCCGGCTGCCGGTGGAAGAGCTGGAGCGGGCCTGGCGGGGAACCCCGGCGCCTGCGATCACGAATCGTGCCCCTCGGTCATCGCCCCGACCGATGCTTTCGCCCCCCCGCCTCCGACGTCCCCGCGTGCTGATCCTCCAAGCTCCTGGAACCAATCGGGATCGGGAGGCAGCGTGGGCCTGTATGCAAGCTGGGGGAGAGCCGGAAATCGTTCCCATGTCCGTTTTGCTGCGGGGGGAGCGCGATCTCCTGGATTACGCCATGCTGGTGCTGCCCGGGGGGTTCTCCTATGGGGATGATCTGGGAGCAGGAACACTGTGGGCGCTGGAATTGATGGAGGGCCTTAGGGAGAAGCTGGAGCGGTTCATTGAAAGCGGGCGGCCCGTGCTGGGGATCTGCAACGGGTTTCAAGCCCTGGTTCGGGCCGGCTTGCTCCCCGGTTCGGAGTTCCTCGAGCCGGATGGCCGACGGATGGTCACTCTAGCCCCCAATGCATCAGGGCGTTTCGAGTGCCGCTGGGTGTATCTGCGCGTGGATCCACGCAGCCCGTGTTTGTTCACCGAGGGGATTGAGGATCTTCTGTATTGCCCCGTTGCCCATGGGGAAGGGCGATTCATGGCGCGGGATGAGTCCGTACTGCAGGCTCTGGAGGCCAGGAGGTTGATTGTCCTCACTTATGTGGATCCCTCTGGCTGTCCGGCTGGCTATCCCTTCAATCCCAACGGGTCACAGCGCAACATCGCTGGGATCTGCAACCCAGCCGGCAATGTCTTGGGGTTGATGCCCCATCCCGAAGATCACATCTTCCCTTGGCAGCATCCCCGCTGGCATCGCGGGGAACAAGGCGGGCTGTGTCGGATTCTGTTCCAAAACGCGATCCAGAGGTGCTGAGATGAGCATACCGGAGGCTCTGTTGCAGGAGGCCATGGCGCATGCGGTGTCCGCCGTGGAGCTCCCGGAGCTGGGAGCTCGGCGCGCTGGAAAAGTGCGGGATATCTATGAGGTTGGGGGTCATCTGGTCCTGATCGCCACAGACCGCATCTCGGCCTTCGACCGGGTCCTGGGGGTGATTCCTTTCAAGGGCCAAGTGCTGAACCAGCTCAGCGCCTGGTGGTTCGAGCGGACCCGCGATCTCATCCCCAACCATCTTGTGGCGGTCCCCGATCCCAATGGGATGGTGGTCCGCCGGGCGCAGGCGTTGCCTGTCGAAGTCGTGGTGCGGGGATATATCACCGGGGTGACGCGCACCTCTCTCTGGACCCTGTATGCACAGGGGGAGCGGCGTCCCTATGGGATCCCACTGCCGGAGGGCCTGCGAAAGAATGATCCGCTGCCGTACCCTGTCCTCACGCCCACCACGAAAGCGCCTTCGGGAGCACACGATGAGGTCCTGAGCCGGGATGAGATCCTGCAGCGGGGCCTGGTGTCGGTGGAGCTATGGGAACGGATCGAGGCCATCGCCCTGGCTCTTTTCGCGCGCGGCCAGGAGATCGCGCGGCAAGCAGGCTTGATCCTGGTCGACACCAAGTATGAGTTCGGTCTGATCGATGGGGAGTTGGTCCTCATTGATGAGCTGCACACGCCGGATTCCAGTCGCTACTGGCTGGCGGAGAGCTACCGCCCTGGGCAGGAACCAGAGCCCATGGACAAGGAGTTCGTCCGGGCTTGGTTCGCCGCCCGGGGCTACCGCGGGGATGGCGAACCTCCTCAGATGCCGGCGGATCTGATCCGCGAGGCGGCCGCTCGCTATATCGCCGTTTACGAGCGGCTGACAGGGGAACCCTTCCGCCCAGGGGAGCAACCCGCTGTTGAGCGGATCCGCCGTAATCTTCGGGCTTTCCTGAACATCTCTGGATGATCGGGGGCAGCCGTGGCGAGGCCGCTGGTGGTCATCCTGATGGGGTCGCGATCGGATCTGGAACACGCGCGGGCGGTGATCCGCGCCCTGGAGGAGTTGGGGATAGATTGGGAGCTTCGTGTTGCCTCCGCCCACAAAGTGCCGGATTATCTGCTGGGCATGCTTCGACAGTATGAGGCTGATCCCCGCCCTAAGGTTTACATCACCATCGCTGGGCGTTCGAACGCCCTGAGCGGGCTGGTGGATGGCCAGGTGCTGGCGCCGGTGATCGCCTGCCCGCCGATCTCTGAATCCTTTGGGGGGGCAGATATCTTCTCCTCGTTGCGCATGCCCGGCGGCATCGCCCCAGCGGTGGTGCTGGATCCGGCGGGGGCAGCTCTTCTGGCAGCAAAGATCCTGGGCCTACATGACGCCTCGATCCGCGAGCGGGTTGCTGCCATGCAAGCACAAAGTCGACAACGGCTGCTCGCGGATGATGAGGCAGTCCGCGCCCTTCGTCCCGCGGCTCAGGAGGCCTGAGGAGAGGAAGAAAACAAGGAGGGAGCCATGAGGGTCTGGATGGCCCAGCGCGAGGGGGATGATCCGCGGGAGGCGTGCGGGATCGTGGGGCTGTGTTCGGAGGATCGCCCAGCGGCGCCGCTGGTGATGATGGCGTTGTGTGCCCTCCAGCACCGTGGCCAGGAGAGCGCCGGCATCGCCACCAGCGATGGCCATGTGGCGTATCTACACAAAGGGATGGGTTTGGTTTCGCAGATCTTCCATGAGGGGATCCTGCGTTCGCTCCGGGGCCATCTGGCCATCGGTCACACCCGTTACTCCACAACGGGGGTTGCTCATCTCCAGAACGCTCAACCCTTTCTCAGTGAGACTCTCCTTGGCCCCCTGGGCATTGCTCACAACGGTAACTTGGTGAATGCGCTCTCTCTCCGCCGGCGCCTCCTGGAGCGGGGTGTGGGCCTCTCCTCCGGCAGCGATAGCGAGCTGATTCTGCAGATCCTGGCCTCCCCACCCGAGGCCTGGGGATTTGCGATGGCCTTGGAGCCCGACGGGGATCCGTGGGTCCTCCGCCTTCGGAGCCTGTTGCGGTTAAGCCCGGGGGCCTACGCTCTGGTCGTTCTCACTCGTGATGCCATCTATGCCGTTCGGGATCCTTACGGGTTCCGTCCTCTGTGCCTGGGGGAATGGGAGGGAGGATACGTCGTGGCGTCGGAATCTTGTGCCCTCTCGATGATTGGGGCGCGCTATGTGCGGGAGATCGCCCCAGGGGAGATCGTGCGGCTCAATCCGCGGGGGGTGACCTCTTTCGCCGGAGGCATCCCCCCTTCCCCCGCCTTTTGCATTTTTGAATATGTCTACTTCATGCGCCCGGACTCCGAGCGGGAAGGGGGCACTGTGTATGCGGCACGCCTGGCCCTGGGGCGTCAGCTGGCCCGAGAGGCGCCCGCGGAGGCAGATCTGGTCATCGGAGTGCCGGATTCCGCCACCGCTCACGCGATCGGCTACAGTCTGGAGAGCGGGATCCCCTTCGTAGAGGGATTGTTGAAGAACCGTTACGTGGGCCGCACCTTTATCCAGCCCGATGATCGAACTCGAAAATGGGGGGTTCGTTTGAAATACAGCCCTCTGCGCGAGGTGCTCCAAGGCCGTCGGGTGGTCCTGGTCGACGACTCGATCGTTCGTGGGCACACCACTCGCCAGTTGGTCCAACTCCTCCGGGAAGGAGGGGCCTCAGAAGTTCATCTGCGTATTGCTTCTCCTCCGATCCGCCACCCTTGCTTCATGGGAATCGATATGGCGACTTATGAGGAGCTGATCGCCCATCGCCTGGACGAGGAGGGGATCCGCCGTTTCGCGGGTGCGGACAGCCTGGCCTTTCTCAGCCTGGAGGGGATGCGCCAGGCCATCCAGGAGACAATGCCGGTTCCCGAGGGGGGATACTGCACCGCTTGCTTCTCGGGCCGATATCCCGCGCCTCTTCCGGAGGAGATCCAGAGCCATCCTTTCCCTAAGCTGGCCTTTGAGGGAATCCGGAGCGTGCGATGAGGAAGGGGAAACGGGTCCTGGTGGTGGGGTCGGGTGGCCGGGAACACGCCCTGGCATGGGCGCTGGCCCGTGCGGCGGAAGTCGAAGTGGTTTATGTGGCCCCAGGCAATGGGGGGACGAGCTGGCCGCCGGCTCTAGGGGCTGGCGGCCTCCAACCTCGGGCTCCGGCTCTCCGAGTGCCCATTGGCGCGGAGGCCATTGGCACGTTGCTGGACTTCGCCCGAACGGAAGGGATCGATCTCACCGTGGTGGGCCCAGAGACCCCATTGGCGCGGGGGATTGTAGATGCCTTCCAGGCAGCGGGCCTCCGGATCTTCGGGCCCACCCGTGCCGCCGCCCGCATCGAGACCTCAAAGGCCTTTGCCAAAGACCTCATGCGCTCATGGGGTATCCCCACCCCCGACTATGCCGTATTCCATGACTTCGAGAAGGCACGAGCTTACTTGCGTGCCCGGCCAGGTCCGGTAGTGGTCAAGGCCAGCGGTCTGGCAGGCGGCAAAGGCGCTTTTGTGTGCGAAAGCTTAGAGGAAGCCGAAGAGGCACTGTTTCGTCTCATGCGCGAACGTATCTTTGGAGAAGCCGGGGACACCGTGGTTATCGAAGAGCGGTTGTA
The DNA here is from genome assembly GCF_042408815.1 of Thermoflexus sp. GTDB lineage: Bacteria > Chloroflexota > Anaerolineae > Thermoflexales > Thermoflexaceae > Thermoflexus. The sequence goes on along the minus strand of NZ_JBHOQR010000002.1, from coordinate 255,926 downwards.
TGGATCCGAGGTCTCTCTGCTGGCTCTCAGCGATGGATGGACCGTGCGGCCGCTGCTTCCGGCTCGGGACCACAAGCGGCTGCTGGACGGAGATCAAGGTCCCAACACGGGAGGGATGGGGGCCTATGCTCCAGTGCCCGATATAGGACCCGACGCCGTGGAGCGAGTGGTTCGAGAGATTGTTGAGCCTGTGCTGGAGGCACTGGCCCGACAGGGAACCCCCTTTGTGGGGGTCCTCTACGCTGGCTTGATATGGACGGACCGTGGACCTTTCGTGCTGGAGTTCAACGCCCGCTTCGGCGATCCAGAGGCTCAAGCCCTCCTCCCGCTATTGGAGACAGACCTGCTGGAGGTGCTGGAGGCATGTGTGGAGGGCCGTCTTGGAGATGTGGACTTGCGCTGGCACCCAGGTGCCTGCGTCACCGTGGTCCTGGCAGCCCCCGGATATCCCGGGCCGGTCCCAGAGGGGCTCCCCATAACGGGTTTGGAAGACGCGGCGGCCCAGGAGGGCGTGTTGATCTTCCACGCTGGCACCCGGCGGGAGGGGAATCGAGTGCTCACCGCCGGCGGGCGGGTCCTGGCCGTCAGTGCCATCGGCGCGGATCTACCTGGGGCAGCTGCCCGCGCCTACGCGGCTGTGGAACGTATCCACTTTGAGGGGATGCATTATCGCCGAGACATCGGCCGATCGCACGTTGCCCTCTCATAAGGAGATGGGGAAGATGAGAGCAAAGGTCTACGCACAGGCCGGGGTGCACCAGGACGTCGCCCGGGAGATCCGAAGGCGGATCGCAGACACCGTCCGCTCCACTTACGGATCGGAGGTGATCGCCGGGATAGGAGCCTTCGCGGGTCTCTATGAGGCAAAGGCCCTTCGGGGAATGGAGGATCCTATCCTGGTGGCCTCCACCGATGGGGTGGGCACCAAGTTGAAGGTCGCGGCCCGCTTGAACCGATGGGAAACCATCGGCCATGACCTGGTCCATCATTGCGTGAACGATATCCTGGTGTATGGAGCCCGGCCCCTATTTTTCCTGGATTACATCGCCGCGGATCGTCTCGATCCCGATGTGATCGTCCGCATTGTGGAGAGTGTGGCGGCTGCATGTCGGGGGGTAGGTTGCGCGCTGCTGGGAGGGGAAACCGCCGAGCTTCCGGGGGTTTATGCGCCGGGGGAGCTGGACCTGGCCGGCACCATCATCGGCGTGGTGGAACGCCAGCGGATTCGGGAGGGCTCTCGCATCCGACCGGGGGACCGCCTGCTCGCTCTCCCTTCGAGCGGCCTTCACACCAATGGCTACAGCCTGGCCCGCATGGTGCTGGCCGAGCTGGATTGGGAGCAACCCCTTCCGGAGCTCGGGACCTCTATTGGTGAGGCGCTCCTCGCTCCTCATCGCTGTTATCTGGAACCGATCCGGCGCCTCGAGTCAGCGGGCGTCGATCTGAAAGGGTTGTGTCATATCACGGGAGGAGGCGTGTATGAGAACCTGCCGCGCGTCCTGCCCCGCGGCGCTGCAGCGGTTCTGCATCGGGGGACATGGCCGGAGCCGCCTATCTTCGGGCTCATTCAGCGCAAGGGGGGGATCTCCGACCAGGAGATGTTTCACGTATTCAACATGGGCCTGGGCATGCTGCTGGTGGTTCCCCCTCAGGATGTGGAGCTCGCGCTGGCCACATTGCCGGGGGAGCTTCGAGTGGTGGGGGAGATCGTAGCCGGAGAGCAGGAGGTTCAAATCCAAATGTGAGGACGGCGATGGTTGTCCCGCTTCTCAACGAGGGGGGTGGAGCCTCTGAATGGAGCCGCGAGGTCGGCTGGTGGTGATGATTTCCGGGTTCGGAAGCAACCTGCAGGCGATCCTCGATGCCTGCAGGGAGGGCCGTCTGTGGGCCGAGGTGGTGCTGGTGGTCTCCAATCGGAAGGACGCCTATGGCCTGATCCGCGCGGCCCGGGCGGGTGTGCCCACGCTGTATTTCCCGCTTCGACCGTATCGGGAGCGGGGGCTGGACCGGATCGCCTATGATCGGGATCTCGCGGATCAGATCGCCTCTTACCGGCCGGATCTCATCGTCCTGGCCGGGTGGATGCACATCCTGAGCTCGGCCTTTCTGGATCGGTTCCCCGGCCGGGTGATTAACCTTCACCCAGCCTTGCCAGGCATGTTCCCCGGTCGCGACGCCATCCGACGGGCCTTCGAGGCCTACCGGCGGGGGGAGATCTCCTGTAGCGGCTGCATGGTGCATTATGTCACTCCGGAGGTCGATGTCGGGCCGGTGCTGGTTCAGGCGGTGGTCCCCCTTTACCCAGAGGACACCCTAGAGCGTTTCGAAGCCCGCATGCATGAGGCGGAGCACCGGATCCTCCTGGAAGGGATTCAGCGTGCTTTGGAGCGCATTCGAACGGTCTCTTCTTAGTTAAAACCAGCCATTTGTAGCCCATCATAAGCCATTCTATGGATGGAAACGTTCATCATCCGGAGTCCCCTCCTTCGGTTGCTTGGACCCCCCCTTCAGAGGGGCATTGTGCATGATGCACAAACAGGGGTTTTCGGATTTTGGCCTCTGCGCCCGTAGCCGGAGCTCGTGCCTCCTTTTACAATTGGGGAAAATTTCCGAGCCGTGAAGGAGGTGGCGATGGCCCGGCAGACCATCACCGAAGTCGCCCGTGAGGTCCTGGAGCGCAGCAATGGGAAGGCCCCGAAGCCGCTCACCAAACCGAAGGACGTCATCGAGTTCGCCCGCGCTCAGGGCGTGGCGATCGTGGATCTCAAGTTCGTGGATCTGCTGGGGACCTGGCAGCATTTCAGTATCCCCGTCACCGAGCTCTCCGAGGAGGTTTTCCAAGAAGGGCTGGGCTTCGACGGTTCCAGCATCCGGGGCTTCCAGTCCATCGATGAGAGCGACATGATCCTGATCCCGGACCCCACCACAGCGGTGGTGGATCCGGTCTGCGAGGTGCCCACGCTCAGCCTGATCTGCGATGTGTATGATCCGGTGACCCGTGAGCCCTACACCCGGGATCCCCGTTACATCGCCCGCAAGGCGGAGGCGTATCTGAAGCAGAGCGGCATCGCCGACGTCAGCTACTGGGGTCCGGAGGTGGAGTTCTTCATCTTCGATCACATCCGCTTCGACCAGGGGGCCCATTACGGGTTCTACTTCATTGACTCCGAGGAAGGGATCTGGAACAGCGGGCGGGACGAGGGGCAGCCGAACTTGGGCCACCGCCCGCGCTGGAAGGAGGGCTATTTCCCGGTGCCCCCGGCGGATTCCCTCCAGGACCTGCGCTCGGAGATCGTGCTCCGCCTGATCCAGGCTGGCATCGAGGTGGAGACCCATCATCACGAGGTGGCGACCGGCGGCCAGTGCGAGATCGATATGCGTTTCAAGACGCTTACCTGCATGGCCGATCAGGTGATGATGTATAAATACATCATCAAGAACGTGGCCCGGGCCCATGGGAAGACGGCCACCTTCATGCCCAAGCCGCTCTTCGGGGACAACGGATCGGGGATGCACGTGCATCAGAGCCTGTGGAAGGAGGGTCGTAATCTCTTCTGGGATGAGCGGGGTTATGCGGGTCTCTCAGAGTTGGCCCGCTATTACATCGGTGGGATCCTTTACCACACGCCGGCCCTGCTGGCCTTTTGCGCCCCCACCACCAATTCCTACCGCCGGCTGGTCCCCGGGTATGAAGCACCGGTGAACCTGGTCTACTCCCGGCGCAACCGCAGCGCCGGCATCCGCATCCCAATGTATTCGGATTCCCCCAAGGCCAAGCGAATCGAGTATCGCTGCCCGGATCCCTCGGCGAATCCCTATCTGGCCTTCGCCGCCATTCTGATGGCCGGGCTGGATGGCATCCAGAAACGCATCGATCCGGGAGACCCGGTGGATGTGGATCTCTATGAGCTGCCGCCGGAGGAGGCGCGCCGGATCAAACAGGTGCCGGGCTCTCTGGATGAAGCCTTGAGGGCCCTGGAGCAGGATCATGAGTTCCTGCTCCAAGGCGGTGTTTTCACCCCCGATGTGATCGAGACCTGGATCGAGCTCAAACGCAAAGAGGTGGACGCCATCCGCCTCCGGCCGCATCCGTATGAGTTCTACCTCTACTATAGCGCCTGAACCAGGTCTCCTGTCGGATGGGGGGCGGGAGGACATGCCCTCCCGCCCCCCGTGCATTTTCCTGTTCCCATCTTCTCATCGGAGGGCTTCATGGAGTGGATCTTCCTTCGCGGGTTGCTGCTCAGCCTTTCCCTCTCCATCCCCTTGGGGCCGGGGAATCTGGCCATGCTGCGGGCGGGGCTCCGCAGCGGGTGGAGAGGGGCAATCCTCACCGGCCTGGGGACGGTGGCGGGGGATCTCACCTACTTCACCCTGGGCCTGCTGGGGGCAGCAACCCTTCTTTCGCAATGGCCGGCTCTGGGAACGGGCCTCGCGGCAGCCGGAGCCGTCCTGCTGATCGGATTGGGGGGGCTGACCCTTCGGGAGGCATGGCGGGGAGTGACGGTTTCCCTGAAACCGATGGCCTCATCCTCCCGGCTGTTCCTTACCGGGATGGCGATCACCTTGACGAATCCAATGGTCCTCCTCTGGTTCGCGGCCATCGCCTCCACGATGCTCCGCCTGGGGATCCCAGAGGTCACGCCTTCGACGGTGGCGGTGTTCTATGGAGGCTTCATGACGGGAAGCCTTCTGTGGGTGGGGGTGCTGGGTCTGATAACCCAAAGGAGCATCCAGCGGCTCTCCCCCCGGGTTCTGCGCGTCCTGACCTTGTTATGCGGTCTGACCATGCTCACGCTGGGGGGATGGAGCGGAGCTCGGCTGCTCGGAGGATTGGGTTCCTTCGCGGGTTGACCGTGCGCCAGGGTCAAGGGGAGGAGCGGATCCTTATAAGGGTTCGCCCTCCCCCTTACGCTGTTAACAGATTCGCCTGCCTCCCACACCTCTATGGTTCTCCAACCCCTCACCGGTTGCCTGTCGCGAAAAACCCCCTGCCTTTCTCGAATATCCCCTGCGGATCCCTCCGTCGGCATGGCGCTATCCTTGCCGTCCCGGGATTGTCAGGATGGATCTCAGGACCAACCTGCATTATGATTTTCTATAAGCCTGTGGTTGGGGTTTCGATGAAGACAGGGGACAACTTCGCCCTCTGACCTCAGAAATCCGCTCCACCTTAGGAGGTGCGCCGTGCAGCCACAGCTCGAAATGGAGCTCGCTCAAACCCGACAAACGGTCCTTTGGCTGGAGCAGGAGCGTCGCAAGGATAAAGAGACCATCGCGCTCCTCCAGCAACGGGTCGATCAGTTGTCGGCTCTCCTGGATCAGGCCCGGGAGCAGATCCGTCAGCTCACCGATGCGCTGAGGTCCGTCCAGGCTCAGGCCGCTCGCCCCATCTCGATGGAGTCCGTTTCCCCTCGCCTCCGGGAGGAGATGACCGCTATCCTGGATCGACGCCTGGGGGAGCTGGAGCGACAGTTTCGCGAAAGCCATGCCATCCTTCAGCTTCAGATCCAGGATCTTCAGCGCTCCGTCCATACCCTTCAGGAAGACGCGCCCCGCCTGGAGCGAGTGGAACAGGAGCTGGCCTCCCGCCGCGCCGAGCACGACCGCCTACTGCAGCAGGTTCAGGCTCAATCCCGCCGCATCGAGGAAATCGGCCGCGCCCTGGAGGAAACACGGCCTCGCTTGACCTACCTCGAGGAGCAGGCCCGACAGACCGCCAAACGGGTGACCGATGTGGAGCAGGGGCAGGTGGATCAGCGCAAGCGGATCGAGGGGCTGGCCCAGCGTTTTTCGTCCCTGGAAGAAGAGATGCGCAAGGATTCCCGTCGTCTGGAGCCCATAGAGGTTCGTCTGGAGGAGCTGGAAGGTTCTATCGAAGCTCTGCGTCTGGCGGATCTGCAACACGGCCAGGCCTTCCGCCGATTGGAGCAGCATGTGGAGGAGCGCCTGGCTCGCATCGAGGATTACCATGCGACCCTCCATCAGCTCCGGGATCTGGCGCGGGAGAGCCGGCAGGCTCTGGAGGAGCTGGGAACGCTGCGCGAGGGATGGGAGCATCGCCTGAAGGAGATGACGGAGCTCATGCGGTTGAATGAGACGCGGTGGAAGCAGGAGTGGGAGGAATGGCAGACGGCGCAGGAGAAACGCTTCCATCAGCTGAATCGCCTGCAGGAGGAGCGCTGGGCCGAGCACAGTCGGGAGCATCGGGATCTGGAAGGCCGGGTGGAGCGTCTGGAGCGCCAGTGGCCGCGCCTGGAGCAGGTCCTCCGCGGGCTGCTGGAGGAGCAGGAGGAATGGGCCCGTCACCTGTGGGATGGAGCCCGTTCGTGGAGTCAGAACCACGAACAGCGGATGAGTCGTTTGAAGCAGAGCCTGAGGGAAATCCCCCCAAGCAAGCCTCCTGCGCCATGATCCCTTTTCAAGGGAGAACAGCAGACCACCGCGATGGATGATGGCCCGAATGGGAGGAGCGGGCATGCCTGTAATCGCCACGGCTGGCCACGTCGACCATGGGAAATCGGCTCTGGTGGAGGCCCTCACCGGTATCCATCCGGATCGTCTGAAGGAAGAACAGATCCGGGAGATGACAATCGACCTGGGCTTCGCCTGGCTGACCCTGCCGGATGGGGAGACAGTGGGGATCGTGGATGTGCCGGGTCATATGGACTTCATCGAGAACATGCTGGCCGGGGTGGGAAGCATCGATGCCGCTCTCCTGGTGATCGCGGCCGACGAGGGCGTGATGCCGCAAACCCGAGAGCATTTCGCTATCCTCACCCTGCTCGAGATCTGCAGCGGCGTGGTGGCCCTGAATAAGATCGACCTCGTGGATGAGGAATGGCGGGCCCTGGTGGAAGAAGACATCCGCGCCATGCTCCAAGGGACCTGCTGGGCGAGCGCCCCGGTGATCCCAGTGTCCGCCCGAACTCGAGAGGGTCTGGAACGACTGGTGGAAGCCCTCCAGGAGATCCTGTGGCGCTGCCCCCCACGCCCCGATTTGGGACGGGCGCGCCTCTCCATCGATCGGGCGTTCACGATGCCGGGCTTCGGGACGGTCGTGACCGGGACGCTGTTGGATGGTTGCTTTCGGATCGGGGAGGAGGTGGAGATCTGGCCCTCGGGGCTTCGGGCTCGCATCCGGGGTTTGCAATCCTATCGCCGTCGAGTAGAGCAGGCTCGCCCGGGCTCCCGGACGGCCATCAATCTCAGCGGGATCGCTCCGGAAGATCTCCGTCGGGGCGATTGGGTGACGGTCTTAGGAGTGTTCCAGCCAACCCAGCTTCTGGATGTGTATTTGATCCACTGGGCAGGATCCCCTCGCCCTCTTTCTCATTTCGCCGAGGTGAAATTCTTCCACGGAGCGGCCCAGATCCTGGCCCGGGTCCGGTTGCTGGATCGGGAGGAGCTGCGGCCGGGGGAATCCGGGTTGGCCCAGATTGCCCTGAGCCGTCCGACGATCGCCGCCCCCGGAGATCGCTTCCTCCTCCGCTGGCCCTCTCCCTCGATGACCCTGGGAGGCGGCGAGATCCTGGATGTGCATCCAGAGCGACGCCACCGTCGGTTCCGTTCGGAGGTTCTCTCGATGCTGCGCACCCTTCACCAGGCGGATCCGATCACCCGGTTGCGGGTCTGGCTGGAAAGCGCGGGGCTCCTCTCGCTTCCAGAGGCTTCCCGACGGCTGGCGTTGCCCCTCGGGCGGGCCCGTGAGCTCCTGGAGCGTCTGACGGCGGAGGGCGCGGCGGTTCCCCTCGGAGAGGGCCTCTGGGCGGCGCCCAACTGGCCGGAGCGGGCGATCCGGCAGCTCATCGAACAGGTGGAGGCTTATCATCGGCAGAACCCCTTGCGTCCGGGCATGCCGCGCGAGGAAGCGCGGAGCCGGTTGGGATGGCCGCCGGCGTTGTTCGAGGCGGCGGTGCGGGCCGCGGTGATGGAAGGCCTCCTGGAGGAAGCTGGGCCGTTGATCCGGCGGTCCGGCTTTCAGGTTCGACTGAATGAGGCGCAAGCCCGGCAGGTAGAGGCCTGTCTCGCCAGGATCCGACAGGATCCATGGCATCCGCCCACCCCCCGGGAGATTGAAACCATGCTGGGCCGGGATCTTGTCCAGGTCCTGCTGGACGAAGGCCGTCTGGTCCGCCTGAGCGATGAGGTCATCATGCTCATGGAAACCTGGCAGGAAGCCGTCGAGCGCATCCGGGCCTATCTCCAGGCCCGCGGGACGATTTCCGCAGCGGAGGCGCGGGATTGGCTGAGGACCAGTCGCAAGATCGCGGTGGCTATACTGGAAAAGATGGATGCGATGGGGATCACCCGGCGGGTGGGGGACGTGCGGGTGTTGGCCCAGGGCCCTGAGGTGGGCATGGAGACCCGAACTCCTGGGTCAGGTTAACGGCGCAGGAATCGGCGCTCGATCTCCTCCCGGCTCAGGAGGAACCAGGCCGGGCGGCCGTGGGGGCAGGTGGACGGGGACCAGGCTTCGAACAGGGCATCGAGGAGCGCCTGCATTTCCTCAGGGGAAAGGCGGTCACCGGCCTTGACAGCGGCGGCGCATGCCAGACGCATGGCGATCCGCTCTCGAGGATCGCCGCCCCCTCGCCGGAGTGCCGGGATTTCCTCCAGCACGGCGTTCAGCAAGATGTGGACGGATACGCTTGCCAGCGGAGCAGGCAGGGCCCGGACCACGAAGGTGTTCCCTCCAAAGGGTTCGATGTCGACCCCCAGGCTTCGCAGGGTCTCCAGCTCCATCTCCAGCTGCTCGGCTTCCCGAGGGGAGAAAGCAAGGACCGCGGGGGAAGGCAGGGAGGTGGAATGGCTTCCGGACCATAGCTGCTCGAAAATCACCTGCTCATGGGCGGCGTGCTGATCCACCACAATAAGTCCCTCTTCGCTCTGAGCCAAGATATAGCTCTGGAGCAGCTGGCCCAGCGCCCGCCATCGGGGTGGCCGGCTGTATTCCATAGTCGGCTCTCCCAGCCGCCGCATCGGCGGCGGTTCCTCAACCGGCCACAGCGTGGGGAGTCCTTCTGGATAGGGGAAGCTGGCCAGGGCGGTCTGCACTGCCTGGCTCACTCCCCAGTAAACCGAGCGCTCCTGAGAGAACCGCACCTCCGCTTTCTGCGGATGGACGTTCACGTCCACAAAGGAAGGGGGGAGCTCGATGTGGAGGATCGCCAGGGGATAGCGGCCGGCGGGCAGCCGCCCGGCGTAGGGTCGCTCCAGCGCCACCGCCAGCAATCCGCTGCGCACCGGCCGCCCGTTGACATAGAAATTCTGGAAGGCCCGGGAAGCCCGTCCCAAGGTGGGCCGAGAGATCAGACCGTGGATGTGGAGATCCGCCGCCTCCCAGGACACCGGGATCAGCTCGTCGGCGACCTCTCGCCCCCAGATGATCGCCGCCCGTTCCAGCAGGGTCCCGGGCGGCGTCATCAGGACCTCCCGGCCATCGATGATCAGCCGGAACGCGACCTGTGGGTAGCCCAGGGCGTAGCGGTAAACGGTTTCCCGAATCCGTTCGGCTTCCCGGAAGGGGGATTTGAGAAAGCGACGTCGGGCTGGGGTGTTATAGAAAAGGTCCCGGACTGTTACCACGGTCCCTGGGGGACTGGCGGCCGGATGCACGGCGCACTGGCCTTCCTCCGCGATCAGGCGGGTGCCCTCCGTTTCCCCGGGGGTGCGGGTGAGGATCTCCACCCGCGCCACGGCGGCGATGCTGGGCAGTGCTTCCCCGCGAAAGCCCAGGGTGCGCACGCGGCCCAGGTCCTCGGCCGTCTGGATCTTACTGGTAGCGAAGCGGGCCAGGGCCAGCGGCGCCTGATCCCGGGGGATGCCATGGCCGTTGTCGGCCACGCGGATCAGCGCAAAGCCCCCTTCCCAGGCCTCAACCTGGATAATAGTGGCCCCTGCGTCCAGCGCGTTCTCGATCAGCTCCTTCACCACTGAGGCGGGCCGTTCGATGACCTCCCCCGCCGCGATCCGCGCCGCCACGTCTGGATCCAGAACCCGGATCACCGGAAGTTCATTTGAGGATCGCATCTCTCCAGCTATTACCAATGCACCTCGCGGATCGTTAAGGGTTTGAGGACGACGAGATAGGCGATTTCACCGCCTATCCCAACTATTCTTACCCCTATCGGCGCATGACCACCAGGTAGAGGGGCATTCGGACGAACGCTGGGGCCTCCGTCCATGGCCGCACCGGCAGGAGTCCCTGAATTGCCTCATGGAAGGACGGGGTGAGCAGGATTTCACCTTCCGGGGCCAGGGCGGCCAGCCGCCGGGCAGTTTCCACGACCTCGCCGATCGGCGTGTAATGCCGATAGGTCGATCCCCCCAGCAGTCCAATCAGTGCAAGCCCCCGGTGAAGCGCGAAACGGGGGATCAGCTGCAGCGGCGGGGGAAGCTCCCGATGCAGTCGACGGATCCGCTCCCGAAGGACCAGGGCCGCCCGCAGGGCCCGAACCGGGTGATCCGGGCAAGGGATCGGCGCGTTGAACCAGGCCATGGTTCCCCCATCCCCCATTGGAGCAGGCGTTCCACCTTCCGCCTGAACGCTCTCATAGAAGAGGCTGAGATGTCGATTCAGCGCCTGATGAAGGGTCCCTGCAGGAAGCCCCTCTCGACGGGTCGCTTCCTGAATTCGCTCCCGGAGCCCGCTCCATGACACGGCCAGGATACTGAGGGGTTGTATTCGGGCCGGACCGATGATCTCGTGAGGGGCCTTTTGCAGAGCCTGCATGATCGGGGAAGGGATGAAGGATCGCAACAGGTTCCACCAGCGGAGGGGGTAGGTCTTGAGCGAGGCGATGCGCCGGCCCAGGCGCAGCCGCGTGTGGAGCCGGGCTAGGAGCTCGCGGGGATCGTAGGGCTTGGTCACGTAATCCTCCGCACCGATCCGGAGTCCCTCCAACAGTTCTCCGATGGCCGTCCGCCCGGTGAGGATCAGCACCGGGATGTCACGGAGCTGCGCATCCGCCTTCATCGCCCGGCATACCATCAGCCCATCGGCATCTGGCAAGCCGAGGTCGAGGATCACCACATCAGGGCGCCAGGAGCGAAGCCGGCTCCATCCGTGGCGGGCTGTTGCAGCAACTACCACCTCGAAGCCATTCCAGACTAACAGGTCGTGAAGCGCCTTCGCCTCGTTGGGATTATCCTCGATGACCAGCACGCGAGGCGGGTGTCCCCTGCCTTCCCCTGGCTGTTGGGTTGCCATTTGAACGGCCCCTCTCTCGAGGCGGATCAGCGTCTCCTGTTCGGCGTTCCGCTTCTAGGTCTTCGGTGTCCGGTTGCCCGTTTCGTCGGTGAGTTTCTCCTTGGGGCTCTTCTACCTGCTGGGGAGCGGTGGGACGCTTTCTGATGTCGGGATGTCTGAAGTCCGGTTGAATGTCCAGACCCACTCTAAGTGTATACTGATAAGCGTTGCGCGGTGGATTCCCTTTGAAGGGCTCTGAGAAGGGGTGGATGCCATAGACGCCCTGCCCGGGCTATCGAACCGTAAGGCTTCTCCCTTTCCGGCCTTGACCCATGACGACGCGGGTCCGGATGGATCCAGGATCACGGATATAAGTCCTGCGGAAAACGGTGGAGGATTGCGGAATGGAGGACCTCACGCCTATCCGCCGCCAGTATCTGGAGCTCAAACGACAATATCCGGATGCGATCCTGTTCTTCCGGCTGGGCGATTTCTATGAGGCTTTTGATGAAGATGCGGAAATCGTAGCCCGGGAGCTCGATCTCATGCTGACCTCCCGGCCGGTGGGGAAGGGACAGCGGGTCCCGATGGCGGGCATCCCCTATCACGCCCTGGAGCCTTACTTAGCCCGCCTGGTGGAGGGAGGCTATCGGGTGGCCATTGCGGAACAGGTCGGCGATCCGGTGAACGGGTTGATGCCCCGCCGGGTGGTCCGGGTGGTGACCCCTGGGACCGCTCTGGAGCCTGCCTTGCTGGATGAACGGAGGCCGAACTATCTGGCAGCGTGGATCGAAACCGAAGAGGGGATTGGGCTCGCGTATTGCGAGGCCAGCACCGGGCGTTTCGCCGCAACCCAGTGGAGCGGCCCGGAGGCTCGACGCGAGGCGGAGGCGGAGCTGCTGCGGCTGGATCCCCGGGAATGTCTTTATCCGGCCGCTCCCGGCGAGCCAGCCGCGCCGCCGCTGGCCCTACCCGCGGATCGTCTCTCGATTCATTTCACACCCTTTCCCGCCTATCGCTTTGAGCTCGGGGCGGCTCGAACTGCCCTGCAGGAGCATTTTCAAGTGGTTTCCCTGCACGCCTTCGGGCTGGAAGATCGACCGCTGGCCCTGCGGGCTGCTGGGGCGATCCTCCACTACCTGCGGGAAACCCGCCCGGAAGCTCTCTCGATCCTGACCTCCCTGGAATCCTACACCACGGCCGGATATATGGTCCTGGATCCGGCCACCCGGCGCAATCTCGAGCTGATCGAGAGCACGACCGGAGATTCCCGCAAAGGATCGTTGCTTGCTGTGCTGGATTTCACCCGCACTCCCATGGGTGGCCGGCTGCTGCGGTCGTGGATCTCCCAGCCGCTGCGAGATCGAGCGGCCATAGAGGCCCGGCTCGATCAGGTGGAAGCGTTTGTAGAGGATCCCATCGCCCGGGAGCGGATCGCGGAGCGACTGCGGGGGTTCCCTGACCTGGAGCGGCTGGCTGGTCGGGCCCGCAGCGGCCTGGCCTCCCCCCGGGATCTGGCTGCGTTGCGCCGGGCATTGGGGATGATGCCGGAGATCCGGATGCTGCTCCATCGGATGGAGGGACCGCGGGCAGAAGCCCTTCGGCCGCTCATGGCTCGCCTCGATCCCATCCCCGAGCTGCTGGATTGGCTCACCCGGGCGCTGGTGGAGGACCCTCCGGCCACGCTGCAGGAAGGGGGGGTGATCCGGCCTGGTTTCTCGGAGGAGCTGGATCACTGGCGGGCGATGGCGAAGGAGGCGCAGGCCTGGCTTGCGGATCTGGAGCAGCGGGAGCGGGAGCGGACCGGCATTCGTACCCTGAAGGTGGGTTACAACAAAGTCTTCGGATATTACATCGAGATCTCGAAGGCGGCGGCCCGACAGGTGCCCCCGGATTACATCCGCAAGCAGACCCTGGTGAACGCCGAGCGATTCATCACCCCGGAGTTGAAAGAATATGAAACGCTGGTCCTAAACGCGGAAGCTCGTCAGGCGGAGCTGGAGGCGGAACTGTTCCGGGAGCTTTGTCGTCGGGTCGGGGAGGCGGCGCCCCAGCTGCGGGAGATGGCCGGGGCCATCGCGCACCTGGACGGGATCATCGCGCTGGCGGAGGCTGCGGTTCGCCACCGCTATGTGCGCCCGGAGTTGGTGGAGGAAGACGTCCTGGAGATCCAAGGGGGACGGCATCCGGTGGTCGAACGGGCCTTGGCCGGCCGCTTCGTTGCGAATGATGTCCGGCTGGATGAGGAGGGGCGGATCCTCATCCTGACCGGGCCGAACATGGCGGGGAAGAGCACCCTGCTGCGCCAGGTCGCCCTCATCGTGTTAATGGCTCAGATCGGCTCCTTTGTCCCTGCCGATCGGGCCCGGCTGCGACCGGTGGATCGGATCTTCACCCGGATCGGGGCTCACGATGAGCTGGCGGCCGGCCGCTCCACGTTTATGGTGGAGATGAGTGAAACAGCCTACATTCTGCATCAGGCCACGGCGGAAAGCCTGGTGATCCTGGATGAGATCGGGCGGGGAACCAGCACGTATGATGGCCTGGCGATCGCCTGGGCGGTCGTGGAATATCTGCACAACCATCCGAAGCGGCGGCCGAAGGTGCTTTTCGCCACCCACTACCACGAGCTGACCGCCCTGGCGGCGTATCTACCGAGGGTCCGCAACGCCCATATGGCCGTGGCGGAGGTAGAAGGACACATCGTTTTTCTGTATCAGATCCGGCCGGGCGGTGCGGATCGAAGCTACGGGATCCATGTGGCGGAGCTGGCCGGATTGCCCCGGCCGGTCATTCGGCGGGCCCGGGAGCTGCTCCGCCGTCTGGAGCGCGGCGAGCCGGCCGTGCGGCCCCAAGCCCCTCCGCCGGCCGCGCCCCTGCCCCTCTTCGCTGAGCATCCGGTGATCCATGCCCTGCGCCATCTGGATCCCGAAAGCCTCTCCCCGCTGGAGGCCCTTCACAAGCTGTATGAGTTGAAAGGATTGCTTAATCAGGCTTCCCCCCCATCGGGTTAGAAGCTGGGGGATCGGTTCCTCCTCTGTGTTCAAGGATCGGGCCTCTTCGCTCTTCTCGCAGCGCGCTTTGAGCGGTGAGGGGGAGAGGAGACGAGCTCGATTAGTACTGAACCGAATAGGCTGGAGGCTTCCATGAGCAAGGTTCGTGTGCCGCGTCGCCACATCGCTTATCGGGACCATGGCGTGGTGATTGAGATCGCCCCGGATTACCAACAGCTCGCCAGCCGGGCGGACGCTGTCATCCGGGAGATTGTGGATCGCTATCCCAAGACCGCGCGGATGTATGATTCTCTCACCCATGATCCGAAGGTCTCCGCCTGCTGGGATCTGGCTAACTATATGGCGGTCTACAAGTTGAACTACAACGACCACGGCCCGGTCCATGCTCGCATCGCCACTGCGGCCGCGATGCAGATGATGCAGTTGTTGGCCCGGCATGGGGTCGCCTTCGATGTGGTGACTTCGGGGGCTGGGGATCTGGACGATGCCTTCTTGGTGGTTCTGGCCGCGGAGCTCCTGCATGACATCGGGAACATGGTTCACCGGGTCGGGCATATCGAATACAGCGTGGTGCTGGCCGCCCAGCTGCTGCCGCGCTGGCTGGGGGAGATCTACCCGGATCCTGAGCAAGAGCAGCTGATCTTGGGCTTCATCCTGTCCTGCATCGCCAGCCATGATGGTTCCCCACCCCCGCTGACCGTGGAGGCGGCGGTGGTGGCCATCGCCGATGGGACCGATATGACCAAGGGGCGGGGGCGGGCGGCCTTCGACCTGGGCAAGGTCGACATCCACTCCGTATCCGCCCTGGCGGTGGACGAGGTGGAGATCCGGGATGGGAAAGATGTGCCCATTGAGATCGCCGTTTACCTCAGCAACTCCGCCGGGATCTTCCAGGTCCAGGAGATCCTGGCCCGCAAAGTCGTGGTCACTCCCTTAAAGGACCAGGTGCGTATTGTGGTATCGGCCCGACCGGAGACCCCGCTGGCGGATCAGCGGATCATCCAGAAGGTCGTGTTCGAGAACGGACGCTTTCAGGTCGCCCGGGATGAATAGGGACATCCGCCCGCCTCACGATGCGCGCTCTCCTTCACGTCCCCTTCGCGTTCAGGGAAATCCCTCAGAGCGATCTCGCACAGAGCATCATAGCGAGGGGCCAGCGCGGGCCACATCCACGCCGCAAGGGCCTGACGGATCTCCCGGGACCCCAGCGGGGGATCTATCAGGAGGATCCGCAGTCGTTCGGCAAGATCTTCCGATTGGTGATAGGCGCATCGGGGCCAGAACGCCTCTGGGAGTGTGTCCAGGAGCCCGGAGCTCGCCGGGACCAGCGGCCATGGGCCCTCCGACGTGAGGCGCATCAGATGTATGGGGGAATGGGGACGGATGCTTCCATCCACAATGGCCTGAGCCGCCGATGCCCAGCGTTGTGCCTCGGAGGATTCCGGGCTCAGGATCCCCAGGATGCGAGCGCGGAGCTGAGGAGGAAGCCCCTGGACCCGGGGCGTTTCCATCTCCGGGCGCTCGCTCAGGAGCAGCACCTGGAAGTTCAGGGGCTGAAGAGCCGGGCGATCAAGGGCAGCGATCAACATGGGGATCTCTATCGGCTCGCCTCGCAGGAGCCAGAGCACCAGTGGTTTGTGGAAAGACAGGGCTTCAGACCGTGAAGGGAAGGGATCGAAACCGGGAGGCACCACAGCTGCGCGTTTTTCCACCTGAAGGGCGAGTGCCGGCTCATACCGGGAGAGGACGCGGAGGAAGTGCTCGCGCTGCCTCTTTCCGTGAAATAAACAGCGCTCGGCAACCCGGACCGTGCGAAGCTCGACAGCGATTTCCTCCGGCGTGGCAGCTTCCGGGTCGGCCATCCTGCTGGTGTGCCAGTAGATCCAGAGAGGGATCCCAGCCAGCAGATCGCCGATCTCTTCAACAAAGGCCTCCCCGTCCAGGCCATCGGTCAGAAGGACTAGATCGGGCAAGCCGGCGGGATGACGGGAAGGGTCCCGAACGGCGGAGCCGGTCAGGTATCGTCGGATCCGCCGGGCCAGCTGCCTCGCCCGCTCCCGGGCGAGGCAGGAAGTGCCCCCAGAAGGCGTTCGAAGCGAAGGGGGAAGCGTGAACGCGAGGATCTGATGGCGGCTGTGGCGAGCCCAACCTTCGATCCACAACCGGCGTTCGGCCGTCAGCCGGGGATCCACTATCCAGATCTTCATCGTTCATCTCGGGAAGGCGAGATCGTCCCCTGCGACCTATCCGGCGGCCTTGATCTTCCCTGCAGCGCATGATATAATCATTTCGTGTTTGTGACACCTGCCACAAAGGAGGCGGGCCGTGCTTCATGGGTATGCCGTGGTCGGCCTGTATCTTCTGATGTCCTTCGCCCTGCTGGGGGTGACGTTGCTCCTCTGGTGGTTGCTGCGCCCGAAGAAACCCAATCCCCTCAAGCTGGAAGCCTACGAGTGTGGCGTTCAGACCGTAGGGGATACCTGGGTTCAGTTCCGCGCCCAATACTATATTTTCGCCCTTATCTTTGTGTTGTTCGATGTGGAGGCGGTTTTCCTCTTCCCCTGGGCGGTCGCCTATAATCGATTGGGCCTGTATGCGGTCATCGAGATGGCCCTGTTCCTGCTTCTCCTTCTGGGAGGGCTGCTTTACGCGTGGCGCAAGGGTGCGCTGGAATGGGTGTAAATGAGGAGAGGGTGGGCGTGTTTTCGGCGCGCTTATCCCCCAAAGGGCAAGCCCCCTTTTCTCCAGAGTCCTGTTGAATTTTTCAGGCGCATGCTGGGAGATCGAGCGGTTCATTTCCTTGGGCGAGGTTGAATATGGGGCAGCTTTACGATTTCATTTATAACTTGCTTCCGTATTTGGGGGCCTGGCTCCGCGGCCTGCTTCAAAGCTGGGGGCTCCCGGATTGGGCGATCAGCCTGACGATGGGGTTGATCAAAGCCTTTCTTCTGGCCAACTTCGGCCTGATCGGGTTCGCCATTTTAACTTACGTGGAACGTAAGATTGTTGCCCGTTTTCAGGACCGTTTGGGCCCCAATGTGGCGGGCCCCTATGGGGTTCTGCAGCCGGTAGCGGATGGGATCAAGCTGCTCACGAAAGAAGACACTATGCCGGCGGGAGCAGATCGCTGGGTCTATAACCTGGCGCCACTGATCATCGCCACGTGTGCCCTGGCGCCGCTGGTGGTGATCCCCTTTGGGCCCGGGGTGATTGGAGCGGATCTCCATATTGGTGTCCTGTATGCCCTGGCCGTGGGGGCGGGAGCCCTGGTAGGGGTGCTCATGGCTGGATGGGGCAGCAACAATAAATACGCACTGCTGGGGGCCTTCCGGGCAGTGGCTCAGCTGATCAGTTACGAGATCCCCTCCGTCCTCAGCGTCGTCATCGTGGTGATGGTCGCCGGCACCATGTCCACCGTAGGCATTGTGCTCGCCCAGGATGTCCCTTATCTGTTTGTCCTCCCCCTGGCCGCCCTGGTTTTCCTGGTGTCCGGGGTGGCGGAGGTGGGGCGAACCCCCTTCGATCTGCTGGAAGCGGAATCGGAGATCGTAGCGGGCTTCCATATCGAATACAGCGGCATGAAGTTCGCTCTGGTCTTCCTGGGAGAGTTCGTCCACGCGCTGGTGGTCTCCGCGCTTTTTGCTGTTCTCTTCCTGGGTGGGTGGCGCGGGCCCTGGCTGCCGCCGTATCTGTGGATGCTGATCAAGATGAGCCTGGGGATCTTCCTGTTCTTCTGGCTGCGGGCGACGCTTCCTCGCATTCGGATCGATCAGATGCTGAATCTGAACTGGAAGTTCCTGACCCCCTTGATGATCCTTAATCTAATCGGGGTGGCTCTGGTGGATAAAGGCCTGCGGGCGGCTGGGGTGAGCAGCGGGCTCTGGGCAGCAGGGATGTTCGTCTTTAACATGGCGATGCTGATCGGCGCCCTGGCCCTTCCGGGCTATCTGGGGCATCGGGCGCGGATGGCAGCGATGGTTCCGGCCTCCGAAGGGGAGGAAGGGGAGGCGCTGGAAGCAGCGGCGGCCCATTCATGACCCATTCCATATCGTGAAGGAGCGCGCGGACAATGACCCTGATTCAGGCCGTTTTCGCCCTGTTCGCCATCCTGACCCTGGGGGCAGGGTTGCTCACCGTTCTCAGCCGTCATCTCTTCCATGCGGTTCTCTACCTGATTCTCTCCTTGGTTGGGGTAGCGGGCTTATTTATCCTGCTGGAAGCAGAATTCCTGGCCGGCGTGCAGGTTCTTATCTACATTGGGGCCATCTCCATTCTCATCATTTTCGCCGTGATGCTCACACGGGGGATGGTCCGCAACCCGGGTCCCCCACTGAATAATCAGAGCCTGGCGGCTGCTGTGATCGCCGGGCTCTTTTTTGTCCTCCTGGCTCCGGTCATCGCCGGGTTCCCCTGGCCGCAGACGATCCAGGGGGTCCCCGCCGACACCATTGAGGCTCTGGGCCGCTCCCTGGTGGATCCGAATCAATTCGCGCTGCCCTTTGAGCTGGCTTCGGTGATGATCCTGGCGGCGCTGATCGGGGCGATCTTCATCGCCCGGGAGAAGCGTTGAGGCCTGGCCTGATCGACCCATGAGACTGTATCCATTCGGAGGCTCTGAATGGTTCCGCTTTCCTGGTATCTGCTGGTGGCCGCTGCGCTGTTTTGCATTGGCGTCTATGGGGTGCTGGCCCGACGCAACGCGATCGCCATCCTGATGGCGATCGAGCTGATGTTGAATGCGGTGAATCTGAGCCTGGTGGCGTTCTGGCGCTATCTCCATCCCACCGCGACCACCGGCCAAGCTTTCGCGCTTTTCGTGCTGGTCGTTGCGGCGGCGGAGGCGGCCGCAGGCCTGGCGCTGATCATCAGCATTTATCGCAATCGTGAAACCGTGGACGTGGAGAACATCGATCTCCTGAAAGGCTAACCCTTCGAGGTGGAGACGGATGGAGATCCATGGAACGCTCCTGCCGTTGCTGGTGGCTCTGATCCCATGGCCGCCCTTTATCGCCTTCGGCCTGATCGCGCTGTTTACAAACCGCTGGAAGCGCCTCAGCCATACCCTCGCCATTCTCTCAGTGGCGATCTCCTTTGTGCTCTCCCAGATCGTATTCTGGACCGCTATTCGCACAGAACATCTGGGGGAGCATCCGATCGCTATTCGGGTTCCATGGCTACCGGTTGGGCCCCGCCCCCTGGAGTTCGGGGTGCTGGTGGATCCGCTGGGTGCCGTGATGCTATTCATGGTCCCCCTGGTCTCGCTGATGATTTTCATCTACAGTGTGGGGTATATGGCGGGGGATCCCCACTACAGCCGCTTCTTTGCGCTGCTCTCCCTCTTCGAAGCGGCGATGTTGCTCCTGGTAGTGGCCGACAACCTCCTGATGCTGTTCATCGGCTGGGAGGTGATGGGCTTCTGCTCATATGCCCTCATTGGCTTCTGGTATCGAAAGCCGTCGGCCTATCGCGCCGCCGTGAAGGCTTTCATGACCACTCGGGTGGGCGATGTGCTGATGCTCCTGGGCATCGCCTATCTCTACGCCCAGACCGGAACCCTGAACTTCCGTGATATCTTGCGGAACCCGGAGACCCTGAAGGCGCTGGCGGAGACGCCCTCCTATGTGGCTGGCCTCTCGGTAGCCGCTCTGGCCTCGCTATTGCTGTTCGCCGGGACGGTGGGGAAGAGCGCCCAGTTCCCGCTCCATGTCTGGCTGCCCGATGCGATGGAAGGCCCCACCCCGGTCAGCGCGATGATCCATGCCGCCACCATGGTCTCGGCCGGCGTCTATACCACCATCCGGATGTTCCCTCTGCTCCAGGCGGGCCAGCATGGCCTGGGCGGGGAGACCGCCTTTTGGGTGGTGGCATTAATCGGGGCCTTCACGGCCTTTATGGCCGCCACCATGGGGGTCGCTCAGAACGACATCAAACGGGTGCTGGCATATTCGACGATCTCCCAGCTGGGCTACATGCTGGCGGCAGTGGGCATCGGCGCTTATGTGGCCGCGGCTTTTCACCTGATCACCCATGCCTTCTTCAAGGCATTGCTCTTCCTGGGGTCCGGCTCCGTGATCCACGCAGTAGAGCATGGGCACCATCATGCTGCCCACAATCACCAGGAGGCCTTTGATCCTAACGACATGTTTAATATGGGCGGTCTGGCCCGGCGCATGCCGGTGACTTTCTGGACCTTCGTGGCGGGCGGGCTGGCTTTAGCGGGCTTCCCGCTGATCACCGCGGGCTTTTGGAGCAAGGATGAGATCCTTGGAGAGGCGTTCCACGGGGCTTTCGAAAAAGGAGAGTGGTTGCCGTTGCTGGTTTTCCTGTTGCTGGCGGCAGCAGCCGTTCTCACCGGATTTTACACGATGCGTCAGATCGCCCTGACGTTCCTCGGCGAGCCCCGCACGCCTGCGGCTGCTCATGCAAAGGAGAGCCCCGGATCGATGATCTTCCCTCTGGTTTTCCTGGCGTTTTTCGCGGTCTTCGGTGGTTTCGTAGGAGTGCCGGAGGGATTTCCAGGCTTGGCCGCGCTGACCGGCGGCAATTGGTTCCACGAGTTCGTTGGGGGAACCTTGCTGGAGCATCCGAAGGCATTGCCCTTTAACCCGGTGCCTGTGATGATTTCCTCCCTCATCGCGTTGACTGGGCTCCTCTTGGGCTGGGTGGTTTACGCCCGCCGCCCCCTGGCAGCCGGGGAACCTGATCCCCTTATCCATCTGGGTCCGCTTTATACCTTCCTGAAGAACCGCTGGTATATCGATGACCTCTATCAAGTTCTGTTCGTCCGCCCAACGTTATGGCTGGCAGAGCGCGCGGTGGCCTTCTTCATGGATCGCGTGGTCATTGATGGGCTTCTCCATGGGATCGCCGATGCGATCTGGTCGATGGGAAGCGCTTTGCGCCTCTTCGATCGGGTGGTGGTCAACGGCATTGGTGATGGGATTGGAGAGGCGGTGAAGGCCGCTGGGCGCGAGCTGCGGACTCTCCAGACTGGCCTAGTTCAGAACTATCTGCTGGTGGTGGTCTTGGGTGTTCTGGGCTTCATCGTTCTCTACACGGTGGCGCCCATATTGCGGGGGTTCTGATGGGGGGAGGCGCCCAGGTTGCTCATTGCATTGTCGTGGTTTCCGGATGGGCCACCATGCGATGTCTCTATTCTGAGTCCTCACGGTGAGGGAAGCGAGCGATGGCGCTTTTCGGGCATACGATCCCGATCCTGACCCTGATCACATTCCTCCCGTTGCTGGGTGCGGGGATTATCGCCATGACCCCGCGGGATAGTGTTCGTCTGCATCGAGGGTTGGCCCTCTTGTTCAGTCTGATTCCCCTTATCCTCTCTGCCTGGCTCTGGCTGAACTTCGACCTCCGTCAGCCCGGCTTCCAGTTCGTGGAGCGCGCGGTATGGTTTCCCCAGGTGAACGCCAGCTATTACCTGGGGGTGGATGGGCTGAGCGTCATGCTGGTCTTCCTGACAGCCCTGCTCACCCCGCTGGGGGTCCTGATCTCCTTCCATATCACAGAAGATCCGCGAACCTACTTCGCGCTCTTCCTGGCTCTGGAGACGGGGATCCTGGGGGTCTTCGTCAGCCTGGACCTCCTGTTGTTCTTCCTGTTCTGGGAGCTGGGGCTGGTGCCGATGTATTTCCTGATCAACAACTGGGGGGCACCGGAGCGGCGACATTACGCTGCGCTGAAGTTCATTCTTTACACCATGGCCGGGTCCCTAGGCCTCTTGCTGGGCATCCAATTGATCTGGGCGGCCCTGGGAGGCACCCAGGGAGGCACTTTCGATTTGCTTGAGGTCAGCCGGCGCTGGCCGGCCCTCCAGGGGGCCCTGGCGGGGGTTCCGATGGAGGTAGTGAAAGCGATTGTCTTCTGGGCTTTCGTCATCGCTTTCGCCATTAAGGTCCCGGTGTGGCCTTTCCACACCTGGTTGCCGGATGCGCACACGGAGGCCCCGACAGCAGGTTCTATGATCCTGGCGGGGATCCTGTTAAAGCTGGGGGCCTATGGTTTCTTGCGCATTGTTTTCCCGCTCTTCCCGGCGGAATCCGCCCGCTTCGCCGTCGCCCTCGCCCTTCTGGCGACGGCCGCCATCATTTTCGGTGCCTATGCTGCGCTGGGCCAGCGGGACTTCAAGCGGCTTGTGGCTTACTCCTCGGTGAACCATATGGGGTTCGTCGTCCTGGGGATCGCCGTAGCGGGCTATGCGCTGGGGAACCCTGCGATCCGCGATCATGCCCGGATCGCCGTGAATGGGGCAGCCCTGCAGCTGTTTGCCCATGGTCTCTCCTCGGCGGCGATGTTCGCGCTGGTGGGGGTGGTTTACGATCGGACCCATACCCGGGACCTGGAGGCCTACGGCGGGCTCTGGACGCGGATGCCAGTATACGGGGGGATCCTGCTTTACTGTGCGATGGCCTCGGTGGGTCTGCCGGGGCTGGCCGGGTTCGTGGCGGAGTATATGGTGGTGCAGGGGGCTTGGCCGGTGTTCACCGCCCTAACGGCCCTGGCCATGCTCGGGCTGCTGATCACCGGGGCGTTTATCCTGAAGGCCATTCAGAAGGTGCTCCATGGGCCGTTGAACCCACAGTGGGCTCGCCTGCCGGAGATGAACGCGCGGGAGATCCTGGCTGTGGCTCCCTTGATGGTGTTCATGTTGCTCACCGGCCTGTGGCCTGCTTGGATCGTGCCCACCCTGGACGCGGCGTTGCGGCGATTGTTGGGATAGCTGGGACCCGACAGGGTTGTGCTTTCGATCTTCCCTCCCTATCTGGAACGATCGACTCTCATCTCTGGAGCGTGAAGGATGACGATCTCGGCGGTGACTCTTCCTCTTCTCAGCCTCATTGTCTTTACGCCCCTCGTGGGGGCGTTGATCCTGCTGCTGATCCCACGTCATCAGAAAGAAGCGGCGCGGGTCTTTGCGGCGACTGTCTCCGGCTTCACGCTGTTGCTGGCCTTCTGGGCGTTCCTGGCTTACGACCGGACGGCCGGGGGATATCAGTTCGTGGAGCGGATGTCGTGGCTTCCCCAGCTCGGCATCCATTATTACGTGGGCGTGGATGGTGTGAGCCTTCCCCTGGTGTTGCTCTCGGCCCTCGTGCTCTTTACGGGCGTGCTGGTATCCTGGAATATTGAGGATCGCCCCCATGAGCTGTTCGCCTTCATGCTGCTTCTGGCCAGTGGCATCATGGGGGTCTTCGTGGCGCGGAACCTGGTGTTGCTGTTCTTCTTTTATGAGATCGCCATCTTCCCCAAATATTTCCTGATCGCCATCTGGGGCTCCACCCGCAAAGAATACGCGGCGATGAAGCTGGTGCTCTACACCCTGGTGGGCTCCATCATCGCCCTGGTGGGTGCGCTGGCCCTCTATTTCGTTTCCCCGATCCGCACCTTCGATATGGATGTGCTTCGAGAGCTGGCTGCCCGGGGTGCGTTTGCCCGGATGGTGGAGGTATTCGGCCAGACGGTGCGCTTTGATTACCTCTGGTTCTTGCCGGTTTTCCTGGGCTTCGCGGTGACGGCAGGCCTTTGGCCCTTCCACAACTGGGTGCCGGATGGCCACTCGGCGGCGCCAACGGCGGGCTCCATGTTTCTGGCCGGGGTGGTGATGAAGGTCGGTGCCTACAGCGCGCTGCGAGTGGGGATCGAGCTGATGCCCGGAGGAGCGGTCTACTGGCTGCCGGTAGTGGTCTTTCTGGCTGTGGTCGCTGCGCTGTATTCCGCTGCGATCTCCTTAGTGCAGGAGGACCTCAAATATGTGATCGCTTTCTCCAGTATCGGCCACATGGCCTTCGTGACCATTGGGTTTGCAGCGATGAACGTGACCGGGCTGACAGGGGCTGTCCTTCAGATGTTCTCTCATGGAGTGATGGCGGCGATCCTGTTCGCAACGGTGGGGATGGTTTACGATCGGGCGCACACTCGTTACCTGGCCCACCTGGGCGGTTTCGCCCGGGCGATGCCGATGGCCACTCTGGGTTTCATCCTGGGCGGGTTGGTGGCGATGGGAATGCCTGGGTTCTCCGGCTTCGTGGCCGAGTTCCAGGTCTTTGCGGGGATCTGGGCCGCCCGGGACATGGCCTGGTGGTATCCCTGGGTGGCGATCCTGGCAGCGCCCAGCATCGCCCTCTCCGCCGCCTACATCCTGCGGGCGCTTCAGGCGACGTTCTTTGGGGAGTTGAATCGGGAACGCTATCCCCATGTGGGGGATATTACGACCTTGGATAAGGTGGCCATCCTTACCCTGGCGGTGTGGTTTGTTCTGATCGGCGTGTTTCCTCGAGTGATGACGGACTTGATTCAGACCGGTGTGGAGCCCATTGCGGCGCTGTTGCAGAGCGCGATGGTCGCTTCCATTCATTAGGGGAGGGATCGACGATGGGGTTGTCCTGGTGGGCGCACGGGTGGTCGGTTCTGCCGGAGATCGTGCTGGTGCTGGCGGCCGCGCTCATGATGGCCGTGGACGCCTGGATGCCAGAGGGGCGCAAGCGGGAGCTGGGCTATTGGGCCATCGGCGGGCTGGCGGTGGCCCTGGTGGTGGCTGCAGCCCAGGCGGCCCAACTCACGATGGGGATCGTAGCCCCTTATGAGGCCTTTGGGGGCTCGGTGCGGGCCGATCTGGCGGCGATGTTGTTTCGGATCATCTTCCTGCTTGCAGGGATCCTCACGGTGGCCATCTCGATGGATTTCCGCCCGCTTCGCCAGAGCGGCGAGTATTATACCCTCCTGCTCATCTCGGTCCTCGGGATGGGGTTGATGGGGGCGGCGGTCAATCTGGTGACCCTGTATCTGGCTCTGGAGACGGTGGGGATCGCCCTGTATTTGCTGGCGGGATATCTGCGAGATACGCCCCGGTCGGCGGAGGCTGGGTTGAAGTATTTCCTGTTCGGCGTCTTTAGTTCCACTATTATGCTTTACGGCCTGGCGTTGATTTATGGCTTTACCGGCGAAATCTCCTATGCTCGCATCGCCCAGGCCCTGGCCGGGCTGCCCACCCCAGCAGTGATGGCGGCTCTCCTGCTGGTTCTGGTAGGTTTCGGATTTAAGGTCTCTGCCGTGCCTTTCCATTTTTGGACCCCCGATGTGTATGAAGGGGCGCCAACGCCGGTGACCGCTTTCATCTCCGTAGCCTCCAAGGCGGCGGGTTTCGCGGTCCTGATCCGGGCGATGATCGAGGCGTTCCCCACGGCTCAGGGGAACTGGATAGCGATCATGGCTGCCCTTGCCTTTGTCACGATGACGGTGGGGAACCTCCTGGCCATCCCGCAGCGGAACCTCAAGCGGCTGCTGGCGTATTCGAGCATCGCCCAGGCTGGATATATCTTGATCGGGGTTGCCGCGGCCAGCCCGCTGGGGGTCGCTGCCTCGATCTTTTACCTGGGAATCTATACCTTGACGAACATCGCGGCCTTCGCGGTTGCGGTGATCATGACCAATGTCACGGGAAGCGAGGAGATCCGGGACCTGGCTGGGTTGTCCCGGCGGGCACCAGGGCTGGCCCTGGCTATGCTGGCCGCGCTTCTTTCGCTTGGGGGAATTCCGCCGTTGGTAGGCTTCTTCGCCAAGCTGTTCGTCTTCGCGGCGGCTATCGAGAGCGGTCTGATCTGGCTAGCTATCGCCGGCGTACTCAATGCGATGGTTGCGTTTTATTACTACATTATGGTAGCTCGGGCCATGTATGTGGACCGTTCGCCGGAGGAGGAGAAGCCTGTCTGGATCTCCCGCCCCGCCCGATTTACGCTGTGGTTCACAGTGGCCGGAGTGTTGTTATTAACGGTTATGGTGTATCCGCTTTATCAGCTGGCCCAAATGGCGGCTCAGGCTTTTTAGACGCTGGCCTTTCCATTGGGCTTGAATCCGGGATCGAAAAGAATCTGTTTCAGACGAAGGGAGGCATGGATCTTCTAGGCTGGCCCTTGTCAGAAGCGCCGAGGGGCGGGTATTATTATGAAAGCGGCTTCTTGTGATAAGAGGGACAGATGAAGGGTGAATAATGAAAACATCGAGGCGTGGGTGGATCTGGGTCTGGAATCTGGCGCTGGCGGGAGTGCTTTCTCAGATTGGTTTTATCCCCGTGGTGGCAGTGGTGGGGGCGATGCTCTGCGGGCTCTGGCTGGATCTCCGTTTGGGGACCCGGCCAGTGCTTACCGCCGCCTGCATGATCATGGGCGCAGCTCTGGGGTTGGTGGTGATGGTCCGCGCGGCGATGACCGCAGCTGCCCAGTTTCGCATGGAGCGGCCCCGCAAGCCAGAGCAACCGGCGTCGGAATCCTCCAACACGTTTGAAGAGCCATCATCTTGAGCGGAGGTGGGATCGCGGCAATGGGCAAATTGATCCGACGAATAGGCCCTTATGGGCTGCTTGGACTCATTGCCTTGCTCTCATGCGGGGTAGGGGGGCAGGCAGCTTTCTGGTTGCTGGGCGGTTTGAGGGATCTTCTGCGAGGGGCAGGTGTCACCTTCCTGTCCTCCGCGACAGGTTGGGTGGGGATCCTTCTCGCGGATGCGCTGGTGATCGCGCTGGTCCTTTGGGGCCTGCGGGATACGCGGGTGATCCGTTATTTCCAGTTGCTGGTTGTAGCGCCTCTTGTTTTGGGCTTTGTGTTGGGGGTCTCGTTGTTCTTCGGAACCCTGGGGCAAGGACTCCCCGTCGGCGGGAAGTCTCTGAAAGCGGTGCTTCCGGTGATCCTGGTGAAGCCGGAGCCTCTGACGGGTCCATTGCTCCTCGGCGTGCCGCTTACCAACACCATGGTGGCGATGATCTTGGTGGATCTGGTGGTTCTGGGATTGGGCTTGCTGGTTGCCCAGCGGGTTGGAGCTCTGCCACCCCCTGTTCAGGGCTTGGGGATCCTAGTCAATCTCTTCGAGTTCCTTATCGAGGCTCTGTATGAGAACTTGGCCAAAGTAGTCCTGGGCCCGCGGGCGCGCCATGTCTTCCCTCTGGTGGCCTCAATCTTTCTGATGGTGCTCACAGCGAATTGGATGGGTCTGATCCCCGGCTTCGATTCCATTGGGAAGGTGGAGCCGGCGCATGGCCATGAAGGGGGCTATGCGGTGATCCATTGGGGGCCCTTCACCCTACTGACCGCGGAGCCGGCAGCGGCGCATGGTCACGAGAAGGAAGGCGGGGAGCCTCATCAGGCGAAAGCGGAGGGCTTCGTCCTGGTTCCCTATCTGCGGGCCCTGAGCACCGATCTCAACTTCACCATCGGCCTTGCGCTTGTGGCCGTCTTCATGGTGCAGGTATGGGGCGTGCGAGCCCTGGGTCCGGGCTATTTCTGGAAGTTCTTTAATGTGAAAGCCCTCCGCCGGGGTTTCATGGGGGTCATTGAATTCTTCGTGAGCCTCCTGGAGCTTATCAGCGAAGTGGCAAAGATTGTGTCCTTCTCCTTCCGATTGTTTGGGAACATCTTTGCCGGGCATGTGCTGCTGGGGATCATGATCTTTCTGCTCCCCTTGCTGATCCCGGCGGTCTTCTATGGCCTGGAGATCTTTGTGGGGCTGATCCAGGCTTTTATCTTTATGATGCTCACGATGGTGTTTATCGCCCTGGCCACTGCAGGGCATGGGGAGGAGCATTCAGAAGGGCATCACTGAGTTGTGAACAATCCGGGCTTGGCGCATCCGAGGGGGATGCGCTCCGGATTCCAAATAAAACCTCTTGGGAAGGAGGACGAGAAATGCTGGGTTTGATTCTGGCACAGGAGATTCTGTCGCCGCAAACCTTGAGCGTTCTGGGAGCCGGTCTGGCGATCGGCCTGGGAGCGATCGGTCCGGGGATCGGCATTGGGATTCTGGCTAGTGGGGCGCTGCAGGCCATCGGGCGTAATCCCGAGGCTACCCCTCAGATTCAGCTCAACATGATTCTGGCCATCGCTTTCGCCGAGGCCGTCGCGATCTATGCCCTGGTCATGGCGCTGCTGCTGAAGTTCGTGGTTTGAGGTTTTCACCCTCTTGATCCAGGAGGACGGCATTGGAGGCTCTTGGGATCAACCCGATCTATCTGGTCGCCCAGATCCTCAATTTTCTGGTGATCTGGTTTCTCTTGTCTCGCCTGGTTTTCCCCCGGGTGCTCAAGGCCCTGGAGGAGCGGCGGGCGCTGATCGAGAAAGGGCTTGAGGATGCGAAGGCGGCAGAGCAACTTCGGGCGAGCATCCAGGCGGAGCGCCAGCGTATCCTGGAGGAAGCGCTGGCCGAGCGTCAGCGGATCGTCGCTGAGGCAGTTCGCCAGGCCGAGCAACAGCGCGCTCAGATCCTCTCGGAGGCGCGGGCTGAGGCCCAGCGTATTCTCGAGGTCGCCCGGGAGGAGGCGGAGCGGGAACGGGAGCGGATCCTTGGCGAGCTGCGGGCGCAGATCGCGGCCCTCGCTCTGGCTGCTGCCCATCGCGTTGTGAGCGACGCGCTGGATGAATCGCGCCACCGGCGTCTGATTCATGAGTTTTTCACAGCGATCCCCCCTCAGGTTCTAGAGGAGCTTCGCGGCCTGAAGGGAGATCGGGTGGAAGTAATCAGCGCTATCCCATTGCAAGAGGAAGAAAAACAGAATATCCGGAGGGCCCTCTCCGACCGCCTGGATCTTACCGGCGATGTGATCTTCCGAGTGGACCCCACGATCCTGGGCGGGCTGATCGTCCGCGTGGGAGATCGAGTGGTCGACGGCAGCGTTCGAGCCCGGATGGAAGGGCTGCGGGTGACTCTGATGGGCTGAGGGTTGATCTCGGCGGGCCATCGAACCTGCAGGGGCTGTGGAGCGCGGGCTCGGATGCTCTACAGCCCCTTTGCTTTAGAAGGGCATGGGGTGCGCTGTCCGCCCCAGCGGCTGTTCTGAGCGTTGCTGGTCGAATTAAATTAAAATAAAAACGATGTGTTCGCGGAGGGATGAACGAGATGAGCACCCAGGAGGTGCTGTCCGCGATCCGGGAGGCCTTGCCTCAATGGTTGAAGGAGGACCCGGCCCTGCGCCAGATCCTTCGGGAGATGCTGGAGGAAACGCTGCGGCCATGGGAGGAGATCCGCGCCGAGATCCGGGCGTTCCGGGAGGAGGTGGAGGGGAGGCTGAGCGCTCAGGAGCAGGCTCTGCTTCAGCTCACGCAAACCGTGCAGGAGCTGGTCCGGATCACTCAGGAGCACTCTGCCGCCATTCGAAGGCTGACGGAACAGGGGGAGGAGCACTCGGCGGTCATCCGGGTGCTGGTGGAGCGCACGGAGGAGCATTCACGTCGACTGGAGGAGCATTCGGCGGCGATCCGGGCGCTGACGGAGCGGATGGAGGAGCATTCACGCATAATCCAGCGCATGCTGGAAACCCTGGAGCGCCATTCCCAGGAGATTGAGAGGATGCTGGGAGTTCTGGATCGACATTCCCGCGAGATCCAGCGACTGAGCGCGACCATCGGGGCCCTGGGCGCCCGATGGGGATTGAGCAGCGAAGCCGCCTTCCGGGATGGGATGGCCGCGCTGCTGCGGGAGGCTGGATGGAGGGTCGAGCGGTTCCTGGCCATGGATTCTGAGGGCTATGTCTTCGGCCGGCCAGATCAGGTGGAGATTGATGTGGTTATCCGGGACGGAGAGGCGATCCTCATCGAGATCCGCTCCTCGGTGAGCCGGGGAGATGTGGCGATCTTCCAGCGTAAGGTCGAGTTTTACGCCCGCCATACAGGTATCCCGGTGGCGCGTCGGATCCTCATCTCTCCGATGGTGGATCCCCGCGCTCAGGACCTGGCCCAACGGATGGGTATGGAGGTTTACACATATCCAGAGGATGTGCCCTTCGGATCGGCACCTCACGGAGCCCGTTCCTTTTAAGCTTTAGACCCGTGATCTCCTCAAGACTCGGATGAGCCTTCATGGGTCCCGCGATTCTCTGGTGGCTCCTGCTGACCCTGATCGCCCTCGCGGCCTGGCCCATGACGTTCCTCGTGTTCCGCCCCCTGCCCGATCGGGGGCTGGCCTTCGCTCGTCCCCTGGGGCTGATGTTGATGGGATTCGTATGGTGGTGGGGCAGAAGCCTAGGGTTTCTCCCATCCTCACGGGGAGGAGCGATTGTGGCCTGGGGGCTGGTCCTAGGCCTTGGTCTCTGGCTGGCCCAGCGATCCGGCGAATCCCCATGGCGCTGGCTTCAAACCCGACGAGGCCTTGTGCTTTTTTATGAGTTGTTGTTTGCCCTCGCCTTTCTGGGCTGGACGCTTTTCCGCGCTTACAACCCCGAGATCACCTACACCGAGAAGCCTATGGAGCTTGCCTTCCTGAACGCGGTGGTCCGGGCGGAGCGCTTCCCCCCGCACGATCCCTGGCTGTCCGGCTTCGCGATCAGCTATTATTACTTTGGCTACATTATCCTGGGCTTCCTCACCGAGCTCTCCGGCCTTGCGACCCGCTTCGCGTTCAACCTCGGGGTTTCCTCCTGGTTTGCCCTCACCCTGCTGACAGCCGCCGGCCTCGGATGGAATCTCTGGTCCCTCTATCGTCCAGAGCGCCTGCGCATGGCCTGGGCCGTTGCGTTGCTTAGCGCGTTCTGGGTCGGCTTGGCCGGAAACGGCGAGGCGATCCTGGACCTGGCCCACTCGTGCGGCTGGATCCGGGATCCGGTCTTCTGGGCCTGGCTGGACATCCCGGAGTTAAATGAGCCCCCTTCGCTTCGACCGTGGCCCTCATGCTGGCCTCCTCCCAATCGGATGTGGGCATGGTGGCGGGCCTCCCGAGTGGTACGAGACTACACGCCCGAGGGCCAGCATCAGGAGGTCATTGATGAGTTCCCTCAATTCAGTTTCCTGCTGGGGGATCTGCATCCCCATGTGTTGGCGCTGCCCTTCACATTAATGGCTATCGGACTGGCCATGGCGGCCTTCCAGACCGCTCAGCAGTTCCCCGGGCTTTCTTCTCTTCGGGAGTGGCGCGTCCTCCGGTGTTTTCTCCAGGATCATGGTCCGCCGTTTGAGCTCCTGCCGATCGTCTTTGGGGGGCTTGCTTTCCTGAACACGTGGGATTTCCCGATTTATACCGGCCTCCTGTTGGCCGCATGGGCTCTGGGGGCTGTGCTGGCCGGGCGCACACGTGTTTCCTGGCAGAGGGAGATCCTCGGGCTGGCCGGGGGCATCCTGGGGCTCGGGGTGTTACTGTATCTGCCCTTTTACCTGGGTTTCCGCTCTCAGGCCGGTGGGCTCCTTCCCAATCTTTATAACGGGACCCGCCTGCCGCAGTTTCTGGTGATGTTCGGCTTTCAGATTGGCGGGCTGATTCTTCTGCTGGGAGCGGAGGCCCTCCACGCGCATCGCCGGGGGATGCTCCCCCTGCGACGCTGGGGAGGATGGGTCTGGCTGAGCGCGCTGGGCCTGGGGCTGGCGCCGGTGGCGTTGTTGGTGGGGCTCTACGAGCTGGCGCAGGCGATCCGGTTCCCTCTCCCTGGAGCGCCGGTTTCGCTGGAGGCACTGAAGCCCTGGGTGTACGGACGGTTGCTGGATGGCGAAGTGGTGGTGAAGGGAAGGTTGTTCCCCGGAAGCGGGCCCTGGGTGCCGATGCTGCTGGCCGGAATCGGGATGGCCGCCGCCACGCTCTGGAAGCGGCGGGGAAACGTGAAGGCCTTTGTGAGCCTGCTGGTAGTTTTCGGCACCGCGCTGGCCTGGGCCGTGGAGTTCGTTTTCCTTAAGGATTTCTTCGGCACCCGCATGAACACGGTCTTTAAATTTTACTATCAGACATGGGTGCTCTGGAGCCTGGCCCTGGCCTGGGGAATGGGCGCGTTGTGGGAACGGGCGAGGCGCGCGCGCTGGCTGCTGGCCGGGTTGTTTGGCAGCATGATCGCGCTGGCGGCGCTCTATCCGATTCTGATGATCCCCATTAAGGCGGAATTCTTCGCTCACCCGCCCACCCTAGATGGATATGCCCATCTGGCGCGATGGGCGCCCGATGACTTGGCTGCGATCGAGTGGTTAAACCGGAATGTACCGGGCACGCCGGTGATCCTGGAGGCCCCGGGCTGGCAGGGGATCTCCTTCCAGCCGGAATTCGGACGCTTTGCTGCCCACACCGGCCTGCCCACGGTGCTGGGATGGGCAGGTCACGAACATCAGTGGCGGGGCTCTTACGATGAGATCGCCCGTCGGGAGCCGGATCTCAGGATCCTGTGGGAATCTCTGGATCTGGAGAAAACCCGCGCGCTGCTGGAGAAGTATCGGATCGTCTATGTGATCGTCGGCCACACCGAACGACAGGAGTTCCCCGCGGAAGCGCTGCGAAAATTTGAACAGCTGATGGATCCGGTTTTTCGGAGCGGGGAAACTGTGATTTACCGGAGGCGTGAATGAGGGAAGGGCTCGATGGATATCGATGGCAGGAGACGTTGATCCTGGGCGGGCTCTTTGCCCTGGCACTCCTGGTGCGGGGATGGGATCTGGGCTTCCGGCCAGCCGCACCGGAGGAGGCTGCCCAGGCGTGGGCGGCGTGGCGGGGTGGGACATTACCCTCTGGGGGAAGCCCGTTGCTCGCGGGCTGGAATGCAATGGTGTTTGAGATCTTCGGGCCGGATGAAGGATGGATGCGCTCTGGCGCGGCGCTGGCAGGGGCCCTCACGGTCCTTGCCCTGTGGGCTGTTCTGCGCCCCATCGGCCGGGCCGCGGCGATCGGAGCGGCGTGGCTCTGGGCCATCTCCCCTACCGCTCTGATGGCGGCGCGATTCCTGGACGGCGGCGTCGTGGTCGCGGCAGCGCTGGCTACGGCCCTGGCCATGGGGCGCGCTTCCTGGCCTTCCCGCTGGATCGGTTTGGGGATCACGCTGGGAATAGGGGCCGCAGCCGGGCCCGCCTTCTGGACCGGATGCCTGATGCTCCTCCCCGTTTTCTGGCTGGATCCGCCGGAGCTTGCTTTCCCCCGCTGGAAGACCGTTGGGCTTTTCGGGGCGACGGCGCTGCTGGCCAGTGCCTGGGGGGGATGGCGAGGGAGCGGAACACAGGAGATGGTGGAGGGTCTCTCGGCATGGCTCGCTGGCTTTGCCCCGGAGGGCCTTCCGATGTGGTGGGAAGCTCTCCAGGCCTTCCTTTATGGAGAAGCACTGATCCTGACGTTGGGACTGGCTGGGGGAATCCTGGCCATCCGCCGCCGCGATCGCTTTGGAACGGCGCTGGCTATGGTCACAGGAATCGGAACCGGGTTGCAGCTCGTCCGACTCGGTGCCTCATTCACGGAACACGCCGTGGTGCTGATCCCATGGATCATCCTGGCTGGGTTCGCCGTGCAATGGGTTTGGGAAGCGATGCAGCCCGTTGGACAGCGGCAGCCCCTCTCGGTTCTCATCGGAGCCGGGATCGGGGGGATCGGGCTGGGAACCGTTGCCGCTTTTATGAATCTCCGGGGAGCACCGGAAGGAGCGCGCTGGCTGGTCCTCATAGGCGTGCTAGGGTTGCTGGGGTTCGGACTCTGGATCATGAGCGACCTGTTCGAGAGAGGGGGGGAGAAAGATTCCCCGGATCAGGGGGCGATGGGCAGGCCGCTCGGCGCATCTCCAGCGAATCTCTTCATGGGATCCGGGATTCGAAAGTCAGCCGCCCTCGGGGTTGCCGGGGCTCTGGCGTTCGCCATAGGCCTGGGCCAGCTGGCAGGAGCCGCCGCCCTGATCCGGCGGGTGGATCCGGTTCCCGGGTTTTCCCTTCCAGAGATGACCTCTCCGGCGGTGCAGGAGTTGGTAGAAGGACTGCGGAGGGAAGCCGTGCGCCGCCACGAATGGCCCGGTGGGCTTTCCTTGGTTGTGGTCGCCGAAGGAGAAGAAGAAGCATTCTGGTGGTGGACCTTCCGAGCATTTCGGGTCGCTGTCTATCGTCGTTCGCCTGATTCGGGAGCTGGAGACGTGTGGCTCACTCCGGAGGGTATTCTGGTTCCGCTGGAGCCGGATCGATGGGTAGGTCGCCCTCTCCCAGTCATTGTGGATCAAAGGGGAGCGGAGCCGATAGAGCGTCGGATGGTGTTGTGGGTTCGCGCAGGGGCTCAGAACACACAGTAGGATTTACTGGGTGCGGATCTACGCAGTCGGGTTTCGATCGAGAAGGCGGATGGTCTCCTCCCGAACCGTGTTATAATCGGCATCCGGTTCTGGATCTTCTGCGGAGCGCCAATAGGCTATGGAAGGGATATCGATGGCTCCTGCGCCATCCCGATGGCGGGCGCTATGGGCCGATCTTTCGCCGCTGGAGCGCGGGGCTTATCTCGGGCTGTTTGCCGCCGCTATCTTTACCCGCCTGTGGCGCCTGGGCGATCGGGTGATGAGCCATGACGAGAGCCTGCACGTTTATTACGCCTGGCAGCTGTTTCGGGGTAACGGGTTTCAGCATACGCCTCTGATGCATGGCCCTCTGAAGTTCCACCTGGATGCGCTGGCCTATCTCCTGTTCGGCGCTGATGATTTCTCCGGCCGGCTCCCAGTGGCTCTCGCAGGGATCGCTCTGGTGATGCTCCCACTGTTGATGCGTCGCTGGCTGGGGCGCTGGGGAAGCCTCTTGGCCTCCCTCTTTTTCCTGATCTCCCCCATGGTCCTGTATCACAGCCGGTATATCCGGGACGAGGGCCTGATGGCCTTGTGGGCGGTCCTCACGGTATGGATGATCTTCGCCTATTTGGAAACCCGGGAGGCCCGCTGGCTGTATGGCCTGGCGGCGGTGATCGCGCTGTTTTACACCACGATGGAAGCTGCCTTCATCTATCTGGCGATCTATGGGATCCTGCTCTTCATCGCATGGAGCATGGCGGTGCTCCGGGATCCGCGATGCTCCCGGGCGGATCGGCAATGGCTGGGGCTGGGAGCAGGAGCGCTTCTCGCCGGTGGTGCGGCAATGTTGTTTGGGCTCGAATCCGGGCGAGAGCCGATCCCGGGGGCTTTCGTATGCCGGCCGGAGAACATCCCGGAGCACGGCCGGTGGCTCACCCTGGTCGGGGGGCTGATTGCCCTGGCTGGGATCGGTGTCCTGGCCTGGGTGTTGGCCGGGCGCTGGGGGCGTGTTCGATTACGCGAGCAGCCCACTTTTGATCTGATGATGATCATGGGGGGGCTCAGCCTTTGGATGCTCCCGGCGGCGGGCCTGGTCTGGCTCAATCCTGTTTCCCTTCTGCTGTTCCGGCAGCCTTTCGCTTCCATGTCGCTGTTTGAAAGCGGGGGGTTCAGCGGCATCAACGATGAGATGATCCGGGTTCTGATCCTGTTCCTGGTCTTCGGGGCGCTGAGCACCGGGCTGGGAATGGCCTGGGATCCAGGCCGCTGGCCTATCCTGCTGGGGATCTTCTTCGGGATCTCCCTGCCCCTGTTCACCACGTTTTTCACCAACGGCGCGGGCATCGCCACCGGTTACCTCGGTTCCCTGGGATACTGGCTGGCCCAGCAGTGCGTCCAGCGGGGGAGCCAGCCGCTCTTTTACTATTTCGTCATCGCCCCGATGTATGAATTTATGCCGATGCTGCTCTCCCTTCTAGCCCTGGGGTATTACCTGGGGCGATGGGTTGCCGATGCCCCAATCCCGGACCGCCTGGGGTGGGCGTTCCGGGGCTTCCTGAGCGCTTGGGTGATCCTCTCATGGGTTGCGTATTCCCTAGCCGGGGAGAAGATGCCCTGGCTGACTGTCCACCTGACGGTGCCCATGATCCTCCTCTCGGCTGTCTTCCTTCAGGATACGCTGGGCGCTATGGACTGGCGGCGGTGGTGGCATGGGGGGGGTGCGATTGCCGCCCTGCTGGTGTTCCCTCTCGGAGCCGCCCTCTTGGGCATGCTCGCCGCTTGGCCGCGGGCTTGGCTTGTGCTCCAGACCTGGCTTGCGCGTCAAGCTGCGACCCTGGATGCTTTGGTGGCGGCCAATCAGGTGATCGCGGCCGCGCTGGGCATAGGCATCATCCTGGGGATCGGGGTTCATCTGTATCCCCGTCTGGGCTTCTCTGGCCTCCTGCAATCCTTTGCGCTGGCAGCCCTGGCCGTCCTGATGTTCGCCACCCTGCGGGTTGCCTGGCGGTTCAGTTTCATCTATTACGATCTGGCCCTGGAGCATGGCGTCTACGCCCATGGCAGCCCCGGGGTGAAGATCGCGATGCAACAGATCGAGGAGATCGCCCGAGCGATCGGTCGGGATCAGGTGGTGGTCGCCTACGATAACGATAGTTCTTGGCCGTTCTCCTGGTATCTCCGCGACTGGCGGCAGCGCTATTTCGGGGAAACCCCTTATCGCGAGGCTCTGGAGTCGCCTGTTGTCATCGTGGGCAGCGCCAACTGGTATAAAGTGGAAAACGCCCTCCGGGCCACCCATGAGGCGTATTCATACCACCTGATCTGGTGGCCCATGGAGGATTATCGGGAGCTCACCTGGGAACGTCTATGGCGCTGGCTTTGGGATCCGGAGCGTCGGGCGGCCCTCTGGGATATCTTCTGGAGCCGGGATTACACGCGTTATGATCAGATCACCGGAAAGCGGCATCAGATCGATACCTGGCCTCTGGCCCACGATTTCAAGCTTTTCATCCGGAAAGATGTGGCCGCGAAGGCCTGGCCTCTCCGTCCGCAGCAGGCCCTGGCCGTGCCCACTCCGCCGCCGGAGCCGTATGCCGCCGTGCGCCGGGAGCTCGCGGCCGTTCGGATCATTGGAGGGCCCGGAAGCGAGCCGGGGCGTTTCCAGGATCCCCACGGCATCGCTATCGGGCCGGACGGCGCCCTCTATGTCACTGATGGGCGCAACCATCGGGTCCAGGTCTTCTCTCCTAATGGCCAGCTCCTCCGGTTCTGGGGCTCCTTCTGCGCCCTCTATGAGCAGGGAGAACCCGGATGTGTGGATCCAGATGGCCCCGGGCCGATGCCCTTAGGCGCCGGGCAGTTTCATGAGCCCTGGGGGATTGCTGTGGCGCCGGACGGCACGGTGTATGTGGCGGATCTGTGGAACCATCGGATCCAGCAGTTCACCGCTGAGGGGAGGTTCCTCCGGGCATGGGGCGGCTACGCGTCGGTCACGGATCCCCAAGGGCAACCTGGTCGCTTCTTCGGCCCCCGGGGCCTCCTGATCCAGGGCGATCGCGTCTACGTCACGGACACCGGCAACAAGCGTGTCCAGGTCTTCGACCGTGAGGGGCGCTTCCTGGACGCCTGGGGCGGGCCGGGCGTCGAGCCCGGACGGCTGGATGAGCCGGTCGGTATCGCCGCGCTGCCCGATGGGAACCTGGTGATCGCCGACACATGGAACCGGCGGATCCAGATCCTGACCCCCTCCGGGGCCCCGGTCCATGCCTGGGAGATCGCCGGATGGCTGGATCAGCTTCCCACCACCAAGCCCGACGTGGCGGTTGATGCCCGCGGGCGGATCTTCGTCACCGATCCCACAGGCTTTCGCGTTCTGGTGTTCGATCGTAGCGGCCGGCCGCTCCTGGCCTTCGGACAGTATGGAGAGGACGCCTCCTCGTTTGTCCTCCCCCAGGGAATCGCGGTGGATCCCAACGGGCTCGTCTGGGTGGTGGATTCGGGAGGGAGCCGGGTGATGGCTTTTCAGGTTCCATGAGGTGTCGGGAACACCGCTTGTGAGAGGAAGCACGTGCTATAATCGGGTTCGGATGCTCCTTCCCGGGGGACGGCGTATGCTGAAAACCGCGTTGGATCTCACTCCGGAGGGGATCGAGGCCCAGCGGGAGGCCTGGCGGCGCTGGGCGGAGGAGGAAGCCCGGCGGGCGCAGCCTCAGGAGCGGGCCTGGGGAGGTCGCCCGGGCGGCCATTTGGTTGCGGAAGGAGCCCTTCGGAATCTGCGGGGTGCGGTCTTCGGATCGTTGCCCACCCCGTCGAGGAATACCGTCGGTTCCGCCACGGGGTTCGGCACATCTCCACCTTTGTGTTCGATCGGGCTCGCCTGAGAGAGGGGGCGCAGAGTCTTTCCGCTTGCTTCGATCAGGTATCCTGTGATCTTCGCGCGTTTCAGGGGTTCCTGGATCGTCTGGATTGAGGGGCTCACAGCTCGATGGAGAGGGAAGAAAGAAATGAAGCTCCACGAGTTCCAGTCCAAGCAGCTCTTCGCGCGGTATGGGATCCCCATCCCACGGGGGAAAGTGGCGACCAGCCCGGAGGAGGCCCGCGCCATCGCGAAGGAGCTGGGCAAGCCGGTGGTGGTGAAGGCCCAGGTCCTTGTGGGCGGGCGGGGGAAGGCCGGCGGGATCCACCTGGCCCGCACCCCGGAGGAGGCTGAGCAGGCCGCTGAGCGGATCCTCAGCATGACGCTGAAGGGCCTGCCGGTGCGCCGGGTCCTCGTGGATGAGGCCGCCGAGATCCAGGCGGAGCTGTATCTGGGTCTGACCATCGACCGGGCCCGGCGCCGGGTGGCGGCTATGGCCTCTTCTGCGGGTGGGGTGGATATCGAAGAGGTGGCCCGAACGGCGCCGGAGAAGATCGTCCGGGTGCTGATCGAGCCGGAGCTCGGCCTGCGGGAATACCAGGCGCGGGCTCTGGCTGTGGGGATCGGTCTGGATCGCTCATTGTGGCCTGCTTTCACCCAGATTGCCCTCGGCCTGTATCGCTGCTTTGAAGACCACGATGCCACTTTAGCGGAGATCAACCCGCTGGCCATAGTCCCCGGTCCGGCCTTGCTGGCCCTGGACGGCAAGATGATCATCGATGACAACGCGTTGTTCCGTCATCCCGATCTGGCAGCTATGCGGGATGAAGATGAGGAGACCCCGAGCGAACGGGAGGCTCGCAAATACGGCATCAGCTATGTGCAGCTGGATGGAAACATCGGGTGCATGGTGAACGGGGCCGGCCTGGCCATGGCCACGATGGATATCATCCAGCTTTATGGCGGCCGCCCGGCCAACTTCTTGGACATTGGGGGCGGAGCGAGCGCGGAGCGGGTGGCCGCGGCCATGCGCCTGATCCTCTCAGATCCCAACGTGAAGGCGGTGTTGATCAACATTTTCGGCGGCATCACCCGTTGCGATGAGGTGGCTCGGGGAATGCTTGCCGCCTTTGAGATGGTCCGCCCTCGAGTGCCGGTGGTGGTTCGGTTGGTGGGGACGAACGAGGAAGAAGGGCGGGCCATCCTTCGGGAAGCTCGGGGGGTGACGCTTCACACGGCGACCACGCTGGTGGAAGCCGCTCAGCTTGTTGTGCATTTGGCGGGGGATGGACAACGTCCGGAGTGAGCCCAAGGTGAGGGAGTGCGAATGGATCGCTGGCGGGATTGGTGGAAGCAGGCCCAGGCAGATTTGCGCCACGCTCAGGAAAGCTTGCGGCTGGAAGATTACGAATGGGCATGCTTCGCCGCCCATCAGGCGGCGGAAAAAGCCCTCAAGGCCCTTTATCTGAAGCGGAATCAGATCGCCTGGGGCCATTCCGTCCGGCTGCTGCTGGAACAGATCGACGAGGCGATCCCAGAGGATCTCCTGCAAGCCGCTCGTATTCTCGACAAGTATTATATCGGCCCCCGTTATCCAAACGCCCATCCTGCTGGCGCTCCCTTCGAGCTTTATACCCGTCGGGAGGCCCTCGAGGCCATACGGTTTGCAGAGGAGATTTTGAATTATGTCCGTTCGGATATGGAAAGTTGATCGAGAACGAGTGTGGGCGGGCCTGCGGCGCTGGCTACAGGAGGTGATCGAGCCGGCTTCAGAGGTGCAGGAGGTGTGGCTCTTTGGCTCCTATGCGCGCGGCGAGGAGGGGCCCGGAAGCGATATCGACTTGCTGGTGATCGTGCGGGAGGCCCCCGAGCCCTTCTTTGAACGAGCCATGCGATACACACCTCTTCGCAGCGGACTGCCTCTGGAGATATTTGTTTACACAGAAGAAGAGGCCCGGGATCTATCCCAACAGCCTGGCTCTGTGGTCTGGATCGCGATGCGTGAAGGCCGGAGGATCTGGGAGCGTTCGGGCCTTCCGCGAGAGGATTCCTGAGGGAGCGTCCTCCCTCACGTCGCTTGGCGGCAGGACGGAGAGTTGATATTGATCCTTCTCGCATGGAGGAGCGAGCCCTATGAGTATTCTGATCAATCGGAACACCCGCGTGGTCGTGCAGGGGATCACCGGTCGGGAAGGCCAGTTTCATACCCAGCAAATGCGAGAATACGGCACTCAGGTGGTGGCCGGCGTTACTCCGGGCAAGGGCGGGCAGTGGGTTCTGGGGATTCCGGTTTTCGATACCGTGAAGGAGGCTGTGGAGGCAACGGGAGCCAATTGCTCAGTGATCTTTGTCCCCGCTCGCTCCGCCCCCGATGCCATTCTGGAGGCCGCCGATGCGGGCATCCCCTTGATCGTTTGTATCACAGAGGGTATCCCGGTGCAGGACATGATCCGGGTCCGCTCTTACTTGGACCGCAAGGGGGTGCGTCTGGTCGGGCCCAACGGGCCGGGTCTTATTACTCCGGGGGAATGCAAGGTGGGGATCATTCCTGGGCACATCACCCGACCTGGTCCGGTGGGCATCGTCTCGCGCTCCGGGACTCTGACCTATGAGGTGATCGCTGCCCTGAGCCAGCGCGGGATCGGCCAGAGCACCTGCGTGGGGATTGGAGGGGATCCCATCCCCGGGACCAACTTCGTGGAGATCCTGGCGATGTTTGAGGAGGATCCGCAGACAGAGCATGTGGTGCTGATTGGAGAGATCGGTGGCGCGGAAGAGGAACGGGCGGCGGATTTCATCGCCACCCGCATGAGCAAGCCGGTGACCGCCTTCATCGCCGGGCGGACGGCGCCGCCAGGCAAGCGGATGGGGCATGCGGGCGCGATCATCGAAGGGGGAACGGGTTCTGCGACGGAGAAGATCGCCAAACTGGAGAGCGTGGGCATCCCAGTCGCCCGTCACCCTGAGGAGATCGCGGAGATCGTCGCCGCCCGTCTGGACGTGCGGACATAAGAAGCGGAGCCCAGCGATATAGAATTTCATCGGATCAAAACCAGAGGCTCACAAGAGAATGATTCGTTTCGATCGGGTTTCGAAGTGCTTTCATATGCACCGCCAACGCCCTCGTTCTTTCCATGAGCTCTTTGTTGAAAGCTGGAAGCTCTGGCGGCGACCGCCTGCCGAGATCTTCTGGGCCTTGCATGATGTTTCCTTCGAGGTTCAACCCGGAGAGACTGTAGGCCTCATCGGGCCGAATGGGGCCGGCAAGAGCACGGTCCTCAAGCTGGCCGCCCGCGTTCTGGAGCCGACCTCAGGCCGGGTGGAGGTCCGGGGTCGTGTGGCGGCTCTGCTTGAACTGGGGGTGGGCTTCCATCCCGAGCTGACCGGGCGAGAGAACGTCTTTCTGAGCGGGGCTTTCCTGGGCATTCCCCGTCGTGAGATGGCCCGCCGTCTGGATGCTATTGTGGCCTTCGCTGAGCTGGAGGATTACATTGATGTCCCGGTGAAGCACTATTCATCCGGGATGTATGTTCGCCTGGCCTTTGCGGTCTCGGTGTATCTGGATGCGGAGATCCTGCTGGTGGATGAGGTGCTGGCTGTTGGCGATGCGGCGTTTCAGCAGAAGTGTCTGGAGCATTTGTTCGCCCTTCAGCGTTCGGGGGTGACGATCCTTCTGGTTTCCCACGATCTGGGCGCGGTTCAACGTCTTTGCCATCGAGTGTTATGGTTCGATCACGGCCGGGTTCGGATGGAAGGGGCACCTGCAGGGGTTGTGCAGGCCTATCTGGATCATGTGCACCGCTGTGATGAGCGGTCCCTAGCCATGCCGAATCCGCAAGCCGCCATCCTTCGCTGGGGGAGCGGTCGTCTGCAGATTGAGCGCGTTTATCTCACGGATTCGAGCGGGACGGAACGCTATCAGTTTGAAACCGGGGAAACGGTGCATATCCATCTGCGTTATCGAGCCTTAGAACGGATCGAAAGGCCAGTTTTCGGTCTGGCGATTCACCGCCACGATGGGGTTCACATCTGTGGTCCCAATACGGCGTTCTCCGGCTTGGAGATCCCCTGGGTGGATGGAGAGGGAGAGCTCATCTACACGATTCCTTCCCTTCCTCTTCTGGAGGGAACTTATCTGGTCTCCGTGTCCGCGACGGATGAGCGGGATGTGGAGATCTTCGATTACCACGATCGCGCTTACATGTTCCGGGTGGTTCGAGGGCAGCATCCGGAGCGTTACGGGCTGATGGCCA
Source organism: Thermoflexus sp. (assembly GCF_042408815.1). GTDB lineage: Bacteria > Chloroflexota > Anaerolineae > Thermoflexales > Thermoflexaceae > Thermoflexus. The sequence goes on along the minus strand of NZ_JBHOQR010000002.1, from coordinate 213,634 downwards.
TGAACGGGCGATGGGCTCACGAACAGCTATCCGTTCCCCATGCAGCACTCTCTCGTTGAAGGGATTCCATGGCCGAACTGGAGTCTCCTGAGATCCAGGGAGAATCCGTTTTGGGGCTAGCTTGTTTCCAGGAGCTCTTTTCAGGATCGGGAGGTCGAACCCATGGATGAACTTGCCATGCTCCTCAAAACTCTCACGGAAGCTCACGGCGTTCCCGGCTATGAGACCGAAATTCGGGAGGTCATGCGCAGGCTTCTGGAGGGCGTGGGGGAGGTGGAACAGGACAATATCGGCAGTCTGATCTGTCGGCAGGGGGAGAACGGGCCCCGGGTGATGCTGGCTGCGCACATGGATGAAATCGGTTTCATGGTCAAGCACATCACCCCCGAAGGCTTCATCCGTTTTACCCCCCTGGGAGGCTGGTTCGACCAGGTTCTTCTGGGCCAGCGCGTGGTCATTAAAACCCACAAGGGAGATGTGATCGGGGTGATCGGCGCCAAGCCGCCTCACCTGCTTCCTCCGGACGAGCGAAAGAAAGTCGTTGAGAAGAAGGATATGTATATCGATATCGGCGCGACCTCCGCAAAAGAAGTGGAAGAGGCGGGCGTGCGGGTGGGCGATCCCATTGTCCCCCTCGCGCCTTTCCAGGTGCTGGCCGGCGGCCGGACTTATCTGGCGAAAGCGTTCGATGATCGGGTGGGCTGCGCGGTGCTGGTGGAGGTCCTGCGGCGTCTGGCCCGAGAGGGCCACCCCAATATAGTGTATGGGGTGGCGACCGTTCAGGAAGAGGTCGGCCTGCGAGGGGCGGCTACCAGTGTTGAGAAGGTCAACCCGGAGGTCGCGCTGATCCTGGAATCGGATATCGCGGGGGATGTGCCCGGGATCAAGCCGGAGGAATCGCCGGTGAAGCTCGGCGGAGGGCCCACGATCGTTGTCTATGATGCCCGGATGATCCCGAACCTCCGGTTGCGAGATCTCGCTGTGGAGACCGCTCAATCCATAGGGATCCCTGTGCAATTCTCGGTGATCGAGGGTGGAGCCACCGACGGCGGAGTAATCCACCTTCATAAAGGTGGGGTTCCGACCCTGGTGATCGGCGTCCCGGCACGACACATCCACAGCCATGGCGCTATTGTCCATCGGAATGACATTGAGCAGGCCATCGCGTTGGTGACCGCCCTGGTGCAGCGCCTGGACGCGGAGACGGTCGCCCATCTGAGGCCGTGAGGGAGGGGATGCCCGCGATCCATTAACCTTAAGGATCCCGATGGGTGGGCGACTGTCCTCCTCATCGATGAATCGCCTGGGTTATAATATCTCCGTGACTCCTTTCACATAACCAGCTGGGTGGGTGTTCCCGTATCCCATAGATGCGAGGTGGGCGATGGCCGATCGAACAGACGCCTGGCAGGAGTTGATCGCTTCGTTGCAGCAACGAATCGAGGCCTATACCCCTGAAGTGGAGGTCGCCGAAATCGGCGAGGTGCTCGAAGCCGGGGATGGGATCGCCCGGTGTTCGGGCCTCCGCAACGTGATGGCCAGCGAGCTGGTGGAATTCGAGAACGGGGTGATGGGGATCGCCTTCAACCTGGAGCGGGACAATGTCGGTGTGATCATCCTGGGGGATTTCAGCGGGATCCGTCAGGGGATGAAGGTCCGCGGAACCGGCCGGATCGCCTCCGTGCCGGTGGGCCAGGCGTTGCTGGGCCGTGTGGTTGATCCCCTGGGGCGCCCGCTGGACGGCAAGGGGCCGATTGTGACGGATCGTTATCGGCCGATCGAGCGGATCGCTCCAGGGGTGACCAAGCGCCAGGATGTGGATACACCGGTCCAGACGGGCATCAAGGCGATCGATGCCATGATCCCCATCGGCCGTGGCCAGCGAGAGCTGATCATTGGGGACCGCCAGACCGGGAAGACGGCTATCGCGGTGGATACGATTATCAACCAGAAAGGGAAGGGGATGGTTTGCATTTATGTGGCCATCGGCCAGAAGCGGGCCCAGGTCGCCCGTCTGGTGGCTACCCTGGAGCGCTACGGCGCGATGGATTACACCATTGTGGTGGCTGCTACCGCCTCCGATCCCGCGGCGCTGCAATATATCGCGCCCTATGCGGGTTGTGCGATGGGTGAGGAGGTGATGGAGAACGGGGTGATCGTCGATGGACAGCTGGTCAATGATGCGCTCATTGTCTACGACGATCTCACCAAGCATGCCTGGGCCTATCGCCAAGTCTCTTTGCTGCTCCGGCGTCCGCCCGGCCGGGAGGCTTATCCCGGCGATATCTTCTACCTTCACTCCCGCCTGCTGGAGCGCGCGGCCCGTCTGGCGAACAAATACATCATTGTCCCCAAGGATGCACCGGAGGACATCGACATCAAAGAGGGAGTCGATGGGAAGGTGTATACCGGCCCCCTGGGTTACAAAGAAGCTATGAAGGCTCTGGAGGCGCGCCCGGATAAGGAAAACCTGAAGATCCTGAAGGTCAGGGGATCGGGGGGAAGCCTCACGGCCCTGCCGATCGTGGAGACGCAACTGGGGGATGTCTCGGCCTACATCCCGACTAACGTGATCTCCATTACGGACGGCCAGATCTACCTGGAGACCGATCTCTTCAATGCGGGCATTCGCCCGGCGATCAACGTGGGGATCTCCGTCTCCCGGGTAGGGGGCGCGGCCCAGACGAAGGCCATGAAGCAGGTGGCTGGGCGGCTGCGCCTGGAGATGGCCCAGTTCCGGGAGCTGGCTGCCTTCGTGCAGTTCGGGTCGGATCTCGACAAGACCACATTGGCGATCATCGAGCGGGGCAAGCGGCTGACAGAGGTTCTGAAGCAGCCTCAGTATGAGCCGATGCCTCTGGAAGAGCAGGTAATGGTGATCTTCGCCGGGACCAACGGATATCTGGATCCGATCCCGGTGGAGAAGGTGCGTCAGTGGGAGAAGGAATTCCTGCGCTTTATGGCCACGAACTACCCGGAGGTCGGCCGCGATATTGCAGAGCGGAAGGAGATCACCAAAGAGATGGAGGAGAAGCTGCGCCGGGCGATTGAGGAGTTCAACCGCGGCTGGCTGGCGGGGTGATCGATGGTATATTCCCCGAGGGCTGAGGGGTGTCGGAGGCTGTGCCAGGGTTCTGGATCCGGGCGGAGTGGTTGTGGCAGGAGCCTCTTCTTTCCGTCGTCGAATGCTGGGGTGATCCGACAGACCGGGTCGGGAGGTTAAAGTCGTGCCTACTCTTCGGGAATTGCGACGTCGTATTCGGACTGTCCGAAGTATCTCCCAGATTACCCGCGCTATGGAGGCGGTCTCCGCTTCCAAAATGCGGCGGGCTCAGGAGATGACCCTCGCATCCCGCCCGTATTCCCAGAAGGCCTGGGAGGTCCTGGTCCATCTCGCTCATCAGGCGGAAGCCAGCGCGTTGCTTCACCCCATGCTGGACGTGCGCCCTGTGCGCCAGGTTTTGCTGATCTTGATTACCGCTGATCGAGGTCTGTGCGGCGCTTACAATGATAACGTCATCCGCCTGGCCTTTCGGTTCGCCGCCGTCAGCCGGGCCCCTGTATCCTTTCTTACTGTAGGACGAAAGGGGAGGGATGCGGTGGCCCGAGTGCGCGGGGCGCTGGTGGCCGATTTTTCACCGATGCCTCGTTGGCCTCGTTTTACCGATGTGCGCCCGATCGCCCGGGTGGCCATGGAGGAGTTTCTGAAAGGAAGCGTGGATGAGATCTACATCGCTTACACGGACTTCATTAACACGATGGTCCAGCGCCCCCGGGTCCGGCGGCTGCTGCCGCTTCGCTTCGCCCAGGGCCATGAGCCGGCGGTTCCCGAGGCCGTCGAGCGGCTGGACACTCGGGCGGTGGCGAACAAGACGTTTATTTACGAGCCGGATCCGGCGCAATTGCTGGATGTGATTCTGCCGCGCTTTGTGGAGCTTCAGGTCTACCACGCGGTTCTGGAGAGCCTGGCCAGCGAGCATTCAGCCCGTATGGTGGCCATGCGCAATGCGACGGAGAACGCGGAGAATCTGATTTATACGCTGACCCTGAGCTACAACAAGGCCCGCCAGCAATCGATCACCAGTGAGATGCTGGATATCGCCGGCGGGGCGGAGGCCATGCGCCAGGCCGCGCGGGCGCGCCTGGATCTGCGCCCGCGCGCCGGAGCTAGCCGTTAATCGCTTTCCCGGCCGTTTACACGGCTCACTTTTCCCCAGGGCTTGGGAGTGTTTTCCTCAACTCCGATCATTTTCGGGAGGGAAGAAAGCGATGGCGAAAGGCTCTGTGGGACGGATTGTGCAGATCCTGGGGAATGTGGTGGATGTGGAGTTCCCACCGGAGGAGTTGCCGGATATTTATAATGCCATCGAGGTTCCCCGCGATGGCCACCGGCTGGTGCTGGAGGTGCAGCAGCATCTGGCGGGTGGGATGGTTCGTTGCATCGCGATGGATACCACCGATGGACTCCGCCGGGGCATGGTGGCGTATGATACGGGGGCTCCGATTATGGTGCCGGTTGGGGAGGCCACCCTGGGCCGGGTGTTCAATGTGCTGGGCGAGCCAATCGATGATAAAGGCCCGGTTCGCGCTCAGGAGTATCGGCCGATCCATCAGCCCCCACCCTCCCTCGAGGAGCAATCGACTCAGATCGAAGTCTTCGAGACTGGGCTGAAGGTGATCGACCTCATCGCCCCGTTCATGCGGGGTGGGAAGGTAGCGGTCTTCGGCGGCGCGGGGGTAGGCAAGACGGTGATCATCATGGAGCTCATCCGGAACATCGCGACGGTCCACAAGGGGATCTCCGTCTTCGCCGGGATCGGCGAGCGCACCCGCGAGGGCACGCAGCTTTACCGCGAGATGATCGAAGCAGGGGTGATCGACAAGACTGTGATGGTCTTCGGCCAGATGAATGAACCACCGGGGGTTCGTCTGCGGGTGGGGCTGACGGCCCTCACAATGGCCGAATACTTCCGGGATCAGGGGCGGGATGTTCTCATCTTCATCGATAACATCTTCCGTTTCGTGATGTCCGGCTCGGAGGTCTCCGCCCTGCTCGGCCGCATGCCCTCGGCGGTCGGTTATCAGCCCACCCTGGCCTTCGAGATGGGGCAGCTGCAGGAGCGTATCACTTCTACCCGGCGCGGCGCGATCACTTCGATGCAGGCCGTGTATGTGCCGGCGGACGATTACTCGGATCCTGCCCCGGTGGCGACGTTCGCTCATCTGGACGCCACTATTGCCCTGGAGCGAAGTATTGCGGAGAAGGGGATTTACCCAGCCGTGGATCCGCTGGCTTCCACCAGCCGGATCCTGGATCCGCGGATCGTCGGGGAGGAGCATTATACGGTGGCCCGCGAGGTGCAGCGGGTGCTCCAACGTTATAAGGATCTCCAAGACATCATTGCCATCCTGGGGATCGATGAATTATCGGAAGAAGATAAGCTGATCGTGGCGCGAGCCCGGAAGATCGAGCGGTTCTTCAGTCAGCCGATGTTCGTCGCCGAGCAGTTCACCGGCCTGCCCGGCCGCTATGTCCCGCTGAAGGAGACGGTGCGCGGTTTCAAGGAGATCCTGGAGGGCAAGCACGACGATCTGCCCGAGGCGGCTTTTTACATGGTTGGTACCATCGACGAGGCCGTGGAGAAGGCGGAGCGCCTGCGCCGAGGTGAGCTGCGGTGAGCTTCGAAGGCCAGGATCTCCATAGGATCATCGGGGGACTGGCCGCTGCCCGGTGGGGGATCGCCCGCACTACCGTGGATGTCGCTGTCGTGCGGATTCTTCCGCAGGAGCGGTTGTCTGCCCTGCTTGTCCGATTCGGGCAGGAGGGGCGCTATGTTTCCCCGAGCACTCTCGTGCGCCTTTCAGCTGGGGCGCCAGTGAAGCTGGCGTTTACACGTTGGTTTTCGGTGGACCTGGGGGGGCATCGCTGAGCCTCGGTCACCGGGCGATCCAGCGGGCCCAGGAGGCGCAGTTGTTTGGGATTCCGCTTATTTTGGGGTTCCAGAACCGATGGAGCAGTGGAGCCATCTGTAAAGAGGAGATTGCCGGATGAGTCCGATGCGTCTGGAGATTGTGACACAGGAGCGCGCCCTGTTCAGCGGGGATGTGGATATGGTGGTGGCCCCTGGAGTGGAGGGGGAGCTGGGGATCCTACCCGGACATGCGCCGTTGCTGACCGCTCTGGGCGTTGGGCCGTTACTGGCCCGGAGGGGGGGCGAGGAGCTCTGGTTCGCGATCCATGGGGGGTTCATGGAAGTGAGCCCGGAGAAGGTGATCGTCCTGGCGGATGTGGCGGAGCGGGCGGAAGAGATCGATATCGCGCGGGCAGAGGAGGCCCGTCAGCGGGCGGAGCAGATCCTGAAGGAGCGACCGGCAGGCGTCGATCTGAATGCCGCTCTGGCGGCTCTGCGTCGCTCGCGGGTTCGCCTGGAGGTGGCCCGCCGCCGCCGAATCCGTCGGGAGGGATCCGCTGGATCCGGCGCTTCCTGAAGCTCTGCGCAAAACATCAAGCGATAGGGACTTCGTGATGCTGACCAAGCGTTTAGGGATCGATCTGGGCACCGCGAACGTGTTAGTCTATGAGGTCGGCCGGGGGATTGTCCTTCAGGAGCCCTCCGTGGTGGCCATGCCTGTGGATGGGGATGAGATCTTGGCGGTTGGGGAAGAGGCTCGGGCAATGTATGGCCGCACCCCGGAGGTCATTGAGGTGATTCGGCCTCTTCGGGATGGGGTGATTGCGGATTACTATGTGACAGAGCGAATGCTTCGGTATTTCATCGCCAAAGTATGCGGCCCTATCCGCCTTTTCCGTCCCCATGTGATGATTTCGGTCCCTTACGGGGTGACCAGCGTGGAGAGCCGCGCGGTGCATGAAGCGGCCGTGGCCGCCGGGGCCCATCCTGGCCACGTTTATTTGATCCCTGAGCCTCTGGCGGCTGCCCTGGGGGCGGGGCTGCCGGTGGATACTCCTACAGGCAATATGGTGGTTGATCTGGGCGGCGGCACGACCGAGGCGGCCGTGATTTCCATGCTGGGGATTGTGACTGCCCACTCTGTTCGAGTGGGCGGTATCCGTATGGATGAGGCCATCATCGGTTATGTACGCCGGAAATATAATATGGCGATCGGAGAGCCTACTGCGGAGCAGGTGAAAATCCAGATCGGAACAGCTCTCCCGCTGGATCCTCCCTTGACGATGGAGGTGCAGGGGCGGGATCTGGTCACCGGCCTGCCGCGCACCATCACTTTGAGTTCGGAGGAAGTGCTGGAGGCGATCCAGGAGCCTCTCCAGGCCGTCATCGGGGTGGTTCGAGCTGTTCTGGAACGGACGCCGCCGGAGCTGGCGGCGGATATCATCGATCGGGGGATGGCCCTGGTGGGGGGAGGAGCGATGCTCCGTCGGATCGATGAGTTCCTTACCCAGCAAACGGGTGTCCCGGCTTATGTGGCGGATGCCCCCATGGCCTGTGTGGCGATGGGAGCCGGAAAAGCGCTGGAGCATATCCATCTGTTCCAGCGCACGCTGACTACGCTCTGGTCCTGGTTATAGCCTCTGGCTGAGGGCCCCAAGAGGATCGTTAGGGTCGGAGAAGCAGGTGTTCGCGATGATGTTCCCAGACAAAGCGATGTCCGATGGCGCGAAAGGCGCCCCAGCCCCTCCATGGGGCATCCAGGGACTCCAGACGGCGGGCGATTTCGGGAAGGGCTTCCGGGGAGATCCAGCGGAAGGCGGCGATCCGCTCTGCCCGATCCGTTGCACGGGGCTCTCCTTCTGTATGGATATGGAAGACAAATGAGACAAAGGGAAGGCCATGGTCCCGATCGGTTTCTGAGGGGTAGAGGGTGTAAGTGATTAGACCCCACCATGTTGCCGAGTGCACAGGCAGGCTGGTCTCCTCCTCGATCTCCCGATGCAGAGCAGCCCATGCGGTCTCCTCCCATCCGATACCTCCGGTCAGCAGCCGATAGGCCTCTGGGGGATAGAACGCTTTTGTGTGAACCAAAATCTCACCCCCTGGCCGCTGGATGACCATGAGAACCTCTCCCCGGCGCCGGCTCAGGCTTCGGCGCACCTCTTCCCACCATCCATCTGCGATGACCGTCGCGTGCTGATACGGCTGCGGTCCGAACTGAGCGGTCAGGGTTTCCAGTTCGGAGGGCGCAATCAGTGGGCGATTCATGGAAGCACCTCCCGGTCGCCTGATGTGGACCCTCCGCTTCATCCGTGGTGGGAGAGGGGAAGGGGCGATAGGCGTTGCGCGGCCCACTCCACCAGCGGGGTGTGAAAGCGATCTGGATGGAGTATAGCGGCAAGCAGTTCGATGCCATCAATAGTGCGGGGCCCAGGCCGGCTGAAGTAAGCTGAGGCATCTAAGGCATAGACTTGTCCCCTCTGTGCCGCCGGGATTCGGGTCCAGAAAGACAGGCGATCCAGAAGAGATTGGGCCGCGATGATGTCCTTCAGGCGATATCCGCATGGGATGAGACCGATGACCTCCGGTTGCGCTTTCTCGATCTCCTCCCATGGGATCCGAGAGGAGGGCTCTCCGGCTCGCCCCATGATCTCTGTTCCTCCTGCGATTGTTACCATATCCGGAATCCAGTGGCCACAGCGGAACGGAGGATCCAGCCACTCGAGCATCAGGACCCGTGGCCGGGGTGCACCGGCCACGGCCGCTTCCACCCGGGCCAGGCGATGGCGCCATTCCTGGATTCGGGAGTCTGCCCGTTCGGGAACCCCTGCGGCCTCCGCGATCTGACGCAGGCTTTCGAAGATGTCCTCGAGACGATACGTATTGATCGCGATTATGCGAGGTGGGCGGCGCAGCCGAACCGAAGCTCGCATGGCCTGGCCTTGGGGAACGGCACAGACCTCACACAGAGCCTGGGTAAGGACCAGATCGGGTTCCAGGGCGGCGAGCTGCTCCTCGTCGATCGTATAAAGTGGCTCGCCTTTCCGAGCCTTCTCCCGAACCGCTGCATCGATCGCCGCGGGATCGGAGAGGCCTTCGGGAAGGGTACTGCGAGTCAAACGGGGCAAATGGGCAACTACCTCAGGGGGAAAGTCACATTCATGGGAGATGCCCACCAGCTGCTTCTCCAGCCCCAGGGCGCAGATCAGCTCGGTGGCGCCGGGAAGAAGGGAGACAATGCGCATGCCTTATTCCTCCACAGAGAGAACCGGCGCAGCGATTGTGCGGGCAGGCCGTCGACGTTCCCACAGCCGGCAGAACGCGCAGATCCCCGGCGCCGAGGTGGGTTGCCCACACTTCTCGCAGGCGTGCAGCTCGGCCTCATCGGTCCGAAAAGTGATCAGGCCTTCTTCCTTTGCCTTCAGGAAGCCTAGATAAAAGCGAAGCTTGGTGCCCGGGCGTTCCTCCTCAAGTTTCGCCAGCCACTCCTTGTAGGCGATGCTGGTGGAGCCCTCCGCGTATGGACATTCATCGTAGATATAATCGATGCCCCGGAGCAGGGCATAGGCGGCGGTCTCACGCTCGTAAAAGCGGCAGAAGGGCTTCACCTTGCGGGCGAATCCCGGGCGGGAGGCAGGTAGCACAGGGCCCTGGCGGGCCATATAGCCGACCTGCCAGTTCATCACATTGCCGAAGAGCACAGCGACCTCATCATCCAGATTATGTCCTGTCGCCAGGGCCGCGTAGCCACCATCATATGCGACGCGGTTCATAATGTAGCGCTTGATCAGTCCGCATACGGCGCACGGTTTATCCCGCCCTCGCAGGGTCCGAGCAGCGACTTCCGGGATTGTCTCGCCATAGACTTCTTTAACGTCCACCACAATGAGCCGGGCGTCTGGCCAGCGTTCCTCGACAAAGCGTCGGCATTTCTCATAGGACTGATCGGAGTAACGAATGCCGCCGTCGATGCCCAGGCCGATGTATAGCCCATCGGCTTGGTAGCCCAGGCGCAGCAACACATCCCACAGGCTCAGGGAATCCTTGCCTCCCGAGACGGCCACCAGCACCCGCTCCGAGCGATCGAACATCCGGAACATCCGGATGGTCCGCTCGGTCTGCTCCACGAACCATTCCAGATAATGCACATCGCATAGGGCCAGCCGGTGCTGGCGCATCATGATGGCCGCCTCGCGGCCACATTTCCGACAACGGATCGCCATCGTGAGATGCCCCTCCTCTGCTGGTTTTCCTGCAATCAGCGTCATTCTAACGCGGAAGGGAATCTTTTGTCGAACAATACATCTCGCCTCATGAAGTCGATGCGGATGTCATTGGTCTGAAATGAAGCTTGCAACGCCCCGGAGAAGCGATAGGGCTGGTTGACAGCCTCTCGTGATCCATGTTAACCTGGGAAAAGACCGATAGAGCGGGAGGCCCGACCCATGACCCCTCAAATGATCGAGGAGTTGCTTCAGGATCCCGTGTTTCGTATGAAGTTTTTGGAGCTTCTCGATCGCGATCCGGCGTTCCGGGAGGAGGTGCGCCGCAAGTTGTTGACGGAGGACCTCTTGGCTCTCCCAGCGCAGGTAGAGCGCCTTCGGCTGGAGATCCATGAGGAGTTCGAGCGAGTTTGGGAGGTCCTTGGGGAGAATAGCCGGCAGATTGCGGCGCTGACGGAGCGGATGGAGAAGGTGGAGGCGCAGATTGCGGCACTGACGGAAGAGATGCGAGAGCTGCGGCGGGTGGTGGGTCGGATAGAGGAGCGATGGGGGCTGGTGCACGAAAACATGGCTGAGGATCTCATGCCCCGGTTCCTGGCCCTGACAGGCCGTCAGGTGCGGCGGAGCGTTATGGTGCAGTTCGATGGGGAGGCCGATCTGGTCCTGGAGGTGGAGGAAACAGATGGCCGTCGGATCACTATGATTGTGGAAGTAAAGGGGCGGATCTGGGGTCGTCGGCCCTTCGAGCAGGCCCTGGAGAGGATCAGGGATCCTGGTTTCCAGAGCTGGTTGCAACGGGAGGGATTCCCGGAGCCGGTGGTTCCCGCGGTTTTTGGACTGGCGGTATATGCAGGGGCAGATGCGATCGCCGGAGATCTGGGGGTGGGGTTATACGAGGCGCGGCGAGGAGAGGTGGTTCCTCCCCAGACAACCGCTGGTCCGTGGGGACGGTTACCCTCATCGGAATAACGAAGGCACGTCGGCTGAATGCCGAACATCCCATCGATCGGAAAGGAGGGAGCGGGCGACGCCGCCCGCTCCGCTTTTTTATCCCTCGCGGCCCGGCGATCGTCTCAGCGAATGCGCCGCGTGCTCACCGGAGACCTGCCAGAGGCCGGTGATGCCCGGCTTCACGGTGAGCAGATTCAACGCCCAGCGCCCGTAACGGGAGATCTCTTCCGGTGTCAGAATCCGTGGCCCTACGAGACTCACCTCACCCCACAGCATGTTAAAGAGCTGTGGAAGCTCGTCCAGGATCCAGCGTCGCAGGAATCGCCCTACCCGGGTCACCCGCGGGTCGTCTCGCAGCTTATAGTTTTGCTCGAAGGCCTTTTTCAGCTCAGGGTTCTGCTCCAGAAGGAGCTCCGCGCAATGGCTGCCAGCGTGTAATCCATCACGGCCTCAAGGAGTTGTTCCATCGGAGAGAGGCGGAGCCGTCTCCAGTAGAACAGGGGAACTCCCATCACTTCCCAAACCTCTGTTCCGGTAGCCAGAAGTTCATAGAGGCCTGAGGAAAGCCGCAGATTCACCTGAGGATGGAAAGCAAAGGCGCGGAAAAGCTCGACCAGGGCTTCCCGGAGGAGAGCGCTGGCCGAAACGATGACTTCCCGAACCCCGAACTGTTCGGTCAGGCGGGGAAGGTCCGTCAGAGTGCCTAGAACGGGCAGGCCGAGCAGCAGCTCTTTCCCACGAGGAAGATGGGGGTCCAGGATGCCCAGGAGGATCATTCCGGAGATGGGGGAAGAACGAGTTTGTTCCGCCACCATGCGGGCTTCCTCATCCGCGCCCACGATCGGATACAGACGGCCTTCATGGAAAAACGCCGTGTAGCCCGGAAGCCAAGCCGATTCGCGATCCCCAGCTCTGCGGCCAGCTCCTGCATGTAGATATCGCTGGAGAGGATCGTGTGATAAAAGCGATCAACCTCCGCCTCTCCCATGCGGATGGTCTCCGCCAGGCCGCCGATCTGATCGCTGGCTTCATACAGGACCACCGAATGCCCAGCCTGGCTCAAAAAATACGCTAGGCTCACGCTGACAATTCCGCCGCCGATCACTGCAACACGCATCGCCTCCTTTTTCCTCGCCCTCCGGTCAGGTTCATGCCCAAATGTCTGTTGTCCTCATCTTTATGCGCTCCGGGCGATCAGGCTAACTCCCAGGGCGATCAGCAGAACTCCGGCGGCGACGCTCAAATCCAGCCGCGATAGTGCCGTCAGCCAGAACAGGCTGCCGCATTCGGATAGAGGGAAATTAACTGTTCACGGGTGGTGTGAAAGCCGGGCCGATTGAGTGGCCCGCCTGATCTCCTGACGCATGGCCTCCCAGCGTTCCAACTCGGCCAGCAAGGATCGCAGGCGGAGCCCCTCCTCGAGACGAGCGATCTATAAGCGGATCGCCTGTAATCTCTCCTCAATCCATTGATGCTCCATTCCGGCCCTCCATCTTCATCTGAGCGGTTGGGAGGCATCCATACCATCTCCCAGCTATGCGGGGATTCGCTAACAGGGAGCGCGTTGTAAGACGGAAGGTCCGGGAGGGGTTCATCGAAGGCCAGTTGGATTATGTAATACGGCATGTTACAGCTCGCTCGGGTGTAGAAATACGTGGTAGTGAAGAAGCGCCCCGCGTTGATCTCTGTCGGGAAGGCGAACTCCCGACCCGAGAAATATGGCTGGGCGATGAATGCCCAGTTCACCCCGCGGGATCGCCAGTAGGCGACCAGTGGATCCCAGTATCGATCCGCAGGGTGGCTCCTCGAGCTCCCGCACCTCCCCGCGTCCCTCCGGAAGTCGTGGGACGTGGTGCATGTTGAGCCCCTTCGGGGCGCCGGGTTCGCCCGGGAGGTCCCGGTGGACCGTCTGGTGTTCGATGTGGTGGACTGCCGCCTCTTTCCTCGAGGTCACCAAGATCCGGGGGAACGTCGAGAGCCACCAGGCTTCCAACCGTCGGGTTCGGGCCAGCTCCAGCCGCACCAGCCACCGAGTCAGACGTCCCGGGGCCTGGGTTTGTGCCTGCTCGAAGAGACGAGGGAGGCAGCCCTGCGCTGCATGGCTCCCGATGGCTGGGCGTCGTTGACCGTTATCCCGAATGGAGTGGACTGGCATTTTTCCGACCGTGGCCGGTTCCACGAGACCCTGCCACTTTGATCTTTACAGGGAATTCGCACGGCCCACAGCCCGCCGAATCCGGCGCCCACCACGACCACTCGCGGCCGATCCCGCTTGGCGATTATCTCCCTCCTCCCCGGATCTCGCTGTCGATCCGGCCATCCAGGGTATCTTAACCTGGTACCGGTCCCTTTGCTTGTTCTGAATCAAAGAAAGTGCAGCGGATTGCTGCAGAATCGAGAGAGGCTCGGCGGGCGGAAGGGGATGCGTGATCCACCGAAGGCAGGAGGATCTCCATGCCTTTGCGGATGCGGTTTCCGCTCATGTGGATGGGGATTCTGACGTTGCTCGCGGGGTTGTGAGCGGGCTGGATTCGGATCGGGTGGGAGCTTCCCCGGCCCAACCCAAGCTGGCCGGGGGCCCATGGCGCGCTAATGATCTCCGGTTTCCTGGGCACTCTCATCACCCTCGAGCGGGCGGTCCTCGGCCCCCGCTGGTCCTGGGCCGCGCCGATCCTGGCGGCCCTGGGAAGTCTCACGTTGCTCCTGATGCCGCCGACGGATCTGAGCGCCGGCCTGTTCCTGAGCAGCGCGGCCGTGCTGACGGCCTTCTTCATCCATGCGGCCCGACAGCACGCGGATCCATCCATCGGGGTCTTGGGGCTGGGGGCCGCTATGTGGGGACTCGGCCAGCTGATCTGGCTGGGGAGCGATTCGCTGTCGAAGGCGGCGCCGTGGTGGACCGCGTTTCTGGTGCTGACCGTGGTGGGGGAACGGCTGGAGCTCGCGCGGGTGATCCCGCGGGGGCGAGAGGCCGCTGGGCCCTTCTGGGGGGGCGTGGCCATGGTCTTTCTGGGGCCGATCTTGGGGCTGGCCCTCCCGGCATGGGGCCGGCGGATCCTGGGGTTGGGCTGGCTGGCCTTGGCCACCTGGCTGGCCCGGTATGACATCGCCCGCCACACCGTGCGTCAACACGGACAGGTGCGTTATATCGCGATTTGCATGCTTGCGGGCTACGTCTGGTTGGGGATCGGCGGGGTGCTGGAATGGCTCCCCGGTGAGGCCCTTGCCGGGCCGCTCCGCGATGCCCAGTTGCACGCGGTGCTGGTCGGGTTCGTGTTCTCCATGATCTTTGGCCATGCCCTGATCATCTTCCCCTCTATCCTGCGGATCCACCTTCTTTTCTCGCGTTTACTTTACTTTCCTCTTTTCTTCCTTCATTTCTCCCTAATCGTTCGTCTGATCGGAGATCTGGGGGGAATCTTCGAGGTTCGACGGTGGGGCGGTTTGCTGAACGGCGTGGCGATCCTGCTGTTCCTGCTCTTGATGGCCCGGGCGATCCGGGCAGGGCGAAGGGCTCCGGCTCCGGGCATCGATTGATCCGTCGGGGAGGCTTTTCACGGGCATGGGGCGCGGAAGACGCGCCCCATGGGTTTTCCATGGCCTCCAGTGACCTGTTTGGCCTCTCAGACCTCCGGGGAACATGCAGGAAGGCGGATGGCCCATATCGGATCCCCGGCCGGGGATGATAAACTTGTCATCGTCCCGTCGTGATGCGTTTTCGGGTTGGGCTTTGGCGAGGATGGGGCCATTGTCCTCATTCCGGCCGAACCCATCCTCACCACTCCTAAGCGGGGCAACCCCCCTGAGGGAATCCCGAGTCCTCAGAGGGGGGAAATGTTGGGACGAACGACGCGATGGAGGGGCACCGCGATGGGCAGGGGAAAGCCGGGGACCGCGGAATCCCGGATCCTGGAGACGCTCTGTGCGCATCCGCTCTTCCGAGAGGTTCCGACGGATGATCTCAGGGGGCTGATCCGCGATGGGGTGTGGCGGATATGGCCCACCGGACACTTCCTCTTCCTGGCGGGCGATCCGGCAGAAGGCCTCTATATGCTGCTGGAAGGATATGTGAAGATCACCCAGACTGATGCGGCGGGGCAGGAGGTGGTCGTTCAGATGGTGGGCCCCGGGGAGCCTCTGGGTTTGATCGCGCTCTTTGCGGACCAGCCCTATCCGGCCTCCGCTCAGACCATGACTCCCTGCCAGACCCTGTGGATCCCTGCAGCGGCCTTTCGGGAATTCCTTCTCCGTCATCCCGGGGTGGCTCTGCGGCTTTTGCGCCTTCTAGCCGAGCGGCTTCATGAGGCGCATCGCCGGCTGTTGGAGGTAAGCGTCCTCCGGGTGGAGCGCCGGCTGGCCCGGGTGCTCGTGCGGCTGGCCGCCCGGCTGGGGCGGCGGACGGAGGAGGGGATCGAGCTGGTGTTGCCCCTGAGCCGGGAGGAGCTGGCGGAGCTCTGTGGGACTCGCCTGCACACCGTGAGTCGGCTCTTGAACCGCTGGCAACGGGCGGGCTGGGTGCGGTTGGGGCGACGCCGGATCGTGCTGCGGGAACCCCACGCGCTGGTCGCCCTGGCCGAGGAGCTGGAGCCTCTCTCCTTGTCCGGGCGCAAAGTGGGGAGTAAGGAAGGCTGCCGATCATGAGAGGGAGAGCGCTTTCATGGAGGGCTGATGATCCGGGGGGACTGGTCGATCGAAGAGCTGATGGAACGCTATCCCCGATCCCGGGAGGTTCTGATTCGCTGGGGGATGTGGTGCCCGGTGTGCGTCCTGGCAGGTTTGGAGACACTGGCCGATGCGGCGCGCGTATATGGCGTGGAGATCGAGCGGCTGATTCGGGAGATCGAGACCGAGGCTTCGGCTTCCTCTTAGCGGAGCCTTGCGGTTTCGAACACGGGTGGCGCAGCGGGGGGCTTGCGAGGAACCTGGCTGAGCTGATCGCCATCCCGGAACGGATTTCGCTTCCTTTTCCCGTTCCCGAAGCCCTTCAGACCTCAGACAGGAGGGCCCAGCCTCTCTGCAGGTAGTGGGCCGGGCGGGATTCGAACCCGCACGGGTCTTCCCCACGTGGTCCTAAGCCACGCGCGTCTGCCTGTTCCGCCACCGGCCCCTCTTTTATTATATCCCGGTGTCCTCCGTCTTCGGGCAGCCACTCGAGGCGTTTTGAACGTCTTCCGCATCTAGGCCAGAGGCGGGATGAGAAAACAGGGCACAATCCAATAGCTGCTCTAGCGGATAGCACTTCCCGGGTTCGGATCGGCTGCCTCGCACTGATCCATGGGCTGAGGCCAGCGGAGCTCTTGGCGGCCCAGCTGGCAACGGTAGATGCTCTTTCGGCGGGCCGATTGGAAGTAGGCCTGGGTGCCGGCGATCCGTTTGCAGGCCAGGATTTCAAGGCCTTGGGGCTTTCCTTTCCTCGTGCGCAGTGGCGGAGCATGAAGCTGCTCCTGCCCCAACCTGGCGGGGAAGGCCCCGCGGGAGAAGGCCAGGCTGGGCCAGGAGTTTCCGAAGGGATGACGATTCGAACCCATCCGGGGGGCGGCGATCTGGGGGCCGGAGCGGATTCCGGCCCCCAGATTGTTTTCGGGCCTGCGGGCCCACGCCCGTCGGATCTCCCTGGCAGAGAAGAGCGGCTCGGGAGCTCCCCGTTCCCCGGGTTCCCCACCTGGCTTATTCCGCGAACAGCTCCCAGAAAGGTGGGAACATCAGCAGAAGCCCCAGGCCGATCAGGACCAGGGCGATCCCGAAAATCCGCGGGAAGGGAAGCTCCCGATCTTTCCACAAGCGGTGGAGGATGGCCCAGGCGATCAGCCAGATCAGGACAGCCAGGGTGGTCTTCCCGCTGAGAGGCCCGGCCGGCGGATACCACTTCAGGGCGTTCGCGAAGCCTTCGCTGGCCTCCGCCAGGGTGGTGTTCAGCCCAAGCACGAAGGTGCCGATGCCGGCCGCCAGAACCGCTGCGGCGGCGACGCCGCTGGGAACCCGCTGGGTCGACGCCATCATCTTGCCCTCCTTGTCCCGGGGATTACCGAATGGGAGCCGCCTTGGTGATGAGGGCTCCGAAAAGCCCCGCTACTGCCGCTGTTGCAAAGGCCAGGGTGAACAGCACGATCAGAGCCCGCCGGATCCGGTCCTCATGGGCGAGGTGGGGACCATAGCGGGCGACTAAATAGGCGACCGCCGTGGCCAGGATGGGGGCCACCCACGCGATGTGCTCTTTCCATTCCATTCCGAAGGTGTGCCAGAGCCGAAGCTCCGGGCGGCTAAGGAGATAGGCTCGAGGATACAGCGAGAGATCCGCTCCCTCCGGGGGCTTTGCTCGATACCATGGATACACGATATAGGTGCCGGTGAGGACGGTGAGCCAGGCCACTAAAGCCATGATCCAGGTCCCGGCCATCAGGCGCCGCAATCGCTCCTGAATGCCGGCGGTGGTCACCAGATCCGCCCGGAAGCTCCAGAGCCCGGCCAGACCGCCTGTGAAGGCCACGAGGAAAAGCGCCCCCAGGATCATGCCATTCCCGAGAAGTGGGTGGGAAGCCCTTTTGCAATTTCGGGATCGCCGGGTTCCAGAGGCCGGGGCGGTTCCCCATGGAGGGGCCATGCAAATGCAGACTCCCGTCCTGATTGAGTAGAAGGCCGAACAGGTGATCCGGGGGAAGCTCTGCGCTCCGCTCAGGCCGGCGTTGGGCGATGCAGGGTGATCGCGGGCGAGGCCGGGATTGGCAAGACGCGCCTGCTGCAGGATCTCCGCCGCTGGGTCGAGAGGATGGGCTTCTATCCGCTGTGGGGGGACATGCAGGGAGCCGGATCGCTATCGGTTGCAATGGCCCCTTGCGCGGCTTTATGATGCAGGCTGGACCCGGGGCAGGGTGAGGAGGATCTCGGTTCCCTGAGGGGAGCGAGGGCGGATGTAGAGCTTTCCGCCATGGGCTTCGACCACGGCGCGGGCGACCGCCAGGCCGATCCCCATCCCTCCAAACCGCCGCGTGGTGCCTCCCTCCACCTGATAAAAGGGCTCTCCGATCCGCTCCACATTCTCCATGGGGACCCCGATTCCTTCGTCCCGGACCCACAAGTGCGCCTGGCTTCCTTCCACTTCCAGGGCGATCTCAATGGTCCCTCCCCGGGGCGAGAATTTCACCGCGTTGTCCAGCACCTCTCCGATCGCCCGGATTAATCCTTCCGGATCCCCGATCAGCCATACTTCTTCAGAAGGCAGGGCGGTCACGATCTGATAGCGTCCTGGATCCAGGCGGGTCTTCCAGCGGTGAAGGATCTCCTTCAACAGCTGTTTCAAATCCAGCGGGATGCGGGCCAGCTCCCCCGCGCGGGTCACTTGCAGGGTGAGCAGCAGTTCCACATACCGATGCAGCTCCCCCAGGCGTTCCCGGCTGATGGTGATCGCTTCCAGCTGTTCCGGGTTCAGGGGGCCCAGGGCACCTTCGGCCAGCAGTTCCAGATAACCCATCGCGACCGCGAGAGGAGTGCGCAGCTCGTGGGAGACGTTCTGGATCATCTCCTCCCGAAGGCGGAGCGCCTCATGAAGGGCCCGGTTGAGGGCGGCCAGCTCCTGGGCCTGACGCTGGGTCCGCTGCAGCAGCCGGGCGCTCTGTATGCCTGTCGCCAGCAGGTCCGCAAGGCTCTGGAGAAGCTCCCGAGTCTCCGCATCGAACGTCTGGGGCGTCCGCCAGATCACATGCAACACCCCCACCCGTTCGGATCCTCGCCATAGGGGGAGCGCCGCGTGGCTCCGAATCCTTTCCCGTTCGATGATCTGCCGAGTAGCGGGAGGATACGGATAGCGCGCACAATCCTCCACCCATAAAGGCTCGCCTCGCATGGCCACCCAGCTGGTGATGGTTTCTTCATCTCCTCGGGTGGAGATCCGGATTGCCGGGATGGCAGTGAAACCGCGTTCCACCACGACGCGGAGCTGGTCGGGATCTTCCTCATCCATCACGTAGATGTTGGCCCCATCAGCCGGAAGGTGGGTCAGGATCTCCTCCACGGCTTGGCCCAGAAGGGTGGGGAGATCCTGGAGCTGGGCCAGCGCCCGCGCCGTCTGGTAGAGCACGTGAAGACGGGTGGTCTGGGCCCGAAGGGACTGGAGCAGCTGCAGCCGCTCGGCGACCGCCCCCAGCTCTTGCCCCACGGCCTCAAGCAGAGCGATCTCTTCCGGCTGCCAGATCCGCGGCTCCCGAGCGGCCAGGCTGAGCCCGCCCACCCGTTGCGCGCCGCGGAGGAGCGGGACGGTGAGGGAGGATCGGATCTCAAACCGGGCCATGGCGTTTCGCATGGCTTGCAAAGGGTGATCGGGGGGCAAGGCAGCCCAATCGGGGACGGCCAGGGGCGCCTGGGGCTCCAGCCCTGCCTGGCGGGCGATCGCCGCGCTGTGGAGACCGAATTCCTCCGGCAGGCCATGGAGAATGGCTTGCCCTGCCAGCCAGATGGCGCCGATTGGGACGTTCAGAAGGGCGCGCAAGCGGCTCAAAACCCGATCCATCAGGGCACCCAGATCCTGGGCCTCGGTGGCTTCTCGAAGGATCCCATGGAGGGTCTCCAAATGGGCGGCTCGTCGCTGGGCGGCGTCCAGCAGGCGAGCTCGCTCAATCGCCCCGGCCACCTGGGCGGCCACGGTCTCGGCCAGTTGGATCTCCTCGGGGGTGAAGATCCGGGGCTGTTTCACGCTGTCGATCCCTAGGGTGCCGATGACCCGATCGCCCACTACCAGGGGGATGATCAGGAGGGAGCGAATTCCCATGGCATACAGGATGGGCCGCACGGGACCCAGGAGGGGATCGCTGGCCACGTCGGCGATGGGCAGCGGTTGGCGGTTCTGAAGGATCCAGGCCATGGAGGGGTTGCCGGGGATAGGGATTGTGACCCCCAAGCCGGAGGGAGTGCCGATCGGGTTGTATTCAGCCACCACCCGGAGGTGATCGCTGGATTCTGCCATCAACGCGATAGCCCCCCGATCTCCCTCCAGCAGAACGACGAATTCCTTTGTGATGCGGTTGAGAAGTTCTCCCAAAGGAAGGGACTGATTGGCCAGCTGAGCGATGTGGCTTAGATCATGAAGCCGGCGATATTGCCGCTGGAGCCGCTCAAGGGCATGAAGATATCCCAGGATCGCACCACACAGCTGGCCTGCGAGAGTCAGCGTCTGCTGGGCGTCTCCCTTCAGTTGGAAACCCGGAGGGATCAAGAAGTTCATCACGCCATAGACATGGTCCCGAAGGCGAAGGGGGATCGTCAGGTGGGCAGCCGGCAGCCCCAGCCTTTCCAGGCGCTCGCATGGGAGCGTGGATATGGCTTCCAGGAGCTCCCCACGCAATATCATGCGCTGGCAACGGCATGGCGACCAGCGAAGGGGGGCCTGGCCTTCCGTCTTCAGCTCTGGCGATAACCCGACCGCCGCGATCAATGAGAAGGTTTCGTGATGAGGATCCTCGATCCTGGACATCCAGGCCGTGGATAGGCCCAGCGCATCCAGGACTGTGCGCAGAATGGCCTCCGGGATCGCCGAGGGATCCAGTTTGTCCACAAGCTCAATGAGGCGAGGCAACAACTCCATTTCTATCCCTCCGTGAACCCGTGCGGGGTGGAGCGTGGCGATGGAGGGCCAGAGGGGGGCCATTGTCGTGGCATTCCTATGGGGAAGGCCTGGACGAGCGGCCAGGCTTCGTCTGGATAGGGCTCAATCCAGAAGATCCGATGCGCCCCGTGACCGATAGAAGTCCGAAGGGCAAGGTCGATCCCCGCCGGAGGGGGACGATGGTTATCCCCCCCCAGGGGGGGGGGGGTATTAAGGAGGAGAAAAAAAGAGGCTTTAAAATTCGGGTCCCGTAGCCCAGGTTCCGCCCGGATTTTTGAACCAGGAACGAGCCGCTGTGCATCTTCACCGCCTCCGGCGGAACATGAACCCCCGCCAGCCCGATGGGCGGAAAGCCACCCAGAGCCGAGCAATCCAAAGCTCACGCCATTTTGGTTAATTATATTTTAACCTGCGGGCGAGTCAAAGGGGCATGCTCGTTTCGGGGTGGGTGGGCGGGCCTATGGCATGCCCACCCACCGTCCGGATCTGGAGAGATCCGCTCTCTGGCGGTGCGGCCTGGCGATAAAGAAGGGGGCTCATTCGCGGGGTCGCCCGACTTCGTAATTCACGTTGCGGGCTTCAAAGAAATTCACTTGTTCTGGGAGATCGATCTCGGCCGCCAGCCAGCGGAAGGGGTTGGGTGTGTGGAAGTGTGGGCCCAGCCCCAGCTCCTCCAGGCGCCGGTCGGCCACATAGCGCACATAGGCGTTCAGGGAACCGGCGTGGAGGCCCAGGATGGGCCGCGGCAGCAGCGCCTGATTGTAAGCCTCCTCCAGGGCCACTGCCTCCAGGATCATGCGGAGCAGCTCCTCCTCCAGCGCGGGCGTCCGCACCTCGGGGTTCTCCTGCAGGAAGGCCTGGATTAAGTGCACACCGAACGAAAGGTGAAGGCTCTCGTCCTTGAGCACCCAATCCATGATTGTCCCCAGGCCCCGCAGGCAGTTGCGACGTCGGAAGGAGAGGGCGAAGGCGAAGCCGGAATAGAAGAAGATCCCCTCCAGGATCATGAAGAATCCCACCAGGTTGCGCAGAAGCCGCTGCCGCCCCTCGATTGTGTCCAAGTCCAGATCTGGCTCCAGGATCTCCGCGGTGAGCCGGCGCTGGAAAGCAGCCTTGGCCACCACGGCCGGGTGCTCTTCCAGCGCGTTGAACACCCGTTCCCGATCCACGGGCAACGTCTTGATCAGATACTCGAAGGCCATGGCATGGTTGGCCTCTTCCCATGCCTGACGAGCGAGATAGAGGCGAACCTCGGGGGCGGTAAGATGGGGGTAGAGGGCCAGCAGCAAGTTGCTGGTGACCATGGATTCCATGGGGTTGAAGAAGCCCAGGAGGATTTCCACGGCCTGGCGTTCCTCCTCGGTGAGGCGCTCATGCCAGTCTCGGACGTCATCGTGGAGGGGGGCTTCTTCAGGAAACCAGGTGTTGCGTTTGGCTTGTTGCACATGGGCGTAAGCCCATGGGTAGCGCAAGGGGAAAAGACGCAGCGGCTCCACCGGATCGCCGCCGATCAACCCGCGCGCGGATCGCATGGGATGTCCTCCTGGAAAAGGTGGGATGGGGATGAGCGGCGGGAGCGACCGCCCTTTACTGGCAGGCCTCACAGGAGCCGTCCAGGGCGCAGGCGGACTCCGCCTGCAGCTCCGCCTCTGCGGCCTCCACCCAGCGGGGCCGTTGCACGGCCTTGTTCACCCGCACCGTCGCTGGCTCCGCCCGCATGCGGGGCATCACATAGCAGTAATAGGTCGCCTTGAGGCCTTTCCGCCAGGCCTGCAGGTAGACCGCTGCCAGATCGGCCGGGGTCTCGGAGGTGAAGTAGAGGCTGCGGCTGATGCTCATATCCACCCATTTCTGTGCCCGGGCTGTGATCTCCAGCAGGGCCTCCGGCCGGATCTGGAAAGCTGTGGGGAAGCGGCGGCGCACTGGCTCCGGGATCTCCGGGATGGCCCACGCATCCCCCTGGGTCTCTACCAGCCGTTCTCGGATCCGTTCCCACAATCCCAGGCCCTTCAGCGTCTCCACCAACGCCGGGTTGAACTCGACGAAGCGGCCGGAGAGGGTGGTCCGAACGAACAGGTTGCTGAAATAGGGGTCCAGGCTGGGGCTAGTGCCGGCGATCAAGGCGATGGTCGCCGTGGGGGCAATGGCCATCACCGCGCCGTTGCGGATCCCCTGGCGCACCGCGTCCCGGAGAGCCGCCCAGTCCAGCCGGCCCTCGCGGTTCACCTCGATCGTCCGTCCGCGCTCTCGCTCCAGGTCTCCCAGGGTATCGAAGGGCAGACGGCCTTTGGACCACTCGCTGCCGGGAAACCGCGGGAAGGGCCCGCGCTCTCGGGCCAGGGCGCAGCTGGTCCGGATGGCGTGGAAGGAAAGCTGCTCGACGAGGCGGTCGGCCCACTCAGCGGCTTCCGGGTCGTTGAACGAGAGGCCCTGGCGGTTCAGGAGCTCCGCGAACCCCATGCAACCCAACCCCACTGGTCGGTTCAGGAGGTTGCTGCGGCGGGCGCGCTCCGAGGGATACAGATTCAGATCGATCCCGTTGTCCAGGGCCCGCATAGCGATCTCGACCGTGCGAGCCAGCTCCGCCTCATCCAAGGATCCGTCGGCGTTCAGATGGCGGGCGAGGTTCACGCTGCCCAAGTTGCACACGGCGATCTCCTCCGGGCAAGTGGGCAGTGCCACCTCCGTGCACAGGTTCAGGGAATGGATGACCCCCGCGTGGCGCAGCATGCTGCGCAGGTTGCTGCTATCTTTGAAGGTGATCCACGGATGTCCGGTTTCCAGCAGGGCGGCGAGGATTCGCAGATACAGTTCGCGGGCGCGCACCTTGCGCCATGCGCGGCGAGGGATCTCGCCCCGTTCCGCCTGCGCGATGTAATCTTCGTAGCGCCTCCGGAAGGCTTCTCCGTAGAGATCGACCAGATCCCCTGCATACAGCGGGTCGAACAGATACCAGTCCGCGTCGGTCTCTACCCGCTCCATGAAGACATCCGGGATCCAAAGGGCAGTGTCCAGGGAGGGGGTGCGCTGATAGGGATCACCGGCGTTCCGGCGCAGGTCCAGGAAGGCCTCAATCTCCAGATGCCAGGGCTCCAGATACGCGGCCATGGTCCCCCGCCGCCGTCCTCCCTGGTTGATGGCGTGGATCAGGGCGTCGTAGAGATGAAGGAAGGGGATGAGCCCGCCGCTGCGGCCGTTGATCCCCCGCACAGGCGCGCCGGCGGCCCGGATACGGGTCACGGAGGCCCCGATGCCCCCCGCGTATTTGGCCAGCATCCCGAAGGTCGCCGCGGCGTCCAGGATGTGCTCCAGGCTGTCCAGCACCTCGTAGAGATAGCATGAAGCCAGCTGGTGATGAGGGGTGCCGCTGTTGAACAGGGTGGGAGTGCTGGGGAGGAAGCGCAGGGTGCTCATCCGTTCGTAAAACCGCAGGGCCCACTGCTCGCGATCCGGCTCCCGAAGGGCCAGCCCCATAGCCACCCGCATCCACATGAACTGGGGTGGCTCCAGGACTTGGCGGGTCTCCGGATCCCGGACCAGGTAGCGGTCGAAGAGGATGGCGAGTCCCACATAGGGAAGCAGGGCGTCCCGCCGGGGGTCCAGGGCTTGCGCCAGGCGGTCGAGGTCGTAGGTGAGGAGATCGGGGTGCAGGGCCCCCCGCCGCACGCCCTTGCGGATGTAAGCGGGGAAGGCGGATGCATAGTCTGGGTGGTCGGAGCCCAGTGCCTCCAGGAGGATGCGCCGGCGCATCAACGCCGCAGCTGCCCGCTCGTAGAGCGGGTCCTCCCAGATCCTCGCTGTGATCAGCAGGAGCAGCGCCTCCAAGGCCTGGGACGGATCCAGCTGGTCCACCGCGCTTTCCTGGGCTTCCAGGAGAATCGGAGCGCGAAGCGCCTCCGGCAGGCCGGTCTCCTGCAGGTAACGATGAAGCGCCGTCTGCTCCCATGAGGCCGTCGACATGATCATCGCGCCCTCCGTAGAGGAAAGGATGGCGCGGGAGAACCGCCGGCATAGGAGGTAGCGCCTCCCTAAAACGGGGAGGTTGCGTCATCGCCCTCCCGCGAGGCGATGGCCGCAGCCGAGGAGGATGGGCCGGTCTTCGGGCTTCCGGATCGTCCTACTCGCCGCGCCTTCCCAGAGGGGATCCCTCCAGTGGCGTGTCGTGCGGCCGTCAGGAGGAGGCCACACCGAAGCGGCTTTCGTCCCCGGTTACCGCTGCGGGGCAGCGCCGGTCTCTCACCGGACTTCCCGCCACCCATCCTGTGGTGAGCCGGCTTCAGCGCCTATTATATGCGGAGGCCTCCGGATGTCAAATCAGCGCGGGGTTAAGGAGGCCATGGGAGGTGGGATTGCTGGTCCGATTCGTGGGCCGCTTGGTCTCCCTTCCACACCTCCCATGGCGGGCGGATCAATGGAACTGTTCGGCTTCCGTGGAGCCGGCGAGGGCGACCGTGGCAGATGCCCCACGGGTGACCGCCAGCACCACGGCATCGAAGTAGCCGGTCCCCACCTCCCGCTGGTGGCGGACCGCCGTGTATCCCTCCGCCTCCCGGGCGAACTCGGCCTCCTGGAGACGAACGTAGGCGGACATCCCCTCCTCGCGGTAGGAGCGGGCCAGTTCGAAGGTGTGCAGGTTAAGCAGATGCCAGCCGGCCAGGGTGATGAACTGAAACTTGTAGCCCATGGCAGCCAACTCTCGCTGGAAGCGCGCGATGGTGGCGTTGTCCAGATGGCGTTTCCAATTGAAGGAAGGGGAGCAGTTGTAGGCCAGGAGCTTGCCAGGGAACGCCGCGTGGATGGCCTCCGCAAACCGCCGGGCCTCCTCCAGGTTCGGCCGGGAGGTCTCAAACCAGAGCAGATCCGCGTAGGGGGCGTAGGCCAAAGCACGGGCGATGGCGCTCTCCAACCCGCCCCGCGTGACGAAATACCCCTCTGGGGTCCGTTCCCCGGTGAGGAAAGGACGATCGCGCTCGTCGATGTCGCTGGTGAGCAGGGTGGCGCTCAACGCGTCAGTGCGGGCGATGAGAAGGGTGGGCACGTCCAGGACATCAGCGGCGAGTCGGGCGGCGTTCAGGATGCGGATGAACTGGCCGGTGGGGATCAGAACTTTCCCCCCCAGGTGGCCACATTTCTTCTCCGCCGCCAGCTGGTCCTCAAAGTGCACTCCGGCCGCTCCCGCCTCGATCATCGCCTTCATCAGCTCGAAGGCGTGAACGATCCCCCCGAACCCCGCCTCGGCGTCAGCGATAATAGGGACCAGCCAGTCGCGCTCCCGGCGCCCCTCCACCCAGTCGATCTGATCGGCTCGCAGCAGGGCGTTCTGGATACGACGGACCAGGGCGGGCACGCTGTTGACGGGGTAGAGGCTCTGGTCCGGGTAGGTCTGCCCTGCCAGATTGGCGTCGGCGGCCACCTGCCAGCCGCTCACATAAATGGCCTTCAGCCCGGCGCGGACCATCTGGACGGCCTGGGCCCCAGTGAGGGCGCCGAAGGTCGCCACATAGGGCTCCGTATGCAAAAGTTGCCAGAGCCGCTCCGCCCCGCGGCGGGCCAGGGTGTGCTCGATCCGCACGGATCCCCGCAGGCGGACGACGTCCAGGGCCGTGTAATCGCGACGGATGCCCTTCCAGCGCGGATCTGTCGCCCAGTGCCGCTCCAGCGCTTCCGCTTCCGCCCTCCACAGCGTGCCGTCGCCGCTCATCGTTTCCCTCCTGCACGGATGTTCACGCGTGGGACGAGACCGTTTCCTCGAGATAAGCCATGCCTGGCTCGGTGAGGAAGGGGATGAAGTCCTCCGCTTCTACCAGGAGGTCCAGCAGCACCTGGGCTTCCTGGAGGCGGAGGCCTTCCTCCAGGTTCCCTTGCTGGAGGGCAGCGATCTCCTCATCTCGAAGAATGCGGTAGAGGGTCCCATCTACCTTTCGTCCGTCGTCTAAGTGGACACTGTGGCGGCGCCACTGCCAGATCTGGGAGCGGGCGATCTCAGCGGTGGCGGTGTCCTCCATCCGGTCGAAGATGGCGACAGCCCCCCGGCCAGCCAGCCAGGCCCCGAGATATTGCAGCGCGACGGAGAGGTTGTTCCGCAGCCCCCCTTCCGTGATCGGACCCTCGGGGACCTGTAGCAGCATCTCCGGCGTCACCTCACCCTCCGGGATCCGATGAAGCTGGTCCGGTCCCTGCAGGGCTTCCCGGAAAACCTCCCGGACCACCGGCACGAGGCCTGGATGGGCCACCCAAGCGCCGTCGAAGCCCATCCCGACCTCCCAAGTTTTGTCCGCCCGCACCTCACTGAAGGCCCGCTCGTTGGCAATGGGGTCCCGGCGAGGGATATAAGCGGACATCCCGCCGATGGCGTGGGCGCCCCGCCGATGGGCGACCTGGACCAATCGCTGAGCGGCGGCCCGCAGGAAGGGGGTGTGGGGCACGGTGAGCTGGTTGCGGTCAGGGAGGACCATCGCCGGATCGTGGGCGAACGCTTTGATCATGCTGAAGATGTAATCCCACCGTCCCAGGTTCAGCGCCGTGATCCGCTCCCGCAGCTCATACACAATCTCCTCCATCTCGAAGGCCGCCAGGATGTGCTCGATGAGGACTGAAACACGGATGGCGCCGCGGGGCAGATCCAGTCGATCCTCTGCGGCCTCACAGACCTGGTTCCAGAAGCGGGCCTCGAGGTAACCTTCCAGCTTGGGCAGGTAGAGGTAGGGGCCGCTTCCCCGGTTCAGGAGCTCCCGAGCGTTGTGGAAGATGAAAAGCCCGAGGTCGAACAACGCCCCGGCGACCGGCCGGCCGTCCACGCGCATGCGGGGCTCGCTCAGATGTAGACCACGCGGGCGCACTATCAGCGTGGCCGTCTCCTCTGCGAGGCGGTATTCCCGCCCATCGGGCGCGACGTAACGGATGGTTCGCCGCACCGCATCTCGAAGGTTTCGTTGTCCATGGAGCATGTTCGCCCAGGTCGGGACGTTGGCGTCCTCGAAATCCGCCATGAAGACCTGGGCGCCGGAGTTGAGAGCGTTGATGATCATCTTGCGATCCGTGGGCCCGGTGATCTCCACCCAGCGGCAGCGCAGATCCTTCGGAGGCATGGCCACCTGCCAGTCCGCCTCGCGGATCGCCCGCGTCTCGGGGGGGAAGTCGGGGCGTTCCCCGGCCACCAGGCGGGCGTAACGCTCCCGGCGTCGAGCCAGCAGGCGCTGTCGCTCCTCCTCGAAGGCTCGGGCCAGCTCGGCGACGAAGGCCACCGCCTCCGGGGTGAGGATCTCCGTGAAGGGCTCCTCCACCGATCCCTGGATCTCAATCCCTTTCAGCACGGCATACATTCGGACTTCCTCCCGGATGGTTGTCCTCATCGTATCCGCTGGCCTCGGTTCCCACAATGGTCTTTCGAGGGGTCAGGTCGCGCCTACGGAAGGGCCACCCCGCTCGCCTAAGCGGTAGGCCTTCCCCATCGAACGGTGGGGGTCAATCCTGTCCGGACGAAGGGCTGCGGGCGGGCAGAAAGCAGGGGATGATTAGGAGGATTTCTCCGAGGGAAGCCGGCCGGAGCGGGCTGTGAAGTAGAAGCGGGCGGCCTCCGTGCGGTTGCGCACGCCCAGCTTCTGGAAGATGTTCTGCAGGTGGAACTTCACGGTGGACACCCCGACGCCGAGGCGTCGAGCGATTTGGGCGTTACTCATGCCCTCCGCCACCAGGGCCAGGATCTCGCGTTCCCGTTCGGTGAGGGCGAGCAGACCCTCCGGGCTCCGACGGCTGAGCCAGCGCCGCGCGGCCTGGGGGAAGACCAGATGGCCCTGGGCGACCTGCCGGATGGCGGTGAGGGTTTGCTGGGGCGGCTCCGTCTTCAACACGAAGCCATCGGCCTCACGCTCGATGGCCATCTGGATAAACTCCCCGTCCCCGAAGGCGGTGAGGATGAGCACGCGGGTTCCCGGGCTGGCCCGGCGGATCGCCGCCAGGCAATCCCATCCGGAAAGGCCAGGCATCTGGAGATCCAGCACCACCACGTCCGGGCGATGGCGCTCCACAATGGGGATCAGCTCTGCCCCGTCCGTCACGGCCGCGACCACCTCCATATCCTCCTCCGCCCGGAGCATCGCCCGCAGGCCCTCCAGGACCAAGGGGTGATCATCGGCCAGCACAACCCGGATCCGACGGGGAACCCCACTCTTTCCCTTCAACATGGCAGCCACACCCGGATGGAGGTTCCACGGCCTGGGGTGCTTTCGATCTCAAAGCGACCGCCCAGCAGCTCCGCCCGATCCCGCATCCCCCGCAGCCCGAAGTGGCGCGTCGCTTCGGGGGAGGAGTTTTCCAGATAGCGCTTCGGCTCGAACCCATGGCCTTCGTCCCGGACCTCGAGCCAGAGCCCGTGGGGCTCGCCGCGCAACCGGACGGTGTAATGGGCGACGCCGGCGTAGCGGGCCGCGTTGTTCAGTGCCTCCTGGAGCAACCGGTAGAGGGCGATTTTCACGGGAAGCGGAGGCGTGGGGAGATGTCCTTCCACCTCCAGATGAACCTCGTGGCCGGTGAAGACCTCGTGCTGAAGGATCAGGCCGTGAACCATGGCGAGCAGAGGGCGGTGTTCGAACTCTGGAGGGCGGAAGGCGCCGATGAAAGTGCGGATCTCCGTGAGGGAGCGCTCCAGAAGCTGGGCCGCCTGCTCCAGACGGCGGCGCGCTGTCCGATTTAGCCGCCCGGCTCGCAGCAATAGCTGGATCTGGGAGAGGGCGGCGAAGATCTCTTGAACCGGGCCGTCGTGGATGTCCAGGATGATGCGGCAGAGTTCCTGTTCCTGCACATGAAGCAGGCGGCGGGAGGCCTGTTGCTCCCGGGCCAGCTGGAGGAGCGCGGCGGCCATCCGAAGGATGGTCAACACCGCGCGGGGATCCTGCTGGGCTTCATCGGGCTCCCGAGTCCAGATCAGTCCCAGCTCGCCGATCTCCATACCGGCTTCCTCCACTGGGAACTGGCGGATGAAGAGAGACCCGATGGCCTCGGATTCTCTCTCTCCCGCCAGAAGCACCTCCGCGGCTCCCAGCCAGCCAGGATGAACAGCGATCCAGCCGCGCTCCGCGCCGAGCCATGCGATCGCCAGACGGAGCAGCTCCTGGGCCGCCACCCGCACCGGCTCTCCGGGTTCTATGCTCTCCCTTGGGCTCATCGCTAGGCCCTCCTTCAGCGCTTCCCACGCTCCGCAGGGCGGAGCCAGATGGACCCTCTTTACCCCCATGATACCGGAGATTTCTGCCGTGCGGTCCGATCGGCCGCCTGGACTTGACAAAATCCCCCCGGCCCAGTAACATGAAAGATGATTCATCTGTCATATTCTGGGGGAACATGGCGCGGGCACCGGTGACGGTTCGGGGTGAGCAGACCCGCCGCCGGCTGCTGGAGGCCGCGGAGGAGGTCTTCGGGGAGCTGGGGTTCCACCGGGCTTCGATCGCGGAGATTGTCCGCCGCGCTGGGGTGGCCCAGGGCACCTTTTACCTCTATTTCGATTCCAAAGAGGAGATCTTCCGCGCCCTGGTCCGCTATATGAGCCATGAGCTCCGCAAGTTCATCGCGAGGGCCGTGGCGGGCCTGCAGGATCGGCTGGAGATCGAACGCGAAGGTTATCGCGCCTTTTTCCGCTTCGTCCTCCAGCACCGCTTTCTCTACCGCATCGTCCTGGAAAGCCAGTTCGTGGATGAGGAAGTCTATCGGGAATACTACCGGCGCCTGGCAGAAGGTTATGCCCGGGGGCTGGCGCAAGCGATGGAAGCCGGTCAGATCCGCCGTATGGATCCCGAGACGCTGGCCTATTGTTTGATGGGGATCGCGCATCTGTTGGGGATGCGATGGGTGCTGTGGGAGAACCGGGAGCCTCCGGAAGAGGTGCTGGAGACCGCAATGGCCTTCATCCGCCATGGAATGGCGCTTCCGCCCGAAGGGAAAGGAGCGGCGGATGCCCCACGTACAGGCGAATGAGATCCGCCTTTTCTATGTGGAGCATGGCCATGGGGAGGCCGTGATCTTTATCCCCGGCCTGGGCGGCGACCATTATCTATGGCATCACCAGTTGCCTGCCTTCGCCGCGCATTTTCGAGCTATCGCCATCGATAACCGGGGCGCTGGGCAGTCGGATAAACCGGATGTCCCCTATACGATCGAGCAGATGGCCGACGATGTAGCCAGCCTGATGGATGCCCTGGGGATAGAGCGGGCTCACCTAGTGGGGGCCTCGATGGGCGGCTTCATCGCCCAGATGTTCGCCCTGCGGCATCCCCATCGGCTCGCCCGTCTTGTCCTTTGCTGCACCTCCTTCGGCGGCCCCAATGTGGTCCCTATGCCTTCTGAAAGCCTGGCCGTCTTCACCGATCGAACCGGGGATCCGGAGATTGATCTGCGGCGCCTGTGGGCCATCTCCGTGACGGAGCGTTTCCTCCGTGAACACCCCGAAGCCCTTGAAGCGTATGTGGCCTGGCGGATCGCTCATCCACAGCCGCTTTACGCCTACCAGCGCCAGCTGGCTGCCGCTATCGCCTTTAACGTGGAAGACCGTGTCCACGAGATCCGAGCGCCCGTCCTCATCACCCATGGGATGGAAGATCATGTGGTCCCGGTGGAGAACGCCCGACGGCTGCACGCGCGCATCCCGGGCAGCCATCTGCTCCTTTTCCCCGAGTCTGGTCATCTGTTCTTCCTCGAGCGGGCGGAGGAATTCAACCGCGCGGCCATCGCCTTCCTGAAAGGAGAGGAGCCTTGGGGATGATCCCAGCGGTCGATTGGCTGGCGAAACGGGCCTGGCTCTCCCCGAACCACGTGGCGTTGATCGATGCCTCCACCGAAAGGCGAATCTCCTATGCGGAATGGAACCGGCGGGTCAACCGGGCCGCGAACGCCCTGAGCGCCCTGGGGCTGCGCAAGGGAGACATCCTCGCGGTCCTTTCTACGAACCGTTTGGAATACCTCGATCTGCTCTTCGCATGCAACAAGACTGGCGTGATCATGCAGGCCCTGAACGTGCGGCTGGCCGTCCCGGAGCTCCAGGCCATGGTGCAGGAGATCCCTCCTCGTGTCTTGATCTACAGTGGGGATCTGGCGGAGAAGGCGGCGGCTCTGGAGGAAGCGATCTCGGCCATGGTCGCCCTGGACGAGCCGATCCGAGGTGCGCATCGCCGGTGGAGGGAGCTGACGGCGCGGGCTTCGGATCGACCGCCGGATCCGATCTCCCTTTCTCTGGAGGATCCGTGGGTGCTGTGCTATACCGGGGGGACGACGGGCCTGCCGAAGGCGGCGATTCTGACTTACGGCACGATCACCTGGAACGCGGTCAACACGGTGATGAGCTGGGGGCTTCGCCCCGATGATCTCGCGATTCTGAACGCTCCCCTCTTTCATACCGGCGGCCTCAACGTTTTCACCACCCCTCTGGTTCATATCGGCGGCGCCTCCGTTCTTTGCACAGCCTTCGAGCCCGATCAGGTGTTCGATCTATTGGAGCGGGAGCCGGTCACGCTCTTGTTCGGCGTGCCTACGATGTTCATCCGCCTGCAGCAGCATCCGCGGTGGAAGCAGGCCGACTTCTCCCGCTGTCGGATCGTGATCAGCGGCGGCGCTCCATGTCCGATGCCGGTCTTCGAGCACTTCTTCGAGAAGGGAGTGCCCTTCAAAACCGGCTACGGGTTGACGGAGGCTGGCCCGAACAACTTTTGGCTGCCGGATGAGAAAACTCGCCGCAAGCCGGGCTCTGTCGGAAGCCCGCTCTTCCACGTCGAGGTTCGGGTGACCCGGGATGGCCAGGAGGTCGGGCCGGGGGAGCCGGGGGAGTTGTGGATCCGTGGCCCCCATGTGATCCCGGGCTACTGGAACCGGCCGGAGGAGACCGCTCGGACCCTGGTGGGGGGCTGGTTGCGAACAGGGGATCTGGCGATGTTTGATGAGGAGGGGGATTTTTACATCGTCGGTCGGATCAAGGAGGTGATCATCTCCGGGGGAGAGAACATTTATCCGGCTGAAGTGGAAAGCGCGATGCTGGGCCATCCGGATGTGGTGGAGGCAGCCCTGATCGGGGTGCCGGATCCAGAGTGGGGGGAGGTGGGGCGGGCGATCGTCGTGCGGCGGTCTGGGAGCACCCTGACCGCAGAGGAGCTGATGGCCTATCTGCGGGCCCGGCTGGCGGGCTATAAGGTCCCGAAATCCATTGTCTTCGTGGAGGAGCTACCGAAGACCGGGGCGGGGAAGATCGATAAGACCGCCCTTCGGCAGCAGTATGGGCGGTAGCCTGCGCGGGGGGGCCTGATGGGGCGGGTGGCGTTGGTGACCGGAGCGGCGAGCGGAATCGGGCGAGCCATCGCTGAGCGACTGGCCCGGGAAGGGGATACGGTGGTGGTAGCGGACGTCCAGGTGGAGCAGGGGCGGGCGGTGGCCCAATCCATCGAGGGTCTCTTTCTCCATGCCGATCTGCGCCGCCGAGAGGATTGCTGTCGCCTCATCGCGGAGATCCTGGAGCGCTTCGGAGCCCTTCACATCCTGGTTAACAACGCGGGCTTCCAGCATATCGACCCCATTGAAGATTTCCCCGAGGATATGTGGGAGGCGATGCTGGCGGTGATGCTCACTGCCCCTTTTCGGCTCACCAAATACGCATGGCCGGTCATGAAAGCACAGCACTGGGGGCGTATCGTGAACATTGCCTCCATCCACGGCCTGGTGGCCTCGCCCTTCAAGAGCGCCTATGTGGCCGCCAAGCACGGCCTGATCGGCCTCACCCGCGTCGCGGCGTTGGAGGGCGGCCCTTACGGCATCACCGTGAACGCCATTTGCCCCGCGTATGTACGCACCCCGCTCGTTGAGAATCAGATTCAGGACCAGGCGCGGACGCTTGGGCTTTCCCCGCAGGAGGTGGTGGAGAAGGTCATGCTGGAGCCGGCAGCCATCCGCCGGCTGATCGAGCCGGAAGAGGTGGCGGCGCTGGTCGCCTTCCTGTGCTCGGAGGAGGCGTCCGCGGTCACCGGCGCGGTCTGGACCATCGATCTGGGCTGGACGGCTCGCTGAAGAAGGCGTGAGGATGCCCCTCTCACCTATGGAGGCGCCGATGCGAATGCCTCATCTCGAAGGGATCCACTGTGAGCTGATGAGGACTTCCCGTTTGAATTTCCATGTCCTCTTCGCCGGCCCGCCGGATGGCGAGCCGGTCGTCTTCATCCATGGGAACGTTTCCTCCGCAACATTCTGGGAGGAGACGATGCTGGCTCTCCCTGCTGGATTTTGGGCGATCGCCCCCGACCTGCGGGGTTACGGGGAATCGGAGCGGCGCCCAGTGGATGCCACGCGCGGACTTCGAGATTTCAGCGATGACCTGCATGCGCTGGTGGAGGCCCTTGGCCTGACGCGTTTCCACCTGATCGGTCACTCGATGGGAGGGGGAATCGCCATGCAATACGCTATCGATCACGCGGAGCGGATCCTCTCTCTCACGCTGGTCGACCCGCTCTCGCCCTTTGGGTTTGGTGGCACAAAGGATCTAGAGGGCACGCCATGCTGGCCGGACTATGCGGGCTCGGGTGGCGGCACGGCCAACCCCGAGTTCGTGCGCCGGCTGGCGGCGGGCGATCGAAGCGAGGAGAGCGATTTCTCCCCGCGCCGGGTGCTTCGTGCTTTTTATGGGAAAGCTCCTTTCCTTCACCCTCGGGAGGACATCCTGGTGGAAGCTATGGTGCGCACCGCGGTGGGCGAGGAGAACTACCCCGGTGATTTCCAGGTCTCCACGAACTGGCCAAGGGTGGCTCCGGGAACCCGAGGGGTGAACAACGCGATGAGCCCGAAGTATTGCAACCTGAGCGCCATGGCCGTGATCGCATCCAAACCCCCGATCCTTTGGGTTCGTGGGGCGGAAGACACCATCGTTTCCGATACCTCGCTCTTTGATTTCGGCTACCTGGGCATGCTGGGGGTGATACCGGGGTGGCCAGGAGAAACGATCTTCCCGCCTCAGCCGATGGTCGCTCAGACCCGGGCAGTTCTGGAGCGTTATCGGGCTGGGGGAGGCCCATATCGGGAGGAGGTGATCCCAGCCGCCGGGCATACGCCTTATCTGGAGCAGCCGGGGATCTTTCGGGAGATCCTCCACGCCTTCTTAAGGGGGCAAGCCGGATGAGCCTGAGCGCTCCGGAGAGAATGACAGCGGGGGATATTTCCTTGGTCACGGAGGATGGCCATGACAACGATCGGCATCGCCGGGCTGGGCGTCTATCTCCCGGAGCGGGTGATGACCGCGGAGGAGCTGGCAGCGGCCTCGGGCATCCCGGTCGAGATCATCCGAACCAAGTTCGGGCTGAATCAGAAACATATTGCGGATGTGACCGGAAAGGGGGAGACAGCCTCCATGATGGCCGCTGAGGCTGGCCGGCGCGCCCTTGAGGAGGCTGGAGTTCCACCCCAGGAGGTGGATGCCCTGATTTACTTCGGGAGCATGCATAAGGATTATTATGTGTGGCTGGCTGCGCCTCGCATCCAGGCGTTGCTGGGGGCCCATCGGGCCTATGCCTTCGAAATTTGCGGGACCTCCGCAGGGCTTCCCTTCGCCATGAAAGCAGCCCGAAGCATGATGCTGGCCGATCCCTCCCTACGTCGCGTTCTGCTGGTAGCTGCCTCCAACGAGTCCATGTTGCTGGATTACACCAACCATCGCGCCCGCTTCATGTTCAACTTCGGCGATGGGGCAGCGGCTTGTCTGCTCCAGCGCGGCCATCCCTTCAACTTGGTTCTGGAATCCGCCCTGTTCACGGATGGCCGCTTCGCTGATTTCGTTCGCGTCCCAGCCGGGGGCTCGGTGCTCCCCCCCAGCCATGAAACGGTGGACCGGCGGCTGCATTTTTTCGATGTGACGGATCCCGCCCGGATGAAAGCGATGCTGGACCCCATCACTCTGGAGCATTTTGTGGGAGTGGTCCGGGAGGCCATCGCCCGCAGCGGATGCCATGGCCCAGATTTCCTGATCCCCCTGCACACCAAACGCTCCCTTTTCGAGGCCTTGCTCTCCGCGCTCAGGCTGCAGGAATCTCAGGCTGTCTATCTTGCGGATTATGGCCATCTTTCCGCTGCCGACCCTTTGCTCGGGCTTTACCTCGCTCGGGAAGAGGGGCGCCTGCGAAACGGCGATGTGGTGGTGCTGCTGAGCGCGGGCACAGGATACTCCTGGGGCGCCACGGTGATCCGATGGGGAGGCCCCTATGGTTGAGCTCCGCGTGGGTTCGACCGCCTCTTGGACGAAAACCATCACCCGTGCAGATGTAGAGGCCTTCGCCGCCCTGACCGGGGATGACAACCCGTTGCATCTGGACGAGGCGTTCGCTCGCAACACCCGTTTCGGCCGACCCGTCGTCCACGGGATGCTGGTGGCCGGGTTGATCTCCGCCGTCCTGGGTCGGATGTTGCCGGGACCGGGGACGATCTATCTTCGCCAGACCCTGGAGTTCCGCCGACCGGTCTACCCGGGCGATACCATCACCGCCGTGGTGGAGGTGGTCGATATCCGAGAGGATAAGCCGATCGTGACCCTGGCGACGCGCTGCCTCAATCAGCACGGCGAGGAGGTGCTGCGTGGGGAGGCTACCGTTTTGGTTTCGAAAGGCGATCCTCGGCGCCATGCCGATGATCCGTGAATTCTCTATCCGGAGGTGACCGATGAACCGTCGCTGGGTGATGGGATGGCTGATCTTTTTATTGCTGGCCGGGGCGTGCGCGGCGCCGGCGACGCCATCGCCCACGCCGACAGCCGTGCCAGTTCCGGCCACGCCGACGGCCGCTCCTCCTCCCTCCCCCAAGCCTGGCCAGCCGTTGAAGATCGGTCTGCTCACCGATCGCTCCGGCTCCCTGGCCCTCTATGGCCCGATGCTGGAGAACGGCTTCATGCTGGGTCTGGAGTATGCCACCAATGGAACCATGGAAGTGGCCGGCCGACCGATCCAGGTGATCGTTCGGGACAACGCCAGCGATCCAGAGAAAGGGGTGGCGCAGGCCCGTGAGCTCATCGAGGCCGAGGGCGTGGAGATCCTGGTTGGGGCCCCCAGCTCCGGCGTCACCCTGGCGGTCCAGAAGGTGGCCGAGGAGCATAAGGTCATCCTGATCGCCGAGCCGGCCGCCAGCCCGGATATCACCGGGAAGAATTTCAACCCCTACACGTTCCGGACCAGCCGGACCAGCGTGCAGGATGCGCTGACAATGGGCAAGGCGCTGATTGGGATGGGCAGGACCTTCGTGCAGATCGCTCCCGACTACGCCTTCGGCCATGGCTCCGCTCTCGCCTTCTACAATGTGGTCAAAAGCCTGGGCGGCCGTTTCCCCATCAACGACACCCCGGAGGGCGCGGGGGCGATCTTCATCCCGCTGGAGACCACGGATTTCACCCCCTACCTTCAGCGGGTACTGGATGCCAAAGCGGAGGTCCTTATCGTGACTTGGGCCGGCGCAGGCTTCGTGCCGCTTTTCCAGCAGATGCAGGACCTTGGGGTTTTCCAGAAGATGACAGTGGCCACCGGGATGGGAGACAACCAGAGCATCGCCTCCGGCTATGCCTTCGCAGTGGGATCGGTCGGTGTGAGTGTCTATCACTACACGCTGCCCAAGAACCCGGTCAACGACTGGCTAGTGAAGCGTCACCAGGAGAAGTTCGGGACGCCGCCCGATCTCTTCACCGCAGGTGGCATGGCCGCGGCGATCATGGTGGTCGAGGGGTTGAAGAAAACCAACGGTGATGCCCGGGCGGAGGCCTTGATCCCTGTCTTCGAGGGCATGACCTTCCAAGGTCCGAAGGGCACTTACATCATCCGCCCCTACGACCACGTCGCCCTGCAGCCGATGTATCTGGTCCGCCTGAAGGACCCCAAGGATCCCCAGTTCCGGTTCTTCGAGCTGATCCAGGAGTTTTCACCGGAGGAGACCGCGCCGCCGTGCATGCTGGAGGGAACTTACAAAGATCGGTGCCCGAAATCCTGAGGGGTGAGGGGCGGGCAGCGGGGGGCGTGGGATGCTGCCCGCCCTCACCGGGACCAACTCTTTTCCAGCATAAAGGCAAGAGGGGAGTTCGGCAAGCGAAGGCCGACATGTTCGCTCTGAGAGGGCGGCCGGAGAGCGACTCCCTATCGCCTTCCGATGAGGGCCAGGGAGGTCGATCTCATCGTGATGAATGGGAGTTTTAAAAGAGACCCGGAGCGGCAAGGGAGGAAAAAGATGTATGGGGAGACCCTCCTGGAGACCCGCGGGTTGACGAAAAACTTTGGAGGGCTGCGGGCGGTCGATCAGGTAGACCTGCGGGTGGAGGCCGGCACGATCCATGCCCTCATTGGGCCGAACGGGGCGGGCAAGTCCACCCTCTTCAACCTGATCGGGGGAAGCATGCGCCCAACGGCAGGCCGTATCTTCTACCGAGGGAAAGATATCACCGATCTCCCCCCTTATCATCGGGTGCATCTCGGGATCGGCCGGGCCTATCAGCTCATCCATGTTTTCCCCAACCTGAGCGTTCTGGAGAATGTGCGCTTGGCCGCCCAGGCCCGGGGGCCCGATAACTTCCGTTTCTGGGTTCCGGCGGCCCGCCTCCATCGTTATCTGGATCGAGCCTGGGCCGTGCTGCATGAGATCGGCATGGCGGAGCTGGCCGATCTTCCCGCCCGCGCGCTCCCCCATGGGCATCGCCGCTGGCTGGAGATCGCCATGGTGCTGGCTCAGGAGCCTCAGCTCATGCTGCTGGATGAGCCGGCAGCCGGGATGGCCATAGAGCAGATCCCTCGCCTGATCCGCCTGATTGAAGAGATCCATCAGCGGGGAGGGCGGACGATCCTGCTGATCGAACACAAGATCGATCTGGTGATGCGCCTGGCCCATCGGGTGACCGTCCTCCATCACGGACGTGTGCTGGCCGAGGGCGCTCCGGAGGAGATCGCCCGCGATGAGGCCGTTCAGCGAGCCTATCTGGGGGAACGGGCATGGATGCCGTCCTCGAATTGAGGGACGTTCACACATTTATCGGGTCCTTCCACATCCTGAAAGGGGTCTCTTTCGCGGTGGAGGAGGGCAGCCTGACCGCCTTGCTGGGTCGGAATGGCGCAGGGAAAACCACCACCCTGCGCACGATCATGGGGCTTTGGCCGGCTGTGCGAGGAAGCATCCGGTTCCTGGGGGAGGAGCTCCGGGGGCGCCCGACCTATGAGATCGCCGCCTTGGGCATCGGCTACGTGCCGGAACATCGGGCGATCTTTCGCAGTCTCACGGTGGAAGAAAACCTGAGGCTGGCGGAGCGGCGCCGGGGGGATCTGGCTCGAAAGGCGGATTGGATTTTCCATCTTTTCCCGGATCTGAAAGGCAATCTGAAGAAACCTGCCGGCCTTCTTTCCGGTGGGCAGCAGCAGATGTTGGCCATCGCTCGGGCCCTTGTTCCGGACAACCGTATTCTTCTCATCGATGAGCCCAGCGAGGGCCTAGCTCCTATGCTGGTGGAGCAGGTGATGGCAACCATTCACCGATTGCGCGAGGAGATGCCCATTCTCCTCGTGGAGCAGAACTTTTATGCCATTCATCACCTGGCGGATCGTTACATCCTGATGGAGGACGGACGGGTGGTGCGCAGTGGGCCGATGACCGAGCTCCTCATGGACCGCGAGGGGCTCCAGCGCTATCTGGGGGTGATGGCATGAAGGGGATATGGGCGATGGGGTTGATCCTTCTTGCCCTCATCGGACTCCCCGCCTTTTTCCTTCCCTTGCCTGTATGGGCCTCTATTGTGCTCTCCGGCCTTACCCTGGCTGCCCTGTTCTTTCTCGTCGCCGCCGGCCTCTCCCTCATCTTTGGGCTGATGGATGTTATTAATTTCGCTCATGGCACGCTGTTCATGCTGGGAGCTTACCTCGGCTGGACTGTTTATCAGAACCCTCGCTTGTTGCTCAATGTGGCTCCTTTGTTCCTGGCTCTGGGCGCGGGGATCGAGGGCGGGCGGATCCTGTCAGGCCGGCTGCCGATGCCTCGCGCCCTCTCCGGATTCGGCCTGGTTGGGTTTGGGGCCATGGCTTTCTGGAATCACAACCTGGGGAAGCTAGTCGCATTCGGGAGCACAGTGCCCGGAGGGGCGATCCCCACTCCCCTTGCGCAGGAGCCGCTGGGTCTGGTCTTCGCCCGGATGGCCGCCATGATGGTGGCCGGATTGTGCGGTGGATGGGGGATGAGGCGAACGCGCTCGGGAGACCGCTACCGAGCCTGGGGGGCGCCAGCCGGCCTGCTGTTGCTGGGCGTTCTGATGCTGAGTGGTCGGGAGCAGATCGAGCGCTGGATCTTGGAAAGCCCGACAGATCTCCGATTCCTCCTGGCGATCTGGACAGGCGCTCTGGCGGGCGGCGCCCTGGGTGCTTGGATGGAAGCCACGCTGATCCGTCCCCTTTACGCCCGCCCCATCTATCAAGTTCTCCTGACGCTTGGCCTGTCTTACGTGGGCACGGAACTGGTGCGGGTGGTCTGGGGGCCTGGAAACTATGCTCCGTTGCCTCGGCCCTCTCTCTTCGCTGCGCCGTGTCTGGCGTCATCGGTTGAGGAATGGCTGCGTCAGGGATGCGCCTCCTTGAACGTGCTGGGGCGCCCTTTTCCCACTTATCGGTTGTTGATCATCGGGGTAGGGGCCGCGATGTGGGCAGGGATCGGCCTGTTGTTGCGCTGGACCCGCATCGGCATCGCGGTGCGAGCTGCGGTGGAGGATCGAGAAATGGTGGAGGCCCTGGGGATCCCGGTGCGGCGGCTTTTCACCGGCGTGTTCGCCATGGGGTCGGCCCTGGCGGCTCTGGGCGGTGTGGTGGCCACTCCGTTCCTGGGCCTGAGCCCGGCGATGGGGCTGGAGTTCCTGCTTCAGGCCTTCATCGCCGTCATCATCGGGGGCATGGGGCATTACGGCGGCGCAGCGGTGGGCGCCTTTCTCGTTGGCCTCGCGCGAGCTTTCGGAGATTACCTGGTCACGGTAGGGATCACCCTCCCAGGCCTGACGGAGGCCATTCGCTTTTCTCCAGCCATCGCCCGCGCCTCCACCGTGCTGCTCATGGCCGTGATCCTTCTGCTCCGCCCCAGCGGGCTGTTTGGACAGAAAACGGGATAAAGATCAGGGGCCGAACGTTCTTCCAACGCCCTTAAATCCTGGCTCCGCCTGCCAGGACCCCATAGAGGATCTCAGAGATCCGAAATCTGCCCGGAAAACCGCAACGTTCCTCAGGACGACGGTCCAATCCTTCGTCGAAGAGGATGATGGGGATGGAACGCACCGGAATCCATCAAGAGATCCTCTCGCGAGGATCTGTTTTCCGCTTGTGGATTCGGCGGCACGGGGTCGGGCTGGCCGGTCTGATCTTCCTGGCCGGGTTGCCATTCTTGCTAAGTGGGATATGGGGCGAGCCCCCGGAGGCCGGCTGGCCTCGATTTCTTCAAGGCCTGTTCATCCGTGTTTATCTTATGGCCGTTTACGCGCTGAGCTATGATCTCCTGATGGGTTACACTGGGATCCTCTCCTTTGGCCATGCCCTGTTCTTCGGCGGTGGATCCTACATCATTGGCATTCTGCTCAAACATTTCCAGGCCTCTTTGCTGGTCGCCATGCTCGCGGTCACGCTTTTCGCCCTGGGGATCAGCGGGCTGGTCGGCGCCCTCTCCCTACGAGTACGAGGGGTGTATCTGGCGATGGTGACCCTGGCGTTAGCCCAGGCCGCCTTTATTCTGAGCGAAGCGACCGATTTCCGGCAATACACAGGAGCCGAGGACGGTCTTCAGGGCATCCCTGTTCCGGCTTGGCTGGACCCTGCGGAGCACCGACTGCGGTTCTACTATTTGGCCATGGTTTTTATGCTGGGAGCCTATTTCCTGGCACGTCGTCTGGTGGATTCCCCAACCGGCCGGGTCTGGATCGCGTTGCGGGAGAACGAAGAGCGCGCCATCGCGTTGGGGTATTCCCCTCTGGCTTTCCGACTGCTGGCCTTTATGTGCTCCGGGACGTTGGCTGCGCTGGCAGGGGCGTTGAACGCTTTGTTCAACAAAAACGCCACGCCTTCGCTGTTGAGCGTTAACACCACGATCCAGGCCCTGCTGATGACCCTGGTGGGCGGAGTGGGAACCTTAAGCGGCCCCATATTCGGCGCGGCGCTATTGGAGCTCGCCGGTTATCTGTTTAACCGGGTGTTCGGTCCTCTTTGGTTCTTGCTGTTCGGCCTTTTCTATGTGATGGTGGTGCTGGCTTTTCCCCATGGACTGGCGGGTGCCTGGCGGCGCGCATGGGCCCGCCATCATGGCCCATCGTGGGGATCGGCTCCTGGATCGGAGGGATCGGCGCGCCCCGCCTCTCTTTGAAGCGGATGGGGGATCCCAAGCGAGCCGCTCAACGGCCTTCCAGCGCGCCTTCCGGGTTGCTCGCCCCTGACCGGTCTTGCCCCGGATAAGCCAAAGGGGTTGACATGCGAGGGAATTCAGTTTACAATCATTTCGAACGAAATTGAAAGAAGTGCACATTTGCTCAAAGTGGGAGAAGGGATGGGAGCCCTCCAGGTGGGCTTGGAGTTCTCTCTTCGTATGCGGGGTA
The DNA here is from genome assembly GCF_042408815.1 of Thermoflexus sp. Lineage (GTDB taxonomy): Bacteria > Chloroflexota > Anaerolineae > Thermoflexales > Thermoflexaceae > Thermoflexus. The sequence continues at coordinate 171,370 of NZ_JBHOQR010000002.1, read as the reverse complement.
GAGATGCCGCGGAAGACGTCCTACCCATTTCCGACCCGTGAGGAGCTTCTGGCCTACGTAGCCAGCCTGTATTATCAACGCGGCTGGGATCAAGGTCGCATCGCCCGGCGGCTGAGGCTGAGCCGTTCGATGGTCTCCCGTCTCCTCAGTGAGGCGCGGCGCAGGCGCATCGTTCAGATCCACATCCAATGGCCGGTGAAAACCGTTCCCTCCTTGGAAAGCCGCCTTATGGAAGCCTTCTCCCTGCAGGGCGCTCGCGTGCTGGATGTGGAGAACTCCTCCTATCAGGAGCTGTTGGGCCAGCTCGGCCGGCTGGCCGCTCTGGAGCTGCTTCCCCACCTCCGAGATGGAATGACGGTGGCTGTCACGTGGGGAGTCACCCTGTGGGAGGTGGTGCAAGCCCTTCCTTCCTCGTCCTATCCACGGCTGCGGATCGTCCAGTGCCTGGGGGCGCTGGGAGGGCGCCAGCCGTGTGACAGCCCCTCTATCGTCCGCAAGCTGGCGGAGACCCTGGGGGCTCAGGGGTATTACTTGCATGCCCCGGTGATGGTGGAGCGCGAGGAGGTCGCCCAGCGTCTGCTGGAGGAGCGATCTATCAAGGAAGTCCTGGATCTGGCCCGAGGGGCGGACCTGTTGCTGGTCGGCATCGGGACGACTCATACAGAGGCCTCCTCTTTGAAGCGCGCCGGATATCTGTCCAACGAGGATCTGGCCGAGCTGCGTCGGCATGGCGCAGTGGGCTACATTTGCGCGCGGTATCTGGATCTAAGGGGTCGCCCGGTGAGCACGCCTTTCGATCGGAGGACGATCGGCCTGACCCTGGAGGACATCCGCCGTATTCCGTGTGTGATCGCAGTGGCCGGTGGTCTGGTGAAGGCGCAGGCGATCCTGGCGGCTCTGCGCAGCGGCCTGATCGATATCCTGATCACGGATAAAGGGGCGGCTACGGAAGCGCTGAATCTCCATATTCGAGGATCCCCATGAGCGCAAGGAGGAACGGCCGCGCGATGGTGGAGCGGTTCGGGAAGGTCCTGGAGGCCTTCGCCCGGGCGCGGGTGATCCCCGTGGCGGTCCTAGAAAACGAAGAGGAAGCTCGCGTCCTGGCAGCTGCCATGCAAGAGGCAGGGATCCCGGCGCTGGAGGTCACCTTTCGCACTTCGGCGGCCCCGGAGGTGATCCGATACCTGCGGCGAGCCTATCCACTCATGCGGATCGGTGCGGGGACGATTCTCTCCCCAGAGCAGGCCGAGGAGGCGGTGGCGGCGGGTGCGGAGTTTCTGGTCTCCCCGGGGTGGGAGGCGGAGCTGGGCGGTTGGTGCCGTGAGCATGGAGTTCTCCTGATCCCAGGGGTGGCGACTCCCACTGAGATCATGGCCGCATGGCGGCAGGGATGGGAGGTGTTCAAATTCTTCCCGGCGGAGGCTATGGGTGGGGTGCAGGTCCTTGAAGCCCTGGCGTCGGTCTTCCCGCACGCCCGCTTTATCCCCACGGGAGGGATCCGGGTGGGAAATCTCCTCGATTACCTGCGCTTGCCCAACGTGCTTGCCTGCGCCGGCACCTGGCTGGCGGATCGTCAGCTGATTCGCGAGGGAAAGAAAGAGGAATTGGTTCGCAGGGCCCGAGAGGCTTTGGCCCTCGCTTGGGAGGCGACAACGGGAGGCCTGGCCGCTATCTTGTCGTGAACTTCAGTGTGAGGCCGTGACCAGGAGGGAAGCCGTGGCGGTCATCCGCACAGTGGCTGGGGATATCCCGCCGGAATCCCTGGGGATTTGTTACGCCCATGAGCATATCTTCTGCCGGCCTCCGGTAGAGGACTCGGATCTCATTCTGGATCGCGAGGATGTCGCCATCCGGGAGCTGCGCTGGTTCCGGGAAGCGGGCGGACAGGCGCTGGTGGAGATGTCCCCGCCTGACTACGGCCGCGATGTCCAAGCCCTGTATCGGATCTCTCAGGCAGCTGGCGTGCATCTCATCGCCGCTACCGGTCATCACAAGGAAGCCTTCTCCGGCCCCTGGGTGGAGGGTCGTTCCGTTCACGAGTTGGCCGAGCGGTTCGTGCGGGAGATCGTGGAGGGCATTGACGGGACAGGGATCCGTGCCGGCGTCATTAAGGCCGGCAGCAGCCTGAATCGCATCACGCCGAACGAGGAGAAAGTTTTTCGGGCCGCCGCTCTTGCCCATCGCCTCACAGGCGCCCCGATCTCCACCCATACCGAGGCGGGCACGATGGGCCTGGAGCAGGTGGCTCTCCTGCGGTCCGAGGGGGTGGATCCGGCCCGGGTGATCATCGGCCATGTCGATCGTCGGATGGAGTGGGAGTATCACCTGGCCCTCGCCCGCGCGGGAGTTTATTTAGGCTATGACCAGATCGGCAAGGAAAAATACGCCCCGGATCGCCTCCGGATCGAGTTCATCCGGCGGCTGATCGCCGAGGGTTACGGGAAGCAGATCCTGCTGGGCGGGGACATGGCTCGGAAATCCTATTGGCCCAGTTATGGAATGGGGGGCGGCCCGGGGCTCACCTATATCCTGTGGCGTTTTGTCCCGTGGCTGCGTTCAGAGGGGGTGGCCGAGGAGGTGATCCAAGACCTTCTGATCCACAATCCGGCGCGCGCCCTTGCCATCGTATAGATGGGAGGGTGTAGTCGGGATAAGGGGATGTTGGGATCTCCAGCGCGAGTAGGAGGGGGTGAGCGGTGAGCGGGAAGCCATCGATTCGGGTCGTGGCGGCTTGCGGACTGGGGACCGGGACAGCCCTCTACCTGAAGATGACGGTGGAGGAGATCCTCAGGAAGGCAGGCATCCCCGCGGTCGTGGAGACGGCGGATGCTACTCTCGCGCCCACCATCACCGCCGACATCCTTGTCACCGGTCCAGATCTGGCTGAGATGTTTCGCCAGCGGGCCCGGGCGCGGGAAATCGTAGCGGTTACGAACTACGGGAACAAGGCCGAGATCCAGGAGAAGCTGTTGGCCGCTGTGCGGCGGCTGGAGGGATAACGCGTTGGATTTCCTGGAGGCCCTGGACGGGCGCATCCGTATTCTGGAGCGGGTGGGCGAGTGGGTGGAGGCGGTCCGGATCAGCGGGGAGCTCCTGACTGCCGATGGCCTGGTTGCCCCTTCGTATGTGGAGCAGATGATCCGAACCTGCCAGGAGCTCGGCCCATATATCGCTATCGCTCCCGGCATAGCCATTCCCCACGCCCGTCCGGAGGATGGGGCGAAGGGCCTGGGTCTTTCCTTGGTGGTGGTTCGGGAGGGGGTCTGGTTTGGCTCCCATAATGATCCCGTTCGTGTTCTGATCGCTTTCGCCTCTCCGGATCGATCGGCGCACATCGATCTGCTGCGTCAGCTGGCGAACGTGCTGGCGCGGGCCGGGGATCTCACGCAAGCGGCTGCGCGCCTGGGCACCCCCGAGGAGTGGAAGGAGTATTTGCGTTCCATCCTTCAGGATCCCCTATAGGAGGTGACCATGGAGACCTTGCGCGCTATTCTGGAATTTATTCAGAAATTCATGCAGGAGCCGTCCCTGTTCCTGGGGCTGATCGCTCTGCTGGGTTTCCTCCTGCTCCGGGAACGGGTCGAGCGCACGATCTCCGGAACCCTCAAGACGGCCATCGGGTTGCTGATCCTCCTGGCGGGGGTCAACCTGATGGTCCAGGCGCTGCTCCCGCTCGGGGAGTTGGCCGGGAAGACCCTAGGCCTGCCGCCGGTTCAGATTCAGATCGGAACCCAGAAGATCATCAGCGAGCTCGGGATCCAGATTGGTCTGGTGATGCTCTTCGCTTTCCTCATCAATGTGCTTCTCACCCGACTCTTCGGCGGACTGGGATTTAAGTATATATACCTCACCGGTCACCTGATCTTCTGGAACGCGGTGATCTTCGTTTCCGCTTTCCGGTATGCCATGGGGCTGGAGGGGGCCGCCCTGGTGATTGTGGCCAGCCTGTTCACCGGCCTTTATCAGACGATCCAGCCCTGGTACACCCATCGCTTTGATCTCTTCGTGAATGAGGGCAGCGGGTTCGTCCTGGGCCACTCTTCCTCCCTGACCGTGCTGGTTACGGCATGGCTGGCGCGCCTGTTTTCAAGGGGAGGGAAGCAGCGCATAGGGGACATGGAGGCCCTTCGCTTCCCGCGAGCGCTGGAGTGGTTGCGGGAGCCCATGTTGCTGATGGCGGCCACCTTCCTGGTGGTTTATCTCATTATGGCCGCTCTGAACGTGAGCTTCGTAGTGGAAGCGGCCGCCAAAGCGGGCAAGCATCCCATCATCTGGGTCCTACTGCAGGCTTTGAACTTCGCCGCTGGCTTCGCCATCCTGATCATGGGTGTGCGAATGATCATCGCGGAGCTCATTCCTTCTTTCAAGGGCATTGCTGAGCGCATTGTCCCCGGGGCTATCCCCGCCTTGGATTGCCCGCTCTTCTTCCCTTACGGTCAGGTCTCCATGGCTTACGGAGGCCTGATCGGGATGCTGATGATGGTCCTGGTTTCCCTTATCTTTGCCGGAGCCCGCTATCCATTCTTTATCTTCGCTCCCACGATGTCGGTATGGTTCCATGGGGCCACCGCCGGCGTGTATGGGAATAAATACTGGGGGATCCCAGGTGCCATCCTGGGGGGTGTGGTCGCCGGGGTGCTGATGGGCGTGGGCCAGGCGCTGATGTGGCCGGTGCTGGGGTTTGCCATCGGCGATTTCTTCAGCTGGGCTTCGGACACGGACTATGTGCTCTGGCCTCTGCTGATCGCCCTCATCGGTCGAATCCTGGGACGCTGATGGCTCCCGAAGAGCAGGAAGCATGGAGAGGGGCCAGCTCTGGGGAGCTGGCCCCTCTGCTTTCATCCGAGTCGCTGCAGGGCGAAGCGGAGGACGGATACGATCTGCCTCACAATGGCCTCGAGGAGGGCCTTCCCCTTCTCCGCAGTGGCGGGGGTGGGATCGCCGAGGATGCCGGTGCGGGTGATCTCCGTCCAAGGGACCGGGCGGTAGAGAAAGTCGGGGGGGAGCTGAGGCTCCTCGCGGATCATCCGATCTCGACGCACTTGCTCCGGGGCGATATGCAGAACGAGGGAGGTCTCAATTTCGTCGGCATGGAAGTAGCCGCCAGGCAGGGGGCGGGAGGAACAGATCCGCAAAGCAGCCTCGCCGATCCCGGGATAGGTGAAGACATACATTACCGGGCCCTTTAGCTGGTGGAGACGGCGGGCGGCGGCCTGGAGAGCAGCCCCGTTGCCGATGTGGCCATTGATCACCGCCAGCAGCGCCGCACCCTGCCGTTGAAGGCTCAGCCCCAGCTCCACCAGAAGATGGGTCAGCGTCTCGCTGGAGATCGAGAGGGATCCAGGGAAATCCTGAAGGGACCAAACCTGACCGTAGGGGATCAGGGGCAGCAGCACGCCCTCCACCTGTTCCGCCACCCGTTCGGCGATCGCCTGGGCCAGCAGGTTATCGGTGCCGACCGGGAGATGAGGTCCGTGGGCTTCGATGGCCCCGATGGGCAGGATCGCCAAACGGCGCGCCTCCAGAATCCGCCGCGCTTCTTCCCCGCTGAGATGTTCGTATCGCTGCAGGTTCATCACCAGGCCTCCCTTCAGAGGTCGCCTATGATTGTAGTAAAATTTGCGCCAGGGGCGGCCATCGGGGCAGGGGTACCCAGGGCCTCCCGGCTGCCTTCCCCGCGCTTGGGGACGATCCACCCGTAGCCCCGGGATTGATGGGAAGGAGGGAACCGGTTCTCCGCTAGACCACGCAAAGCGCTGACAGCCTAACGTGTTCCATAACTTTTCTTTTTGAGCATGCGGTTTTAAAATAAAAACCGTAAATGTCCTGTTTCCTCTTTTCTCAGCGCAAGGAGTGGGAAGGGAAGGAGCCGACCCCATGCGGGCTTGTGGAACTGCCGGTGATCCCGTAAGGCCCAGCCCTCAGGGCATAGAGAGGCGTGTCGGGGTGGGGAAACGGCCTCCATTCTGCAACCTCTAAGTCCTCATCTCCGTGAGCTCCGAGGCTTCCATAGGGGATGAGGGATCACCTGGGTCGGAGCTTCCGCTTTGCTGTCTCCATCCGGAGCGATCGGGGCGAGCGCCTTGACCTTCTCCCGCTGGACGATTGCCCGTGGGGATGGGAGTGAGGAGGAAGCGATGGCAACCACCGGGAGCTTGCGGGAGATCCCGCTGGCCGCGCTGATCGAAACCGGATGCCGATCTCGCGCCTCGGCGCGGCTTCGACTCCGGCATGGCGAATGGGAGGGCGAGATCTATTTCTCCGATGGCGAGATCGTCCATGCGGTTTGCGGGGATCTCAAGGGGGAGCCCGCGTTGTGGCGATTGCTGGGATGGACGGAGGGACAGTTCACACTGGAAGATGAGGTCCGCAGCCCCGAGCGCACTCTGTATCGTCCCTGGCAGGAGCTCTTGCTGGAGGGCATGCGCCAGGCCGCTCGTTCCGCGGATGCGGCCAGCGCGGCGATTCCTTCCCCCTCAGAATGGATCGCTCGCCTCCGTTCGATCGAAGGAGTCCTCGGCGTGGTGATCTGTAGCCCGGATGGGGTGGTGATGGCCGCGGAGGTTCCAGAGGGGGAAGGAGAGGTGGAAGGGGCGATTACGGTCTATCTATCGGCGGCGGCGTCGACGCTGGCCGATCTTCTCCCGATGGGCGCTTTCGAACATGCGGTGGTCTCGGAGTCCCAGCGGCGGCTTCTGATCCTCCCGCGCTCCCCGCTGATCATCGGCCTGGTGCTCTCTCCCCAGGCCTCGCCGGCGCTGGTCCTCTCCGAGGCGTTGGCCCGTCTGACCTGAGGCGATAAGCCCGCTTCTTTTCCATGTAAGCTGGATGGATCGACCTCTCCCCACCTTGTGGAGCGGGATGAGGATGGGGAAGGGGCGAACCCGAGGAAGCTGATCTGTCAGGGGTTTGCGGGGCGCTATTCGATCTGGAAACGGCTGCTCTTCGGATCCCGAAAGGAGAGGGGATGGCCTTCGAAGAGTTGTTGCAGGAGGTGAATGCCATTCCAGGGGTGGAGGGGACCTTCCTGCTTCACGAGGAGGGGGCCGTTCAGGGGCATACGCTCCCCGCGCGTTACCCTGGGGAGGCCCTGGCGGCGGCGGCGCGGATTATCACTCGAACCTTCAGCGCTCTGGAGGCCTCCCGCCGGAGGGTGCCCGAAGTGGATCTGTGCTTCGCCGGAGGACGTCTCATCCTCCGGCGGATCCCCGGAGGGATCCTGGGCGTTTGCTGTGCCCGCTCGATCAACCGGCCTTTGCTCGATCTCGCCCTCCAGCCGGTGATCCGCTCGTTGAGCGCCGCCTTGAAGGAGCAACCGACAGCTCCCCGTAAACCCCGGGCATCCCGGGCGGGCACCCTCCGGCTTTCCACGCTGATCCAGGACCTCGTGAACGAGGGGCTCCGCCTGGTCGAGACGGCGCGGACCCATGGGATCCCCATCCGATTGCTGGGGAGTGTGGGGATCGCTTATCATGCCCCGTCGGCAGCCCGTTACCTGCCGACGCCCTCCTATCCGGGATTGGAGCTCGCTGCCTCCTCTCGGCAGAGTAAGGTCCTGGCGGTTTTTATGGAAGAGCAGGGATATGAGCCGTTCGCTCGCTTCAACGCGTTCTACGGAACCCGACGCCTTCATTTCCGCAAGCCGGAGACCGGCTGGCCCGTCGACGTGTTCCTGGATGCCTATGAGATGTATCACCGAATGGAGTTCGCGGCGGCGCTCGGCCGTGAGGAGATCGCCCTGCCGCCCACTTGGCTCCTCCTTTCCCGCCTGCAGGCGGTGGAGGCCGGAGAAGCTGAGCTGCTGGAGATCGCGGTCCTGCTGCTGGACCATGAAGTGGTGGAGGGGGAGCAACCGGAGACGGTGGATCTGCGGGTGATCGCTGGGCTTTGTGCGGAGGATTGGGGGTGGTATCGGACGGTTACCATGAACCTGGAGCGGACGGCCCGGCAGATTGAGGGATGGGAGGAGCCGGCGCGGGGGCGTGTTCGCGAACGCCTGGAACGCTTGCGGCAGGCCATTGAGGCAGCCCCCAAGAGCCTGGGCTGGCAGATGCGTGCCCGCCTGGGGGATGCAGTGCGCTGGTATCAGATCCCCGTTCGGCCGGAGGAGGGGCCGCGTCCGGATATGGCCATCGGGTGATGGGGAGCGGAGGCTCGCTGGCAGCGGCCAGCCTGGCCTCGGGGAGATTTCTTCCTGTTGGGCCGCGAAGGAAGGATAGGAGGAGCCAGAATGTGTCTGGAGTCAGTGCGCCGCTTGGGTCGGGCGATCGGGGAGATCCTTTATGGGATGGCCTTGCATGATATGGTGCGGGCGAATCTCCGCCAGAGAGGGTCCATGGAGCACCTCTTCCTGTTGATCACCTTTGGGGATCTGGTGGGCATTCCGATCATACCCCCTTATTACTGCATGCGGCTGCTCCCCTTCATCGTCCCCCAGATCCACGCCTGGCGCCGGCGTCTGCTCCGCGAGCGAGACCTCACAGACATGCTGTTCTGAGGTGGGGAATAATGGCTCCCCGTCGGCGAATCCTTCTGGTGATCGAGACGGCGGACCTGGCCCGCTATGCGAGGTTTCTGGAGTCTGCCGCATCGCGCTGGGAGATCCTGGTTCTTTCCCCGAGCGAGGCCCTCGCCCAGCCGATCCAGGAGGAGCCTCCGGACGCTGTCCTGGTCGCTGCGGAGGGCGTTTCGGAGGGATGGCTGGAGAGCTGGAAGCGGACAGAGCCGCGCCCTCTCCTGATCCGGCTGAGCGCCCAGGTTTCCGCCCCCTGCAGGGCCTCGGCAGGGCTATGGGATTGGATCCTCCCAGCGGCTTCGCCGGCATCGGGTCTGGAGGCGATGCTCCCTTTTCCCTCCGGCGAGCAGAGGCCGACGATCGCCGTGCGGAAGGTTCTGCTCGTCGGGGAGGCGACCGTCGGCAAAACTTCCCTGGCGGCCTTTTATCTGCAACGGGCCTTCGACCCCCGCCGTCATATGACCATCGGGGTGGACATCCATATCTGCCCGGTGGAGGTCGAGGGGATGGCCGTGCGCCTGGTGGTGTGGGATGTCGGGGGGCAGCGGCGTTTTGCCGCCCTCCGGGATCTTTTTTATCGGGGCGCCGCGGCCGGGGCCCTGGTTTTCGATCTGAGCAACCGCCTCTCCTTTTACCAGCTTCTAAGATGGTGGCAGGAGCTCCGAAGCCACCTCGGATCCATCCCAGTTCTCCTAGTGGGCAACAAGGCGGATCTGCCCCGGGAGATCGCCCGCTGGGAAGCGGAATCCCTCGCCCGGGCATGGGGCACGCCGTATTTTGAGACCTCTTGCGTGACCGGTGTGGGGGTCCTGGAATTTTTTCAGGCCCTGGCGGTCGCTGCTTTGAAAGGGGCTTCCGGGGCGGAGCCGGGCGAACCGATCGCCGGAGGCGCCTCATTGGACTGTTAAGCAGGCGGTTATGGCCCTGGCACGATCCGCAGGATCCGATCATCGCCGGGCATGGGCCGTCCCCGACCATCCCGGTTGCTGGTGGTGAAGTAGAGGGCACCGTCCGGGCCCATCCCCACATCCCGGATCCGTCCGAATTCCCCGCGGAAGAGCTCCTCATGGAAAATCACGGCCCTCCCATCCGGGCTCAGCACCACGTGGTGCAGGTGTTGTCCGCGCAGGGCTCCAAAGAACAGATGGCCTTTCCACGGCGCGAGCCGCTCGCCGGTGACGAACGCCATGCCCGCCGGTGCCCAGGTGTCCTGCCCGCTATGAAGGAGGGGATCCACGAAACGGGGATCCCCCGGCGCATCCGTCACTCGGGGCCATCCGTAATTGCCCCCCGGACGGATGAGATTCAGCTCGTCCAGACAGCATAATCCCATCTCGCCGGTAGGTCCATGCTCGGTGCTGTAGAGTTGGCCGGTGGTGGGATGCCAGGCCAGGCCCTGGGGATTGCGGTGGCCATAGGAATACACGTAGGAGCCCGGGAACGGGTTGTCGGCAGGGATCGATCCATCCGGATTCAGACGGAGGATCTTCCCGGCCAGGCTGTCCAGCCGCTGGGCCAGCTCCCGCTGGGCGGCGTCGCCAGTGGTGGCATAGAGCTTGCCATCCGGGCCGAAGGCCAGCCGTCCGCCATCGTGAATGCCCGCGCCCGGGATCTCATCAATCAGGATCGTTTCCTCCCCCGCTGTGTTTCCCCGCAGGGTGAGCCGGGAGATCCGGTTGCGCAGCGCGCCCTGGGCCCGGTAGGTATACATGACGTAGAGATGGCCGTTCTGAGCGAAGTTCGGATCCAGGGCCAGGCCCATCAATCCCCCCTCTCCAGTCGCCGCCACGGGGAGGACGGCCACCGGCTCCGGGCGGAGCTGGCCATTTTCGATGACCCGGATCCGTCCGGGGCGTTCCGTGACGAAGATCCGGCCATCGGGCGCGAAAGCCAGCGCCCATGGCACCTCCAGCCCGGTGGCCACCACTTCCACCCGAATCGGGAAGGATCCCGGAGGGATGGAGAAGGGCGGGGAGGCCGATGGAGTGGGCGAAGGCGGGACGAGCGTCGCCATTGGGGTAGGAAGCGGCGAGGGTGCAGGCGGCGGAGTGAAGCGCAGGGTTGAAAGGGTGGATGGGGAAGTGATCGCTGGCGAGGGGGAAGCCGGACCCTGACGGCATGCCCCCAGGAAAGCGAGACAGAAGAGTGTCCCGATGAAGAAAAGGAGTTTCCGCATGGCCTTAGCCCCTAGAGAGACTCCGGAGGATCGTGCCAGTTCATTCGGCCTCTCGCCGCGCCAGCTCGTGATCCATCATCACCAGCCCTGTCCCATCCTCCCCAATGCGCCGGAGCGCCGCCAGGATCTGCTCCACGCTTTTCTCTTCCTCGATCTGTTCTTCCAGGAACCAGTGAAGCAGGGGCAGGCTGGAAGGATCGTTCTCGCGGACGGCGATCTGGTAGAGATTCCGGATGAGGCCGGTGACCCGGCGCTCATGCTGGAGGGCCTGGGCGAAGGCTTCCTGAGGAGAGGCGAAATCCACGGGGGGCTGTTCGATCGCCTGCAGGATGACGCGTTCCCCTCGATCGCAGAGGTGGTCGAAGAACTTCATCGCATGGCCTACTTCCTCGCGGGCCTGCACCCGCATCCAGTGGGCGAACCCGGGCAGGTTCATCGCTTCGAAGTAAGCGGCCATGGAAAGATAGAGATAGGCGGAGTAAAGCTCGTGGCGGATCTGGTCGTTCATGGCCTCGCGGAGCGCCTGGTTCATCGCCATGGGATCCTCCTCTCGGATGTTCGGGGATAGGGACCTGCGGGATCCGCGGTGGAGGATGACCTCGCCCACCCCATTTAGGGATTTTTCTTTTCCCCTCATGGAGTCTACAGTCAAAGAGCGGAACCCACCAGCCCTCCCCGACGGTTTCCTGGGGGGTAAGGAATCGGAGAGAGCCTGCTGAAGGCGAACTCCGGGTCTCCAGATGTTCCGTATCCGAATCGGATTCGTAACGCTCGAGCTAGATATCCGTTAAACCTATTGGAAAGGATTTCAATGAAAATGGCTCCTGTTCCGGCGCATTCGGTTCATCCAGAGGAAGCCGCTGTTGAACCGGAGATCATCCGTCGGGCGCAGGGGGGCGATCCCGAGGCGGTGGGATGGCTCTATGATCGATATTATCTCCCCGTCTATCGCTACTTTCGGATTCGACTGGAGGACCAGGATCTTGCGGAAGATCTAACGGCAGAAGTGTTCGTGCGGATGCTGGAGCATCTGCCGCGGTATCGAGCGCGGGGGCGCCCGTTTCTGGCCTGGCTGTATACAATTGCCCGAAACCTGTTAATGGATTACTACCGGGCGCAGCCGCGCAGCGTAGTGACGCCGCTGGAGGATCCGGAGCGCGCTCCGGGTGTTGAGGAGGATATCGAGCGGATGGAAGCGCAGGCCCAGTGGGATTGCATCCGGCGAGCCATGCAGAAGTTAACGCCCGATCAGCAAGACGTGTTGTTTCACCGCTTTCTGGAGGGGCGCTCCGTGGAGGAGACGGCCCGGTTGATGGGGAAACGGCCCAATGCCATCAAGGCGCTGCAGCACCGGGCGCTGGCCGCCTTGCGACGGCGGATGGAGGAGATGGGATGTCTATGAAAGATCTTTCCTTCGAAGAGCTCCTAGCCCGCTGTTTGGAGGAGATGGCTGCGGGTGCTGACATCGAGCAGGTGGTGGCCCGCTATCCGGCCTACGCCGCGGAGCTTCGTCCGCTGCTGGAGGCTGCCCTGCGGCTGCGGGGGATCCCCGTGCCGCCCCCGCGTCCGCAGGCCATTCGTCAGGGTCGAGCCCGTGTGATCGCGTGGTCAAGGCCTTCGCGGGCCTCCGGCTGGGGATGGCTTCGGGGGCGTCGATGGGTTTCCGCGTTGCTGACCGCCGGGCTGATCCTGGCTCTGCTTTTCGGGGGAGGAGCGCTGGGAGTGCAGGCGGCGGAGGCCAGCCTTCCGGGCGATCCCTTTTACGGACTCAAGCTGTGGAAGGAGTCCCTCGAGCTGACCTGGGCGGAATGGCATGGAGATCCGGCCCCGGTGCTGGTGCGTCAGCTGGAGCGGCGTTCCGAGGAGATGGAAATGCTGCAGCGACAGGGCCGCCCCGTGCATCCGGCTGTCCTTCAGCGCTCCGTGCGTCTGCTGATTCAACTGATCCTCCTGGCCGAACACCATCCGGATCATCCGGTCCTTCGACAGCGCGCCCTGCAGGCCATTGAGCGGCATCAGGCGGTCCTGCTGGCCCTGCGCGATCGGGTTCCACCGGCCGCCCGCCCGGCGCTGGAGCGCGCCCTGGAGCGAGCGAATCGGGCCCGAGAAGTGCTCTCCTCTACCGTTCCCCCTCGACCTTCCCCTGGGCCACCTCCCAAATGGCCGCCCCGAGGGCCCGGGCGGTGATCGGGGAGGGGCGGAGCGGACGATCGAAGGCGTCCCGCTCCGCCTCCCGAGCTCCGTAGGGGAACTCGCCATCCCCCGGGCATTTCGCTGCTGGTTTCCCATCCCAGAGCGCCCATGCCTCCAAGCTCCCACTCCTCTTGCACGGTGGGGGAGGGATCTCCCTCATGAGGGCCCTCGTTCGCTTAGCTACCCATCCTCTGCCCTGGGGAAAGGTGAAGGGGAGCGATTCCGCCCTACGCCGGATGCCCAGATGTTGATTGATATTGATTGATACTTGACATTTCGATCATTATCGATTAAGATATGGAATGGAGGTGCTCATGCAGGCGGCTCGGCGAGAGCAGATCCTCCAGTTTCTGAGCGAGCGGTCCTTCGCCACGGCGGAGGAGCTGGCCCGGCTGACGGGGGTTTCTCTGCCGACGATCCGTCGGGATCTCCAGGCCATGGCGGAGGAAGGATTGATTGTCCGCACTCGGGGTGGTGCATCGCTAGGCACGCCGGGGATCGGCCATGAGATTCCTTATCTAACACGGGCTCGGGTTCAGCTGCCGGAGAAGCGGGCCATCGCTCGCGCGGCTCTGGAGTTCATCCGGGAAGGGGATGTGATCGCTCTGGATGTGGGTTCCACGACATTCGAACTGGCCCGTCTCCTTCGCCCCCGTCGGAACCTCACGGTCTTCACGGCCTCTGTTCCCATCGCGCAGTTGTTGGCCAACACGGAGATTTCGGTGTTTCTCCTGGGCGGCCAGCTGCGCAAGAAGGAGCTTTCGATCGTGGGTCCCCTCGCATTGCGAATGGCTGCCCAGTTTTACTATGACCGTTTCTTTATGGGGGTGGCCGGTCTGGACCCCGAAGCCGGGTGCACGGATTTCAGCTTGGATGATGTGGAAGTGAAGAAGGTCTTTCTGGAGCGCTCTCGCGAGATCGTTGTCCTCGCCGATCATACCAAACTGGGCCATGTTTCCTTCACTGCCATTTGTCCTGTCCAACGGGTGCACTGGGTGATCACGGATGCGGGGGCGGATTCGCAGATGGTGGCCCGGCTGCGGGAGTTGGGGGTGGGCGTGCGGGTGGTGCCGGTCACAGAGGATCGGTCCGTGTCTCGACGTGGGCGTGGGGTGCATTCCTTGTGAAGTCCACGCCTCGATCACTGGAATTCCCAATGGCAGGAGCCATCGGATGTCCTGGCTACAGGAGGTCTTTGGGGTTTCCAAACCTGTGATCGGGATGGTGCATCTGCCGGCCCTGCCCGGGGCTCCGCTCTATGATGCGGAGAAGGGGATGGAAGGGATCCTGGAATGGGCCCGGCGCGATTTGCGCGCCCTTCAAGCGGGCGGGATCGATGCGGTGATGTTCTGCAATGAGAGCGATCGCCCTTACACCCTGCGGGCGGATCCGGCGACGGTGGCGGCGATGGCGGCCGTGGTAGGGCGATTGCGTGATGAGATCCAGGTGCCCTTTGGGATTGATATCCTGTGGGATCCTTTCGCCGCTCTGGCGGTTGCGCACGCCACAGGCGCCCGATTCGTGCGGGAGGTCTTCACGGGCGTTTACGCCAGCGATATGGGGTTCTGGAGCCCCTCGGCGGGGGAAGTCCTGCGTTACCGTCGGGCGATCGGTGCGGAGGGAGTGCGGCTGCTTTTCAACATCAACGCTGAGTTCGCCGCCCCTGTGGGAAGTCGGCCGCTGGCAGCGGTGGCCTGCTCCGTGGCCTTTTCCAGTCTTCCCGATGCCATCTGTGTCTCAGGGCCTATGACCAGCGTGCCGGTCCGGGCAGAGGATTTGCGGGCGGTGAAGGAGGCGGTGGGTCCTGTGCCGGTATTTATCAACACGGGCGCCCGCCACGACAACATCGCAGATCTGCTGCCTTATGCGGACGGGGTGATTGTGGGTTCCAGCCTGAAGGTCGACGGCATCACCTGGAACCCGGTGGATCCAGAACGGGTGCGGTCGTTCATGGAGATCGTGCGCCAGTTGCGGGGGGAATAGGGAGCATGGCGTACGTGGTGGTAGAGGGGTTGACCAATGTGTTGATAACCTATCTGGGCGCCTGCAGGTTTCGTGAGTTCCTTTAAGCAAAAGGAGGTGAGAGATGCTCCGGAAGGCGATGGGTCTGTTGATCATCGTGGCCTTGTTCGGCGCGTGGCTGATGGGCTGCCGCCCTGCCGCCCCGGGTCCCATCACGCTGACGATCATCATGGAGCAGGTCCCCGATACGGACGTGGTCCGCAAGCTGCTCCCTGATTTCGAGCGGGAGAACCCCGGCATCAAGGTGGTCATCGACGCGATGCCCTACGATGCTATGCGCGATAAGATCCTGGCCTCATTCATGGCTCCCAAGGCGACTTACGATGTGATCATCGTGGACAACCCATGGATGGATGAGTTTGTGGCTGGGAATTTCCTGGAGCCTCTGGATGAGCGAATCAAAGCAATCCCAGATTACGATTTCGAGGACTTCGTGCGTCCGGTGCGGGAGATCGGGGTGGTGGGCGGTAAGATCTACGGCATCCCCTTCTATAACTATGCCGTAGGACTGATCGTGCGCCAGGACCTCTTCAACGATCCTGCTTATCAGGATGCTTACCAGAAGAGGTATGGGAAGTCGTTGGCTCCACCTACTACCCTGGAGGATTATGTCCGCATCGCTCAGTTCTTCAAGGAGCAGAGCGGTGGGAAGATATATGGGGTGGCGATGCAGCCTCAGCGCGGCTATAAGGTCTTCGAGGAGTGGAAGAATTGGCTATATGCAGCGGGCGGCGATCTGCTGGATGAGCATGGTCATGTGATCATCGATCGGCCCGAGGCGGTGCGGGCTCTCGAGCTTTATATCACGATGTATAAGACGGCGGCCCCGCCGAATTCCTTGAATTGGGGTTTCGATGAGGCCCTGCGGAGCATGGCAGCCGGCGAGGCGGCCATGATGATGAGCTACAACTGGATGTTGCCAACCCTGAACAACCCGCAGGGTCCAGCGGGTGCCCTGGCCGGCAAGTTTGCCCTCTATGAAGTCCCCGGCGGCAAGGCGGTGCTCGGGACCTGGCACTGGGCTATCCCCCGGAATGCGCCGAACAAGGATGCTTCTTGGCGTTTCATCTCCTGGATTACCTCCAAGCGCATGGAGAAGCAACGGGTGATTCTGGGCGGCGCGCCGGTGCGGGTAAGCGCGATGAAAGACCCCGAGGTCTGGCAGAAGGGCTTTGGGCAGAGCTATTACGAGACGGTGCTGAAGATCCTGGAGGACGCGGAGCCGCTGGCCCGTGGTCCGAAGGCAGAGGAGATCATCCAGGTGGTGGGCACCGAGCTGAATGCGGCAGTGGCTGGGGAGAAAACCGCGGAGCAGGCGTTGAAGGATGCTGCCGCCCAGATTCGCCGCATCCTAGGCCAGTGAGTTGGGGCACCGGGGGAGGCCATCGGAGCCGCCTTCCCCGGCCTCTCTTCCCTTCAGGACTTCAGGAGGCAGTATGGCGCGTCAGGATCAGCGATTGGGCCGCTGGATGGTTTTGCCTCTGATCCTATTACTGGTGGCTGTCCAGGGCTATCCGATGGCCTTCGCCGTCTACATCTCAGCGCACGATTACCGGCTCACTGCCCTGAATGAGGTCCGCTGGGTTGGGCTGGAGCAATATCGGGGGCTGCTGGGGAATTCCTCCTACTGGACCGCTATGCGGAACACTCTGGTTTTCGTATTCGGGGCGGTAGGGCTGGAACTTCTTTTGGGATTCCTCCTGGCTTATCTGCTTTGGCGGCCGGTGCCTGCTCAGAACCTCTTCCGCGCGATTCTGCTGACACCGATGTTTGTCACCCCCATCGCTATCGGCCTGATGTTCCGGTTTCTGCTGAACGATCAGCTCGGGATCATCCCGGTCTGGTTACGAACCATAGGGGTGGAGATCGATTGGTTTGGCCCCAACCTGGCGCTCTTTTCCCTGATCCTGATTGATATATGGCAGTGGACGCCGCTGATGGTGCTGCTGCTTCTGGCAGGGCTAGAAGCCCTGCCAGTGGAGCCCTTTGAGGCCGCGCGAGTGGACGGCGCGTCAGAGCTTCAAATGATTCGGTATTTGGTCCTTCCGCTGATCCGCCCGGTGATGCTGGCAGCGATCCTGATCCGGATGCTGGATGCGTTTCGTGTATTCGAATATGTATACGCTATCACGAGGGGAGGGCCAGGAGAACGGACCGAAACGATTCTGTTCCATATTTACCGGGTTGGCTTTCTTTACTTCCGATTGGGTGAGGCGGCGGCGATGGCCGTTACACTCGCCGGAGTGATCTTTGCCCTCGTGGTGCTTCTCTTCCGCACCCTGCGGCGTCAGGAGGCGATAGCATGACAGGGGTGGCTCGTGGCATTGCCATAAAGGCCGTGCCGGCCTGGAGGATCCTGCGCTGGGGTCGGCGATGGCCGATCCTCCTTCGATTCGGGATGCTAGCGATCGCCATGGTTGCCGTGCTTTTCCCTTTCCTGTGGATCTTCTTGGCCTCCCTGAAGCCGCCGGTGGAGCTGAGCCGTCCTTCTCTCTTCGGGTTCGAACCAACCAGCGTGAACTGGTCCGAGGTTTGGTTGGACTCTCCCTTCGCCCGTTATTTCTTGAACAGTGTGGTCGTAGGGGGTCTCACTGTGATCATTTCTCTGATCGTGGGGGCCCCGGCCGCTTACGCCTTCTCTCGCTTCCGGACCGGCGGAACAGGGCTGCGCTTTGTGATCCTGGCCGCTCAGATGATGCCACCGGCTCTTTTTATCATCCCTTTCTTCCTGATGGCTTACTATGTCGGGCTTTTGGATACGGTCTGGGCGGTGGCCATTGCCCACCTCACCTTCATCGCCCCTCTCGTGACGTGGTTTCTGATCGGATTCTTTGAGGATGTGCCACGGGACTTGGAGGAGCAGGCAATGGTGGATGGGTGCACGCGGTGGCAAGCCTTC
The DNA here is from genome assembly GCF_042408815.1 of Thermoflexus sp. GTDB lineage: Bacteria > Chloroflexota > Anaerolineae > Thermoflexales > Thermoflexaceae > Thermoflexus. Next base: position 153,565 of record NZ_JBHOQR010000002.1, on the reverse strand, counting down.
GTTCGGGTTGTCCTGCCGGCCGCTCGTCCGGGCATGGCGGCTGCCGGGCTGTTCGCTTTCATCATGTCCTGGAATGAGATGTTTTACGCTTTGATGCTGGCAGGGGGGCATTCCAAGACGTTGCCAGTGGCGATCGCCGGCTACTGGACCTTCCGAGGAGTAGATATGGGGAAGATGTCTGTGGCGATTACCTCAGCAATGATCCCGGTGATGATCGCCTCCTTCTTCGTGCAACGCTATCTGGTGCGAGGCCTTGGGGGGGGTGCCCTGAGAGGATGACCAGGAGATCCGCGATGGCCCGTTTCGCATTGGGAATCGATGTGGGAACCAGTGGGGTGAAGGGCGTTCTGATCGAGCCGGGTGGGAGGTTGGTGGCGGAGGCCTATGCCCCTCATGATCTCCGTTCCCCCTATCCGGGATGGTCTGAGGAGGATCCGGAGGACTGGTGGCGGGGGGTGGTTTCGGTCTGCCGGCAACTTCTTGTGAATCGGGATCCGCGAGAGGTGGTCGTGGTCGGATGCAGCGGGATGGTGCCTGCCCTCGTCCTGCTGGACGAGAGTGGGCACTCCCTGCGTCCTGCCATCCTCCAGAACGATGCACGAGCCATAAAGGAGATCGAATGGCTTCGTCGGAACCTGGACCAGGAGCAGCTTTTTGCTCGGACCGGTGGCTACACCAATCAGCAGCATGTGGGACCTCGCCTGATGTGGATCCAGCGGCATGAACCGGAGATTTGGCGTCGCACCCGCCTTGTCGTGGGTTCCTATGATTATATTGCTTACCGGTTGAGCGGAGCATTGTCGCTGGAGATCAACTGGGCAGTGGAAAGCGGCCTTTTCGACATCTATCGGCGGACGTGGGATGAGATGTTCTTGCAAGCGAGCCATCTCCAGGAGGAACTTTTCCCACCCGTGCGCTTTCCCACAGAGATCATCGGTGAGGTCACGCGGGAGGCGGCGGAGGCGACAGGTCTGGCGCCGGGAACGCTGGTGGTGGCTGGGAGCGCGGATCACGTCGCCTCCGCGTTGGCCGCTGGCCTCCGGGAGCATGGGGATCTGTTGATCAAGTTCGGCGCCGCAGGAGATATTCTGTATTGCATGGATCGCCTGGAGACTCATCCCCGGCTTTACATCGATTATCACGATATCCCTGAGCGTTACCTTCTGAATGGGTGCATGGCGGCTTCCGGCTCTCTGGTGAAGTGGTTTGTCACCCAGGTGTTGGGGGAAGAAGGCGAGTCCGCAACCTATCGCCGACTGGATGAGGAAGCCACAGCTGTCCCACCAGCTTCCGATGGCCTGATCGTCCTGCCTTATTTCCTTGGAGAGAAGACCCCGCTCTTTGATCCGGAAGCCCGGGGGATCTTCTTCGGACTTACCCTGAGCCACAGCCGGGGTCATATGTTCCGCGCCATCCTGGAGGCGGTGATCTATGGATTCCGGCATCATCTGGAGATCCTACAGGAGCGTGGCTATCCCATTCGACGGGTGCTGGCCACCGATGGCGGGGTGCGCAGCGCGCTGTGGCGTCAGATCGCCGCGGATGTTCTGGGACTTCCAGTGGAGGCTCATCTCGGGCATCCTGGCTCGGCCTTGGGAGTGGCTTTCGTGGCCGGGATGGGCGCTGGCCTGTTCCAGGATTGGACGGAGATCGAGGCCTTTGCGGGTCCGGCTTACTGGAATGAACCGAATCCTGAAGCCCATCGACGGTACCAGGAGGCCTACCGCCTTTATCGGGACCTTTACGAAGCCCTGAAACCGCTTTTCCCTCGCGCGGGTCGACTGTCTGGAGGGTGAAACTCAACAGGGTCACACGCCTGATTACCTTGGGGGGAGCCTTCCTCCTTGAGGCCCAAAGGGCCCAAGGAGGGGCCATCTTGTCTTCTCTATCTCAGACTGAAGGTGTAAGTTCCAATTATTTTCTCCAAGGAGGCTCATCCATGGGACGCCTGGATGGACAGGTTGTAGTGGTAACCGGCGCGGGGAGCGGGATCGGAGCGGCTATCGCCCAAACCTTGGCTCGAGAAGGGGCTTATGTCGCTGTAACGGATATTAACGAGGAATGGGCCCGTCAGGTTGCGGAAGAGATCCGCCAATCCGGTGGAGTCGCGGAATTCTGGCGTCTCGATGTCACCAGGAAGGCTGACAACGTCGCGGTGATGGATGCTGTGGTCACCAAATGGGGACGCCTGGATATAGTCTGCCCGAACGCTGGGGTTTCCACGATGAACTGGGCGAAGGACCTCACGGAGGAGGAGTGGGATTATAACTTCAACGTGAACACGAAAGGAGTGTTCTTCACCTGCCAAGCAGCTCTCCCCCACATGATTCGCCAGGGCAGCGGTCGCATCATCATCACGGCGTCCATGGCCGGCCATCGGGCCGTCCCTCTGCTGGCGCACTATGCGGCCTCCAAGTGGGCGGTGATCGGCTTCGGCTTGAGTTTGGCGGTGGAAGTGGGCAAGTATAATATCAAGGTCAATCTGATCTGCCCTGGGTTTGTCCGCACATCGATGCAGGAGCGCGAGATTGTGTGGGAGGGGCAGCTGCGGGGGATGGATCCGGAAGCCGTGCGCGCGGAGTATGTGAGCAAAACTCCGCTGGGGCGGATCGAGGAACCTCAGGATGTGGCCAACGCCGTGCTGCTGTTGTGTCTGCCCGAGGCCAATTTCATCACCGGTGCGGTTCTGGATGTGACGGGCGGGGCCCATCTCACGTAGCGCTCTGTCCTGTGCTCCCTTCGGTGCGGGAGATTTTCTCGCAGATCGAGATACGGCAAATGGGGGATCTTCGAGGATACATTGAACCGATCGGGATCTCGCTGGGAATTGGGTTGCTGATCGGGTTGGAGCGGGAATGGGCGCATAAGGACGTGGGGTTGCGCACTTTCGCCCTGGCGGCGCTGGCGGGGTGCCTGGCCTGGCTGATCCATCCCGTCGCCGCTTTCCTGGTCCTGGCCGCGGCGATCGCCCTGGTGAGCATCCTCAATATCCGCAGCATGCTGGTGGACCGCTCCTTGGAGATGACGACTTCGGTGGCCCTGCTGGTGACGCTGCTCCTGGGTATCGTGGTCGCAAAGGGGTATTTCCTGGCAGCGGCGGCTACCGCCGTGTTGGTGACGATGCTCCTGGCCTGGAAGGCGGAGCTGGTCCGCTTTACCGTAGGGCTCTCCCTGGAGGAGTTGCGCTCCATTGTGCTGTTCGGGGTGCTGACGCTGGTGATTTATCCCCTCCTGCCGGAGGGCTTGCCCCCCACCGTGGATCCCATGGGCCTGGTCAACCTGCGGGCAGCGTGGCTGGTGGTAGTGATCCTTTCGGCGATCGGCCTGGTGAACTATGCGCTGCTGCGGCTTTACGGCGCCCGGGGGATCCATTTCACCGGGATCCTCGGTGGACTGGTGAACAGCACGGCAACGGTTTCGGAGCTGGCCCGACGGTGTCGAGGACAAGAGGAGAAAGCGATGGACCTGGCCCTGGAGGGGATGCTGCTGGCCAACATCGCCATGATGGCCCGAAACGGCCTGATCCTGGGAATCTTCGCGCCGGCCGCGCTGCTCCACGGCTGGCTGGCGGTGGGGCTGATGGCCGGCCTCACAGGGCTGATGGTCCTTCGGATCCTCCGGCAGAACGCGTCTTCGGCCGCGCCAGCGATCCGCCTGGCTTTCCCCTTCTCGCTGCGCCATAGCTTGCTCTTCGGGACGTTTTATCTGGTGATCCGGGCGGCCGTGGTGCTGGCGGATCGATTCCTGGGGCCAAGCGGATTTGTGGTGGCGACGTTTCTGGGCGGGCTGGTGAGCAGCGCCTCGACAGCGGCGGCGGCGGCGACCCTGGCCGCGCAGGGGCAGATTTCGATGGAGGCGGCAGGGCTTGGTGTGGTGTTGGCTTCCATGGCCAGCCTGCTCTTCCACGTGCCGATGGCCCGGCTGGGTGGGTTGCGGGGCCCCTGGTTGCGCCGCCTGGGATGGGCTTCCATCCTCACTGCCCTGGTGGGGATCCTCGGCCTGGCCGTCGAAGGATGGAGCTGAAACGATCAGAGGCTTCTAGGGCCGCGGGGCATGGAAGGTGTTCCCCACGGCCCCAGAAGGAGGAGCGAATATTCCCTCTTCCGAAGTGGGAGCCCAGCGGCGGAAGTCCTGCTCGCCTTCTACCCGAGATAAGCCCGGGCTTTCAGCAGGGCGAAGTGATCCATCGGCCCATACGCGCCCCGGCCGAGTTTAAAGGCCCGGGAGGCCTGGAGGATCGCGGTTAGATAGTCTTTCGCCTGGCGTATGGCCTCCAGGGGCGGGAGACCCTTGGCCAGCCCCGCTGCGATGGCCGAGGCAAAGGTGCACCCCGTCCCATGGGTGTTCACGGTGTCCACCCGTGGGGCGTCCAGTTCATAGAAATCCCGTCCATCGAACGCGATGTCCACGCTATGATCATCTCCTTCCAGGTGGCCGCCCTTCACCACCACCCAGCGCGGCCCCATCCCGTGGATAATCCGCGCCGCCTCTCGCATATCTTCCCGGCTTCGTAGATCCCGCCTCACTAGCGCGCGCGCCTCATGGAGGTTGGGGGTGACCACCATCGCCAGGGGGAAGAGGTGACGGATCAGCGCGTCCTGGGCCTCCGGGCGAAGGAGGGGATCCCCACTCTTGGCCCGCATGACTGGATCGACGACCAGACGCTCCACGCGGTATTCCCGCATTTTCCCAGCGACCACCTCGATGATGGCGGCATTCGCTAGCATCCCCGTTTTCACCGCGTCGGCGCCGATGTCGCCCAGCACCGAGTCGATCTGGGCCGCCACGAACTCAGGGGGGAGTTCAAAAACTGCCTGGACTCCCTGGGTGTTCTGGGCGGTGAGGGCTGTGAGTACGCTCATGCCATAAACGCCCAGCGCGCCAAAGGTCTTCAGATCCGCCTGGATACCTGCCCCCCCGCCAGAATCCGATCCGGCGATCGTTAGGGCACGAGGGAGAGGGGTCATCGCCATCCTCCTGATCTGAGGATTGCAGAACTCGGCGAGAGCTGGGCCCTGATCCCGCCTCCATCCGTTCAGCGCCAGAGGGGGAGCGCTTCTCCCGCTCGGCCAGCGCCGCATCCACCGCCCGTCGCAGGGCGCGCGCGGCGGCTTCCGGATCGGGCGCCTGAGTGATAGCGGAGATCACAGCGACCCCGGCAGCTCCCATACGGATGCACGCGGCGGCGTTCTCCGGGGTCACTCCGCCGATAGCTACCACCGGAAGCCGTGTGGAGCGGGCGACGGCGGCCAGCCCCTCCAATCCGATGAGAACGGGGTTCGCCTTGGAAGCCGTGGGGAAGATGGAGCCCGATCCCAGATAATCGGCACCGGCGGCCTCCGCCGCCTGAGCCTGCGCCGGGGTGCGGGCGGAGACCCCGATGAGGGCCTGAGGACCCAGAAGGCGCCGCGCCACCTCAGGGGGGAAATCCTCTTGGCCCAGGTGGACCCCGTCGGCATGGAGCGCCATGGCAGCATCGACGCGATCATTGATGAGGAAGGGGACTCCATACCCTTGGCAAAGCGCCCGCAGGGCTTCCCCCAGCCGGAGCATCTCCCGCAGCGGCCCGGATTTCCAGCGTAACTGCATGGCCGTGATTCCCCCCTTAAGGGCCGCTTCCGCGATCTCCAGCGGCGATCGCCTGAAGGTGAGCGCCGGGTCCAGAACAAGATAAACGCGCAGGTCCAACGCCATCCCATGAGCTCCTTCAGGGGCGATCTTCTATAGGGGAGGGAGAGAGGGACGCGAGGAGCAAGCCCGTGGCGACCGTCCCTCCGCCGGCATGACCCGGATCAGGTTCCATGGGTCGGCGCCGGGGCCGGCCTCCGGCCGGCAGGGCGCCCTCTCAGCCCGCTTCCCCGCGGACTCCCCACGTCGCCCCGAAGTTCTGCGGTTACTGTAACGTGAAAGAAGAGGCCTGTCAAATTCGACGCTCGCTATAGGCCAGGGCAGCCCGGATGTCTTCAAAGGACATCCCTTTCTCTCTTCCTTTCACGAGCACGGATAGGCCCTTTCGGTGCTTTTGCAAAGGTGTGGTGAGCGGTGCCCTTCCCTCATCGGACAGGGTTACCCTGGGGCACGAGCATCCGGGAGATTAGGCGCTGGGGCCTGAAGGCACAGCACCGCCAGTGTCAGACGCCGCAGCCTTCTCCGTGCTGAACCGATGGCTGGGGCGTGGCCCTGGCCTTCTCTATTAGGAAATTTCAGCCCATCCCCCCGTAACCTTTTCCTGGTGATCTCCGACATGATAGGCGAGCCCAGGTTCAGCATCCCAAAGACGGAGGTGGTCCCATGAAAAGGGGCATCGGTTTCGGAGTCTTCCTGCTGGCGTGGATCGGGCTGATGTTAACCGCCTGCACGACCCCTCCAGCGTCCGGGGAAGGAACCACCATGCACTGGGAGGGAACCGTGGAAGCGATCTTCCCGGATGGCCTGCAGGTGTCCGGCCGGCTGGTCCGCTGGACGGGCCAGACGCAGATCGTGGGGAACCTTCAGATAGGATCCCGGGTGGAGGTGGAGGGGATCCCGGTGGATGGAGCCTGGAACGCCACCACGATCCGGGTTCGATCCTCGAGCGGATCGGTGACCGGAACGGCGGGAGGGACCATGGTCTCTCCGCTGCCCACCCCTATCCCTCAAATTGAATTCAAGGGGGTGGTGGAGGCGGTTTTGCCCAACGGTTATCGGATTGCGGGGCGAACTGTGGTTGTGACCGCGACCACCCGTATAGAGGGTCCTATTGGGGTGGGGGTTTGGGTGGAGGTGAAGGGGGTGTTGCAATCGGATGGAACGATCCTGGCGTTCCAGATCCATGGGGAGGAGGAGAAGCTGCAGGAAGTGGAGTTCAAGGGGGTGGTGGAGGAGATCCTTCCCGATGGCTATCGCATCGCTGGTCGGACTGTTCGGGTTGATGGGAATACCCGAATCGATGGCCCTATCACCCTCGGCGCCTGGGTGGAGGTGAAGGGGGTTCTTCAGGGCGATGGCTCCATCCGGGCCCTTCGAATTCAACTCGAAGATCGATCCGAGAAGGATTCTGGAAAGCGGGATGAAGGGAAGAAAGGTGATGATGGTGGGAAGCAGGACGAGGATCATCACAAAGATCATCCCGAAGGGGATGATTCCGATGGATGATTCGTGAAGAACGGGAGGGCATGGGGTTGGGCAGGCCGCCCAGATATCCTGCCCAATCCCCTTTAAAATGAGGACCTGTGGGAGTGGCATTCTATCGCCCGAACGGATACGATGGGATCCATCGACGGTGGAAACTTTCCTGGAGCAATCAAGAACGGTGATAGACGAGCAGGCCCTGCTGGCCCGTGCACGGTCCCTGGACCCGGATGCCTTGTCTGAGCTGCACGAGCGGTATTACCGGATGCTGTATTTCTACGTGCTCGGACGGGTGGGGGAGCAGGCGGTTGCAGAGGATGTGACCGCGGAGGTCTTCCTGCGCCTTCTCGAAGCCTTCCACCGGGGACGGGGGCCGGATCGCCATCTGGCGGCTTGGCTGTTCCGGACCGCGGATCATCTGGTGGCCGAACATCACCGCGCCCGTTACCGGCATCCCGAGGTCCCGCTGGAGGAGGATTGGGGCCGCTCAAAGGTCGCGGAGGAAGGGGAGGATGTGGTGGTGCGGGAACAAGTCCGGGAGGCTCTGAAACATCTGACCCCGGACCAGCGGGCGGTGATCCTGATGCGTTTCTGGATGGATCTCCCGCTGTCCCGGATTGCCCAGGAGCTGGGGAAAAGTGTGGGAGCTGTGAAATTGCTTCAGCATCGGGCCCTGGTGGCCCTCGCGAAACGATTAAAGGATCTCCGGAATGACTATGGCGAAGCGTGAGGATGTCCTGGAAGAAGCATTGGAGCGGCTGCGGGAAGGGGCTACGCTGGAGGAAGTAACGGCTCGCTATCCAGAAGCGGCCCCGGTTTTGCGCGTCGCCCGGATGATCGAGGCCATACGTCCCCCTGCGCCGTCCTTGCGGGCGGAGCTGGCCTCCCGGGCCGCTTTCCTCCAGCGTGCGGAAGCCCTGCGGTCCTCCCGCCGCCCATGGGCCGCGGTTCTGTTCGGATGGGGACGATATGCGCCAGCGGGGGCTGCGATCGCAGTCGCGCTTCTTATCATCGGCATCCTCCATGCCATGGCCCAGGGCAGCCTGCCGGGAGATCCCCTCTATGGGATCAAGCGTATGGAAGAGCAGATCTGGCTTGCCCTGACCCTGGATCCGGTAGAGCGGCGTCTGGTGGAGGAGACGCTGGCGGCTCGCCGCTGGGAGGAATATCGGAGGCTCACTCAACAGCGGGGCACTGGAACGGTGACCTGGGAGGGTCAGATCGAAGCCATCGAAGGGACCACCTGGCGCATCGGAAGTGTGCCAGTGAAGATCTTCCCCGAAACCGAAATTCTGGGGCCTGTAGCTCTGGATCAGAGGGCGAGGGTGACAGCCTTCCTGGGGCCGGAAGGGCAGCTGATCGCCATGCGCATCCAGGTGGTCTCCGAAACCCCCACGCCGACGCCCGAGCCGACCGGGACGCCTGCGGAGACCTGGATGGAGGCCTCCTCCACACCGGTTCCCACGCGGATCCTTCGGCCGACACCCACACCTTTGCCAACGGCAACGCCGGTTCCGATCGCCTCGCCCTTGCCGCCGGCGACGGTAGCTCCCACGCCTGCTCTAACGAAGACGCCCAAGCCAACCCGGACTCCAGAACCCAAGCCAACCCGGACTCCAGAAGAAGAAGGGGAAACGATCGAGTGGAAGGGGGTGCTCCAGGCGATCTCGGGATCCATCTGGATCATCGATGGACGCGCTGTGCAGGTGACTGGGGATACAGAGATCCGGGAGGATCCTCACGTGGGCGATCGTGTGGAGGTCCGGGCACGACGTCAATCGGATGGCACCTTGATCGCCGTGCGGATTAAGCGGGAAGATTAAATCCGATGAAGATCCCTCCGCGGGTGAGGTTGGCCTCCGGCCCAGGCAATGGGCTAACGATACGTTTGTAAACGCCGCCCATGCGCCCGCTGGGCCAGCTCCTGGACCTGACGCAGGATCTCCGTTTTATCCAGCGTAAACAGCCGGCGTCCTTCGTCGATCCACGGAAGAGGACCATGGTGGCGTGGGTGTTGATAAGGCCAGGCATGGCGACCAAGCCCTTTCCCGGAATGAGCCGGGCTGCGGAAGCGGGATCGAACCGATCCGTGGGCTGAGCCACGGCGATGTGGGAGCCTTGGATTAAGATGTCCTGCCCGGCCTGCCCTACAATCCCCTTATCCAGCGAGCTGCACCCGCTTCTGCATCTGGAACATCGAGAGGATCTCTTTTACGGTGGTGGCGTCTTCCGGCCCCTTATCCTCGCGGATCCATCCCACGACCCGGGGGAAGCGAAGGGCATAGCCGGGTTCCTCATTGGTCTTCCCGCATGTATGAACCGGCGAGCGGGTGATCTCATCAGCCAGGACGGTCACCACATATCGGGGCTCCACCCACACATCAGGCTCGAGGACGGATTCCACCCGGGCGGGCCGGTGTTCCGTCCGGATCTGATCCAGCAGCTCCCGGATCCGCACCCATTCTTCCTCGGTCAGGCCGCTGCCGATCTTGGCCACTGTCTTAAAGGTATCTGAGTCGGGATCATAGACGGCGCCCAGGAGTGCACCAATTCCGAACTTCGCTCGCATGCCGCGGCCCCGAAAATAGCCCACGATGACGACATCGATGGTGTCGCTCAGCTCGCCTTTATAGGAGCGCTTCAGCTTGATCCAGTGGAAACCGCGCGCGCCGGCCTGATAGGGGGCGTCCAGGCGTTTGGCCACGATACCCTCCATGCCGCGCTCGATCGCCTCATCGAAGAACTGCTGGATCACGCGGGGGTCATCGGTGACGATCCGATCGACGAGGCGGATGCGGCCATCTGGCCGGATCAGGCGGGATAGTGCCTCAAAGCGGGCGGCGTAAGGCTGTGGGGTGTAATCCTGGCCATCGGCATAGAGGAGATCGAAGGCGAAGAGGACCAGGGGATATTCTCGCATCATCTCCTCGACGCCATGTTTGCGCTTCCGCTGGACGGTGACCTGAAAGGGGTAGATCTCGCCGGTCTCCTCGTTGACCGCCACGGCTTCTCCCTCCAGGATGGCTTCCCGGGCGTCGATCTGTTGGCGGACCGCCTCAATGAGCTCCGGGAACATGGGGGTGGTGCGCTCCAGATTACGGGAGAAAATCTCCACTTGGTCGTCAGCCTTGTGGATCTGGCAGCGGAAGCCGTCCAGCTTGACCTCGATTGCGCATCGGCCCAGCTTTTCCACGATTTCCTGGGCGCTGGGGAGGCGCTCCGCCAGGGCCGGTCGGATAGGGTTCCCCACCCGAATGCGAAACGCGCGGATCCCTTCGATGCCCCGCTCGAAGAGGGTCCGGGCCACCAGTCCCAGATCCGAGCACAGGTTATATGCGCGCTCCAGGTCCGGCCGCAGGCTCCGATCGCCGGCCACGGCTTTGGAAAGGGCGTCCAGGATGGTGGGATCCCCCACCCCGAGCCGCAGGCGCCCCAGGACGAAGCGGGCGATGTAGCGGGCTTCCTTTGGAGAGGATTGCCGGAAAAGATCGGCGAGCATCTGGATTTTGCGTTCAACGCTTCCCTCGCCGGTCGTTTCGGCGATCCGCAGGAGAGCCTCATAGACATCCTGCACGCTCATCCCGGCCGGGTGGGTTTTCCGTTGTTGAAGCAATTCTTCCACGACCAGGCCGGGATCGCCACGTTCTTTGTTCATCCGGGCGACTTCCGCCTCGCTGGCTCCAGTGGCGCGGGCGATTGCCCGGAGGATCAATTTTTCGGCCATGCCGATCTCGATCCCGCGGAAAGGCGGGAGCAGCTGTTCCTGGCAGAAGTAAACGACCTTGTCGATCTCCTCCCGATCACATGCCTGGAACAGTTCGCTGAGGATATCGAACATCTCCAGGCGTTTCGTGGTCGCTTCGAGCCGCTCGAAGTAATCCACCAGCTGGGCGAATCGCATCGATCGCTCCTCTACGAGAGGATAGGTCCTGGGTCCGCTTGGAGCCGGGGTGACGGCCCTAGCCTCCGCGCATCTTGGGGAAGGACCATTCCGTCATTCCAGACTCCGAACTTTCGTCATCCCAAAATATATTATAGGGATTCAGCGAGGGATGGATCCGGCTGATCCACCATCCGGGGCGCAATCCCAATGGGCTCGCCACGATCCCCCATTGCTTCGCATAGACATGAACGGCATAACGGCATAAGGTGTGGGATGGGCTCTCGAGGGAGTTCTTTAATCCATGGGGCGGAGGGCGGGATGGCTTTCGGGTATCCTTTTTATTTTCCGCGAGGGAGCGGTACGGGAAGGGAAGCTCTGCTCCGAAGGTTGTCTTCGCATAGACATGCATAGAGACATTTTGTCGATTAACTGACGGACCTATGCTCATTTGGCCTTCGCACCCCTAGCCTGGCTGGCTGCCACATCCCACCCCCGCGCTATGGATGGACTGAAAGACCTAGCTGAGTGAAAAGCGCCTGAAGCCCCGGCTGCTCACTGGACGGCGCCCGACGCCAGGCCTGCGCGGCCGCTGCTTCTGCTTCCGACTTCTGCCCCATCATCGCCAGCGTAACCGCCAGCTCCCGATAAAACAGCCAGACATCCGGATTCTCACCCACCATCTGAATTGCTTGACGGAACGTCGCCACGGCCCCCTCGAAGTCCCCCATACCTCGCAACGCATAGCCTCGACGTAAAGCGGCGGTTAGCGCTCCCGGATTCGCCACCAGCGCCTGGCCATACGCCTCCGCCGCCTCCCGATACAAGGCCAGAGCCTGAGTCCGATCCAGCGCACAATCGGCATGGCTCAGAAAGAAATCACCCACAGACTGCCAGATCTCCGAGCGCGAGCCTATCAGCGCCTGAAGGCGCGCCCACGAGACCCGAGCCTCCTCCGATCGCCCCAACTGATCCTGCAAATAAGCCAGGGCTGCCCATCCCACGGCATGAGCCGGTTGAAGCTCCACCAGACGGCGATAGAAAACCTCCGCCTGCTCCAGAGCCCTTCGCTTCGCCACCGAATCCGCCACCTCCTCGGAACGCACCATCAGGAGATCCCCATAGAGCTGATACGTCTGATCGAACTGATCATCCAGCTCCAGAGAGCGTTGCAACTTACGCTCTGCCGATTCCAGATCATTGCGCTGATAAAGATCCACACTGGCCCATTCATTCCACAGTCCCGCATTATTAGGACTCAAACGGACAGCCTCCTCATAATAGCGACCCGCCAGATCCACATGGCGCACAAACTCAGGGGACATCTTCGTGAGATCGATGCGCGTCCGACAATAACGGGGGTCCAGCAACAGATCCGCCCAGCGTCGGTGCATCCGAGCCAGATTCGCCGTATGATCCGTATTCAGTGGGTTCAGCCACCGCGCCTGCTCCAGCACAGCCCGGGTAATCTCCAGCAGATCTCCCCGGGGAAGGACCACCAGACGCTCCAGGATGAGATTTCGAAAAGCCACTTCAAATGAAACCCCATCCAGCAGTTGCCGCGGGCTGGAATCCGACGCCTGAGCTGCCTTCTCCAGAAGAGCCCGACCCAACCATAGGTAATAGAAGTCCTCCCGGGGCGCATACTCAATCGCCCGCCGATACAGCAAAATGGCCACCTCCCACTGACCCTGCCTGTCCCATGGATCCCCCTGCTTATAAACCGCATCCGCCCGGATCGGATCCAGATGCACATTCCAAATCAATAGAGCAGCCGCCAGAAAAGCCGGCGGCGCCACCAACAGACCCGGCCCTGCCTCCCCTTCCGCTACCGGCCCTTCCCAGGAGATCAGAACCACCAGCAGCACGAGCAAAACAAAAAGGAAAAGAACCAGAAAATCCAACAATCCTGCCACTCCCTCCGCCAGCCGCAGCACATCGTCCACCGTCTGGGGAACACGGGCAATCAGACCCGCCAGAATCCCCGCATGAGCCAGCGTATAAATCAGCCACCCGCCCCCTGCAATCGCCACATACAGGCCCAGAGCCGGAAAAACCATACGCTCGGGAACCCAATCCCGCCGAACCCCCTCCGCCAGAACCAGAACAGCCCCCAGACCCCCCACCATCCCAAACATCAGCAAGATGAAGGGCGAAAACCGGTTTCCCTGCAGCGGCAATCGGGTCAAACTGGTCGCAATCAGAGACCACATATCCAGGCGCTGCCCCTGATTGGTCACAAACTCATAAGAGAGCAAAGAGAGCATTAGCGCCATCAGCAAACCCGAAGCCGCCACCCAAGACCACCATGGGCGAACCGACGCTGGAGCCTCACGAACCTCCCGACGGCCCCGACCCTTCCCCCTGCGGGATGATAGACCGGCCAGAGCTACCCCTGCCCGCATCGGAACCGGATCGGAAAGCCATCCCTCGCCCAGCACAACCAACATCGCCGCAAAAGCCCAGAACCATGTCCGAGTCGAGGCAATCGCAATCCCAAAGTTGATCTCAATATAATGAGCAAGAATGCCCCCAAGGAGAGCGATCAGAAGAAAGCGATGGGGATGTTCAATCGGCGGCTCGCCGGAAGCCCGTAGAGTCGCAAAAACGAGATAGATCAGAAGACCCAGAACCGTCCCGGCCGGAACCGCCACGCCCAGAAAATGCGGACCGAACCGGAGAGCGAAAGCCAGCCCGACCCCAAGTGCTCCAGCCACCCACAAACCCAACAGCAGATTCCAGTCTCGCAGCCCACGGATCAGATTCAGACTGCGCAACCCATAGGCGAAAAGAGCGAAGAACAGCCACTGATAAACCAGGAATCCCAGCAAACCCGTATTCACCAAGGCATCGAACGTCTCATTGTGAGAACGATCCGGAGAGGCATTGCGCGCCTCATAGTGGGCCAGCTCAGGAGGATAAAATCGATTGTAAGCCACATACATCGATTCCGGCCCATAGCCAATGAATGGCCGGATCAGATTGAAAGGATCAGGGTGACCATCCGGGAATTGAATTGGGTCGTGAGGGAGAACCAGCCGGAGCGCACCCTGCCAGATCAGCACTCGAACCTTCCCGGTTCCGGTCTCCGTCTCAAAGATATGCCCCAGCCGGCCGATATAGGGAGACTGCCGAAGGAACTCCAATGGCCCACCTGGGATATTTAGCAGAACCAAAAGAACTAAACCGACTGCTGAAAGCCCCAGCACCGCGAACAGGCCCCGTCGATGGCGCCGGATCACCAGCCATAGCACTCCGAACAGAAACAGACCTCCCATCAATCCCAGCCATGGCCCCCGACTGAAACTGAAATAGATCGTAGCCAGCTGGACCGCCGCGATGAAGACGTAAACTGCTCCCCGAACCACATCGCTATTGCGCGGCGGCTCTGTTGTCAAAATGGAATGAAAGGCTTCCGCCAGACGCCCCATGGTCAGCATGAAGGCCATGATCAGATAGGCTGCCACAAAGATCGCATTGCCCATATGGGAGGCCACCCGACTGGTGACATCGCCACCCCATGGCAGGGGATCCAGCCGATAGCGCTGGATCAGCCCATAGATCGCCACCGGAAGGCTAGTCAGGACCATCGCGGTCGACAGCCGCTCGAACTGCACCCGGGTTCGCAAACCGGACAGCAGGCTGAAGAAGATCACCAGATAAGCCAGCCAGCTATACGTTCCCTGCAACCGCTGATAGGAGCCGAAGAAACTGGTATAGGGGGTGATGGAAAACAGGGTGGCCAGGAGATAAACCCCTGCCGAAGCCAGCGCCGGCATCACCAGCGGAGCATGCCTGGAGAACCCCACAGCCTGCACCAAGGGAACCCGCCGACCCCAGGCTTCCACCAGCTTGACCAGCCAGGCCGCCGCCATCAGAAGGGCCAGGGAGCGAACCAGCGTCAACTTATCCGGCTCAAAGACCCGACTGGTGTAGATATTGAAAAACATGGGGGCGATGACCACCGCCATCAGCCACCCCGCTTCCAGAACCCGATCGCACCAGACACTCAAACGCGTCGGCATGTCCGCCACCATTCCCAGGTTCGCTGAAGACCATCGTCCAGGGTAACACGGGCCTCGAAACCCAGCAAGACACGAGCCTTTGAGACATCAGGAACTCGACGGGGAACCTCCTCAAAGTCCGGGCCATAGACCTCAGAGAAGGGCAGAAAACGGATCGGCGCCCGAGAGCCTGAAATCAACCGGATCCTCTCGGCCAGCGCAAGGATGGAGATCTCCTCGGGATGCCCGATGTTGAAAATCTGGCCGAAGGCGACAGGCAACCACCCAGCCCGCAACGTTCCTTCCACCGCATCCTCCACGTAAATGAACGAACGGGTCTGCCGCCCATCTCCATAAACCGTCAACGGCTCTCCCCGAAGGGCCTGATCCATCAAACGAGCGATCACATAGCCGTAACCATGGGGATCCGCCCGCGGGCCGTAGACGTTAAAATAGCGAACCACACTGACCCGAAGGCCCCGACGTGCCCAGGCCATCGCCAGGTGCTCATCCAGCAGCTTGCTCGCCGCATACGCCCAGCGCGCAACCGTCGGCGGGCCCAGTTGCAGGTCATCCGCCTCCCCAGCCGGCCAGCGCACCCCCTTCCCGTAAACCTCCGAGGAGGAAGCCATGCAAACCGAAATCCCGCGCTCGGCACACGCCTCCAAAACTCGCTCCGTTCCCTCCACGTTGACCCGGATCGCCCGCAGGGGATCTGCCAGCACCCGGGGGACTCCCACCACCGCCGCCAGATGGAAGACAATCTCCACCTTCTCCAGAGCCGCCTGGAGCACAGCTCGATCCCGCACATCCCCAACAATCACCCGGAGGCCCGGATGGTCGCGCACACCATCCAGGTTCTCCAATCGACCGCCACTGAGATCATCCAGAACCGTGACCGAATATCCCTCCGCCAGCAAGCGCTCCACCAGATGCGAACCAATGAAACCTGCCCCGCCCGTCACCAGCGCCCGCATCGGTCCTTTCCTCAAATCACCCGAATGGGATTGGTCAGAATCCAGAGATGACCCCCGCGATACCCCTCAATCCGATAAATCCCCGGTTCCTCCGTGAGATGACGCAGTCCCCGCCCGCGGGCCCGAGCCACCACTCCCTTCCCAAAACGGATCAGCCGGAACTCCCCGGGAGCCGGGGCAACAGCCTCGAATTGAACAGCCCCCGCCCGACGCAGGGTTTCCCCCATGGTCGCCCGCCGGTGACCGCTACGGGCCTCAAATCGAAAACCCCGCGAGGACCCCAATAGATCATTGGCCACCCAGACACGGCCTGCCTGCAACGCATCGCGGATCACCAACCAGTCCACCTCGGGATGGCGATGGAGAGGACGATCCACCAGGATATGGGTGTTCACTGCACGGAACAACCATTCGTAGGGGAAAAGCACGCGCCGCCACGGCCCCAGGGTGTAGGCATGCCCGTGCGCATCCGCCCCGCCGATGGCCACCGCCGGGACCTCCGAGAGCCATAACTGCTCCCACCAGCGGATCGCCTCGGGGAACGGACCCCGGAGAAAACGCTGAGGGAAGAAGGCATAATACAAGGCGTGGAGAGGAGTCCTCAGACGGGCCTTGAACTCGCTCATCGTGTTCCAGATCTCCAGGCCTGTAAACCCCACCACCGTTCGATCCACCCAGGGGAGAGCCGGCTCCCCCAGCCAATCCTGTAGCCAGCGCGGCACACACTCCACCGGATGAGCCAGGAAGACCAGCGCTCCCTGCTCTCGGGCTGCATCGATGAGCGCCTGAGGAGAAGCCGCCTCCATAGCCATCTCCCGCCCGGCCCCCAGGATGAGGGCATGATTTGCCTGGGGCTGCCGGAATGGGTCATGGACCTCTTCGCCCACCAGCAGCAGGACCCGATCATAGTAGCCCTGCACTCCTCCAACCCACACGTTATGATCCGTCACCCCCACCACATCCAGGCCGGCCCGGACCGCAGCAGCCACGACATCCCGATGAAAGCCAACCCCATCCGAGAAGCGCGTATGGCTATGCAGATTACACACCAGCTCGATCATGGACTCTCCACCGTGGAGAATAGGGATTGGACGTTCAGAGCCATAGAGGCTGGGAAACAACCCGGCCCAAAGCGCTCTTAGTTTAAATTAAAAGGGAAAAGGAAACCATGTGGAGCGAATCCTCCGAGCCATCGGCCATGATGATCCTACCCATGTTCGCCCTGGCCAGTTGGGTTACAATGAGAGTGGAAACCAATGGATGGACCACCGCCGGAATAGGGGATCAATCCTTTACCTGCTGAGGCGAAAGGAGAATGCTCCGATGGAATGGATCGTGTGGGGCGTCCCTGTTGTTGTAGCCATCCTGGTCCTGCTTTCGTCGGCCATCCGGATCCTGCCGGAGTGGGAGCGGGGTGTGGTATTACGGCTGGGCCGATATCACGCCACTAAGGGCCCCGGCCTTTTCCTTATCATCCCGATGATCGATCGGGTGATCCGAGTCAACCTGCGGCTGATGACCTTTGATGTGCCCCCCCAGGAGGCCATCACGCGAGATAACGTCACAGTGAAGGTGAACGCCGTTGTCTTCTACCGGGTGATCGATCCGGCCAAGGCCATCACGCAGGTGGAGGACTTCAAAGCGGCAACATGGAATCTGGCCCAGACCACCCTCCGCAGCGTTCTGGGCCAATCGGAGCTGGACGAACTGCTCGCCCATCGGGACAAGGTCAATGCGCACCTGCGACAGATCCTGGATGAAGCCACAGACTCGTGGGGGATCAAGGTGGCGATGGTGGAGGTGAAGGACGTGGAGCTGCCGCAGGGAATGCAACGGGCGATGGCCCGACAAGCGGAGGCAGAGCGGGAGAAGCGGGCCAAAATCATCCATGCGGAGGGCGAATACCAAGCGGCGAAGACCCTGGTGGAGGCCGCCCGCATGATCGCCTCCGAACCCGCCGCCCTTCAGCTGCGCTACTTGCAAACGCTGACCGAGATCTCGATGGAGAAGAATTCTACGATCATCTTCCCGGTGCCTGTGGACACGCTTCAGGTCTTCCTGGGCAACATGCATCGACCTGCCTCCGGATCCTGACCCAGAGACTCCATGCCAGCCCGGTCCCTAAATCCCCGAGGAGGCGAGAGCGGGGCAGGCTATCTCGCCCTACGTATCGTCCCGCAAAACCTGCCCGCAGGAATGATCGCCCACGGGATGGGCACGCCGGAGACTCATAGCTCCCTCACCCAAAGGGAAACAGGGGATGTATCAGCGCCAGGTACAGCGAGTGCTATGGATGGTCCTAGGGGCCAATCTCGCCGTGGCCCTGATCAAGCTCCTCGTCGGCCTGAAGGCAGGAGCGCTGAGCGCGCTGGCCGACGCATTCCATAGTGGGCTGGACGCCTCGGCCAACGTCATTGGGCTGGTGGGAATCGCCCTTGCCTCCCGGCCGCCAGATCGTAACCATCCCTACGGCCATCGCAAGTATGAGGCCATCGCCGCCCTCATCCTGGGGATCTTCCTGCTGATGGCCTCCCTGGAGGTCATCCGGGGGGTGATCGAACGGCTGCTCCTGGGCGGGCAACCGAAGGCGAGCGGGCCGCTGTTCCTGCTGATGCTGCTCACCCTGCCGATGAATCTCGCGATCTCCCGTTATGAGGCCCGCCAGGGGGAACGGTTGCACAGCAACATTCTAATGGCCGATGCCCTCCACACCCGCACCGATATCTTCGTCACTCTATCCGTCCTGGCCAGCCTGGCCGCCGCCCACCTGGGGCTCCCATGGCTGGATCCGGTGGTGGCACTGGGTGTGGTGGCCGTGATCCTCTCCGCTGGCCTGCGGATCCTTCGATCCACCGCCCTGGTGCTCACCGATAGTGCCGCCGTGGATCCGGCCGAGGTCGAACGCGTAGCCCTGTCGGTGCCCGGGGTACACGCCATTCACCGGGTGCGCAGCCGGGGAACGCCTGATGAGACCTACGTGGATCTTCACCTCAAGGTGGATCCAGCCATGAGCACCGAGCAGGCCCACGCCATCGCCACGGAAGTTGAAGAGCGATTGAAAGCGGAGATCCCTGGCGTGGTGGATGCTGTGGTCCATATCGAGCCTGGTCATCTGCCTCCTTCTTCGGAGTGGGAAGCCATGAGCATCCGCGTTCGAAACCTGGCCGATAGGCTCGGGCTGGGTGTGCATGAGCTCCACGGGGTCCAGACGCCGGAAGGCTATCACATCGGCCTCCACGTGGAGGTCGATGAAACACTATCCGTAGAGGAGGCGCATGCCCGGGTTACGGAGCTGGAACGAAGGGTCCGGGAACATTTCCCGCAGATCCTCACGGTGACCACTCACATGGAGCCCCGAGCCCATGGGCCACGGGCGGCCGGCCGGGAGGCCCCGGAGGACCTGGCGATCGCCGCCCGGGAGGCGGTCGAGCGGATCTTCGGCCCCGGATCATGCCAGGAGGTCCGCCTCTATCCCCACGAAGCGGGCTACGATGCGGCGCTGATCTGCCAAGTAGCCGGTCAGACGCCCCTGGAGGAAGCCCATCGACAAGCGGAGGCTGTGGAGCAGGAACTGCGACAACGCTATCCTCAGCTTCAACATATCATTGTCCATGTAGAGCCGACAGAGATGTGCCCTAACACACTTCTGGCAAGCGGAGCAGACAAGAATGATCTTTCGGGCCTCGATCCCGGAAATCCGTGAGAATCTGGCGCAACCATTTCAGGTTTACCCGATCGCCCGGTTTGGAGCAGTTCACGTTTACGTCTATCGCTCCTTTGGCGAGGTCACCTGGCATCGCCATCCGGAGTTCGATGAGGTGTTTCTGGTCTACGAGGGGCTGGTCACTTTCTGGGCGGATCGCCAGGAGGCGACCCTGAAGCCTGATGAGCTGATCTGGATCCCCCGGGGGATGGCTCATCGCTCCGGATCGCGGGTGCCCTCCCTGGTATTATTGTTTCGAAAGGATGTGATGCCCCAGCGCCGGAACGGTGACTTTCGGATCAGTGAACCCGCAGCAGGCTCTCTGAGTCCCATTCGCATTCATGATCACCTCCGAGCCTATCCGGATTTCACGCCCGCTCTGCTGCTGGAAGCTGATGCCATCCGCTACCAGGGGATCCGAGGGAGCGGATCCTCCCCGGAGTGGGAAACTCAGGGGCCGACGTTCGTGCTGCTGCTGCGGGGGGAAATCGCCATGGAGGCCCACCGGCCGGAGTGGCCGGAGCCCGCCCGCGGGATCCTGGGCCCCGGCGAGCTAGCCGTTCTCCCCCCTGGCACCCGCTGGCGCTGGGAAAGCCAAGAGCGCTCCGTGCTGCTCTGGGTGGAGGATCGGGAATGAGCGAGACCATCGACCCCCCCACCGGAAATGCCAGGAGGGTGATCCCGCTTCAGGCCGAGGGGCACCTTTCCAACACGCCCATCCATCCCACACGGTTTCACGTCATCCGGACCATCCCATGGCGTCGGGTCCTGTGGACGATCGGCTGGGTCAGCTGGTCACTGACCCTGGGGATACTGATAATCGTTCTGGTGGCCTGGCCGATCGACGATGGGGCTAGCCAGGCATGGCAGATCGGACAGGCCGCCCCACAGACGATCTTCGCGCCCTATGAACTCCACTATCCCAGCGCCATCCTGACCGAGCGGGCTCGCGAGGCAGCGGCGGCCCAGGTCGCCCCCATCTACACCAGCCCGGATTCTCGCATCGCCCGGCAGCAGGTGGAGAAGCTCCGCCAGATCTTGGAGGCGATCGGGCAGCTTCGGGAGGAAACCCTTCCGCTGGAGGAAAAGGCCCGCCGACTGGAGCCGATGGTCCGAGAGCACAGCCTCTCCCCGGCACAGCGCCTTCGTTTGCTAACCGCGGATTCCTCCCGATGGGAGCTGATCACCAGCGAGGCCCTGAGGCTGCTGGATCAAATCATGCGGGAACCCATTCGAGAGGATGAAATCTCCGCCATGCTCCGGGAGCTCCCCCGTCAGGTCACCGCTCGCCTAACCGAGGAGGAGGCCAGCCTGGTGGTCCGCCTGGTGACCCCTTTGATCGTCCCAAACAGCGTGCTGGATGCGGAGGCGACGGAGGCTGCCCGCCGGCGGGCCCGGGAGGCTGTGCCGCTCCAGATCCGGCACATCCGCGCCGGCGAGGCCATCATCCGCCAGGGGGATATCCTGGACGCACTGACACTGGAGGCCCTTCAGCAATACGGTCTGATCGCCCCGGCGACCCCCAGGCATCTTCCCATCGCCCGGGGCACCATCGCAGGGCTCGGGGTGATCGGGCTCCTGATAGTCCTCCATCGTCTGGTCCCAGAGGTTCAGGAGCGCCCGCGACGCATGCTGGCCCTGCTGGGGCTCTTTTCGCTCTTCACGCTGAGCGCGCGCTTGGTCACCGTTTTCGCGCCGGAATGGATCTGGGCTTTCCCCACCGCTGCGCTGGGCATGCTGATGGCCGCCGGCCTGGGCACAGTGCCGGCGCTGCTGCTCAGCGCGATCTGGTCGCTGTGGTTCGGATGGATCGCTGACCGAACGCCCGCCTTCTTCGCCGCTTCCCTCCTGGCCAATTGGTTGACCATCCTGATGCTCCACCGGCTGGAGCGCTTTCAGACCCTGTTGGCGGCCGGATGGGGCGCCGGCACAGTCACCGGACTGATCGGCATCGCTGCCACCGTAGAGAGCGGATCGCTTTCCCTGCTGGGCATGCTGATCACCGGGGGAATGGGATTGCTGGCGGGGGCCCTGTCGGTGACGATCACCCTGATCGGGTTCATCATGCTGGGCACCCTCTTCGATGTCACCACGCCCCTTCACCTGTTGGAACTGGCCCGCCCGACCCATCCTCTCCTGCAGCAGCTGATGCTGCGAGCTCCGGGAACCTATCACCATACCCTGATGGTCGCCAACCTGGCGGAACAGGCAGCCCTACGGATCGGCGCGGATCCCCTTCTGGCTCGGGTGGGAGCCCTGTATCACGACATCGGGAAAATGGTGCGTCCCTATTTGTTCGTGGAGAATCAGACGAACGGAGATAACCCTCACGAGCAGATGGATCCCTATGCCAGCGCGCAGGCGATCCTGCGCCATGTAGAAGACGGCCTGGCCCTGGCCCGACGCCACCGCCTGCCCCGCCGGGTCCGGGCTTTCATCCAGGAGCACCATGGGACGCTGTGTGTGACGATTCCTTATCATCGCGCTGTTCAGGAAGCCGGGGATCCGGAGAAAGTCGATCGAGCGGCCTTCTGCTACCGAGGGCCACGGCCCCGGAGCAAGGAAACGGCTATTGTAATGCTCGCCGATGGCTGCGAGGCCGCGATTCGGGCGGCACGGCCGAAGGACCCCCGGGAGCTGGCCCAGATCCTGGAGCGAGTGTTCCAGGAACGCATTCAATCGGGCCAATTGGATGAAGCGCCGCTGACCATGCAGGATCTTCAGGGAATCCGCGAGGGGTTTCTGCAGGTCTTCCAGGGAATGTTCCATCCCCGCCTGATGTATCCGGAGACTTCCTCTCATTGAAGCGTTGAAGGAGACGGAGGGATGGGAAGCAAGGGGCTGCGCCGTCCGCTCCGCAAACCCGAATTCCCGAGGGCTCCGGTGATTCGAATTGAAATCCGGGCGCCCCGGGCATATCATGCGCCCGGGCGTATTGCCGGACTACGGCGGGCTGCCCGCGCGGTCCTTCAGCGCCACGGCCTGGAAAACCGCGCCACGCTGACGGTGGCGCTGGTGGATGAGGAAACCATCCGCCAGCTGAACTGGACCTATCGAGGGATCGACGCGCCCACGGATGTGCTGTCCTTCCCCACCCCGGTGGAAATCCCCCCCGGCATCCGATATCTGGGCGATGTGGTGATCGCTTTCCCATATGCGGTTCGTCAGGCCCAGCGGGAAGGCCACCCACTGGACGGGGAACTCGCATTGCTGACAGTGCATGGGGTTCTGCACCTATTAGGTTATGATCACGAGGACGAACCAGAGCGGCGCCGGATGTGGGCCGTTCAGCGGGAGATCCTCCATCAGCTGGGCTTTCTCGAGGTCGCCCCCGCTGACGAAGGAGAAGAGGTCGTCTGACCCCATGGAGCCCAGACGGAGAAGCCCGGGGAGAGCGGTTGCTGAACGGCCAGGCCCCCCGTATAATCCAGCCCGGACTCCCTGAAAACGGTGGCGTGGCCCCCGGTCATTTCCTGGGATGAGCTTTCCTGTGGGGCATCCAATGGCAAAGGGTATCATCCTGGCTCTGGAGCGAAGAACCGGTGTGGAATCCGATCGACGCGTTGTTTGGATTGCTCTCCTTGGATATCGGGATCGACCTGGGAACGGCAACCACTCTGGTGTGCGTTCGGGGAAAAGGGATTGTGATCCATGAGCCCTCCTGGGTAGCCATTGACCGGCGCTCCCGGCAGGTGCTGGCGGTGGGGGAAGCAGCCAAGGAGATGGTCGGCCGAACCCCTGCGCACATTGTGGCCATTCGCCCATTGCGGGACGGTGTGATCTCGGAGTTCGAAGTGACCCGGGAGATGATCGGCGAGTTCATCCGCAAAGCCCACCAGCAGGTCCCGGTTCCGATCCCCCGCCCGCGGGTGGTGGTGGGAATCCCCAGCGGGGTGACGGAAGTCGAGCGCCGCGCCGTGCATGATGCATGCCTCGCTGCCGGCGCCCGGGCCGCCTTCTTGATCGAGGAACCCTTGGCGGCGGCGATCGGAATCGGCCTCCCCGTCGCCGAGGCACGGGGGAGCATGGTGGTCGATATCGGGGGCGGAACCACTGAGGTGGCGGTCTTCGCCCTCGGCGGGATCGTCGTCGGACGCTCCGTCCGGGTGGCTGGGGACGAGATGGATGAGGCGATTATTCACTACCTGCGTCAGCGCTACAATCTGCTCATCGGCGAGCGGATGGCCGAGCGGGTGAAGATAGAGATCGGGTCCGCCTATCCCCTGCCCGAGGAGCGAACCATGGTGGTCCGGGGTCGGAACCTGATCACCGGGTTGCCGGATGCCATCGAGGTTTCCAGCATTGAGATCCGCGAAGCGCTGCGGGAGGCGGTGGGCATCATCGTGGACACCGTGAAATCGGTCCTGGATGAGACGCCACCGGAGCTGGTCGCCGATATCATGGAGATCGGTATTGCGCTGGTTGGCGGCGGGGCCCAGCTCAAAGGCCTGGCCCAGCGCCTGACGGAGGAGACCCGGATCCGATGCTGGGTGCCCCCGGATCCGGTCACGGCGGTCGCCCTGGGAGCCGCGAAGATCCTGGAGGACCTGGACACCTGGCATCGGGTGCTGAGCTCGCTGGATCGCGGCCGGCCGCCCCGATCGCCGGTGCGCATCGGCCAGCCGATCGCCCGCTAAGGGACCGCAACTCGGGGCGCGGAGGAGGATGGGCCTTGCCTCCAGGAGATCGACGTCCGTGGACGGCTGGGTGGTGGGTGGGCCTGGCGATGGTGCTCCTGTTCCTCCACGGTCTGGGATGGCTTCAACCGGTGGAGTCCCTCCTGACGATTCCTCTGACCCCCCTGCAGCGTCTCATCGCGGATTTGGGGCGGGACGCCATGGGCGCTGTGGGATTCCTCCGGGAGATCCATGATCTCCGGGAGGAAGTGACACGCTTGCGAGCCCAGGTGGAGGATCTGCAGACAGAGAACCTGCGCCTGCGGGAGCTGGCCGCTGAGAACGCGGAATTGAAAGCGCTGCTGGGGATCATTCAGGCAAACCGCCAAACCACCTTCGTGACCGCCACGGTGATCGGTTACGAGACGGATCCCTATCTTCGGTTTCTCCTTCTGGATGTGGGGACCCGCCAGGGGGTTCGAGAAGGGATGGCCGTGATCACTCAGGGTTCAGCCCTGGTCGGCCGGATCACTTCTGCAAGCCTCAATCGATCTCGGGTGCGCCTGCTGAACGACGGCGGAAGTCAGGTAGGGGCCCTCTTGCAGACCACCCGGGCAACCGGAATCGTCATAGGCCAGCCGGACGGAAGCTTGGTACTGGATTTCGTGCGACCCGATGAGCAGATCCTTCCGGGGGATGTGGTGCTGACCTCTGGGGTGGGCGGCGAGATCCCCCGGGCGCTGGTCATCGGCCAGGTGGCCGAAGTGCTGCAGGGCCGCGAGCCCTTCCAGCGCGCCCGCATCCAGCCCGCCGTCGATCCCCGGCGATTGAGCTATGTGCTGGTGATCACCAGCTTCCCTGGGATGGAAGCTCTGCCTTGAGGGAGAGGGCTGACCTCGGGGAATTGCTTTTCTCTATGGGGAAAAGGAGGAAAGGAAGCCCAGGATGCGCAGGAAGTGGATGCGGACGCTCGGCGTTCTGGGGTTAGCGGCTTTGCTTCAGGCCACCTGGATCCCGATGGGGATCCCGTATCCCGGGCGACCGAACTTGGTGTTCCTGATGGTCGCCACGGCGGCCTTTCTCGCACCCCTAGAGGAAGGATGGGGATGGGCGCTGGCTGGGGGGCTGTGGCTGGACCTCTTTTCCGGGGGGCCGTTGGGCCTCAGCGCCCTGGCGCTGATGGCGGTGGTTCCGCTCGCCTATGGGCTCAGCCGACCGGTTTTCCGAGGGCGGTTGATCATGCCGGCGCTGGTGGCCGCCGCGGGTACCTTCCTAATGGAGGGGGTTCGAGGATTCCTCCTGATGGCCTTACAATATCCGATGGACTGGAACGCAGCGTTCCGACAGATCATGCTGCCGGAGGCGCTCTGGAATACGATCGGGATGCTGCTGCTTTACCCGCTCTTCCGAGCGCTTCCCCTACGCCCGGAACGTCCCGTGTTACACCGATGAGGAAACGGCCACAAGGCGATGGGGAAGGGAACCCCATCCCCCTTCCCCTGCACACGATGGGGCGGTCCATAGCGTAGGGGGAGGCTTTGAGCCGTTTTTCAACCTTGAGGGGTTAACGGGAACCCGCAATGCCGGAACCTTACCCACCTTGTGAGGCGGAAGCCATGGATAGTGTGGCGGTGTTCCGTTCCCCTCCACCGCCACCTCCTTCTCCTCGTTTTCGCTTGATCCTCTGGGCGCTGGTCATCGCCCTCGGGTTTGCCGGTCTAGGCTATCGCCTCTACTGGCTCCAGATCGTGGAAGGACCTGGTTATCAGGCTCTGGGGGAGCGGAATCGCCTACGGGTGATCCCACTGGAGGCCCCCCGGGGGCTTCTCTTGGACCGCCAGGGCCGCCCATTGGTTCAGAACGACCCCGCCTTCCGGGTCCTGGTAACCCCGGGAGATCTGCCGGAGGATCCCGCCTGGCGGGAGGCGATCTTCCAGCAGCTCAGTCGATGGCTGGGCATACCTGTGGAAAGCGGGGGGGCCTCGGTGCAGGGGCCGGGCGGCCCAGGGATCCGGGAGCGGATCCAGGCCGCCGCCCGGGAGGCCCCCTTCCGGCCGCTGGTCCTGAAGGAGCCGGTGGATCGGGAGATCGCCTTCCGTCTGATGGAAGAAAGCAGCCGTCTCCCTGGCGTTCAGGTGGAGCTTGTTTTGCAACGGCGCTATCCGACGGGCCCGTTGACGGCCCATGTGGTGGGCTTCGTGGGGCATATCCCCGCGGAGCAGGCCGCTCATTATCAGGCCCAGGGCTATGATCCGGCGGTGGATCGGGTGGGTCTCAGTGGCCTGGAATATGCTCTGGAGCCGTGGCTGCGAGGGACCAAAGGGGCTCGTTATGTGGAGGAAGATGCACGGGGGCGACCGGTGCGGGTGCTGGCGGAGATCCCTCCCCAGGCGGGGGCACGGATCACGCTTACACTGGATCTGGAGTTGCAGGCAGCCGCACGGGCGGCTCTGCAGGCCAAACTGGAAGAGCTGAACCGCATCGCCGGCCGGGAGATCACGCGGCGGGGGGTGGTCCTCGCGATGCGGCCGACGACCGGGGAGATCCTGGCCATGGTCAGCCTTCCAGATTACGATAACAACGGGTTCGTCAGCCCTGATCTCCCTCAGACATATAACCGCTTAGTGGAGGATCCCTTTGCCCCACTGCTCAACCATGCGATCGCCTCTCAATTTGCGCCGGGCTCCTCCTTCAAGCCCATTGTGGCCGCTGCCGCGCTCCAGGAAGGGGTGATTACACCCCGAACCCGGCTGTTCGATCCGGGAGAGATCGTGATCCCCAACCGGTACTTCCCCAACGATCCGGGGCTGGCCCAGCATTTCTTCTGCTGGCTGCGCTCCGGCCACGGCTGGCAGGACGTGGTGGATGCCCTGGCCAACTCTTGCAATGTGTTCTTCTACAAGGTCGCCGGGGGATATGATGGGGCGGGGGAGCCCGCGTTCGAGGGGCTGGGGATCGAGCGCCTGGTGCGCTATATGCATGCCTTCGGCCTGGGGCGCCCGACCGGGATCGAGTTGCCCGGGGAGGCAGCCGGGCAGGTGCCAGATCCGGAGTGGAAGCGGAAAACCTTCGGGGAGACCTGGTCCACTGGCGATACCTACAACCTGGGGATCGGGCAGGGGTACCTGCTGGTGACGCCCATACAACTCCTCAACGCCATCAGTGCCATCGCCAATGGGGGAACCCTTTACCGGCCCACCCTGGTTCGTGAGATCGCCGGCCCGGACGGCAATCTCCTGAAGGTCTTCCAGCCGGAGGTCATGGGGCGACTCCCCATTGCGCCGGAGCATCTGGCGGTGGTTCGGGATGGAATGGTGGCCGCCGTGGAGCGGGGGACCGCTGTCCGGGCCCAGATCCCAGGGGTCCGAATCGCCGGCAAGACCGGCACGGCGGAGTTCTGTGATGATCTAGCCCTTCGCCTGGGGCTGTGCGCTGGACGGCGGCTGCCCAGCCATGCCTGGTTTGTGGCCTTCGCGCCCGCAGAGGCGCCGGAGATCGCCATCCTGGTTTTCATCTGGAATGGAGGGGAGGGTTCTCAGAACGCAGCGCCAGTGGCCCGGGAGGTCCTGGAAGCCTATTTCCGGCGGTGAGCCACGTGGCCCAGGCCTCATCCTCGACATCAGGGGGTTTCTATGTGGCGCGCCCTCTTCGTCTCGCTTTCCCGGAACCGGATGATGAAGGAGCGGGTCATGCGCTGGGGGTTCGTATGGCGGGCCGCCTCGCGCTTTGTGGCCGGCGAGAGGCTGGAGGACGGCCTGCGAGCCATCCGTGAGCTGGAGGCCATGGGGATCGGGGGGATCCTGGACCATCTGGGGGAAAACGTGGAATCCGCTGCCGATGCGATGCGGGCCACTGAGGATTACTGGCTCGCCCTGGACCACCTGGCCGCACTGGGGATGCGGCCCCATCTCGCGGTGAAGCTGACCCACCTGGGCCTGGATATTGGGGAGGAGATCTGCGAGGGGAACCTGCGGCGGGTGATCGAGCGGGCGGCCCAGGTCGGGACCGTGGTGGAGATCGATATGGAGAGCAGCGTTTACACGGAGCGCACCCTGAGGCTGTATCGGCGGCTCGCCCCGCAGTATCCCAACACCCGGGTTGCGATCCAGGCCTACCTGTATCGAAGCAGGGAGGACGTGGAGCGCCTGATCGAAGAGGGGATTGCCCGGATTCGTTTGTGCAAGGGGGCCTATCAGGAGCCGCCGCACATCGCCTACCCCCGCAAACGGGATGTGGATGCGAGCTATGTGCGACTGATGGAGCGATTGCTCTCCGCGGAGGCGCGGCGGCGAGGCGCTTACGTGGCGATCGCCACCCATGATGAGCGGATCATCCAGCACGCGCTGCGCCGGATCGCGGAGTGGGAAGTCCCCCGTGATGCCTTCGAGTTCCAGATGCTCTATGGGATCCGCCGCGATCTCCAGCTCTCCCTGGCACGCCAAGGATACACCGTCCGGGTATATGTGCCCTACGGGACGGAGTGGTATCCCTATTTCATGCGGCGCCTGGGAGAACGCCCCGCGAATGTCTGGTTCGTGGTGCGGAACCTCCTCCGGGCGTGATGGGTCCAGGATGCTCCATGTTTCCGCGCCTCCTTGGAACCTCCAGTAGCCACTTCGGAGAGCCCATTTCGTGAAGTTTCGGCTCAGGGAAGCAAGGCCTATGGTGGTTCTCCAGGATCGATGGCGAGGTTGGTTTCGGATCGGGTTGGGTCTGCTGCTGATCAGCCTCGGGCTGCTCGGGCTGGGGGTAACTGGGCAGGTGTTGCGCGCCCGCTGGCAGGGGACGATCGCTGGCTTCCCTCCCCCCATCCCATGGTCCGGCGAGCCGCGGGTGGGCTTGAATGTCCCGCTGTTCGGAAGGAGGCCCGAAGAGCGGAGGCGAGATCTGGAGCAGATCCGGGCCTTGGGCATCCCGCGAATCCGCGTTTTCTTCCCCTGGCCGGCGATCCAGCCCGAGAGAGACCGCTGGGACTGGACAGAGGCAGATCGAGTGATGGCCGAGGTCCGGGCGGCTGGTCTGGAGCTGGTAGCTGTTCTAGGGGATAGCCCTGAATGGGCAGCCCGGCGAAGGGGGCCGATGGCCCCGCCGCTGGATCCCGCCGACTTCGCCCGGTTTGCGGGCGCTTTCGCAGCGCGCTACGGGCGATGGGTACGTTTTTACCAGATCTGGGATGAGCCTAACCTCACCATCGGATGGGGTGGTGAGCCCCCGGATCCCTCGGCTTACGCGGCCCTGCTCCAACAGGCGGCCGTCGCGATCCGCACGGCGGATCCGGATGCATGGATCGTGCTGGCCGGTCTAGCCCCCACCGTGGAGCGCGGCCCGGGGAACCTGGCGGACTGGTTATTCCTGGAGCGGCTCTATCAGCTGGGCGCCCGGGAATTCTTTGATATTGTCGCCGCCAAGCCTTATGGCTTCGACACCGGGCCCGACGATCGACGGGTAGACCCGGAGGTGTTGAACTTCTCCCGGGCCATCTTGCTGCGCGAGGTGATGATCCGCTACGGGGATGAGGGGAAACCGATCTGGGCCAGCCACTGGGGATGGAACGCCCTGCCCCCCGGATGGAGCGGCCGTCCCTCGATCTGGGGGCAGGTGGATGAGGCCACGCAGGCCCGCTACATCCAGGAGGCCATCGCGCGGGTCCGCCGGGAATGGCCTTGGATGGGGACGATGTTTCTGGAAACGTGGCGGCCGGAGACGTCGCCCGATGATCCGCGTTGGGGATTTGCGCTGGTGGATCCCTCCGGTCGGCTGCGCCCGGCTGCGGAGGCGTTGCGCACCGCCGTGTCATCGGCGCCCTTCACCCCGGGTTACTATCCCGCCTCGGTTCCCCAGGAGGGAAACGAGGGCCGCGCCTATGGCCCGCCGCCGGGGGCAACCTACGAGGGCGCATGGCGTTTCTCGGCGCTGGGCGCGGATATCGGGCGCGAGGAGGGAGACCGCTTGAGCTTTGTTTTCGAGGGCACCGGGCTCGCCCTAAGGGTCCGACGGGGTGGGTATCGCGCCCATCTCTACGTATGGGTGGATGGGCAGCCGGCGAACCGACTTCCCCGAGATGCGCGCGGCGCCTACCTGATCCTGACCTCCCCGGATTACGCAACCCCGGAAGTGGTCACCATCCCGGTGGCGGAGGGCCTGCCCTATGGGCCGCATACTGTGCGGGTGGAAGCGGAGCGGGGCTGGGGGCAATGGGCCCTGGTGGGCTGGAGCGTGGCCGGGGTGCAGCCGGATCTCTTCCGGTATCGCCTGGCCCTGGGCTTGAGCCTGCTCGGGATCGGCATGGGAGGATGGCTAGTGATCGCCGGAACGATCCAGTCCCGTCGGTCCGCTGTCCGCTCAATCCGGAAGTTCGCGGGGTCCATGGCCCATCGGTTGGGGCTGTGGGGCGCCTGGGGACTCTCCGGGCTGGTCTACGCTGGGATGTGGTGGATCTCCTGGGAGCCATGGGGGCTCCAGCGTGGGGGCGAGCTGCGATGGCTGGGCCTGGGCCTGATCCTGAGCGGGCTCTTCTATCTGGCTCCCCGGGTGGCCCTCACGGCCCTGGCCGCCCTGCTGCTGCTGGTGGTGCTGGTCCGGCGGCCCTCCCTCGGCCTGGCGCTCATCGCTTTCTGGGCCCCTTTCTATCTGTATCCGAAGCCCTTCTTCCAGAAAGCTTTCCCAATGAACGAGCTGATGCTCCTGCTCACCGCTGTGGCCGGGTTGCTCCATTTAGGGATCCGCGTGGGGAGGGGGCGACGGATCGCCTGGGCGTGGGAGCCGGCGGATCGCTGGATGCTGGTCTTTTTCGGAGCGGCAACCCTCAGCACCGCCCTGGCCGCCTTCCAGCGGGTGGCGTGGCGGGAGTGGCGCATGGTGATCCTGGAGCCTCTTCTGTTCTACGCCATGGCCCGGGCGATGCGGCCCCCGCGTGCGGAGTGGGAAGGAGTATTGCAAGCCTTCCTGCTGGGCGGGATCGGAGCGGCTGGCGTCGGGCTGATGCAGGGAATCACAGGGATGGGATGGATCACGGGGGAGGCCGGCGCGCGCTGTATGCGAGGGCCCTTCGGCTCGCCTAACAACTTGGCGCTCTACCTGGGAAGGGTCTTCCCGTTTCTCCTGGCCCTGACGCTGGCCGGGCGCTCCCCACGAGGGCGGCTGTTTGCTGGGCTGGGCCTCCTGCTTGTAGGGATCGCCAGCATGGGAACATGTTCGGAAGGGGCCGCGTTCCTGGGGATCCCGGCGGTGCTGATCACGATGGGCGGGTTGTGGCTGCGCGATCGGTGGGGAAGGCTGTCGCGAAGGGCCCGGTGGGGGCTTGGGATTCTCGCCCTCAGCGCGGCGATGGGGCTGGGAGGGCTTCTTGGGCCACGCGTGGGGGAAGCGCTGACCCGGCGCGCATCCACCCCGGGCAGCACTGTCTTCTTCCGACTCCGCCTGTGGGCCAGCACCCTGGATCTGATCCGGGAACATCCCCTCTTTGGAGTCGGCCCAGACAACTTCCTTTACTGGTATCGCAGCCGCTACATCCGGCCGGATGCGTGGCAGGAGCCGAATCTCTCCCACCCGCACAACATCTTCCTGGACTTCTGGGCCCGCACCGGCCTGCTGGGGCTGATCGCCGGGCTGGCCTGGCAGGTCCTGTTCTGGCAGGGAATCCGCCGCTCAGAGGTTTCCCGGGATCCCTGGCGCTGGGGGGCAGCGGGGGCGATGGCAGATACCCTCGCTCACGGGATGGTGGACAACGGGTTCTTCCTAGTGGATCTGGCATTCGCGTTCATGATTGTCTTCTACACTGGCCTCCAATCTCCGAAGGCGCCTATCGATCTCGAGCAAGGGGAGTAGCGGATCGGCAGCCGCGGACGATGGGAGCCGCTGCCCTACGCGGAACGGGCCGAGATGAGAATCCCGCCCGGCCGCCTCATCCCAAACCCCCTCCAGCCAGCGCGCCTGGGTCTCCGCAGCCCCTCCGCCGATGGCGAACGGATCCCCATGAGCTTGCAGCGCCAGGGCTTCGTTCTGCTCCACAGCGTTCCGGATCAGAGCGCGGGAGATGTCCAGTCCATCCTGCCAATGGGGAATCGGCCTACTGAGGCCCTCGCGCGCCCCCGCGTCGACCTGCGCCGGCGCCCAACAGCATTTTGGCCGGCACAGGTCGACCGGTGGCCGAAGGCATTCGACTTAACCCAACGCACTCACCGGGTGATCTCGAACCGCATGCCTTCGCTCTGGCCGTAGATCTCCGGGAAGTAGAAGGCATAGGCCCGCGCGGGGCGTGTCTGGAACTGCCCGGCCCAGCCCGCTCGGATCATATAGGTGTATTCATAGGTGCCCGGTGGGAGATATTCGGCGAACAGGGCGGCCCGATCGTCATAGAGCGCCGTATGCCCGAACCACCACCAGCCCCACCATCCATATCCTCCAAAGGGATCCCGCGGATCGACCCGCTGCATCTCCGGCGGCCGCCCTGCCATCGGCGAGGTCTTCAGCGAGGGATCGATGGCCTCCGTCCCCGCGGGGTACGGATCCTCCAGCACCAGATGGTGCACGGTACGCGGAACCACCAAGGTCAGGCGCACCACCAGGAGGTCCCCCACCCGGGCCGAGGTCACCGGGACGCAGGGCTGCCGCCGATCCTTCAGGCACGGATCGTCTGGCCGGAGATACTGGCGGCTCAGGGTCAGACCCCGGGAGCGCGGGGCGATCCGCTCCACGGGCTCCTCCAAGGCGAGATGGATAGTGTAATACAGCACGCCGGGCCCGGCGCTCCGGGCAAGCTCTAGGGCATTGCCCGTTTCCCGCAGCAGCCCGGCGATGTCCTGCTGCAGGGTCACGGTCTCCTGGAGGTGCGCCGGATCCACGGAACCGGATCCGATGACCTGATCGTTCAGGCGAGCGGTCCACGTGTAGTTCCCCTCCAGCTCCCCGCTCTGCGCCATCCATTCCGTGAAGGCCATGAGCGCCCACGCGGTCTCCTGGGTGGTCTCCCAGCGATCAGCACGTCGCGCGGCCATCAAGCCCCGCACCGCCTGGAAGGCCAGCGGGTTCTTCGGATCCACGCGCAGGAGGCTGAGCAGGGCAATGGCCGAGGTGCGCGTGTCCGTGTTCCAGTTGAAATCGTCCAGGCCTTTCTCTTCCCAGAAGGCACCGGTTGCGGTGATGTGGGCCTGCTCCAGGATGCTGTTCAGGAGCGTGGGGATCAGCGGATGATCCGCTTGGGTGCGGCCGAGGGCCATCGTCAGGAAAGCGCGGGCATACAGCGCGAGATGCTCCTTCTGGGCCTCCCACAGCGCGACGATCCGGCCGGCATCCCCGGCGCCAGCCTCGGCCATGGCGAAGAGTATGAACGCCTGCCGGTTGGCCTTCCAGGGGGGGAGATCCGCGGGGGCCTCCAGGGATCGGCGTAGGAATGCCAAGCCGCGTTCGATCACGCCGTCGGCCACCGCGAATCCGCCAGCCCGCGCCTCGGCCAGGGCGAAGACCGCATAGGCCGTGGTCAGGGGATCGCTTTCCATGGACGGGAACCATCCCCATCCGCCGTCGGCATGCTGGCCTGCATACAGCTTCTGCAGACCGACGACGACCTGCTGCCGGAGACGCTCCTCGAGATCCGGGCGGGCCAAGTTCAGCCGAAGGAGGGTTCGATAGGCGACGATGTTCGGCAGGAAGCGGCTGATGGTCTGTTCTGTACATTCATATTCGAAGTGCTGAAGCCAGGTCAGGCTATCCAGAGCCGTCGCGGCCAGGGATGGGGAGAGCCGGAGGGTGAGGGTCCCTCCGGTGACTTCCGGCTCCGGCGGGATGGCCACGATCTCCTGCCGGGACTCCGAGGTTTCCAGCATCCCGGCGGTCGCCACGGTCTCCAGGCTCACATAGCGTAGCACCGGGATGGTGCCATCCGGCCGGGCCAGGGTCGGTTTTGTGGCATCTCGAAAGCCGCCGCCTTCGGCATAGAACGTGAGATCCACCGCCTTCCCGCGCTCCACCATCCCGGTCCACTCGAAGTGGGCCATGCCATCCGGCGGGATCGTCCCCTCCTGAGCGGCCGGGCTCTCCAGCGTGAAGCCCTTCGCTTCCAGGCGCACCGTAACGGTGAGGGGGCGGGAAAGGTGATTATGGACCGCCGCTCCTAGAGTCACGCGATCGCCGGCCATGAAGAACCGCGGGACGCTGGGACGGATCAGGAGATCCTTGGTGCTGAGGACGTCCAGCGTGGCCTCGCCAACCCGGGTGTCCCGGGTCACCCCCTTCGCGGTGACGCGCCAGGTGGTGAGGTTATCCGGGAGGCGCACCGAGAAGGTGGCCGTTCCGCTGGCGTCGGTCCGCAGGATCGCGTTCCAGTAGGCGGTGTCCGGGAATTCCCGACGGATCTCCCCGAAGGCCTCGGCGACGCCTCCGCCGCCGCCTTTGCGTTCCCGGGCGATGCGCACCGTCACCCGGTTCAGGTTGTAGATCAGGGAGACCCCGGTGAGGACGGAGAGGTTACGCCGGCCATAGAATCCCTCCACGATAGGCGGGGCGTTCGGATCCACCAGGGCCAGCACGGAGGCGTCCACCACGGCTACGGCCACCTCTGCCGGGACCGGCCGGCCATCTGCGTCGGTGGTGCGAACGGTGACGGTCATGGTCTCCCGGGGTCCGTAATGGGCCCCGGCCGCCACATCCCGATCGGGGATCAGCTCAACGTGGAGGGTCTGCCGCGTTGGCTTCACCGGGAGGTTCACGATCCCCATCTTGAAGCTCGGCGCTGGGTTCTCCCGGGTGACTCCCTGGATCAGGATGACGGAAACGAAGATGTTGGGCGCGTCCTCCTCCGAGAGCGGGATGGATAACGTGGGCGCGTTGCTCTGTAAGATGCGCACCTCCGCCCGTCGGATCCGCCCGCGCTCCACCGTGATCAGGGCGGTCACCGTCCCGGTGAAGGGGGAAGGAACCAGGATCGTAGCCGTATCGCCCGGCGCGTATTCCCGGCGATCGGCGACGAGCTCGATCCGATCGTTGTTCTCTTGGCGCCACGCTACTGCCCCCCGCCCGGACACCCAGATGAACTCCGCGCTCCGGATCCGGCGGCCTTCGGCGTCCGTTCCTTCTGCTTTCACCACATAGGTTCCCGGATCCGGTGGGATGAACGCAAAGCGCCCCATGCCTTCCGCATCCGTCTGGAGCGTACCGCTCATCACCGCGGTATCGCTGTAGGTCCATGTCCACATCGGCCCGCGGTCCCCCTCTTGCATCACGCTAAACCATTCGCGGCGATATGCGATCCAGGTCAGGGTGACGCTGCTCACCGGCCGGCTCTCCCAGTCCACCGTTTTCGCGGTCATCGTGAGCGGACGGCCAGCCTCCCCGACGTAACGCTCCGCCTGCAACCCGATGTAAAAGCGCCCGGCGTGGACCACCACCTCCGTTCGCCCGGCCACCAGGTTATCGTTGGGATCCGTCACAAGGGCTTCCAGGATCACCCGCTGACTCCCGGGAGGCAACCCCAGCCCCGTGGGCCATTCGATCAGGAACCGTCCCTGCCCATCGGTGGTCCCGCTCCCGCTGGCAATCTCCTTCTCGGCTTCCCCTTCGTAGGCGCTGTAAGGATCGAAGTCGGACCAGGAGTAATAACCGGGCCCGGCGTATTCGAAGAAATAGGGCTGGGCGCGGACGGTCCATTCCACCTTTGCCCCTGCCACCGGCCCTCCGAAATAGTAGGTGGCCTGGAGCGCCACCCGGATGCGCTCGCCGGCCACATAGGCCGGGCGCTCCGGCGCGAGGGTGACCTGGAACTCGGGACGGCGGTAGGCGGCCACCAGGAAAGAGATCGAGTGATAGAAGGGGTTGGGCGGGAGATCGGCCATCAGGGTGTAGCGGCCGAGCATGGCGTCCTCCGCCAGCGGGAACGCCCCTTCCGCGGTCCCGAACTCGTTCAGCGTCAGCGTGGTGGAGTAAACCTCCCGGCCCTCCGGATCAGCGATCCGAATCGCAACGGTTTGGACGGACGGGAGGGCATAGCGCGCATCGTTGTCGGAGCGCACAATGGCCTTGAAGCGCACCGTCTGGCCCGGGCGGTAGATCGGCTTATCGGTCTGCCAGTAAACCCGGAAGCGAGGGGGCTCGTCATCCGCCGGGAGACCGAAGGCCCATGGCTCGATGCCATCGGACCAGGCGTTGGCGCCGATCCCGAAGCGGCCACCGGGGGTCCCGACCACTGCCACCCGCATCCGCCACAGGGGGAT
Source organism: Thermoflexus sp. (assembly GCF_042408815.1). GTDB lineage: Bacteria > Chloroflexota > Anaerolineae > Thermoflexales > Thermoflexaceae > Thermoflexus. The sequence goes on along the minus strand of NZ_JBHOQR010000002.1, from coordinate 117,069 downwards.
GGGGTCCGACCATTCGAAGCGGGCGATCCCGTTGGCATCCGTGGTGCGGACGCCTGAGAGCTCCACATGTTCCTCGGTGGCTTCGAACAGTTGAACGGGAATCCCCGGAGCCGGGCGGCCGGTGGCCATATCGGTGACCCAGACCAAGGCCTCCTGGGGGGCTACCTTCACCACCACATTGAGATCCACCGCTGCCAGCAGATAGCGGCCCGGCCGATGCTCCAGGGAGACCGGGGCGTCCACCCGAAGGTGATAGAGCCCGGTGGGAAGAGTGCGGCGGCCTGGCCCGGCCAGCGAGATGCGATTCAGCATCATGACATCGGTGATCACCTCCGGCACGGTGAACGTCCAGCGGGCGATCTGATCTGCGTCCGGCGCGCTGTAACGGAACGTCGCCTCTGGATCCCGGCTCAGAGCGATGAAGCGTTCCAGCTCCAGACGCGATAGGGTGAAGGTCACCCGATCGAGGTTGCGCGTGGAGAGGAAAGCGCTCGTCTCGGTATACGTCCCCACCACGACCAGCGGGGAGTAGGAGGTGCCGATATTCAGATAGGCGAGGGGGTCCAGATGGTTGACGGTGAAGGTGAACGTATGTTGGCGGTCCAGCCGGTTGCCATAGCGATCGGCGATCTCCGGCCCGACCGTCAGGGTGTACACCGTTCCCGGCGTCCATGGCCCAGATAGGGAGAAAGTGCCATTCTTTGGATCCCAGCTTGTGAACACCCGGGTGACGGAGATCGGCGGTTCCAGGCGGAGGTTGGGCCAGATGGTCTCAGGGCGGATGGCGCCGGAGCTGAAGCCAAGCTCAATGGAATCCCCGGGATCCAGGCGGTTTGGGCCTTGCGGGCTGAGGCTGGCATGCTGCAGGCGAGGATAGGCCGGGGTGGTGAAAGCCCAGGCCACCGTCCCTTCCAGGGTAGCCCCGAAGGGAGCTGCGGCGCGCTGTTCCAGACGGACGAAGTAGCGGGTTTCCAGTTTCAGGGGCTGGGCCGGCCGGAAGAGCATGGTCTGGCTGATCCACTCGAACCGTCCAGGAACCCCTGGGCCATCCTCGGCGCCTTCTCGCAGCGAGAAGGCGGATTCCACGGAGGTTCGATCCATTTCCATATTGAACGTGATGGAAACCGGCGCGCTCAGATCCATGTCCATCTGTCGGCCGGGCGGGGGAGCGTAGGCGATCACCGCCGGGCGGCGGATGGTGAAGGTCCACGTGTAATCCTTCTCCAGCGCCACCCCGGTGAGATCCCGGAGGCCGGCGACCACGCGGGCCGTGTAGGTGCGTCCGGCTGCCCAGGAGCCTTCCGGCTGGAATGAATAGATGCTGGTGTTGATCCAGCGGCCGGTCCCTCGGATCGGCGGATCGAAGGCCAGCGGCTGCGGGAGATCCCCAGGGGCGAGATCGCTGCGCAGGGGAACCACCGGTCGATTGAAGATCACCGTGACGGCAGCCCGGGGATCCACATCCCGGGCGTCCGGGGCCGGGATGACCTCGGCCACAGCGAGCGGGGAAGCGGTGCGGAAGCGGAAAGCCACCGGACGCGCCAGGGCCTGGCCGTTGCGCGCCCGCGCGTTCTCCAGGCGGACCTCATATTCCGTATCGGGTTTCCAGGGCGCCTGGGGGAGGAAGCGGAGGATGCGGTCCCCGGCCTCCCAGGCGAAACGCCCGGCGACCGCTGGGATCACCCGCAGGTTGGCCTCCACGGAAGCCCGATCCATCGGCTCGCTGAACACCAGGCGCAGGGGCATCTCCGGGGTCACTTCCTGTCCAGGCTCCGGGGTGCGGGCCACCAGGATGGGGGGCAGTTTGGAGATCACCGGCGTGGGGGTGGGAGTCGGGGTGGGGCGGCAGGCATCGAGGAGCAGCAGGAAGATCAGGGTTCCCCAGAGCCTTCGCAGGCGCTGCGCGTTCGAATGCATAGAACATCTCCTTTCGCTAAGGCACCGAAATGAACGATGTGCCGTGAACCCCTGGACATCCCCCTGCAGTGCGCGGGGCCATTGGGAGGCCAGGTCGTCCGGGGCGAACAGCCTGACCTCCCACGTCCAGGGAAGAGAGGGAACCGCGCAGGCTATGCTCAATATCGACGCTTCCAGTCGAAGATGTATTGGCCCTTGTTGTTGCAATCCTGGTGATCGATGACCACAGGCGGCGAAAGCGGTCGGGGGTTGCTTGGGCTCTCCACGATCTCGATGATGAAGCGGAACGGCTTGTGATAGTTCGCTGGATCCAGCGGCGCGAACCCCCATAAGCCCGGAGCCCGGCCTCCGCTCTGCTTGTAATCCTCACAGTTCCCATCCTCGGGCGACAGACACACCTGCTCATATCCGCTGCCCGAAGGGAAGAACATCCGCAGGCGATACCATACCCCGTTGAGCGGGTTCCCCGCCGCGTCCTGGATGTAGCCTTCCATGTAGACGGCTCCGCAATTGGGCGCGGCGGATATCGGCTGTGGGTAGAAATCGAAAGCCGGTGTGGGGGTAGGGACCGGCGTCGCCGTCGGGCGGGGGGTAGGGGTGAACGGCGGACGGGTCCGCGTGGGCGTCCGGGTCGGTGTGGGGGTATCGGTCGGCGTGGGGGTGAGGGTGGCCGTCGGCGTGGGGGTGAGGGTCGGGGTGAAGGTGGCCGTCGCCGTCGGGCGCGGCGTGCGGGTGGGGGGGAAGGTCGCCGTGGGCGGCATCGGCGCCCCAAAGGGGGCGCTTCCGCATGCTGCGAAAAGCAGGCTCAGCAGAACAATGGCCATGCGCCCGAGGCCTCGGGCGTTGATGGAACGCGCTGTTGTTCTGATCCGCATCCTCGCCTCCATCGTTTGCGCAAGGCTGTCATGGATCGCTGGCTCAATGATCCGGGGAAGGGGTCAGGGTAGTTTGCAATGCCTGGAGCAGATGATACCGCAACTGACGGGCGGCTGTCCAGCGATCCGCTGGCCGGGTCTTGGCCTCCACCCGCACGATGAAGGCGCTCTCGCCAATCGCTTCGATGCCGGCCACCGCGGGAGGCTCCAGCCACCCCCTTCCCAGCTCCGGATCCTCCCGCAGCGCCCGCGCCGCCTGCTCCAGCGCCTCCTGGAGCTCTTCCAGCCGGGTTCCCCGAGGCACGGGCAGGTCCACGATCACCCGGGCCCAGTCTCGGCTCAGGTTGCTGATCACGCCCAGCATGCTGTTTGGGACCACATGCAGCGTGCCGTCGACGTCCCGTACGTAGGTGGCCCGCAGGGTGATGCGCTCCACCTTCCCGCTGACCCCGGCTGTACGGATGAGGTCCCCCATGCCGAAAGGGCCTTCCAGCACGATGATCAGCCCCGCCAGGAGATCCCGGATCAGGCTCTGGGCGCCCAGCCCCACCACGATCCCGAGGATCCCAGCGCCGGTGAGCAGCGGTCCCAGGTTCAGCCCCAGAAGGTCCAGGATCATCAGCAGGGCAACCGTGATGACCACCGCCCGCAGCAAGCTGCGCCCCAGGGAGAAAACCGCTTGGATCCGCCGCGCGCGCTCGGGATCGGGGACCGGCGGGCGGAACCGGACCAGGTGCCCGATCCCCCACCAGAGGGCGCCGGCCAGGATCACGATGAGGAGGGTCTTCAGGGCCAGCGCGAGCGTAGAAGCTTCCATCCGAAACTGTCCCATCCCTCACCAAACCGCATCCGGGAAGGTGCACACTCCGGCGTGGTGACCCACCCGTTTATACATCCGGATGCCATCGAAAGGCTCTCCCATAATCCCATCGTAGATGGCCCAGGAACGGCCTCGGACGGTTTTCTCCATCCCGGGCTGTCGGAACGGCGTGGAGCCGTCCAGGCGCCGATGCAGTTCTCCGCCAGGCTGGAACTCTCGATGGATCCATTCCATTTTGGCGCGCCCCTCGATATATCCGCAACCGTAGCGCTCAAAGAGGATTGCCGCATGGTAGGCCAAGGGCTCCACCAGGAACATATCGTGGCCCAAGCGGGCGATGAAGCGCTCAAAGAGCGGGAGCATATGCCGAGTGAGACGCAGTCCCCTCCGCACCTGACCGGGCGCCAGCCCAAACTGCATCGCGGCGATCTCCGCCTCGATGTTCCGCCCCATGGTCCCGTATTTCGTCGGCCGCCCCTGCCAGTCCCGGTCCACATCGAAGCGCGGGGATTCCGGATCGCTGGTCATAAAGAGCAGCACGATGATCCGATTGTGCATGGTCTCCGCAAAGTGCAGGTAAACCAGCGGATCCCGATCATCGCGGCGCCGCCAGATGCAGATCTGGACATCCGGGCTCCCGGGCAGGGCGTCGATGTCGACCAGGGGGCGCCCCTCCGGGTCGCGGAGGGTCGCCGGATCGATCCCATAGCGCTCCAGCAGGAAATCCGGGATCAGGGTGCGGTAGATCGCCTGCTTGATCGGATCCGGCAGGCGGTTGATCTCCCGCACCGAAGCCAGTGTTCGCCCGTGGAAGACAAAGCGCTCGTGGATGATCTCCAGCGCCATGGTTCCCGCTTCACAGCATGGATCCATCCTCTTCCGGCAACCGGGCCAGCCCCTCCCGGGAATATGATCCGCAGCCTGGGCGAGCATCCAGGTCCGCGCGTCGCGAGCGGTATCCCAAACTCGCTGCTCCAACGTCGGCCGCTCGACCTCTGAGCGCGGGAAGGGGAAGCGACCGGTCCTCCTCCAGGCCTTCCAGCCGCTGGATCCCGTCGGGGGGCAGAGGCGGCCGGCGCGCGTAACGCTCCCGCCCACCCATATGGCTCACTCCCCTCCCTTCAGGGCCCGCTCTATCTCGCGGCGGGCCTCCCGCTCGGCGATCGCCCGGCGTTTCTCATACTGCTTCTTCCCCTTCGCCAGTGCGATTTCCACCTTCGCGAACCCCCGGGGGTTCAGATACACCTTCAATGGGACAATGGTATACCCCTTCTCCTGGGCCTTGCCGATCAGCCGGTTGATCTCGTGCCGGTGGAGCAGCAGCTTGCGCGGCCGCCGGGGATCCGGGTTGTCCCGTGCGGCCGGCTCGTAAGGGGCAATGTGGACGTTCATCAGCCACAGCTCGCCATCCCGAGGGAGCACATAGCCCTCTCGCAGGCTGATCCGGCCCGCTCGCACGGACTTGATCTCGCTGCCCGTGAGGACGATGCCGGCCTCATAGGTCTCCTCAATGTGATAATCGTGATAGGCCTTCGGGTTGGTGGCCACCACCCGGCCGGGCTCTGTTTTCTTCGCCATCTCGAGCGCTCTTCTCCTTTCCTTTATTGGAGCCTGGGAGAGTCTCGCTGCCCCTCAGGGCTCCCCGCACCGCTTCCGGCTCACGAGCTTGAGCACCGGGAGGGTGATCCGCCAGCCGTTGGATTTCCTTTGGCGTGTACACGAACAGGTCCACCGGGATCCGCGGGTTCAACCGGCGATAGAGGAAAACGGGATGTCGGCGGAGGATATGATGCGGGCAATTCGATCCCGGGTCGCAATCATGCGGGTCGCCCCTACCCGGTTGCCATCCCATGAAAACATATCTCGTCCCTGCCCACAGGGGCGGCATGCCGTGCCCCTGCGCATCCGTGGCGTATCGAAACCCCGTCGTGCCCGCCCGGATGGGGAAACCGGATTCATGAGGCCCCCGAGGGTTTGGGCGGGGACGCCGCCGGGGAGGGGCCGCCCATCTCCACAAAATAGGCTTCACATGCCCGATCGATGAGCTCCTTGTTCAGCGTCGGGGGCACATTGAAATATGCGGCGATGTCCTGAATGTGGGCCAGGAGATCCCGGGCGTGAACCGCCCGCAGCGGCCGCCGGCGCTTGACATACCATTCCTGCAGAAGATAAACCAGCGCCTGGTCATCGTAGGGGATCCCCCGGGCCTGGCATTCGCGGCGGAAGATCTCCCGGAACTCCGCTGGGCTGGGATCTGGGATCTCGATCTTGTGTCGGATGCGCCGCAGGAAGGCTTCATCCACCAGATCCCGGGGGTTCAGGTTGGTGGAGAAAAGGATCAGGGTCTCGAAGGGGATCTCGAACTTCTGGCCGGTGTGCAGCGTGAGATAGTCCACCCCTTTCTCCAGGGGGACGATCCAGCGGTTGAGGAGATCGCGGGGGCGCACCTGCTGACGGCCGAAATCATCGATCAGGAAGACCCCGCCGTTGGCCTTCATCTGAAGCGGCGCCTCATAGTAACGGCTCACTTCATTCCAGGTGAGGTCCAGCATCTCCAGGGTGAGCTCCCCACCACTGACGATGAAGGGCCGCCGGATGGCGATCCACCGAGCGTCCGCCGGAGCCTTCAACACACCGGTCTGGCTGGACCGTTGGTTCGTCAGCGGCTCATGGTTCACTTCATCGAACACCTTGATGACGAAGCCCCCAACTTCCACAGCGTAGGGGATGAAGATGCTCCCTTGGAAGACCCGATGGCCGATGGCTTCGGCGATGGAGGTTTTCCCGTTCCCGGGCGGGCCATAGAGAAAAATGGAAGTCCCGGAGTTGATGGCGGGGCCGATCTTGTGAAACACACGATCGTTGAGCACCAGGTGTCCAAGGGCCTGGCGCATCAGCCGGGGGGTCACCCGGGTGCCCTTATGGGATTGCCGGCGCATGGCGACCGCGTAGGCGGAGAGGGGCACTGGGGCAGGTCCGGCATACTGGCTGCGATCCAGCGCCTCGCGGGCCCGATCGCGCCCCCTTGCAGTCAGCGCATATTGATAGGCCTGTTCGCCCACCCCTCGGGCCCCCTGCACCTCCACCAGCTGCTCCCGCTTGAGGAAGTCCAGGATGACCTCGGTGACCCCGGTGTAGGGGAGGCGCAGGCGCTCCGCCAGCTGCCCGCCGGTGAGATAACCGGCGTTGTAGAGGATCTTCAAGCTCAGGTCGGCCAGGAAGGCCAGAGAAAGCCCTGTCTCCTCCAGAGCACGCGGCACCGGAGGAAGGAACGCGAATTCTCCGGGGGCCGTGGGTCTTGCAGCCGTGGACGTCTCTGTCGATGCGCTCACGGAGACGCTCGCCATGGTCTCTCCTCCGATGGGCTATGGGGATTGAAACGCTGCGATGCGAAGAGCCCCAGGCCTTCATGGGTCAACAGGGCCATAAGGACGGATCCTCTCCATTCTGGATCCCCCGGTGATCTTCGTCAACTTCTTCTTCAGAAGACCGCGACCGCAAAGGGTGAAGATACGGAAGGGCCTCCACTGGAACCCGAGGATCGGGCCGGCGTTGCAGGAAGCGCGGGCTTTCCCTCGGAAGGCGCAGCGAGCGTCTTATCCCATCGGGAGACGCACGGGGAAAAGGAGATTGAGCAGGAGCCCGGCCACAAACAGGGCGCCAGCACGGCGGTTGAACACGAAGGCCCATGAGACATACCAGAGCGGCCAAACCGGATAGCCGGGCGGCGGCTCGGCCGGGCGAGGACGGGCATAGGTTCGCAGCACATCCCATAGGCGCGGCAGGCCCAGCAGGGTGAGCAGCACCCACGGCCCCAGGACCCCCGTCAGAGCCAGCCCACCCACCACCAGGTAAAAAGCCACCATCAGCCCAGCGTTCAGGGCCCTTGCCCTCCGCTCTCCCAGCAGGACCGGCAACGTATGGATTCCCTGGGCGTGGTCCTGCTCCAGTTTGTCGATGTGCTTGCCGATGAGCACGGTGGATACCAGCAGCGCATACGGGATCGACGCCAGCCAGACCCACCCCGGAAGGGTCCCGGTGGTCGCGTAGAACGTGCCGCCGATCATCAGCGGCCCCCACACGATGAAGACCCCCAGCTCGCCCAGGCCGATGCGCTTCAGGCGCAGGGGCGGGGCCACATAGAACACGCTGATGAACAGCCCTGCCAGGGCGAAGGCCAGGATCGGCCAGCCGCGCAGCGCCGTCAGATAGAGGGCGATCGCGGCATCTAGGGCGTTGACCAGCAGGATGGCTCGCCGCAGCTGGGCACGCGTGACCAGGCCGGAAAGCACCGGATGGGGAGCATACTGGGCCCGCACATACTCCGCGGTATCCAGCCCGGTCTCCAGATCGAAGTAATCGTTGATCATATTGTTCGCCGCATGGGCCAGCAGTAGGCCGATAGTGGAGAGGGCGAAGGGCAGGGGCTCGAACCGTCCGGTCGCCACCGCCAGCAACCCTCCGATAGCGGCGGAGATTAGGGTCATGGGGAAAACGCAGCAGCGGACGATGAGCAGCCATTTCGAGACCGGATCCAGCGGGCGATCGGCCCGCAGGTTGCACGTGCGGTAGATCTCCAGCCAGTTCCGCCACATGGAGGATCCTCCGATGCGGGATCTCACCCACCGCGCCGGTTGCGCGCTCGCTCTTCCCCAGATAGATTGTAACCGGAGTCCGCCTGAACTTTAAGGAGCTGCCGATGCGGATCTTCCGCTACGGATGGATCGTGGTAGGCCTGGCGATAGCGAGCTGCACGGGGCGCGTGGCCTTGCCAGGCAGGATTTCCCCGGTCGCGATCCCCACCCCGACGCCAACCCCCGGGGAGGCCAGCCCGGCCGGGGTGTTCCTTCCGAGCCCGATGCCCACGACAACGGCCCAGCCCCTCCCGACGCCGACGCCGGATCCCTACGCGGATCTCACCATCGAGGCCTTGCGCCGGCGCGCCTACGGCGGCGGGTCTATCCGCCTTGAGCGCGTCCTGGCTGTCACCCCTGCCTTCACTCGCACCCTGTTCACCTATCCGAGCGACGGCTTGACCATCTACGGGTTTATGAACATCCCCCAGGGCAAAGGGCCGTTCCCCGTGGTGATCGTGCTGCATGGCTACGTGGATCCCGCGCGCTATTCGACCATGGCCTACACCACCCGCTATGCGGACGCCTTCGCCCGGGCCGGGTTCCTGGTCCTTCACCCCAACTACCGCAACTACCCGCCCTCCGATGAAGGCCCTAACATGTTTCGCGTGGGCTATGCGGTGGACGTATTGAATCTGATCGCCATGCTGCCCACGCTGCCCATGGCCCGGGCGGACGCGGTCGGCCTGTTCGGCCACTCCATGGGCGGCGGCATCGCCCTGCGGGTCCTGGCGGTGAACCCGACGATCCGCGCGGCCGTGCTTTACGGCTCGATGAGTGCCGATGAACGCAGGAACTTCGAGCGCATCTTCCAGTGGTCGGGAGGTGCCCGCGGCCGGGAGGAGCTGAGTGTCCCCGAGGAGATCCTCCGGCGGATCTCGCCCGCCGCTTACCTTGAGGACATCCGAACGCCCATTCAGATCCACCACGGCGCGGCGGACGCCACGGTGCCCCCCGAATGGTCTCGCGAGCTGTATGAGCGGCTGCGTGCCCTGGGCAAAACCGTGGAATGGTTTGAATACCCCGGGCAGCCTCATACGTTCCCCGCTGGCAGCCCGGCGGACCGTCTGCTCCTGGAGCGATCGATTGCTTTCTTCCAGAAGCATCTGGGCGGGGGAGAGTGAACCCATGGGACGAGGGGATCAAGGGAGCTCCGCCGGACGCTGGTCCGTGATCCCGCGGGTGCTGTGCTTCCTGTTCCGGGATGATCAGGTGCTGCTGCTGCGGCGTTCTCCGGCGAAGAAAATTTTCCCGGGGCGTTACAATGGCCTGGGCGGGCATGTGGAGCCCGGGGAGGACCTGCGCACCGCCGCCCGCCGGGAGATCGTGGAGGAGGCGGGCATCCCGGTGGAAACGCTCCGGCTGGCTGGCCTGATCACCGTGGACACCGGCGCTTCCCCGGGCGTCCTCATTGCGGTCTTCGTGGGGGAGGCCTCCGGGGAGCCAGCCGGCTCGACTCCCGAGGGGACGCTGGTCTGGACGCCGATCGCCCGGGTGCTGGAGCTGCCGGTGGTAGAAGATTTCCCGGCGCTCTGGCCCCGGGTGCTGCGCTTCCGGGAGACCGGCGAGCCCTTCTTCCTGAGCTACGCCTATGAGGCGCCAGACCATCTGATCATTCAGGAAGGGTGAGCCGATCGTGGATAGGGAAATCCGAACGGAACGGCTGGTGGAGCTAGGGCAGGCGCTGAGGCGGCTGCGGGATCCCCAGGCGATCCGCCGCACGGCCCTGGATTGGGCGCTGGCCCAAACGGGCGCCAGGGAAGGCGCGATCCTCATCTCGGAATCCGGGGCCTGGCGCTGCGCGATTGCCCATGGCGATCCCTCATCCTGGACGCAAGGGGGGGTGCTCCCGCCTGGTCAGGGATCCCGATGGATGCGGGTCGCTGACTCCGTCTGGCTCCTTCCCCTTGTGGAAAAAGAGCCGCCGGAGTGGCTCGGCCTTCGGGATCCAGGCCCGGGGACGTTGCAGGATGCGGCGGGATGGGAAGCGGCGAGGCTGCTGATCGGGATCGCCCTGGAGGCCGCCCGGGAGCGGGAGGCCCGCGACGCCTTCTTCTCCACCGCCGTCCACGAGCTGCGCCTGCCCATGACGAGCATGAAGGGATACACGGATCTGTTGCGGAAAGGCCTCGCCGGACCCCTGACGGAGAACCAGCAGCGCTTCCTGGAGACCATCCGAGCGAACATCGACCGGATGGCCACTCTGGTGAACGATCTGTTGGAACACTCCCGCATGGAGACCGGACGCTTGCGGCTGCGGGTGGAGCGGATCTCCCTGGAGGAGGCGCTGGAGGAAGCCCTGCGGCGGGTTCGGAAGGAGATCGAAGGGCGGAGCCATCGGCTCTCCCTGGATCTTCCGCAGGGTCTGCCTCCGGTGGCAGCGGATCGGGAGCGACTGGAGGGGATTCTGAGCAAGGTGCTGGACAACGCGGCGAAGTATACGCCGCCCGGCGGGGAGATCCGGGTTCGGGCAATGCATGCGGGAAGCGTGGTGATCTGCGAAGTGGAAGACACGGGGATCGGGATCGCACCTGCCGATCAGGCGCGGCTGTTTACTCCCTTCTGGCGTTCCGAAGATCCGCGCGTGCGGGAGGTCTCGGGCTTCGGGCTGAGCCTGGCCGTAGCGCGCGGCCTCCTCGAAACGATGGGCGGAGCGATCGAGGTAGAGAGCGCGCCGGGCCAGGGAACGCGGGTGCGGATTCGCCTGCCGGCCTATTCATCGGAGTAAGAAGTGAAATTCCAAGATGCGGAGTCTTGGCTATGAGCGGGCCGCTTCCACCAGCCAGCGGAACGGCCACAGATGCCGGGGATCATCTTCCACCAGCAGCTCGGGGTGCCATTGCACCCCCAGGGCCCGAATGGCATCGGGAGCCCATAGGAACGCTTCGACCACCCCATCCGGGGCCTCTGCGATGGGCTGGAGGGCGGGCGGACATTCCGCCCGGCGGCGGATCCCCTGATGATGGTAGGAGTTGACCTCCAGGACCTCGCCGATCCCATGGGCGTGGAGGAGATCCCGCAGGGCGAGCGGGGGATCCAGGCGCACCGGGTGGGCCCGGGCAGGCGGAGGGGCGTCGCTGTCGTGGGTCAGCTCGGTGACCTCTGGGAGATGCTGGCAGAGCACGGCACCGAAGGCCACCGCCAGCACCTGCGAGCCCCGGCAGATCCCCAGGATCGGCTTCCCCCGCGCCCGCGCGGCCTCCACCAGGGCGAACTCCAAGGCATCCCGGAGCGGATCCAATGGCCCGGTTCGAGGATGGAGGGGAGCCCCATAACGGGCCGGATCGATGTCGCAGCCTCCGGTCAGCAGGAAGCCATCCATCCGCTCGGCAAACTCGGGAGCTGCTTCCGGGAGGTTGGGGAGCATCACCGGCACCCCCCCCGCCCGCCACACCGCCTGCAGGTAAGCCGTCTCCGTGGCGCTCTGCGCGCGACCCAGCGAACCGGATTCCCGGATGTGTTTCACTGTGACCCCAATCCATGGTCGTCGCATGGGGTTCCTCCATAGTTTCGAAGCGCTATCGGGAACGGCAAGCCGTGGCTGGACTACAGGCCATACAGCGTTCGGGCGTTCCGCCGCAGGATGGCCTCCGCGGCCTCCTCGGCCTCCATGGCGGTGAGATCCCCCGCGCGGATCGTTTCCTCCAGCACCTCTCCCAGGATGCGCCGTCCCCAGCGCGCGCCCAGATAAAACAGCTCTGGGATCAGATGGGCGTCAGTAGAGAACATGATCTTGCTCAGGGGTGTGAATTCCAGAAAGGCACGCACCACGAACGCCATGCCCGATCGGCTCAGGAAGGGGATCGCCAGGCCCAGGTCGACGTAAACGTGAGGATAGACGGCGGCGAGATATCCCGCTTCGCGCGTGTAGGGGTAAGAGGCGTGCAACAGCACGAAGGGCACGCGCTGGAAGCTGGGATGCTCGAGCAGCGGCCGCAGGTGAAGGGGGTTGGCCCATCGCAGATCCAGGTCCGGATCCCCGAAGCCTGTGTGGAACTGAACGGGCAACCGGAGATGGGCGGCGGCCTCCAGCGTCCGCCACACCACCCAGTCATTCAGGGGCTTGTGGGCCAGCCGGAGGCGTTCCCCCCGCTCCGCCTGCTGGCGCATGGCCTGGAAGGCCGCCCGCGCCGCCTCCGGATCCGGGGGCTCGATAGCCAGGCCTGTCCGGTAGGCGACAATGGTCTTGAAGCCCACCACCTCGGGATCCGGCACGTGAAGGGCCGCCCGGAAAGCCTCCTCAAACGCTTCCCAGGAAGAAAGGGCCCCTATCCATTGCTCGGCCAGGAACTCCACTCGAAGCAGCCGGCGGACCTGTGCGAAGCGGTTGTGCCATTTCGTCGGCATCACCCGATCGGGCATGAACCCATCATCCAGAAGGATCGCCTCAAAGCCCGCGGCCGCAAAGCAGCGCCGGGCCACCTCCTCGAATCCCAGATGCTCGCGCACCTCGAGGATGGCCTCCAGCTTCGGCTCGCACCCCAGAAGCTCCGCGATCTCCCGCATGCTGCGGCGGAAAAAGATCGTCTCCCGGGCGTGACGGGTCACCACCTCGGCAGCATAGCCTTCCGTGAAGGCGGAAGGATAGGCGAAGTCCCGTGCGGATTCCGGCCGCAGCAGGTTGTGGGCATGCTGGTCGACGATGGGGATGGCCGAGAGATCCACCAGGCCCTCCCGAATCAGTAGCGTTCCAGAAGAATTCGCACTTCCTCTTCGTGGGGCATGTCCCGCATCGCTTCCCACTCCGCCCGTCGCACCGCGAGGTAGGAGCGGGCGAGTTCTGGCCCCAGGGCATGCAAAAGGATCTCATCCTGCTCCAGGGCGGCGATGGCCTCCCCCAGGCTCGAGGGCAGCGGCCGGATCCCTCGAGCCGCTCGCTCGGATTCCGGCAGATCGGCGGGATCCATCTGGACCGGCTCCCCCGGGTCGAGCCCTTTCTCAAGGCCGTCTAGCCCCGCGGCAATCACCGCCCCCAGCGCCAGATAGGGATTGCAGGAGGGGTCCACGGTCTTCAGTTCAACGTGGGTGATCGGCCGGCCGGCGGGAGGCTGGGGGACGCGAACCGCAGCCTCCCGGTTGCCGTATCCCCAGCAGGTGAAGGCCCCACTCCAGAAGCGCGGGCGGATCCGTTTGAAGGAATTGGGGCTGGGGGTGGTGAAAGCCATCAGGGCAGGCAGGTGCTGGAGGATCCCGGCGATGAACGCCCGCGCCTCGGCCGAAAGGGCGTCGGGACGGCGGGGGTCCGCGGTGCGGTTGCGATCGCCCCGCCACAGGCTGAAGTGAAGATGGGCGCCGCTGCCCGCTTGCTCAGGGAAGATCTTGGGAACAAAGGAGGCGATCAGGCCGTGACGGCGAGCGACCGCGCGGACTGTCTCCCGGAAGACGATCTGGTTGTCGGCCGCCCGCAGGGCTTCCGCATACCGGATCGGCATCTCGAACTGGCCCGGACCGGATTCTGCGTAGATCATCTCCGGCACGATCCCCTGGGCCTCCAGGGCAGCGGTGAGCTCCTCGAGCAACGGCGCTGCAGCGTCCAGGGCAGCCGTCTGGGCGAAAACCGTCGCATCCGCTGGGAGCACCGAATCCCCCTCCCGCCGGAGCAGATAGAATTCGTTCTCGAAGGCAGCCATGATGCGCCATCCGCGACGCCCTGCCTGTTCGATCATTCGGCGGAGGAACGAGCGCGGGCAATGGGGCCATGGCGCATCTCCCTCGTAGATATCCGTGAGCACCCGAGCATGGCCGGGGGCGTAGGGCAGCGGAGTGAAGGTGGACCAGTCCGCCCGCATATGGACCTCGCCGGCGGGGGTGAGCCCGGAACCCGGGGCGAGGGCATCCATCATCACCGGGAGGGCCTGCTGAGCGGCCGCGATGCCCACCCCCGCTCCCTCCAGGTAGTCCTCCAGGAAAGCCGTGTGGACCGCCTTGGCCCGGATGAGGCCGGCGTTGTCGCACCAGATGAAACGCACATAGCGGATCTGGTGGGTGCGGATCGCGGCGAGAACCTCGCTCTTCCCAAGTGCCATGTTCCTAGCCTCCCTCCAGTCAGGTGGGGTGAAGAAACCACGACGAGGGATCATCCGGTCCAGGACAGGGCCAAGCCTGTCCCGGACCGGAGGCCAGGGAATCTTCGCTCAAGGGGCGGGGACCTTCTGAGGGACACGCTCGGCGGCCAGGGTGAACTTCCCACCCTTCACCTCAATCACCGTCACTCCCTTCTGGGGGATGTGAGATTGGGGCGAGTAACGGATCACCCCGGTGACCGCTGGGAAGTCCTGGATGCTCTCCAGCGCCTTTTTGATCGCCTGGCCATCGGTGGAGCCGGCGCGTCGGATGGCCTCGGCCAGCACATACACGGCGTCGTAACCTAAGGCGGCGAAGACCGCCTCTGGCTCCGTCCCGTATTTCTGTTTGTAGGCGGCGACGAACTTGCGCACCCGCTCGTTCGGCGAGTCAGCAGCGAGCAGGGAGTGAGTGGTGAAGAACACGTTCTCGGCCGCTGATCCGGCCACCTGGATCAACAAAGGGGTGTCATACCCATCACCGCCGACGATCGGCCCGGTGATGCCGGCATTGCGGAACTGCTTCACGATGGTCCCCACATCGTCAGGTAGGGCCGCGATGTAATAGAAAGCCGGCTGCTGGGAGAGGGCCTTCACCTTGGCGATCTGGGCCGAGAAATCCTTGTCGCCGGACTGATAGGTGTCCTCCAGCACGATGGTGCCACCCAGCTCGGTGAAGCGCTCCTTAAAGTATTTGGCCAGCACCGTCGTGTATTCAGCCCCCTTATCCCACAGCAGATAGGCGGTCTTGCCGAACTTCTCGAAGGCGAACTCCGCCCCCACCGCGGCCTGCACGTTATCCCCGAAGGGGGCCAGGAAGAGCATATCCCCCACCTGCCCGGGCAGGCGTGGCGAGGTGGCCCCTACCGTGAGGAAGGGGATCCCAGCTCGCTGGCAGATCGGGCCGGCCGCCAGGACGTAGTCTGAATCGTTGAAGCCGATGACGGCCACCACCTGATCCTGCTCGATCAGCTGGGTGACAACGGTAGCCGCCGTGGCCGGGTCCGTTTTGGTATCGCGGATCAGCAGTTCGATGGGGCGGCCCATTACACCGCCAGCGGCGTTGATCTCCTCAGCGGCCAGTCGGGCCCCATTGGCCGCTGGGACATCGATCGAGGCCATTCCGCCGGTCAGATTGAAGGGCGCGCCGATGCGGATCGGTGCACCGCCCCCAGGCGGGGAGGCGGGAGGGGCGGTCGGGGTGAGGGCAGGAGGCGGGGCCGCTGGCTGACAGGCAGCTGCCGCGAGAAGGAAAACCAGAACCAGAGCCATCCATAGACGCAGCGGGCGCATGGCTATCCCTCCTTGAAAAATTAAGGATCTGCCTTCCGAACGCGCGGAGCTTCCAGGGTTGTTTTCCGCCGTGCGAGCCAGCGCTCCAGGCGTTCAGCGATGGCCTCGAATCGGAGCTCCTGATCGCCCAGCAACCCCTGACGGCGGAAAGTCATCAATCCCATCAGCAGCACAGCCAGGCCGATCTGGCTCAGACCGTAGAGGGGGCCGATCGTGAGGGAACCGATGGTGAGTCCCGGCTCCAGGTTCCGGAGCGCCTCTGTGGCGGCCATCACCAGCAGCGTCCCAAGGATCGATCCAGTGACGCTGCCCATCCCCCCCACGATCATCATCACGATGATCTCAAAGGTCTTGGAGAAATAGAAGGCGTTCGGAGAGAAGGCGGTGAGGAAATGGGCCCACAGCCCCCCAGCGATTCCGGTGAAGAAAGCGCTGATCCCGAAGGCGATCCGCCGCATCTGAGCGATGGACACCCCCACGCTTTTCGCGGCCCATGGATCGTCGCGGGCGGCCATGAGCTGCAGGCCCAGGGGCGAATGCTTCAGGCGCCAGGCGATATAGACGTTCAAAAGGGCCCACAGGGCTGCCCAACCCATGGTGGTGAACGGGGGCACGCCCGCGAACGTGCGGGTCCCCCGGGTGAAGGCCTCGGCGTTGATCAAGATCACCCGGGTGATCACCAGAAAGCCCAGGGTGGCCACGGCGACGAAATGCCCGCTCAGCCGCAGAACCGGGATGCCGATAAGGAGGGCAACGATCGCCGCAACCAGGCCGCCCAGGATGAGCGCTGGAAGGAAGGGCAGGGCGATCGAGGCCAGCGGAGCGGGCAAATCGGGTAGATTGACCGCCTTCTGATTAACCGGAAGCGTCAAGATGGCAGAAGCGTAGGCACCTAGGGCCATGAAGCCGATGTGACCCAGGGAGAACACGCCAGTGAACCCGGTGAAGAGGTTCAAGCTCACCACCAGCATCAGGTTGATCAGGAACAGGACGGCGAGGCGTTGAAGATAAGCGTTCCCCCCGCGTTCCAGCGCCAGATAGGCGCCGGCGAGCAGCAACGCCAGGAAACCCTGCAGCGCCCAGCTCCATTCCCGTCGGATCGATGGGCTGATCATCTCACACCCGCTCCGCTTCCAGATAGCCCAGCACGCCGCCCGGCCGCACCAATAGGATCAGGATCAAGATCCCATACACCAAGGCATCCCGATAACCCACCACTCCGGCGGGCAGGAGGCCCTGGAGCGCGATCTCCAGAGCGCCCAGGAGATAGCCTCCCAGCACCGCCCCCGGGATCGTTCCGAAGCCGCCGATCACGCAGGCCACAAAGGCTTTCAGAACCGGCTCAAAACCCATCCCCGGGTTGATGGTCCCTACGTGAGCGGTCCAGAACAGAACGGCCAGGCCGGCCATGGCCGACCCAATGGCGAAGGCCAGCACCGTGACCTTCCCGATCTCGATGCCCAGGAGTTGCGCGGCCGTGGGGTTCTCCGCCGCTGCCCGCATCGCTAGGCCCAGACGGGTACGGGTCACAAAGAGCCCCAGCCCGCCCAGCGCGAGCAATGCCCCTCCCAATGCCCAGAGATGAATGGACGGCAGGAACAGGTTCCCGCCCGGGTGGAAGACCCGGGTAAGAACTTCGGGCATGGGGAAGGGGCGGGATCGCGGGGAGAACAAAAGGATGGCCACGTTCTCCAGGAGGACCGCCACCGCGAAGGAGTTGAGCAGCAGCACCACATCCGGGGCGCCCCGCACCGGCCGGTAAGCGATCCGCTCCATGAGCACGCCCAGGGCCGCCGCGCCGGCGAGGGCG
The DNA here is from genome assembly GCF_042408815.1 of Thermoflexus sp. Lineage (GTDB taxonomy): Bacteria > Chloroflexota > Anaerolineae > Thermoflexales > Thermoflexaceae > Thermoflexus. The sequence continues at coordinate 99,658 of NZ_JBHOQR010000002.1, read as the reverse complement.
CCGAGCGCCACGAGCGGGAAGGGCATCCCCCGTTGAAGCAGGAGAAGGCCGATGTAAGCGCTGGCCATCATCACCGTCCCATGGGCGAAGTTGATCAGCCGCATCACGCCGAAGACCATGGCCAGGCCGACGGCCATCAGGGCATACTGGCTGCCCAGCCCCAGGGCGTTGATCAGCTGCTGGATCCAGAACTCCGGGGAGCTGAGGGCCTGCATCGGATCTCCCCCTTCAGCGACCGAGATAAATACGGATCAGATCCGGGTTCTCCCGCAGGCGATCGGCAGCATCCGCCAGGACTAGCCGGCCGGCCTCCAGCACATAGGCGCGGTCGGCGATCTCCAGGGCTTTCTCCGCGTTCTGCTCGACGATCAGCATCGTCAGCCCCTGGGCCTTCAACTGCGCCAGCGCCTCGAAGACCTCGTCCACCACGCGTGGAGCCAGCCCCAGGGACGGCTCATCCAGCAAGAGAACCTCCGGGTCGGCCATGAGGGCGCGGGCGATGGCCAGCATTTGCTGCTGCCCGCCGGAGAGCAGGCCCGCTGGGTGATGCAGACGTTCCTTCAACATCGGAAAGAGGGCGAGGGCCCGCTCCAGATTGCGGCGTTCCCGAGCCGGATCCCGCAGACGATAGCCGCCCAGGATCAGGTTCTCCCGAACGGTCAGGTTTTTGAAAATCTGGCGGCCCTCGGGGCACTGGATGATCCCCAACTGGGCGATGGTTGCAGGAGGGCGCCCGGTGATCTCATAACCCCGATACAGCACCTGGCCCCGCACCGGTCGCAGAAGACCGGAGATCACCCGCAGCGTGGTGGTCTTGCCGGCTCCATTCGGCCCCAGCAGGGCCACTACTTCACCGGGCCCGAGGCTCAGGGACAGGCCATGTAGGGCGCGGATTGCCCCGTAAGCGGCCTCCAGATTACGCAGCTCCAGAACGGCCGGGCCGTCCAAGGAAGGCCTCCCGAACCAGGGGATTGTGGCGGATCTCCTCCGGGGTCCCCTCCGCGAGCAGGGCGCCGGAGCTCAGCACGTGCAGGCGCGGACAGAAACGCATCACCACCGGCATATCATGGGCCACCATCACAATCGCCATCCGCCGCGCCCGATGCAGCCGGCTCAGCAGATCGATCAGCGCTTCGCTCTCCTCTGGATGCAGCCCGGCCGTCGGCTCGTCCAGCAGGAGCAGCGAGGGCTCCAGGGCCAGGGCGCGGGCGATCTCCACCCGTCGCTGGTCTCCATAAGAGAGCGCGCTGGCTGGCCGATGGGCCAGATGGGCGATCCCCATTTGCTCCATCAGCGCCATCGACCGTTCTCGCAGCTCCCGAACCCGTCGACGCCCAGGTCCGAACCCGAAGAGCGTGGATAGCCCATCCGGAGGATAACGGGCGGTCATGGCCACCATCACGTTTTCCAGAGCCGTCAGGGAGGGAAACAGCCGGATGTTCTGAAACGTCCGGGCAATCCCCAGCTTCGGGATGCGATGGGTGGGAAGGCGCGTGAGATCTCGCCCGCGGAAGCGAATGGATCCTCCATCCGGCCGGATGAAACCGCTCAGCAGGTTGATCAGGGTTGTCTTGCCCGCGCCGTTCGGCCCGATCACCCCCAGGATTTCCCCCTCCCGAAGGGTCAGCCGGTAATCCCGCAACGCCACCACCCCCTGGAACCGCTTGGTTAAACCCTCAACCGCCAGTAAGGGGATAGAGGGGGAGGAGATCCCCATCCCTTCCCGCAAGGGGTTCCCCATCGTAGGGGACGGGACAACCGATGCCGATCCCATGGCCTGGCCCTCTCAACGACTGAATGCACAAATGTGAATATATGTACAATTTTGACTTATTGTATGGAAGTGGAGGGAATTTGTCAAGCAGCCCTCTTGGGAAACCCAGGCTTTCCGAGTTAAACCCCCTCTGGGGAGGATCCCGTGGTGTCGAAAACTTGACCTTCCAGTTAACCGGGAGGTTTATCCTGGCAGGATGATGGGGATCCTCATGCGAGCACGTCATCGCCATGCTGGATCGGACGATGCCCCCTCTTCTACTCCTCCACCTCAGCAGCCACCTGGGCCAGCTCCTCCGCCGTCACCGCCTCTACGTTGTAACGGGCCAGACCATCGCGAATGCGAGCCATCACCTCATCAAAGGACATCGTCACGATCCGCTTGCGGCGGATCGGATTCACCTGGGAAAGCACGGCCTGCTTGAGGAAGGGATAGCGGATCCCTTTCTCATGCAAGGCCTCCAGGATGGGTTCCACCAGCTGGTCAATGGTCTCAATAACCTGCGCCCGGCGCTCCCGCTCCCCGATCGCTTCCCGCAGCGGCAGATCCAGGAAGCGATCGACCTTGCGCAGGATCGGCACATAGCCGGCCCCAGCGAACCGTTCCTTCCGATCATACAGGATGCCCAGGGTGATCAGATGGGCCTCCTCGAACTGGAAGGCAAAAGTCCGTTCCGGCGCCTCTGGATGCTCCCCCCGGAGGGTTCGATACATCCGGAGGACCTCCAGCGCCTTTTCCCGGAGGTTGTGGGCCTTCTCTGTGTTGAGGCTGAGGATGTGATAGGCCACCGACGGATCCGGGATCAGGATGGCCATAATGGTCCGGGCCCCCAGCTGGGCCATCGCCTCCCGCCGGTGGTTGCCGTTGGGGGTCCAGTAGCGGCCATCCGGCGTTCGGACGGCCACGATGGGGTCAATGAAGCGGCCGATCTCCCGAATGACCGATTTCAGCCGCTCCACATGGTGAGGGGAAAGATCCCGCTGGTAGGGGGTGGGCTCCACGCGATCCAGCGGCAGCTCCACCAGGAGTTGCCAGCGGCGGGCGTAGGGCTCTGGATAAGCCGCCCATACAATGCCCCCGTCTGCCTCCACCTGCCGGATGAGCGGCTGGATCTCCTCGGGCACTTCCCGGAACATGGCCCTCCCCTCCGGCGAGGGATGCAGCGCACGACCGAATCCAGAACACCTCAGGGCGGATGTTTCCTCTTTGGATCCGGCGAGCACGGAAGGAAGGATTCGACCCGTTCAACTCCAACCTCCCGGATAGGAAGCCAGATTGGCCCTCCCGAAAATTATACCAGCTTTACAAATCCCTTGCCCTTCCCACCCCGCAGGTCTTCCGGCCAGGTCACCTCTTTCTAGGCCATAGGCGATACCTCCTTCTTTTTCGTCCTTTGTCCTCTTGCCTATGGCCCCTCTATTTACCACCTCACCCTTAAGACCACCTACTGAACGCTCGTTGGGCAAGGGGGAACTGGTCATTTTGAGCATTCCTGGCCATAATGGTCATGGTTCTTTCGTCACGTCGCGGTCTCGTCGCCTTGGCTGGTGGTGAACGGATCGTCCCACCCGACAGGGATGTCGAGGGGGACGTGTGTATCGCGGAAAAGTCCTGCTGTTGGGCACTGTGCAGATCCTCAGCGCCCAGGGGGAGCCGCTGGAAGCGCCTTCCCCACGTCTTCAGGCGCTTTGTGTGTACTTAGCGCTTCATCAGGGCGAACCCCTGGATCGGCGCCGCTTGGCCTTTCAGATATGGCCCAACGTGTCGGAACCCGCGGCCCGGCGTAACTTGCGCCAGTACTTGCATCGGCTGCGCCTTCACCTTCGCCCCCTGGATCCTGAGGGAACCCTTATCGTAGCGGATGGGGGCATCATTGTGTTCGATGCCGAGCGATCGCTCTGGGTCGACGTCCTCGCGTTTCGCGAACAGTTGCAGCGTGCGGCGGCTTCAGATGGCGCGGTGCGCCTGGCCGCGCTGCGGCGGGCAGTCGACTTGTACCAGGGAGATTTGGCACCGTCCGTGTACGACGAGTGGTGCAACACGGAACGCGAACGGTTGCGCCAGCAGTATGAGCGGGCATTGGAGCAACTGGTTGCCGCATACGAGGCGGACCGTCGATGGGATGAGGTAGCCTACTGGGCTGAGCGGGCGCTTCAGGTGAACCCCCTCCAGGAGTCCATGTACCACAAGCTGATGCTGGCGTACGCGCAGCTGGGCGATCGGGCTCAGGCGTTGGCCGTGTACGAGCGGTGTCGTAATACGTTGCAGGACGCGTTGGGGGTGGAACCGCTGCCCGAAACGCAGCGCTTGTATCAGGCCCTGCGCCGTGGGGAGCCCGCGCCCCCGCGGGAAGCTCGTCCCGTAGGAGCTGTGGAAGAAGAGCGCCGGCCGGCCTCGGAACCTAGCGAACCCCCTGCGGGATCGAACGTCGTGCCGGCATCGTCGCGCCGATGGGTTGTGCCGCCCCTGATCGGCCGTGAGGAGGACTTGCGCTGGCTTCACGCGGCGGTAGCCGAGGCGCAGCCGAGGGGGGTGCTTCTCCTCATTGAAGGGGAAGCCGGCATCGGGAAGACACGCCTGGTCAGCGAGTGGGTGTCGCAGTTGCGCCCCGCGTTTCGCGTGTTGAGGGTTGAGGCCGGTGAGTTCGGTCACATCATCCCTTATCACACCCTGAAGGCCCTTTTGGAAGAGCACGCGGCCACCCTGCCGTGGGACACGCTGGCTTACAAGGATCGGTGGGCATGGGCCGTGGCGCACCTGTTGCCCCCGTGGGATCAAGCCCCTGTTCCCCTTTCGGGCACGACGGCCGTGACAACAGACCACTGGATGTTGATGGAAGGCTTGGGGTGGCTGTTCCAGGCGCTGGTGGAGGAAGGGCCTGTCCTTCTCTGGGTCGACGACGCGCACTGGGCGGATCACCCGACGTGGCAGACCCTCGCGTACTTGGCCCAGCGGTTAACCCCTCACCTCCCATTGTACGTTGTCCTCTCCTTCCGCCCGGAAGAACTGAGCGAACCCCTTCGCCAAATTCGGCGCCGTCTCTTGCGATCCGGGTTGGCTCGCGCCCGGTCGTTGAGCCGGTTAGGGCGGAAGGACACCTTCGCGCTGGCCCGAAGTGTTCTGGGGCCGCACGTGGACCCGGATGTGCTGGAGCGATTGTACACCCTAACAGAGGGCAACCCGTTGTTCGTCATCGAAATGGCCCGGACGATCATGACCCAGCCCGCGCGGCGGTGGTTCTACTATGTGCCCAAACCCCACGAGATCCCGTTGCCCCAGCGGGTGCGGGCCATCGTGGAGTCCCGGGTGGACACGCTCTCGCCGCCCGCGCGGGAGTTGTTGCAGGTGGCCGCGGTTGTCGGGCGGACGTTTTCCGTAGCTACGGTGCAACAGTTGGCGGAAGTGGAAGAGCCGGTGCTTCTCAACGCTTTGGACGAGTGGTTGCACCGCGGGTTGGTGGAGGAGACGGAGAACGGGTACGCGTTCTCCCACACGTTAATTTGGCAAGGGATATACCACCAGTTGTCCACCGCGCGGCGGCAGTGGCTTCACCGCCGCCTGGCCGAGATGTTGGAGCAGAGCGGTCAAGCGCCCGCGGCGTTGGTGGCGCAGCACTACGCGGCCAGCGACCGCGCGCACAAAGCGCTGCCTTTCTTCATGGCCGCTGCGGACGAGGCGTTGCGAGCCCGCTCATACGAGGAGGCGAAAGCGTGCGCGCTGGAAGTGCTGCGCATTTGGCAGCAAACGCCATACGAGTCTGTGGAACGGGATATCGCGCGGGTGGACGTGAACTTGCAGTTGGCCCACGCATACACCCTGAGCGGCCTCGTGGACGAGGCGGTGGCGATCCTCGAAGAAACCCGCGAACTCGCGGAACGGCTGGGAGACCCGGCTCGACTGGCCCGGGTGTTCTTCCGGCTGGCGCAGGCGTTTTGGCATCAGGGGAACCCGCGAGCGGCCCAGGACCAGGCTCGTTCCGCGTTGCACTGGGCAGAACTTGCCCAGGAGGCGCGGGTGCACGCGGCGGCTTTACGCATGTTGGGCCGCACCGGGATTGTGCTCTCCGCGTTCGATGACGCCATTATGGCCCTGCGGCGCCACTTGGACGAGGTGCCGTCTGATGATCCGTCTCAGGTAAGCGTGTGGAGCTATCTGGCCGTGGCCTGGGCTCGGGTGGGCCACTGGTCGCAAGCCTTTGCCGCCGCGGAGCGGGCCGTGGCCTTGGCCGAGCAGCAGCCCAGTCCCATGAACCAGGCCTTGGCCTACCTTCACCACGGCTTCGTGTGGTTGGAGCGCCTCCAGTGGGGGCAGGCCGAGCGGCTGAGCCGGCAGGCCCTGGAGCGGGTAGCCAGTGAGCCCTTTACGCCGGTGTACTTTATGGCCAAGGCAGTGCACGCGTACGCCCAAGGCATGTTGGGCCGCGGGACAGAGGCGATCAACGCTCTCCAAGAGGTGTTGCAGCGGGCAGCCGAGGAGCGCTACCGGGTGCTGATCCATCTGCCTTATTACTTCCTGGCCCACGTGTACTTCCACCATGCCGCTTACACCGACGCCTTGGCAACGGTTCGGCGGGCGATGGAGCTGGCCGGTCAAGCGGGTGATCGCTGGGCTATGGCGGTTGCCCTCCGGTTGGAGGCGGAGATCCTGAGCGCGCTGCCGCATCCCGACTGGCGGGGGATTGAAGAACGGTTGGTGCGCAGCGTGGACATTCTCCGGCAAGTGCGCGCGCGGCCGGATTTGGCCCGCGCCTACCTCAGTCTGCGGCGGCTGTACGACCGCGCGGCCCGCATGGCATGGGCGGTCGATTGCCACTTCCGAGCCATTTCCCTCTTCGAGGAGATGGGGATGCTCGAGGAGCTGCGCGCGGCCCAAGGCCAAGCGCGGCGCCCTCCCCGGCCCGCCCCCAGCGCCCTTACCGCCCCCCTGGCCGGCCCTTCGTGGTTGCGAGGTCAACGCGCGGAAACGGAGGCCTCAGAACACAAAAGTCGCTAAGCCCACCACCTCGCGGCCGTTACTGTAGTCGGTGACGCTTTGTTAACGCCTCCTCGTGTACCCTCTCCCTTGCCACACCAGGAGGAGACCATCCCTTCCGTTGACCGCCACGCACGGAAAGGAGGGCGTCCTTGAAGGGGCTGAAGAGCCGGTTGCAGGTACGGGATGTCACACTGCACTTCGGCGGGGTCACCGCGCTGGCCAACGTCTCCTTGGACGTGTACGAGGGGGAGATCCTGGCCATTATCGGCCCGAACGGAGCTGGCAAAACGAGCCTGCTGAACTGCATCAGCGGCTTGTACCGCCCGCAGAAGGGATCCATTCGCTTTATCGATCGCGAAGGACGCAGCCATGAGTTGACCCGCATGCGGCCCCATCAAATCGCGCGGCTGGGTATTGCGCGTACGTTTCAGAACATCGAGCTCTTTCGGCGCATGACCGTGTTGGACAATCTGATGCTGGGCCGCCACGTGCACATGCGCGGCAATGTCTTCACCTGTGCCTTCTATTGGGGGCGTCAACAAAAGGAAGAGATTGCCCACCGGGAACGGGTGGAGGAGATCATCGACTTCTTGGAGATCGAGCCCATCCGCTACAAGGTCGTCGGCGCGCTCCCCTACGGCCTGCAAAAGCGGGTGGAGCTGGGTCGAGCCCTGGCCTTGGACCCGGAGATCCTTCTATTGGACGAACCCATGGCGGGCATGAACGTGGAGGAGAAAGAGGACATGGCCCGCTTCATCCTGGACATCAACGAGGAGCGGGGGATTACCGTCGTGCTCATCGAGCACGACATGGGCGTGGTGATGGACATTTCCGATCGTGTGGTCGCCCTGGACTTCGGCCGGGTTATTGCCGAGGGATCGCCGGATGAGGTGCGGTCGAACGAGCTGGTCATCAAGGCCTACCTGGGCGATAAGTCGTTGATGGCATTTGTGTAGGAGGCGTGATGATGGAGGACACCCTACCCCAGCTCCTGGTTGCCAATGCCCGGCGCTTCAAGGACAAGCCCGCGCTGAGGGAGAAGGAATACGGCATTTGGCAGACTTGGTCCTGGGAAGAGTACCTTGAGCGGGTGCGGCGTTTCTCCCTGGGTCTCATCAGCCTGGGCTTACAGCCCGGCGACAAGGTGGCCATCATCGGCGACAACCGGCCTGAGTGGGTCATCGCCGAGTTGGCCACCCAGGCCGCGGGGGGCATCTCCATGGGCATCTATCAGGACTCCATCGCATCGGAAGTGCAGTATCTGGTCGACTTCTCCGACGCCCGCTTTGTGGTGGCGGAAGATCAAGAACAGGTGGACAAGCTCTTGGAAGTCTGGGACCAGCTGCCCAAAGTCGAGAAGATCATCTACTACGACCCGCGCGGCCTCCGCAATTATACCGAACCCTTCCTCCTCTACTTCCCGGAAGTGGAGGAGATGGGCGCGCGCTACGAACGCGGGCACCCGGACCTCTTCATGCGCAACGTGGAAAAGACGCGGCCGGACCAGGTGGCCATCTTCTCCACCACTTCGGGGACCACCGGCAAGCCCAAGTTGGCCATGCTGACCCACACCAACCTCATCAGCATGGCCCGCAACCTGATGAAGGTGGACCCCATGTATCCCGAGGATGAGTACCTTTCCTTCCTCCCCCTGGCGTGGATTGGCGAACAGATGATGACCATCTCCAGCGCGCTGGTCGTGGGGTTTACCGTGAACTTCCCGGAAGAGCCGGAGACCGTGCGCGAGAACCTGCGGGAAATCGGGCCGCAGGTGATGTTCTCGCCACCCCGCATCTGGGAGAGCCTCGTATCCGAAGTGCAGGTCAAAATCGAGGACACCACGCCGTTGAAGCGCAAGATCTACGAGTGGGCCATGCGCGTGGGGTATGAGATGGCGGACATGCGCTTTGCTAAGAAAAAACCCCCACGCGCCCTGCGCTGGAAGTACCGGCTGGCCGACTGGCTGATCTTTACCCCCATCAAGGACAAGCTGGGCTTGCGGCGAATGCGCCGCTGCTACACGGGCGGCGCCGCGCTCGGCCCCGACGTGTTCCGCTTTTTCCACGCCTTGGGCGTCAACTTAAAGCAAATTTACGGTCAGACTGAGATCTCCGGCATTTCCGTGCTGCACCGGGACGGGGACATCAAGTTCCAGACGGTCGGATTGCCTCTGCCCGAGACCGAAGTGCGCATCGCGGACAACGGGGAGATCCTCTCCCGCAGCCCGGCGGTGTTTGTGGGTTATTACAAGAACCCGGAGGCCACCGCTGAGACCCTGAAGGACGGGTGGCTTCACTCGGGCGATGCGGGGTACTTCGACGAGGACGGCCATCTGATAGTGATCGATCGGGCCAAAGACGTCATGACCCTGCGGGACGGCACGAAGTTCAGCCCGCAGTTCATCGAGAACAAGCTCAAGTTCAGCCCCTACATTCGGGAAGCCGTGGTCTTTGGCGGCGATTGGCCCTTCGTGACGGCCATCATCAACATCGATTACGAGAACGTGGGCAAGTGGGCGGAAAAGCATCAGATCCCTTACACGACGTACACCGACCTCTCGCAGAAGCCGGAGGTGTACCAGCTCATCCGGGAATACGTGCAACGGGCGAACGCGGACCTGCCCCCTGCCGCCCGTGTGCGGCGGTTCCTGCTGCTGCACAAAGAGCTCCACGCGGACGACGCGGAGCTCACGCGCACCCGCAAGGTGCGGCGCCGCTTCATCGCGGAACGTTACGCAGAGCTCATCTCGGCCCTCTACAGCGGCGCCGACCGGGTGCAGGTGGAAACCACCATCACGTATCAGGATGGCCGCACGGCCACCATCAAAACGTGGTTGCGCATTGAGACGGTAGAGACGGAACCGGCAGAGCAGCGTGCCGAACGCGCACAGGTGCCTGCTCGATGACGGGGATGTAAGGGAGGAAAGCCGTGGAAAAGTTCATCCAATTGACGGTTTCAGGGCTCGCCAACGGCATGGTGTACGCACTGGTGGCGCTCGGGTTTGTCATCATCTACAAGGCCAGTGATGTGATCAACTTCGCCCAAGGGGAATTTCTTCTCTTCGGTGCATACCTCGCGTTCGCGTTCATCGCCCAGTTCGGCGTTCCGTGGCCCGCCGGGGTCCTGTTGACGTTGCTTGTGGCGGTGGCCCTAGGTGTCCTGGTCGAACGGCTGGTGTTACGCCCTCTGATTGGCGAGCCCATTATCTCCATGATCATGGCGACCATTGGCCTCTCCAGCGTCCTCAAGGGCATCGTCAACGCGATTTGGGGCCCCGTGCCGCGCGCGTTTCCCGAATTTATCCCGCGTTCGGACGTCTACCTCGGTCCCGCGGTGGTGGGCGCAGATCGCTTGGTGGCCATCGCGGTGGCCGTGGTGTTGCTCGTCATCTTCACGCTGTTCTTCCGCTACACCCGTGAGGGGATTGCCATGCGGGCCATCGCGGATGACCAACAGGCGGCGTTGAGCATGGGCATCAGCGTGAAACGCCTCTTCGCCATCGCGTGGGCCATCGCCGCGGTCACCGCCGCGGCGGGTGGGATCATTCTGGCCAACATTGTGGGCGTCAGCGGGAACATCAGCATCATTGGCCTGCGGGTGTTCCCCGTGGTCATTCTGGGCGGCCTGGACTCGATTCCGGGGGCGATGATCGGCGGCGCGTTTATTGGCCTCCTTGAGGCGTACACCGGCGGCTACATCGGTCAGGGCCTCGAGCTCGTGGTGCCGTTCGTCGTGCTGATGATTGTGCTCATGGTGAAGCCGTACGGCCTGTTCGGCAAGGAGATCATCGAACGTGTGTAAAGGATCCCGGCTTACGGCGGGGTAGGAGGGTCGCATGGAATGTGGCGTCTTCTTCACCACGTACAAGCAGGATATGGCGCTACGGCGGAAGCCTCTGGAGAAGGTCCGGCTGGCCCTTTTCCTTGCCTTCGTCCTGGTTTTCCCCTTTGTGGCCAGCCCTTATTGGCTGAACTTAGCCAATCAGATCGCGTTGGCCACCATTGGCGCCATTGGCCTGAACATCCTGGTCGGGTACACCGGCCAGATCTCGCTGGGTCAAGGGGCCTTCATGGCCGTGGGCGCCTACGGAGCAGGGCTCCTCACCGTCCGGCTGGGCGTTCCCTGGTGGGCCAGCATTCCCCTGGCGGCGTTGGTGACGGCCGCGGTAGGCACGGTGTTCGGTTTGCCCTCCTTGCGCCTTAAGGGGCTCTACTTGGCCATCGCGACCTTGGCTGCCCAGGAGATCGTGGAGTGGACCGTGGTGCACTGGACGTCGTTGACGGGTGGCGTGGAGGCGCTGGTCATCCCGGCCCCGCGGCTCTTCGGCCTGCGCGTGAACACCGACTTCCGCTTCTACTGGATTGCGGTGGCTCTGGCCGGGCTGACTGCGTTGGTGACGGCGAACCTATTCCGCTCCCGGGTCGGTCGGGCCTTTGTGGCGATTCGGGACCAGGACATCGCGGCCGAGGTGATCGGGGTCAACGTGTACTACTACAAGCTGCTGGCGTTTGCCGTCTCCTCCTTCTTTGTGGGGCTTTCGGGCGCCCTGCTGGCTCACTATCGCACCATCATCTCTTGGGAGCGGTTCACGCTGGAGACGAGCATCGTCTACCTGGCCATGATCATCATTGGCGGCCTGGGCTCCATTCGGGGCTCCTTTTTCGGGGCGGCGTTTATGACCCTGCTGCCGGCGCTTATCGACACGGTGGGCCGCTCCGTGCAAAGCGTGCTGCCCGGGTTTGCTGCCATGTTGCCAGCCGTTCAGCAGAGCATCTTCGGCATCATCATCATCTTCTTCCTCATCTTGGGGCCGGAAGGGCTGGCGAAGCTTTGGCGGGACATTAAGGATTACTTCTACGTGTGGCCGTTCTCTTACTGAGGGCGTTTCCCCCCACCACCCAGTAGTGACACACGCACATCGGAAGGAGGTGCCATCATGAAGCGGAACGGGTTCCTGTTGGTGGTGATGGGCCTGATCCTTGCGGCCTGTGTAGGCCAGCGGGGCGGGGGCGGCCCCATCAAAGTGGGCGGGCTGTTTGACCTGACCGGGGCGACGTCGGACGTGGGAAAGCCATATGCCGAGGGGGTGCAGGGATTTGTCAAGTGGTTGAACGACCACGGCGGCATCAACGGGCGCAAGATTGAGCTCCTTTACCAGGACTACGCATACGAGGTCCCGCGGGCAGAGCAGCTGTACACCCAGTTTGTCCAGGAAGGGGTGGTGGCCTTCATGGGGTGGGGCACGGGTGACACGGAAGCCTTGCGTGGCCGCATTGCGGAGGACAAGATCCCCTTCATGTCGGCTTCTTATTCGCACGTGCTGGGCAACCCGAAGGAAGCGCCGTACAACTTCCTCGTCGGCACCTCGTACAGCCATCAGTTCTTCATCGTGATGGATTGGATCCTGGAGGACTGGAAGGCCCGCGGCGGCAGCGGCGCGCCGAAGGTGGCTTTCATGCACCACCCGAGCCCCTTTGGGCTGTCGCCCTGGGAGCAGGGAGGCCAGGAGTACGCGAAAAAGCTGGGCATTGAAGCTCGCGCTTTCGAGATGCCGCGCGGGGCCACGGACTTCATCCCACAGTTGAGCCAAATTCGTGACTTCGGCGCCCAATATGTGGTTTTCCAAACCGTCTCCAGTCCGGCGGCAGTGGCGCTGAAGAACGCGAAGAGCTTGGGCATGACCGATGTGACGTTCATTTGCCTCAACTGGTGCGCGGATGAGAACCTGATCAAGCTCGCTGGCGATGCGGCCGAAGGGACCATCGGCGCGTTCCCCTTCACCCCGCCCACCGTGGACGTGCCGGGGATGAAGGAGGCCCGGGAGTTCCTGAAGGCGCAGGGCAGCAGCCTGGAGGAGAAAGGCGTCCACTACATCCAGGGCTGGATCACCATGCGGGTGATGGTAGAGGGAATCCGCAAGACCATTGAGGCGGGCAAGGCGCTCACCGGCGAGAACATCAAAGCCTCCCTGGAGACCCTCACCAACTTCGACACCGGCGGCGTGACGGTGCCGATCACGTTCACCCCCACCGACCACTGGGGATCCAAGGGAATGCGCCTCTTCAAGGTGAAAGGCGGGAAGTGGCAAGCGTTGACCGACTACCTATACGTTAAGTGAGCCAAGCTCTTGGGGGCGGCCGGCGTGGCCGCCCCCAAACGGTCTGGATGCAGGGGTCAAGAGGGGACGCTGCCCGTATGGGCAGGTCCAGGGCGACCGGATACGTGTCCGGAGGGGGCAGGATGCTGGAGTTGAACAACATCGAGGTGGTGTACAACGACATTATCCTCGTGCTCAAAGGGCTTTCCCTGAAGGTGGAGGAAGGCCAAATTGTGGCCTTATTGGGCGCGAACGGCGCGGGGAAGACTACCACGTTAAAGGCCATTTCCGGCCTCTTAAAGCCGGACGATGGCGAGGTCACCGATGGGTCGATACTCTTCATGGGGGAGCCGATCCACAACAAGGAGGCGGAAGAGATCGTGCGCATGGGCATCTTTCAGGTCATGGAAGGGCGGCGGGTGTTCGAGCACTTGACCGTTGAGGAAAACCTGCTGGCCGGCGCGTATACCCGTCGGGACCGTCAAAACATCCGCAGGGACATGGCTCGGGTGTACGAGTATTTCCCCCGCCTGGCGGAGCAGCGAAACCAGAAGGCCGGTTACCTTTCGGGGGGAGAACAGCAGATGCTGGCCATTGGTCGAGCCTTGATGGCCCGGCCAAAACTGATGCTCTTGGACGAGCCCTCCTTGGGATTGGCGCCCCTCCTGGTGACGGAGATCTTCGACATCATCCAGCGCATCAACAAGGAAGAGGGCACCACCATCCTCTTGGTGGAACAAAACGCCGTCCTGGCGTTGAACATCGCGGACTATGGATACGTCATGGAAGGGGGCCGCGTGGTTTTGGAAGGGACGGCGGATGTGCTGAGGGAAAACGAGGACGTGAAGGAGTTCTACCTGGGCCTGACCGCAGTGGGCCAGCGCAAGTCCTATCGGGAGGTCAAGCATTATAAGCGGCGCAAGCGCTGGCTATCCTGAACGGGCGTGATGGGAAGTTGCTGGCAGCCAACTCATTCGAACCGGGCCTGGGTGAGGAGGCGTTGCCATGGGGGATGACAGGCCGTACTGGGATCCCGAGGTGGAGGCTATGCCCCGGGAAGCATGGCCTTCGTATCAGGATCGACTGGTGCGGGAGGCCGTGGCCTTCGCCTACGACCACGCGCCGGAGGTGTTGCGCCGCATGCAGCGGGCCGGCGTGATGCCGGATGACATTCGCGGCGTGGCGGACCTGCCGCGCATTCCCATCTTGGCCAAGGATGCCTTGCCCGAACTGCAGGCCAAGCACCCGCCCTTCGGGGGCATGTTGGCGGTGGAGGTGAGCCAATTGCGGCGCATTTTCATGTCGCCCGGCCCCATCTTCGAGCCGGAAGGGGACCGTCGAGACTATTGGCGGTGGGCGCCGGCCTTATGGGCGGCCGGCTTCCGGCCAGGCGACCTCGTGCAGAACACCTTCGCTTACCATTTGACGCCTGCTGGCGCCATGATGGAGGAGGGCTTGCGCGCCATCGGGTGCGTCGTCGTTCCGGGGGGGGTGGGCAATACGGAATGGCAGGTCACCATGATGGCCCAAATGCAGGTGACCGGGTACGTGGGCACGCCGAGTTTTCTCTTGACGCTCCTGCAGCGGGCCCAGGAGAAGGGCCTCGCGTTATCCGTGCAACGGGCCTTTGTCACCGGCGAGCCCCTGCCAGAGCCCCTACGACGCACTCTGCAAGAGGATTACGGGGTGGACGTGTACCAGGGGTATGGAACCGCGGATGTGGGCAACATTGCGTATGAGTGCAGCGAAAAAGCGGGTTGGCACATCGCCCCCGGTATCGTGGTGGAGATCGTGAACCCAGCTACGGGGGAGCCGGTGCCCCCCGGCGAACCCGGCGAGGTGGTGATCACCCGGCCGGACGCGGTCTATCCCCTGGTGCGCTTTGGCACCGGGGACCTGTCAGCGCTCAACGTTGTTCCTTGCCCCTGCGGTCGGACGTCCCCGCGGTTGGTTGGGTTCTTAGGGCGAGTTGGCGAGGGCGTCAAGGTGCGGGGCATGTTCGTTCACCCCCGACAGCTGGCGCAAGTGTTCTCCGGCCGCTCAGAAGTTGCCCGCTACCAGGGCGTGGTCACGCGTGTGGGTCATCAAGATGAGTTCACCGTCCGGGTCGAGCCAAAGCCCGGCGCGCGGGTGCATCCTGACGAGCTGGCGGCCGCGCTGCGGGAGGTCATCAAGTTACGGGTGAACGTGGAGGTGGTGGCGCCGGGCACCTTGCCTGAGGACGCAAAACCGTTGGTGGACCGCCGCACGTGGGAGTAGGGAAGGCCGCCCTGTTTCCGCCTGAGCCATAAAACGCGGCTCCTGGCTCCGTGGGTTGGGAGCGCGGGGGCCACGCGCAGGGGAAGCTGGCGTTATGAGTCCAGCACCTGGCGAAGCGCTTCGAGGGCTGCCTCGTAGTGGGGGTGCTGCCCGATCTCCGGAATGTACTCGACGTAGCGGATAACATCGTCCTTGTCCACGATGAACACCCCCCCGCTGTTCGAGGCGCAACTCCTTCACGTATGTACCATAAGCCCGGGCGAAGGACAGATCCCGGTGGTCCGGAAAGGGGATAACCCGATCCATGCCGGCCACGCCACGCTGATGGTGAGGACGACCACCTCATCGCCCAGCTTGGTGGCCTCCTCGTTCCAGCGACGTCAATGACCGTGAATTCCAGCGCCTTAGCGCCCACACCTTCACCGGATCGCCCAGGACGGTCAAGAGCTTGCCTCCAAACGTCACCGTGCCTACGCGTTCACCT
This sequence comes from Thermoflexus sp., assembly GCF_042408815.1. Taxonomy (GTDB): domain Bacteria; phylum Chloroflexota; class Anaerolineae; order Thermoflexales; family Thermoflexaceae; genus Thermoflexus. The sequence continues at coordinate 84,070 of NZ_JBHOQR010000002.1, read as the reverse complement.
TCCATGTTGGCCTCCTTCACCTTTAGCGAGAATATGCCGGTGCGTGGGGACAAAGCCTAAGAGTCCGGGATGAGGCCAGAAGCCCCATCCCGGAGAGAGCGCGTTGGTTGAACTAAGGGTTTACGGTTTGGGGGCCACCTTCTCGGATTTCAGCTGCTTAGGAAGTGGAGCCCTTCCGCGATCCGCATTAAAATAACCCTGTGGATCCTAAACTGGGAGGTGCATCATGGCGCACACCCTTCCTCCGCTTCCATACCCCTATGATGCGCTGGAGCCTTACATTGATGCCCAAACCATGGAAATCCACCACACCCGGCATCACCAAGCCTACGTGAACAACCTCAACGCCGCCCTGGAGAAATACCCGGAGCTCCAGGACGTGCCGGTGGAAACCCTCCTGCGGAACCTTCCCAGCGTCCCTGAGGACATCCGGGAGACGGTGCGCAACAACGGCGGGGGCCACCTGAATCACAGCATGTTCTGGACATTGATGAAACCCGGCGGGGGCGGGGAGCCCACCGGCGCTCTGGCGGAAGCAATCGCCAAGGCCTTCGGCAGCTTCGCGAACTTCAAGGACCTCTTCACCAAGGCGGCCATGGGCCGGTTCGGCAGCGGCTGGGCCTGGCTTAGCATGACGACCTTCGGCAAGCTGGTGGTGCATTCCACCCCTAACCAAGACAACCCGGTGATGGAAGGCCTCATCCCGCTGCTGGGCCTGGACGTCTGGGAGCATGCTTACTATCTGAAATACCAGAACCGGCGGGCGGACTATGTGCAGGCCTGGTGGAACGTGGTCAACTGGGATCAGGTGGCGGCCAACTACGCCAAAGCCCTTGAAGCCATCCGTGCCGGCGCCCGGGCCTGAGTGAGCAACAAGCCGTGCTGGAGAGGGCGATGCCAGGTCCTCTCCAGCACGGGTGTTCCCCGCTTCGGCAGGTTCATCCTTCTGTCCCCTCATGGCGCCTCCATGGAAAGCGAGAATGAAAAGCCTATGTTCGGGTCATCCCGAGGAGGAATAAACTATGGCTTCTCTCCATGAGCTCCGCGCCCGCGGCCAGTCGGTCTGGCTGGATGAAATCCGGCGGGAATGGCTGACCCAAGGAGAGCTGGCCCGCTGGATCGAGCGCGGCATCACCGGAGTGACCAGCAACCCGACCATTTTCGAGCGGGCCATCACCACCAGCCCGGCTTACGATGGGGCGCTCCATGCCCTTCTGGCCCGGGATCCCGAGATCGAAACGGCGGCCCTCTATGAAGCCCTAGCGGTGGAGGATATCCGCATGGCCGCGGACCTCCTGCGCCCGGTTTATGAGGCGACCGGAGGGACAGATGGCTTCGTCAGCTTGGAGGTCTCGCCCCATCTGGCATACGACACGGCGGGGACGATCGCCGAGGCCCGGCGGTTGTGGCATGCCGTGAACCGCCCGAACCTGATGATCAAGGTCCCGGCCACCCCCGCCAGCATCCCGGCGATCGAGGACCTCATCGCTGAAGGAGTGAACGTCAACGTCACCCTGATCTTCTCTCCTGCCCATTATGAGGCGGCGGCAGAGGCCTACTGGCGCGGCCTGCGGCGCCGGGCGGAAGCCGGCCGGGACCTCCCATCGGTGGCCTCCGTGGCCTCGTTCTTCGTCAGCCGCATCGATACCGCGGTGGATCGCGCGCTGGAGGCCCTGGGGACACCGGAGGCGCGCGCCCTTCTGGGGCGGATCGCGCTCGCGGTGGCCAAACGGATCTACCGGCGCTTCCGGGAGCGTTTTCTCCCCCATGCCTTTCCGGATCTCGCTGCCCGGGGAGCTCGGGCCCAGCGGGTGCTGTGGGCCAGCACCAGCACCAAGAACCCGGCCTACTCCGATGTGAAATACGTGGAGGGATTGATCGGCCCGGACACTGTGAACACGATGCCCTTGGCGACCTTGCAGGCCTTCGAAGACCATGGTCGCGTTCCGGGGGATACGATCCTAGAGGGCTGGGAAGAGGCGGAAGCGGATCTCCGCGCGCTGGCCCGGCTGGGCATCGATCTGGAGGAGATCCTGGGGCGTTTGCAGGCGGAAGGGGTGGACGCCTTCCGCCGCTCTTACGAAACCCTCTTGGAGGCGCTGGAGCGCAAGCGGACGACCATGCTCGCAACGGCTCGCTCCATCGATTAAAGGGCAGCGGGCAGCTTCGTCGCCCATTTGCACAATCTTCCCACGATCCTGGAGGCTCTGCGATGAAGTGGGCACAGACCGAAACCCTGCCCGGGTTCATGGCCGGCGCGCTCACGCTGCGCCCCTTCACGGGGGAGCGGGTGATGGTGGTCCGGGTGGAAGCCCCAGCCGGCGCGACCGTCCCGGCGCACGCCCACCCCCACGAGCAGATCACCCTGGTCCTCCATGGCCGTATCCGTCTGCGGATGGCCGGCGAGGAAAAAGATCTGGGCCCCGGGGAGATCGTGCATATCCCATCCGGGATGGAGCATGAAGTCACATTCCTGGAAGAAACCTTGGCCTTTGATGTCTTCCAGCCCCCTCGGGAGGATTTCCTGACGCTTTCCCTCCCCGAATCGGGGAGGTAAGGGAGGAGGTCTCGACGATGGCTCCGACCTGGACTTCCGCCTACCAGCGCCTGGTGTTCCAGGAGCCTGAGCCCGGGATCCTGGAGATCATCCTTCACCGGCCCGAAGCCCTCAATGCCCTTGATGCGGTCGCCCACCGGGAGCTCACCTACGTCTGGCGGGACATCGATGCGGATCCTTCCATCCGGGTGGTCCTGGTTCGAGGATCCGACCATGCGTTCTCCGCGGGCGGAGATTTCGCGCTGATTGAGGAGATCATGTCGGATCCCGAGGCCTGCATGCGGGTCTGGAAAGAGGCGCGGGATCTGGTCTACAACATCCTCCACTGCAGCCAGCCGATCGTATCGGCGATCGAGGGGCCAGCCGTGGGGGCGGGGCTGGCCGTTGCTCTGCTGGCCGACATCTCCGTCGCTGCGCGCGGGGCACGGCTGTTGGATGGACATGGGCGTCTGGGGGTGACCGCAGGGGATCATGCGGTGCTGGTCTGGCCGCTGCTGATGGGGATGGCCAAAACGAAATACTATTTACTTCTCAATGAGCCCATCTCCGGGGAAGAAGCCGAGCGTCTGGGTCTGGTTTCCCTGTGTGTGGAGGATGGGAAAGCCTATGAAACGGCGCTGGAGATCGCCCGGCGCCTGGCCCAGGGGAGCGCCTCGGCGATCCGCTGGACGAAATATGCCCTCAACAACTGGTTTCGGATGGCCGGGCCGATCTTCGATGTCTCCACTGCCCTGGAGTTCCTGGGCTTTCGGCTTCCGGACGCCCGGGAGGGCCTCCAGGCCCTGCGAGAGAAGCGCCCGCCCCGCTTTTCTGGAAAGGCGCCGCTTTAGGAATCAACCGGCCCCAGATCAGCCGCCTCCTCATCTACCTCCTTTTCGGCAGGCGAAGGCTGGAGAACCGGAGCCTGGAGGCGCTGCGCGCAGTCCACCCGTCGAACCATACCTATAACCTGGCCCAGCTCTCCATCGATGAGGACGGGGATGTCTGGTGCCCAACGGTGTTCCCCTTCGGCGCCGCCCTGGACGCGGACCTTGCTCTCTGCATCCCTCGAGGGGTGGGACGCAGCTCGGGGCATGAGCGGGCCGGGGAAGACTCGCCCCCAGCCCCCTTGACAGTTTGTTTGGTTTTTGTTATCCTGGGATTGAAACGATTCAATCCCCATGAGTCGGCAGGGGAGGGGGAGATGGCGACGATCCGGGATGTGGCCCGGCGGGCGGGGGTCTCCCCGGCGACTGTCTCCTACGTCCTAAATCATTCCGGGCCGGTGCGGCCGGAGACCCGGGAACGGGTGTTGCGGGCGATCGCCGAGCTGGGCTACCATCCCCACGCCGGAGCCCGACAGCTGAAACGTCGCCGTTCCGATACCGTCGGCCTGATCCTTCCCACCGGCGAGCGCCGCCTCAGCGACCCCTTCTTCCTCGAGCTCATCCATGCCCTCGGGGATGCCTGTGCGGATCACCACCTCGATCTCCTGATCGCCACATGTCAGGACCCCACTGCCGATCTCCGCCTGATCGATCGCCTCTATAAAGGCCGACGGGTGGATGGCTTCCTCCTCATCGACCTCCAGCGCCAGGATCCCCGCATCCCGCACCTGCTGCAGGCCGGCATCCCCTTCGTGGCCTTCGGACGTGTGGAGGGCAATGGTGAGTTTCCCTGGGTGGATGTGGACGGCGCGGCCGGGATGCGGGAGGCCGTGGCCTTCCTGGTCGGGAAGGGGCACCGCCGCATCGCCTACCTGAGCCCGCCCCTCTCTTTCACCTTCGCCTACCACCGCTTCCGGGGCTACCAGCAAGGGCTGAGCGAGGCGGATCTCCCCTTCGATGGGACCCTGGTCCGGATCACCCGCCTGACCATGGAAGGCGGCTACGAGGCGGCGTGGGCGCTGCTGCGGGAGGGCGCTCGGTTCACCGCCCTGATCGCCGCCACCGACCTGATGGCCCTCGGAGCCATGCGCGCCCTCCATGAGGCTGGCCGGACGCCGGGGCAGGATGTCGCGGTGATCGGTTTCGATGACATCCCGATGGCCGCGCAAGCCCATCCGCCCCTCACCACGCTGCGCCAGCCCATGGACCAGATCGGCCGGGCCCTGGTTCGCGCCTGGCTGGCCGCGGTGAACGGTGAATCCCTACCTCCCACCCTGATCCCGCCCACCCTGATCCGCCGGGAATCCGCCTGAATCGCTCCCGGAGGTCGCACGGAGCGTTCTTCCTGTCCTTGAAACTGAAACGTTTCGAACGGAGCGATGGATGCGGCTGCCACGGGATTACTATCCTGCGTTTCTGGGGAACGGGCATGACGGGGTGCTGATCGGTTACACCGGGGCGATGGTGCCGGACCGCCCGCCGAATGGCTGGCACCCCTATCTGGATCGCTGTCAGTGGTATAAGTCCGATCGCTACTATCCAGAGGACCGCCTGGTGGATGTAGTGCCTCCGCGCCGCCCGCCCTTCGCGGCGGCGTTGCCGAAGACGGGGAAGCCATGGGCGGAGTTGGCTCCCCTGGGTTACACCGCTTACGAGGTGGAGGTGGAGGGCCAGGCCGGGCAGGTCCAGGGGTTCACCCAGACCTTTATCCCAGAGGAGGGAACGGTTTACACGACGGTGGATTGGCGGGTGGCTCGGGCGGAGGTCACCACGTTCCTGTGCCCGGACCGTCCGCTCTTAGTGATCCGCTATCGCTTCAACCGACCGGTTCGCCTGCGGGTCCGGGCTGCACCAGGCGTATGGCGAGAGGAAGGCCACGAGACGGATCCCTTCGATGCCCTGACCTTCCTGGATGGGCGTCCGGCGGCGTTTTACCGCCTGGGTCCCTATCAGGGCTTTATCGAAGTGGCGCTGGCGGAGGCCCAGGGCGGGGGTCGCGAGGGAAAGGTCTGGTGGCTGGAAGGGGAGGGGACTGCCTTCACCCACTACTTCACCATCGTCGATGATTATGCGGGCCCGCTGGACACCGAGGTCATCCCTCATGCCATGGCTGAGGGGCCGGAGGTGCTTCATGCGCGCACTCGAGCGTTCTGGCGGGACTATTTCGCCACCTCGCGTTTTGAGCTCCCGGATCCAGTGTTCGATCGGGTCTACCGGACCAGCCGGTATTTGTTCAAGGCGATCCAGAACCCGATCTCGGGCGGGCTCCCGGTGGGCAACCTGCGGCTGACCTGGTCTTCTCACCTGTTCTGGGATGCTTATTTCATTCACCGGGCGCTTCTGGAGGCCAACCATACCGCGGAGGGAGAGGCGGCCATCCGCTTCTTCCTGCACACCCGGGAGGCGGCCGAGCGCCACGCCCGGGAGGATTTCAACGCCCCTGGCCTGAAATGGGACTGGGAGCTTACCCACCAGGGCCAGCCAGCCTACGGGATCTGGGTGCACCAGAAGGAGCAGGTCCATAACAACGCCGCCTACGCCAATATGCTCTTCCAGCCATACGCGTTCACCCGAGACCGCCGCCTCCTTGAGGTGGTTTTCCCGCTGCTGGAAGGGCTGGCGGTTTTCTTCCTGCACGCGGTGGTGGAAGAAACACCGCGTGGCTTCGAGATCCGCCCGATGGTCGGGGTCGATGAGCGGCCGGTGCGAGTGCGCAACGAAGGGATCACCCTGGCGGGGACGATCCGGCTGCTGGAACGGTATGTCCAGGCCGCCCGTCTGCTGGGCCGGGCGGATGGGCGGATCGAGCGGAGCGCCCAAGCCGCTGCCGGGCTGCGCCGCACCCTGGACCGCCTCTACAACGGGCGTTATTTCCAGGCCTCGGAGGAGGAGAACCATCTCAACATGAGCAGCTTGGCCCCCATCTACCCGATGGAAGTGATCCCGCCAGAAGATCCGCGGGCGATCCAGACGGTTCGAGCTTACCGCGAGCGATATGCCGGACGCATGGTGGGCCATGGGAACAACGAGTGGGGGTTCCCATGGGCTGCTGCGGTGTTGGCCACCATTCAGGCATGGCAGGGCGATGGGGAAGGGGCATGGCAGACGTTGCATGAGATCCGCCCCGCTTTCTCCATGCATGGAGGGATCGCGGAGACCGTGGATGACGAAGGGCGATGGAACATGCAGTATTTTGGGACGGCTCATGGGGCCCTGTGCACCGCGCTGCACCACCTGGTAGTTCAGACCCGGGAAGATGGGATTCGGATCGCGACGAGCCTGCCGGCGATCTGGGAGAGGGGAGCCTGGGAGAACTGGCGGGCCCACGGCCTGCTCCTTTCCGGGGAATGGGATCGCCGGCGGAATCATCTCGAGGTCTCGCTGCGCAATCCGACCGAGGAACCCATTGCCATACGGTTGCGGATCGCTCGGATGGAAGGGGAGCTCACGGTCGCGCCGGGTGAGGCGCGACGGATCCAAACCAATTTATTCTAATCTAAAAGGAGGCTGCCATGAAAAGGCTCCTGCTCCTGCTCGTTGTTCTCGCTCTGGCCGTGACGGCCTGCGCGCCGGCGGCCACGCCCACCCCCGCGGTCACCCGGGAGGTGGTGGTGACCCGGGTGGAGGTCACCAAGGAGGTGGAGAAGCCCAAGATCACGGTGCGGCTCTCCGGCTGGGCGGCCAACCCCCAGGAGACGGCCCTGCTGGAATCTCTACTCTATCGCTGTTCTCTGAAGAACCCAGATATCGTCGTCAAATACGAGCCGATCACCGGGGACTACTGGGCCAAGATCAAGACCCTGGTCGCCTCCGGCGCGGAGCCCGATATCTACTATATGGATATCTTCCAGTTCCCCTTCTTCGCCTCCAAGGGCGTCCTGGTGCCCCTGGATGACTATATGGCGAAGTCCGGCGTGAAGAAGGAGGACTTCATCAAGACCCTGATGGACGCCTTCACTGGGCCGGACGGCAAGGTCTACGGCATCCCCAAGGACTTCAACACCCTGGCCCTGTTCTACAACAAAGACCTCTTCGCGAAGGCGGGGATCCCGGAGCCGAATGAGAACTGGACGTGGGATGATCTGAAGAACGCTGCCCGCAAGCTTTCGGATCCGGCGAAGGGCATCTATGGCCTGGGCGTCCCGGCCGACCCCGGGCGCTTCCCGATTTTCGTTTTCCAGAACGGCGGGCGCATCATGACTCCGGATTTCAAAGACACGCTCTTGGACAGCCCAGAGGTCGTCGAGGCGGCGAAGTTCTACACTTCCTTCCGGGCGGAGAAGATCGGGGCGATCCCGTCCGACGTGGGGGTGGACTGGCAGGGGACGGCCTTCGGCCAGGGGAAGCTGGCGATGGTCTTTGAGGGCGGATGGTTGATCCCCTACCTCCGGGAGCAGTTCCCAAACCTCAAGTGGGGTGCCGCCTTCCCGCCGAAGGGTCCCAAGGGGCGCGGGAACCTGATCTTCACCGTGGCCTATGTGATCTCCAAGAACAGCAAGAACCCGGAGGCGGCCTGGAAGACCATCGAGTGCCTGACCAGCGAGGAGAGCCAGACGGTGGTGCTCTCCACCGGCTTCGCCCTGCCGTCCCGCGCCAAACTGGGGGAGCATGAATACTTCAAGACCCATCCGGAATCCCTGGTCATCTTCAAAGGGGCGGAGTTCGGCACGCCCTTCATGTGGGGCCTGCGAGGCGATGTGGTGAACGAGCAGATGGGCAAGGCCCTGGAGCGGATCTACCTGGAGGGCCAGGATGTGGGGGCCAGCTTCAAGCAGGCCGCCGAGGAGGTCCGTAAGGCCCTCAAGGAGCAACAGTAAGCCGCAAGGCGCATTCGGTGGGGTGGGCGGGTATGAGCTCCCGCCCACCCCGCATCATCGGAGGGGAGGACAGGATGCCCCGGATCCGTCGCCGTCAGTTAGGAGAGTGGGTCGCCGCTTACGTCCTGCTCTCGCCCTATCTTTTCGTTTTCCTGGTTTTCAACGTCTTCGCCATCGCTTACGCTCTCTATCTCTCCTTCACCTACTTCGACCTGTTCAGCCCGCCTCGCTGGATCGGGTTGGGGAATTATCTCTATCTGCTCCGGGATACCTTGTTCCTGCAGAAGGCGATCCCCAACACCCTGAAATACGTAGCGGTGGTGGTGCCGGTGCAGACGGTGATCAGCCTGCTTCTGGCCTTCGCTCTGGATCAGGAGATCAAGTTCCGCCGTTTCTTCCGCACCCTCTTCTATGTCCCCTCGGTGACCTCCTCGGTGGTGATCAGCCTGATCTTCCTGTGGCTGTTCAAAAAGACGGGGGTGATCAATCAGATCCTGGGCCTCTCCATCGACTGGCTGAACAGCCCGACTTTTGCCTTGCCCACGATCATGATCGTGAACATCTGGGCCACTACGGGGACCATGATGGTGATCTTCCTGGCGGGCCTCCAGGACATCCCGATCACCTACTATGAGGCGGCGATGATCGATGGGGCGAACCGGTGGCAGATGCTCCGTCACATCACCATCCCCCTGCTCCGCCCGGTGATTTTCTTCGTCGTCACCATGGGGGTCATCGGCTGCTTCCAGGTGTTCGACCAGATCTACGTGATGACGGCCGGGGGACCGCTGGATTCCACGACCACGATCGCTTACCTGATCTATAAGTGGGCCTTCCAGAGCACCACTCCCTTCATGGGACGGGCCTCGGCCGTGGCCTTTGTGCTGGCTGGGATGATCCTGATCGTGACCGTGATCCAGCGCCGCCTGATCGAGCGTCCAGCGGAGGTGTGAGATGGCTGTGGAGGCAGTGGCCCCCGCCAAGCCCGTCGTTCGCTATCGGGATGAGTTCGCATGGTGGGATCAGATCAAGAAGCCGATCTTCTACGGGATCCTGATCGGATGGTCCGTCGTCGCCGCTACGCCTTTCTTCCTGACTGTAGTTTTTTCCCTCAAGCCCCTTACGCACCTCTATGAGCCGCCATTCCTCCTGCCGATCCCTTTCACTTTGGAAAATTACCTGAAGGTGGTCACCGAGTTCCGCCACCTGTTCCCCCGTTGGATGCTCAACAGCGCCTTCGTGGCCGGGCTACTGGCGGTGGTCCGCACCCTCTTCTGCGCCATGGGGGGCTATGCCTTCGCCCGGCTCCGCTTCCCGGGGCGGGATCTGTTCTTCTGGGCCATGCTGGTCACGATGATGATCCCTGGCCAGGTCACATTGATCCCGAACTTTCTGATCATCCGTCAGATGAAGCTCTTGGACAGCTTGATGGCCCTGATCGTGCCAGGGATTGCCGGGGCCTTCGGGGTGTTCATGATGGCCCAATTCTACAAGAACCTCCCCCGGGAGCTGGAGGAGGCGGCGATGATCGATGGGGCCGGATGGTTCACGATCTTCTTCCGCATCGTTCTGCCCATCAGCCGGCCAGCCCTGCTGACGCTGGCCCTCTTCACCTTCCAGGGGGAGTGGAACGCCTTCATGTGGCCCCTGATCGTGCTCAACTCCCCGGAGCATTTCACCCTGCCCCTGGGCCTGAGCTGGTTCAAGGGGGAATATTACACGGTCTATTCGGTAGTCCTGGCCGGGTCGATGTTCAACAGCGTGCCGATCCTGCTGCTCTTCTTCCTATTCCAGGGCTACTTCACCCGGGGCATCGCCCTCACGGGGCTGCGGGAAGGGTAGGGATACCGATCTGCGCACCCGTTTGCTCATCCGGAGGGAACAAGCTCTGATCGATCTCTCTCTGAACCCGACGGTTTTTGCAAGTCTCCTTCTGAAAGGCAGGGGAGAACCTTCCAACGATAAATGCCAATGGCCAGAGCGCGTCCGAATCCCGAGAGGGCAAACAATGGATAGAAACCCCATCTGGCGGCGATCCATCCCCCCGTCGCGGCCCCCAGGGCTGCCGATATCCCGGAGATGAGATTGTAAAGCGCCGCATAGCGGGGCCGGGTTTCCGGAGGCGAGAAGGTGAGGAGGGTATTCAGGCTGCACAGCTCGAAGCCGGCCCACAGGAAGCCGGCCAGGGCGTTGATCGGGAGGACGTGCCACGGCGAGCGGGCCAGCAGCCAGGCCCATGGGAGCAAGGGGATCCAGACGCCTGCCCACAGCAACCCCCGAGGGGAACCGATACGATCGCTCCAGCGCCCGAAGACCCACTGGCCGATCAGGGCCGTCAGTGTCGACACCATGGAGAGCAAACCAACCGTGCGGGCATCTGCCTTTAGATTCTGAACCAGGTGGACGTTGAAGAAGGGGCCGGCCGAGAAGACGGCGAAGTTCCATGCCCCGGCCATGGCCAGATAGCGAAGGAATGCTGGTTGTTGTCGAACCTGGCGCCACGGAGGCAGTTGCTTGCCTCGCACCATGCCAGAGCCGATCTCCGGGATGCTGGCGAACAACATCCATCCGATCCCCCCCACCAGGAAAGCGATGGCGAAGGCGGCCTGGTAACCCTGGACGCCGCCGAGGGCGGTGATCATGGCGCCGGCAGCTGCAACCCCGGCCAGGGCCGCCAGTCCACTGCCGATGTTCCGCCAGCCGAAATAGCGGCCTCGAATCTCCCGCGGCACCCAGTCGCCCACCAGGCTGGTCCATGCCGGCAATCCCAATCCCCACAAGCCCACGCGCAATGCCCCTGTGAGGACGATCAGGCGGACCGCCGGAGAGCCGGAGAGAAAGAACGGCATGAGCGCCCAGAGCAAGAGATTCGCCCGGGCGAGGGCTACGGACACCATCACCAACGCCTTACGATGGCCCCAGCGCTCGGCCAGGCGGGCCCCCGGGATCAGGAGGGCCGCGTAGATCAGCTGGGCCAGGCCATTCAGCCACCCGATCTCCCGAGGGCCGGCGCCCATGGTCAGGGCGAAGAGAGGTACGTAATCCACCACAAACGCATCGGAGAGACGGGCCAGCACCCCATCCCACCAGAACCGACGCAGGATGCGGGAACGATCTGCCGCTGATTCCCGCCACCATGGCATGGGCATGGCCGTAGAGATTGCTTGAAGGCTTCGAAAGACCGAACGGAAAGGCATGGACAGGCGCTCCTCGATCGGATCATCGCCGAACTATTGTAAAAGCGAACAGCCGCTCGGCGAACCGTCGGTCTTCCGGTATCATGGGAGCCGTATGCGTGAGAAATCCCAAGGGAGACTACTTCCAAATGGATCTCCGGAAAGCCCTTTTGACCCTCCGCTTTGTGGGTCTGCGCACCGCGTTCCGGGCCGTGCGTGCGGCGCGGGAGCGAGATCGATGGGAAGGCCGAGTCCCGCCGGCCACCCCCGCGGCATGGCCGATCGTGAGGCCTTTGGAGACGATGACCAGCCTTCCCGACGGCGCCTGCTTTGCTGGGCCGGACGCCGAGCTGGAGATCCGCTTCTTGGCTCCAGAGGTCGTCCGCCTCACCTGGACCCCCGGCGTCCTCCCGCCGCCTTACGCGGTGGTCCGGGAGCGCTTGACAGAGGTGTCGGTCTCCCACGAGAGGCACACGGAAGGATGGTCCCTGGAGAGCGCGGGGATGCGCATCGAGATCCGGACCGACGGAGGGATCCGCTTTCGGGATCCTTCGGGAACGATCTGGCGGGAGGAAGAGCCGCCGGCGCGTGCCGGGCAAGCGTGGCGCCATCGAGTCCGGCTGGACCCGGAAGAGCGGATTTACGGCCTGGGCGAGCGCGCCGCCCCCCTGAACCGGCGGGGCCGGATCTACCGCATGTGGAACCGTAATCCCGGCGGAAGCTACGGTCCCGGGGCGGATCCCCTTTACCTGAGCGTTCCCCTCTGGCTCAGCCTGCGCCCGGAGGGAAGCTACTTGGTCTTCTATGAGAACCCCTTTGAGGCGATCTTCGATCTGGGCGCGACCGAGCCGGATGTGGCCTGCCTAACGTTCGCGGGGGGAGCGCTGCGCTATTTCATCTGTATAGGACCTCCCGATCACGCGCTGGCGTGCTACACTGCCCTCACCGGACGCCCTCCCATGCCGCCCCGCTGGGCGCTGGGCTTCCATCAATCCCGCTGGAGCTACGAGAGCGCCGAGGAGGTGCGGGCGGTGGCTCAGGGGTTCCGGGACCGCGATCTCCCGCTCCATGCGATCCACCTGGACATCGATTACATGGACGGTTACCGGGTGTTCACCGTGGATCGCCGACGGTTCCCCGATCTCCCCGGATTGATCCGCGAGCTGGAAGGGCAGGGGATCCGAACGGTGGTGATTCTGGACCCGGGGGTGAAAGTGGATCCGGGATACACCGTATATCGGGAAGGGATGGCGAACGGCCGGTTCTGCCGTCTGCCGGACGGGACCGTTTACCGCGGGCTGGTGTGGCCAGGCTGGTGCGTCTTCCCTGACTTCACCGATCCGGCGGTCCGGGAGTGGTGGGGAGATCAGTATCGATCCTTCGTCGAGATGGGCGTCGCGGGCTTCTGGCATGACATGAACGAGCCCACGACCTTTGTTGCATGGGGGGAACCCACATTCCCCCGTGGGGTACGCCACGCGATGGAGGGGCGGGGAGGGGATCATCGGGAAGCCCATAATCTGTATGGCCTGCTGATGAATCGCGCGGCGTGGGAGGCATTGCGACGGCTGCGTCCGGAGCGGCGCCCCTTTCTGCTCACCCGCTCGGGATGGGCAGGGATCCAGCGTTACGCGTGGAACTGGACGGGAGACATAGAGAGCACATGGATGGCGCTGCGGCAGACGATTCCTACGGTTCTCGGCCTGGGCCTCTCCGGCATCCCCTATACCGGACCCGATATCGGGGGGTTCAGCGGGGCGCCGACGGTGGAGCTCTTCGTCCGCTGGTTCCAGGCGGCGACGTTTATGCCCTTCTTCCGAAACCATGCGGCGAAGGGCACGCCCCGGCGTGAGCCTTGGGTCTTCGGCGAGCCAGCCCTCTCCATCATCCGGGAATTCCTCCGCCTGCGCGTCCGCCTACTGCCGTATCTTTACACTCTGGCTTGGGAAGCGGCGCAGACCGGGGCGCCGCTCGCGCGTCCGCTTTTCTGGCTGGATCCGAGCGATCCAGCCCTCTGGGAGATCGAGGATATGTTTCTCCTGGGTTCCGCGCTGCTGGTGGCGCCGGTGATGGAGGAAGGAGCGCGCTCGCGAGCAGTGTTTCTTCCGGCAGGGGAGTGGTATGACTTCTGGAGCGATCGGCGCTTCGCTGGCCCGGGGGTTGTGGAGGTGGAAGCTCCTCTGGAGCGCATCCCGGTCTTCGTCCGGGCAGGAAGCATCCTGCCGATGGCGGAGGACGGCCTCCGCCTGCACCTCTACTGGCCATCCCAGGGAGAAGGGGAGGGCATCCTGTATCAGGACGCCGGGGACGGATTCGGTCCTTATCGGGTGGATCGGTTTCACGGGCGGTGGGAGGAAAGGGCGCTGCGCATCCGCCGCATATGGGATGGGGATCTCCCGTGGCCCGAGGAGGGTCTTCGGTTTCAGATCCATGGGGTCGCTCTGGCCCGTGCCCATGCGGATGGGCGTCCTGTTCCGGTGGAGGGACAAACCGTCATCGCTCCTCTTTTTGAGGAGCTGATTGTAGAGATCGACTCTATCTGAATCGGGGCTAGGCACCGGGCGTTGGCCTGCGCCGATGCGGAAAGCCGTTCGGCCGACGCATCCCCGCGATCTCATCTGTTTGCATCAGGCCTTTGCCCTCATATAAGGATGATCCTGGGGCGGAGGACGCGGCGTAGGGGCATCGGCCATGAGCCCTATATGGTTTGTATAAGATACCTTAAACAAACCTAAAATGGCCCCGGAGCCCCATGCCCCCGCCGATCCCCCCCGCTCCTCCCCCGGGATGGTCCCGCGGCGGGTTTATCATAGAGCCGGCGATCGCTCCAGTAGTCCTCGCGACCCCGAGGACCCGGAGACGGCATCGCGATGGAGGATCCATGGTTCCCCTACCCCCCGAGGGGAGGAGGCTCCGGGGTGGCAGGGCCAGCGGTCGCCGACGCCTCCAGGCGGCGCAAGCCGGAGGGTGCAGAACGCTTCCAGCAGGGGGATCCATGACCGAGGCCCTGAGCCTGCGCAGCGCGGTGCTGGCTTTCCTGGAGGGCCTGGCCGTCCGCTACGGCCGGCGTCCCCGCACGATCCAGACGTATCGAACCGCCCTTCAGCGTTTCCTGGAATATCTATCCGTGTTCGATATAGATCCCGATCAGCGCACAACGGCGGATCTGGACCCCGGGATCGTGCGGGATTTCATCACCTATCTGGAGGGGCGATGCCGCGAGGAAGGCCGGGCACTGCCAGCGGCCACTCGCCAGACTTATCTGGCGGCCGTGGTGGGCTGGGTGAACTTCCTCTTGGATGAAGGCTTGTGGGGGCTGCCGGCGGAAGAAGCCCGCCGGCTGGTGCGGGAGCTGCGATCGCAGCGGGGGCGACCTTCCCCTCCCCTGCCCCGGCTCCCCCGGGAAGAGGTGCTGGAGGCCCTGCTCCAGGCAGCTCGCTCCCGGCCGCCCGCGCGCTCCCGCCGGAAGGAGCTCCTTCGCCTCCGGGATCTCGCCTTGCTCCTGGTCCTGCGCAGCAGCGGGATCCGGGTGGGCGAGCTGGTGGCCCTTCGGCGGGGCGATTTCGACCCCGCTCAGGGAATCCTGTGGGTGCGCCACGGGAAAGGCGGGAGAGAGCGGCTGGCGTTCCTGGATCGTGCCGCCGTGCAGGCCCTTCAGGTTTATCTGCAGGCTCGGGATGCCGGGGCCCGGGGCAAGACGGTGGATCACCGGCCGCTGTTTGCCCGGCACGATCGGGGCGCAGGGAATGCAGTGCGCCCCCTGACCCCGGAGGGAGTCCGGCGGGCGCTGATAGTCCTGGCCCGGGAGGCCGGTCTGGAGGAAGCCATCACGCCCCATCAATTCCGCCATTACTTCGCCACACGGATCCTGGAGGCGACGGGCGATCTGGCTGCCGTTCAGGATTTGCTGGGGCATGCCTCCCCAACCACTACCCGGCGCTACGCCCGAGTCTCTCCGAAGCGGCTCCGCGCGGTCCACCGCCAGGCCTTCGAAGGATCAGAGCCGGATCCCTAATGTCCCCTCGAGGAGAGCATGCCGGTCGGCGAAGGATGACCGGAGATTTCGGCCGCCGGAAACCGCTGGCCCAATGGGTTTGCATGACTTCCGTTTCCCGGTCAAAATCAATATGAAAACCTTCCGGAGGGTGAGGCATGGCCGAGGCGCGGAAGCGATGGCCAGAGGAGGCGCGGAGCCATTTGCGGGCGGCTTCCCAGGAGATTCGGGAGGCCATGAAGGCGATGCTCCCGGAAGGCTTCTGGCGGCATCTGCACGCCGCCCGTCGGGAAACCCTGTTGGCGTTGCGCGCGGCGCTGGACGCGTGGCTGGAGGAGGACGAGCGGGCGCAGACTGGCCCCCGACCCTCTTGAATCCGGGAACCCGATACGGTGCCGGATCTGTCTGGTTGTGGAATGTGGGTCTCCCATCCCGGAGCACCCGGAAGGGGAAGATGCTTTCGCGATCACTGCGTTCTTCGCAGATCGAATCTTGATGTTGTTCACCCCCGCCGTCGCAGCGGGCGGAGCCCCCACAGCAGCCACAACCCCCCGATCCCGAACAACACTCCGGCCAGCGTGGGCTGCTGATTCGCGAACGCGAACAGCGCCAGCAGCACCCAGACGAACCCGGTGATCTGCCAGACCAGCCGCTGAAACCCCTCCGCGATCAAAATCAGTGTCTCCCGGGCCTCCGGGAATGTTACCTCCCAACGGATCCCCCCGGCCAGGGACCGCTCGAGGAAGCGCCCCAGATCCAAGGGGATCCGCAGCAGCGGGCGTATGAGCTCGAAGACCTGCTCGGACAGAGAGGGCGCCTCCTCTTCCAGCAGACGCCGGGCGAAGGGTTCCGCCTCGGCGAAGAGATTGAACTCTGGATCCAGGCGGGTGACCAGCCCGGCCAGCAATCCCAGGGTGCGCCCGAGCAGCAGAAATTCCTGGGGGATTTGGAAGGGAAAGCGCAGCAGCAGCTCGCGGAACTCCAGGAAGAGCGCCTCCGCCTCCCGCAGAGACCATTCCCGGAGCTGCCCCATGGAAAGACCCCATATGTGGTCGAGCAGGCGTTCCACCGCCTGTGTGATCGCTTCTAGATCCGTCCCCGGCAGCAGAAACCCCAGGGCATGCATGGCGCGGACGATCCGCCGCGCATCCCGGGTCCCCAGACCCATGGCCGCCTCCCGCAGCCAGCGGCGGGCCTCCGGGGAGATCCGCCCGACCATACCAAAGTCCACGAAGGTCAGTCGGAAAGGACGACCCTCATCGGTCGGCACCTCGCCCTCCAGGGGCTCCACGAAGAGATTACCGGGGTGGGGATCGGCATGGAAGAAGCCATCGTAGAAGACCTGCCGCAGATACGTCTGGTAGAGCCGCCGGGCGACGGCCACGCGGGAGATGCCCGCCCGTTCGATGGCGGCGAGATCCGTGATCTTGATCGCGGTGACATCTTCCAGGACCAGCACCCGCCGCCGGATATGGGACCAGAACGGCCGCGGAATGCGAACGCCCGGATCGTCCGCGAAGTTTCGGGCGAACTGCTCCGCATGCCGGGCCTCCGCCGTGTAATCCAGCTCCGTTGCCAGTGTGCGGGCGAACTCCTGCAACAGGCGGTCCAGATGGACCCGCCGGCGCAGGGCCGGATACAGGGAAAGGATCCGCGCAACAGCGGTCAGGGCAGCCAAGTCAGCGGCGAGCAACCGCTCGATGCCCGGCCGCTGCACCTTCACCATCACCGGCGTTCCATCCAGAAGCCATGCCCGATGGACCTGCCCCAGGGAAGCCCCGGCGGCGGCCTCAGGCTCAAAGGACCGAAAGGCGACTTCCAGGGGTTTCCCCAGCTCGGCCTCGATCACCGGACGGATGCGCTCGAAGGGCTCTGCCGGCACCTCATCCTGGAGCTGGGCCAGCTCTTCGATGACGAAATCCGGCAGCACATCCACCCGCGCGCTCAGGAATTGGCCCAGCTTGATCAGCGCCCCGCCCAGCTGCATCGCCAGATCCCGGAACGCTGTCGCCCAGCCTCGATAGCGCCGGGGCGCTGTCCCTTGAACCCATGCAGGGCGCAGCCGTCGCAAGAGAAGCTCCCATACCACGACATGGGTCAGCAGTCGCATTGCGAAACCCAGCACCCGGAGGAACCGCACATAGGCCATGGGATGCCCCTCCCGGTTCCCGTTGTCTCTGAATTGTGGCCCAGCGGAGGAGCGAGGGGCAACCTCCGAGCCGGCTCCCCGAACGAAGACGTCGAGCGCAAAATAGTGAAGAGATTCCCACCTCCGGGAGTCCCGCATGGAGCTTCCCAACGCATCCGCCCGTCTTTATCTGAAACCGGGACACGACCGGCCGGTTCGTCGTCATCACCCCTGGATCTTCTCGGGAGCCATGGGCCGCCTGGAGGGACCCGTGGAGGATGGCGGACTGGTGGAGGTCTTCACCTTCCAGGGCGAATGGCTCGCCCGGGGTTATCTCAACCGTCGCTCCCAGATCCTGGTCCGCCTGCTCACCTGGGACCCCCAAGAGCCGATCGATGTGTCCTTCTGGCGGCAGCGCCTGGAGCGGGCAGCCCAGGCTCGCCAAGCCCTGCGTCTGGAGGAGCGCACCACCGCCTATCGTCTGGTTTTCGCCGAGAGCGATGGACTGCCCGGGCTTATCGTCGACCGTTACAACGATTTCCTGGTTCTCCAGTCCCTCACCCTGGGGATCGAACGCTGGAAGCCTTTCCTCGTTCGTCTGCTTCAGGAGCAGTTCCAGCCTCGGGGAATCTATGAGCGAAGCGATGTGGAGGTGCGGGAGAAGGAAGGGTTGCCACCCCGATGCGGGCTCCTCACGGGCGATGCCCCGCCGGACCGGCTGATCATTTCCGAGCATGGGCTTCGCTTCTATGTGGATCTGCGGCGGGGGCACAAGACGGGCTTCTATCTCGATCAGCGGGAGAA
This sequence comes from Thermoflexus sp., assembly GCF_042408815.1. Classification (GTDB taxonomy): domain Bacteria; phylum Chloroflexota; class Anaerolineae; order Thermoflexales; family Thermoflexaceae; genus Thermoflexus. The sequence continues at coordinate 65,728 of NZ_JBHOQR010000002.1, read as the reverse complement.
CCGTCAACGGGCGGCTGCCTATCTCAACGGCGCGGAGGAGGTCCTCAACGCCTTCTCGTATACGGGTGCCTTCGCGGTCTATGCCCTGGCCGCCGGAGCCCGACAGGTGGTGAACGTGGATACCTCGAGGGAAGCGTTGCAACTGGCCCTTGAAAACATCCGGCTGAACGGCTTCGATCCGGGGCGGGTGGAGAACGTGGAGGGGGATGCCTTTCAGATGCTGCGGCGCTTTGCCGCTGTCGGGCGGCGGTTCGACGCGGTGATCCTGGATCCCCCCAAGTTCGCCTATGCTCAGGCTCACCTGAACCGCGCGGCCCGTGGCTACAAGGATATCAATCTCCAGGCCCTGCGCCTGATCCGCCCCGGCGGTTTGCTGATCACCTTCTCATGCTCGGGCCTGGTCTCCCTAGAGCTCTTTCAGAAGATCGTCTTCGCCGCCGCCGAGGACGCCGGACGGGAGGTCCAGATCCTGGAGAAGCTCTCCCAGGGTCCAGACCACCCTATCCGTCTTTCGTTCCCCGAATCCGAATATCTCAAGGGCCTGATTGGCCGGGTCTGGTGAAGCGCCCGGGCTGCACCATGTGAAGCCTTCCAGTAAATGGGGACAGCCCATCCGAGGCCTTTGGACGTGCTGCGGAGCCCTCGGCCGATTCCGAGCAGAAGCATCCGCTTCCCCTTTATGGCCGGGGTGGTGGGCCTGGCCCAGTGGGGTGGGATCCCTCCTCTGAAGGCTATCAGGCAATCCGGATTGCCTGGCGGGGCGAGATCCTCCTCTCTCGTCCTCTCCGTTGAGGAGATCATGGGGTAAGCGGATGGCGGATCACCTGCGATGGGCGATGATCCGGCGGAGCGCTTCTAGGAACCGATCGATCTCCTCCAGCGTGTTGTAATGCAGTGCGCCCACGCGCACCAATCCTCCCTGCCCTTCCACGCCGAGGCGTTCAGTCACTCCCAGGGCGTAGAAATTCCCGTCCCATACGTAGATCCCCTCCTGTCCCAGCGCTTCTGCGATTTCCCGGGGATGCCGATTCCGAACCCGGAAAGAGACGGTCGGTACCCGCTCCGCCCAGCGGGCCATGGTGCGGATGCCGTAGATCGTGAGGTTGGGGATCTCCTCCAGCCCTTCCAACAGCCGCGTGCACAGCGCCCGCTCATGTTCCCGGATCTTCTCCATGGCAGCCCGGATCGCTGCCCGCCGGGAGGGGTCTGCGGGGCTTCCGAAGCGGCAGCCGATATCCGCCAGGTATTCGATTGCGGCGATTAGCCCGGCCAGCCCCTCGTGGTTTTGCGTCCCCGTCTCGAAGGCTTCGGGTGGGTGATCGGGTGCCGGGCGCACTTTATAGGGGCGGATCGCCATCAGTCGATCCTTTCGGCCGTACAGAACCCCGACGTGGGGTCCGAAGAACTTATAGGCGGAGCAGACCAGGAAATCGCAGTCCAGCTCTTGCACATCGATGAAGAGGTGCGGTGCCGCGTGGACAGCATCCACGTAGACCCAGGCGCCGGCTGCGTGAGCCATCTCCACGATGCGGCGCACGGGGTTCACCGTGCCCAGGGCGTTGGAAGCATATCCCACCGCCACCAGGCGGGGGCGCTCAGAGAGCGCCTGGGCCAGCCCTTCCATATCCAAGGTTCCATCTTCAGGGTGGAAATCTATCCAGCGGATGATGGCCCCTTGTTCCTCCAGGGCCAGCCAGGGCGCGACGTTGGCGTCGTGATCCATCCGGGTGACCACGATCGTATCCCCGGGGCGCAGCCGTCGGGCGATCGCCCGGCTGATCTGAAAGGTCAGCGTGGTCATATTCGGGCCGAAGACGATTTCCTCGGGCGAGGCACCGACCAGGTCCGCGGCAGCCTGTCGGGCCCTGGCGATCAGGGCGTCGACCCGTCGGCTGATGGGGAAGGCCCCATGGGTGTTGGCGTTCGCTTCCGCCATAGCCCGGGCCATCGCCTCGATCACACGTTGGGGCACTTGGGAGCCTCCTGGGCCATCCAGGAACACTGGGATCTTTCCCTCGATCTCCTGCCCGAGGGCAGGGAACTCCCTCCGGATCTCCCAGACCCATTTCGCAGTGGCCATCTCGGGACCTCCCATGGAGATTGCGCTTTGGGCTTCGCAAGCGGTGGGCATGCCGATCCTATGAGCCCGGAAGGCCCTTGTCCAGGAGCCCATGCCGGAGGAGCCCTCGGATCAGCGGCCCCATCCGTTCGAGGGCGCGAACCGGAAAGGTGAGCTGGCCCAGCCAGAGATCCGTCAAGGGGACCGGACCTGCGCGCGGCACATCGCCGATCCCATAGCGGGCCAGCAGGATCAGGTTCCAGGCGATAGCGGCCGCGCCGAGGGCGATTACCGGCTGCATCCCCCAGCGTGTCCGCCCAGCCTCATAGAGTGCCGCCAGCCCGAGAGCGAACCCAGCGAACAAGCCGGTCAGCAGCCGCGGTCCGAAGGCTGCAGCTCCGGACCAGGCGCTCCACGAGCCGACAATATAGATCTGAGCGGCGGTTTGCGCCAGGATGAAATAAGCCCATCGGGGGCAGGCACGTCGGAGTGGCCCGATCAGGCCCAGCAGGGCGAAGATGGCAATAGGGGTCCATAGGAAAAGGCCTCGGTTTGTGGAGAACAGCACCTTTAGCAGATGGGGGGCACGCCAGTCGAACGCTCCCGCCCCCGCGATCCCGTAGGGATTTCCCACCACCCACTGTCCGAACACGATCTTCCAGACGATCATCTGAGGCAGGAAGCCGATCCCCGCTCCCACTCCCAGGGCTGCCAGTCGGAGTGTTCCTCCCCGTGGCATTTGGCGAAGCCTCGCCAGATCTTCCAGCGCCGGCCAGATCAGCAAGGTCGCATTCTGATAGCGCACCATCGCTGCCAGCCCGCCGATCAGCCCCAACCGCAGCCGGGCCCAGGCGGTGGGTGTGTTCGCCCGGGCCCATTCCCATAAAAACAGGGCATTGACGAAGAAATCGGTCGCATGGGCCATGAAAGGATGAGCGGACATATAGAACACCAGCGGCGAGGCCAGCCATGCCGTCAGGATTCCCGCCATGGCGCAGGCTGGGGAAGCGATCCGGCGGGCCATCTGCCGGAGCCACTCCAGGCCGATCAGGGCGTAAAGGGCGGATCCCATGGCTGTTAGTATTAAGTAAGGCGCACTGTATCCATCATCCTCCCCGGGCATTCCCAGCGTGTTTCCCAGCCGGACCAGGAGATGAGCGGTCACAAAGAAGGGCGACCATAGCAGTGCTGGCCCCACTGGCCATTCGTTGATCCGATATCCGGTGGGCGATTGCTTGCGCTCCTCTCCGTATCCGAAGCGGGCGAATTCCTCGCTGACATCCAGACTGTGGCGGATCGTCGCTGCGCGCAGCCATGCGTAATAGGCGACGGTATCCATGCCGTGCAGCTGTGGGCGAAAGAGAAGCATGAGAATCCCGAACCACACGCCGATAAGGAGCGCTCGATATCTGGTCTCCTTCATGTGGATTGTTTCCCCCATAGCTCATAGGCCAGCAGAATCCATAGCCCCAGTGCGCCCAGCGTTCCCATGTCCAGCAGAGGTGTCCACCCGATGAAGGCATGCCAGGCTACTCCCCAGAGGGTGATGGCACCGGTGCTCATGGCCAGGGCGGCATGCCAGATCCGGGAGCGCTGGCCGGCCTGGCGGAACAGTGCGCCGAGGGCCAGGCTGAGCATGACGCCGTGATGATACCATGTCCCCGGGTTGGCCAGGAAGATGGCCGCCGTTGTCCATGCGGATCGGTCTGCAAAGGGCTCCCGGGGCGTTCCGGGCCGTCCCAGTCCGGCCAGGGTGAGGAGAACGATCCCGCCGGCCATGACCCCACCGATCCATCGGGCGGCGATGGGCGCATCTATCAGCGCGAATCCGTAGGGGTGGTGGGTCAACCAGCGGATGGCCATGGAGGGCAAGTTCTGGGCAGGCGGATACGCGCCGCCGCCGCTGGCCATTGGCGCTTGAAGGAATCCCAGGGCGGGCGGGCCGAAGATCATGGCGCTTGCGCCCATGGCGAGGGTGATCCCCAGCGCCAGCCCCCTCAGTGCTCGCCATCGGCCCTCCCAGAGCAGGAGGCCAGCCACTCCGATGGCCAGGGGCTTCAACATCAGGCTCATCCCCAGCAGGAACCCTCCCCTCCCCTCATGTCCCTGTTGGATCGCCTGGAGGGCGAGAACGACGAGCAGAGCGACCATGGGATTGACCTGGCCAGCGTAGAGGCTCACCAGGAACGGTGGGAAGAGCCCGACGCTCATCCGGATCAGCGCCCGCTGTTGGGGACGATGAGGCTGCCCGAAGAGGCGTGCCGTGGCTTCTGCCGTCAGCAGTGCGCATGTGGCCTGAAGGGCAACCCACAGCCCCAACCCTCGATCAGGAAATGCCAGCGTGGGGAGAACCACCAGCGCGGTGAATGGGGGGTAGCGATAGGGTATCGTGTAGCGCTCGAACCCCAGAGCGGCGGCAGCCCGCGCATAGTCGGCTTCGCCCCACTGGTAGACGTTTTCCCCACCTCGGAATCCCCAAGCTGCCATTGCGTAAGGAGGGTAATCAATGGGGGAATGGTGCCGGAGGATCCATGTCGCTGCAGCCATATAGAAGAGAGCGAGAGCAATTTGGCTGAGGAGCTCCACACGATTGATGCGCTTCATTGCTGGTGATTCTGACCCCTACAGTTCCTTCGACTATATTACAGCCCGACCCATGGACCTCGGCAAGCTGGCCCTCGTTGAAGAAATTCTGATCATCGATCTCGGCGAAGGAAGGAGTGGTCCGGTTGCGGAAACCCAGCGTGCGTTCTATCATCTCCTCCAGAGGCTTGTTTCCGGCGTTTCCTCTTTTCCCCATTCATCATCACGGGAGGAAGGGAGATGAAGAAGTGGGTTTACCTCTTTGAAGAGGGCTATCGGGAGATCCCGGCGGAGCGCCGTCGGGATCTCCTCGGCGGCAAGGGTGCGGGGCTGGCGGAGATGGCTGGAGCAGGTCTTCCCGTTCCCCCGGGATTTACGATCACGACCGAGGCTTGCAATGCCTACTTTGCGGCGGGGAAGCAGTTCCCCGAGGGCATGTGGGAACAGGTTCTGGAAGCGCTCCATCGGGTGGAGGAGAAAGTCGGTCGTCGTTTTGGCGATCCTCGCAATCCTCTCCTGGTCTCGGTCCGCTCGGGTGCCAAGTTCTCCATGCCGGGGATGATGGATACGGTCCTCAATGTGGGTCTCACGAATGAGACCGTGCAAGGTCTGATTGCCCAGACCGGCGACGAACGTTTTGCCTACGATGCTTACCGCCGGCTCATCCAGATGTTTGGGCGCATTGTGAAGGGAATCCCTGGCGAGCAATTCGAGCGCATCCTGGATCGCTACAAGGCGAAGACGAAGGGCAAGCAGGATACGGATCTCACAGCGGATATGCTTCGGGATATCGTCGAAGACTTCAAGGCCCTTTATCGCCAGGAGCTGGAGGAGGAATTCCCTCAAGATCCCCTGGAGCAGCTCCGTCAGGCGATCCGGGCCGTGTTCGACTCCTGGTTCGGCAAGCGGGCGGTGGATTACCGCAACTTCTATAAGATCCCGCATGACCTGGGCACCGCGTGCAATGTCCAGACCATGGTTTTCGGCAACATGGGCTTCGACTCAGCCACTGGTGTGGCCTTCACCCGCAACCCGGCCACCGGGGAGAAGGAGCTCTACGGGGAGTATCTCCCCAATGCTCAGGGGGAGGATGTGGTGGCCGGCATCCGCACGCCCCTCAAGATTACGAAGAAGGCCTCTCAGGAGTGGGCTCGGGAGCATGGGATTTCCGAGGAGGAGCGTCGTCTGCGGTATCCGAGCCTCGAGGAGCTGATGCCGGAAACCTACCGCCAGTTCCTGGAGGTGGCGGCCCTGCTGGAGCGCCACTACCGGGATGTCCAGGACCTGGAGTTCACCATTGAGCGCGGGCGGCTCTGGATGCTCCAGACCCGTACCGGTAAGCGTACGGCCAAGGCTGCTGTCAAGATCGCTGTGGACATGGTCCACGAGGGGCTCATCACCAAAGAGGAAGCGGTGATGCGGGTGGAGCCTGATCAGATCAACCAGCTGCTTCTTCCGCGTTTCGATGAGAAGGCGAAGGAGCAGGCCCGTGAGAAGGGCGAGCTGTTGGCGCGGGGCCTCAATGCCTCCCCGGGCGCGGCTACCGGCCATGCAGTCTTCGATGCGGATACGGCTGAGGCCTGGGGTCGGGAAGGCCGCCCGGTGATCCTAGTCCGCCCCGAGACCACGCCGGATGATGTGCACGGGATGATCGTCGCTTGCGGCATCCTCACCCAGCGTGGCGGGGCGACCTCCCATGCGGCGGTGGTGGCTCGTGGCCTGGGCAAGCCGGCGGTGGTGGGTTGTGAGACGTTGCAGATCGACCTGGAGCGTAAGCAGTTCTCCGTCAACGGCCGGGTGATCCGGGAGGGTGATTTCATCTCCATTGACGGCTCTACCGGTGAGGTCTTCGCTGGCCGGATCCCTACCATCGATCCCAATCTGGCGGAGGAACGAGAGCTGGTGGAATTGCTCTCCTGGGCCGATGAGTTCCGCCGCCTCCAGGTCTGGGCCAATGCGGATTACCCACGGGATGCCCGCAAGGCCCGGGAATTCGGCGCTGAGGGCATCGGCTTGGCCCGCACCGAGCACATGTTTTTCGAGACCGATCGCCTGCCCTATGTGCGCCAGCTGATTCTCAATGCCCCCGAGGCCCAGCGCCTGATGGATCAGTTGCGGGCGGCGCAGCAGGCCGTTCGGATCCGGCCTGATGATCCCAAGGCTCAGAAGGCCCTTCGCGAGGCGGAGCGAGCCGTTCGGACCTCGAAAGCTGTCCGGGCTTATCGCAAGGCCCTCGATCGTCTGTTGCCGGTCCAGCGGAAGGACTTCGAGGGGCTCTTCGAGGCCATGGACGGGTTGCCGGTCATCATCCGGCTGATCGACCCGCCCATGCATGAGTTTCTGCCGCGTTATGAGGAGCTTCTGGCGGAGGTGGTGGAGCTGCGAGCTCGCCTTGAGGAACGTCGCCGGATCAAGGGCTATCGCCCACGCAAAGGTGAGAAGTCTCTCAAGCAGATGGAGGAGGAGCTTGCCGAGAAGGAGGCGCTCCTGCGGGTGGTCAACGCTTTGCGGGAGATGAATCCCATGCTGGGTCTGCGGGGCATCCGCTTGGGTATCCTCTATCCGGATATCATCCGCCTCCAGGTCCGGGCGATCTTCGAAGCCGCCTGCAATGTCAAGCGACAGGGCATTACCCCGAAGCCGGAGATCATGATTCCCCTCAGTGCCGATGTGAAGGAGCTTCAGATTGTCCGAGAGATCGTGGATGAGGTGGCTCGGGATGTGATGGCTCGGGAGGGGGTGGAGATCGAATATAAGTTTGGGACCATGATTGAGGTCCCGCGGGCGGCCTTGCTGGCGGGCGAGATCGCTCAGGTCGCTGAGTTCTTTTCCTTCGGCACCAATGATCTGACCCAGACCGTGTGGGCCATCAGCCGCGATGATGCGGAGGGGAAGTTCCTGCTGCGCTATCTGGAGGAGAAGATCCTCCCGGAGAATCCCTTCCAGGTCCTGGATCGCAAAGGGGTGGGCCGGCTGATGCGGATGGCCGTGGAGGAAGGCCGTCGCACCCGGCCGGATCTGGAGGTGGGCATCTGCGGGGAGCACGGTGGGGATCCTTCTTCGATTGAGTTCTGTCATGAGATCGGGCTGAACTATGTCAGTGCTTCTCCGTACCGTGTTCCAGTGGCGCGTCTGGCGGCGGCCCAAGCGGCTCTAAAAGAGCGGGCGGCGCGGATCGAAACCCGCTAAGGGTCTTTCCCTTCTCTCTTGAGTTGGGCAAAGATGGGAGGCAGGGTGCTTTGGGCGCCCTGCCTCTCTTTTTCCGAGTGCTATGGTGCGGGGAAGGCGACTCCGTGTTCTCTTAGGCTAGTGTATTGACCGCGGCCGATGATCAAATGATCTAACACTCGGATCCCCAGTAGCTGGCCGGCGGCCACCAGATCTCGGGTAAGCGCAATGTCTTCTGGGGATGGAGTGGGATCTCCGGAAGGGTGATTGTGGGTGATGATGAGGGAAACGGCGTTGCGTCGGATGGCTTCTCGGAAGATCTCTGCGGGTCGTACCAGGGTGGTGTTGACGTTCCCCACATAGATGGTAGGGATGGCGAGGATTTTTCCCCGTGTGTCTAGTAGGAGGACTCGGAGGGTTTCCTGCTCTAGGTCTGCCATGTCGGCTACCAGAAGGTAGGCGTCGTGCGCGGAGCGCACCTGAGGGCGTTCCCCGGGCGTGGCGGTCGCGACCCGGCGTCCCAGTTCCAGGGCGGCCTGGATCTGGGCGGCCTTGGCCAGGCCAATGCCTGGGATCTGGGCCAGCTCGGGGATGGGTGTTCGGGCCAGACCGGCTAGCCCTCCGCAGATCTGAAGCACTCGATGGGCCAATTGCAGGGCATTCTCTCCGCGCCGGCCGGTTCGAAGCAGGATTGCCAGCAGCTCTGCGGTTGAAAGCGCTCCAGCCCCGTGCCGGGTCAGCCGTTCCCGTGGCCGCTCGCTCTCCGGGAGGTCTTTCATCGTGATCCAGGAATGAGTGGAATGGGGCTCCATCCGGTTGATCCCTGGTTTAGGAGATGGGGTGGTTTCTTTCCATGTAGTCATGATAGCAGGAAGAGGTTTGTGGAAATGGGGGGTAAATTCCCGTAGTCCATGGTTCTTGGCTCAAGAGATTCCTGGGCTGGGCCAGCCGGGAGGCGCTGCTCTCCCATACTGTTGCTGTAAGGTCCTGTCTGAAGATTTAACTGGGGCTCTTTAGCCCGCTCCCGGTAAGCATCAGCACGATCGTGTGATCGGTTTCCCGAAGGACTTGCGGCCAGATCGTCATGGCCAGGGCACCTGTAGGCTCTACAAACAATCCATGCCGGGCAAGAGATTCCTGGGCGATTCGGATTTCCGATTCGGAGACAGCCAGGATGGCGCCTCCGGTGATCCGGGCGACTTGCAAGATTTCCGGGCCACGGGGGGGTGTGGCGATGCGCACGCCTTCAGCGATAGTTTCCCTTTCTTCGACGGGAGCGGGTGTCTCCAGACCTGTGGCGAAGGCCTGGGCCAGGGGTGCGCAGGCAGTGACCTGGACGCCGTAGAGCCGGGGGAGTTGATCGATGTAGCCGGCGGCTTGGAGCGCTTCAAAACCCAGGAAAAGGCCTAGAAAGAGCATTCCGTGTCCCAGGGGGGTGATCACAGCGTCCGGGGCTCGGCCCAGTTGCTCCCAGATTTCCCATGCGGCGGCGGCCAAACCCAGCATGGTGAAGGGATTGTAGACATGGCTGGCATAAATCCCACCTTGCTCTAAGGCCTGCATGAGCGTGGTGGTGGCTTGAGCGCGAGGTCCGGGGACTTCGACCAGATGGGCGCCTGTTATGCGTATTTGGGCTTTCTTGACGGGAGCGGCATGGGCAGGCACGAAGAGGGTGGCCTGAAGGCCCGCGCGGGCGGCGTAGGCAGCCAGCGAGGCGCCTGCATTCCCGGAGGAGTCATCCATTACATGGCGGGCTCCTAACTCCCGCAGGGCACTCAAACCGGTGGCGGTGCCTCGATCTTTATAGGATCCCGTGGGCATTATGTAATCCAGTTTGGCCCACAGTCGTGGCTCAATTGAGGACAGTGGGATGAGGGGGGTCCATCCCTCTCCCATGGTGACGGGATCCCGCTGGAAGGGCCACAGTTCCGCGTAGCGCCAGATCCCGGGCTGGCGAGGGCGGATGGCCCGATGATCGAAGGGGAGCGGGCGGGGGGGCTCCCACGGCCCGCCGCAGGGGCAGCGCCATTGGTCGAGGGAATAGGGAGTGGTCTGGCCACAACGGGCGCACCGGACGGTCCACATGGGTGAGGCTCCCTATCCTTCCAGGATGATGCGTCGGAAGCTTTCAGCAAGGATTTCCCGGCCGTCGATCGAGTGTCGGAGTCGTTCTCGCAGTCGCTGTTCCAGGACCATGGGGTCGCGGATCTGACTGGCATGGCACCGGAGGGCAGCCATCTTCAGTGCGAAGACATCCGTGATGTCCACCCAGTGGTTGGCGTATTCGGTGGTGGAGAGATAGACCTCCCGAACCCGATGAGGTTCCAGGCCCTCCTGGAGCAGTTCTGGGAAATACATCGGGTTTCCCGCGGCTGGGAAGATTGCGTCCAGGGTGGCCAGTCCGATGGCCCGATGGTCATTGTGGTTGATATAGCGATTGCCTCGGATGAGGGTTTGCGGATCCATGGTGACCACGATGTCAGGGCGGTGTTGGCGGATGATGCGCACGATATCCCGCCGCAGGTTGAGATGGGGTTCCAGGGTGCCGTCGGTATAGTTCAGGAAGATAACCTCGCGTACTCCCAGCACGGTGGCAGCCTGGCGTTGTTCATGTTCACGGATAGCGGCAAGCCGTTCAGGGGTCATGGTGGGATCATCGCTCCCTTTTTCACCCCGTGTGGCAAGGCAGTAGATGACCTCGTGTCCTTCCCGTACCCATCGGGCGATGGTACCTCCTGCGGCGAATTCGGGATCATCCGGGTGAGCCATCACAACCAGGATGCGCATGGGTGTTCCTCCTGATCCCTGGGTTTGTGGGAAGGTGTAATGGTGAGGATATCCCCTACCCTGTCCTACATAGTGGCTTTCTGCGGGAAAGTGGATGGTTATTCTCGGATCCGAAGCACTCCTTCTGTTCGCACGGTGTAGTCGTGTGGGGATAGGAAGATTTCCAAGAAGATTCGTTCGATTTCCTCAGCGATGGTAAGAAGGTTTTCCTCGGTGAAAGTTTTGCTCGGGTTGTTTTCCCGAAGGTGTGGAGGGATTTGCCATCCCATGGCGCGCAGGCGGTTTAACATGGCGGCCGAGAGTGGGCGGGCCTTGCGGCGAGGTCCCCAATCTCCACTGCAGACTTCGCCTTTCAAACCTTCTGGTGTTCGTTCAAACTGGACGTATGCCAGAGGGCGCCCTGGGATTTCAAAGACGACAACGCTTCCGGGGGGTGCACTCCGTAGTTCCTGAAGATATTGAGCGAATAGATTCAGACGTTGTTCTCGGGTAGATGCTTTCATTGCTGGCATTGCTGGGATCTATCCCTCCTTGGGCTGTTGGGCTTGTTTCCGTAATCTATATTGTAGCTCTGGTCCCCTTTGTGATTTGCTGGGTTGCAGAGGTTTCTGGTGGAGTCTCACCGAGGCTCCAGGTGGGCAGAGACTCAGCCGGGTTGAAAGAGAGGATCTTGATCATGGGTGATAGGATGAGGGGGAACATTGAGTTTCCGAGCGATCTGGTGGGAAATCGCTTCCAGATCGTCCCGGGCGAAGCCTATTGTGATGTGGAGGATCTGACCCTGAGGATCGATTACGAAAGTGGTAGGCACGTGAGTCAAGTGGTAGGCAGTGGAGCTGGCGAAGTGGTGATCTGCCAGGATGGGAAAGGATAAATCGAGCTCTCGGACGAGGTTTTGGAGGATGGGAAGGGGATCCTGGCCGATTCCCAGCAATCGCCATTCGGATGAGGGATAGGCGCGGTGCAGGTTCTCCAGGCGGGGCAGGATCAGGCGGCAGGTTGGGCATGATTCTTTGAAGAAGACTAGAACAGCTAGAGAGCCTTCTGGCTGTTCCAGGTAAGGCTGTCCATCCAGGGTGAGGCCGATCAGGAGAGGGGCGCGATCGCCTTTTCGTAGTGTGGTCATGATTCCTCCTTTTGCTCTCTTCTTGGTGAGTGGTGTCAGGAGTAGTTCCTTGGCAAAGGAAGTTTCTTTCCCGGGTTCATAATGTTCTTCGGATCAAAGAGGAGCTTGATGGCCCAAAATTTCTCGATCGTGATGGGTGGGAAGGCTTGTGAGACGAAATCCAGCTTCAGCAATCCGATGCCGTGCTCTCCGGAGAGGATGCCTCCCAGTTCCAGCGTAGCTTGGAAGATCCGGGCGGCGGCTTGGGCGACGCGTTTCATTTCGTCGGCATTTCGACGATCACAGAGCAGTGTAGGGTGGAGATTCCCGTCCCCAATGTGTCCGTAGAGAACGATCGGGATTCCGGTTTCTCGAGCGATTTGCTGGATGTAACGGACCATCTGGGGGATGCGGGAGCGGGGAACCGTGATATCTTCACTGAATTTATGGGTCGCCAGTCGTGCAATAGCAGGGGAGACTTGACGGCGGGGCTCCCAGAGATAGGCAGCAGATTCCGCGTCGTTGGCTATGCGAACCACCCGGCCGCCAAAGGCCTGAACCCCCTGGATCATCCGGGTCAGATCCCTCCGCACGGCTTCCTCCTCCCCATCCGCTGCCAGCAACAGGAGCGCTTCCGCTTCCACCGGCAACCCATAAGGGTGAAAGTCTTCCACCGCCCGCATCACCCCCTGGTCCATCAGCTCCGCCATCAATGGCAACACCCCGGAACTTAAAATCGCAACGACCGCTTCGCACGCGGATTCCAGATGATCAAAGGCCACCGCCAATGCGCCCAGCGCCGACGGCCGCGGCAATAAACGAACCATCACCTCAGTGATCACCCCCAGGGTCCCTTCCGATCCAATAAACAGATGCTTGAGATCGTAACCCGATACGTCCTTCATCACCCGACCCCCGAGCCGCAATACCTCTCCACCCGGCAGGACCACTTCCATCCCCAGCACATAATCCCGGGTCACCCCATATTTCAAGCAGCGCGGCCCGCCCGCATTGGTCGCCACGTTGCCCCCTATGGTGGACATATACAATGACGCCGGGTCTGGGGGATAGAACCACCCCTGAGCCTCCACCGCTTTCTGAAGCTCATAGGTGATCACCCCGGGCTGAACCACCGCTACACCATCCACCGGATCGATCTCCAGGATCCGATTCATCCGGGCTAGATTTAAACAGATCCCCCCCGCGATCGGCACCGATCCCCCAGCCAACCCAGTCCCTCCACCCCGCGGAACCACTGGTACCTCCAGCTCATTGGCTATGCGAAGCACCCAGACCACATCCGCGGTGGATTCGGCATGAACGACCACGTCCGGCACCCCCTCCGCCCACGTGGCATCATACCCATAAACCAGTCGCTCCACCGAATGGATCGAAATCTGATCGGGGCGCAAACGCTCCCGCAAACGCGCTACAACCTCGTCCACGGATCGATCTTTCATCTCCCCTCCACTGTCCAGGCGAAACCGTTACCCACGCCATTTCAGAGCCCAGATGCGGAAATCCCTCCAGAGAAACCCCGAAATGTGCGGGCCTGGCTTTCCTCCGCCCGAGCGCATGGCCCCTACCTCAATAAGCATTCGGGCTACGAAAGGTCAGGGTCTGGACCAGGGTGCGTAGAAGGATCTTGATGTCCAACCACAGGGACCAGTTCTCCACATACCACAGGTCATACTTGGTTCGTTCTGTGATGGAAGTGTCCCCCCGCAAGCCATTGATCTGAGCCCATCCGGTGATGCCCGCTTTCTCCCGATGGCGCTCCATATACCGAGGGATTACCCGCCGGAACTGTTCAACATAAACAGGACGCTCCGGACGAGGCCCCACCAGGCTCATATCGCCCAAGAGAACATTGATCAACTGCGGCAGCTCATCCAAGTTGAGCCGCCGCAGGATCGCCCCCACCCGGGTGCGCCGCGGATCGCCCGGCCGTGTCCATCCCGGCCCCTCCTTCTCCGCATCCGCTCGCATGGATCGGAACTTCAACATCAGGAAGGGCCGCCCGTCCAGTCCCATGCGCTCCTGAACATAGAAAACCGGTCCCGGGGAATCCAGCTTGATCAGGATGGCGATCAGCAACATCAACGGCGAGAGCAGGATCAGCCCGATGCTGGCCCCCACGATATCCATAGCCCGCTTGAGCACCAACTTCCAGCCCCGTTGGGCCACATCCCGCACCGTCAATAACGGCAACCCGCCCAAATCATCCAGGGAAGGCTGTGTAGCGATCAGCTGAAAGACGTCTGGGTAGATTTTGATGGAAAGATTGCTCCGCTCGCAGAGGGAGATAAGGTGCAGCACCTCGCCATGGGGGGCTTCCGGAACAGCAATGAGCACTTCATCCACATCCCGCGCATAGACCAGATCCGAGAGATCCTCAGCGGTTCCGATGACGGGGATCCCGGCCACCTGGGTCACGCCGTTGCTGTGCAGGGCCACCACGCCGATCACCTCGTAGCCAAACCAAGGTGCTCCCTGGATGCGGCGGATTACCGCCTCGGCCGCTTCCCCCGTCCCCACAATCAGCATACGGCTGCGATCCCAGCCCCGGGCCCGCAACGTTCCCCACAGGGCGCGCAGGAGCATCCGCCCGGTGCCGATCAACAGGATGCCCATGACCCAGGCGTAGAGAACCATCGCTCGCGGATAGTCGAAAGCAAGCAGCGTCTCCTTAAAAGCCATTGAGACGGTTGCTACCGTGAAAATCATCGCCAGGGAGAACGCCCCAGCAACCCGCGAGATCTCATCCAGACGCGAGGTCGCCCGTCCCAGATGGTATAGACGGTGGAGGAAAAACATCACCGCCGTCCATCCCAGCAAGACCCCCATCATTGGGAGATATTTCTCAAATCCCCCGATGTTCTGGGATGAATAAGGCCATGGCCATTGGGCCCGAATCCGGTAAGCCGCATAGAAAGCCAGGGCGGCCCACCCCATATCGTTGAAAAGCAAGAGCGTGTTTAACAGCCAGCGAGCACGCCTCCGATTCATTCCTCAACCTCCCGATCGCTTTCTCCCTCGCTCGCCTTGGTGCCGGGTTCAACGGGAGCATCAGGGCCAAAGCCCCTTCCTACCGGGTTATTGATCGAGGACTGCAGGACTCACTTTAGCGGCGATCCGTAACCGGATGATCCGCGTTCTTCAAATCCCGCCGCATTTCCTGCCACAACCGCCAGCCACCTTTCAACACTAGCCCGGCTCGCACCAGGAAATCCAGCCAACCCGGCGTCGCCGATCGATAATGCTTTCGATAAAAGATCCACATGGCTCGATTGAACTCGTATCGGGCCCGCGGGCTCATCCGGCTGGACGCCCGCTTGACGTGGAGGACGACGACCTCAGGATAATAGTAGATTTTCCACCCGGCCTGTTTCATGCGATACGCCCAATCCAGATCTTCCCCATACATGAAAAACGACTCATCTAGCAACCCCACCTGCATGATGGCCTCGCGGCGCACCATCATGAAGGCACCCACTACGGAATCCACTTCATATGTCTGATCCGGATCGAGGAAGGTCAGGTTGTATCGGGCGAAACGCGGGCTTTTCGGGAACATCCGGCTTAAACCGGAGAACCGATAGAAAGCCACCTCAGGGGTGGGAAAGCTCCGGCGACAGGCCAGGTCCATGGAGCCATCCGGCCGAACGATCTTGGGGCCCGCCGCTCCCGCCTCCGGATGGGCATCCAGGAAGCCCACCATCCGGGCCAGGGCGTCGGGTGGCACCTCAGTATCCGGGTTGAGCAGCAGGGCATAACGCGGTCTGGGCTCTGCGTTCGGAACCCCAAAGCCGAAGGAACGCAGGCCCAGATTATTGGCATAGGCGTAGCCGCCATTCACCGGGCTTCGGATCACCCGAACTTCCGGGAATTCCTGCTCCACCATATCCGGGCTGCCGTCGATCGAAGCGTTGTCCACCACACAGATCTCAAAAGTAACGCCCTGACTGGCCCGCACGGTCTGAAGGCAGCGCCGGAGCAATTCCCGCGTGTTGTAGTTGACGATCACCACTCCGACATCCAGATCAGGCATCGTTGGAAACCTCACTGGATCGCTTGCGGGCAAGCGCCTGGGGCTTCCCACAGGAGTTACGCCTCACAAAACCCATCCCGGAGGGATACCCTTCGAATCAGGTCGGGCACCTCATCATGATTCCGAAGCACGGCATCCCTCCGCTTTACCGCAGCTCACCCACCACCACCAGCCGGTGGGTGTCCACCAGGTAAGGATAACAGGTGATCAGGGTGACCACAGGGTCGCGGGTTGGGGCCATCACCTCGACCTGAGTGGGAAGAACGATTTGCCTCTGGACCACCACATAGCGATAAGCATGGCTTCCAGCGTAAACCCAGATCTCATCCCCTGGTCGGAGCTTCTCCAGATCGCGGAAGATTTCCCCATAGATGTCATTGTGGGCCGCCAGCACCATATTCCCTCGCTCGCCCGGATTGGCGGTCCCCGGATGATGGCCCACCCCCTTCTTCAGCGCCTCCCAGTCCGTCCCCGGGACAATGGGGGCATCCACACCGATGGATGGGATCACAATGCGGGTGGGGCTGCGAGGGCCGGGGGTGATGGGCACCGGCGTAGGGAGCGCCGCCACCAGCGCCCGCAGGTGTTCCGGGACCTCCTCAGGGTTCGGGGCAGGCCCTCCCGGCGCGGTCGGCGGGCGGTGCCCGCCTGGCAGGACCACCGCCTGAATCAGGGGCGTCGGCGAGGGGGTGATCCGGGCCGCCACTGCCTCCAACTGCATCCCCCGCATGGTCTGCCAGGAAAACAGGAGCAACGCCATCGCGCCCACCACCGCTGCGATCTCGATCGCCAGCAACAGGCGATCCCGCCATGCGGACCATGAGGGACGGGGAAGGCGAATTCGAAATCGGGGGCTGTGCTCCTCCCATTCCACTTCGGAATGATAGACCGGATCGGGAGGAAGCGACGGAGACTCCGAGGCTGCCAGCGGGGGAGGAGCGGAAGACTCCACCGGCAGACGGCCTTCCTGGATCCAGCGCTTCAAGCGGATCTCCCGCCGCCTGAGCGCCAGCGCTCGCTCGAGATCCTCAATCCGCGGCTCTTTCCCCATATCGCCTCACTGGCCCGCAGCGGTCTTCTTCTCAACCCCCGGGACGGTGGGGGAGAGACGCGCCACCTCATGCCGGGGAGTTCCCCCGGTCCAGAATCCGATCTTCCAGGCGCATATAACCCCGGATAAGATGGCCAAGGGCGAACCGGATGGGCTCCGGAGGCCATGGGATCACCCGCCGGTTCACAAAGAAGAGATCCGTGAGAGCCGTCCGACGCTCCAGGATCAGATCCCGCACGATCTGACCATTCATCGTGGTCAGGGCGACCCCATGGCCGATGCATCCCAGAGTGTAAACGGCACGACGATCCCCCAGGAAACCGATCGCCGGGGCCATGTCGACGGTCACCGAGACCGGCCCACCCCATCGGTGTTCGATCCGCACCCCGCGTAGGGATGGGAAAACGCGGGGGATGTAGGCTTCCAGCTCCCGGAAAACCCGCTCGTTCTCATCCAGGTCCATCTGTTTACCGAAAGGAACACCTACATCGCCCCCGCCCATTAACAATCGGTTGTCGGGCGTCAGGCGATAATAGTGCACCAGGTTGCGGGCGTCCTCGATCCCTTGTCGATTCCGCCAGCCGATAGGCTCGAGCCGGTCCGCGGAGAGAGGCTCCGTTAACACGATATACGTGAACGCGGGGACCTGCTTGCGCCGGAGAGGTGGGAGCAGATGGGAATACGCATTCGTGGCGAATACGAGCTTCTCTGCCCACACGGCTCCCTGTGGGGTGCGCAGATGGAAACCGTTCGGACGACGTTCGATCGAGATCACTGGAGTTCCTTCGTAGATGCGTACCCCCAGATCCTCCGCCGCCCGCTTCAAGCCGCGAACGTATTTCGCGGGATTCAGGAGAGCACAGCGGGGCTCCCACCATGCGCCCCGATACAGCGGGGAGTTCACCTGCTCTCGAACCGCCGCCGCGTCCAGCCACTCGATCCCGGTCAAGCCGAGGCGATGAGCGAGCTCGACCTCTTCCTGGATCCGCCGGACGTAAGCAGGGGAAGTCGCCACCCGCAGGAACCCGGGGCGCTCATAGTCGCAGTCGATGCGGTAGCGAGCGATCAACTCCCCCACATAATCCACCGCCTGCTCCATATAGTGATGGGCCTCCGCCGCCGCCTGGCGCCCGAAGCGCAGCGCGGTCAGGGAAAGGGTGAGGCCGAAGAGCGTCATCGCGAAGCCCGCGTTTCGCCCGCTGGCCCCATAGCCCACGAACGCCTGCTCCAGCACCACCACTTTCAACCCCGGCTCCGCCTCTTTCAGATGGAGGGCGGAGGAGAGCCCAGCGAAGCCCCCGCCCAGGATCGCCACATCTGCCCGTTCCTCGCCCGCCAGAGGCGAGTTCGGCGTGTAGGGTCCAGCTGTGAGGAGCCAGAAGCTCTCCGATCCCATGAGACGCCCCTCCCTAAACCGTTATTCCGGCCGAACGGCGACGGCGAATACTTCCCGCTCGAAAAACCAGCGGAAGGGGATCCAGTGAAAGGCGATGTGACGCAGGGCGCGAAAGATCCAACCCTCCTGCCGGTTCTGCGGCGGGGTGGCTAGCCAGACCTTGACCCGGTGGAACCCTGTCCGGCGCAAGGTCCACCACAAGCCGAGGGGGCCCTGCTCGTTCACATGGACCGCCTCATTGATCGGGACGTTGAGGGCGCGCGGGTTCGGCGGATAGAGATGCCCCAGGCCCTGAAGGGTGCGTATGAAGCGGACCAGGGGGTAAGCGTAGGCGTCATACCAGCGGTTCGGTGCGGTGTGGATGACCAGCATCCCGCCCGGTTTCAAAACCCGGTAAGCCTCCCGCAGGGCGAGGCGAAGCTCCCATGGGAAAAGGTGCTCGACCACATCGAACATCAGCACCCGGTCGAACACCCGGCTGGCGAAGGGGAGGAACTTGGCATCGGCCTGGGCGAGGCCCGCCGGAGCCTGCAGGTCCCCTGCCCGCCGCAGGAGATCCGCCGAGAGCCGGACAGCCGCTTCCGCGTAATCGATTCCGGTGGCGTAAGCCCCCAATCGGGCACAATGGCGAACAATCTCCCCCCGCCCGCAGCCCACATCCAGCACCCGCATGCCAGGCCGGACCTCGGCCACCGCAAAGGCCGCCTGGAGCCTCCGGGAGAGATGTTCCCCCTGCGTGCGCAGGAATTCCTCGTAGCCCTCACAGGCGGAGAGGAAATAATCCTCCCCATAAAGATGCGGTGGAAGAGAGGGTCCGTGATCGAAAGATGGTTTCCGAATCAAACCTGCCCTCGCTCCGGAAGGGAATCTTCAGGGGCCGACCGCAAAAGCCCTCCGGAGAAAGCCAGCGACGCAGCTTTCCCTCACTCATTATAGAGCAGGATCTGCCGGCTGGCCCTGAGCAGTCCGCCAGCCGGCGAAGGCCACCAGCCCCCATCCCAGCAGGTAAAGCCACCCCTGGAACTCCGTCGGGCGCGCCCGGCCGATCGCATCCAGCCCCCCGGGGAGCGCATGCAGCGCGGGGGCCATCACCGTGTAGAGGGCAATCAGCGTCCCGATCCCTCCGATCGCAACCGACAGCCTGTCCGGTCGGATCACTCGCCCTGCCTCGCTCCGGCGCGCCATTCGGACGCCCACCCCCATCATCAGCGCTGCGGCCAGCATCGGCGCCCAAACCGGCCCCCACCACGGCAGAGGGATCAGAAAGAGGAGATCCCAATCCTCCAGGGAAACCGGCCATCCGATGAACACTCGGAGCCAAGCATAATACAGGATATCCCACAGGCCCCAGGCATACAGGAAGAGGCCCCACCGGGCCGCAGGGGTACGACCGGCCAGTGAGCCGGCCGTGAACAGCATCACCAGGGTGGCGATCTCCCGGCCCAGCTCAATCGGGGTTAGCCAATCGGGACGAACCGGCGTATCCCGCAGCAGATCCGTGATCCCATACACCTGTCGCAAATACACGACCACGGCGCTCTCCACATAGGCCATCGCGACGGTGAAAAGGCTCAGGATCAGCAGGCGCTCCCTCCATCCGGACATCCATGCCTCCTTCCAATGATGTATGGAATCGCGCCGCTGGCTTCCCCTGGGCTTCTGGGAGCGGGGCGAGGCTCCTTCAACGCCCCGCATCGCCCCTGGGAGGATTTTCCTCCATGGCCTTTGGGGTTATGAGGAGAGGGAAGAGGATCGCTCACGAATGGCATAACCATTCGTGGAGCGCCTCCCAGATCGTCCGCGCGCATGCTTCCCAGGAGAACCGTTTCCGGTTCGCATGGCCCCGAGCGATCTGCTCCGCGCGAAAACCTGGATCCCGGGCCAGCCGCTCCAGGGCATCGATCCACGGATCCGGATCATCAGGAGGCAGAAGGAGAGCGCCCTCCCCCGCCACCTCCCGCAGGCTCCCGTTCGGGGTGCAAAGGACCGGCACGCCACAAGCTTGGGCTTCCAGAACGGGGAGCCCGAACCCTTCATACCAGGACGGATGCAGAAAGGCCTCCGCCTGGCTGAGCAATGCGCCCCGGCTTTCATCGTCCACATAGCCCGTCAGGATCAGACGGCCCGCCCAGATCGGATCCTGGCGCAGGCGCTCGAAGACGGGATCGGTCCATCCAGGCTTGCCGACGATCACAACCTGGCCCTCCCACCCCGCGGCTATCCGACGGGCGATGATCCGCAGGATCAGGCCGAAATTCTTCCGGGGATGGATCGTGCCCACCGCGATCACATACGGCCGTCGGATCCCGAAACGGCGAAGGATCGGCTCTGGATCGGCGGGGATCGGCGGGGGGTCGTAACCAGGATAAGCCACCACGACTTTCTCCGGAGGGATTCGATAAAAGCGGATGAGATCCATCCTCGTCGCCTGGGAATCGGCGAACACCACGCGGGCGACCACCGCGCTCCAGCGGGTGGAAAGATCCAGATACAGCCGCTGAAGCAACGGATGGGCTTGTGGGAAATACCGATAGCCCAGGTCATGGATGGTGACGGCGCTCGGCGGATGATACAAGGGGATCACGTGAGCGGGAACAAAGAGCACCGCCGGGGGATGACAGATCATCTCCCCGGAGAGACGGAGATGGGTCCACAAGCGGGGAAAGGAGAGCACCCGATGCTCCACCCATGGCGCATGCGGGAAGAGCCCGGGGGGCGGAGGATCCCGGAAATACAACCGGAGACGTACTCCTTCCGCCTCCGCCAAGGGGATGAGGGCTCGAACGACGGCCTGGGCATACCGCTCGACCCCAGTGGGCTGGGCCAGCGTGGTCCGACTCGCATCGATGCCAAGGATCCGTTCCCCGGCCATATCCCGCCCTCCGATGGAACGTCCTTCCGGCGGGGAAGACCGCGCGATGGCTTTCCCTATTCGAAGCATAGCATGCGTTCCGATCCCATGAACCGCTGCCCGGGTTTCACTCTGACGATGAGAGAATGAAAAGAGGTCGGCTGTCAAGGAGGCGCCCGATGAAGGGGGAAAGCCTCTGGATGGGACTGGCCACGGCCTGCTCCCGGCCGACCCCCGGAGCCGGCTTTCTGGAGCATGCTGGGGCCGAACCTTCCCTCTGAAAGGCCAGCGCCGGCCCAGATGGAGGCCCCGGGGGCGCTCCCGACCACCCCGGCGGACACCCCGGTGGGGATTTCATCGCTCGGGTGGGCGGCCTCCGGTGGGGTTAAAAGAGGGAGAGGCCGGAGAGGGCCGTCGATGCCGGTCTTTCGTTCAACGTGCGCCCGGAGTGGCGCCCCCGGTGGCTGGTGATCTCCGCCAGCCGCACCAGTGGCGGCCTGCTGGTTCCCTTCCCGATCACGCTTTCGGATCTCGTCGCGCGGGTCGAGGTCCCTCCCCGGCCTCCGGCCGGGGGACGCTGAGGGCAGAGGTCAGCTTATGCTTCCTCCATGCGGACGATCTGGCGCACCACCTCGCCGCGGGCCAGGGCGTCGAAGCCCTCGTTGATCTCCTCTAAGCGAAGGGTGCGGCTGAGGAGCAGGTCCACAGGCAGCCTCCCAGCCTGATAGAGCGCCAAGAAACGCGGAAGATCCCGACGGGGGACGGCAGAGCCCATCTAAGCGCCTTGAATGGTTCGCTCCTCTCCAACAATGCTTACCGCGGGCACGCTGAACAAGCGCTCGGGATGCGGCAGGCCGATGGTGACGGTGGTGCCGCCCCGGCGGGTGGCCTGATAGGCCTGGATCAGCACCCGCTCGTTGCCCACGCTCTCGAAGGTATAGTGGGCGCCGCCCCCGGTGAGATCGCGGATCACGGCCACCGGATCGGTCTCCTGCGCGTTCACCCCGTAGGTCGCTCCCGCCTTCCGGGCTAGCTCCAGCTTCTCCGGCCGGATATCCACGGCGATTATGGGATGGATGAAGGGATACCCTGCGGCGTTTCGGAACCGACGCGCCCCGCTGAGCAGCGTCCCCGCTATGTTGGCCCGGTTCCCGTTCTCGCACAGAACCGGACGGCCGATGGCGCAGTAGAGGCAGCGACCGCACATGGGAACGAACGAGAAGACCACGGGGTCGCCGGGCTTCAGGTCGTGAACGCCCGGGCCCACCTCCCGCACGATGCCCGCCGCCTCGTGGCCCAGGACCATGGGCATGGGCCGGGGCCGGGAGCCATCGATCACCGAGAGGTCCGAGTGACAGAGGCCGGCGGCCGCGATCTCCACCAGCACCTCCCCTGGGCCGGGCCCTTCCAGATCCACCTCCTCGACGGAAAGGGGTCGGGACTCCCGATAGGGCGCTGGCCGTCCCATCTCATACAGGACTGCCGCCTGCGTTTTCATGTCGCACCTCCAGATCGTGCGATCACGGGGCGGGGCGGATGACCACCATGTGGATATTCGTCATCTCCTCGATGGCATAGCGCACACCCTCCCGTCCGAGGCCGCTTCCTTTCACCCCGCCATAGGGCATGTGATCCGCCCGATAGCTGGGGGTATCGTTGATGATGATCCCACCGAAATCCAGGCCCTGGATGGCCCGCAACACGCGGTTGATGTCCCGCGTGAACACCGCTACCTGCAGTCCATACTCCGTAGCGTTGGCGGCCGCCAGCGCCTCTTCGAAATCCTCCGCGTCCAGCATCGAAGCCACCGGCCCGAACACCTCCTCCCGCACCACGCGCATCTCCGGCCGCACCCGGATCAGCACCGTGGGCCACACGATCGGCCCCTCCCGCCGGGCGCCCGCGACCGCTTCCGCGCCGCCGTGAAGCGCTTCCTGGATCCACCCTTCCACCCGCATGGCTTCCCGTTCGTCGATCAGCGGCCCCACATCCACCCGCTCGTCGAGAGGATCCCCCACCACCATCTCTGAGGCCGCGCGGCTGAAGGTCTCCACCAGCGGCTCGAAGATCCTCCGAACGCCATAGATCCGCTGGACCGAGATACAGACCTGGCCAGAGTTGTAGAAAGCCCCCACGGCCAGCCGCCGGGCCACCCAATCCAGATCCTTTACATCCTCGGCGACGATCACCGGCGTGGTGTTGCCGAGCTCCAGCGTGAGCTTCTTGATTCCCACCACCCGCGTCAGTCGATCCCCCACCGCCCGGCTTCCCGTGAAGCTCACCTTCCCCACGCCGGGATGCCCCGCGAGCCACTCTCCAACGGTTCCCCCGGGCCCGAAGATCAGATTGAAGCCCCCCGCTGGGATGCCAGCAGCCTCCAGCACCTGGGCCAGCCGCACAGCGGTCAGGGGCGTGGCGCTGGCCGGCTTCAAAACCACCGCGTTCCCCGCAGCCAGGGCCGGCGCGACCTTATGCGCCACCAGGTTCAGCGGGAAGTTGAACGGGGTGATGGCGGCCACCACCCCTACCGGCCGCCGCACGTAGAACCCAAAGTAGCCTTCCCCAGCAGGCACCGCATCCAGGGGGATCACCTCCCCCTCGATACGCCGGGCCTCCTCTGCGGCGATGGTGAAGGTCCAGATGGCCCGCTCCACTTCGGCCCGAGCCCATTTCAACGCCTTCCCCGCCTCGGCAGCGATCAGCCGGGCGAACTCCTCCTTCTGCGCTCGGATCCGCTCCGCCGCCCCTCGCAGGATCTCCGCCCGCCGCCAAGCGGGCAGCGACGCCATCGCCTTCGCGCCCTCCTGCGCTGCCGCCACCGCCGCCTCCACGTCCTCCCGCCGAGCCTCCGGCACGGTTCCGATCACTTCCCCCGTGTATTTGTCCCGAACCGGGATCGGCGTCCCACCGTCCGTCCACTGGCCCCCGATGAACTGCTTCGCCTCCCCAAACCGAACCCGCTCCCGAACCGCCATGATGCACCTCCCCTTCGGTTCAAGATCATCTCTGTTCCGGGGAAGCAGCCAGGTAGGCTTTAACGATTCCCCTCCCATCTCCCAGATTACCATGAATCTGCCATCCGGCCCCTCAAAAGATCCCCACCTCCGGCGGCGGGGTGATGGCCTCGCCCGGGAATGTCCAGATCGGATCGAGGATCCGGAAGGGGTAATCAGGGTGGGCTGGAGCGAGATCCTCCGCCCCCAGCGGGGGAAAGATCCCCTCCGGGAGCAGCTCGGCCTCCGGCTTGAGCTCCCGCAGAAACCGGGAGAAATCCGACCACGAGAAATAGCCGAAGGAATAATCCGGCCCCAGCGTGGTCCAGACTCTCCTCTTGTAGGACTCCGAAGCAATGGAGCGAACGCTCCACCTGATGCTCCTCACCCGTCAGATCCCCTCCTTTCGCAACCTGGCCCGCTATCGGGCCTATGGGGAGGTTCAGGAGATCCCAACGGCTGATCTCGCCTTCACCCCCGATGAGGTCCAAGCTCTTTTCACGGCCCAAGGCTACCCGCTCCCCGCGGAGCTCGCCCAGAGGCTGGCGGCGGAGACCGAGGGATGGATCATCGTGCTCCTCATAATCCTGCATCGACTTCGAGAGAGCCGGGAAGGAGCCCTGGAGACGCTCCTGGAACGGATTCCGGATACGCTATCGGATCTTTTCGATTACTTCGCCGAGGAAGCGCTGAACCGCCAGCCTCCGGAGATCCAGCGCTTCCTTCTACAGACCAGCATCCTGACAGACCTGGATCCGGAGGTCTGCGCCGCCGTCCTGGAGAACCCGGAGGATCACGCCTTGCTCCCCCTGGTTGAGGGGCGCGGGCTCTTCCTCAGCGGGAACGGGGAAGGCCGATATCGCTATCACCACCTGTTCCAGAAGTTCCTGCAGCGTCAGGCTCAGGTCCGATTGGGAAGCTTGAAACCCCTGCACCGGCGCGCCGCCGCGTTCTATCAGAAGCATGAGCAAAATGAGCCCTGAATATTAATCCGCAGGGGGAAGCAGGGGCATGCGCCAGCGAGGAAGGGGCGCGTGAGGGGATTCCCGAAGGACCAGCAGGATGCTGAGGATCACTAACGAGGCGCCGGCCCATTGAATCGGCATCAGGCGCTCTCCCAACCATCCCACCGCCAGGGCGACCGTGACCAGGATCTCCATTACGGTCAGCAGGGCGGTCTGGGTCCCTCCCAGGCGCTTGACCCCCACGAACATCCCCAGCCGCGAGAGCATGAGGACAGCCGCCATCGCGAAGATCGGCCCCATGGCGCCTGAAGGCACAGCGGGGTGCGGGTTTCCGAAAACCCACCCGGCCACCGGCGTGAAGGCCGCCATCGCCGTCAGGGCGTAGAGGGTAAGGGTCTGAGCCGGCATTTCATACAGGACCCGCTGGCTGAGCACCACGTGGAGCGCGTAGAAGCCGCTGGACAGCAACACCAGAAGCACACCGAAAGGATCCGGCATGCCCTGAAGGCGGCCTAACAGCAGAACAAGGCCCAGGCTCGCCAACAGTATCCGCAAACGGGTCAGGCCAGGGATCGGATCGCCGTTGAGGCGGCCCATCGCGGCCACCAGGATGGGATACATGGAATAGATTAAATGGGCTACTGCCGCGTCCAGGCGGTAGAGGCCCAGATAGTAAAAAACCGATCCCAGCGCATTGGTGAAGCCCACCGCCAGACAGCCCAGCAGACCAACCGGATAGATATACAGATAGCGGCGCCAGCGAGGGTGGATCAGATAGAGCGCCCAGAGGACCAGGGCGGCCAGCCCAGTGCGCAGGATGACCACCGCCGTGGGATCCGCGCCCGCCCGGTAGGCCCACTTGGCCAGGATCGGCGCCCCACCCAGTAGAATCGCGGAAAACAACGCGACCAGGATCCCCTGCCATTCCATACGGAGACCTCAGGGAGAGCGATAAAGCCGAAGGATCGCCTGGATCTGGGCCATTAGCATCCCCCGCCACGCCACCCCAATCCGCCATCCTCCCGGACATGGCACCGGCTCCAGCTCCTCGTGCCCCTTCACGGATTCCATCCCCAATCCCAGATGATCCAGCAGATAGGCGATGAGCTGGGCCGTTGCGCTCAGCTGGCGCTCGCCCGGAGGGCGCCGGCGGAAATCCCCGATCAGCCCGATGCTGACGGTTGTTGCATTATCGGTCGCCATATGAGAAACTGCCACAGCAAGCGGGTGGATCCGATACAGAATCCCCTCGGCGTCCACCAGGAAGTGATAGCTCGCCCCGGGCATCCCGAGCCGCTCCACCTGGTAAGCCGCGATCTGCAAAGGGGTGATCCCCGCCTCCGTTCCCGTCTGATGCAGGATGAGGCTTCGAATGTGCCCTAACGGGCGCAGGGGAAAAGCGGTTCCCGAACGGGTGGGGAGGCTTCCGGTCAGATCCTGCCACGCCGGCTCCGGCACCCCGGGCACCGGCATGCGGGCTTCCTCCAGGATCGGGCGGACCATCTCCCGGATCTTCGCAGCATGGGGGGAGACATGACGAACGCGCTCCAGAGCTGATCGGATCCCAGGCTCCTCACCGAAGGGAGAGCCCCCCGGGAAGAGCTCCTGAATGGCCTGGATCTGCGAGGGCCCCAGCTGAAGACGGGTGAGGAGCCACGCACAGAGGCGAGCGGTTCGCTCGATTTGCAGCGGGGTAGGATCCTGATCCGCCTGCCATCCGGCCAGGCCGATCCCCACGCTCACCCGCCCATATCCCCCCGCATGACCGGTCATCGCTTCCAGAGGGAGCGTCCAGAAGATCTGCCCGTCAGCTGTGATGTAAAAATGATAGGGGAAACCCGGTTGTCCCCCTTGCTCGACCAGGAAGGCCGCCAGGGCTTCCGGCGACAGATCCCCTGGAACCCTCAGGGGATGCAGGACCAGCCAGCGGATCACTTCTAGAGGGCGCCGTGGCCACGGCGAAGGCTTCCGACGGTGAAGGACCGGCTCCACCCATAACAGGGAAAGATGAAGACGCTGGAGATCCGCGTCGGTCCATGGGCGGGGGACGATGGGCACGGCCCGCGGATCCCCTTCCACGTTCGCATCGATGGCCCGGATCCATCCGACATGCGCATCGAACTGAGCTTGCCACCACCCTCGATCCGCGGTGGTCATCCGGGCTATCCCCCGCTGGCCTTCTGGAAGCTCCAGGATGGCCGGAGCGTGAGCGGAGGGGGCCGTGCGAAGCACCGCCGGCCGTCGCAGCGAAAGGAAGATGGGGCCCGGTGAATCAAGCGGGAGGCTCTGGGGATCCCCCTGGAGGATGAGGGCATCGCGGGGCAGCCACCCGTGACGGCCAGTCTCTGGATGGAGCCATGCATACCATTCCCGATCCTCCGTGCAAGCGAGGGCCACACCGGCCAGGCCCTGTGGAAGGGAAGCTCCCTCCATCCTTCCGCCCGGGCGATCGCAGAGCCGGATTTCCTGACGGAGGATCGCCTGGGGATAGTGCTGGAGCCCCACATCCCATCGGAAGCGCGCCGCCAGCGCCCGATCCAGATCGTCCAGCAAACGCTCTTTGCCCTCCATGAACCAGGGATCCACCCGCTGCCATCGATAGAGGACCATGCACCGAATGAAAGAATGGGGCATCTCCGCGTTCCAGCGATGGATCTCCGCATAAGCCTCCGAGATCCACCCTGTATCCGCATCCGGCCAAGGGATTGGATGCCCTTCCTGATCCCCCATGGAGGCTTCTGTGATGAAGATGGGCCGATAGCGCAGATGGGGGGGGATGGCTTCGATGAAATCGCGATACGCGCGGAAGCCACGACGACGGGCTTCATAAGGTGGGGGGAAGCGATCCTCATCCGCGATGGAATGCGGGTCCGGGCTCTGGCTGGCGACGTGAAGGGCGATGCCGTCCAGATCCTCTCCAATCGCCGTCAAGACATCGTGGAAGTAAACCACCCAATCGCCCGTGGGGTTCCCGGGATAGCGGAGCGCGGCGGTGAAGGGTGCCACAGCGGCGGGGATGACGAGATCTTCCTCGTGGCCAGGCTGGCTACGGATCTCCTCGCGGCATCGCCGGAAACAACGCGCGTAGCGCTCCGGGGTGATCCACTCGGCCGCCTCGAGGCGCCGGGCGGAGGGATCCACCCGGGCGCCGGGCTGCTGTTGGGGGTGGTTGGGCTCGTTCCCGATGACCCAAATGTGGGCGCCCGGGGATGCCGCGACGAAGCGGGCGCAACGCCGGGCAAAGGCCTCATAGCGGTCAGAGGTCGGAAGCGTGCCGTTGGGATATCGGCCGTAGTTCAGCACAACGATGACCCCGAATCCCGCCTCCGCCCATGACTGGTAGATCGAACCGCGTCCACTCATATCCCCCGGATCAGCCCCAATGGTCTCTTCGAAAACCACCCACCCGGTCACGCCGGCTGCGCGGAACCGCTCTCGCCACGGGCCCGGGTCATGGATGCCATACAAGTAAACCGGCCAGGGAGTTCGAAGCATATCCGGTCGCGCTTTGCCCGATAGGGATCTCCAAGGGTTGGGGGCGGCCTTCGGCAGCCTACATCCCACGAAAGATCTCCGATCGAAGGCGTGGCTCCTACCCCTACCTTATCCCCATTCCCATCGAGGCGCTAATGCGCCTCTCGAAGGAACCCGGCCTGCACCACAAAGCGGCGAACCCGCTCCCGGAACTCCGGTTCGAAGAGCATGGGATCCGCAGCGGTCAGGATGGCTTGCTCTACATCCCCCAGGGCTCGGAGCAGATAGCGTCGGCGCTCCCCATCCAGCTCTGCCATGACCTCGTCCAGCAACAGGACAGGGCTTTCCTGAAAGATGGAAGTCAGCCAGCGGGCAGCCGCCAGTTTGAAGGCCAGGATCGCGGTGCGTTGTTGCCCGCGAGAACCATAAAGGCCCAGGTCTACGCCGTCCACAACGAACCGCAGATCATCCCGATGGGGGCCGATCCGGGTGGTCCCCCGCCGGATATCCAGCGCACGCTCGCGAAGCAGAGCACGCCGGAAGGCTTCCCGCAACTCATCCTCCGGCAAGGTCTGCCCCCATGTCATCCCTCCCAGTGCCATCTGCCCCTCCACCTGAAAGGGATCCAGGCCGGGCACATAATGCAAGAACATGGGCTCCCCCCCACTGAGGGCTTTGTGGATATCCTCGGCATAGCGGGCGATGGCTCGCAGGGCGCGGGCCCGCTGATCCATCAGCGGGGCCCCATAGCGAGCCACCGCCTCATCCCATAGATCCAGTTGCGCGGGGTCGCCGCCCTCTTCCTGGAGCTGGCGGAGCAACGCGTTGCGCTGGGCGAGGGCACGCTGATAAGCGGTGAGCGTCCGGGCGAAGGCCGCCGAGGTCTGGGCGATCAGGAGATCCAGCAACCGCCGCCGCTCCACCGGAGGCCCTCCCACCACCTCGACATCCTGCGGGGTGAACAGGACAACCGCGGCCTGTCCGAAGAGATCCAGCACCCGATGGGGAACCCCGTTGATTCGTACCTGTTTGCGGATGGAGGCCGCCTCTGGCGTGAGGGTTGGACGGGAGGGTATGCCCCCCTCCGCCACCAGCGTGAGCTCCAAACGAACCGGGCCGTCCTTTCGCACAAATTCGGCGATCACCCGGGCGAACGGCATGGGATCCTGCCAGGCCGACCAGTGGATCAGCTCCCGATCGCTGGGGGTGCGGAACGAGTGCCCCATGGCCGCATAGGCAATGGCCTCCAGGAGGTTCGTTTTCCCCTGGGCGTTCCCGCCGTAAACGATCATCACCCGCGGTTCCAATCGCCACTCGAGCCGCGCGTAGTTTCGAAACTGAGTCAGGCTGAGCGCTCGAAGCCACATCCCGGAACGCCGCGTGAAAGATTTCAGACGTTATCCATCTCAGACTATAATCATAGCAAATCATCGGCGCTTATCCGATCGGGGCGTGCCGGAATTTACAGCGCACACTTGCAGTGAGGCGGATGACCCCTTTTCAGAATCCCGATAAGTGGGCGAAGCAACCCAGCGTCCATGGCGCAGATCGAGCAAACGGGGAGGAGGCGAGGATGGAGAAGCGCCCTCGGGATCCGACGTCCACCCTCGGCGTGCCCCGGGTCGCGCAACGGGCGGTTCCAGTTCCCCGATGGCTGTATCCTGGGAGGGAAATCCGGCGGCGCCTGGAGAGCGCGCTGCCGGTTCTCTTGCTCACCCCCTCCGTGATCGCGGTGTTGATTTTCGTCTACGGGTTCATCGGGTGGACCGTCTACATCTCGCTGACCCGATGGAACGATGTGCTGCCGGATTACACGTTCATCGGTCTGCGAAACTATGTCGGGCTGTTTCAGACTCCGCGGTTTCAGGCGGACATCCGCAACGTGGTGGTCTTCACGACCCTTTTCCTACTGGGGGCGATCGGAGTGGGCTTCTTCGCCGCCCTTTTGCTGGATCAGCGGGTGAAAGGGGAAACGTTCTTCCGCAGCGTGTTCCTGTTCCCCATGGCCATTTCCTTCATCGTGACCGGCATCGCTTGGCAATGGCTGTTCAACCCCCAAACCGGGATCAATCTTCTTCTGAAATATACGGGCTACGCTGGGCCCCTGCCGCGCTGGTTCACGGATCCTTCCATTATGTTCGGCGTGAAAGTGGGGGCGATTCAGGTAGGGATCCCGGTGGCGTTGATCCCGGTGGTGATCGCCGCCACGTGGCAGCTTTCCGGGTTCACCATGGCCATGTATCTGGCCGGCCTGCGGGGGATCCCGGAGGAGCTGCGGGAAGCTGCCCGGGTGGATGGGGCCAGCGAGTGGCAAATCTATCGCCATGTGGTCCTGCCGCTGCTCCGGCCGGTCACCCTGAGCGCCTTGATTGTGCTGGGGCATATCTCCCTCAAGATCTTTGATCTCACCGTGGCGATGACCGGCAGCGGCCCCGGGTTCGCCACGGACATGCCTGCCTACTTCATGTTTGAAACCACGTTTCGGGGAAACCATTTCGCCCAGGGAGCCGCCATCGCCACCCTGATGCTGCTCCTGGTCGCTGCTCTGATCATCCCCTACCTCCGCTACAGCTTGAGCCGGGAGACCGAGTTATGAGGCTGGGACGCGTCGGGATCTACGCGGCCTTATGGGCGCTGACTCTCTTTTATCTGCTGCCCGTTTACGTGCTGCTCCTTACGGGCCTGAAGAGCTTCGCCGAGGCAGATCTGACACGGATGTGGAACTGGCCGACCCAGCCCTCGCTGGCCGCCTTCGCTAAGGCATGGGAAAAGCTCTCCCCAAACTTCATGAACAGCGTCTACCTGGTGATCCCAGCCACTGTGATCTCTTCCTTCATCGGCTCCATCAACGGCTACATCTTGGCCCGGTGGCGCTTTCGAGGATCGGAGCTCCTCTTCCCGGCCATCCTCTTCGGCATGTTCATCCCCTATCAGAGCATCCTGATCCCACTGGTTCGTTTCCTTCAGTCCATCAACCTCTACGGCTCGATCCCAGGGCTCATCCTGGTCCACGTGGTTTATGGCATCCCCATCACCTCCCTCATTTTTCGTAATTACTATGCGTCGATCCCCGGGGAGCTGGTGGAGGCCGCCAAGATCGATGGGGCTTCCCTGCTGGGAATCTATCGCTGGGTGATGCTCCCCCTTTCCCAGCCTGGATTCGCCGTGGTGGCCATCTGGCAGTTCACCCAGATCTGGAACGATTTCCTCTTTGCGGTCACGGTGACCAATAAGCCGGCTCAGCAGCCGATCACGGTGGCGCTACAGAACCTAGCGGGGAGCCAGATCGTCGAATGGAACGTCCAGATGGCCGGCGCGCTGCTGGCCGCCCTGCCTACGCTGCTGGTTTACATCTTCCTGGGCCGCTTCTTCCTGCGCGGGTTACTCGCAGGGGCCCTGAAGGGATAGACGAGCAGCCGAACGAGCCTTCACCCGATCTTGTCGCAAAACGTCAAGGTGCGGGGTGGCTTCGCTGCCCCGCCATCTGAACTTCCCCTGCCCCATGTTGTTGTAGCATGCAGGATCCGATCAGGGGGTCTTCTGAGCCTGGGAAGGAGAAAGTCGTGGATTTGCGCCCGTGGGAAACTCGAGGATATATAAAAACCCCGGCAGGGGGCCGGGGTTCTGGTGCCCGGGGCGGGATTTGAACCCGCACGGCCTGAAGGGCCAGCGCCCCCTCAAGACGCCGCGTCTGCCTGTTCCGCCACCCGGGCAAGGCCATAGCAATTATACCCGCAGTCCATCACATCGACAAGACTCATCGCCTCCATTAGGTTTTTAATCGCCATGAGGAGGCTGACCGTGAATAGCCTACTCCGACGCGCAGGAAACCTTCTTCTATTTGCTATCCTGGCAACCGGATTGCTCGGCTCCGCGTTTCTAAGCGGGTTCGCCGTCGCATGGGGAATGCACCCAGCGCCTTCCCAGACCCGGTCCGCCGCCCCGCCCCAGGATCTCCAGCAAGCTTTCGGGATCTTCTGGGAAGCGTGGAAGCTGATTCAGGAGGAATATTACGGCGAGATCCCTTCTCCCCAGACGGTGGCCTACGGCGCTGTGCGGGGCGCCCTGCAGACCCTGGGGGATCCCTATACATCTTTCATCGAACCCAAGATCGCCCGGATCCTGGAGGAGGACGCCTCGGGACAGTTTGAAGGGATCGGGGCCTTAGTGCGCATGAACCGAGACAACAAGCTGGAGATCGTGCGCGTCTTCGAGGGCTCCCCAGCCCAGAAAGCCGGTATCCGGGCCGGGGACCTGGTGATCGAAGTCAACGGGCAATCGATCGTCGGCTACAGCATCTATGAGGCAGTGGCACTGATCCGGGGTCCGGCTGGCACCTCAGTGACCCTCACCATTGAACGGCCTGGACAGCGCGAACCCCTCCGGGTCACCGTCACCCGGGCTCGCATCACCATCCCTGTTGTGGAAGCTCGTATGCTTCCCGAAAACATCGCGTATATCCGGCTGCTCGACTTCAGCGCTCAGGCGACCCGTCAGCTCCAAGAGCAACTGAAAGAGCTGCTGGCCCAGAACCCACGGGGCCTCATCCTGGACCTGCGCGACAATCCCGGCGGGTTCCTCGACCAGGCCATCCAGGTTGCTGATCTCTTCCTGGATGAGGGGATCGTGGCATATGAGCGCACGAAGGACGGCGAGGAGCGGGTGTTCCGCTCGAAGAGCGGCGATATCGGGGAAAAGATCCCCATGGTGGTGCTGGTGAACGCCGGCAGCGCCAGCGCCACAGAGATCGTGGCCGGCGCTCTGCAGGATCGCGGTCGGGCCCGACTGATCGGCGAGCGAACGTTCGGGAAGGGATCTGTGCAGCTCGTCCACACCCTTTCCGATGGCTCCGAGCTGCGGGTCACCATCGCCCGCTGGTTCACGCCCAGCAACCGGGCGATTCACGGGGAAGGATTGAAGCCGGACATCGAGGTGAAAGCAGAGCCTGGAGCGGAAACCGGAGGGGTGGATCCTCAGCTGCAGCGTGCGGTGGAGGTCCTGCGGCAGGGGCAATGAGCCATCATGAATTGCCGGCATCCCTTCGGGATCGCCGACAGCGGGATCTCCCTGGCCCTCGCCAGGGGGATCGCCCTTTTGTCTTCCGCTTTACGGGGCAATGGCAGCTGTAGGGATCCATGCTACAGCTGCCACGTCTCCCCCCATGCGTTCAGGCGTGCCCGGTAATCGGGGCGTTCATAGCGATCCAGGGTGAAGGCGGAGGCGTAATCCGGAAGCGGCTCCCCCAGGATATGGGCGGCCAGGAGCTCCCCTGCCCCCATCGCCGCCATGATCCCGAAACCGGAGAGCGCGCCGATGAGATAGGCTCCCTCCACCGGCATCGGGCCGATCAGCGGCCGGTTCTCCGGCGTCCGGACATAGTATCCTCCGTCCACAACTGGGCGTGGCATGCGGGCCAGGTAGACCTGCAGCCCGGGGATCGCCGCCATCAGGCCTCGCAGCGCCACCTCCGGGAACAAGGGATCCTCCGGGAGCGGGAAAATCGGCTCGACCGGCCGTGCTGCGTAGGGCCAAAGCATCAACACGTAGGAGCTCTCCGCGCCACCCTCCGGCCGCAGATGGGCGCCCCCGGGCAGCTCCTCCAGCAGCTCCGAACGCCCCATCTCCCTCAGCAGCTCTCGCTCTTCTTCCGACCACAGCAACCGCTGAGGATCCGCCCAGATCACCAACGGCGCGTCCCTGGGGATCACCTGCTCCACATCCGGGAACATGACCTTCCGATGCAGCTCGCAAAAAACCGGCAGCTCAACCCCTATCATCCGGGCCACATCCGCGACAAACGGGCCTGCCGCGTTGATCAGACATCCAGCGCTCACTGTTTCCTCGCCTCCGGGGAAAGCCAGCCGGACCGCCTGGAGCCGGTTCCCTCGCACCGCAACCGCCTGGAGCGCTGCAGAGCGGAACATCACCCCCCGAGCCCGCGCCTGCTCCAAAAGCACCATGCCCAGGCCGTAAGCGCTCAGCCAGCCACACCGGCGAACGTGCAGGACGGCCAGGGTTCGTTCAGAGAGATAGGGAAAGAAACGGCGGATCTCCCGGGGATCCAGGAACACGTCCACGCCGTCGGGCAGCCCATCGAAGCCTTCCGGCGGGGATGGGAGGTAGAGAGGATCCGAGGGGGAACCTGTGTGCCGGCGGACCGGGCCGGCGCCATACCGGGCGGCCTGTTCGGCGGCCTGGAGGAGCTGTTCCGCTCGGGAGGGATCGGCGGTAGCGTAGAGGTAACCCCGACGGTTCATGCGGAAGGCGTTCCCACAGGATCGAGCCAGCTCCTCCAGGAGATCGATGCTCCGGTTCATCAGACAGACCATCGCATCATCCGGACCGGGCCACCAGTTGCGATAGGCCTCTGTCGATTTATCGCTGGTGAGACTGAGAGGCGCTCCGCGATCGATCAGAAGGATCCGAAGGGAGGGCTGGCGGAGGCTCAGATGATAGGCCGCGGAGATCCCGGCGATCCCCGCCCCGCAGATCAATACATCTACTGTCGCCATCGCCGATTCCTGAACCTCATCGAAGGGGTCTTCAAGCTGAGCGGCGGGCCTTTACCTCCTCACCCCACCTTCACCCGGCGGAATTCCCATCCCCGAGGGCTCGCTATCCAGATTCCTCCTTGTTCCCCCCATTGCGCCGACCACAGGTGCAGTTCTCCCCGTTATGGCATGGCCTCTCCGCCTTCTGCTGGAGCGCCTTGAGTTCCTCCAAAGGCTGAAGCTGATCCTTAGAAACCTCATGGAGTTGATCCCCCACCCGGACTAGAGCGGCTTCTTTCAATGGAAGCACCTCCACCACCACGCCTTCCCCGTGGGGGGTCATCACCGCCTTGCCCTTCTTCGGAAGCTCCTGCTTCGCCCGAACGTATTGCTCGTATTCATAGATCAGGCAGCACCGAAGCCGCCCGCACATCCCAGTGATATCCTCTGGGTTCAGGGAAAGACCCTGTTCCTTGGCCATTTTGATCGAGATCGGGCTGAATTCGGTCAGGAAGAGGGAGCAGCATCGGGTCTCCAAGCCGCAGGCCCCCATTCCGCCGACGATCTTGGCCACATCTCGCGGGCCGATCAACCGCAGCTCCACCTGCCGTCCCCGGTAAGCTTCCTCTAACCGCTGCCGCAAAGGCTCCAGATCGACCTTCTCTTCGGTGTGGTAAAGGAACGAGATATGCTTCCCATCGAAGGAGATCTCCACCTTCACCATCTTGATCGAAAGCCCGAGCTGGCGAGCATGGTCCCGAGCCACCACCAGGGCCTCCATCTCCTTGCGCTCCCAGTATTTGCGGATCGCCAGGTCCCGATTGGTGGCCGGCCGTTCCACCGGCCGCAGCGGTCCCTCGATCCGGCCGCTGCGGGGCATCCCTATGGAGACCACCTTGCCGAGCTGCTTGCCCCGCGGGGTCTCCACGATCACCCAATCGCCCACCTGCAGCGCATAAGGTCCGGGGTCGAAGTGATAGATTTTTCCGACTGGATGGAATCGAACACCCACCACCCGCTCGCTGGCTGAAACCATCTCTGCGGCCATTGCGATGCTCCATCCCGCATCGTGTTTCGGGCAGGAAGGCTCTGGCGCCTCGCTGTGGGCGCGCTGCCCCTTTGAAGGGAGGTCACTCAATGGCGATCCACTCCATATGGGGGATCACCAGCCGCCAGCGGACATCGAAGCGCCACAGGCCGGCCTCCCGCGCGATCCGGAAAGCTTCCTCCATCTCCTGAGGGAACACCCGCCGGTTGATCTCCGTATAGCGGGGATCCGTCTTCGCCTTCCAGGCCGGATAATATTGATCCATCAGGTTGACATAGGTGTCTCGCGAGAGCCCGGCCAGCCACCGCATGATCTCCCGGGTCTCCTCCAGAAGGCCGGGCATCACCAGGTGGCGCACCAGCACCCCTCGCACGGCCAGACCCTCCTCATCCACCCGAAGCTCGCCCACCTGGCGGTGCATCTCGGCAATCGCTTGGCGGGCCACCTCCGGGTAGTTCGCCGCCAGCAGATACTTCCGGCTTCGCTCGGGGGTCCACAGCTTGAAATCCGGCATATAGATATCCACCAGCCCTTCCATCACCCGCAAGCTCTCCAGGCTGTCGTAGGCGCTGGTGTTATATACGAGAGGCACCCGCAGGCCCATCTCGATGGCATACGGGAGCGCCTCCACGATCTGCGGCACCACGTGCTCTGGGGTGACGAAGTTGATGTTGTGGCATCCCATCTCCTGAAGCCGGATCATCAGCCGGGCCAGCTCCTTCGGCGTTAACTCCTCCCCCTCCCCCAGCTGACTGATTTCATAGTTTTGGCAAAAGACACAGCGTAGGTTGCACCAGGAGAAGAAGATAGTGCCCGATCCGCGCCAGCCGCGGAGGACGTCCTCTTCCCCGAAGTGCGGGAACGCGCTGGCCACGCGGGCGTAGCGCCCCACCCGACAGACCCCGAAGGCATTGGCCAGACGGTCCACCCCTTTGCACAGACGCGGACACACCCGGCAGGAGGGCCCTAGATGCGAAAGGGCCTCCTCTACCTTCTCCTTCAGACGGCCTTCTTCATAGGTCTTCAGATAGGCGGGGATGAACTCGCGACGGGGGATCAGGAAACGGCCGTTCCCATGGACTTCCGGCGGGATCACCCAGCGCCCCATCCCCCCTCCTTTCTCGAACCGACAGCCCAGCATCCAGAACTTCAGAGAGATGGCGAACCTGGATCGCCGCGCCCGATCGGCGGGCTCCCCACTCCAGCTGGAGCATGCAGCCCGGGTTGGCGGTGACCACCACGGAGGCGCCGGTGGCGGCGATATCGGCCATCTTCCGCTCCAGCAGCCGGCGGGACATGGCCGGATGGGTCAGGTTGTAAATGCCCGCACTCCCGCAACAGCGGGTCGCGTCGGGCAGCTCCCGGAACGTTGCCCCCTGCAGCCGGCGCAACAGCGCCCGGGGAGGCCGCCGAACCCCCTGCCCATGGCTCAAGTGGCATGGCTCATGATACGTCAGGCAGAGCCCCGGAGCGACCGGCTGGAGGTCCTCCGGCCAGATCGCCTCCAGCCACTCCGTGAGATCCCGGACTCGGGCGGCGAAAGCACGCGCGCGGTCCGCCCACCCCGGATCATCCGCCAGAAGATGCGCATATTCTTTCAGGAAGCCGCTGCACGCCGCACAATCGGCCACGATGGCATCGAGAGGTCCCAGGGCCTCAAAGGCGGCGATATTCCGGCGGGCGAAGCACCGCGCCGTCTCCCGCAGGCCCTGATCGTCCTGAGGCGCACCGCAACAAACTGGATCCGGGGGGACCATCACGGCGCACCCCAGGCGCTCCAGCAGGCGGACGCTGGCGCGCACGACGTCACCATACACCGCGTTCATCACACATCCCAGGAAGAAGCCCACCCGATAGCGCGGCGCCGGCGGGGAGGCCCGGCGCGTTAGCTCCTTTCGAACCGGACGGGCAGGCCGGGGGGCGAGATCCAGCAGCTCCCCCAGCAAGGGGAGGAAACGAAAGAGACGACGGGCGAGCGGGATCAGGCCCAGGCGCCAGGCCCAGCGAAGGGGCGCGGCGGCCCACTCCGCCGCGCGGGGCGAGCCCAGGGCGCGCTCCAGGAGCAGACGAAGCCACCATGGGCGCGGACGCTGGGCCGCGGCCGCCGCCCGGCCCGCCACGATCAGCTCCCCGATGGGGATCCCGGCCGGGCAGACCGTATTGCAGGCCCGACAATCGAGGCAATGATAGAGATGAGCCTCCACCGTCTCATCCAGGGACAGCCGTCCCTCCTCCACCGCCCGGAGGAGAGCGAGACGCCCCCGGGGGGATTGCACCTCATGGAGGGTCTCCTGGTAAGTCGGACAAACCGGGAGACAGCGAGCGCACCGAATGCAGGAAAGCAGGGCCTCATAATCCGGCCCCTCGGCCAGAGCCACTTGCAGGCCGGGAATCGGCTCGAACAGGCGAGAGGCAAAGCCACCCATCTCTTCCCCTTATAACCACCGGATTCTAACCCGGAGCCCGGAAAACCGGGAGGCAAGCATGTCTGGATCCGACATCTTCAGCCGATTCGATGAACCCAGGACATCAGGCCGTCGGTTCCAGCAGAACTTCCATCGTTCATTCTACCCCACACAGGCTGATTTTCGAAACCCTAATAGTTAACATGCCGTTGGTTTGATTTTTGTTTGGCCCCGACGGGAAGTTTAAGGAGTCCCGATGGTTCAACGATTCGCCAGGGGGAAGAAGACCGCTTACCATGAGGGTTCGGAAACCGTTCCAGAACGAGGCGCTTTCCAGACCTATAGAAGAGGCGAGAGCCACCGATGGGACGCGGCGTTCGGATCGACCGATGGCTGATCCTGATGATCCTACTGGCCTTCGCCCTCCGGCTCCATCGGATCGCCGTCCAGAGCTGGTGGTGGGATGAAGGCTACAGCACCTATCTGGCCCGTCACGGCCTTCTCACCGCCATCCGGATGACAGCGGTGGATATTCATCCCCCCCTTTACTACATCCTGCTCTCGATCTGGGGGACATTCGTCGGTTACACGGAGTTCACCACCCGTTTCCTATCCACGATCTTTGGGATCCTGACGCTTCCCCTGCTCTATCGGGTCGGCCGGGAGGGAGCGGGGCGCGCCGTCGGGCTTCTGGCCGCCGGGCTGGCTGTGCTGGCCCCCGCTTATGTGTATTATTCCCAGGAAACCCGAATGTATACGCTGTTCGCCCTGGAGTATCTTTTCACCCTTTTCCTCCTCGGCCGCTTGATGGACGCCCAGCGCTGGCCCCCCGGCCTCCTGACGGCCATGGGCCTCACTGAGGCGGCGATGATGTATACGCACTACTTCTCCGTGGTTGCCGTCATCTTCCTGAACCTGGCCGTCCTTTTCCTGCTCCTGCGTCAGCCTATCGAAGATCGCCGCTGGAATTTCCGCCGCTGGGCCCTCACCCAGGCTCTGGTGGTCCTCGCTTACGGGCCCTGGTTGCCCCCCGCCTACCGCCAGACAGGCCAGCACAGCGACGAGCGAGCCGCCTTCCCCACGCTGTTCGAGTTCCTCTCGCTGACCTGGCATTTCTTCAACATCGGCATCCGGGAGGTCCTAGGGAAGACGGGGGAGCCACCGCCGCGACCCGGGTTTGTGGCCGCCTCAGCCGCTTATGGAATCGCCTTCGCCGGCACGCTGCTGCTCGCCGGGCTGGCCGCGTGGCGCCGCCATCAGCCGGTTCCCATCCGCCCCGCCATGTGGCTGGGGGCCTTTGCCCTTCCCCTGCTGCTGGTCTTCGGCATCACCCGGTGGAAACCCATCGTCCACCCCCGCTATATCCTGATGCTCACCCCGGCCCTCCTGCTCACCGATGCTTTCCTGATGGCGACGCTCTGGCGGGAACGCCCCCCATGGCGCCTGCCCGGCCGGGCCCTGAGCGCAGCGCTGGCCCTGGCCATCGGGGCCACCTCCCTGCAGGGGCTCCAGATCGTCTACTATGATCCAGCCTTCTTCCGAGAGGATGTGCGAGGGGTGGCCGCCTATCTGAGCGCGGTCACAACCCCGGATGACGCCATTGTGGTGGATTCCGAGGAATACACGTTGCAACAATATTACACCGGGCCCTCCCCTATCCAGGGGATCAAAATGCGAGGCCGGGAGGCGGAAGGCCTGGCCGAGCTCCAGGCGATCACCGCAGGCCGACGGCGGGTCTTCCTGCTCCACTGGTTCCGTTCGGTAACAGATGACAAGCGCTTCATTCCGTTCCTGCTGGAATACGCCGGCCGGCTGATCGACCACCGGGAATTCGCCGGCTACACCCTGTGGGTCTACGAACTGGAGCGCCCGGTGGCGATGCCACCGCTGCGACCGATCTCGATCAACTTCGGGGATCGCCTGTGGCTGTCCGGGGTCTTCATGGAGACCGAGGCGCACGCCGGGGAAGGGGTGGCAATCGCCCTCCGCTGGCGGATGCCGGCGCCGATCCCGGAGAACCTGAAAGCCGCTGTCGCCCTCCTCGACGCCGGGCGACAGCGGGTCAGCGGCATGGACTGGATGCTGATGAACGACCTCCACCGCTATACGGCCCGCTGGTCCCCTGGGGAAGAGACCACCACCTATTTTGTGGTCCCAGTCCCCCTGGGCGCGCCTCCCGGGCCTTACACGCTGACCGTGACGCTGTATCGGGAACCCGGCTTGAAAGGGTTGGACATCTTGGACGAGTCCCACAACCCCGAGGGCCAGGCCCTGACCCTGGGCACTGTGGACGTGAGCCTGCCTCGTGCCATCGCCGATCCCTACGGGACGATGGCGGGAATCCCTCGTCTGGAGACCCCCGTGGCTCTGGGGGACGGCCTGCAGCTCTTAGGATTCCAGCTCCCATCTTCGCCCCTCGCTCCCGGGGAACCCATGCACGCGTGGCTGCTGCTCCAGTCAGATCGTCCGGGCCTGCCCGCTCTCCCGTTGTCCCTGGAGATCCGGCGCGGGGAGGAGATCCTGGGCCGCCAGGAAGGGGATCCGGGCTATGGTCGCTATCCAGTTTCCCGATGGATTCCCAGGCTGCCCGTTCTGGAGCGGCGAGTGGTCTGGATATCGCCTCAAGCGAGCCCCGGACCGGCGGAAGTATGGCTGCGGTGGGGAAACGGGCCTGGCGTCTCTCTAAGAACCGTAGAAATCGCCGGGCGGCCGCGCCGGTTCGAGCCACCGCCTTACGATATCCCGGTGGGCCAGCGCTTTCCTGGCGTGGCCGAGCTGGTCGGGATCTCCCTGGATCGCACCACAATCCGGGATGGGGAAACCCTGAACGTCCGCCTGGTCTGGCGCGCCCTCAACGAAGATCCCATCGAACGCCCCTATGTGGTTTCCGTGCAGGTTCTGAACGCCGGGGGACGCCTGGTCGGTCAGGACGACCGGATGCCGGCCGATGGCGCTTCTCCGACCACCTCATGGGTCTACGGGGAATTCATCGAAGATCCCCATCCGGTGGCCTTCCGCGAGCCCCTCTCCGGCGAGGGCCACCTGATCGTCGTCCTCTATGATCCAGATCGCATG
This sequence comes from Thermoflexus sp., assembly GCF_042408815.1. GTDB lineage: Bacteria > Chloroflexota > Anaerolineae > Thermoflexales > Thermoflexaceae > Thermoflexus. Next base: position 24,226 of record NZ_JBHOQR010000002.1, on the reverse strand, counting down.
CAACGAGTACGAGCAGCCGATGGACGCGATCACATCGAGCTGCCAGTGCGGGTCAGGGGAACCCCATCCCCATAAGAGGAGAAACCCATGGGCCCATCTCCCGGGGGTAGAGGTTGAGGGCCATTCCCCCTGCCCGATGGAAACTCAACTATGTGAGCCATGTTTCACTTTTTCCACAACCATGAAATGGGAAAGGCCCAATCGATTTAGCGGCGTGCCTTCCAGGAAATCGGCCAGACGACGGAAGAGACGTCCTATCCCGGGATATCGCCGCTCGATCCGGTCGAAGGCGGGGAAAATCCGCGTGTGATAGAGGATCCGGACGGGGAGGCCGGCGAAAAGGCGACGCAGGGCGCGGCCGCTGTAGGTCCGCACGTGAGGCGCCAGACGACGGCGCAAGGGATCCGGCAGGTAGTTGATGAGCGGGGTGTTCCCGAAGTGGTAACGCCCCCGCCAGTAGTGTCCATGGGTCTCAAAGGGGAACCAGCGGTTGGGACAGAACAGGAGGATACGGCCGCCGGGGCGCAGCACGCGGACCATCTCGGCCACTGCGCGGCGGTCATCGGCCACGTGCTCGATGACCTCGTGGGAAAGCACCACGTCGAACGTATTATCGGAGTAGGGAAGAGCTTCGGCGGCAGCCATGACCAGGAGGCGGATGCCGCGCGCCTGCGCCTCGCGCAGGTATGCCTCCTCAATGTCCAGCCCATAGACCTCGGGAGTGAACGCCTGAAGGGCCTCCACATACGTTCCGACCCCGCATCCATCCACCAGGACGCGGGCATCCTGGAGGGGAGCGAACTGTCGCATGAGCGTCAGGCGTCGCGCCTGACCTGGGCCCCAGACCAGGCTGGGCACCCCTCGTTGCGCGGCCTTCTCCAGCGAGATCATCCGGAGAGACCTCCATGGCTGGGCCCGGGGGATTCCGGGGCGCGATCGCAACCGGCGCCTGCTCTATTATAGAGCGGCTTCCTTGACGATGTCCCCCAGAGGATGTACCCTGACCAGGGGGCCACCAGCGGGATCGGGTATTTCGCCGTGCTCCCCGATCCCGCCCGCCCCCATGGGATCTGCGCCCCGCTATTGCTGATCATGACGGCGCTCAACTTCGGCGCGACGTTGATCGCCTTAGCCGCCTTCGGTATGGATCCGGTTGCGGTAAGCGGCTTCCAGGGGATAAAAAAAGGGGGCCACGCCGGTGACCTTCAGCATCCGGGGTGGCCCATGGGGAACTTTATGTTCGTCATCGAAGACCACCGGTTCGGATCCTCAGCATTCTGCTTCGTGGGATCCCCGCCGGGCGAGGGCTTGAGCGATCCAGCACCCAGCGCGGCCGATGCTGGCCCCCAGCAGCGGCCCGATCAGCGCCACCGGCAGGCCCACAGAATCCGGCGAGCCCGGAAGTTCTGGATAGAAGGCGCTCAGGGTCAGCAGATCCAGATAATACTTGAACCCCCATCCGAGATCCGGCAACCCCCATGCAAAAGAAACCCCATAGGCCCAGTAGAAGAGCAGCACCTGTAGAGTGAAAACCAGTGCGATCCCCCCGTAGGCCCGCAGGATCCCCTCAAAGGCCTCGCCCCAGCGACGTCCTTTCCAGATTCCGATGAGCAGAGCTACCACCCCTAATCCCAGCAACGCGTCCAGAACCCGGGCCATGAAGAAGGCCTTGATCTGGGCCTCCGTGTTGAAGACGGAGAGGGACCAGCGATAGCCGCGCCCGAAGTAAAGCCCCCACACAATCCCGAGGAAGGCCAGTGTCCCAACCAGGATAGCCCCCCGATGAGGAGGCCGGAATAGGAGCATAGCGATCAGCGCGATGAGCGCCAAACCCAGTAGGGTCACGGGGGTCCGCCCCAGGCGGTCCCGCCCGAGCCGATCCGCATACGCCCGGTCCAGCGCCCGGCTCGCCTCCCGATCAAAGGCCGGAAGATCTCCAGCTGTCCTCACAGCCGGTAGGCTCGTGGATGGGCGCCCCAGGGCCTGCTCGATCCGGTGGATCAGCAGCGTTCGCTGCTGCGCGGAAGCCCGGGCGATGGCATCCAACGCCTCCGGTGGCCCTTCCAGAGCGTCCATCAGGGGACGGCCCATTGCATGGACCGGGATGGGGATCCCCAGCAGCGCCGCAACCGTGGGCGCGATATCCGCCTGGGTCCCCTGCCCATCCACGCCCACGCGGATTCCCTTCCCGGCCATCACCAGGGGCACTTCCTTCACGATGGGTTCCCAGCCTCCATGTCCCCCGGTGTCGATGTGGCCATGATCGGTGGTCACCACTATCGTCGTCCGGCTCAGGTCCAGCGCGGCGATCAGACGGGATAGCCGTTCATCGGTCCGCCGGACGATCTCCCGATAGGCGGGGGAGGCGCCGCCGAAGGCGTGGCCGTATTCATCCGGCCCGGCGAAGTAAACCAGAATCAGACGGGCCTGCGGATCCTTCAACAGATCCAGCCCGCGCGCCAGGATCGCCTCGTCCAGGCGATCCACCGCTTCCGGCTGCTCTAGTGGCCCATCGGGCACCTCCAGGCGATCGAACCAGGGGCCGAAGAGCTTCCCCCAGCCGCCGGTGCCCGCGCCGACCACGCGAAGGCCTGTCCGGCGGGCCTCCTGGAACACCGAATCCACCGGGACGGGACCTCGGAACCAGTTGGTGGTGACGCCGCTCAGGCTCTGCCAGGCCCCGCTGCCGATGACCGTCCACCCCGGATAAGAAAGGGAGGGCTCGCCGACGCGGACCATATAACGGGCTCCGCGGGCGGCCATCTGCTGGAGAGCCGGCATCGCCCCAGCAGCTGTATCCCGGCGCAGCCCATCGATGACCACCAGGACCACGCGATCGGTGAGGGGGGGCGTGGGAGGCGGCGATGGGAGCTCCACGCCCAGATAGGGGCTCTGGTATTCCACCACGCTGTTCCAGGAGAAGAGGGCCAATCGAACAGCCCCCCAGCCGAGAGCGCTCAAGACCACCATCCCCAGAACACAGCTTCCCAGACGCTGTCCCATGAGTGTTCCTCCACAAAGGAGCGACGGGTCCCCCGCCCCCATCTGAAACGCTGGCTCCGGGTGCGGGGAAACGCCCCCGGATTCCTCTTCGTCGCCCTATGCAAGTCCGGGGAGAGGGTTTTCCGGCGCCTCTCCGGACAGGCGGTGTATGACATCCTCCAGCGCCGGTGCCGCCAGGCCGGCCTGAAACCCATGACCCCCCCACGATTTCCGGCGCACCTACATCACCTTCCTGCTGGACGCCGGCGTGGATCCCCTCCCTGTGGCCACGCTGGCCGGCCACGCGCAAGTCCAGACCACCGTCCGTTATGACCGTCGCCAGGAGCGCGCGAAGGTACATGGTAATGCAATCGCTCGGCATCCCGGATTCTGGGTGTAACCCCCCGAGAGGACAGCGAGAGCGCTATCTGAAGAGATGGGACGACCGCAGGGAGGACCCCAGGGAGACCGGGGATGGGGTTTAATACGCTCCCTCCCCCATCAAGACCCGCGGGATCGTGCGGAGCATAATCTCCAGATCGAGCAGCGGCGACCAGTTCTCGATGTAATAAATGTCCAGCAGGCACATCTCATCGAACGTGAGATCGCTGCGGCCGGAGATCTGCCAGAGGCCGGTCATGCCCGGCACGGCAGCCAGGCGCTGGCGTTGCCAGGGCTTATAGGCTTCCACCTCAGCCGGCACCGGCGGGCGCGGCCCCACTAGACTCATCTCTCCTTTCAACACATTGATCAGCTGCGGCAGCTCGTCCAGGCTCAGCCGGCGCAGGATCCGCCCAACCCGGGTGACCCGCGGATCGTTCCGGATCTTGAAGAGAGGGCCGCTGGCCTCGTTCAGCGCCCGCAGGCGTTCCTGCTCCTGCTCCGCCCCCACCCGCATGGTTCGAAATTTATACATCGTAAACAAACGACCCTCCTTCCCTACCCGCACCTGGCGGAAAATCACCGGACCCGGAGAGTCCAGCTTGATGGCCAGGGCGATCAGCGCCATCAGTGGGGCGGAGAGAAGAAGCAGAAGGGCTGCCAGAACCAAATCCATCGCCCGCTTGAGGCGGAACTGCCAGGGGGAGAAGCGAGCCTCCCGGACACCGATCAGGGGGATCCCATCCAGGTCCCGCATGTCCAAGCGGCTCAGGGCGAGCTGGAAAGGATCCGGGACGATCCGCACGGGGATGCGCCGGGCCTCACAGTGCCGGATGACCTCCTGGATCCGGTCATAAAAGGCCATCGGGAGAGTGATAATCACTTCATCCACCCGGTCTTCCCGGAGGACTTTCGGCAGATCCTCCAGGGTGCCCCGAGCGCGGAAGGGGCCGATATCCGTGCGGGCTTTCTCCGGATCATCATCTACAAACCCCACGATCCGATACCCCAGCTCCGGCCGGGCCAGGGCCGCCCGCATCACCGCTCTCCCCAGATCCCCTGCCCCGACGATCAACGCCCGCACCACGCCAATGCCCCGCCGGCGCATGATCCGCTCCGCCCGGCTTTCAAAAAACCGCAGGATCCCTAGCAACAGGACCGCCAGCAGGGCCGCTTCCAGGAACATCAACCGGGAATAGAAAAGGGACTGGGAGAAGAACACTACCGCCATCAGGACCAGGGTGCTCTTGGCCACCGCGTTCAGGATGCGATACATCTCCTCCAGCCACGGCGCCCCCATCTGGGGGGGATACACCCGGTCCAGTCGAAACATCAGCAACAGAAGAACCGTCCAGGCGATCTGGAACGGGATGTAAGCGGAAAACGGGGCATCGAAGGTGATCTCGCGGAACCATTCCCACCGGTAACGCATCAGGTAAGCTAGCGCGAAAGCGACCTGGATCACGATGAGATCCAGGCCGATGCGAATCCATCGCCACCACCACGGAATCCTTCGATCGCTTATGGAACCCATCCGCCAGCGCTCTTTCTGGGAATTTTTTCTCTCCCCCGATTCGCCACCTGAGGGGCCGCGATCGGATGGGAAGGAAGTCCGAGGGAGGGAAAGCTCCTCCAGCCCCCTCCGGGCCCCGAAGGCGTTCATGGATCCAGGTCGGAAACGGAAGGCTGCGCGATTTTATTATAAAATTCCGCGATGGCCCGCGCAGTCCTTTCCCAGGAAAACTGTTGGGCGCGCACCAGGCCGCGCGCCCGCAACATTTCCCGAAGCGCATGGTCTTGAAGCAGTGTTCGGATCCCTTCTGCCCAGCCCTCAATATCATCAGGGTCGACCAGGAAGCCGGCTTCCCCTACTACCTCCGGGAGGGAGGACGCCCGGGCGGCGATCACCGGGGTTCCACAGGCCATTGCCTCTAGCGGCGGCATCCCAAATCCTTCATACCGGGAGGGATAAGCCAAGAGAGTGGCCGCATTATACCAGAGGGGGAGCTCCGCGTCCGGTACGAATCCGATCCAGCGGGCTCGACCTTCCCGCTCCAGGGCCTGCAAGCGGGGGCGGAAAGCCGGTTTCCATCCCTGCCCGCCCACCAGGATCAGAGGAACAGATGGACGAAGTCGGGTGATGGCCTCCAGCAGAACCCCCAGGTTCTTCCGTGGCTCCAGGGTTCCCACATAAAGGATAAATGAAACCGGCAAGCCGTATCGGGCCCGAAAGGCGGCCACCTCCCCCTCCGGCAATGGCCGGAAGCGGGGATCGACCCCGGGATAGGCCACTTCGATCCGCTCCGGGGGAAGCTTCCAGAGGCGGATCAGATCCTCACGGGCCGCTTGCGAGATCGTCAGGATCCCCGCCGCCCGCCGGCAGGTCAGCCAGGTGAACAGGCGCAGATAGATCCGATTCCACGCCCGAAAAGCTTCCGGATGGCGAACGAAGCTCAGATCATATACGGTGACCACCACCGGCAGGCGAACCGTCAGCGGCGCGACGAAGGCCATCGCATGGAGCAGATCCCAACGCTCCCGGGCGAGAAGAAGCGGCATGGCCAGCTGCTCCCACAGGATCCGGACCACCGGCCGATGGGTCGGCCAGGTCGTCCGGACCCAGCGGATCCCCGGGGCTTCCGGGGCGCAGGAACGCGGCCCAATGAACGCGGTGAAGGCAATGTGGGGGGCCACCCGAGGAAGGCGTCGCAAGACCTCATCGATATACCGATGGATCCCAGCGCTGCGATAAGACGCCTCGCCGGCCAGCAGCTGGGCGTTCAGGGCGACTCGAATTCCGATAGAATGGGAAGACACGCCGTGTGCCCCCAAGACAAAACGGATTTCTTCATTATTCTATCCGGAGGGGTTACGCGACGGGCTTCCCGGGGGAGGGGCCATCCCGCTCCGAAGAGCCCATATCCGTGAGGGGAGGACTTCAAATGGCCCTTTTGCTTCGCGAAGAGGATGTGCGGGCCTTGCTGCCGATCGCCGACGCCATCGAGGCGCTGGAACGAGCCTTCCGTGCCCAGGCCGAGGGTCAGGCGACCAACGTGCCCCGCGCTCGCGTCCGCTGGCCCCGCGGTGCCCTCCACGTGATGGCCGCTGGGGGGCCAGGGATCGGCTACGTCGGCCTGAAGGCCTACACCACGGTCGGGGGGCAGGCCCGCTTCCTCGTGTTGCTGTTCGACATCGAGAGCGGAGCGCTGGTCGCCCTGATCGAAGCCGATGTGTTGGGCCGCCTGCGAACCGGGGCGGCCACCGGCCTGGCTACCCGTTACCTCGCCCGCCCGGATGCCCAAAGGGTGGGCATGTATGGAGCGGGGCGTCAGGCGGCCACACAGCTCATGGCCGTTTGCGCCGTCCGGGATATCACGGAAGCCCGAGTCTACAGCCCAACCAGGGAGCGTCGGGAGGCGTTCGCCCACCGCATGGCGGAGACCCTCGGGATCCCTGTGCATGCGGCGGATCGGCCGGAGGCCGTCGCGGAGGGGGCGGACATCCTGATCACCATCACCTCCGCCCGGGAACCAGTCCTGCGGGGGGCATGGCTGCGGCCAGGGGTGCACATCAACGCCGCCGGCTCCAACGCGTGGATCCGTCGGGAATTGGATGAGGAAGCCATCGTTCGAGCGGATTTGATCGTCATCGATTCGCGGGACCAAGGAAAAATGGAAGCGGGCGATTTCCTGGAACCCCTGGAGCGGGGACGGTTACCATGGGACCGGATCCACGAATTGAAAGATGTGGTCGCTGGGCGGGTGCGACGCACTCATCTCGATGAGATCACCCTCTTTAAATCCCTGGGTATCGCTCTGGAGGATGTGGCCGTGGCGGCCCTGGTCTATGAACGAGCGCGGGCCCACGGGGTCGGCCAACCGGTGAGCCTGGCGGAGGTCCCGTTGATGGACTGAACGCGGGAGGACGGAACCCATCCCTTGGAAAGCCCAAGGCTCAGCAGGTGTCCACCATGCCGGAGCTCCCCGAAGTCGAGACGCTGATTCGAGAGCTGCGCCCCCATGTAACGGGCCGCCGGATCTACCATGTGATCCTGCACTGGCCCGGATGTGTGGCCACTCCCACCCCTCGCCAGTTCGTCCAGCGGATGGTAGGGCGGGAGATTCAGGAGATCCGGAGGCGGGGCAAGTTCCTCTGGTTCGTCCTGGATGAGGGAGCATGGCTGGTCCACCTGAAAATGACCGGCCGCCTGTTCCTGCTTCCCGCTTCCGCGCCGGATCCTTATGCCCGAGCCGATTTCATCATGGACGACGGGCGCATCCTCCGGTTCCAGGATCTCCGCAAGTTCGGTCGTTTATACTGGATCGCGGATCCGGAGCCCATCTTCCGTCCGCTGGGGCCAGAGCCGCTGGACCCGCAGTTCCGGCCGGAGGATCTCGCCCGACAGCTTGCCGGCCGCCGGGGGCGTCTGAAGGCGCTGCTGCTCGATCAATCGGTGCTGGCCGGGATCGGGAACATCTATGCGGACGAGGCGCTCTGGCGGGCGCGGCTGCATCCGATGCGATCCGCCGACTCCCTGACCCAAGCGGAACTCCGACGCCTCTGGAAAGGCATTCGAGAGGCCCTTCTCGCGGGCCTGCGCCATCACGGGACCACCATCCAGTGGTATCGCCGGCCGGAGGGGGACAGCGGGGAGCATCAGCGGTATCTGCGGGTCTACGGGCGAGCGGGGAAACCATGCTTCCGCTGTGGAACCCCGATCCTCCGTCAGACTCTCCAGGGCCGCAGCGCCTATTTCTGCCCGGTTTGCCAGCGATAACGGAGAGCCACGGCGCCGGCCTGAAAGCGGTGAAGCTCACGTTCAGGGAGAGAGGCATGCCCATTGCGATGGGAGGAAGTCGATGCGCCATGCGGGCGATCGGCGTAGATCTGGCCTGGTCTCCACGGAACCCGACGGCCGCGGTGGTGCTTCGCTGGGATGAGGATCATTGGACTATGGAGGCCTGGGCGGAGGATCTGCGTTCCGACGCGCAGATCCTGGATTTCCTGACTCCTTATCGCGAGGCCCCATGCATCATCGGGATCGATGCGCCACTGATCGTCCCGAACGAGGAGAGTTCGCGGCCCTGTGATCGGTGGATCGCCTCCCGGTTCGGACGCCATCATGCCGGGGGCTACCCGGTGAACCGGCGCTGGCTCCGTTCCTTCGGGGGCCTGCGGGGGGAAGCCCTGGCCCAGACCCTGACGACCTGGGGGTTCACGCTACAGCCGCCCCTTCACCCAGGAGCTCCCATCCGTGCCGTCATCGAAGTCTTCCCTCACCCCGCCGCGATCATCCTGTTCGGCCTCCGGCGGATCATCCGCTACAAGCGCCTGCGCCGGGGCTCCTGGATTCGCGGGCTGCGCCGCTGGCACCGCCAGCTCCTTGCCCTAGAGCGCTTTAACCCTCCGCTGGACTGGCCGGAGACCTGGCGCACCCCTCCGCCGGAAGCCCGAACCCGGCGAAGCCTGAAAGCCTGGGAAGATCGGCTGGATGCCGCCTTTTGCGCTTATATCGCGGGCTACGTGTGGTTCCACGGCCCGGCCGGCTATGAACCGATCGGCGATCTGGACCATGGATGCGTAGTCGTCCCACGTCGTCTGGTTTGATGAGGCGGGCGGCTTCAGTCCTTACGTGTCTGCCACAACACAGCGCTCGCTTATCCCCTCGTTTCGGGCAGGGGGGTGCCTTCGGCATGCCTGCCCCCAAAACATTTGCCCCCTCTCCGCGTCCTGCAGCGCGCGGAGAGGAGAGATCTGCGGGAGGTTTTCATACACTTTCTCAGGAGGGGCGAACCGCCATGAGCGGGGAATGGCCATGCTGCGCGGAGCCGCTGCCGGAGGAAGTCCGGCGCGGCCTGGAGCAGTTCAACGCCGGGGAGTATTTCGAACAGCACGAAACGCTGGAACACGCATGGCGCGCGGAGACCCGGCCGGTCCGCGAGCTCTATCAGGGGATCCTGCAGATCGGGGTGGCCTGCTATCAGATCCAGCGGGGCAACTACGCTGGCGCATTGAAAACGCTGCGGCGCGGCCTGGCCCACCTCGCCCCGGTGCCAAATCGATGCCAGGGGATCGACGTGGCACGCCTGCGGGAGGAGGCCTTGCAGTTGTTGAGGCAGCTCGAGGAGCTAGGCCCGGAGGGATGCCAGCGGATCGATGAGCGCCAGTTCCCCCGTGTGATATTTGCACCGTAGATGCTGATCACTGGAACAAGGGGGGGGCTCTATGAAAGCCGTGTTAATGCGACGACGAGGAGGACCGGAGGTTTTGCAGGTGGAGGAAGTGCCCACCCCAAGCCCGGGGCCCGGCGAGGTGCTGGTTCGGGTGCATGCCTGCGGCCTGAACCACCTCGATCTCTATACCCGGGCTGGCGCGCAGGGCCGCAAGGCGAAACTCCCCCATGTCCTGGGCCTGGAGCCCGCCGGGGAGATCGCGGCCCTCGGGGAGGGCGTAACCGGATGGCAAGTGGGGGATCGCGTGCTGGTGGGCGCTTTCATCGTATGCGGGGAGTGCGAGTTCTGTCGCGCCGGGATGGATAATCTGTGCCAGCGGCGGAAGATCCTGGGCGTTGACCGCTGGGGCGGCTATGCCGAGTATGTAGTGGCTCCCGCTGCTAATCTGATGCCCCTGGGGCCGAACACCTCATATGAGGCGGCCGCGGCCATCCAGGCCGCCTTTGGGACCGCATGGCATATGCTGGTGAGCCGGGCGCGCATCCGACATGGGGAAACGGTGCTGGTGCTGGCCGCAGGCAGCGGTATCGGCACGGCGGCCATCCAGATCGCCAAGCACTTCGGATGCCGCGTCATCGCCACAGCGAGCAACGACGAAAAGCTGGAAAAGGCCCGTGCCCTGGGCGCCGATGTGCTGATCAATTACCGGGAACATCCGCGCTTCAGCCTGCGGGTGATGGAAGCCACCGAGGGGCGAGGAGCGGATATCGTTTTCGAGCACGTGGGCTCCGACACGTGGAAGGAAAGTGTGGCCTCGCTGGCCTTCCGGGGCCGGCTGGTGTTCTGCGGCTCGACCACCGGACGCTGGGGAGAGACCGATCTCTGGGGAGTCTTTTACAAGGAGGCAGAGATCCTGGGATCCTTTGGGGCCACCCGTGCGGATTTCCAGGCGGTGATGGAGCGGGTGGAACAGGGGATCTTCCGCCCGATCATCGACCGGATCTTCCCTCTGGAGGAAGCCGCGGAGGCTCATCGCTACCTGGAGGATCGGCGGGTCTTCGGAAAGGTGGTTCTGCGGATTCCCGGTTAAGCCTTAGGCGGTCCACAGGGCGTTCATCCGTCCGCGATCCCAGAGGGGGTGGCCCCTTCTCGGGGGAAATCCCCTGGGAAGTGGGCGGGCGCGCCTTCCGATGTGCCCGTCCACTTCACCCCCCTGGGACAGGCAGGCTCAGGCGGTGTTGCAGATGGTGCAGGATCGCCGTCTGAACGGCCTCGATCGGCTGGGACGCGTCAATGACCACCCAACGGGCGGGCTCCGCCGCCGCCAACGCCTGATATCCCTCCCGCACCCGTCGATGGAAGGAGAGCTCCAGCGCATCCAGGCGGGTCCAGGCATCCCCTGAGATCCGGCGGCGCGTTAGGCCGAGTTCCACATCAATATCCAGCAGGAAGGTGAGATCCGGCTCCAGACCACCCGTGGCGAACCGGTTCAGACGCCGCAGCTCCTCCAGATCCAGGCCCCGACCGTAACCCTGATACGCCAGGGTGGAATCTGCATAGCGGTCGCAGATCACCACCCCGCCCTCGGCCAGAAAGGGCCGGATGACCCGTTCGACCAGCTGCGCCCGGGCGGCGCAGAACAGCAGCGCCTCCACCCGCGCGGTCATGTCCGCGTGCTCGTGGGCGTGAAGCAGCGCACGGATGGCCTCCCCAACGGGCGTGCCGCCTGGCTCCCGGGTGAAGAGCACCCGATATCCTTTCCCCTGGAGGAAGCCGCTCAGCCAGCGCGCCATCGTCGTCTTGCCGCTTCCCTCCGGACCCTCAAAGGTGATCAAGAAGCCGCGCATAGCCCCTTGTTCCCGCATCAGAAGCCCTGAATCCAGTGGGCGTAAAGATAGGCCAGCATGCCGCTCCAGAGCAGGCTGTCCAGCCGATCCAGCACCCCCCCATGTCCGGGGAAGAGATTCCCTGAATCCTTCACCCTGGCTTGTCGCTTCAGAACCGAGACCGAGAGGTCCCCCAGAGTCCCCAGGCTGCCGATCAAAAGCCCCAGCAGGGCTCCGGGCCCTGCGCCCAGCTCCATGAGAAAGCCCAGAACAGCGCCCACTCCCAGGCCGGCCAGGCATCCTCCGAAGAACCCCTCCCAGGTTTTGCCAGGGCTCCACTGAGGGGCCAACCGATGCCGGCCCCATCGCCGGCCTACCAGATAGGCCCCCGTGTCGGCCGCCCAGGTGGTGAACAGCACGAAAGCCACCCACCAGCGCCCATGAGGATCCGGTAGATTCCGAAGCCAGACAAAGGAGCGCCCCAACCATCCCAGGTAAAGACCTCCGGCCGCTGTGAACGCCCAGTCCGCAACCGGATGCTCGGTGCGTCGGATCCACCAGAACCACACCAGGGCCATAGGAGGGGCCAGCGTGAGGGTCAGCTCCGCCACGCGGTGGCCGGGAAGGAAAGCCATCCCGTCCCCCAGGAAACCCAGGATCATCAGCCCGACCCAGCCCGGGGAAGGAGAGAACCCGATGCGACGGATCAGATGGGTGTATTCCCAGGCAGCCGCCAGCAGGATCAGACTGACCGTTACCGCCCACGGCCATCCGCCCCGATGAACCAGGGCGGTCAGGAGAGGGATCGCGATGAGGGCAACGAGGAGACGCTGACGCAGCACGGCTAACGCGATGGGTGAGAAGGGGCCAGTTGCTCACTGATCTGCCCGAAACGACGCTCCCGCCGGCTGTAGGCCTCGATCGCCTTCAGCAGCTCTTCCCGATCGAAATCCGGCCAGTAAACCGGGGTCACGTAGAACTCCGAATAAGCCGCCTGCCACAGCAGGAAGTTGCTCAGGCGCATTTCCCCACTGGTGCGGATGATCAGATCCGGATCCGGCAACCCGGCCGTATATAGGTAACGGGAGATCAGGGATTCATCCACCGCTTCCGGGGGGACGCCATCAGCGATGATCCGGCGGACGGCCTCAACGATCTCCTGACGTCCCCCGTAATTGAAGGCGACACACAGGATCAGCCGAGAGTTCCCCTTCGTCCGCTCGATGGCCATGCGGATCTTCTGCTGAAGCCGTTCTGGCACCCCCTCCAGGCTGCCCAGATGGCGGATCTGCACGCCGTTCCGATGCAAGCTATCCAGCTCACGATCGATCATCTGCTCCAGCAGGCCGAACAGGCCATTCACCTCATCGGGGGGGCGACGCCAGTTCTCCGTGGAGAACGCATAGATCGTGAGGATCCGGACGCCCAGGTCAGCGCACGCCTCGATCACCCGGCGCAGGTTCTCTGTCCCCGCCCGATGCCCCGCCAGTCGAGGGAGCCCCCGGGCTTTCGCCCACCGGCCGTTGCCGTCCATGATGATGGCGATATGGGTCGGGATTTTCAATAGCGTTTCCATCTGCTGACCGTTCCTCTCCCTCACAAGCCCCCTCCTTGGATGCCGACCATGGGAACCCGGGATGCAGGAGGATGAGAAGGCAAGCAGGCTCAGAACGACATGATCTCCTTCTCCTTCGCCTGGGCTACCTTCTCCGCCTCTTCGATATATCGGTCCGTAAGCTTCTGGACCTCTTCCCGGGCTTCCTCCAACTCATCGTCAGACATCTCCTTGTTTTTATGCCGAGTTCGAAGCTCCTCCAGGACATCCCTTCGGATGTTCCGGATCGCGATGCGGGTTTCTTCCAGACGCTTATGCACCAGCTTCACCAGCTCCTGCCGGCGCTGCTCCGTAAGCCGGGGCAGGACCAAGCGGATGATCCGCCCATCGTTGCTGGGGGTCAACCCCAGATCGGATTTCAGGATCGCCCGCTCGATCTCCGGCAGCGCCTTTGGATCGTAAGGCTGGATCGTCAACAAATTGGGCTCGGGGGCCCGGATGATCGCCAGCTGTTCCAGCGGAACCTGGGTTCCGTAGTATTCTACTGGGATCCGCTCCACCAGGGCCGGAGAAGCCCGCCCCGTGCGGATGCCTTTCAATTCGTCTTCAAACACCCGAATGGCCTTGCGCATGCGCTCTTCCGCATCCCGGAAAACCTGTTTCGGGATCATCGCGGGTCTTCACCTCCATCCAGGATGAACGCAAAAGCACTGAGGCGGAACGCCCGCATGAACAACGGCTTTCCCTCCGCCCGAGCAAGGGCCATCGAGCCGGAAGACCGGAAGAATCGAGCCCATCGCGAACGCCCTCGGGAAGAAACCCGCGGCGTCACCCCAATAGGCCGCCGGGGTCGCTGGGGGGCAAGGCCTGGCCTCAAGGTCATCAACTATCGATGAGCGTCCCCACAGGCTCCCCCCGCACCGCCCGTTCCAGGCTATCCGGCTGCCACAGATCGAGGACGATGATCGGCAAGTTGTGATCCATACAAAGGGACAGGGCGGTACTGTCCAGGACCTTCAGGCGCAGGTTCAGGGCCTCTATATATGTTAGTTTATCAAACTTGCGGGCGTTCGGGTTCACCATCGGATCGTCATCATATACGCCATCCACCTTGGTGGCCTTAATCAGAACGTCCGCGTGGATCTCCATCGCGCGCAGAGCAGCGGCGGTGTCCGTCGTGAAGTAGGGATTTCCGGTTCCGGCCCCCAGGATCACCACGCGGCCCTTTTCGAGGTGCCGGATCGCCCGCAGTCGGATATAGGGCTCTGCGATCGCCCGCATCTCAATGGCGGTCTGGACGCGGGTAGGCACCCCCAGGCGCTCCAGCGCATCGCGCAGGGCCAGGGCGTTCATCACCGTGGCCAGCATCCCCATCTGATCCGCGGTCGCCCGGTCCATGCGGTGAGCGATGCCATCGCGGCCCCGCCACAGGTTGCCGGCCCCGATGACAATCGCGATCTCTACCCCCATTTCCTTCACCGCCTTCAGGCGAGCGGCCAGCTCCACGGCCCGCTCCGGGCTGATCCCAAAGCCACTCGGGCCGGCCAGCGCTTCCCCGCCCAGCTTCAGAAGAATCCGGTGATATTTGGGGCCTGACATCGGAACCACTTTCCCCTCCCTCATCAGGTTAAAATCAAAGGCCGGGCCCGGGCCCGGCCTTTGATTTCACTCAACGGTCTCCCCCAGCTCATAACGGGTGAACCGGCGAACTACGATGTTTTCCCCCACCCGGGCGATGGTCTCCATGATCACCTGGCCCACCGTGCGATCCTCGTCTTTGATAAAGGGCTGCTCCAGAAGGCAAACTTCCTGGATGAACCGGTTCAGCCGGCTCTCCGCGATCTTTTCCGCAATATGAGGGGGTTTACCCTCGTTCAGGGCTTCTTTCAGATAGATCTGGCGCTCGTGCTCCAGGACCTCCGCGGGGATCTCCTCCCGTCGGATATAGCGGGGGCTGGTGGCTGCGATCTGGAGCAACAGGTCATGGGCCAGCTGCTGGAACTCGGGGGTGCGGGCGACGAAGTCTGTCTCGCAGTTCAGCTCCAGCAGCACCCCGACCCGATTGCCCGGGTGCACATAGGCGACCACCAAGCCTTCCCGGGCGGTCCGCTCCAGCTTCCGGGCCGCCCGCGCCAGGCCCTTCTCCCGCAGGTAATCGATGGCCTTCTCAAAATCCCCGCCCGTCTCCTCCAGGGCCTTGCGGCAATCCAGGATGCCAGCCCCAGTCATCTCCCGAAGACGCTTGACCATATCCACTGGGATGTTCAAGGGACCTCCCTCCCGACCCAAGGGTTTGGAAGAATCCTCAGGCTTCCAGCTCTTCGAAAGTCTCTTCTTCCTCGAGCCCCACTGCCTCCTCGTCCTCCTCTTCAGCCTCGAACACACGGCGCAGCTCCAGCGCCGGCTCCTCTTCCTCAATCTCCTCCTCCTCGATCCCCTCCGCCACGCCGGCTTTCTCGCGCAGCTGAAGACCCTCCACCACCGCATCCGCGATCAGACGGGTGACCAACTTGATCGAGCGGATCGCATCATCGTTCGCTGGAATGATGTGGTCGATGGGATCCGGATCGCAGTTGGTATCCACCATGGCGATCACCGGGATATTGAGGGCGTTCGCCTCGCGGATCGCCGTCGCCTCCCGCATGGTATCCACCACAAACAGCATGTCCGGGAGGCGCTTCATCAGGCGGAGGCCTTCGAACTTGAGGCGCATCTTTTCGTATTTCCGACGGAGGCGGATCGCCTCCTTCTTAGGCAACGTCTCCAGCCCCCCATTGCGGATCATCTCATCCAACTGGATGTAATACCGGATGCGATCTCGGATCGTGCGCCAGTTAGTGAGCGTGCCGCCCAGCCAGCGGTAATTCACATAGGGCATCTGACACCGCTGGGCCTCCGCCGCGATGGTCTCCTGGGCCTGGCGTTTGGTCCCCACAAACAGGATCACTCCTCCCTGGGCGACCCGATCGCGGACCAGGGGATAGGTGCTCTCCAGGGCGCGAATGGTTTGTTGGAGGTCGATGATGTGGACGCCGTTTCGCTCTGTGAAGATGTAGGGCTTCATCTTGGGGTGCCAGCGGTTTGTCTTGTGGCCGAAATGCACCCCCGCTTCCAGCAGCTCTTTCATCGTCACCAGCGGCATAGGCCTTCCTCCTTATGCGTTTTGATCCGCCACCCCTTCTTCCCGGCGGGAGCCGGCACACCGCCGGCACGCCCCAACCGGTCCAGGGTGTGTGGGGTCTGACACCAGCGGGGAAGTATACTACACTTCCGGGGATCCGGCCAGCCCCTTTCAATGGCGTTTTCCGCCCTCGAGCCTGCCCAAGGGAGCCAGCGCACCGCGGAAGACAGCCCCTCCTCCTTCACCGGATGGGCAAGACAGCGGCTTCTCTCCCATCCCGCACCGCTGGCTTGACCGACAGATTGACCCTTTTTATAATTTTCCTTAGGAGGAGCGTTCGAATGGTCCGGTGGCGCTCCCTGGTAGCGGTGATCGGGATCATAAGCTTGGTGGGGCAACCCCTGGCGTTCCCCCCGAGATCCTCCGCCTCCGCCCCCGAATGGAGCGCATCCTGGCCTCTGGCCTCGCTCTCCTTCCAGAGCCCATTGCCGTCGCCAACCCCACCTTCGCCTGCCCCCTCCCCGCCCCTCGAGGAGATCCCCATCACCCCCGGCACCGCCGCCCACTTCCTCGACGGACGGGTCACGGTGGAGGCGCCCCCCGCCGCCCCCATCGCCCACCTCCGCCTGGCCGTCCGGGAAGCCCGCCGCCTAAGCGCCGGCCAGGCCGGCCTCGCCCTCGTCTTCGACCTCACCGCCACTGATTCCCTCGGCACTCCCCTCACCCACTTCGCCGCCCCCCTCACCGTGACCCTCCGCCTGGGAGACTGGGTCCATTGGGCCCCCCGTCCGGATTGGCTCCGTCCCTGGGTGGGGTATTGGGACGAGCAGGGGCGCCAGTGGCAGACCCTCACCCCCACGCAGATCGACGAGACAGCGGGGGTGATCACCTTCACCACCCACCACCTGTCCGTCTTCGGCGCCGGCACCTCGGGGGTGAAGGAAAGCGGGTGGGTGCTGAATTTCCACGACACCCGGGTGGATCGCTTCGCCGGCGCCCTGCTGTGGGAATATCCCCTCGACCTCCCGCCGGGACCGGGGGGCATTCAACCCGCGCTGCGCCTCTCTTACAACAGCCGCCGGCTGGATGGGATCCTCACCTGGGCCCAATCCGATGGCCTCGGCTGGGGCTGGAGCCTGGATGTCGCCGAGATCGTGTGGCGCAACGTGCGCCGGTGCTTCGATGGAGCGAACTTCTACCTGTGCTGGGATCCGGTGCCGCTCCTGGTGGTGAACGGGGAAGCCCTGAGGTTGGTGCCGGAAGCGGGGCTGCCCGCCAGCCTCCAATATACCGGGCCGGGGAGCACGACCCATCGCTTCCGCACCGAGGATGAGCGGTTCTGGCGGATCGAATGGAAACCAGGGCCAGAGAACGGTTGGTGGGAGGTGACTCTCAAAGATGGCACCCGCTACCGCTTCGGGACCACCCCCGACAGCCGGCAGGTGTTGCGAGGTTCCATCGGACCATGGACAGGCAGCGGGTGGACGACCGGAGCAGCTACGGTGCGCTGGCGGGTGAAGGAGATCCTCTACCCCAACGGCGTCACCGTCACTTTCACCTACACCGAGCAGACCCTGGCCCAGCAGTGTGACCTGTTCAAAGCAGCAGGCTTCATTACGAGCACCGACACCTGCCACGGAGACGATCCAAACGCCGAGCGGGCCAGCTACCTCGCCCAGATCGAATACCCCGGGACCAGGGTGCGCATCCTCTGGGACCGCCGCTGGAACGGCAACGGGCCCAACGATGGCTTCGGGGCTCCGGCCTACCGCGGGGATTTCGCCTCCGCCGGGATGGCGGCCATCTTCTGGCAGACCGACGCCGTGCAGAAGGTGGTCCTGGAACGGCAGCGGGGAGACAGAAGCTGGGCCGTGGCGCGGGCTTGGTCCTTCACCTACGGGACCTTCATCCCCGAGGATGAGGGAAATAAGCGCCTGCGGATCCTCGTGGCCATTCAGGAACAGGCCCCCGAGGGGAGCGCATGGAAAGCCTTGCCTCCCTTCTCCTTCGGCTACACCGGCTACCCAAACAAGGGCATGTGCAACGATTTCCAGGAACCCTGCAGCGATTGGGCCAAGGCGCGGTTCTTCTACCCTCGCCTGACCCGCATCGACAACGGCTACGGAGGCGTCATCGAGGCCCGCTACGAGACGCCTGACGGGGGCTATTGGCAAGCGTGGAACTACCGGGTGGCTTGGCGGAAGGTCACCGACGGCCTGGGGGGTGGCTGGCAGGAAGCCTATGCCTACAGCGGCGATGATCGGGGACGATGTTATCTCTTCTGGAGCGAGGATCAGACCGGCTGCACATGGCCGGATCAATTCCGGAAAGCCGATGGCACCCGCTTGCCCACGGGAGGCCTGTTCCTGGGCTATCGAGAGGTGACCCTCACCCTCCAGGACCTCGGCGGGAACCCTTACCGGGTCGAATGGACCCGCTTCGCGCTGCCCGAAGGCCCCACCAACGACCCCTGGCCGGTCCGGGGCCGCCCGCGGGAGAGCCAGATTCGGAATCCCAGCGGCGTCGTCCTCCAAACCCTTGCCTCCACGTATGGGATCTCTCCCACCGTGGGAGGCGCGAATTTCGTCTTCCTCCAGCGCCAGGAGATCACCACCGATGGCCGCACCATTCGAACGGAATACCGCTATGACGCCTACGGTAACATCGCCGCGGTCTTCGAACACGGCTTCCTGGATGTCTCGGGGGACGAGCGCTCCACCCACCGGGGATATGTTTACAACCCCGCCCTCTGGATCGTGGACAAAACAGCCTGGGAGAACCTCTACGAGGGGATCACGGAGGACACCGGCGGGGCGGCGCTATGGAGCCAAAAGCGCTTTTACTACGATGGCGCTTCCTCCCCGACCACTCCACCGACCCGAGGCCAGCTCACCCGGATGGATCAGGGCAAAGCGGGTTGGGGCTGGGTGAGCGAACAAGCCGCCTACGATGCCTGGGGGAACCCCACCGTGATCACCGACGCCCGGGGCTTTGCCACGACCTTCGCCTATGACGCTACGGGGGTCTACCGGATTTCCGAACGCAACCCCTTGGGCCATCTCACCCGATATGAATACTACGGCGTGAACGAAGGCGACCCCAGCGCCGGGCGAGGGCCAGTGGGAGCCCTCAAGCGGGTCGTGGACCCCAACGGGGCGGCCACTGCCTACACCTACGATGCTTTCGGACGGCTGCGAACCATTGTGCGGCCGGGGGACCGCTGGGACTTCCCCAGCGAGGAGTGGCGCTACTACGACGGGGTGGATTTCCCCTTCACCGACCGTTGGCCTTTCATGGTAGTCCGCCTGGTGCGCGGAACCCCTGGGGTTGCCTGGTGCTCGGGAGGGCTGGCCACCTGGGAGCGGCTCTACTACGATGGCCTGGGCCGCCGGGTGGAGCGCCAGACCCCCGGCCCCGGATGGACCTGCTCGGGAGGGGGCCAGGAGATCATCCAGTATACCCGCTATGATGCCCTGGGACGGGCAGCTGAGGAAAGCCTCTTCTATTTTGTCCCGCAATACACCTACGCCACCACCCCGGATGGGCGGGTGGTCACCCCGTATCGGAACCCGGACCCCGGCGCCCCCCGGGTGCGCACGGCCTACGACGCCTTGGGACGGCCGGTGGCGGTCACCGCCCCCGATGGCGCCGTCACCCGCTATGCCTACGCCGACGGCGGCGTGCTGGCCCTCGATCCCAATGGCCACCAGACCTTACGGTGCACCGATGGCCTGGGGCGCCTGGCCGAGGTCTATGCGTTCAAAGGCACCTTCTCCGCCCCTACCCTCCAAGCCGAGCCGCTGGCGGTGGCCCGATATCGCTTCAACGCCCTGGACCGCCTCACCGACGCGGTGGATCCCCTGGGGAACCGGGTGCGGATGGCCTACGACCCCCTGGGGCGCAAGGTGCAGATGGTCGACCCGGCGATGGGCACCTGGTTCTACCGCTACGACCCGGCCGGCAACCTCATCGCCCAGGTGGACGCCCGCGGCTGGGCGGTGAACTTCTACTATGATGCCCTCAATCGGCTCAAAGGGAAGACCTACACCCCGAAGGTGACCGAGGGCGCCGCTTACATCCCGCCCCCGGATCCGGGGCCCTCAGGGTATGCCGTGGGCTTCGCTTACGACGAGCCAGGGTATGGGGCCTCCCTCGGGCGCAAGACCCGATCCTGGACCGCTGACGGCATCCAGCGGACGTGGGCCTATGATCCGCGGGGGCGGGTTCTCACCGCCACCCTCACCGTGGACGGTCAACCCTTCCTCCAGCGCTTCGCCTATGATGCCGCCGACCGCCTCACGCAGCGGGTGGACCCCGACGGCGAGGTCCTCCAGGTCGCCTATGGCCCTCACGGATGGCCGGTCGCCCTCACCGGGTGGAGCGTCTACGCCCAGAACGCCGCTTACAATCCCGCCGGCCAACTCACGGCCCTCACCCTGTTCGGGGGCAGTTCGCTGACTCGGACCTATGACCCGCGCACCCTGCGGGTCACCCGCATCCAGGGGCCGGGGGTGGACCTGAGCTACGGCTATGATAGGGTGGGGAACGTCCGGGGGATCACCGACGCCGTCCGTTCGGAGGTTTGGACCTTCGCCTACGATGAGCTGGACCGTTTGATCGGGATGGGCGGCCCGGTGAACGGGGCATGGACCCTGGACGAAGGGGGGCGATGGCTCCGCCGGACCGAGGGAGGGAAAACATGGATCTATGACTACGGCGATCCGGCCCCACCGGCCGTCCTCCCCGGGCCCCCTCGGGTGTATCTGCCTCTGGTGGCGAGCGCCTCCACCGTCCGGTGCCTGGGCGAGGCCTGGCATGCGACCTGGGTGGGGGAAGGGCGTGGGCGCTCGTGGCGGCTAGTTTCCGGGAGCGATGGAACGGTCCTGGGCTACGACGCCAACGGGAATGTGGTGAGCCGCACAGTGGGTGGGGTGCAATGGCGTTACGCCTACGATGGAGAGAACCGGCTGGTAGAGGTGTGGCGGGATGCGAAGCGGGTGGCGGCCTATCGCTACGACGCGGAGGGAGAACGGGTAGTGCGGGAGGTGGGCGGGGAACGGACAGTGGTGGTGGATGAGGGCTATGAGGTTCGGAATGGGATCGTGCGGAAGGTGTATCGGCTGGGGGACGAGGTGGTGGCGGTGCGGGAGGGGAGCCAGGCGGATGGGGTAGTAAGGGACCATTTGGGGAGCGTGGTGGGGTTGGTGCAGGGTGGGAGTGTGGCCGGAGGGGCGCGGTATCTTCCATATGGGGAGATTCGCTGGGAGGAAGGGGTTTGGGTCACCGACCGCCGCTTCACGGGGCAGCGGTGGGAGCCAGGCCTGGGCCTGTATGATTACCGCGCCCGGTTCTACGACCCCGCCCTGGGCCGCTTCCTGCAACCGGATCCCATCGTTCCCGAGCCGGGGAACCCCCAGGCCCTCAACCGGTATGCGTATGTCTACAACAACCCCCTCCAGTACACGGACCCGACGGGCCATTGTCCCCTGTGCGTGGCGGTAGGTATCCTCGTTCTCAAGATCATTGACTATGGCTGGACGGCCTATGACACCTGGCAGGCAATCCGCACGTGGCGCAAGACCAGTGCCTCGACCGAGGACCGCCTGGTAGCGGGGCTGACCATCGCCCTGGCCGGGCTGGAAGTGATCGAACCCGACGAATTGCTGCCTCTTTCACTGCCCCTGGATGACGTGGCCCGGCGGGGTATCACGGCCGGTTTTCGGGAAGCCCTGCTGCAAGGGGGATTGAAGGCCGGGGTCCGGTACTTGCGGGAAGTGCTGGGGGAACAGGCGCCGCGAGTCATCCGACACCTCTATAAGCAGGGAGCTTTTCGGGAGATTCGGAGCGCCGGGGAGTGGGCGGATATCCTGGGCGGTGTGCGCAAGGAAGCGGGCTTGGAGGTGCATCACCTGATCGAAAAACGGTTCGCAGAGCAGCTGGGGCTTAGAGAAACTGAGATCCCGGCGGTGGTGTTGGATCGTACTTTCCACCAGCAGGAGGTGACGGCAAGACTGTTCCAAAAGGGCGCCCTACCTACTGGTGGAGAGTACACTGCTCAGGAAATATGGAATGCCTATTGGAAGGTTTACCGCGAATTGGGTCATGAAGACTGGCTGGAGGTGATCTGGCCATACTTTGAGCGATTGGGAGTGCAGCGATGAAGCGGATTGCCTATGCAACGATCTTCCTGAAGCCCGAAGGTCAAACTCTAAGTCCGCTCGAGATTGAACAGAACCGGGAATGGGTGAAGCATCTAATCCAACGAATGGGACTGGAACAGAAACAGGTTCACGAAGCCCCTATGGGTTTCGATTTGGAAGTCGATGTGAACAGCCCGGCTTTTAGCTTGCTCTTGGAAGCGATAAGAGCAAGGCCGGATTTGGCTCCACGTTATATTAGTATCTGGCGCTACTACACTCCTTCCGAGCTGGAGGCGGCCCCGTTGTTGATCTGGCGCCTCACCAACCAAGCCATCGAAGATGACTACTATGATCTACATAAAGATGGCTACCAGGGAGGCCCCCAGGCCTCCCATCGGCGCTGTCCCGCCTGCCGGGCCGAACTGGAACAGGTGCGGGATCTAATGGTGAACGCCCGCAAGATGGGGAAGCGGGATCTCTCCCTCACCTATAGTTTCGAGATCATTCTCTCCCCTCGCCTGGCACACTGGCTTCAAGAAGCCAAGTTTACCGGCTTCACCCTGCGGCCGGTGTGGCATTACACCCGCCCTCATGAGGGCGAGCCACCGCTTTATCAGCTGGTAGTTACGCACACTCTGCCCCCCATGGCTTCACCGCCCACCCAGTTTGAGGAGGTAAAGCATTGTGCGGAGTGCGGCACCACCACCCGCTATCTGAAGCACACCCACTACTGGGGGGAGATTCGATACTACGAGGAGACCGATGTGTATTATACCCCTGAAGTCCTGGAGAATGCTCAAGATTTCAACCGTACTGCGGAATTATTTGGTGATCTTCCTAACGGGCACCCCCTAGTCCTCATCTCCCAACGGGTATACAGGTTTTTACGGGAACACAAGGTGAAGGGGTGGGAGGTGGTACCGGTGTATGAGGTGAGGAAGGGGGAGTAGTCACTCCTCCGGCGGTCGTGGGGAGGAGTAGCACCTTCACCAGCGAGGGCTTTTGCCAGGCATCTCACCAAGGCTCAAGGGCACAGGGGAGATAAGGTGCATCACCTGATCGAGAAACCGTTCGCAGAGCGGCTGGAGATCAAGGCCGCTGACATCCCCAGCATTGTGCTCACCAGGAGAGATTGGGTACGACAATATGCGATCGCCTATCACCACTTCAAGTGCCAGTCTTGATGATATCTGGAGGGCGGCACAACGGGTCTATTATGATCGCCCTGACCTTTTAGAGGCTATACGCCTTCGCCGGCTTCTGGGGGGGCTACGAACTGTTCTGCACGGTGGACGTGCTCGAGGCGTTCGAGGCGGCAGGAGTTCGGGGATATGAGGTCTGGCCAGTGCTTCGAGGCAAACGCAAGCGGGAGCCGATGCCCGGCCTGCGGCAGTTGATCGTCCCCCATGTGGCCGAGCCCGCTCTGGTGCCTGAACAGGTGGATGGAGGCCGCTTCGCCGATGAGCCCTATGTGCCAGAGCCGTGTCCTGCGTGTGGGACGCTACTATATCCCCATGTTCTGCGAGGTATGATACCTTTGCGTCGGGAGGCCTTGCGGTGGGATGTGGATTTTCAAATGACCTGGGAGTGGTTTGGGCGTCTGGGGACGGTGCCACGGCGGGAGATTTTGGTCTCCCATCGGGTGGCGGAGTTGTACATTCGGCATGGTTGGAAGGGATTGCACCTGTTGCCGGTTCGGTTAGTGTGAAGTTGAAGCATACAGCATGTTTTCGTCGCTGAAGTGAGGCTTCTCCTCCCACAGATCCGGTAGGACGGGACAACCCGGACTTCGAGTGGGTGGAGGTGGAGATGGCGCCATAGCGCTCGCGGGAAGTCGGGCGCAGACACGCACCTGAACAACAGAATCCTGTTCTCCCTCTCGTTCCTGAGACCCAGAGCGGCGGAGACCGTCAACTACTACCACCCGGGCGGACAGCGCATCGCTATGCGGCGCGTGCCGGCAGACCCGCTGGCGCAAAGGGACA
The DNA here is from genome assembly GCF_042408815.1 of Thermoflexus sp. Taxonomy (GTDB): domain Bacteria; phylum Chloroflexota; class Anaerolineae; order Thermoflexales; family Thermoflexaceae; genus Thermoflexus. The sequence goes on along the minus strand of NZ_JBHOQR010000002.1, from coordinate 63 downwards.
CGCTGTACTACCTGTTCACGGACCACCTGGCCTCCACCTCGCGCCCGAGCCCGGCAACCCCCA